>NZ_JALGRT010000001.1:0-1105247 GCF_022815525.1 Rathayibacter sp. VKM Ac-2927
TCCAGACAGCCCTGCCAGGCGTCAGATACGCAGACGAGTCAGAACCCCGCGACACACCAAGGCAATCACCGATACGCGCGCTGCGCGCGCTACTCGATCGACATGGTTTGCTCAGCGCAGCCGCAGCGCCAGGAAGAGGTCGGCGCGGTCCGACGTGTTCGAGAGGTCGCGCTGCGTCAGCTCCTCCACCCGGGCGATGCGGTAGCGCACCGTGTTGAGGTGCAGGTGCGTCTGCTCGGCCGCGCGCACCCAGGAGCCGCCGCAGTCGAGGAACGCCGACAGAGTCGCCACCAGCTGCGAGTTGTAGCGCGCGTCGTGCTCGATCAGCCGGCCCAGCACCAGCTCGACGAACACCGCGCGCAGGTGGTCCGGCACCGCGCTCAGCAGCTGCACCGCCGAGGTCACCTCGCCGGCCGTCCCGATCCGCACCGGCGACGCGTCGCCCGGCGCGGACGGCAGCCGCAGCGCGTAGCGCGCCGACCGCAGCGCCCCGCCGAGCGCGGCCAGCGGACTCGGCGCGCTCACTCCGACCCGCAGCACCGCGCCGTCCAACGCCGCACCGGCCCGGCGCAGCGCCGCGGTCACGACGGCCAGGGCTTCGTCGTCCGCCACCGGGACCAGCGCCACCGCTCCGTCGGCATCGCGCCCCACCACGGCCCGCCCCAGGTGCGCCACCGCATCCGTGAGCACCGAGCGCGCGAGCTCGCCGTCGCCGTCCGCCGCGGCCGCCAGCACCGCGAAGCGCTCGACGCCGCCGAGGCCCAGCTGGCGGAGGTAGACCGTCGTCTCGGGCTGCTCGCTGTCCTCCTCGATCAGCTCGAGCAGCCGGTCGACGAGCGCCGCGTCGGCGAGCAGGGCCGCCTCGCGCTGCAGCCGGTAGAGCCCGATGACGCCGGTCAGCTCGGTGATCGCGTCGAGCAGCGAGGGGTGCCACTCGTTCCAGTCTCCGGCGACGACGACGAACCATGAGGCGGCGCGGTGCTCCTCCGCTCCCGCGACGGCGAGGATCGACAGCACTCCTCCGTGCGCGTCCGGCACCGTCACCGGAGTGCGGCGCGACGTGAGGGCGGCGTGCACGACGCGGTCGACCTCGTCGGCGCTCAGCGGGTCCGCGGACGCGGCGGCGGAGCGCCCGGTCGCGGTCAGCACCCGCACCGGCCTCCCGAGCTCGGTCGAGGTGCGGGCGATCAGCTCGTCGAGCAGCTGCCCGCGGTAGACCTCGGTCAGCAGCTGCCGCTGGCGCGCGAGCCCGGCGGTCAGCCGCGCGACCCGGTCGCCCGCCAGCGCATTGGAGAGGTGCGCGGTGATCGAGGCGAAGGACACGTCGGCCGGCACTGCGAACAGCGCGACGCCGTGCGTGCGGCAGGCGACGACCAGATCGTCGGGCACGAAGCCCAGGAGCCCCTCACCGGCCAGCAGCGCGACGGCGCCGGAGGAGGCGACCGCGGACACGAAGGCCTCGCTGTCCTCGGCCGTGCGCCGCCACATCATCCCGGTCAGCACGAGCTGATCGCGCGCCAGGTAGCGGCGCGGGTCGAGCAGATCGGTGGTGAAGGTCCAGTTCACCTCGCGAGCGAGCGCCTCTTCGGTGGTGTGCACGGCGCGGATCCGCAGTGTCGGCGCGTCGAGGAGCTCCCGGAGCTGCACGCTCAGCTCCCCCGGTAGGTCGAGTAGGCGAACGGGCTCAGCAGCAGCGGGATGTGGAAGTGCGCGGCCGTGTCCTCGAGACGGAACGCGACGACCACCTCGGGGTAGAACGACGCGGTGCCCGAGCGCTCGAAGTACGCGGCGGTGTCGAAGACGACGCGGTAGATCCCCGCGGGCAGCTCGGTAGGGCCGAACTCGGCGACGCGGCCGTCGGCGTCGGTCCGCGCGGTCGCGATCGGCTCCCAGCCGAATCCTCGTCGCGCCTCGAGCGCGACCGGCACGTCCTGCGCCGGCCGGCCGAGCACGGCGTCGAGCACGTGCGTCGTGACGTGGCTGCGGTGCGCGCTCATCGAGCCGCCTCCGCGACGGCGCCGGTCTCGGGTCCGAGCGCGCGCACCCGCAGCACCGTGATCTCGCGCAGCTGGTCGGCGACGATCCCGCGCTCGGTGTCCTCGTCGAGGCCGAGCCGGCGCTCGAGCTCGGCGACGATCTCCGATCGGTCGCGTCCGGCCGCCCGGATCAGGAACACCCGCCCGAACCGCTCCTCGTAGGCCCGGTTGCCGGCCAGCAGCCGCTCGGCCAGCGCCTCGTCCGGCGAGAGGCTCGACGCCTGCTCGGCGGCGGAGAAGTCGGAGGAGCGTCCGGTCCCCGCGTGCCGCTCGCCGATCCGGGGGTGGTCGGCCAGCGCCGCCTCCACCTCGTCGGCGGTCAGCGTGCGCGCGCTCGCGTCGGCCGCGGCGGCGAGAGCCCCGGTCGAGGCGTAGGGCGCGCCCGCGGCGACCTCATCGGCCCAGCGCGGGACGGCGAGGCACGCCAGCAGCGCGTCGCGGAGGGGGGTGGGGTCGGTCATGCGGTCTCCTCGTCGGCCCGGGTGTGCGGCACGATGGTCGGATGGACGTGGTGGGGGTGGTGCTCGCCGCGGGTGCCGGCCGCCGGGCGGGCGGGCCGAAGGCGCTGCGGGTCGATGCGGAGGGCGTGAGCTGGGTCGAGCGTGCCGTGGCGCGACTCGAGGACGCGGGTTGCGGGAGCGTGCTGGTCGTGCTCGGCGCTGAGGCCGACGAGGCGCGCCCCTTGGTGCCCGAACGAGCGGCGGTCGTCGTCGCGGAGGACTGGGCCGAGGGACTGTCCGCTTCCCTGCGCACCGGGCTGCGCGCCGCGCACGGTGACGCCGCCCTGGTGACGCTCGTCGATCTGCCGGACGAACCCGCCGCGGTCGGCGAGCGCGTCCTCCGCGACTCCCCCGTCGGCCCGTCGGTGCTCGCCCGCGCGACCTACCGCGGTCGCCCCGGTCATCCCGTGCTGCTGGGCAGCGCGCACTGGCGGCCGCTCGCGGCAACGCTCACCGGCGACTCCGGCGCCCGCGACTACCTCGCGCGGCACGGCGCCCTCGCGGTGGAGTGCGGCGATCTCTCCTCGGGGGCCGACCGCGACGGACCCGGCTGACGCGGTCATCCGAGCCCGCTCACGTCGAGCGCGTCGCGCAGCGCGCGCCAGGCGAGCGCCGCGCAGACCGAGCGCACCGGGTTCGCGGCGACCAGCAGCAGCGCCGCCTCGTCGCCGAGCGCTTGGCCCGCCGGGCCGTCGGGATCCGCCCCGCGACCGGACACCGCGTCGTGCGCCGCCATCGCGTCGAGGAAGGCGGCGACGCGCCCGCGGGCAGTGACCGCGTCGAGCCCGTCGAGCTCGTCCGCGAGCAGCGACGCGGAGCCCTGCGACACCTCGCAGCCGCGCCCGCTCCAGCTGATCGCCAGCGCCGTCGCGTCTCCGGAGACCCGGACCTCGATCCGGTCGCCGCAGGTCGGCGTGAGCAGCTCGGCCCGGCCGAGCACCCCGGCCGGCATCGCGTCGTCGCGCCCGACCGGGTGCCGCGCGTGCGCCCGGATCAGCTCGGCCGCCTCGGCGCTCACGGCCGCTCCTCCAACTCGGCCAGCTCGGCGTACAGGGTGCTGATGCCCGCGATCCGCTCGCGCGACTCGCGCGGCACGGCGCCGAGCACCCCGGCGGCCAGCACGGCGACCGCGCTCATCGCCGCCGCGTAGCTGTCGAAGGCCGTCTCGCTGTCGACGGGGCACTCCAGCCAGACCGCGCAGCGGTCGGCGAACCGCCGCGCGTGCGCATCGGCGAGCAGCACGACCGGCACCCCGTGCGCGGCCAGCACGTCGACGACGGCCGCGAAGGAGGCGGGCCGCCGCCGGAAGCCGACCAGCACCACCGCGTCCTCCGCGCCGAGTCCGGCGATCTCCTCGCCGAGCGACTGCCCGGGCTGCGGCGCGATCCGCACCCGGGCGCGCGCCTGGGCGAGCTGCTGGCGCAGGTGCAGCGCGACCGGGTAGCTGTTGCGCAGGCCGATCACGACGACCTCGCGGGCGCCGGAGAGCAGCCGGACGGACTCCTCGAGCCGCCCGTCGGCGAAGGTCGTCGCGAGGCGGCGGAGGTTCGCGTGCTCGCTCTCGAGGTGCGCGGCCAGCGCGTCGGCGGGGGCACCGGCCGAGGCCGGGCCGACCGGCACCCCGGAGCTGCGCAGCGCGCGCGCGTGCTCGCGCACCTCCTGCGAGTTGGAGAAGCCCAGGCGGCGGAAGAGCCGCGAGACCGTGGCCTTCGACACTCCGCTGTGTTGCGCGAGCTCGGTGGCGGTGTAGCTGGCGAGGTCGCCGAGGTGGTCGAGGATGAAGTCGGCCGTGCGCTGCTCCTGCCGCGAGAGCGAGGCGTAGCCCGCGTCGATCCGGTGACCGATGCTCGGTGCGGAGGCCTCAGCGCGGTGCTCGGCGATCGGCGCCGAGGCGGTCACACCCGTCCTGCCCGCGCCTCGGCGAACGCGTGCACCGCCGCCTCGAAGGCGTCCAGCGCGGTCGCGACGTCGGCCTCGGTCACGTTCTCCTCCGGGTGGTGGCTGACGCCGCCCTCGCAGCGGACGAAGAGCATCGCGTACTCGGTGAGGTCGGCGATCGCCATCGCGTCGTGCCCGGCCTTCGAGAACAGCACCATCGGCTCCTCGTCGCCGGTCGCGCGGATGCCGGTGCGGACGACGTCCTGCAGCCAGTCGGCCGCGACGACGGCGGGCGCTCCGTGCGTCTCCTCGACGGTCAGCGCGAGCCGACGGCGGCGGGCCGTCTCCGACATCGAGTGCTCGATCCCGTCCCAGACGGTGTCGCGGACGTCGTCGAACTCGGCCCGCAGGTCGAGCGAGAACTCCACTCGGCCCGGGATCACGTTGACTGCGCCGGGGAACGCCTCGAGGCGGCCGACGGTGGCGATCGCCCCGTGCTCGCGGGCGATGCGCTCGACGGCGAGCACGGCCTCGGCGGCCCCGGTCAGTGCGTCGCGGCGGCGGTCGAACGGCACGCCGCCCGCGTGGCCGGCCTTGCCGGTGAGGGTCAGCGCGAAGCGGCGGGCGCCGGCGATGGAGGAGACGACGCCGAGGGCGCGGTCCGCCTCCTCGAGGTACGGGCCCTGCTCGATGTGCGTCTCGAGGTAGGCGAGGACGTCGGCGGCGTCGCGCGCCGCGGTCGAGATGCGCGAGGGATCGAGGCCGAACTCGTGGAACGCCTCGACGAGGGTCGTGCCGTGCGCGTCCTCCAGCTCCCACCAGTGCTCGTCCCAGGTGCCGGCGACCGCGCGGGAGCCGAGCAGGGCCGTGCCGAAGCGGGTGCCCTCCTCGTCGCCGAACGCGACGACCTCGACGGCGAACGGCAGCCGGGTCCCAGCCGCGTTCAACCGGGAGACGACCGCGATCGCGAGCATCACGCCGAGGATCCCGTCGTAGCGCCCCGCATCGGGCACGGTGTCCAGGTGCGAGCCCAGCAGCAGCGCGGGCAGTCCGGGCGTGGCGCCCTCGTAGCGGCCGCACTGGTTGCCGGCCGCGTCCTGCCAGGTGCGCATGCCGGCGTCCTCCATCCAGCGCGCGGCCATCGCGTTCACGCGGGCGTGCTCCGGAGAGAGGTAGACGCGCTCGATCGCGCCGCGGGTGCTCGACACCGCCGCGAGCTCGTCGCAGCGCGCCATGATCGCGGCGGCGTCGACGACGCTCACGCCGCGCCTCCCCGTGCGGAGTCGTAGACGCCGTACGCGCCCGCGACCCCGCCGCCCGGAGCGACGGTCGCGCCCGCGCGGCGCAGGACCGCCTCGAGCGCGGCGAGCGTGGTCAGCACCGTGTCCTGGCGCGCGTTGTAGCCCATGGTGCCGATCCGCCAGACCTTGCCGTGCAGCGGCCCGAAGGAGGTGCCGATCTCGATGCCGAAGTCCTCCAGCATCGCGCCGCGCACCGCGTCGCCGTTCACGCCGTCCGGGATGTGCACCGCGACGACGTTGTTCATCTTGTGCGCGAGGTCGCCGAAGACGCGGAGGCCGAGACCCTGGACGCCGGCGAGCATCGCCGCACCGTGCAGCTCGTGCCGCGCGATGGTGGTGTCGAGGCCCTCCTCGACGATCAGCCGGGCGCACTCGCGCGCGCCGTAGAGCATCGTCGTGGCCTCGGTGTGGTGGTTGAGCCGGCGCGGACCCCAGTAGTCGAAGACCATGCCGAGGTCGAAGTAGTTGGAGCGGACCGGGTGCGCGCTGACCGCGTCGCCCTCGTCGCGGATCCCGGCCTCGATGCTCTTGCGCGCCTCGATCACGGCGACGGCGCGCTCGGAGAAGGTGACGGGAGCGGAGCCGGAGGGCCCGCCGAGGCACTTCTGCAGGCCGGCCGAGACGGCGTCGAGGCCGAGCTCGTCGGCGCCGAACGCGTTGCCCGCGAGCGACGCGGTGACGTCGGTGTAGAACAGCACGCCGTGCTTCTCGCAGACGGCGCCGAGCTCCTCGAGCGGCTGCGCCATCGTCGTCGACGTGTCGCCGTGCACGACCGCGAGCACCTTCGGGCGCACGCGCTCGATCGCCTCGGTGATGACCGAGACCGGGAACACCTGGCCCCACTCCGCCTCGATCACGTGCACCTCCGCGCCGCAGCGCTCGGCGATCTCGCGGAGCAGGTGGCCGAAGCGGCCGAAGACGGGCACGAGCACTCTGTCGCCCGGCTCGAGCATCGAGACGAGCGCGGCCTCGATGCCGGCGCGGCTGGTGCCGTCGACCAGCATCGTCTTCTCGTTCGAGGTGGCGAAGACGCGGCGGTAGAGCTCCTGCGTCTCGTTCATCATCGAGGTCATGAACGGGTCGTACTGGCCCACAAGCTGCGCGGACATCGCGCGGAGCACCCGCGGGTCGGCGTTGATCGGGCCGGGGCCCATCAGCAGCCGGGGCGGCGGGTCGATGGGGAGGAACGTCGAGATCGCGGGCGCGGTCGGAATGGGAGCCACCTTCTTCGCAGTCGGACGTGCAGAGAAAAACCTGTTTCAGGTCACGACTCTACTGCAACAGACGTTTCGTCGATGTTTCGGCGCCGGAGGGTCCACGGGGAAGAGACGCCCGCAGCCTTTGCTGGTCGAGTAGCCCCGCAGCGGCGTATCGAGACCCACCGTCATCAGCAGGGGAGGTCTGCAGACTCCTGTCCTGGCGCGGGCGGATCGCGATACGCCCGCTCCGCGGGCTACTCGATCAGCATGCGTGGGGTCATCCACCATCGACAAGGTGCTCTGCTCCGGGAGACCCGCCTACCCCAGCACCTCCGCCGCCAGCTCCAGCAGCGCCAGATCCGCCCCGCGCGGCCCGACCAGGCACAGCCCCACCGGCTTGCCGTGGACGCTCAACCGCGGCACAGACAGCGCCGGATACCCGCCGATCCCCGCGAGGCAGGTCAACCCGAGAGTCGCCGTCCGAGCCGCGTCGATGACCTCGGCCGACGCGTCGAGCGCCGGCGCCACCGACGACGCCGACGGCAGCAGCAGCACCCGCCCGCCGAGCGCCGCGTCGAGCTGCTCGCGGAACCCCGCGACACGCTCCCGCGCCGCCGCCTCGGTGTAGGCATCGATCCGCGCCGCCGCGTCGAACCGGCCCTGCACGTCCGGCGCCAGCACGCCCGGGTGCGCGGTGACCCAGGCACCGTCCGACGCCCACGCCTCCGCGGCCTGCACGAGCCGGAACGCCTCGAACATCTCCGCCACCGGCGGCAGCGCGATCCGCTCCACCTCGAGCCCGTCGACCACCGCCGAGAACGCGGTCGCGACCGAAGCGTCGACCCTCTCGAGCAGCGCCTCGGCCACGACGAATCCACTCACCGGCGGCTCCGCAGGCCCGGTCAGCGCGACCGCGGCGACCTTCCGCAACGTCTCGAGATCCCGCGTCAGCCACCCCACCGTGTCGAAGCTCGGAGCGAGCGGAAGCAGCCCCTCGACCGGCACCGCGCCGTGGGTCGTCCGCAGCCCCCAGAGCCCCTGGTACGAAGCGGGCACGCGGATCGACCCCGCCGTGTCCGTGGCGAGCCCGACCGCCGCCTGCCCGAGCGAGACCGCGGTCGCGGGTCCGCTCGAGGAGCCGCCTGGGATCGCCCCCGGGACCGCCGGGTTCGGCGGCGTCCCGTAGCCCGAGTTACGCCCCGCGATGCTGTACGCGAACTCGTCGGTCTGCGCGATCCCGCGCACCGATGCCCCCGCGCCCAGCAGCATCGCGGCGGCGGGAGCGGTGGATCGCTCGACCTCGGCCTCCGCCAGCCGCACGGGGATCCCCGCGCCGATCCGCTGCCCCTCGATCGCGAACAGGTCCTTCACCGCCACGTCCAGCCCGTCGAGCGGCCCCGACGCGGAGGCGGGCACGAGCGGCGCCCCGCCCGCCCGCCACACCCGCACGTCGAGCGCCGGCGCGGGCGCCTGCACCTGCGCGGCGCGCACCCGCCAGGTTCCGGAGTCCCGCGTCCACAGCTGCGTCACCAGCCCGCGCCCCCCGCGGGCCGGCAGGTTCACCGTCACGACCAGCGCGTCGTCCGCCCCGAGGGCCCGCACGTGCAGCTCCGCGAGAGCCCTCGGAGGGGTCCCGCCGCGCCGACCGCGGAACCCCGTGATCGCCTCGTGCCCCACGAGCAGCCCGGAGGCGTCGCCGCGCAGCGTCGTCGGCTCTCGGACGAAGGCGTCGGCGAGCGCCGGCACGTCGTCGGCCGCCAGCGCGGCCTCGTAGGCGAGCACCGCGTCGACGAGCCCGTCGGGCAGCTGCCCCTCCAGTGTCGTGACGCGCGGATCAGGGCCGTCCTGCTCAGTCATCGAAGTCCGCCGTCCGCACGCGGGCGTGCACGCCCTTCACCAGGTCGACGACCTGCGAGATGTTGAAGTCCGTCGCGGCACTGAGGTACGCGTAGGCCAGGCTCGCGTCCATTCCGTAGCGGGCCTGGAGCAGCGCGATCGCCGCCCGCACGCAGTTCTGCACCGCGACGTCGAGGTCCTCGTCCATCCCGGTCGGCACCAGGAACTCGGCCGTCTCGCCGAGCGGCCCGGCGATCTCGCCGAACGCGGCGAGCGCCTCCGCCCGCGGGATCACCTCGAAGCGCACCCGCACCCGCAGGCTCGCCTCCATCGCGGTCAGCGCGACCTCGCCGTCGCCCTGCGCGAAGTGCGGGTCCCCGACGTAGGCGAGCGCCTCCGGCACCTGCACCGGCAGGTACACGCTCGTGCCCGCCGTGAGCAGCGAGATGTCGATGTTGCCGCCGTGCGCGCCCGGGGGCACGGAGTGCGGCCGCTCGTCGCCCGCCACCGCGACGCCCATGATCCCGAGGAACGGGTGCAGTTCGAACCGCGCCGAGCGCTCACCGCCCGGGGTCAGCGGCAGCACGCCCCGCCGGATGCCGTCGACGCCCTCCTCCACCCGAGCGAAGGCGCTGAACGGGCCGGCAGCGAGCGGGTACTCCCCCGGCAGCGCGCCGCGCCCGTGCCGGTTCGAGATCACGCCGTACGGGACGCGCGGCTCGGCCTCGAGCAGCGTCATCCGGAGCAGATCGCCCGGCTGCGCGCCGCGCACCGCGATCGGCCCGGTCACCACGTGCGGCCCGTCGACGGCGGTGTCGCGGAAGGGCCCGGCCGCGGCGAGCTCGATCGCGTCGCGCAGCACCCCCTCGGGAGCCACACCGTGCGCCCCGAAGAACGCGACCGGATCGCGCCCCTGATCCTCCAGAACCCCCTCGTGGCTCAGCGTGTCGATGACGACCTCGGCACCGGAGTCCACGGTGAGCACCGCCCGGTCGCTCGCGCAGGGCAGCCGCCCCCACAGCACCGATCCCGGACCGGCCGGCAGGTACTCGACCCCCTCCGGAAATCCCTCCCCGGGCTGCACCGCCCACACCGCCGACCGCTCCTGCGCAGGCCGCCCCTGCGCGTCCCGCCTCTGCACGTCCTGCACGATGGCCGCCTCTCCGCGCGGGCCCGCCCCGCACTCCGTCCGACAGTAGCGGCGCCGTGTTGCGCCCTCGTGTCCCGGCCGCCCGCCGCATCCATGGCAGTATCGGCCCCGCACCACCCTCGCTCCCTCCCGCGAGATGCCACTTGTGCACACGACACGCCGACGGAGGCGCTCACAAGTGGCATCTCGCGGTGCCCGCCCACCCCTCCGACGACAGGACCCCCGTGTTCCGACGCCTGCGCACGCGCACCGACAACGTCCACCTCGGCCTCATGCTCGCCCTGACCTTCTCGACCGGCATTATCGACGCCGTCGGCTACCTCGGCCTCGACCGGGTCTTCACCGGCAACATGACCGGCAACGTGGTCATCCTCGGCATGGCGCTCGCCGGCGCCGACGACCTCCCCATCGTCGGCCCGATCATCGCCCTCGCCGGCTTCATGCTCGGCGCCGCGATCGGCGGCCGCGTCCTGCGCCCGGTGAAGGCCGGCTGGACCACCCGCTCCTCCTGGCTCTTCACCGTCGTCGGCCTGCTGATGGCCGTGCTCGCCGTCGTGCTCGGCGTCGTCCCCGAGCACCCCGAGCCCCTGGCCCTCACCGTCACCGGCGTCCTGGGCCTCGCGATGGGCCTCCAGGCCGCGACCGCCCGCCACATCGCGGTCAAGGACGTCACCACCGTCGTCGTCACCTCGACCATCACCGGCCTCGCCGCCGACTCCCGCCTCGGCGGCGGCAAGGGCCAGCCCTGGTTCCGCCGAGCCACCGCCGTCGTCCTGATCGCCGCCGGCGCCGGAGTCGGCGCCCTGGCACTGAACGTCGGCCTCTGGCTCGGCCTCGCCATCGCGGCCGCCATCACTCTGATCGCCTCGCTCCTCGGCCACCTCCTCGCCCACGTCAAGCACGCCACCCCCGCAGAGGAGAAGGCCGCGGCCTGACCCGGCTCGACCCCGTCTCACAGAGCGGGCCGACGCAGAACATCAGCCAGGAGTCCTGCTCATCGCTCATCAGCGTTGACCTGCCACCTCAGCTGATGTTCTGCAGCGGCTCCTCCATCGGAGGCAGCGCCGACCGAACCGGAGGTCGCACCGCTCAGCGCGGTGCGCGCTGGCAGTGCGGGCAGAGGTGCGACGAGCGGTTCATGAACGGCACGCGGACGATCGGCTCGCCGCAGCGCGGGCAGGGCTTGCCGGTCCGGCCGTAGGCGTTGAGGCTGTGCGAGAAGTAGCCGGAGGCGCCGTTCACGTTGACGTACTGGGCGTCGAAGCTGGTGCCGCCCTCGGCCAGGGCGCGCTCGAGCACCGAGCGGACCTCGGCGAAGAGGCGGCGGATCCGCGCCTCGGTCAGCGACGAGCTCGGCGTCTCGGGATGCAGCTCGGCCGCCCACAGCGACTCGTCCGCGTAGATGTTGCCGATGCCGCTGACCAGCGTCTGATCGAGCAGGGAGCGCTTGATGCCGCTGTTCCGGCGGGCCAGCACGGCGAGGACGGCGGAGAGGTCGAAGAACGGGTCGAGCGGATCGCGGGCGATGTGCGCGACCTGCGAGGGCACGGCCCGCAGCCAGTCGCCGTCGACCGCGTCGTCGCCGGCGTAGCCGCCCGGCGCGCCGTCCGCGGTGGGAGCCAGCGAGTCGATCGCCATCGAGCCGAAGATCCGCTGGTCGACGAAGTGCAGGGCCAGCTCGCCGTGCTCCGGATGCTCGATGCCGATCCGGATCCGGGTCAGCTTCGCGAGCGCGGCGTCGGCCGTCCGCAGCAGCACCTGCCCGCTCATTCCGAGGTGCACGAGCAGCGCCTCGTCGCGACCGGCCGGCAGCCAGAGGAACTTGCCGCGCCGCACCGCGCCGCGCAGCCGCCGCCCGACGAGCAGCCCCTCGAACGAGCCGAGCGGGTGCACATGGCGCTTGAGCGAGCGCTCGTCGACGATCTCGACGCTCGTCACCAGCGAGCCGGTGACGGCGGGAGCGAGCCCGGCCCGCACCACCTCGACCTCGGGCAGCTCGGGCACGGTCAGCCCTCGATCGGAGCGGCGGGCGCCGCGGGCGCGACCGGCTCACCCGGAGCCGTCGCCGAGAGGCGCGTCCAGGCGTCGAGAGCGGCGGCCATCTCGGCCGCCTTCTTGCTCGTCCCCTCGCCGCGCGCCGTGACGAGCCCGCCGACGACGACGGTGGCGACGAAGACCTTGCTGTGGTCCGGTCCGGTCGCCGCGATCTCGTAGCGGGGCGCGGGCGCACCGCGCTCGGCCGCCGCCTCCTGGAGGCTCGTCTTCGGGTCCATCGAGACGCCGAAGCGCAGCGGATCCGCGGTCAGCGGGGCGATCAGCCGCAGCACGAGATCGCGCGCGGCGTCCGGGCCGGTGCCGAGGTAGACCGCGCCGATGATCGCCTCGACGGTGTCCGCGAGGATCGACGACTTGTCGCGGCCGCCGGTCATCTCCTCGCCGCGGCCGAGGCGGAGGTGCTCGCCCAGGCCGATGCCGCGGGCGATCTCGGCCAGCGCGACCGTCGAGACGAGGCTCGCCCGGCGCTTGGCCAGGTCGCCCTCGCTCAGCGCGGGGTACTCGGTGTAGAGCATGACCGTCACGGCCTGCCCGAGGATCGAGTCGCCGAGGAACTCGAGGCGCTCGTTGTGCGGGAGGCCGCCGTGCTCGAAAGCGAACGACCGGTGCGTCAGGGCGAGCTCGAAGAGCTCACCGTCGAGGCTCACGCCGAGCGTGGCCTCCAGACGCGACCGGTCGTCGCTGGAGGGTGTGGCAGAGGTCTGGTTCACCATGGACCGCACGGCTCGTGTCGCGGAGCGACGCGGAGCCGAAGGGACTGGATCAGACGTTCGCGACCTTGCGGCCCTTGTACTCGAGGAACAGCGCGGTGCCCGCGGAGTCCTCGACGACCTTGGCGCGGTGCGGGAGGCTGTAGACGGTCTTGCCGTTCTCGACGGTCTTCACCAGGGGCGGGACCTCCGCCTTCCACTGCGAACGACGAGCGTGGGTGTTCGCGCGGGACTTCTTCCTCTTGGGAACAGCCATGATTCTCTCTTCTCTAGCTCGGTCGGATCAGGCGGGGCTGATCAGATTCGGTCGTCTTCGGTGCGCGGCTCGGCGCCGGCACCACTGTCTGCGGAAGCTCCGGGCGCTGCGGCCCCACCGGTCCCCGACCCGCCCAACCCGGCGAGCGCGGCCCACCTGGAGTCGCGCGGAGCCTCGGGCTCGGACACGGAGGACTCGGCCAGCCGCTCCCCCGTGACAGGGTCGAGGCCCGGACAATCCGGCCGGCAGACCGGCTGGAACGGCAGCGACAGCACCACCGCATCCCTGACCAGAGGTTCAAGATCCACGTGGTCGTCGTGAACCTCATAGTCGAAAGCTTCGTCAGAAGAGTACGCGAAAAGTTCCTGGAACTCGACATCGACAGGCAGGGAGATGTCGGTGAGGCAGCGGCTGCACTCGCCGACGGCCTCCGCGGACACCTGGACGCTGGCCAGGATGCCCTCGTGCACCGACTCGATCCGGACGTCGAGATCGAGCGGCGCGCCCTGGCGGACGGCGACGATTCCCTCGCCGAAGGCCTCGGGCGCGTCGAGGTCGAGACGGTGCTCGCGCATCTCCCCCGGGCGGTTCACGATGTCGCGCACGTTCACGGTGAACGGCGTCTTCTTGAAAGTAGTCACGAGGATCGAGCCTAGACCCCCCGCGCCACGCCCGGGCGGAGGTCCGGCGGATCCCGCCGACACCCCGCACCCCCACTCCTCAGAAGTCGCGGGCGAGTACGCGAGAGTTGCGGTAGCCGGGATCGACTACCGCAACTTCTGCGGAGTGGAGAGGGTGGTCAGTGGAAGGGGACGCGTCAGGCGCCGCCCTCCTGCAGGGTCACCTCGATCGGCTCGTAGTCGGCGCCGCTGGTGTCGACGCCCTCGTCCGCGAGCTCGGCGAGCGCCTTCTCGACGTACTCGTTCGAGTAGGCGGTCTCCGGCGGGTCCTCGCTGATGATGGTCGCGCCGGTCTCGTTCTCCGTCGTCTTGGCGATGTCGACCGTCTGGTCCCAGGCGGCCTCGTCGATCATGCCGACGCCGTCGGTCGAGGGCCAGATCAGCTTGTTGACCTCGTTGGTCATCCAGAGCTGGTGGCTCGTGCCGAGCGTGGAGCCGGCCGCGGTGACGATGTCCGCCGCCTCCTGCGGGTTGTCCTTCGCGTAGATCCAGCCCTTGATCGACGCCTTGATGAAGGCGACGGTCTGCTCGGCGTAGGCGTCGTCGCTCGAGAGCTTGTCCGCGTCGGCCCAGATCGCGTCCTGCAGCATCGCGGTGCCGACGTCGTTCCAGCTGATCACGTTGAGGTCGTCCGGCGTGTAGAGCTCGCCCGTGTCGGGGTTCACCGTCTCGAGGACCTGCGCGTACTCGTTGTAGGTCATCGCCTGCGCGGCGTCGATGTCGCCGGCGAGGAAGCCGTTCATGTCGAAGAGCTGCTGCACGAGCGAGATGTCGCTGAGCGCGACGCCGTCCTTCTGCATGCCGGCGAAGAGCTCCCACTCGTTGCCGTAGCCCCAGCTGCCGACCTGCTTGCCCGCGAGGTCGGCGGGCGAGGTGATGCCCTTGTCCTTGAACGAGATCTGCGTGGTCGCGCTGCGCTCGAAGATCTGCGCGACATCGGTGATGTTCGCGCCGTTCTCGATCGAGCCGAGCACCTTCGGGACCCAGGAGATCGCGTAGTCGGCGTCCCCGGAGGCGAGGACGTCCTGCGGCACGATGTCGCCGCCGCCCTCGGCGATGGTCACGTCGAGGCCCTCGTCCTCGTAGTAGCCCTGGTCGACGGCGGCGTAGTAGCCGGCGAACTGGGCCTGGGCGACCCACTGGAGCTGCAGGGTGACGGGGGTGAGATCCCCGGAGTCCCCCGAGGCTCCGGAGCCGGTGTCACTGGTTGCGCTGCAGCCGGTGAGCGCGAGGCCGACGGCGGCGAGCCCCGCCGTGGTCGTCATCGCGATGCGCGTGCGTCTGTTCACTGTTCCTCCTGGTGCGGTGCGGTGCGGGATGCGGCCCGGACGGGCCGTCAGTGCCGTGGTGCGGATGGAGCGGTGGAGCGGATGGAGCGAGTGCGGTGGTGCGAGTGCAGTGGTGCGGGTGGTGCGTTCGGGTGGTGCCGAAGTGCCCGTCCGGCGCGAGCCGGCGGGAGTCGAGGGGCGCGTCTCAGCGCGCGTGGCTGCGCCGCAGCGCGAGCGCCTCGAGGCCCGCGGTGACGCAGTAGAAGACGAGGCCGACGAGCACGGCGCCGAGCACGTAGGCGTAGGCCAGCGCGTAGTCGCTGCCCGACGCCGCCGAGGTGATCGACTTGCCGAGGCCCCCGATCGGCCCGCCGAAGTACTCGGCGACCAGCGCCGAGATCACGGCGAGCGAGGAGGCGATCCGCAGCCCAGTGAAGAAGAACGGCACCGCCCCGGGCAGCGTGATCGTCCGCGCCGTCTGCCACGGCGAGGCGGCGTAGGCGCGCATGAGATCGCGGTGCACGGGAGCAGCCTGCCGGAGCCCTCGCAGCGTGTTGACGTACACCGGCACGAAGACCGCGAGCGCGGCCACGAGCTGCCGCGCCGTCTCCACGTTGGCGCCGAACATCGTGTAGAGCACGGGGGCCAGTGCCACGATCGGCACGACGGCCGCGGCGGCGACGATCGCCGCCGTCAGCCCGTCGAAGACCCGCACCAGCGCCGACACCGCGGCGACGAGCACCGCGAGCACCGCCCCGGCGACGAGCCCGATCAGCGCGTTGCCGCCGGTCACCCGGCTCCCGGCGAGGACCGAGCCCGCGTTCTGCGCGAACTCCGCCCCGATCGCGAGCGGCGAGGGCAGCCCGAACGGCTGCACGTCGAGCGTCGTGACGCCGACCTGCCAAAGCAGCAGCGCCACGACACCGAGCACGAGCGGCGCGACGACCGCCCGGGCGAGCGCGGGGCTGGTCACCGGTTCTCCACCCCGCGCGGCACCGCGGCGGCGTCGCCGTGCAGCAGCTCGCGCACGGCCCCGACGTCGGCGAAGAACGCCGCGTCCTCGCGCACCCCCGCCTCGCGCTCGGAGGAGTCCGGCAGCGCGATCCGCAGCACGTCGCGGATCCGCCCGGGTCGCGGCGACATCACGACGACGCGGTCGGAGAGGAACACCGCCTCCGGGATCGAGTGCGTCACGAAGACCACGGCGGCCCCCGTCTCGCTCCGGATGCGCAGCAGCTCGGTCTGCATCCGCTCGCGGGTCATCTCGTCCAGGGCGCCGAACGGCTCGTCCATCAGCAGCAGCCGGGGGCTCTCGGCGAGGGCGCGCGCGATGGCGACCCGCTGCTGCATCCCGCCGGAGAGCTGGTCGGGGTAGGAGTCGGCGAAGTCGCCGAGCCCCACGAGCGCCAGCAGCTCGTCGACCCGCGACCGGCGGGCGGCGGTGCCCACGCCGTGCAGCTCGAGCGGCAGCGCGATGTTCGCCCGGATGCTCCGCCACGGCAGCAGCCCCGCCTGCTGGAAGGCGATGCCGTACTCCTGATCGAGCCGGGCCCGCCGCGCCGTCTTGCCGAAGACCGAGATCGAGCCGGAGGTCGGCTCGTCGAGGTCGGCGATCAGGCGCAGCAGCGTCGACTTGCCGCAGCCGGAGGGTCCGATCAGCGACACGAACTCCCCCGCGGCGATCTCGAGCGAGACGGTGTCGAGCGCGGTGACGCTCGTGCTCTTCTTCGTGGTGAACGTCTTCGTGACGGAGTCGACGACGACGGCCGGTTCGGCAGCGCTCATGCGGGCTGCTCCCCTCTGCGGAACGGACGGAGGGCGGTGCCGATCAGCGCGACGGCGCCGGCGGCCGCGAGGCCCACCAGCACTGCGCCCAGGATCGGCGCCCAGGGCTTGGCGGGGTCTCCCCCGGCGGAGGAGGCGAACTCGATGATCATCCGGCCGATGCCGCCGCGCAGGCCGATCGAGACCTCCGCGACGACGGTGCCGATCACGGCGCTGACGGCACCGAGCCGCAGCGCCGGCAGGAGGAACGGCACGCTCGCGGGCAGGCGCAGCCGCAGCAGCGTCTTCCACCAGCCGACGCCGTAGACGCGCATCAGCTCGACCTGGTGCGCCGACGGCGCGTTCAGTCCGCGCAGCGCCCCGATCGAGACCGGGAAGAAGGCGAGGTAGGAGGCGATCAGCGCCACCGACATCCAGTTCTCCCAGGTGAGGGCGCCGAGCTCGAGCTGCGAGCCCCAGCGGCGCACCAGCGGTGCGATCGCGATCAGCGGCACCGTCTGGCTCAGCACGATCCACGGCAGCACCGCGGACTCGGCCGTGCGGAAGCGCTGCATCAGCACGGCGAGCATCAGCCCGACCACCACGCCGACGACCCAGCCCACGGCCGCGACGCCCAGCGAGAAGGCGCTGGCCTGCAGCACCGCGAGCCAGAGCACCGGGGCGTTGCGAGCGCCGGTCACCGGCTCGACGAGCCGCCCGGCGATCTCCCACAGGTGCGGCATCGCGATGGCGCTGGTGCGCGGGAGCACGGTGACGCCGCCGACGACGACGCCGGTCTCCGGCCCCAGGGCCTTGTAGACCTCCCAGAGCACCGCGAGCAGGAGCAGCCCGGCCGCGCCGAGCAGGACCCCGCGCGTCGCGGCCGGCGACCTCATGCCTTGGCCACGATGTGCGGGCCGAGGGCCGGGATGACGCGCTCGCCGTACACGCGCAGCGTCTCCTCCTTGTTGTCGTGCTGGAGGTAGCCGGCGAACTGCGTGACGCCGATCTCGGCGAGCGCCGTCAGCTTCGCGATGTGCTCGTCGGCCGTGCCGAGGACGCAGAAGCGCTCGACGATCTCGTCGGGCACGAACGCGGTGTGCGAGTTGCCGGCCCGCCCGTGCTCGTTGTAGTCGTAGCCCTCGCGCCCGGCGATGTAGTCGGTGAGCGCCTGCGGGACGGCGCCGCTCGTGCCGTAGCGGCCGACGATGTCGGCGACGTGGTTGCCGACCATCCCGCCGAACCAGCGGCACTGGTCGTACATGTGCGCCCGGTCGGTCCCGATGTACATCGGCGCCGCGACGCAGAACTGCAGCGACTCCGGGTCGCGGCCGACGTTCGCCGCCGCGTCCTTGACGGTCTGGATCATCCAGCGCGCGATGTCGAGGTCGGCGAGCTGCAGGATGAACCCGTCGCCCGTCTCCCCCGCCAGCTTGAGCGCGAGCGGTCCGTAGGCGGCGACCCACATCTCGAGCGAGGAGCCGCGGCTCCACGGGAACTGCAGGGTCGAGCCGTTGTACTCGACCGAGCGGCTGTTGGCGAGCTCGCGGATGACGTGGATCGACTCCCGCAGCGTCTTCAGCGTGGTGGGAGCACCGCCGGTGACGCGGACGGCGGAGTCGCCGCGGCCGATGCCGCAGACGGTGCGGTTGCCGTACATCTCGTTGAGGGTCGCGTGCAGCGAGGCGATGACGGTCCAGTCGCGGGTCGCCGGGTTGGTCACCATCGGGCCGACGGTGATCCGGTGGGTCTTCTCGAGGATCTGCGAGTAGATGACGTACGGCTCCTGCCAGAGCAGGTGCGAGTCGAAGGTCCACGCGTAGTCGAAGCCGTAGGTCTCGGCGAGGACGGCGAGCGCGACGGTGCGCGAGGCGGGCGGGTTGGTCTGGAGGACGACTCCGAAGTCCATGGGGGCTTCCTTCGTTGCGGTGGGAAAAGGGGACTTCGGGTCAGATCAAGTACTGGGACAAGCCCCGCTTGATGTACTTCCCGTCGCCCGCGGTGCCGATGTAGTCCCCGTCGTCGACGACGACCTTGCCGCGGGAGATCACGGTGTCGACGTGGCCGTCGATCTCGAAGCCCTCCCAGGCGGAGTAGTCCATGTTCATGTGGTGGCTGCGGCCCTCGCCGATGCCGATCGAGGTGTGCCCGTTCGGGTCGTAGACGACCACGTCGCCGTCGGCGCCGGGCTGGATCACGCCCTTCTTCCCGTACATCCCGAACATCCGCGCCGGAGTGGTCGAGGTGAGCTCCACCCAGCGCGGCAGCGAGATCTGCCCGGACACGACGCCCTGGTACATCAGGTCCATCCGGTGCTCGACCGAGCCGATGCCGTTCGGGATCCTCGAGAAGTCGCCGACGCCCATGTCCTTCTGGCCCTTCATGCAGAAGGGGCAGTGGTCGGTGGAGACCATCTGGATGTCGTTCGTGCGCAGCGACTGCCACATGTGGTGCTGGTGCCCCTCCGCCTTCGAGCGCAGCGGCGTCGAACACACCCACTTCGCGCCCTCGAAGCCCGGTGCGCCGAGCTGCTCCTCGAGCGAGAGGTAGAGGTACTGCGGGCAGGTCTCGCCGAACACGTTCATCCCGCGGTCGCGGGCCTGCGCGATCTGCTCCACCGCCTGCTTCGCCGACACGTGCACCACGTAGAGCGGCGCGCCGGTGAGGTCCGCGATCATGATCGCCCGGTGCGTCGCCTCCTCCTCCGCCTGCCACGGCCGCGAGGTGCCGTGGAAGTAGGGCGAGGTGTTGCCGGCGGCGAGCGACTGCTTCACCAGCTCGTCGATGATCGCGCCGTTCTCGGCGTGCATCATCATCATCGCGCCGTTCGAGGCGCCCTTCTGGAACGCCCGCAGGATCTGCCCGTCGTCCGAGAGGAACACGCCCTTGTAGGCCATGAAGAGCTTGAAGCTGGTCACCCCCTCGGCCATCAGCTCGTCCATCGCCACCAGGGACGAGTCCTGCACATCGGAGAGGATCTGGTGGAAGCCGTAGTCGATCGCGCAGTTCCCGGCCGCCTTCTCCTGCCAGGCCTGGTAGCGGTCGACCACGCTCTCGCCCGGGTACTGCACCACGAAGTCCACGATCGAGGTCGTCCCGCCCCAGGCCGCGGCCCGGGTGCCGGTCTCGAAGGTGTCCGAGGCGAAGGTGCCGCCGAACGGCATCTCCATGTGCGTGTGCGCGTCGATCCCGCCGGGGATGACGTACTTGCCGGCCGCGTCGATCACGCGGTCGACGTTCGCCGCGAGGTCGAAGCCCAGCAGCGTCGAGCCGGGCGCGAGCACCGCGGCGATGGTCTCGCCGTCGATCAGGACGTCGGCGGTGGCGGTGCCGGTCGCGTTGACGACCGTGCCGTTCGTGATGAGGGTCTTCATCGATGCTCCTCGGTGGTTCCGGTGCTGCGGCGGTCGCGCGGTCGGTTCGTCGGCGGTCAGGGCGTGGCGATGCTCGTGTACGAGTCCGGACGGCGGTCGCGGTAGAACTGCCAGTCGTCGCGCATCTGCTGCACCATGTCGAGGTCGAGATCGCGGATCAGGATCTCCTCGCTGTCGCCCGAGCCGCGCTCGCCGACGAAGTTCCCGCGCGGGTCGATCACCTGGCTGGTGCCGTAGAAGTCGACGGCCAGCTCGCCGTACTCGTTGTCCTCGCGGCCGACCCGGTTGGGCTGGAGCACGAAGTAGCCGTTCGCCACGGCGGCGCACGGGCCCTCCACCTCCCACAGGCGGTTCGAGAGGCCCGGCTTGGTCGCGTTCGGGTTGAACACCATGTGCGCGCCGTTCAGGCCCAGCTCGCGCCAGCCCTCGGGGAAGTGCCGGTCGTAGCAGATGTAGACGCCGACCTTGCCGACCGCGGTGTCGAAGACCGGGTAGCCGAGGTTGCCGGGACGGAAGTAGAACTTCTCCCAGAAGCGGTCGAGGTGCGGGATGTGGTGCTTGCGGTACTTGCCGAGGATCGTGCCGTCGGCGTCGACGACCACGGCGGTGTTGTAGTAGACGCCGGTGATGTCCTCCTCGTAGATCGGCAGGATCATCACCGTGCCGAGCTCCTTCGCCAGCGCGGCGAAGCGCTGCACGATCGGGCCGTCGGCCGGCTCGGCGTAGCGGTAGTACTTCTTGTCCTCGGTGATGCCGAAGTACGGGCCGTAGAACAGCTCCTGGAAGCAGACGATCTGCGCTCCCTGGGCGGCGGCGTCGCGGGCGAACTGCTCGTGCTTGTCGAGCATCGACTCCTTGTCGCCGGTCCACGTGGTCTGGGTGATCGCTGCGCGGACGATGGTCATCGGTACCTCCATGCTTCGGTCGGCCCGGTCGAGGCTCCGCCGAGGTCCCGCGAGACGCGGGAGGCGGGGCCGAGGGGCCGTGGTCTCACTGTGGTCCGCGCGAGGGTCGAAGGCAATGACCGCTTCCGCTCCGTGCGCCGGACAGGGGTTCATCGTCGTCCTCCGACGTTTCCCGGGTGTTTCCGGCACGGATCCGCAGCATTAAGGCCTCGGCCCCTTCGGAATCCGCGGTGGGGGCCGTCCGCGGTAGCGTCGACGGATGCGCATCACGATCCTGGCCGGCGGCGTCGGCGGCGCCCGCTTCACCTCCGCGGTGCGCGAGCACCTCCGCGACCTCGAGGCGGCCGGCGGCGGTCCCTCCGAGATCACGGTCGTCGCCAACACCGGCGACGACATGTGGCTGACCGGCCTCAAGGTCTGCCCCGACCTCGACTCGCTCACCTACGCGCTCGCCGGTGTCAACGACACCGAGCGCGGCTGGGGCCGGGCCGGCGAGAGCGAGCGCGTCTCGGCCGAGCTGACCGCGTTCGGCGTCGGCTGGCCGTGGTTCACCCTCGGCGACCTCGACATCGGCACGCACCTCGCCCGCACCTCGATGCTGCGCGACGGGCTCACCCTCTCCGAGGCCACCGAGCGGATCACCGCGCGCTGGCCGCTGGGCGTCCGCCTGCTGCCGATGTCCGACTCCGACGTCGAGACCCACGTCGAGGTCGACCTGCCCGGCGAGGGCGTCCGACTGCTGCACTTCGAGGAGTGGTGGGTGCGGCTGCGCGCGTCGGTGCCCGCCCGCCGCTTCGTCCAGCAGGGCGTCGAGGAGGCGCGCCCCGCCCCGGGCGTGCTCGAGGCGATCGCCGACACCGACGCGGTCCTGATCGCCCCGTCCAACCCGGTGGTGTCGATCGGGACGATCCTCGGCGTGCCCGGCATCGCGGAGGCCGTGCGGACCACCTCGGCCCCGGTCGTCGGCGTCTCGCCGATCATCGGCGGCGCGGTGGTGCGCGGCATGGCCGACCACTGCCTGCCCGCGATCGGCGTCGAGACCTCGGCGGAGGCTGTGGGCCGGCACTACGGCGCCCGCTCGGCCGGCGGCCTGCTCGACGCCTGGCTGGTCGGCGAGGAGGACGCGGCGGCCGTCGGTGCCCTCGACGGCACCGGTCTGCGCGTGCACTCGGTCCCGCTCTGGCTCCGCGACCGGGACAACTCGACGCGGCTCGCGGCCGACGCGATCGCCGCAGCGCGCGCCTGACCGGCGCCGGGTACGCGCCACCGGCCGGCGCCTCCCAGCCTCGGGGGCCAGGCTGGCAGCACCCCTCACCGCACCATCGAAAGGACCACCCATGCCCGGAGCCCTCGTCCTCGCCGGAGGCGGCCTCGCCGGAATCGCCTGGGAGCTCGGCATCGTCCGCGGCCTCAGCGACGCCTCGCCCGAGGCGGCCCGCCTCCTCCTCGACACCTCGACGACCCTGATCGGCACCTCGGCCGGCTCCGCCGTCGCCTCGCAGCTGAGCACCTCCGTCGGCCTCGACGAGGCCTACGCGTCCCAGCTGCGCGAGGAGTCCGCCGAGATCGGCGCCGTCGTCGACGTCGAGCGCCTGCAGGCGAGCTACGCCGCCGCGATCGAGGGCGCGACCTCGCCGGAGGACGCCCGGCGCCGCATCGGCGTGCTCGCCCTCGAGACCGCGACCCTGTCCGAGGAGTCCCGCCGCGACGTCATCGCCGCGCGGATCGCCGACGCCGACTGGCCCGAGCAGCGCCTCCTGATCACCGCGATCGACACCGCCACCGGGGCGCTCGCCGTCTTCGACCGCACGAGCGGCGTCGGCCTCGTCGACGCCATCGCCGCCAGCTGCGCGGTGCCCGGCGTCTGGCCGCCGGTCAGCATCGACGGCGTCCGCTACATGGACGGCGGCGTGCGCTCCGGCAGCAACGCCGACCTCGCCGCGGGTGCCGACTGGGTGGTCGTCATCACGCCGATGTCCGGCATCGGCTCGCCCGGTGTCGGCACGCTGCCCACCGCCGAGCTCGAGGCGCTGTCGGGCTCGCGCGTCGAGGTCGTCTACGCGGACGAGGCGTCGATCGCCGCCTTCGGCCCGAACTCGCTCGACCCCGAGGTCCGTCCCGCCGCCGCGCAGGCCGGCCGGGCGCAGGGCGCGCGGATCGCCGCCCGGATCGCCGCACTGGTCGGCGCGGACGAGCCGGCCCGCGCCTGACCGGCGCCCGCGTCGCTCCTCCTCAGCGCTTCACGCCGTAGCGGAGGAACACCGTCCCGTCCGCGAAGCTGCGCTGCTGCCGGAGCTCGAGGCGGCTGCGGAAGCCACGCGGGAGGAACGGCGTCCCGCCGCCGACCGCGATCGGCGCCACGTACCAGCGGATCTCGTCGACCACGCCGGCCAGGAGCGCCTGCGCCCCGAGGGTCGCGCCGCCGACGGAGACGTCGTGCGGCTTCGAGCGGACCTCCTGCGCCACGCCCACCGGATCGAACGTCCGCTCGAGCCGGGTGCGGCGGGTGCGCACGGCGGGCAGGGTCGTCGAGTAGACGACCTTGTCCGCCGCGCGCCACATCTCCTGGAAGTCGTGGATGAAGGCGAACTGCTCGGCGAGCTCGTAGCCCGCGTCCCAGCCGCGCATGGTCTCGTAGATCCGGTGGCCGTAGAGGTACGTGCCCACTCCGGTCTCGGTCTCGTTGATGAAGCGGTGCACCTCGGGGCGGGGCGTGGCCCAGCTGAAATCCCCGGTCTCGTCGACGGTGTAGCCGTCGATCGAGGCCACACCGCTGTAGACGAGCGCGCCCACAGTGGCCTCCTCCGCGGCCGGCTTCGGGTTCCGTCCACGCCCGCGAGGGTAGGCGTGAGAGCGCTCCAGCGCAACGGCTGACGCAGAACAGTCGCTGAACGGCGGCCCCGCGGCGGCGGCGGCCCGCACCGGTTTCAGTGGCGGCCGCTGAGCAGCGCCAGCACGTCGGCGTGGCGCCCCTCGGCCTCGGCGTCGCGGAGGAAGCGCACCCGGTCGACGAGCACCTCCTCCACGTCCGGCTGCGTGGCGAGGATCCGCACCGTCTCGTCGAGGAACTCGTCCAGCGGCATCGCGCTCGGGTCGTCCTGCTGCCCCATCAGCGTCGTCTGCACGGCCGGCGGCACCAGCTCGATCACCTGCACCGGAGTCTCCGCGAGCTGCGCCCGCAGGCTCTGCGTGTAGGAGTGCACCGCGGCCTTGGTCGCGCTGTAGGTCGGGGTCGCCGGCAGCGGCACGAACGCGAGCCCCGAGGACACGGTCATCAGCACGCCGTCCGGCTTCGCGGCGATCCACGGCGTGAACGCGGTCAGCGTGCGGATCGTGCCGAGCAGGTTGGTCTCGACGATGGCCGCGGCGGTGTCGAGGTGCCCCGAGTCCTGGAGGTCCTCCGGCAGCATGATGCCGGCCATCGTGACGACGACGTCGAGGTCGGGGTGCTCCCGGGTGACCGTCTCGACCGCGGCGGCGATCGACTCCGGGTCGGTGACGTCGATCACGACCGAGTGCGAGCCGGGGTGGGCCGCCGTGAACTCGTCCAGCAGCTCGCTGCGGCGACCGCCGAGGATCACCGTGCTCCCCGCGTCGAGGAAGCGCTCGGCGAGGCCCCGGCCGATGCCCGAGGTCGCGCCGGTGATCAGGATGGTGCTGCCCGTGGTCTTCATGTGGTCTCCTCCGTGTCCCGGGCTGTCCCGCCCGGCTGACCCCAGCGTCGCCCCGGGCCGTGCGGGCCGGAAGGGCTGGACGATCCAGGGATCGGCGCTCCCTGGTCCGCCATGCGAGCGGACCGGCAGGATGAGCGCATGGACCGACCTGCGCTCGCCGAGTTCCTCCGCGGCCGACGCGAGCGGCTGCAGCCGTCCGACGTCGGCATGCCGCCCGGAGCGCGCCGCCGTACCGCGGGCCTGCGCCGGGAGGAGATCGCCGCCGCCGTCGGCATGTCCGCCGACTACTGGTCGCGGCTCGAGCAGCAGCGCGGCCCGCAGCCGTCCGAGCAGATGCTCACCGCGATCGCCCGCGGGCTGCGCCTGGACCTCGACGAGCGCGACCACCTCTTCCGGCTCGCCGGGCAGACCCCGCCCGCGCGGCACCGGCGCGACGAGCACGTCTCCCCCGGGCTGCTCCGCGTGCTGGACCGGCTGGACGACACTCCGGCGCTGGTGATCACCGAGCTCGGCGAGACCCTGGTGCAGAACCGCCTGGCCCGCGCCCTCTTCGGCGATGGCGCCGCCTGGACCGGCCTGGACCGCAGCGGCATCCACCGCTGGTTCGCGCACCCCGACGAGGCCCGGCGCAGCTACCCCGAGCGCGAGCACGAGCACCAGGGGCGGATGCAGACCGCCCAGCTGCGCTTCGCCGCCGCGGCACCCGACGCCGACCCGCTGGCCGCCCGGATCATCGAGTCGCTGCTCGGTCGGAGCGAGGAGTTCCGCCGCTACTGGGAGCTCCAGGAGGTCACGGCCCGCTTCGAGGACCACAAGACCCTGCGGCACCCCGAGGTCGGCGAGATCGACGTCGACTGCCAGGCCCTCTTCACCGAGAACCAGGCGCAGGTGCTGCTGGTGCTGACGCCGCGCGCCGGATCGCCCGCCTCCGCCGAGGCCCTCCGGCTGCTCGGGGTGGTCGGCGATCAGCGGCTGACGCCGTCCGCGTAGGGCCGGTCTCGACCGGGGCGGGTGTCCGCGAGCGTCCGTCCGCGCCGGGGCGGGTGTCCGCCGCGCGCCGGGGTCCGCCTAGGGTGGAGGCGGTCGCAGCGAGCGGCCGCGAAGGGTTCCTCATGAAGATCAGCCAGCTGCGTCACTTCGTGGCCGTCGCCGAGGAGCTCCACTTCGTGCGCGCCGCCGAGAAGCTCGGCATCTCCCGCGCGAAGCTCGACTCCTCCGTCGCCGCCGTCGAGCTCGACCTCGGCCGCCCGCTCTTCGAGCCCGGCGCCGCCGCCACGACCCTCACCGCCGCCGGCCGCCAGCGCCTCGTCTCGGCCCGCGAGGAGCTCGCCGCCCTCGGCGACGAGCCGGAGGAGGCCCCCAAGTCCGGCGGCAAGGCCAAGGCCTCGAAGGGCACCGGCCGCGCCCCCGTCGTCAAGGGCCAGCCCAAGCCCTACAAGCGCCGCCAGTCCCGCTGACCCGAGGTCCCGCGAGGTTCTCCTGTGGGCCCTACCGGGCTCGAACCGATGACATCCACGGTGTAAACGTGGCGCTCTACCAACTGAGCTAAAGGCCCCCGTCGCGGCCGGGCCGCGGACGATCGGATCGATCCTACGACACGGCTCGCAGCGCTACTCTCGGCGCATGGCGGACACGGACGACACCCGCGCGAGGCGCCGGGCCGAGAGCCGCTGGCCGGCGTCCGCCGCGATCCTCGTGGCCGTGGCGCTCAACCTCGTCGGGCACGATCCCGGCACCTCGGTCGTCCGGATCGCCGCGGCGGTCCTGACACTCGCGCTGCTGATCCCGCTGTTCGTGGTCAACCCGCGGCGCCTGGACACCGAGACCCGCTGGTCCCGCGGAGTGTCGATCGCCCTCGCGGTCGTGCTCGCCGCGGCGAACCAGATCAACGTCGTCCGGGTCGTGATCGACCTCGTCGACGGATCCGCCGACGGCCCGCTCCTGCTGCTCACCGCGCTGCAGGTCTGGGTCACCAACGTCGTCGCCTACGCGCTGATCTACTGGGAGCTCGACCGCGGCGGCCCCGTCTCGCGCGGTACGCTCGAGCGCTCCCAGCTGCCGCCCGCCGACTTCGCCTTCCCGCAGGACACCTACCGCGACACCGTCAGCGAGGTCGCGGTCGGCTCCTCCGAGAAGGCCGACTGGCGCCCCGGCTTCGTCGACTACCTCTACGTCTCGACGACGAACACCATGGCGTTCAGCCCCACCGACACGATGCCGCTGTCCAGCCGGGTGAAGCTCCTGATGGCCCTCGAGGGCTTCACCGGCTTCGTCCTGCTGGCCCTGGTCATCTCCCGAGCGGTGAACATCCTCAACTGACGCCCTGGCGTGTGCACCCCTGCACCCCTCCCGCGAGATGCCACTTATGAGCGCGACACGCCGTGAAAGGCGGTCACAAGTGGCATCTCGCGGAGGGTGTCAGGCGTGGGCCGGAGTGAGCGCGTCGATCGCGGCGCGGTAGTCGTCCATCGAGCGGGCCTCGCCGGGAGCCGTGATGAAGGTGTCGCGGATGACGCCCTCCTTGTCGATGAGGAAGGTCGCGCGCGTCGCGTAGCCCTTGCCCTCGAGGAAGACGCCGTACTGCTTGGCGACGTCGCCGTGCGGCCAGAAGTCGGAGAGCAGCGTGAAGTCGTAGCCCTGCTTCTCGCCCCAGGCGCGCAGGGTGTGCTTGGAGTCGACGGAGATGCCGATCAGCTCGACCTCCGCGTGCTCGAACAGCGAGAGGTTCTCGCGCAGTGCGCAGAACTCGCCGGTGCAGGTGCCGGAGAAGGCGAGGGGGAAGAAGACGAGGGCGACGTTGCGCCGCCCGTGGAAGTCGCCGAGCTGGATGCGCTCGCCGTACTGGTTCGCGAGTTCGAAGTCGGGAGCCAGCGTGAGCTTCTCGAGAGCCATCGGACGATGTCCTTCCATGCGCACGAATGTCGCGCGAGCACGAGGGGCAATGCTAGACCCGCTCCGCCGATCGGCCAAGGGACCGCGACGATCGGCCGCTGGACGCGGTCCGGATGGAGAAATCCCACAGTGCCCTGTGCGGTTCCGTCGTGGATCGCCACACATGACCGGAATCGCTAGGCTTGCACGGGTGCCCGCGCGCTCCTCGTCATCCGAGGGTCCTGCGCGCGGATCCGCACCGCTTCATGAGAGTGATGTCTCGGGCACGATCTGCCCCCAGAGAGAGGTCGAGGGTGACTGTTAACGATCAGGACCCGTATTCCGTCGGACACGTCGACTCGGATCCCGAGGAAACGTCGGAGTGGAACGAGTCGCTGGACGCGCTCGTCGAGGAGCGGGGTGCCGGTCGCGGACGCGACGTCATGCTCAGCCTCCTCAAGCGCTCCAAGGAGCTGCACCTCGGCGTTCCGATGGTGCCGACGACGGACTACATCAACACCATCGCGGCCGAGAACGAGCCCGACTTCCCCGGCGACGAGGACGTCGAGCGCCGCTACCGCGCCTGGATCCGCTGGAACGCGGCCATCCTCGTGCACCGCGCGCAGCGCCCCGGCATCGGCGTCGGCGGGCACATCTCGACCTACGCGTCGAGCGCCTCGCTCTACGAGGTCGGCTTCAACCACTTCTTCCGCGGCCAGGACCACCCGGGCGGCGGCGACCAGATCTTCATCCAGGGCCACGCCTCCCCCGGCCCCTACGCGCGCGCCTTCCTCGAGGGACGCCTGAGCGAGCACCAGCTCGACGGGTTCCGCCAGGAGAAGTCGCACCAGGGCGGCGGGCTCTCCAGCTACCCGCACCCGCGCCTCATGCCGGAGTTCTGGCAGTTCCCGACCGTGTCGATGGGCCTCGGCCCGATCAACGCGATCTACCAGGCGCAGGCGAACAAGTACCTCACCAACCGCGGCATCAAGGACGCCTCCGACCAGCAGGTCTGGGCGTTCCTCGGCGACGGCGAGATGGACGAGGTCGAGTCGCGCGGTCAGCTCCAGGTCGCCGCGAACGACGGCCTCGACAACCTCAACTTCATCATCAACTGCAACCTGCAGCGCCTCGACGGCCCGGTCCGCGGCAACGGCAAGATCGTCCAGGAGCTGGAGTCGTTCTTCCGCGGCGCCGGCTGGAACGTCATCAAGCTCATCTGGGGCCGCGAGTGGGACGACCTGCTCGCCCGCGACACCGAGGGCGCGCTGCTCGACCTGATGAACAAGACGCCCGACGGCGACTTCCAGACCTTCAAGACCGAGGACGGCGCCTACGTCCGCGAGAACTTCTTCGGCCGCGACGAGCGCGCGAAGAAGCTCGTCGAGGACTACAGCGACGAGCAGATCTGGGGCCTGCGCCGCGGTGGTCACGACTACCGCAAGATCTACGCCGCGATGAAGGCCGCGACGGAGCACAAGGGCCAGCCGACCGTCATCCTCGCGCACACCATCAAGGGCTACGGTCTCGGCCGCAGCTTCGAGGGCCGCAACGCGACCCACCAGATGAAGAAGATGACGCTCGACAACCTGAAGGGCTTCCGCGACACCATGCGGATCCCGATCACGGACGCCCAGCTCGAGGAGAACCCCTACCTCCCGCCGTACTACCACCCCGGTCAGGGCGACGAGGCGATCGAGTACATGCAGGAGCGCCGCCGCGCGCTCGGCGGCTACCTGCCCGAGCGCCGGTCGAAGTACACGCAGCTCTCGCTGCCGGACGACTCGGCCTACAAGATCGGCAAGAAGGGCTCCGGCACGCAGGAGATCGCCACCACCATGGCGTTCGTCCGCATCCTGAAGGACATCCTGCGCTCGAAGGACTTCGGCAACCGCGTCGTCCCGATCATCCCCGACGAGGCCCGCACCTTCGGCATGGACGCGTTCTTCCCGAACGCGAAGATCTACAACCCGCGCGGTCAGCACTACACGTCGGTCGACCGCGAGCTGCTCCTGGCCTACAAGGAGAGCCCGCAGGGTCAGATCCTGCATGTCGGCATCAACGAGGCGGGCGCCCTCGCGGCGTTCACCGCGGTCGGCACGTCCTACTCGACGCAGGGCGAGCCGCTCATCCCGGTCTACGTCTTCTACTCGATGTTCGGCTTCCAGCGCACGGCCGACGCGATCTGGGCGGCGGGCGACATGATGGCCCGCGGCTTCATGATCGCGGCGACCGCCGGTCGCACGACGCTGACCGGTGAGGGCCTCCAGCACGCGGACGGCCACTCGCCGATCCTCGCCGCCACCAACCCGGCCGTCGTCAGCTACGACCCGGCGTACAGCTACGAGATCGCGCACATCGTGCAGTCCGGTCTCGAGCGGATGTACGGCGGCAAGCACCCGGAGCCGAACGTCATGTACTACGTGACGGTCTACAACGAGCCGATCGTGCACCCGAAGGAGCCCGAGGACGTGGACGTGGACGGCATCGTCCGCGGCATCCACCGGGTCTCCTGGGGTCAGTGGGACGGCCCGAAGGCCCAGCTGCTCGCGTCCGGCGTCGCCGTGCCGTGGGCGATCGAGGCGCAGAAGCTCCTCGCCGAGGACTGGGGAGTGTCGGCCGACGTCTGGTCGGTCACCTCGTGGAACGAGCTGCGGCGCGACGGCATCAACGCCGAGCACCACAACTTCCTCTACCCCGAGGACGAGGCGCAGGTCCCCTACGTCACGCAGAAGCTCGCCGACGCGAAGGGCCCCTTCGTCGCCGTCTCGGACTTCTCGCACCAGGTCCCGGACCAGCTGCGCCAGTTCATCCCGGGCGACTTCGCGACGCTCGGAGCGGACGACTTCGGCTTCTCGGACACCCGCGCCGCCGCACGTCGCCACTTCAAGATCGACGGACCGTCGGTCGTGGTGCGCACGCTGCAGCTGCTCGCCAAGCGCGGCGAGGTCGACCCCTCGCTCTCCGCCCAGGCGATCCAGAAGTACAGCCTCCACGACGTGAACGCCGGCACCACCGGCAACGCGGGCGGCGAGAGCTGACGGACGGCTCGGTGCTCTCCTCCGACGACGCGCAGTCGACGCGGGGCACTGCCCCTTCCGCGGAGCGTCCGGCCACCCGGCCGGGCGCTCCGCGCACGAAGGAGCAGACCCTCGCGTGGCTGCGCACCCTCTCGGGCGAGCTGTCCACGCAGACCATCAAGAAGCTCGAGGACACGCTGCCCTGGTACGGCAGCATGCCCCCGGGCCGCCGCTCCGCGGTGGGCATGGTCGCGCAGGCCGGCATCACCTCGTTCATCTCCTGGTTCGACGACCCCTCGGCGACGCCGTGGATCGCCGCCGACGTCTTCGGAGCGGCTCCCCGGGAGCTGCTCCGCTCCGTCTCGCTGACCCAGACCCTCCAGCTGATCAAGGTCACCGTCGAGGTCGTCGAGGAGCGGATCACCAACCGCGGCGAGGACCTGCGCGAGGCGATCCTGCTCTACTCGCGCGAGATCGCCTTCGCCGCGGCCGACGTCTACGCCCGTGCGGCCGAGGCGCGCGGCCTCTGGGACGCCCGGCTCGAGGCGCTCGTCGTCGACTCGATCCTCACGGGCGAGGCCGACGACGAGCTGCCGAGCCGCATCGCGGCCCTCGGCTGGCACGGCCACGGCGAGGTCGCGGTGCTCGTGGGCACCGCGCCGAAGATGCTCGACGTCGACCAGCTCCGCCGCACCGCCCGGCACATGAGCGCCGACGTGCTGATCGGCGTGCAGGGCAGCCGGCTCGTGCTGGTGATCGGCCGCGCCGAGCCGAGCGAGAACGCGACGGAGGAGACCGGCCCGCCGGTCGCCTTCCTCGAGATCGCGAACGCGCTCGAGCCGGGCTTCGGCTCCGGTCACCTGGTCCTCGGCCACGAGGTGCCGACGCTCGTCGAGGCCTCGCGCAGCGCCCGCGCCGCCCTGGCCGGCTTCGCGGTCGCGCGCTCCTGGCGCAACGCCCCACGGCCGGTGAACGCCGACGACCTCCTCCCCGAGCGCGCCCTCGCCGGCGATCCCCTCGCCCGGCACAGCCTGATCACCCAGATCTACAAGCCGCTGCAGAAGCACTCGACCGAGCTGCTCACCACGCTGTGGGCGTACCTCGACAACGGCCGCTCGCTGGAGGCGACGGCCCGCGAGCTCTTCGTGCACCCCAACACCGTCCGCTACCGCCTGAAGCGGGTGGCGGAGGTGATCGGCTGGGACGCGACGGGCGCCCGCGAGGCGCTCATCCTCCAGTCGGCCCTCATCCTCGGCTCGATGAGCGACCCGGACGGAGCGGTCCGCCGCCGTCCGACCCGCAAGTGAGCCGCTCCCTCCTCGCACCCCGTTGTAGAACCGCCACAAGCTCTTTGTGGTTTGTCAGTACCTCAGAGCGCCGCACGAACCGGCGCGGATCGGAAGACTGAAAGCGTGATCGTCGTCGTCGCCCCGGGTCAGGGCTCCCAGACCCCCGGATTCCTCGAGCCCTGGCTCGCCGTCCCCTCGGTCGCCGAGCAGGTCGCCGCGCACTCGGAGGCGGTCGGCATCGACCTGGCCGCCCACGGCACCGTCTCGGACGCGGACACGATCCGCGACACCGCTGTCGCCCAGCCGCTGATCGTCTCCGCCGGGCTGGTCAGCCTGGCCGCGCTGCTCGAGGGCGGCCGCCGCGAGCGCATCGCAGGCATTGCCGGCCACTCGGTCGGCGAGATCACCGCAGCGGCCGGAGCCGGGGTCCTCTCCGAGCCCGACGCCCTCGTCTTCGTCCGCGAGCGCGCCCGCGCCATGGCCGCCGCGGCCGCCGCGACCCCCACCGCGATGAGCGCCGTCCTCGGCGGCGACGAGGAGGCGCTCCTCGCCCGCCTCGACGAGCTCGGCCTCGAGCCGGCCAACTACAACGGCGGCGGCCAGATCGTCGTCGCCGGTGCGGTCGACGCCCTGCAAGCGCTGAAGGACGAGCCCCTCCGCGGCACCCGCGTCGTCCCGCTGCAGGTCGCCGGCGCCTTCCACACCCGCTACATGGCGCCGGCCCGCGACTCCCTCGCCGGCGTCGCCGCCTCGATCACCCCGGCCGACCCGACGCTGCGCCTCTGGACGAACAGCGACGGCTCCGTCGTCGACAGCGGCTCCCGCTTCCTGGAGCTGCTCGTCGGCCAGGTCGCCTCGCCCGTCCGCTGGGACCTCTGCATGGCGGCCTTCGCCGAGGCCGGCGTGACCGGGCTCATCGAGCTGGCCCCCGCCGGAGCCCTCGTCGGCCTCGCCAAGCGCGGCCTCAAGGGCCTCCCGACCCTCGCGATCAAGACCCCCGACGACCTCGACGCCGCCCGCGCCTTCATCGACGAGCACGCCGCCTAGCAGGAGAGACCCATGACGACCCCTTCCCTCACCCAGTCCAGCGGCAGCCAGTACACCCGCATCCTCGGCATCGGCGCAGCCCGTGGCGACCTCGTCGTCTCGAACGACGACCTCGTCGGCCCGATCAACTCCTCCGACGAGTGGATCCGCCAGCGCACCGGCATCGTCGAGCGCCGCCGCGCCTCCTCCGAGATCCAGGCCGTCGACCTCGCGACGACCGCCTCGCTCGAGGCGATCGAGAAGGCCGGGATCCGCGCCGACCAGATCGGCCTCGTGCTGGTCTCCACGATCAGCAACACCGTGCAGACCCCGTCGCTGGCGGCGCTCCTCGCCGATCGGATCGGCGCGAACCCGGCCCCCGCCTACGACATCTCCGCCGCCTGCGCCGGGTACACCTACGGCATCGCCCAGGCCGACTCGTTCGTCCGCTCCGGCCTCGCCGAGTACGTCCTCGTCGTCGGGGCCGAGAAGCTCTCCGACATCGTGAAGTCGACCGACCGCAGCATCTCCTTCCTCCTCGGCGACGGCGCCGGCGCCGCGATCGTCGGCCCGAGCGACACCGTCGGCATCTCGAAGACCGTCTGGGGCTCCGACGGCTCGAAGTGGGACACCGTCGGGATGGACAACCCGCTCGCCGCCTACCGCGACGGCGTCGCCGAGTGGCCGACGCTGCGCCAGGACGGCCCCTCCGTCTTCCGCTGGGCGGTCTGGGAGATGGCCAAGGTCGCCAAGCAGGCGCTGGCCGAGGCGGGCGTCGCGCCCGAGGACCTCGCCGCCTTCATCCCGCACCAGGCGAACATGCGCATCATCGACGAGCTCGCGAAGCAGCTGAAGCTGCCCGAGACCGTGACCATCGGACGCGACATCGAGACGACCGGCAACACCTCGGCCGCCTCCATCCCGCTCGCGACCCACCGCCTGCTCGAGGAGCACCCCGAGCTCAGCGGCGGACTCGCCCTGCAGATCGGCTTCGGCGCCGGACTCGTCTTCGGCGCGCAGGTCGTGGTGCTCCCTTAGGGGGCGCAGGCCCACCCCTAAACTGACCTACGGTCACACGACGAACACCTCGATCTCGACGTACACCGAGTCGAAACACCCTGATCGAACACCCCTCAAGGAGAGAACCATGGCACTGTCCAACGAAGAAGTCCTCGCCGGCCTGGCCGAACTGGTCAACGACGAGACCGGCATCGCGACCGATTCCGTCGAGATGGAGAAGTCGTTCACCGACGACCTCGACATCGACTCCATCTCGATGATGACCATCGTCGTCAACGCCGAGGAGAAGTTCGACGTGAAGATCCCGGACGACGAGGTCAAGAACCTCAAGACGGTCGGCGACGCGGTCACCTTCATCGTCAAGGCCTCCGCGTAACCAGCGCCCCGCGCTTCCCGTCCTCGCGGCGGACACCCCGGCCAGGGCGCTGAGCCCGGCCGGGGTGCGCCCGGAACCCACCCGTCACGGAACAGAGATCGTCGTCATGAGTCCCAAGAAAATCGTCGTCACCGGCATCGGAGCCAGCACGCCCCTCGGCGGCACCGCTCGCGAGTCCTGGAACGCCCTTCTCGCGGGTGAGTCCGGCGTCAGCACGATCCAGGCCGACTGGGTGACCGAGCTCGAGCTCCCCGTCACCTTCGCCGCGCAGGCGAAGGTGCGCCCGGAGGAGGTCCTCCCCCGGCCCGAGGCCAAGCGCCTCGACCCCTCCAGCCAGTTCGCCCTGATCTCCGCCCGCGAGGCGTGGGCCGACTCCGGCATCACCGACGTCGACCCGCTGCGCGTCGGCGTCGACTACTCCACCGGCATCGGCGGACTCTGGACGCTCATCGACGCGTGGGACACCCTCCGCGAGCGCGGCCCCCGCCGCGTCCTCCCGATGACCATCCCCATGCTCATGCCCAACGCCGCCGCGGCCGCGATCAGCATGTCGATCCCCTCCCGCGCCTACGCCCGCACCGACGTGTCGGCCTGCGCGTCCAGCACCGAGGCGATCGCCAACGCCTACGAGCACCTCCAGCGCGGCCTCGCCGACGTCGTCATCGCCGGCGGCACCGAGTCGGTCGTCCACCCGCTCCCCCTCGCCGCCTTCGCCTCGATGCAGGCCCTCTCGCGCCGCAACGACGACCCGGCCACCGCCTCCCGCCCCTACGACGTCTCCCGCGACGGCTTCGTCCTCGGCGAGGGCGCCGCCACCCTCGTCCTCGAGACCGAGGAGCACGCCCTGGCCCGCGGCGCCCGCATCTACGCCGAGCTCGCCGGCGGCGCCGTCACCAGCGACTCGTACCACATCACCGCCCCCGACCCCGAGGGCTCCGCCGCCGCCCGCGCCATGATCGAGGCTCTCGAGCAGGCCGGCGCCGCCCGCACCGACGTCACCCACGTCAACGCCCACGCGACCAGCACCCCCGTCGGCGACATCGCCGAGTACCGCGCCCTCGCCCGCGTCTTCGGCGACCACCTCCCGAACATCGCCGTCTCCGCCACCAAAGCCGCCACCGGCCACCTCCTCGGCGGCACCGGCGCCCTCGAGGCGATCTTCACCGTCCTCGCCCTGCACGAGCGCACCGCCCCGCCCACCATCAACCTCTTCGAGCAGGACCCGCAGATCCCGCTCGACGTGGTCACCAGCCCGCGCGACCTCGGAGCCTTGCCCCTCGTCGCCCTCTCCAACTCGTTCGGGTTCGGGGGGCACAATGCTGTTGCCGCGTTCCGGTCGGTGTAACGGGGCGTAGCCCCGTCACTCCGAGCGGAACGCGGGCTGCGCCGCGCATCGCGCGGCGCAGGCGCGTCCGCTCCCTACGGGGCTGCGGATCGCAGGGCCGGTGCGGTGCGGCGACGGCGATCCGCTGGGACGCGGATCGCCGGATACGCCTCGTGCCGCGAGGGTGGTCGTTCACCGCAAGCCCTCGCCCACAGTCCGGGGAACCAGACCGCATCGCCTGCGGCTCGCTCCGTCGGACACTCGCTGCAGCACTCCGGGTGGAGCGACCGCATCGCCTGCGGCTCGCTCCGTCCGGAACCTCCGCCAGCGCCCGGCCATGCTGGTCGAGTAGCCCCGAAGGGGCGTATCGAGACCCACCGTCCCCAGCACGGCGGAACAGCAGCCGGATCCCGCCGTTCCGACGAGCCGAAGCGCGTCTCACGAGCCGAAGATGCGCCCACCCTTCAGAGAGTCGCGCCCGCCGCATCGCCGGGCGCCCCGAGGCGCATCCGGCGATTCGCGTACCAGCGAATCGCCGTCGCCGTCCGCACCCCGCTCTGCAGAACGCGACCACCTCCCCGAGCCGACCGCGCTGCGCCGCGCAGGGAGCGGCGCAGAAGTGGGCACCGCCCGCTCAGCCGACGCTGTGCATCCAGATGACCCGCGCGAAGTCGCTGGCGGCGCGGAACGGCTCGAGCTCGTCCTCCCAGGCCTGGCCGAGGGCGAGGCGCAGCTCCCGGTGCAGCTCGATCGGGTCGGCTCCGGCGCTCTCCATGGCGGAGCGGATGCGGTCCTCGGGGACGACGGTGTTGCCGGCGCTGTCCGTCTGCGCGTAGAAGACGCCCAGCTCGGGAGTGTGCATCCAGCGGCCGCCGTCGACGCCCGGAGAGGGGTCCTCGGTCACCTCGTAGCGGACGTCGGCCCAGCCGCGGAGCGCGGAGGCGATCGCCGCACCGGTGCCGACCGGTCCCTCCCAGGCGTACTCGGTGCGCTGGGCGCCGCGCTGCACCGGCTGCTCGATCCAGTCGAAGTTCACGGCACGACCGAGAGCGCGACCCGCACCCCATTCCAGATGGGGGCAGAGCGCGCGGGGGGCGGAGTGCACGAAGAGCACACCCCGAGTCTGTTGCGTCACCACGCTGTCCTCCGTCCGTCCTGGTGCGTCTTCCCCAACGACCTGGACCACGAGCGACGTGCAGTGCCTTCTTGTGCGGTGGACGAGCCACCAGTCGAGATTATGCAGGACCCTCCGCGCCACGACAAGGCGCCTCGCCGCTCCCGCCGCCGGGTCGCGCAGATCCCCTGCCTATACTCGGGAAAGTCCGCCCGAACCGCGGCGTCGCCCGGCTCCGGGCCCGCGACCCGCTCGAGAGGAGCCCCGTGTCGGTCCGCGACGGTCTGCTCGCTCTTCTCACCCTCGGTCCCGCCTACGGGCTGCAGCTGCACGCCGAGCTGCTCGATCGGGCGGCCCACCGCCGTCGCGTCAACGTCGGGCAGATCTACTCCACGCTCGACCGGCTGCGCGAGCGCGGCCTCGTCGCGGCGGCGGGATCGACGGAGGACGGCCTCCCCCTGCACGCGCTCACCGACGAGGGCCGGGCCGAGGCGCTCGCCTGGCTGAGCGGCGAGGGCGCCTCCGCCGAGGAGGACTGGGACGACGTGCTCGACCGCATCCTCCTCGCCTCGAGCCTCTCCGACGCCGACCTCGATGCGGTCCTCGACGCCTACGGGAGCACGCTCCCCGAGGAGCAGGAGGCTCTCGACGAGCACCCGCAGCGCCGCCTCGCCGCACGGGCGGTGCTGGTGCGCGACGACGCGCTGCGCCGGCTCCTCGACGCCGCCAGAGAGGAGCTCGCCGGGGCGGGCGACGGAGCGGCCGTCCGCGGCTACGCCCTCGAGCGCCCGCGGCGCGGACGCAAGGCGGCGGCGCGGGACGACGCCGCGACCGAGGGGCCGCTGAGCGCACAGAACGACCGGCACGAGACAGGCGCGGGCGCCGTCGCCTAGGGTGGGGGCTATGATCCGTTCGCCTCTCGGCCTCCGCGTGTCCACCTCCGCGCGCCGACGGCTCGTCGCAGCCGGAGCGGGCACGGTCCTCGTCCTCTGCGCCGCCCTGGCCGCGCCGATGGCGGCCAACGCCTACGACCCGGCCGACTACCCGTCCTGGTCGGACGTCGAGGCCGCGAAGTCGAGCGAGACCGCGACCGCCGCCGAGGTCGACCGCATCACCGCGATCCTCGCCGACCTGCGCGATCAGGCCGCCGCCCTCACCGACGCCGCCATCTCCCGCGCGTCCGAGGCCGACGCCGCTCAGAGCGCGCTCGACGAGGCCACCCAGCGCGTGACCGCCCTCGAGGAGCGCGCCGCCGCGGCCCGTGCCGACGCGGACGCCGCGAAGGAGCAGGCAGGCCGGCTCGCCGCTCAGCTCTACCGCAACGGCGGCACCGACGCGACGCTGAACCTCCTGGTCGGCGGCGATCAGTCCGACAAGCTGCTCTACCGCCTCGGCACCATGAGCCAGCTCACCCTGCAGACCAGCCGCCTCCAGAGCGACGCCGAGTCGACCGAGAACGCCGCCGCCTCCCTCGCCGAGCAGGCGGAGCAGGCGCGCACGGAGCGGCTCTCCCTCGTCAGCGCCGCGCAGGACGCGCTCGCCACGGCGCAGGCCGCGCAGTCCGAGGCCGACGCGAAGGTCGCCGACCAGGAGCAGTACAGCGCCGGGCTCTACGAGCAGCTCGCCTCGCTGAAGAACACCACGGCCGCGCTCGAGGAGGAGTTCGCCACCGGTCAGGAGGCGAAGGCCGCGTTCGAGGAGCAGGAGCGCCTCTCCCGCCTCGCCGCCGAGGCGGAGGCCCGGCGTCAGCAGGCCGCGAAGGCGCCGTCCGCACCCTCCGCTCCGGCACCGGCGGCGCCCGCGGCCCCGTCGACAAGCGGAGGCGGCGGCCCGGTCGAGCTCGGCGACGACGACGCGTCCGGCAAGGACAGCAGTGCGAAGACCATCGCCGCGCTCGGCAGCTACGCCGGCCGGACCGACGGCATGTCGCCGGCGCAGGCGCAGAACTACGCGCGCTCCGTCATGGGCGTCCACGGCTGGGGCCAGGATCAGGCCGACAGCTGCCTCATCCCGCTCTGGAACGGCGAGTCGGGCTGGCGCTGGAACGCGCTGAACCGCTCCTCGGGCGCCTACGGCATCCCGCAGGCGCTGCCGGCGAGCAAGATGGCGACCTACGGCGCGGACTACCAGACCAACGCCGCGACCCAGATCGACTGGGGTCTGGCCTACATCTCCGACCGCTACGGCTCGCCGTGCGCGGCCTGGTCGGCCTGGAACAACCGCTCGCCGCACTGGTACTGAGCCACCGCACCGGAGCCTCGGTCGGGCACTCGCGTCACTTCGCCTCGTCGTAGGCGTCGACGATCGCGACGGTGACCGGGAAGTCGATGTCCTGATCGCCGAACAGAGCCCGCCCCGCGCGCACCGCGGCGTCGCGCACGACCGCTGCGACCCGCTCCGCCTCCTCCGCGGGCGCGTGCACGATCACTTCGTCGTGCAGGAAGTAGACGAGGTGCGCGAGCGCGCCCTCCGCGCGCAGCCGGGCCCGCAGCTCGCCCATCCAGCAGAGCGCCCACTCGGCGGCCGTGCCCTGCACGACGAAGTTGCGGGTGAAGCGCCCCCAGTCGCGTGCGCGCTGACCACCGGCGTCGACGTCACCGGGCGGTGAGCTGCGTCCGAGCCGGGTCGACACCCGCTCGCCCCGCTCGCCGGCGCGGGCGGCCGCCTCGACGTGCGCGACGGAGAGCGGGTACGCGCGCGTGAGTCGCGGGAGCAGCCGACCGGCCTCACCGCTCGTCGCCCCGTACATCGCGCCGAGCATCGCCACCTTCGCCCGCGGCCGGTCCGGGACGACTCCCGCGTCGACGATGCCCTGGTAGAGGTCCTTGCCCCGACCCGCGGCGGCCATCACGGAGTCGCCCGCCAGCGCGGCGAGGATGCGCGGCTCCAGCTGCGCCGCATCGGCGACCACCAGCTTCCAGCCCGCGTCCGCGGTCACTGCGGCGCGGATCTGCCGCGGCAGCTGCAGCGCTCCCCCGCCCGACGTCGCCCAGCGGCCGGTGACGACGCCGCCGACGACGTACTCCGGTCGGAAGCGCCCGTCGTGCACCCAGGCGTCGAGCCAGGCCCAGCCGTTGGCGGTCAGCAGGCGCGAGAGCTTCTTGTACTCCAGCAGCGGCGGGATCACCGGATGCTCGATCGAGGTCAGCTCCCAGGAGCGGGTCGACTCGACCGTGAGTCCGGCGCGGCGGAGCGCGCGCAGGAGGTCCGCCGGCGAGTCGGGGTTCAGCTCGGGCGCGTCCAGCTCACGGCGGATGTCGTCGGCCAGGGCCTCGAGGCGGGCCGGCCGTCCGCCGAAGCGCGGACGCGGGCCGAGCAGATCGGTGAGGACGCGGTCGTGGACGTCGGCGCGCCACGGCAGCCCGGCCGCGGCGATCTCGCGGGCGATCAGCGCGCCGACCGACTCCGCGGCGAGCAGGAGTCGCAGGCGCCCGCCCTGCGCGGCCGCTGCCAGCGCCTCCTCCTGCCGGGCGAGCTCGACCAGCGGGTCCAGCTCGTCCGTCTCCGCGGGCGCCTCCTCGAAGCCGAGCAGCGTGTCGCCGGCGACCGGGGCGGCGGCCCCGGCGTCCCAGGCGTCGGGAGCCGCGCGGGCGAGCGGCGAGCGCGCCGTCTGCTCCGAACGGCGGAGGATCGCCCGGGCGAGGCGGAGATCGTGGCAGCGCGCGACGTGCACGCCCTCGGCCAGGAGAGCCGGGTACCAGCGGGCGGTGTCGTCCCAGACCCAGCGCGGACGCTCCGCCTCCCGCTCGCGGACGAAGGCGGCCAGCTCGACCGGACCGCGCCCGCCGCCCACCTCGGCCCCCGAGCCGTCCGAGACGACCGCCCGCCACTCCCCCGTGGGGCCACCGGTGAGCGCGATAAGCATCCGGCCATTCTCCTCCGCGGGGGCGCGAGCTCGGACGACGGCCTCGGCCGCCGGACTCACGGCGCGGGCGCCCCGGCCGGCCTCGACGCCGGGTAGCCCGGGAACGGCTTCTCCTGCGCGGTCAGCGGCTGATGCGCCCACAGCGTGGCCGCGATGGTCTCCATCGACCGCGAGTAGCCCACCAGCGTCCGCTTGCCCGGCTCCGCGGCCCAGGTGACGGCCCGGAACCAGCTCTCGCGGTACGGTCCCGTCTCGATCCTGCGGATCAGCCCGATCCGCCCGGTCCGCATCGCGTCCACCATGACCCACTCGTCGGGCCCGCTGCTGCGCAGCATCTGGAGGGGACTCCACTCGATCATCTCGCCTCCTGCCCGGTCGATCCGCTGCCGTGGCGAGCACGGGCGCCGCGGCGTACACTCGCAGACTATCGAACACATGTTCGAACGGCCAGTCGAGTCCGGCGGGTCGAGAGGAGCAGGCGGGAGCACCCACGATGGCGGTGATCGAGGAGACGGCGATGGTCGCGACCGACGGCGACGGAGTGCCCGTCGCACTCGAATGGCGCGGCGCCAGCTATCGGGTGAGCGATCGGCCGACGGTCTGGACGCGCACCAGCGACTGGTGGGCGCCGCTCGACGGCTTCCCGCCGACGTTCGGCGGCGTGCCGGTCAGCATCGGCGGCTGGCGCTTCCAGGCGACCGATCTCGAGACGGGCGGAGCGTTCGTGCTCGACGTCGTCGCCTCGACGGATCCGTGCTGGAGCGTGGTGCGGTACTACGAGTGAGGGCGGGCGGGTGCGACCCCGGACCCCGCTACTTGCCGTCGGACCAGGGCGCCTTCGTCATGGCGACCAGAGCCGCGACTCCGGAGACGAGGCCGACACCGGCGATGGCGGCTACGACGAGCCAGAGCACGAGTTCCATAGGGCCAGTCTACCGAGTGCGTCGAGCCCCCGTTCCATCGCCCGGCTCTGCAATAGCGTGAGCGGAATGACCGACTCCCCCACGCGCGCGAGCGTCGGACTGCGCTCCGAGCGCGGTCCGATCCTCCTGGCGCTGATGATCTCGACCGCGCTGGTCGCCCTCGACGCGACCATCCTCTCCACCGCGGTGCCCTCGATCGTCGCGGACCTCGGCGGCTTCGAGCAGTTCCCCTGGCTGTTCTCCATCTACCTGCTCGCCCAGGCGGTCTCCGTCCCGCTCTACGGCAAGCTCTCCGACGTGATCGGCCGGAAGCCCATCATGCTGATCGGGATCGGCCTCTTCCTCGTCGGCTCGCTGCTCTGCGGCCTGGCCTGGAGCATGCCCGCGCTGATCGCCTTCCGCGCCCTGCAGGGCCTCGGCGCCGGGGCGATCCAGCCGATGGGCATCACCATCGCCGGCGACATCTACACGGTCGCCGAGCGGGCGAAGACCCAGGGCTACCTCGCCAGCGTCTGGGGCATCTCCTCGGTCGTCGGCCCCACTCTCGGCGGCGTGCTCTCGGACCTGGGCGCCTGGCGCTGGATCTTCCTGGTCAACATCCCGCTCTGCCTGCTCGCGGCCTTCCTCCTGATCCGCAGCTTCCGCGAGACCACCCGCGGCGAGCGCACCCCGCTCGACCTCGCCGGCGCGTCGGTGCTCGCCGTCGGCACCGCGCTGCTGATCCTCGGCCTGCTCGAGGGCGGCAACGCCTGGCCCTGGCTCTCGCCCGCGGGCGTCGGCGTCTTCGTCGTCGCGGCGCTCGCCTTCGCCGGCTTCGTCGCCATCGAGCGCCGAGCGGTCGCCCCGGTGCTGCCGCTCTGGGTGCTCACGCGGCGGGTGCTGCTCTCGACGAGTCTCGTCTCGGTGACGGTCGGCGCGATCACGCTCGGCGTCACCTCCTACTTCCCGACCTTCGCGCAGGGCGTCCTCGGCAGCTCCGCCCTCGGCGCCGGCTTCGCGGTCGCCGCGATGACGATCGGCTGGCCGGTCGCGGCGAGCCTCTCCGGTAGGCTCTACCTGCGGATCGGCTTCCGCCGCACGGCCTTCCTCGGCGCGGCGCTGGTCACCATCGGCACCGGGCTGACGATCCTCCTCGGCGCCTCGTCGAGCCTCTGGGAGATCGCGGGCTTCTGCGTGCTGATCGGCGCCGGGATGGGTCTGGTCGCGACGCCGACCCTCATCCGCGCGCAGGCGAGCGTCGAGTGGAACGAGCGCGGCGTCGTGTCCTCGACGAACTTCTTCGCCCGCAACATCGGCAGCGCGATCGCCGTCGCGGTGTTCGGCGCGATCGTCAACGCCCAGGCCGGTGGCGGCGATCCGACGCCCGAGGGCCTCGCGGCCGGCACCCGCTTCGTCTGCATCGCGCTGACGGTGCTCGCCGTCGGCATGCTCTTCGCGGTCCGCGCGATGCCGAAGGACGACCCGCGACCGGCCGAGGCTCCGGCCGCGACCCCCGCGGAGTCCTAGCGCGGAGCGCGGCGGGCGGCGGAGAGGGCCCTCAGCCGCTCCACGTGCCGGCGCCGGGTGCGGTGGATCCAGCGCTGCACCGGGTCGCCGAGCCCGGGGTGCCGGCGCAGCGTGTGCAGGGCGCGGTCGAGGCGCCGCACCATGTCGGCCGCGGCGCCGAACGGTCGCGCCGAGATGCCGACCTCCAGGTGGCGGTCGTAGACGATCCGGTGGCGCAGGCCCAAGTGCACGCTGATCTCGACGTCGTCGTGCACGTAGGGGTCGTCGCGGTGCATCTCCCCCGCGATCTCCTGCCAGGCCGAGCGGCGGACGGCGCAGTTCGAGCCGAAGAGCGGCCAGTTGGCCAGCGCGGAGCCCATCAGCACGAAGTACGCGTCCATGTAGACGATCCGGGCGAGGTTCCGCGCGACCGGGCCGAGCTCGACGAACCGGCCGGGGCCGGTCACCGCTCCGACGCCCGGGTCGGCGAAGTGCGCGGCGATCCGCGCGAGCCAGTGCCGGTCGGGCTGAGAGTCGGCGTCCAGCCGGGCGAGCACGTCGCCCTCCGCCTCGTCGAAGCCGTGCGCCGTGCTGGCGGGTATGCCGGTCCCGCCGTGCACGATCACCCGCGCGCCCGCTGCACGGGCGACGTCCGCGCTGTCATCGGTGCTGCCGTCGTCGACGACGACGATCTCGAAGGGGGCGAGGGTCTGCTCGGCCAGGAGGGCGAGCAGCCGCTCGAGGTGCCGGGCGTCGTCCTTGACGGGGACGACGACGGAGATGCGTCGGGAGTCCATCAGGACAGTCAACTCGATCCGGGCCCTCGCCCGGACATCCGCCACGCCCGCGACCGCGGTGACCGGCGTGTCAAGCGTCTGCCGGCCGGCCGACGCCGGTGCTGGGATCGTGATCGAGGAGGCGCGCTGCGCCTCGGAACAGGAGACGACATGACCCAGGGACCCCGCGACTTCCACCCCACCCGCGCCGTCGTCACGGCCTCGGACTCCGGCATCGGCCGAGCCGCCGCCGTCGCCCTCGCCGAGGCCGGCATGGACGTCGGCATCACCTGGCACAGCGACGAGCAGGGCGCCCTGGAGACCGCGGAGGAGGTGCGCTCGCACGGCCGCCGCGCCGAGGTCGCCCACCTCGACGCGACCGAGCTCGATCGGGTCGGCGACGTGATCGACGACCTGGCCCAGCGCCTCGGCGGACTCGACGTCTTCGTCAACAACGCGGGCGGGGGCGGCGGCGAGCCCTTCCTCGAGCAGAGCCTGGACAGCTGGCGCGAGGTCGTCGCGCTGAACCTCGACGGAGCGTTCGTCGGCCTCCAGCGCGCCGCCCGCATCATGGTCGAGCAGGGCTCCGGTGGTCGGCTGATCGGCGTCACGAGCGTGCACGAGCACCAGCCCCGCGTCGGTGCGAGCGCCTACGTCGCCGCCAAGCACGGCCTCGGCGGACTGCTGAAGGTCGCCGCCCTCGAGCTCGGCCGCTACGGCATCACCGCCAACGCGGTGGCGCCCGGCGAGATCGCGACCCCGATGAACGACGCGGAGGACGTGGATCCGCAGGGCATCGACCGCCCGGGCATCCCGCTCGGCCGTCCCGGCGACGCGCGCGAGATCGCGGCCGTGATCGCCCTCCTCGCCTCGCCCGCGGGCGCCTACATCACGGGAGCGTCCTACGCCGTCGACGGCGGCATGCTGCAGATGGGGCCGCAGGCCGGCTCGCACCTGCTGCAGGACGACTGGCGGGACGCCTGACCGGCCGACCATCGCGCCCGCCCGACCGGTATTCTCGAAGAGGTGCTCCGGCGGGCGGGGCGCTCGAACCGAGGGTGCAGGTGACGCGCGTGTGGTTCCGCCGTCGACGCAGGTTCAAGATGGAGCCGTACGACCCGGACGAGAACCCGTCGCGCGAGCCCGTCTCGGTCGAGGAGGCCGCGGAGGAGGGCCTGCTGCTCGCCCAGTACGCGAGCCGCATGGCTGTGAAGAACCGCGTGCTGATGGACGGTCTGGCGGAGGGCGTCCCCTTCGACGTCCGGCACTACTCCGTCATCGCCGCCGCCGAGCTGGAGAAGCTCGCCGACGAGTCCGAGGCGGCGGCCGAGCGCCTGCGCGCCATCGCCGCGGACGCGACCCTGGTCGGCGGCCGCTCCGACCACGTGCACGACTACCGCTCCGCCGACATCGACAACCTCGATCACCGGGAGCGGCTCTCGCTCGCGGTCGCCGACTCCCTGCGCCACCGCGCGCGGGACGAGCAGTACCTGGCCTCGCTCGTCGACGACGCTCGGCAGGACGCCTGGCGCGAGCTGTCGCAGTCGATCGAGGAGACCCTCGACCGCGCGCCGCTGATCGACGCGGACGACGAGGAGTATCAGCGAGACCGCTCGGTGCGGATGGCGCTCCTCGTCGTCGACGACCTGGCGAAGCTCGCCGCCGAGCGCGGAGTCGCACTCGAGGAATAGGGCGCTCTCCCGCGGTCAGCTGGAGACAGAACTCAGCGGTAGTGCTCGATCAGGCCCAGCCGGCCCGGAACGACTCGGTCGCCTCGGATGAGCGCTCGCGCACGGCCTCGAGCAGCTCCACCATCGAGGTGCTCCGCAGGAACGCGAGCCGGTCGAGCTCGGTGACCGGAGCGACACCCGCGAGCTGCCAGGCGTGCGCGGCCGGGTCCTCGGCCAGCTCGACGACGGCGCCGTAGCGCTGCTCGACGAACTCGCTCGCGACCGCCAGCGCCGTCCGCACCGCCGATTCGGCGGAGCGCAGCAGCTCCTCGTGCTCCGGCGCCCACTCCAGCGGCGCGACGGGGCGCACCTCGGCCTTCGGATACGGGTCGTCGTCGTACCAGCGGACGACCTCGAAGCGGTTCTCGCCGACACTGTCGATGGTGACGAACGACTCGGCGCCGTCGATGTTGAGGATGCGCGCGACCGTGCCGATCGGGAAGCGCTGATCGCCGCCCCCGACCTCCTGCCCGCGCTCGATGAGCACGACGCCGAACGAGAGCGTGTCGTCCTCGAGCACGTCGCCGAGCATCCGCAGATACCGCGGCTCGAACAGCCGGAGCGGGAGCGGCATGTGCGGCAGCAGCACGGAGCCGAGCGGGAACATCGGGAGGTCAGGCACGAGAACAGCGAACCACGTCGTGCGGAGACCGGCCACTACGGGCTTCCGGGCGGCGGACGTGCTAGCGCCGACGCGGTCGACGCAGAAGGAACACCATCCGTTAACCAACGGGGAGGAAGATCCGCCCGTGACCGCTGAAGTGAACCTCGACCAGATCGTCTCCGAAGTGTCCGCGCGCCTGCGCACCCGCTTCCCCGACCGCCCCGCCGCCGAGGTGGAGTCGGCCGTCCAGAAGGAGCTCGACTCCCTCGCCGACCGCCCGGTCCAGGACTACCTCTCCGTCCTCACCGAGCGCGCCGCGAAGTCCCGCCTGAAGAAGTCCCGCCCGGACGCCTGACGCCCTCCACTCCGCCCACTCCGCAGAAGTTGTCGCACTCGCCGCCGGAGTACGACGACTTTCGCGCACGCGCGGCGGGACCGACGGCGAGGTCGCGTCGAGTGCGCAGAAGTTGGCGTACTCAGCGCGCGAGTACGACGACTACTGCGGAGTCGAGGCGCGGGCCGGCGGCGCGACGGGGACGGGGACTGAAGTAGGGCGTACGGGACTTGAACCCGTGACCGACGGATTATGAGTCCGCTGCTCTGACCGGCTGAGCTAACGCCCCGCGGCACCCGAGGCGAGCGGGGCGGGCCGTCAGGAGGCGGCTCGGCCTGCCGGAGCGGACGCTGCGTCGGCAGCCGGATCGGCCACCGGCTCCCCACGATACAGGCTCTCGAAAGTGCTGATCGTGCGGTTGATGTCGTGGGCGGCGACGATGCGGAGCGAGCTGCGCTTGAAGGCCTCGAGGCGCTCGGGGTCGGCCGTCAGGACGTCGGTGAGGCCGTCAGCGAGGGCCTGCGCGCTGCCGGGCTCGAAGAGGTGGCCGTTCTCGCCCTCGTGGACGAGGTGCGGGAGGGCCATCGCGTCGGCGGCGACCACGGGCAGGGCCGAGGCCATCGCCTCCATGGTCGCGATGCTCTGCAGCTCGGCGATGGAGGGCATCGCGAAGACGGTCGCCCGGCTGTACGCCTGCTTCAGCTCGGCGTCGGAGACGTAGCCGGTGAAGTGGACGCGGTCGGCGATGCCGAGGGTGGTGGCGAGCTGCTGCAGGTTGCGCATCTGGTCGCCGCCGCCGACGATCTCCAGCTGCGCGTCCAGCGACGGATCGAGCAGCGAGACCGCGCGGAGCAGGACGTCGATGTGCTTCTCGCCGGTGACGCGCCCCACGAAGAGGATGCGGTTGGCGGTGCGCGGAGTGAAGTCGGGCGTGTAGTTGTCGGCGTCGATGCCGCAGGAGATCGCACGCACGCCCTGCAGTCCGGTGTACTTCTCGAGGAACTGCGCGGCCTTGCGGGTCGGCGTCGTGACGGCCTCCGCGCGGCCGAAGGTGCGGCGGGCGGCCCGCCAGGCCATCGCCACGGCCTTCGCCTGGGCGGCCTTGGGCAGCAGCGTGAACTCGAGCATGTTCTCGGGCATGAAGTGGTTGGTGCCGATGATGCGGATGCCGCGCTTGGCCGCCTCCTGGCCGAGGCCGCGGCCGACGATGACGTGGGACTGGAAGTGCACGACGTCGGGCTTCACCTCGTCGAGGATCCGCGCGCTGTTCTGGCGGATGCGCCACGGCATCGCGAAGCGCAGCCAGTCGTGCGGGGGCCACCGGAGGCTGAAGAGGCGGTGCACGATGATCCGCTGGCCCTCGTGGTCCTCGACGCGGGTGCCGCTCCAGCCGTCGGCGGACGGGGCGACGACGTGCACCTCGTGGCCGCGCGCCTGCAGGCCGGCGGCGAGGCGCTCGGCGAACTTGGCGGCTCCGTTGACGTCCGGCGCGAAGGTGTCGCAGCCGATCACGACGGTCAGCGGGCGGCGGGCGGCGTCCACCGGAGCGGAGTCGCCGGTCGACGACTCGGGGCGTGACGCGTCGCGGGGATCTGACACGGAGTGGGTCCTAACGATGTCGTGTCGCTCGAGGGAGTGGAGCGATCGGCGTGGGTTCGGGCGGGTGCACGGCGTCTCGAAGCGGTCCCAGTGTAGGCGCGGAGGGCGCCGGAACCCGGGATTGCGGCGCCTCGCGTCGGGCGGCTCAGCGGGCCTGCGGGTGGTGCTTCGCGAGGAGGAAGACGCCCCAGATGGCGACCACTCCCGCCGCGATGAAGAGCGGGATCGCCCACGGCGCCGCGTACTGCGCCTCGCCGAGGACGATGATGCCGATCGCGACGGCGACCAGCGGGTCGACGACGGTCAGGCCGGCCACGACGAGGTCCGGCGGCCCGGAGGCGTAGGCGTTCTGCACGAAGTAGCCGCCGAGCGCGGTCGCCGCCAGGAGCGCCACGATACAGACGACGGTCAGCGGGTCGAACTCGCCGAACTTGATCCGGTTGAGGACGACCTTGGCGAGGGTGGCGACGAAGCCGTAGACGACGCCGGCGCCGAGGATGTAGAAGATCGCGCGGGCCTTCTTGCGGAAGACGCGGAAGGCGATCACGAAGATGGTCAGCACGACCGCGAGGATCACGAGGATGGTGATCAGTTGCGAGGTCTGGATGGACTTGTCCACCGCGTTGAAGGCTGCGACGAGGACGAACAGTCCCACGCCGCCGACGCAGAGGACGATCGCCCGGATCGAGGACGGGTTCAGCCGCACCTTGCTCACCCGGGCGTTCACGACCGCCGTGATGACGAGCGCGACCGCGCCCAGCGGCTGGACGACGATGAGCGGTGAGAAGCCGAGGCTGGTGAGCTGGAAGACGATCGCGAGCGCGAGCATCAGCGTGCCGATCACCCAGGACGGCCGCGACAGCAGCGCGAAGAGCTGCCCGCCGCTGAGTCCGCTCGAACCGGAGCGCTTCGAGAAGCGCTCCACCTTGACGACTCCGCGGTGCTGGAACTGCGCACCGAGCGAGAGGAAGACCGCCCCGATCAGCGCGATCGGGATGCCGATGAACTGCGCGGGATCGAGGGTGAACTGATCCGCCAATTCAGTGAGATCAGTGGGCATGGGGACGACCCTACCCAGATTCGATCCGCGCATCCTCCGACGCACGGGGGACCTCGGCTAACCAGCGGATGACGATCAGGACGGCCGCCCGCAGGGCCCGCGATACCCTGATCCCCATGGCCGTCCTCCCCATCCGCATCGCCGGCGACCCCGTCCTGCACTCCCCCGCCGCCCCCGTCACCGAGTTCGACGACGCGCTCCGCACGCTCGTCGCGGACATGTTCGAGACGATGGACACGGCGCCCGGCGTCGGCCTGGCCGGACCGCAGGTCGGTGTGCCGCTGCGGCTCTTCGTCTACGACTACGAGGCCGACGACGGCACTCCCCGCCGCGGCGTCGCGATCAACCCCGAGCTCTTCGTCACGCCGACGCCGCTCGGCGAGGCCGACGAGGACACCGAGTCCGAGGGCTGCCTGTCGTTCCCCGGCGAGCGCTTCCCGCTGCGGCGCTCCGAGCGCGCGATCCTGCGCGCGGTCGACCTCGACGGAACGCCGTTCGAGATCGAGGCGGAGGGCTGGTTCGCCCGCGTCTTCCAGCACGAGTTCGACCACCTCGACGGCGTCCTCTACACGGACCGCCTCGAGCACGAGTACGCCAAGCCCGTCGCGAAGATCACCCGCAAGCGCGGCTGGGGCGTGCCCGGCGTCTCCTGGACCCCGGGCCTCGAGCACCTCGAGGACTGAGCGTCCGAGGCACCCCGCCTCCGCTCCGATTCCGGGCCGGCGCTCCCTGGCCTAGGCCAGGTCGACGCCGTGCACGCCGTTGTGGTGGCGCACGGTCGGGAAGGAGGCGGTGACGCTGCGCCCGACGCCCGGCGTGCGCTTCTCGACGACGTCGCCGCCGAAGAGGCCGGCCCGCTCGCGCAGCTCCGAGAGCGCCGGGCTGTCGATCCGGTCGGTCAGCGCATGCAGGTCGGCGTCGACGGCGCTCGCGTCGGACTCGACGCCGGCGTGGCGCTCGCGGTCGTCGTCGACCTCGACGCGGAGGCCCGTGGCGGTCCAGCGGGAGGTGATCCGCAGCTCGGTGCCGGTGCCGCCGGACTCGAGGGCCTCGTCGAAGGCGTACTCGAGCACGCGCATCACGGCGACGTCCGCGCCGTCCTGCAGCGGGAACGGCTCGCCGAAGGTCTCCTCCTGCACGATCAGGCCGCGCTCGCGGGCGCTCTCGATCAGGGCGTCCGTCCCGCCGGTCGCGGGGAGCTCGCGCGGATCGACCGCGGCGACCGTCGCGATGCGGCGCAGCTGGGCGAGCGACGCCTCCGCGGCGCTGACGGCCCGCCCGGCGGAGCGCGAGGCGGCGGCGGGATCGCGGTCGATGGTGAGGCGCACGCTCTCGGCCTCCTCGACCACCTTCGACGCGGCGCGGACGGCGAGCTGCTCGAGCTCGCCGACGATGCGCAGCCGCGCCTCCTGCTCCCGGACCGACAGCTCGAGGGCGACGGCGCGCGCCGTCTCCTCGGCCCGGCTGTCGAGCGCGCGGCGCTCGGCGGCGGCGGAGCGGCGCCACAGGACGATCGCCCCCGCCGCGACGATCAGGGCGAGGACGAGGACGACTTCGAGCACGACGGCCTCCGGGGCATCAGGGAACGGCGCGGGGGGACGCCGGAGAGCGATGGTACCCGGGAGCGGGCGCGAGAGCCGGAGGCGCGGCGGGGGCTTGCGGTCGACTCACCCGACTCGAGTGAGCGCTCAGCCCTCGCGGCGGCTGCGCGCGACGGTGAACTTCGCGCTGCGCTCGATGATCTTGGTCGGCCCGACGGAGCGGCGCAGCTCGGCCGGGTGCGCGAGGTGCGAGTTGAAGACCGTCCACAGCTCGCCGCCGGGGCGGAGGATGCGGCCGGCGGCCGCGATCATCCGGCGCGCGACGAGGTCGGTCACCGCGCCGTCGGAGTGGAACGGCGGGTTGCAGAGCACCACGTCGACCGAGCCGTCGGCGAGCGTGGAGGCGTTGTCGTCGCGGAGCAGCCGGATGCGGTCGCCCAGGCCGTTCGCCTCGGCGGTCAGGCCGGCGGACTCGACGGCCGCGCGGGAGCTGTCGGTGGCGATCACGTCGAGGTCCGGGCGGGCGAGCGCGAGCGACGCGGCGAGCACTCCGGAGCCGCAGCCGAGGTCGACCGCGACTCCCCCGGGCAGCGCGGCCGGGTCGAGCGCGGCGAGCAGCGCCCGGGTGCCGAGGTCGAGCTTGGCGCCGGCGAAGACGCCGGGCAGTGCGACGACCTCGAGCCGGTGCTCGGCCAGACGGCGGCGCTCCGCACCGGCGGCGGGGGGCTGCTCCGCCTTCGCCTCGCTCGCGAGCAGCGCCCGCGACTTCTGCCGGGCGAGGCTGACGTCGATCCGGTCGTAGCGGCGGGCCAGCACCTCGTTCATGCCGAGCGACATGTGCTTGATCCGCCCGGCGCCGATGAGCTGCGCGGCGGGGTTCGCGAGCGCGACCTCGGCCGCGACGGCGGCCAGCGCGTCGAGCGAGCGCGGGAGGCGCAGCAGCACGATCTCGGCGCCCTCGACCGCCTGGGCGATCGAGTCGGCGATCGTGAAGGGCGCGAGCTCGATGCCGGCGGCGCGGACCGCCTCGGCGTTGGCGGCGAGGGCCCGCTCGGCGACGATCGAGTCCTGGGCGGAGGAGACCGCCACGCCGTCGGCGGCGAGGGCCAGCGTCAGCGCGCCGAAGGCGTCGCCGACGACGGCGACCCGGGAGTGCCCCGCGGCGAGGTCGAGGAGGAGGCGGTCGCTCGCGTCGACCGCGACGAGGTCGGGGGCCTCGACGTCGGGCCGGCGGCGGAGGAGGTCGAGGACGTCGTCGCGCATGGGGGCTCCGGTCGGGGTCGTGGCAGGGAGCACGGCGGACCGGTGAGCACGCAGGGAACGAGGCGCGGAGACCGGGCCCGGAGGACCGACTCGAGGGCACGAAAAAGGGCCCAGGAGTGGAGTCCCAGGCCCTTCGCTCCCCGACTTGGACTCGAACCAAGAACCTACCGGTTAACAGCCGATTGCTCTGCCAATTGAGCTATCGAGGATCATCCGCTCACCCGGAGGCGAACAGCGCGTGACTACTTTAGCAAAGTCTGCGCGAACTCCAAATCCTGGATCAGTAGCCGAGCACCGGGTCGACGACGCCGAGCAGTTCGCGACCCGCGGCGAAGGCGGCGACGTTGGCGCGGACCCGCTCGGCGAGCAGCGGCGTCGTCATCTCCGGGGTGTCCGCGGAGTGCGGGGTGATCAGGCAGCGCGGCTCGCTCCACAGCGGGTGCCCGTCGGGCAGCGGCTCCGGGTCGGTGACGTCGAGGGCTGCTCCGGCGAGCCGTCCCTCCGCGAGGGCGGTCACGAGAGCGTCCGTGTCGACGAGACTCCCCCGGGCGACGTTGACCAGCACGGCCTCGGCCGGCAGCCGCCGCAGCAGCTCGGCGTCGACCAGCCGGGCCGTGCCGTCGGTCGCGGCGGCCGCGAGCACGAGCACGTCCGCGTCGGCGACCACGTCGGGCAGCTGCTCCGCGGGGACCGTGCGGTCGGCTCCGGGCAGGGCGGCGTCGGTCCGGCGCACCACGGTGACGTGGGCGTCGAAGACGCTGAGCAGCCGCAGCAGCTCCACGGCGATGCCGCCCGCGCCGACGACGACGACTCGCGCGCGGTGCAGCGTCCTGGCGCGCTTCGCCCCCCAGGAGTCGGCACGCGCGCGCTCGGGCAGCGAGCGCAGCAGCGCGAGGGTCAGCGCGAGAGCGTGCTCGGCGACCGGCTCGGCGTAGGCGCCCTTCGCGCTCGTCCAGCGCAGCCCTCGATGCGCGGTGCTGCGCAGCACGGGCGCGAACACGTCGACGCCCGCCCAGGGCAGCTGTACCCAGCGGAGGCCCGGGTGCTCCGCGAGGACCGCCGCGAGCTCGTCGGTGCGGCCGTAGGAGAGCCAGAGCAGGGAATCCGCGTCCTCGACGCCGACGACGGTGCCGCCGCCGGCCTCGATCGCGTCGGTGAAGGTCTGCTTCGGCCGGGGCAGGACGGCGACGCGCGGCGCGCTCATCCGGCCTCCTCCGCGGGCGCCGTGCGCGCGGCGCGGGTGGCGTCGAAGCGCTCGAACTCGGCGAAGGCGGCGCCGAGCTCGCGGACGTACGGGTGCCGGGAGTCGTTCAGCACCTCGAGCAGCGGGCCGTAGGCGACCACCTCGCCCTCGACCAGCACGGCGATCCGGTCGGTGGCCCGGCTGAGGACGTCGATGTCGTGGCTCACGACGACCGCGGCGAAGCCCTCCTGCCGGCGCAGATCCGTCAGCAGGTCCACGATCGACTCGCGGACGGTCGCGTCGATGCCGGAGGTCGGCTCGTCCGCGATCAGCACCTTCGGGCCGAGGACGAGCGCGCGCGCGATCGCGACGCGCTGCCGCTGACCGCTGGAGAGCTCGTAGGGGAAGCGGTCGAGCAGGAACAGCGGCAGGTGCACGGAGTCGAGCAGCGTCGCCACCCGCACCGCCGCGCTCTTCGGGTCGTAGTGCCGGTCGCGGAGGAAGATCGGCTCGGCGATCAGCTCGGAGACGGTCAGCTCCGGGCGCAGCACCGCGCCGGCGTCCTGCGCGAGGTGCGCGACGTCGAAAGTGAAGCGCTTGACCTCGCGGGCGGGCATCCCGCGGAGTCGGTGGCCGGAGACGGCGGCCTCGCCGCCGATGATCACCGGCCGCGTCCGCGCCCCGGCACCGGCCGGGCCATCGAGACCCTCGCCGCCGAGGACGCGCGCCAGCGTCGACTTTCCGGAGCCGCTGCCGCCGAGGATCCCGAGCACCTCACCCGGCTCGACGCGCAGGCTGACCCCGCGCAGCGCGGTCCAGCGCCCGCTGATGCCGCGCGGCGGGTACTCGACGCTCAGGTCGTCGACGACGATGGGCGCCGAGGCGGCGGCGGCTCGGCTCACGCCTTCCGCTCCGCCTCGACGATGCTGCGCAGGAGCTCGCGGCGCTCGGCCTGCTCCCCCGGGTCCGGCACCGGCAGCGAGGCCAGCAGCCGCTGCGTGTACGGGTGCTTCGGCGCGGACAGCACCTCCTCGCCCGTGCCCTCCTCGACCAGCTCGCCGCGGTAGAGCACGGCGATCCGGTCGGCGAGCAGGTCGACGACGGCGAGGTCGTGACTGATGAAGAGCGAGGCGAAGCCGAACTCGCGCTGCAGCTCCGCGAACAACTCGAGCACGCGCGCCTGCACCGAGACGTCGAGCGCCGAGGTCGGCTCGTCGGCGATCAGCAGCTTCGGCTCGAGGGCGAGCGAGCGCGCGAGGCTCGCGCGCTGGCGCTGGCCGCCGGAGAGCTCGTGCGGGTAGCGGTCGCCGTAGGAGCGCGGCAGCTGCACCGCCTCGAGCAGCTCGTCGACCCGCTTCCGGGCGGCACCGGCGTCGCGGGCTCGCCCGTGCACGATCAGCGGCTCGGCGACGCACTCGGCGATCGTCAGAAGCGGGTTGAAGCTCGACGCCGGGTCCTGGAAGACGAAGCCGATGTCGCCGCGGACGGGGCGGAAGGCGCGCTCGCGGATGCCGCGCATCTCCTTGCCGAGCACCCGCAGCGAGCCGCCGGTGACGGTGGTGAGTCCGGCGATCGCGCGGCCGATGGTCGTCTTGCCCGAGCCGCTCTCGCCGACCAGGCCGAGCACCTCGCCCGCGCGGATGCGGAAGGAGACGCCGTCGACGGCGACGAAGCCGGGGCGGCCGAGGCGGCCCGGGTACTGGATCCGCAGATCCTCGGCGAGGACGAGCGTCTCCGCCTCCGGGGCGCCGGCGCGCTCGATGGCGCGCTCCTTCGCCCGGGCGACGCCCTGGCCCACGTGCGGCACGGCGGCGAGGAGCTTGCGGGTGTACTCGGCTTTCGGTGCGGCGAACAGCTCGGCAACCGGCGCCTCCTCGACCAGCTCGCCCTGGTACATCACCGCGACGCGATCGGCCAGGTCGGCGACGACGCCCATGTTGTGGGTGATCAGGACGATCGAGGTGCCGAAGTCGTCGCGGCAGCGGCGGAGCAGGTCGAGGATCTCCGCCTGCACCGTCACGTCGAGGGCCGTGGTCGGCTCGTCGGCGACGATCAGCCCCGGGTCGAGCACGAGCGCCATCGCGATGACGACGCGCTGCTTCTGGCCTCCGGAGAACTGGTGCGGGTAGTAGTCGACCCGCTTCTCCGGCTCGGGGATGCCGACCGTGCGCAGGACGTCGATGGCGCGCTTCCGCGCGTCCTTGCGCGAGACGGAGGCGTGCGCGCGCAGCCCCTCCGCGATCTGCCAGCCGACGGTGAAGACCGGGTTGAGGGCGGTGCCGGGCTCCTGGAAGACCATCGCGACGTCGGTGCCGCGGAGCTCGCGCAGGCGCGACTTCGGCACCGAGACGACGTCGGTCGACGAGCTGCCGTCCTTCTTCGAGAGCAGGATGACGCCGGACGCCGTCGCCGTCTCGGGCAGCAGCCCGAGGATGGTCTTGGCGGTCACGGTCTTGCCGCTGCCGGACTCGCCGACGATGGCGAGCACCTCGCCGCGCTCGACGCGGAGGCTGACGCCGGCCACCGCGCGAACGGCGCCGCGATCGCTCGCGAAGGCGACCTCGAGGTCCTGGATGTCGACGATCGGGCGGGAGCCCGCGTCGGCGGGACGGCTGTCGGCGGGACGCTGGACGCTCATCGGGTCTTCTCCACTCCGGCGACGGGATAATGTCCCGGCGTCTCCAGGCCGTCCGCGGGGAGCGCACCGCCCGGGACGACGGACGTCGCGGCGACGTCGCCGGAACCGGCGGCCACCGCGCGCCGGCCGCGCAGGCGCGGGTCGGCGAGGTCGTTGAGGCTCTCGCCGACCAGCGTGATGCCGAGCACGACGAGGACGATGGCCAGGCCCGGGAAGACCGAGGTCCACCAGATGCCGCTGGTCACGTCGGACAGCGCCTTGTTGAGGTCGTAGCCCCACTCGGCGGCCGAGGTCGGCTCGATGCCGAAGCCGAGGAAGCCCAGGCCCGCGAGGGTGAGGATCGCCTCGGACGAGTTCAGCGTGAAGATCAGCGGCAGGGTGCGCGTGGCGTTGCGCAGCACGTGCTTGAACATGATCCGCGGGGTCGACGCTCCGATGACCTTCGCCGACTCGACGAAGGCGTCGCCCTTGATCCGGACCGTCTCGGCGCGGATCACCCGGAAGTACTGCGGGATGTAGACGACCGTGATCGAGACCGCGGCGGCGAAGATGCCCGACCAGAGGTTCGACTGCCCGCCGGAGATCACGATCGACATCACGATCGCGAGCAGCAGGGTCGGGAAGGCGTAGATCGCGTCGCAGATCACGACGAGCACGCGGTCGAGCCAGCCGCCGAGGTAGCCCGAGACGAGACCGAGGAAGACGCCGAGGAAGATCGACAGCACGACGGCGACCACGATGACGAGGAACGCCGTCTGGGCGCCCCAGATCACGCGCGAGAGCACGTCGTAGCCGCCGACGGTGGTGCCGAGCAGGTGCTCGGCACTCGGCGGCTGCTGCGCGCCGAACGACTCGGTGCCGGTGCGCAGCTGCGAGTAGCCGTAGGGGGCGATCAGCGGGGCGAGGGCCGCGACGAGGAGGAACGCGCCGGTGATCACGAGACCGGTGACGAGCATCCCGCGCTGCAGGCCTACGCTCTGCCGGAGCTGGTGGACGACCGGCAGCCGGTCGACGAGGCGGCGGCGCGGGCGCGCCGGAGTGGTGGTGCTCATGGGTCAGTACCTCACTCGCGGGTCGATGAGCGCCGCGATGACGTCGACGATGAAGTTGGTCAGCGCCACGATCACGGCCAGCAGGGCGACGATGCCCTGCACGGCGACGAAGTCGCGCGCCTGGAGGTACTCGGCCAGCTGGAAGCCGAGGCCCTTCCACTCGAAGGTCGTCTCGGTGAGCACCGCGCCGCCCAGCAGCAGGGCGATCTGCAGGCCGATGACGGTGATGATCGGGATGAGCGCCGGACGGTAGGCGTGCGTGCGGACCAGGCGGAACTCGCTCACTCCGCGCGAGCGGGCGGCGTCGACGTAGTCGGTGCCGAGGGTGCCGATCACGTTCGTGCGCACGAGGCGGAGGAAGATGCCGGCGGTGAGCAGGCCGAGCGCGATCGCCGGCAGGACCGCGTGCGAGAGCACGTCGGCCACGGCGGCGGGGTCGCCGGTCTGGATCGCGTCGATCAGGTAGATGCCGGTCTTGTTCTCGAGGAACTGCAGCGAGAGCTCGGTGTTCGTGGTCGCGCGACCGGCGACCGGGAACCACTTGAGCCAGACCGAGAAGACGAGCTTGAGCAGCAGCCCCGCGAAGAAGACGGGGGTCGCGTAGCAGAGGATCGCGAAGATGCGCAGGACCGCGTCGGGCGTGCGGTCGCGGTGGTAGGCGGCGAGCATCCCGAGCGGGATGCCGACGAGGAACGCCACGATCAGGGCGTAGAAGGCGAGCTCGACGGTCGCGGCGCCGTAGGTGACCAGCACCTCGGTGACCGGGCGGTTGTCGCTCAGGGTGGTGCCGAAGTCGCCGCGCAGCAGGTTGCCGAGGTACTCGAGGTACTGCACGATCAGCGGGCGGTCGTAGCCGGCCGCGGCGACGCGCTCGGCCAGCTGGTCGGCGGTGAGCCGACCGCCCAGCGCCGCGGTGATCGGGTCGCCCGTCGAGCGCATGAGCAGGATCACCATCGTCACGAGGATGAAGACGGTCGGGATGATGAGCAGGAAGCGGACGAGCAGATAGCGCCCGAGTCCTCCTCCGGAGCCGCGCGGTCGCCGGGTGGGCGCCGTCGCCGCAGCCGTCGTGGCTGTCGTCACGTGATGCCTTTCGTGGAGAACGGCCGGCGCCTCCCGGGTGGGGAGGCGCCGGCCGGAGGGGTGGATCAGCCCTTGCTGAGCGCCGCGTAGCGGAACTTGAACGAGGCGTCGAGGGTGTCCTCGGCTCCGCTCACGGTGCTGCCGACGATCGCGACCTGCGAGCCCTGGAGGTAGGGCAGGGTCGACAGCTGCGCCGCGACCTTGTCCTGGATCTCCTCGATCAGCGCGGTGCGCGCATCGGCGTCGGTGGTGGAGACCTGCTCGGCGATCAGGCTCTGCACGTCGGCGTCGTCGAAGTGGTTCGCGAGGAAGTTCTCCTTGATGAAGAACGGCGACAGGTAGTTGTCGGCGTCGGAGTAGTCCGGGAACCAGCCGAGCTGGTACGCCGGGTAGACGTCGCTCGAGCGGTCCTTGGAGTACTGGACCCACTCGGTCGTCTGCAGGTTCACGGTGAACAGGCCGGTCGACTCGAGCTGGTCCTTGATCAGCGCGTACTCGTCGCCCGAGGACGGACCGTAGTGGTCGTTCGAGTACTGCAGGTTCAGGGTGACCGGGGTGGTGACGCCCGCGGCCTGGAGCGTGGCGGCCGCCTTGTCGGCGTCGACACCGCCCTGGCCGTCGCCGTAGAGGCCCTTGAGGGACTCGGTCGCGCCGGTGAGGCCCTGGGGGACGTAGGAGTACAGCGGGGTGTAGGTGCCCTTGTAGACCTGGTCGGCGATCTCCTGGCGGTCGATCAGATCGGCCGCGGCCTGGCGGACGGCGAGAGCCTTGGCCGCGTCGGCCTCGGCGGTCGTCGCGCCGAACGGCTGCGTGTCGAAGTTGAAGACGATGTAGCGGATCTCGCCGCCGGGACCGTCGACGACCTTGACCGCGTCGTTCCCGCGGAGGTCCTCGACGTCGGTCGCGGAGAGGCTCCGGTACGCGACGTCGATGTTGCCCTCCTGGATGTCCAGCTTGAGGTTCGAGCTGTCCGCGTAGTACTTGACGTTGACGGTGCCGGTCTTCGCCGCGCCGAGCACGCCCTGGTAGTCGTCGTACGCCTTGTACTGGATGAGGTTGTTCACGTCGTAGTTGGCGATCGTGTACTGCCCGGCGAAGGCGTCGCCCGAGACGATGTCCGCGTCGGCGGTCAGCTCGTCGGCCGAGAAGACCTCCTCGTCCACGATCGGGCCCGCGGGGCTCGAGAGGATCTGCGGGAAGGTCTGGTCGTTCTCCGACTTCAGCGTGAAGACGACGGTGGTGTCGTCCGGCGCCGCGACGCTGTCGAGGTTCGCGAGGAGCGACGACGGGCCGTTCTCGGCCGCGATCGCGACCTGGCGGTCGAAGGAGAACTTGACGTCCGAGGAGGTCAGGTCGTGGCCGTTGGCCCACTTCAGGCCGTCCTTGAGCGTGACCGTGTACTCGGTCGGCGCCGTGAACTCGGCCGACTCGGCGATGTCGGGCTCGACGTCCGGGCTGCCGTAGGGGGTGTTCATCAGGAACGGGAACACCTGGTTCATCACGGCGAAGGAGCCGTTGTCGTACGAACCGGCGGGGTCGAGCGTGGTGATCTTGTCGGTGGTGCCGATGGTGAGCGTGCCGCCGGCCGCGCCGCCGGTCGAGTCCCCGCCGCCGGCGGAGCAGCCCGCCAGCACGAGCGCGACCGCGGCGAAGCCTGCTGCCGTGCCGAGTGCCCGCGAACCGCGAGTGAATCCGGATGTCATCTCCGTCTGCCTCTTCCTGTCAGAAATCGGATGCGGACCTCGGCGTGGAACGCGGTCCCGCGGCGCAGAGTCCGTCGCGCACGGGGTCCGTGCGGAGCGGTGTCGATCCGGCGCACTGTCCTTCAGGCGCACGGTGTTCTCTGGGCGCACGGGGGCCACGACGCTGAGCGCCCGCATTGCTGTTCCTCAGTGGTAACACATGCGGAAGCGCTCTCCGAACCGGCGCGGGCCGTCGAGCGCTTTCTTCACACGACTGCAACACGTCCCTCATCGAGGGCACGGGGCACCCGCGGCGCCCTCATTCGGTGCGCAGGGCCCGCTTCTCGCGCTCCAGCTCGACCAGGCGGACCTGCACGGCGCGGGAGAGCACGGGGTCGGTCGAGGCGCGCTGCAGGGCGCCGCGCAGCTCGGCGATCTCGCGCAGGAGGTCGCGCTCGATCAGCGAGATCGCGACGTCCTTCGAGTAGCGGGCGAGGCCGGCCTCGTCGGCGGCCGGGATGGGCGCCACGGCGAGCTGGTGCACGAGCGAGGCGAACGGCCCGGGCACGTCGGCCGCCACGTGCTCGACCCAGTCGCGGTCCTGCGCGCGCTCGAGGTTGGCGACCACGGCGTCGCGGACGACGCGGAGGGTCTCGTTCGTGACGGCGGCGTGCGCGGCCCGGGCGAGCAGCGACTCCCCCATCACCTGGGGCAGCTGGAGCATGGCCATCAGCGCCTCGCGCTCGATCCGCGTGACGACGTCGACGGGGAGGTCGGCGATCCGGGCGCCGGCGGGCGCCTCGGGGGCGTCCTCCTGCGGGCGCTCGTCCCGGCCGCCCGGAACGTTGCGCGCGCGCGAGCCGGCGGAGCGGACGGCGGAGTTGACCTCGGACATGTCCAGGCCGAGCATCCGGGCCAGCTCGCGGGAGTAGCCGGGGCGCAGCGCCGGGTCGCGGATCTCGGCGACGACGGGCGCAGCGGCTCGCAGCGCGGCGATCCGGCCCTCGACCGTGTCGAGGTCGTAGCGGGCCAGCAGCTGCCGGATGACGAACTCGAACATCGGCTTCTTGTCGTCGATGAGCCGGCGGACGGCGTCGTCGCCGCGGTTGAGCCGCAGGTCGCACGGGTCGAGGCCCTCGGGCGCGACGGCGACGAAGGTCTGCGCGGCGAAGCGGTGCTCCTCCTGGAAGGCGCGCATCGCCGCCTTCTGGCCGGCGGCGTCCGGGTCGAAGGTGAAGACGACCTCGCCGACCCCGCTGTCGTCGCCGAGCACGCGGCGCAGGACCTTGATGTGGTCGACGCCGAAGGAGGTGCCGCAGGTGGCGACCGCGGTCGTGACGCCGGCGAGGTGGCAGGCCATCACGTCGGTGTAGCCCTCGACGACGACGACCCGGTGGCCGCGGGAGATGTCGCGCTTGGCCAGGTCGAGCCCGTAGAGGACCTGCGACTTGTGGTAGACGGGCGACTCAGGGGTGTTCAGGTACTTCGGACCCTTGTCCTCCTCGAGCAGGCGGCGGGCACCGAAGCCGACGGTCTGCCCGGTGACGTCGCGGATCGGCCAGACGAGGCGGCCGCGGAAGCGGTCGTAGACGCCGCCGCGGTTGCTGCTGCTGACGAGGCCCGCCGTGGTGAGCTCCTCCTCGGAGAAGCCGCGGCGCTTGAGCGCGGTGGTCAGGCCGTCCCAGCCGTCGGGGGCGAAGCCGACGCCGAAGCGGTCGGCGGCCGCGCGGTCGAAGCCGCGCTCGCCGAGGAAGCAGCGGCCGACGTCGGCGCCGGGGGTGGCGAGCTGCTCGCGGAAGAACTCCTCGGCGGCGTTGTTCGCGGCGATGAGCCGGGCGCGTCCGCCGGTCTCGGGTGCCTGGCCGCCGCCCTCCTCGTACTGCAGCGGGAAGCCGATGCGGCCGGCGAGCCGCTCGACCGTCTCGCTGAACGAGGTGTGGTCCATCTTCATGACGAAGCTGTAGACGTCGCCCGACTCCTGGCAGCCGAAGCAGTGGTAGAAGCCGGCCTGGGGGCGCACGTGGAAGCTCGGGCTGCGCTCGTCGTGGAACGGGCAGAGCCCCTTCAGCGAGCCGACGCCCGCCGACTTCAGGGTGACGTACTCGCCGACCACGTCCGCGATGTTGACCCTGGCCTTGACCTCCTCGACATCCGTCTGTCGAATCCGAGGCATGCCTCCCATCGTATCCGCCGCCACCCGCCCCCCGGCCGAGTGCGCTGTTTCCGCCCCTCCCCTGCCGGCCGAGCAGCCGCGGAACCAGCAAGAAGGAGCACCGACCGGCGCACGCACATGCTGGTCGAGTAGCCGCGGTACGCGGCGTATCGAGACCACCCCGCGGACACGTGGGTCTCGATACGGCCGCTCCGCGCCCTACTCGACCAGCATGGATGCCGGAAAGCTCAGCCTTCCGGCGGGCACGCCGCAGGGTGCAGCCGAACGCGCGATTCGCGTGCCAGCGAATCGCGCTAGGCGTCCGCGCCCCGCTCTGCGGAACGCACCACCTCGAGAAGCCGACCGCGCGGACGCCGGGCAGGGACCAGCGTCCGACGTGAGCGGGGCTGCGCCCCGCTCACGTCAGGAGCACAGCCTCTCGAACCAGCTCAGGGCGCTCTGGTCGGTGAGGTTGGCGACCTGGTCGACGACGACCCTGCGGCGGGCGTCGTCGGTGCCGGCGGCGTTCCAGTCCTCGGCGAAGCCGGCGTCGAGGGCGCCGGCGCCGCGTTCGAGGAGGGTGTCGGCGAGTCGGGTGAGGACCTCGCGCTGCTGGGCGTAGATCGGCTGGCGGGTGTTGCGCGACATCACGAAGGTGGCGACGATGCCCTTGAGCACGGCGATCTCGGCCTGCTGCTCGCGGGGGACGACGACGTGGCCGCCGAAGCGGACGAGGTCGGGGTGGGAGTAGGCGTCGCGGGTGGCCTCGGTGGCGGAGGCGGCGAAGCGGCCGATGAGCTGGCTGGTGAGGTTCTTCAGCCGGGCCTGGTCGCGGCGGGAGCCGTCCCAGGAGTCGACCCAGACGTCGAGGGAGTCGAGGCGGTCGAACGCGGCGACGAGCTCGTCGTGGCCGATCTCGCCGCCGACCCAGGAGTGCATCGACTCGACGAGGTCGTCGTGGTCCACGCGGGACCCGAGCGCGGCGACGTCGATGTAGCCGGAGAACACGGCGTCCTCGAAGTCGTGCACCGAGTAGGCGATGTCGTCGGAGAGGTCCATCACCTCGGCTTCGATGCAGCGGACTCCCTCGGGGGCGCCCTCGCGCATCCAGGTGAAGGCGGGCTCGTCGTCGGCGTAGAAGCCGTACTTGGCGCGACCGGACGGGTCGGCGACGGAGCGGGTGTCGGGCCACGGGTACTTGCAGCTGGCGTCGAGGCTCGAGCGGGTGAGGTTCAGGCCGTAGGGGCGGTCGTCCTCGCCGAACACCTTCGCCTCGAGCCGGGTCAGCAGCCGGAAGGTCTGCGCGTTGCCCTCGAAGCCGCCGATCGACGCGGCCCAGGTGTTGAGGGCGCGCTCGCCGTTGTGGCCGAAGGGCGGGTGGCCGATGTCGTGGGCGAGGCAGGCGGTGTCGACGACGTCGGGGTCGAGGTCGAGGCTCGTGGCGAGCTCGCGGCCGATCTGGGCGACCTCGAGCGAGTGGGTCAGCCGGTTGCGGGCGAAGTCGACGCCGGCGGTCGGGCTGAGCACCTGCGTCTTCGCCGCGAGGCGGCGGAGCGAGCTGGAGTGGAAGAGCCGGGCGCGATCGCGGGCGAAGTCGGAGCGGCGGGTGCTGTGGTCCTCCGGCAGGAACCGCTCGACGTCGACGAGCGAGTACCCCCAGAGCGCGCGGTCATCCACCGCTGTGGTGGATCTCGGCGGCCGAGACGGCGTCGCGCTGGTCGGCGTTCAGCTCGCGGGACTCGAGCCAGCGGTCGGGCAGCGACGGCGTCTTCGGCGAGCCGGCGCGGCCGCGCTGGCCCTCGGCCGCCTCGCCCGGGTAGGGCACGTCGGGGTCGAGGGTGGCGAGCAGCTCGTCGAGCTCGGCGAGGGTGACCACGGAGGCCATCTTCGCGCGCAGGTCGCCGCCGACGGGGTAGCCCTTGAAGTACCAGGCGACGTGCTTGCGGATGTCGCGGCAGCCGCGCTCCTCGCTCTCGAAGAACTCGCAGATCAGCTGGGCGTGCCGGCGGAAGGCCGTGGCGACCTGGCCGAGGGTCGGGGTGAAGCGCTCGTCCGAGCCCGCGAAGGCGGCGGCGAGGTCGCCGAAGAGCCACGGGCGGCCGAGGCAGCCGCGCCCGACGACGACGCCGTCGCAGCCGGTCTCGCTCATCATCCGCAGCGCGTCCTCGGCCGACCAGATGTCGCCGTTGCCGAGCACCGGGACGCTCGTGATCGCCTGCTTGAGGGTCGTGATCGCCGACCAGTCGGCCTGGCCGCTGTAGAACTCGGAGGCGGTGCGGGCGTGCAGCGCGATCGACGCGACTCCTGCGCCCTCCGCGGCCCGGCCGGCCTCGAGGTAGGTGAGGTGGTCGGAGTCGATGCCCTTGCGCATCTTGACCGTCAGCGGGATGTCACCCGCGGCTCGCACCGCGCCCTCGACGATCTGGCGGAACAGCGGGAGCTTCCACGGCAGGGCCGCTCCCCCGCCCTTGCGGGTGACCTTCGCGACGGGGCAGCCGAAGTTGAGGTCGATGTGGTCGGCGCGGTCCTCCGCGACGAGCATGGTGACGGCCTCGGCGACCGTCCTCGGGTCGACCCCGTAGAGCTGGATCGAGCGGACCTTCTCGCTCGGGTGGTGGCGGATGAGGCGCATCGACTCCGGGGTGCGCTCGACGAGCGCGCGGGAGGTGATCATCTCGCTGACGTAGAGCCCGTTGCCGAACTCGCGGCAGAGCCGGCGGAACGCGGTGTTGGTGATCCCGGCCATGGGCGCGAGGACGACGGGGGCGTCGAGTTCGAGGGGGCCGATCCGGAGCGCCGGCGCGGTGCGCGCGGGCGGTGCGGCCATGAGAGTGGAGGACATCGGTATCGATTCTCCCAGATCCTGTGTTGGGGAAGGCGAACGAGCGGAGAGGTGGGGACGGATGGACGGGAACGGCACTGTGGAGGACAGCACTGTGGAGGACGGAGCTGCGGAGGTCGGCACCGCGGAGGACCGCACCGTGGAGGACGGCCCGGCGCGGTTCGAGGCGGATGCGCGCGAGCGCGGACTCGACGTCGAGATCGTCGACCGCCCGGAGGCCGGCAGCCTGGCCGAGGCGGCCGAGCTGCTGGGCATCGAGCCCGGCTCGATCGTGAAGTCGCTCGTGGTGAAGCGCCATGACGGCGGCTTCGTCTTCGCGCTGGTGCCCGGCGGCCGGCAGATCTCCTGGCCGCTGCTGCGCGCGGTGGTCGGCGTGAACAAGCTCCGGCTGCCCGACGAGTCGGTGGCGCTGGAGGCGACGGGCTACCGCCGCGGCACGATCACGCCGATCGGCTCGACCACCGCCTGGCCCGTCGTCGCGGACGAGCGGGTCGTCGGCCGCAGGATCGCCCTGGGCGCCGGCACGAGCGGCCGGAGCGCCTTCGTCGACGCGGACGCGCTGATCGCCGCCTACGGCGCGACCGTCGCCGACATCACGGTCGAGGAGCCTGCTCGCTGACAGCGGGAGCGCCGGGAGCCGGCACCGAGCAGACACCGTCCTCGCAGACGGGCACGTCCGCGGCGCCGAGCATCTCGAACGGCCCGCTCGACACTCGATCGCTCACGCGACGACCGCCCGCTGCGACAGCACGTGCTCGAGCACCTCGGTGAACGCGGTCGGCTCCTGCGCTCCGGAGACCCCGAAGCGGCCGTCGAGCACGAAGAACGGCACCCCGTTGATCCCGTACTCGCGGGCCTGCGCGATGTCGGACTGCACGTCGGCGAGGTGCCGCTGCTCGTCCAGCGCGCGTAGAGCCTCGTCGGCGTCGAGCCCGACCTCGGCGGAGAGGGCGGCCAGGACGTCGGAGTCCGCGAGGTCGCGCCCCTCGACGAAGTAGGCGCGGAGCAGTCGCTCCTTCAGCTCGAGCTGCAGCCCGTTCGCCTTCGCGTGGTGCAGTGCCTGGTGCGCCCGGACGGTCTTCACGTGCACGACCGATTCGAAGTGGTAGTCGAGGTCGACTCCCGCCGCGATCGCGGTGACGGAGTCGAGCATCTGCTGCGCCTGCTCCAGCGGGACGCCCTTGTGCTGGGCGAGGAACTCGGCCGTGCCGCCGCGGTAGTCCTCCGGCGTCTCCGGCGACAGCTCGAAGCTGCGGTACTCGACCGCGACCTCCGGCGCGTCGGGGTGCGCGGCGCGGAACGCCGCCAGCCCGCGCTCGAACTTGCGCTTGCCGATGTAGCACCAGGGGCAGGCGATGTCGGACCAGATGTCGACGGTGATGGGGGTCTGCGCTTCGCTCACTCCGAGGACAACCGCTGCCACCGGGAGCTATTCCCGCAGCACCCGGACGAGCTCGTCGACGTCGGACTCGTCGTTCCAGAGGTGGAAGGCGACGCGGAGACGTCCGCCCCGGCCCGAGACGCGCAGCCCTGCGGCCTGCAGTCGTGCCAGATCGGCGCCGTCCTCGTCAGGCCAGGAGACGATCGCGCGGTGCTGCGGCGCGCGGTCGAGGCGCTCGCAGAGCTGGTCGCCCAGCCCGGAGGCGCGCGCCCAGACCGCGGCGAGGTCGAGGGAGCGGAACAGCTCGAGCGACGCCTCCGCCCCGACGAACGCCTGCCAGGCGGGCGAGACGTCGAATCGCCGGGCGTTCTCGGCGAGGTGCATCGCCGGTCCGTAGCAGGAGGACCAGACGTCCTCCCCCGAATACCAGCCGGCCTGCACCGGCAGCAGCTCGGCCGCGTACTCGGGCGAGACGGTGAGGAAGGCGACGCCGCGCGGCGAGCAGAGCCACTTGTAGGCGTGGGTGAGGGTCGCGTCGAAGCGGGAGGCGTCCACCGGCAGCACGCCCGCCGCCTGGGTCAGATCGCAGGCCGTGCGCACGCCGTGGCGGGCGGCGGCCTCGACGACCGCGTCGAGGTCGGCGAGCGCTCCGCTGCTGGACTGCACGGCCGAGAAGACGACGAGGTCGTCGGCGTCCTCGACCGAGTCGGCGAGCGCCTCCAGCGGCACCGAGCGCACCACGACGCCGCGGTGGGCCTGGGCGAGGAAGGGGAAGACGATGGAGGAGAAGTCGCCGTCGACGCAGAGGACGTGCGCTCCGTCCGGGAGCGATGCGGCGAGCACGGCGGCCATCGCCGAGGTCTGCGAGCCGATCGCGACCCGGTCGACCGGCACTCCGGCGATCTGCGCGAAGGAGGCTCGGGCGCGCTCGGCGACCGCTCCGTAGCCCGCGGCCGTGCCGCAGCCGGCCGACCACTCGTCGAGGTCCGCGCGCAGGGCCTCGGCGGTCGCGCGGGGCGGCAGGCCCAGCGTGCAGGCGTTGTGGTACCCGCGGGCGCCGGGGAAGAGCGCTCGGAGGTCGGCGGGGGCCGGGGGTGCGGTGCTCACCCTCCGAGGATCCCCCTCGACGCCCGGATCGCCAACCTCGCGGCAGTACCGGGCGCGTCGTGCGTCACCGCGCGGCGAGGGCGTCACCGCGCGGCGAGGGCGTCACCGCGCGGCGAGGGCGTGGGCCTGCTCGATCAGCGCGACCACTGCTCGAGCGTCCTGCACGTCGACGGGTGACGGAGCGCCGTCGAGCAGGGCGCGGGCGACTCCCGCGAGGAAGGCGGCGTAGTTCCCGCGCTCGCTCGGCACGGCCGTCGTGCCGCGCTCGTCGGCCAGCATCCCCTCCGCGCCCGGCGGGACGACGCCGAAGTCCTCGTCCAGCGGAGTGGCGTCGCCGCCGCGCAGCGCGCCCTCCTGCGGGTCGAGGCCGTCGACCGAGAACGCGGCCCGCGTCCCGAGCACCCGGAAGCGCGGGGCGGAGGCGCGGGCGACCCGGCTCATCGTGAGGTGCGAGCGCACGCCGGATTCGTGGAGCAGCGAGACGAAGGCGTCGTCCTCGCTCGCGCCGCCCGCGTGCACGACGCGGGTCTCCGCCGCGGTGACGACGGCCGGGCCGAAGAGCACCAGGGCCTGGTCGACGAGGTGGCTGCCGAGGTCGAAGAGGATGCCGCCGCCCTGCGCCGGTCCGATCGCCGTCTGCCAGCGCCCGGTCTTCGGAGCGCTCCAGCGCTCGAACGTCGACTCGAAGCGGATCACGTCGCCGAGCGCGCCCTCCGCCAGCAGCCGGCTCAGCGTGAGGAAGTCGGCGTCCCAGCGGCGGTTCTGGAAGACGAACACGGGCGCGCCGCCCGCCTGCGACGCGGCGAGGATCGCGTCGACGTCGGCCGTGCTCGGCGCGAACGGCTTGTCGATCACGACCGCGACGCCGGCGGCGAGCACCTGCTCGGCCTGCTCGCGGTGCACGGAGGGCGGCGTCGCGAGCACCACCAGGTCGGGTCGCTCGGCGAGCACCGCGTCGAGGCCGGCGACGATCCGTGCGCCGGGATGCGCGGCCTCCGCGGCCGCCGCGCGCTCGGGGTCGCTCGTCGAGATCGCGACGAGCTGGAAACGCGGGTCCGCCTCCAGGAACGGCGCGTGGAAGACGCGGCCCGCGAGCCCGTAGCCGACGAGCCCGACGCGGAGGGAGCTGGTCTCGATCGTCATGCTCCGATGGTAGCCAGCGGTGGTGTCGGGCCGGCCCCTCCCCCGTTCCGCCGATACCGCGGCACCGGCCAAGATCTCCCGCCGGCGGGCGGGCGGAGAACACTAGGCCCGCCGCGCCTCGATCACCTCCGAACAGCGCCCACTGCGCGCCAGCCCGATCTCCGCGGATCGCGCTCCCTACGCTGACCATTCGCACGCGACGCCGCCTCGTCGAGGCCGCGGAGACGTCCGGATCCGTCGCCGATCGCGAGACGGCTCGACGCCGTGCGGAGCACCGAGACGACGACCGCGTCGCGGCGACGTGAGCGGTGACGAGCGATTCACGAGAGATGGACACGATGAAGAAGAACCCGATGGTCGGCCTGGTCTGCCTCCTGGCGCTGACGCTGTCCGGTTGCGCCGCCGACGCCCCCGCGACGGTCGTCGACGCGACGACCGGGCCCGCGGCGCAGGTGAGCTCCTGGCTCTCCCGCCACGCGGGGCCGGCCTGGTCCGACTGCCCGTCCGAGGTGTTCCCCGAGCTGGAGGGCGTGACGGCGCAGTGCGGCACGATCGCCGCGCCGATCGACTGGAGCCGGCCCGACACCTCCGATCCGGTGGACCTCGAGCTCATCAGAGTCTCGGTCGGCGGACCGCACGACGAGGTGCTGATGGTGAACCCCGGCGGCCCGGGAGCGCCCGCGAGGGACATGGCCCTCGGCCTGGCGACCGTGCCGGAGGCCGCTCCCGTCCTCGAGAAGTACGACGTGATCGGCATCGAGCCGCGAGGGCTCACTCCCGAGACGGATCTCGCCTGCGACGCCGAGGCACTGGCGGCGGACGGAGAGGGGGCGGTGGAGGCATGCGCGACCACCAGCCGGTTCGCCGTCCACGCCTCGACCACGGACGTGGCGATGGACCACGAGCTGCTGCGGCAGGCACTGCAACAGCCGCAGCTCGACTACTACGGCGCCTCGTACGGCACCTACATCGGCAGCGTCTACGCGACGCTGTTCCCCGACACGGTCGGCCGGATGCTCCTGGACAGCGTCGCGGACTCCGCGTCCCTGCAGCGGACGAGCGACCTCGAAGGGTTCGAGGAGAGTCTGGGGCGGCTGCTCGACGCCTGCACGTCGGGTGCGCTGGGAGCCCGCCCCGTCACCGGCGACCGGGAGGAGGCGGCCGAGCAGCTGACGGCACTCCTGCAGTCGCTCTCGGCGGAGCCGCGGACGGCGATCGGCCCGGACGGCGAGCACACCGAGGTCGGCGGCCGCGAGGTCGCGTCCTACCTGCTGACCAGTCTGTACGAGCCCCGATCCTCCTGGAGCGAGACCGTCGCCGTCCTCGACGGAGCGGTGGCCGGCGACGGGGAGGCGCTGGCGATCGTCGCGAGCACCGACGACTCCACTGTCGATCGGGCACTCGAGTACGCCGTCTACTGCGCCGTCCCGCCGGCTGCCGGAGCGGATGCCGCGCAAGCGGCCGAAGGCGGGCGGCCGGCGAGCACGGGCCCGCTCGGGATCCTCGAGGAGGGCGACGACTCCGTGCGGGACTGCGACCGGTGGGGCGAGTACGAGCGGCTGGATCCGGCCCTCTCCTACACGAGCGGGAACCGGATCCTCGTCGTCTCGAACCTGCACGACCCCGCGACGCCGTTCGCCGATGCCCGTCGCCTGCACGACACCGAGCTGACGAACAGCACGCTCGTCGAGGTGGAGGCGGACGGCCACGGCGCTGCCTACCGGGACTCGACGTGCGCGACCGACATCGCCAACGCCTACCTCGTCTCGGGGACTCTCCCCGCCGACCCGACCCGCTGCGAGACGGATCGCTGAGCGCGGGACCGGCTGAGCCGCGGACCGCCGACGGACCGGCCCTCGCGGATCAGCCCGATGCCCCCGGCACGTCCACGGCGCCGCCGAAGCGGCGGGTGCGGCCGGCGTAGTGCTCGATCGCGCCCCAGAGGTCCTCGCGGGTGAAGTCGGGCCAGAGCCGGTCGAGGAAGACCATCTCGGCGTAGGCGCTCTGCCAGAGCAGGAAGTTGCTGGTGCGCTGCTCGCCGGAGGAGCGCACGAAGAGGTCGACGTCCGGCATGTCGGGCAGGTAGAGCGCCTTGCCGATCGTCTTCTCGGTGATGCCGGACGGCTTCAGCCTGCCCGCGGCGACCTCGGCGGCGATCCGCTGCACCGCGTCGGCGATCTCGGTGCGGCCGCCGTAGTTGACGCACATGGTGAGCGTGAGGACGTCGTTGCCCTCGGTCAGCTTCTCGGCGTACTGCAGCTCGTTGATGACCGACGCCCAGAGCCGCGGCTTCCGGCCGGCCCAGCGCACGCGGACGCCCCACTCGTTGAGCTGGTCGCGGCGGCGGTGCAGCACGTCGCGGTTGAAGCCCATCAGGAAGCGCACCTCGTCGGGCGAGCGCTTCCAGTTCTCGGTCGAGAAAGCGTAGACGCTGAGGTGCTTGACGCCGATCTGGATCGCTCCCGCGACCACGTCGAGCAGCGACGCCTCGCCGCGCTTGTGCCCCTCCACCCGGGTCAGCCCGCGGGAGTTGGCCCAGCGGCCGTTGCCGTCCATCACGATCGCGACGTGCTCGGGCACCGCCTTGCGCGGCAGCTCCGGCGGGTGCACGCCGGTCCAGTCGAGGGGGCGGAACGGGACGGCGTCCCTGTGGGTGAACGGCTTCATCGGGTGACGTGCTCCAGAGATCTCAGTCCGCGCTCGAGGTGCCACTGGGTGTAGGCGGCGACCACGCCGCTCGCTCGGGAGCGGGTCGAGGGCTCCGTCGTCTCGGCGTGCTCCCAGTCTCCCGTGAGCAGGGCGCCGAGGAGGACGACCACCTCCGGGGCGACGCGCGGGGCGCCGGGGGGCGTGCAGTCCTCGCAGACGACCCCGCCGAGCTGGACGACCACCGCGCCGTGCGGGCCGGGGGCGCCGCAGCGGGCGCAGTCCTCGAAGCTCGGCGCCCAGCCGGCGATCGAGAGCGCGCGCAGCAGGTAGGAGTCGAGCGTGAGCACCGGCTCGTGCTCGTGCTTCGAGAGCGAGCGCAGGGCGCCGACGAGCAGGAGGTACTGCTGCAGCGAGGCGTCGGCGTCGGTGAGGCGGTCGGCCGTCTCGACCATGGCGCTCGCCGCGGTGTAGCTGTCGTAGTCGGCCGCGATGATCGCGCCGTACGCGCCGAGCGACTCGGCCTGCGTGACGATGTCGAGGCTCCGGCCCTCGTAGAGCTGCAGGTCGGCGACCATGAACGGCTCGAGCCTCGAGCCGAACTTGGAGCCGGTCTTGCGCACGCCCTTGGCGACCGCGCGGATCTTGCCGTGGCTGCGCGAGAGCAGCGTCACGATGCGGTCGGCCTCGCCCAGCTTGTGGGTGCGCAGCACGACGGCTTCGTCACGGTAGGTGGGCATGCGCTCGATTATCCTCCCCACCCCTGACAACCCCGCGGTGGACCGGCACCCGCCCCCTCCCGCCCGTGGAACGATGGCTCGGTGGCCGCCTCCCTCTTCGAGATCCCCGCCTGGGCCGACCTCCTCGCCATCGCGATCGGCTGCTTGCAGGGCGCGATGTTCGCCGGCGAGTTCCGCGACCGCCGGATCGACCTGCTCGGCGTCACGATCATCGGCACGGCGACCGGCCTCGGCGGCGGTGTGCTGCGCGACCTGCTGCTGCAGACCCCGCTCGTGGCGCTGCACACCAACGCCTACCTGCTCGTCGCGGTGACGGCCTCGCTCTTCGGCATGCTGCTGCAGCACGTGCTCAACCGGGTCGACGGCACGATCACGGCGCTCGACGCCCTGACGATCGGGCTCTTCGGCGCCATCGGCACGACGAAGGCGCTCTCGCTCGGCGCGCCGGAGGTGCCCGCCGTGTTCGTCGGCACCGTCTCGGCCGTCGGCGGCTCGGTCATCCGCGACATCCTGCTCAACCGCCCGATCGCGCTGATGCACGTCGGCTCGCTCTACGCGATCGCCGCGACCGGCGGCACGGTGGTGCTGGTGGTCGCGCTGCGGTTCGGGATGGTGATCGACTACGCGGCGCCCATCGCGGTGCTGGTCACGGCCGTCATCCGGCTGCTGGCGGTGCGCTACGGCTGGAGCCTGCCGGAGCAGCGGGCGCTGAGCCGGGTGCCGCGTCTGGGCTGGCGGAAGCGCGGCTGACGGCGGGGATGCACGTCGGGACGGCTCGCGGAAGCCCGCGCCCGTGTCGGAGGTCCGACCTAGGGTGGCGGCATGACCGCTGCGGGCACCACGACCGACCGACACGACGTGCTGATCATCGGCGGGGGGAACGCGGGGCTCTCGGTCGCGGGGCGCCTCCGCCGCTACGGGGTGGCGGACGTCGCGGTGATCGAGCCGCGCGAGACGCACCTCTACCAGCCGATGTTCTCCCACGTCGCCGGCGGCACCGCTCCCGCCTCGAAGGCGACCCGGCCGCAGGGCTCGGTGACGCCGAAGGGAGTCACCTGGATCCGCGATCGGGTGGAGGCGATCGATCCCGTCGCGAAGACGGTCACCCTCGCCTCCGGTCGGCGGGTCGGCTACGGCGACCTCGTCGTCTGCCCCGGCATCCAGAAGGACTGGTCCGCGGTGCCCGGGCTGACGGAGGCGATGGCGTCCCCGGTCGGCGTCTCGAACTACGAGTTCGAGTACGCGCGAAAGGCGTCGAGCGTGCTCCGCGGAGTCCGCTCCGGCACCGTCGTCTTCACCCAGCCCAGCGGACCCGCCACCTGCTCGGGAGCCTCGCAGAAGCCGATGTACCTCGCCTGCGACTACTGGCGCGAGACCGGCGTGCTCGCGGACGTCCACGTCGTGCTGGTCGTGCCGACACCCACGATGTTCGGCATGCCGCTGATCGACGCGGAGCTCGAGCGCAAGGTGGCGGAGTACGGGATCGACGTGCGCTTCAGCCGCGAGCTGGTCGAGGTGGACGCCGAGAAGCGGACGGTCGTCATCGCGGGCGACGACGGCCGCCGCGCGCAGCTGGGTGTCGACCACGACGCCGGGCACGTCGGCACCGAGCAGCGGGAGACGCTCTCCTACGACGTGCTGCACGCGGTCCCGCCGCAGTCCGCTCCGGACTGGCTCGCGGGCACCGGGCTCGTGGCGGAGGGGAGCACGGGCGGCTTCGTCGAGGTCGACCCGCTGACGCTGCGCCACCCCCGCCATCCCGAGGTCTGGGCGCTCGGCGACGCGGCGGCGACCACGAACTCGAAGTCGGGTGGCGCGCTCCGGCAGCAGACGAAGACCCTGGCGAAGAACCTCGTCGCCGCGCGCCAGGGGAAGCCGCTCCCCCAGGTCTACAACGGCTACTCGGTCTGCCCGTTCGTCGTCTCGCGCTCGACCGTCGTCTTCGCCGAGTTCGACGACCGCTACCGCCCGAAGCCGACCATCCCCTTCTGGAAGGGCCTTGCGAGGGAGCGCCGCATCACCTTCCTCGCCGACCGCTACCTGCTCCCCTGGGTCTACTGGAACCTCATCCTGCAGGGCCGCGCCTGACGGCACGGCTCCGCAACATGCTGGTCGAGTAGCCGCGGCACGCGGCGTATCGAGACCCACCACCGCATGGACGGGGGTCTCGATACGCCCGCTCCGCGGGCTACTCGACCAGCATGGCCCGCCCGCTCCGCGGGCTACTCGACCAGCATGGCCCGCCCGCTCCGCGGGCTGCTCGGGCCGCGCGAGGCTCAGGCCGAGGCCGTCGCCAGCTCTCGGTCCGGGGCCTCCTCGCGGAGGGCGCGGTTGACGGCCGAGACGATCGCCTTCAGGGAGGCGGTCGAGATGTCGGCGTCGACGCCCACGCCCCAGAGGGTGCGGCCGTTCACCGAGCACTCGACGTAGGAGGCGGCCAGCGCGTCGCCGCCGGCGCTGAGAGCGTGCTCGACGTAGTCGAAGACGCGGACCTCGACGCCGTGCTGCGCCAGCACCGCCTCGAAGGCGTTGATCGGGCCGTTGCCGGTCGCGCTCGCGGTGACCGTCTCGTCGCCGACGCGCAGCACGGCGTCGAGGGCGATCGAGCCGCCCAGGTCGCTCGAGGTGCTCGTGCGGGCCAGCTCGAAGCGGCCCCACTTGTCCTCAGCGCGGTGCGCGGGCGCGGGCAGGTACTCGTCCTGGAAGATCGTCCAGATCTGCTCGCTGGTGACCTCGCCGCCCTCGGCGTCGGTCTTGGCCTGCACGACCGCGGAGAACTCGATCTGCAGGCGGCGCGGCAGGTCCAGCGCGTGGTCGGTCTTCAGCAGGTACGCGACGCCGCCCTTGCCGGACTGCGAGTTGACGCGGATGACCGCCTCGTAGGAGCGGCCGAGGTCCTTCGGGTCCACCGGCAGGTAGGGCACCGCCCAGGTCAGCTCGTCGCGGCTGACGCCGGTGCGCTCCGCCTCGGCCTCCATCGCCTCGAAGCCCTTCTTGATGGCGTCCTGGTGCGAGCCGCTGAACGCGGTGAAGACCAGGTCGCCGGCCCACGGGCTGCGCTCGGGCACGGCCAGCTGGTTGCAGTACTCGGCCGTGCGCTTGATGCCGTCCATGTCACTGAAGTCGATCTGCGGGTCGATGCCCTGGGTGAACAGGTTGACGCCCAGCGCGACCAGGTCGACGTTGCCGGTCCGCTCGCCGTTGCCGAAGAGGCAGCCCTCGATGCGGTCGGCGCCGGCCAGGTAGCCCAGCTCGGCCGCCGCGACCGCGGTGCCGCGGTCGTTGTGCGGGTGCAGCGAGACGATGATGTTCTCGCGCTGGGCGAGGTTCCGGCACATCCACTCGATCGAGTCGGCGTAGACGTTGGGCGTTGCCATCTCGACCGTGGCGGGCAGGTTGAGGATGACCTTGCGCTCCGGGGTCGGCTCGAAGACCTCGACCACGCGGTCGCAGATCTCGCGGGCGAAGTCGAGCTCGGTGCCCGTGTAGCTCTCGGGCGAGTACTCGTAGTAGACGGCGGTGCCGGGCACCGTCGCCTCCATCTCGCGGCACTTGCGCGCGCCGGCGAGGGCGATGTCGATGATGCCCTGGCGGTCCTTGCGGAAGACGACCTCGCGCTGCAGCACGCTGGTCGAGTTGTACAGGTGGACGATCGCCTGGCGGGCGCCGCGGATCGACTCGTAGGTGCGCTCGATCAGGTGGTCGCGCGCCTGGGTCAGCACCTGGATGGTGACGTCCTCCGGGATCGCGTCCTCCTCGATGAGGCTGCGGACGAAGTCGAAGTCGGTCTGGCTGGCGCTCGGGAAGCCGACCTCGATCTCCTTGTAGCCCATCCGGACCAGCAGGTCGAACATGATCCGCTTGCGCTCGGGGCTCATCGGATCGATGAGCGCCTGGTTGCCGTCGCGGAGGTCGACGGCGCACCAGCGCGGCGCCGTGGTGATGCGCTTGGCCGGCCAGGTGCGGTCGGGCAGTTCGACGACGATCTGCTCGTGGAACGGCTTGTACTTGCCGATCGGCAGCGACGACGGCTTCTGGGTGTTCTTCATGAGGGTGCTCTCCCGGCGCGCGGACGCGCCTGTCTCTCGTCTCGCGGGGATCCGGATGCGGATCGAACCACGCGGGTGGTCTGTGGTGACGATGGGTCTGATTCAGCCGACGACGGACTCCGCGACGAGGAGGGCCTGAGAATCAGATCTCGTCGCGGCGGCTAAGAAGGAGCAGACCGATGCGCACGCGACCACGGTAGCACTGCGCCCGCGGGTCGGCACCCACGAGGCACCACTGCGGCGCGGACGTCGTCCTCAGGCGACGAGACCGTTCTCGTAGGCGTAGACGACGAGCTGCACCCGGTCGCGCAGCCCGAGCTTGCCGAGCGTGCGGCTGATGTGCGTCTTGACCGTCGCCTCGCTGAGGAACTCCGCCCGGGCGATCTCGGTGTTGCTGAGGCCGCGCGCGGCGAGGTGGAAGATCTCGCGCTCCCGGTCGGTCAGCGTGCCGAACGCCGCGGGAGTCTCGCGGCCGCTCCCCGGCGCGCCGAAGTGCTCGAAGAGCTCGCGCGTCGCGGAGGCGGCGACGACGGCGGTGCCGGCGTGCACGGTGCGGACGGAGGCGAGCAGGAAGCCCGGCTCGGTGTCCTTGAGCAGGAAGCCGCTCGCCCCGGCGCGGATCGCGCGGGCGGCCGCCTCGTCCAGGTCGAAGGTGGTGAGCACCAGGATGCGCGGCGGCTCCACGCCCTTCTCCGCGGCGTCGGCGAGGATCCGCCGCGTCGACTCGATGCCGTCGACCCCCGGCATCCGGATGTCCATCAGCACCACGTCCGGGGCCAGCCGGCCGACGAGCTCCGCGCCCTCCGCGCCGTCGGACGCCTCGCCGACCACCTCGAGGTCCGGCTGGGAGCTGAGCAGCATGCGGATGCCGGCGCGGAAGAGCGCCTGGTCGTCGACGAGGACGAGGCGGATGGTGTCGGTCATGCGGGGTGGCCTCCAGAGGCGACGGGCAGGGCGGTGGAAGTAGGGGCGGGCAGGCGCGCGTCGACCACGAAGTCGTCGCCCTCGGGGCCGGCGCGGAGGACGCCACCGACGAGAGCGGCGCGCTCGCGCATCCCGACGAGCCCGTGCCCCTCCCCGGGCACGCGAGCGGCAACCTCGGCGTCGGCGCAGCGCGCGTTGCGGACGGTGAGGACGATCTCGCCGGACTCGCGGCGCAGCGCGACGTCGAGCGGGGCGCCGGGCCGGCCGTGCCGGAGCGCGTTCGTCGTCGCCTCCTGCACGATGCGGTAGAGCGCGAGGCCGATGCCGCGCGGCACGGTCTCGAGGTCGACCTCGAGCTCGGACCGCAGCTGCGTCCCGGCTCCGGAGACGCTCTCGAGCAGCGCCGGCAGGTCGCGCGCCTCCGGCTGCGGTCCGTCGCTCTGGCTGTGCCGGAGCTGAGCGAGGAGGACGCGGACGTCGCCGAGCGCGTCGCGGGCGACCGAGGAGATGGTGAGCAGGGCGGCGTCCGTCTGCGCCGGGCTGGACGCACCGAGGTAGCGGGCGCCGTCCGCCTGCGCGATCACGACGGCGAGCGAGTGCGCCACGACGTCGTGCATGTCGCGGGCGATGCGGTTGCGCTCCTCGACCGTGTCCAGCTCGCGCTGCGCCGCCGCGCGCTCGCGCTCGGCCTCGGCACGGAGGGTCTGCCCCTCGCGCGCTCGCCGCACCGAGCGGGAGAGCAGGCCGACCGTCCAGGAGAGGCCGAGCGTGGCGAGGATCCCGCCGAACACCGCTCCCCCGGTCAGGATCGGCGAGGGGATGGACTGGACGAGCCGGAAGACGATGATCAGGTAGACGACGGCCACGATCGCGCCGAGCACCGCGGAGACGGCCCCTGCCGCGCGCACCCGGCGCCGCTCGGACGCACCGGTGCCGAAGAGCACCGCGAGGATCGCGAGGTCGGCCGGTCCCGGTGCCAGCTGCAGACCCATCTGCAGGAGCGCCCCGCCCCAGGCGATCGTGAGGGAGAGCGCCGGCGCCCGGCGGTGCAGGACCAGCGCGACCGCCAGCACTCCGCCGACGACCGGCTGGAGCGAGCCGTCGGGCGCCGCGAACGGCACGGTCGAGATCAGCAGCAGGAGGAGCGCCTGCCAGCCGGCCGCTCCGACGGCGAAGCCGTCCTGCGGACCGGCGACGCGCACCACGAGCGCATCGATCCTGTCGCCGGGACCGACCGGCCGCCGCACCCCGGCGCGCCAGACGAGGACCTCCAGGCCGGCGAGGAGGGCGGCGACGACCAGCGCGGCGACGGCGCGGAAGAGCAGGACCTGGTCGGCGCTCGCCTCCTGCGGCAGCAGCTGCTCGGTCCCGCTCAGTGCGGCGACCAGCCCGGCGACGCCCGCGAGCAGGAGGGCGCCGACGAGGGTCAGCGTCCGCGTCCAGGGCCCGAGCCGGCGCGCCGTGGACCACAGGACGAGCAGGCCCACGAGGACACCGTCCACCGGCACGCCGAGGAGCGGGATCCCGCCGCCGGTGACCGCCCCGACGGCGACCAGGGACGGCGCGAGGGCCGGCAGGAAGGCCGCGAGGCCGAGGCCGAGCGCGATCAGCAGACCGCCGCTGAGGTGCTCCGGCGCGATCAGGCCGGCCGCGCTCAGTCCGAGGTGGAGGACCCCGAGCAGGGCTCCCGCGATCGGGAGCGTCGCCGGACGATCCAGGAGCGCACGCATGAGCCCCACGCTACGCGGCGACGTCGCCGCGGGGCGTCGTCCGGGAGAGTGACTGCCGTCCCCCTCCCGATCCGGCGCCGCACTCACCGCTCAGAAGCCGAGGCGGCCGAGCAGCTTCGGGTCGCGCTGCCACTCCTTGGCGACCTTCACCCGGATGGAGAGGAACACGCGCCGGCCGAGCAGCCGCTCGATCTGCTCGCGCGACACGGCGCCCACCTCGCGCAGGCGCTGACCGCCCTTGCCGATGATGATGCCCTTCTGGCTGTCGCGCTCCACGAAGACGTTCGCGTAGATGTCGATGAAGGAGCCGTCCTCGCGCTCGACCATGTCGTCGAGCGTCACGGCGAGCGAGTGCGGCAGCTCGTCGGAGACGCCCTCGAGCGCTGCCTCGCGGATGAACTCGGCGATGCGCGAGCCGGTGTCCTCGTCGGTCACGGCCTCCTCGGGGTAGAGCGCGGGCGAGACCGGCATGAGGCGCAGCAGCTCGACCGCGAGCACGTCGAGCTGCTCCTCGGTGACCGCCGAGATCGGCACGATGGTGTCCCACTCGCGCAGCTCGGAGACGGCGAGCAGCTGCTTGGCGACGGACTTCTTCGAGGAGAGGTCGACCTTCGAGACGATCGCGATCTTGCGGGCGCGCGGGAAGGCCTCGAGCTGCTCGTTGATGAACCGGTCGCCGGGGCCGATCGGCTCGTCGGCCGGGAAGAGCATTCCGATCACGTCGACGTCGCCGAGGGTCGAGGTGACGAGGGAGTTCAGCCGCTCGCCGAGCAGGGTGCGCGGGCGGTGGATACCCGGGGTGTCCACCACGATGAGCTGGCCGTCGAGCCGGTGCACGATGCCGCGGATGGCGCGGCGGGTGGTCTGCGGCTTCGAGCTGGTGATGGCGATCTTCTCGCCGACCAGCGCGTTGGTGAGCGTGGACTTGCCGACGTTCGGGCGGCCCACGAACGACACGAAGCCTGCCCGGTAGGGGGTCGTGGGAGTGCTGGGGTCGGTCATCGTGCGTCCTCGTCCTGGTGGTCTGTCTCGGCGACGATCGCGACCGGTCCGGTGCCGGTCTCGCCTGAGGGATCGTAGTCGGGATCGCGCCGCACGATGACGGTCGAGATGGTGCCGCGACGGGGATCCGCCTGCTCGGCCTCGAGGATCACCCCGTCGATCCGGGCGGTCGCGCCCCGCTCTGGCAGGCGGCCGTAGGCCTTGGTGAGCAGTCCGCCGACCGAGTCGACGTCGTCGTCCTCGAGTTCGAGGTCGAACAGCTCGCCCAGCTCGTCGACGGGCAGCCGCGCCGAGACGCGGTAGACGCCCGGCTCGGTCTCCTCGAAGAGGTCGACCTCCCGGTCGTACTCGTCCGAGATGTCGCCGACGAGCTCCTCGATCAGGTCCTCGAGCGTGACCAGCCCGGCGATGCCGCCGTACTCGTCCACCACCATGGCGAGGTGGTTGGACTCGAGCTGCATCTGGCGCAGCAGCTCGTCGGCCTTCTTCGACTCCGGCACGAACAGCGCGGGACGGGCGAGGTCGGCCGCCGAGTCGTCGTCGTCCGGGCGCTCGTAGGTGTGCCGGGCCACGTCGCGGAGGTAGAGCACGCCGAGCACGTCGTCGACGCCGTCGCCGATGACGGGCAGCCGGGAGATGCCGCGGCTGAGCAGCAGTCCCATGCCTGCGCCGACCGACGCGCCGGCCTCGATCGTCACCATGTCGGTCCGCGGCACCATCACCTCGCGCACCAGCGTGTCGTTGAACTCGAAGATGGAGTGGATGAGCTCGCGGTCGTCCTGCTCGAGGACCGACTGCTCGGTCGCCTCGTCGACCATGCTCAGCAGCTGCTCCTCGGAGGAGAAGCCGGCCGAGCGGCCGGTGCCCGGGGTGACCCGGTTGCCCAGCGCGACGAGGCCGTGCGCGACCGGGCCGAGCGCGACCCGCAGCACGTGCACGAGCGAGGCGCTGGAGCCGAGCACGGCACGGGCGTGGGCGCGCCCGACGCTGCGCGGGCTGGAGCCGACGAGCACGAACGAGACAGCCGCCATGATCAGGATCGCGAGCAGGAGCGCCAGCCACAGGGCGTCGACCACGACGACGAGCACGGTGGTGACGAAGACCGCGGCGGTGGTCTCGGCCGCGATCCGGGTGAAGTTGACGACGTTGACGTGCGCGCTCATGTCGCCGGCGATGGCCCGCAGGGCGCGCGAGCTGCGCGAGTGGTTCGCCATCTCGAGGACGTCGCTGCGGGAGAGCACGCCGAGGGCGGCGTCGGTGGCGGCGAGCCAACCGCCGAGGGCGACGAGGCCGAGGGCCGCGATGAGGAGCTGGACGGTGAGCACGCCGGGCCTAGCGGCGTCGCTCGCTGATGTGGAACCCGACGAGGATGTCGCGCTGGATGCCGAACATCTCGCGCTCCTCCTCGGGCTCCGCGTGGTCGAAGCCGAGCAGGTGCAGCAGCCCGTGGGCCGTGAGCAGCAGCAGCTCGTCGAGCACGGAGTGGCCGGCGGCCTCGGCCTGGCTCTGCGCCACCTGCGGGCAGAGCACGATGTCGCCGAGCAGGCCGGCCGGGGTCGGCTCGTCCTCGGTGCCGGGGCGCAGCTCGTCCATCGGGAAGCTCAGCACGTCGGTGGGGCCGGGCTCGTCCATCCACTGCACGTGCAGCTGCTCCATCGCGCCCTCGTCGACCAGCACGATCGCGAGCTCGGCGTCGGGGTGCACGTGCATCGAGTCGAGCGCGTAGCCCGCGAGGCGCAGCAGGGTCGACTCGTCCACAGGGATGCTCGACTCGTTGTTGATCTCGATGCTCACGGGGTGCGGTTTTCCTTCGATCGGGAGGGGCTCGGCGGGGCGGGAGGCGGTGGTACGGCGCTCAGGCGCGCGGGCGCTTGGGCTGCGCGTCGCCGGTCGAGCGGGTGGCCGCCCGGCGCTCGGCGCGGGCCGCGAACTCGCGGGCCTGCTCGCGCTCGAAGCTCTGCGCCTGCTTCTGCTGGTCGTACTCGGTGTACGCGTCGACGATCCGGCCGACGAGGCTGTGGCGGACCACGTCCTCGCTGGTCAGCCGGGCGAAGTGGATGTCGTCGATGTCGTCGAGCACCCGGGTCACCAGGCGGAGACCGCTCGATCCGGCGGGGAGGTCGACCTGGGTGATGTCGCCCGTGATCACCATCTTCGAGCCGAAGCCGAGGCGGGTGAGGAACATCTTCATCTGCTCCGGCGTCGTGTTCTGCGCCTCGTCGAGCACGACGAACGAGGAGTTCAGCGTGCGGCCGCGCATGTAGGCCAGCGGCGCGACCTCGATGGTGCCCGCCGCGAGCAGCTTCGGCACGATCTCCGGGTCCATCATCTCGTTCAGCGCGTCGTAGAGCGGGCGCAGGTACGGGTCGATCTTGTCGGTGAGCGAGCCGGGCAGGTAGCCCAGCCGCTCCCCCGCCTCGACCGCGGGGCGCGTGAGGATGATCCGCTCGACCTCCTTGCGCTGCAGGGACTGCACCGCCTTGGCCATCGCGAGGTAGGTCTTGCCGGTGCCGGCCGGGCCGATGCCGAAGACGATCGTGTTCTGATCGACGGCGTCGACGTACTCGCGCTGCCCCAGGGTCTTCGGGCGGATGCTCTTCCCGCGCGCCGTGAGGATGGCCTGGCCGAACGCGTCCGCGGGACGCACCGGCCCGCCGTTCTCGAGGATGCGCGCGGACTCGCGCACGCCCTCCGGGTCGAGGTCGTGGCCGCCTGCCGTCATGAGCACCAGTTCTTCCACCAGGCGCGCCGCCGCGGCGACGGGGGCGCCCTCGCCGTCGAGGGTCACCTCGTTGCCGCGCACGTGCACCCGTACGTCGGGGAATCGCGATTCGACCGCCCGGATGAGGCGGTCCTGGGGTCCGAGGAGGCGCACCATGGCGATTCCGTCGACGGCGATGACGCGATGGGTCCCGCCGGTGGTCCGGTCCGCGTCGCTCTGCGGGACCGACGGCTCCGTCGAGCCGGTTCGAGTGGGGTTCTGGTCCGCGGAGCGATCGCCCGCGTGATCAACCGGTGGCAAGGGAGCCTTCCGTCAGGTGGCCGCCCAGGACGTGGGCGTGGACGTGGAACACGGTCTGACCGGCCTCTTCGCCGGAGTTGAAGACGAGGCGGAACTGGCCGTTGCTGTGCGCGTCGGCCAGGGTCTGCGCGACGACGGCCATCTCGGCGAGGAGCTCCGGATCGCCCGCGGCGAGCTCGGCGACGTTCGCGTACTCGGGGGTCTTCGGGAAGATCAGCAGGTGGACGGGCGCCTTCGGCGCGATGTCCCGGATCGCGAGGATCCGCTCGTTCTCGAACACCACGTCGGCGGGGATCTCGCCGCGGACGATGCGCGTGAAGACAGTGGGCTCGGTCATGCATCCATCTTAAACGGGGCGAGGGCGACGACGGGGGCGCGTTCGCCCAGGGCGCGCGGATCGGCGGGGATCACCAGCGGCCGAGACGGGCCGAGAGCACGGCGATCGCGGCCGGGCCGGCGGTGGAGGTGCGCAGGACGGAGTCGCCGAGCGCGACGGCCTCGGCACCCGCGTCGGCGAGGGCGCGCAGCTCCTCCGCCGCGATGCCGCCCTCGGGTCCGACGACGAGCACGAGGTCGCGCCCGTCCGGCTCGACCGCGGTGAGCCGCTCCTCGGCCGAGGGCTCGAGCACAAGCACGCGCGCCGTCGCGGCCCGCTCCACGAGCGCGCGGAGGCCGACGACCGCCGACACCTCCGGCACCCGGGCGCGGAGCGACTGCTTGCTCGCCTCGCGGACGATGCTGCGCCAGCGCTCGCGGCCCTTCTCCTCCTTGACGCCCGACCAGCGCGAGACGCTGCGGGCGGCCTGCCACGGCACGACCTCGTCCACGCCGAGCTCGGTCGCCGCCTGGATCGCCAGCTCGTCGCGGTCGCCCTTCGCGAGCGCCTGCACGAGCACGAGGCGCGGGCTCGGCGCGGGCACCTCCTCGACCGACTCGACCGCGAGGACGACACGCGACGCCTCCGCGCTCTCGACGACGGCCACGGCGACCCGGCCTCGGCCGTCGCCGACGCGGACGCTCTCGCCCGCGCGGATCCGGCTCACGGTCGCGAGGTGGCGCGCCTCCGCGCCGGAGAGCTCCAACCGGCCGCCGGCGACGAAGTCCCCGGAGTCGAGCGACTCGTCGATGTAGTGGTGCGCCACGCCGGATCCGGTCAGCCCAGGAAGCGGTCGCGGAGCTTGGAGAAGAGCCCCTGCTGGAAGTGCGTGAGGGCCGGCTTCTGCGGCTTGTAGTGCTTGGCGAACTCCTGCACCAGCTCGCGCTCGCGGTGCCCCAGCTTGGTCGGGGTGACCACCTGGATGCCGACGCGGAGGTCGCCGCGGCCGTTGCCGCGCAGCTTGGTGACGCCGCGGCCCTTGATCGTGACGATCTCGGTGCTCTGCGTGCCCGGCTTGACCTCGATCTCGATGTCGCCGTCGAGCGCCGCGAGGGTCGTCGTCGAGCCGAGGATCGCGTCCGTCATCTGCACCTCGAGGGTGCAGAGCAGGTCGTCGCCGTTGCGGCTGAAGATGTCGTGGTGCTTGACCTTGATCTCGAGGTAGAGGTCGCCGCTCGGGCCGCCGGCCGGGCCGACCTCGCCGCTGCCGGGCATCTGCAGGCGGAGGCCCGTGTCGACGCCCGCGGGGACGTCGACGGGGATGGTCCGGCGCGCGCGGACGCGGCCCTGACCCTGGCAGGTGGAGCACGGAGTGGCGATGACGGTGCCGTAGCCGCGGCAGGTGCCGCAGGGGCTGGCCGTCATCACGTTGCCGAGCAGCGAGCGGACGGTGCGCTGGATCTGGCCGGAGCCGTGGCAGATGTCGCAGGTGACCGGCGAGGTGCCCGGCTGGCAGCACGAGCCCTGGCAGGTCTCGCAGAGCACGGCCGTGTCGACCTCGAGGTCGCGGTGGGTGCCGAAGATGACCTCGTCGAGCGAGACCTCGACGCGCAGCAGCGCGTCCTGGCCGCGCTCCCGGCGCGATCGCGGGCCGCGCGAGGAGCCCTGCGCGCCCTGGCCGAAGAACGTCTCGAAGATGTCGCCGAAGCCGCCGAAGCCCTGCCCGCCACCGCCGGGGAAGCCGTCCTGCGGGCCGCGGTCGTACTGCTGTCGCTGCTGGGCGTCGCTCAGGACGTCGTAGGCGTGCGTGACGAGCTTGAACCGCTCGGACGCGTCCGCGCTCGGGTTGACGTCGGGGTGCAGCTCGCGTGCGAGCCGGCGGTACGCCTTCTTGATCTCGTCGGCGGAGGCGTCTCGGTCGACGCCGAGGACTTCGTAGTGATCGGCCACAGGGGGCTTCGTCCTTCGTTCGTGGTCGGTGCGCCGGGCGCGGCGGACCTGTCGGGAGCCGGGGTTCCGGCGAGGGTCTGGGAGCGGGTCATTCCTCGCCGAGGAGGCGGGAGAGGTAGCGGGCGACGGCGCGGACCGCCGCGATGTTGCCGGAGTAGTCCATCCTGATCGGTCCGAGGACCCCCAGGCGCGAGACCTGGCCGCCGGCCGTGTTGTAGCCGCTGGTCAGCACGGACGTCTCCTGCAGGCCGAACGGCGCGTTCTCGCGGCCGATGCGGACCGAGATGCCGCGCGGGTCCGGCGTCATCTCGGCGAAGAGGCGCAGCAGCTCGACCTGTTCCTCGATCGCCTCGAGAACGGGGTAGATGCTGCCGGAGAAGTCCTCCTCGGTGCGCACCAGGTTCGCGGCGCCCGCCATCACCAGGCGGTCCTGCCGGTTCGCGCCGACCTGCTCGAGCAGGGTCTGCACCACCGGGTCGACGACGGCGCGGCGCTCCGGGCTGAACTGCTCGGTCGCGCTCTGCAGCGTCTCCGCCGCAGCGGCGAGCCCCAGGCCGAGGACGGCGGTGTTGAGCTTCGCCCGGATCTCGCCGAGCAGCAGCTCGTCGACGTCCTCGGGCGTCTCGAGCACGCGCTGGTCGACGCGGCCGGTGTCGGTGATCAGCACGGAGAGCAACCGCCGCGGGGCGAGGGCGACCAGCTCGACGTGACGGATGCGCGCGGCCCCGAAGGACGGGTACTGCACGAGCGCGACGCTGTTGGTGAGCTGCGAGAGCAGCCGGACCGTTCGCACGAGCACCTCGTCGAGGTCGGGGCTCTGGCCGAGGAAGGTCTCGATCGCCTGCCGCTGCGCCGCGGTCAGCGGGCGCAGGTCGGTCAGCTGGTCGACGAAGAGGCGGTAGCCCTTGTCGGTGGGGACGCGGCCGGAGGAGGTGTGCGGGGCCGCGATCAGCTCCTCCTCCTCGAGCTGCGCCATCTCGTTGCGGATGGTCGCCGCGGAGACGCCGAACGCGTGGCGCTCGACGATCGACTTGGAGCCCACCGGCTCGCGGTTCGCGACGTAGTCCTGCACGATCACGCGCAGGACCTGGAGACCGCGCTCCGTCACCATACGACCGACCTCCCGCCGGACTCCGGGTGCCTCGCGGCACGACCACCTCGGCGCCGTGGCGCCACGCGGAGCTTGGCACTCCACGAGATTGAGTGCCAATCATAACCGCGCAGGAGGAAGGAGGGCGGGGCTCGCCCTGGATCCGCCCCGTCGCGGCTCGCTCTCTGCCACGATGGACGCCGAGCGCCCGGGGTCGCCCGGCGCGCCGATTCCTGAGACGGAGATCACCATGTCGGCAACCCCGCCCCCGCCGCCCGCCTACTCGACGCCCGCCCCGCCGCTGAACCCGGCCGACGAGAAGACCTGGGCGATCGTCACCCACATCACGGGCATCTTCTTCAGCTTCATCCCGTCGCTGATCGTCTACCTCGTCTTCAAGGGCCGCGGGCCCTTCCTCGAGGCGCACGCGAAGACGGCGCTGAACTTCCACCTCACGACCCTGATCGCCTACGTCGCGGGGACGATCCTGAGCTTCGTGCTCGTCGGCTTCATCGTCTTCATCGTCGTGCCGATCCTCGTGATCGTCTTCGCGATCATCGCCTCGGTGCGCGCCAGCGCCGGCGAGTACTACACGTACCCGCTGAGCATCCCCTTCTTCAAGTAGGCACCGAGCGGGATCTCGATACGCCCGCTCCGCGGGCTACTCGATCAGCATGAGGAGCCCACGATGCGGGCCGCTCGATCAGCATGACGCGCCTGCTCCACCTCATGCTGGTCGAGTAGCCACCGCAGGCGGAACCCCATGCTGGTCGAGTAGCCGCCGCAGGCGGCGTATCGAGACCCACGCACATCGGACAGGGGATCTCGATGCGCCCGCTCCGCGGGCTGCTCGATCAGCAGGGAGCGGTCCGGCTCAGCCGTCCGTGAGGCGGCGGACGACCGCGTCGGCCAGCAGCCGGCCGTGCAGCGTCAGCACGAGGCGCCCGCGGAGGGCGGCCCGGCCGTCGACGAGGCCGTCGGCGATCAGACCCGCGACCTCGCGGCGGCGCTCCGGGTCGATCGCGTCGATCGGCAGCCCGTCCGCCAGGCGCGAGCGCAGCAGCACGTCCTCCACCCGGCGGGTCGCGGCGTCGAGGGTCTCCCGTCCGGCGGCCGGCGACGAGCCGGAGTGCAGCCGCTCGGCGTAGGCCGCCGGGTGCTTCACGTTCCACCAGCGCACCCCGCCGACGTGGCTGTGGGCACCGGGCCCGACGCCCCACCAGTCGTGCCCCAGCCAGTAGGACACGTTGTGCCGCGACCGGTGGGCGTCGTCGCGCGCCCAGTTGCTGACCTCGTACCAGGAGTAGCCGGCCGCAGCGAGCCGAGCGTCCGCCAGCTCGTACATGTCGGCGGTCAGGTCGTCGTCCGGAGTGGCCACCTCACCGCGGCGGATCTGCCGCGCGAGCTTCGTCCCGTCCTCGACGATCAGCGCGTAGGCCGAGAGGTGGTCGGGCCGGTTGGCCAGCGCCGAATCGAGCGAGCGCTCCCAGTCGGGCAGCGACTCCCCCGGCGTGCCGTAGATCAGGTCGAGGCTGACCTGCAGCCCTGCCTCGCGCGCCCACTCGACGACGAGCGGCACGCGCTCGGGATCGTGGGTGCGCTCGAGCGTCGCGAGCACGTGCGGCACGGCCGACTGCATCCCGAAGCTGACCCGGGTGAACCCGGCGTCGGCCAGCTCGCGGAGGTAGGCGGCGTCGACAGAATCCGGGTTCGCCTCCGTGGTGATCTCGGCACCGTCGGCGACGCCGAAGTGACGCCGGAGCCCGTCGAGCATGCGCACCAGATCGCGGGCGGGCAGCAGCGTCGGAGTCCCGCCGCCGAAGAACACGGTCGCCGCAGGCCGTCGCGGCAGACCCGCGGCCGCGAGCACGCCCTCGCCGAGCGCCATCTCGACGATCGCCTCGTCGGCGTAGTCCTGCTGCTTCGCGCCGCGCAGCTCGGTCGCGGTGTAGGTGTTGAAGTCGCAGTAGCCGCAGCGCACCCGACAGAACGGGACGTGCACGTACAGCCCGAGGTCGCGGGTCTCCACGCCGTCGGCGACGGAGGCCGGCAGGAGTCCGTCGAGGGGCGCCGGGTCGGCGAGCGGGAGGGCGCTGCCCACGTCAGCTGACGCGCGCCGGCAGCAGCGCGCGCAGGTACTTCTTGACCTGCCGCTTCTGCACGACCCGGAGGACGGGGGTGCCGAGACGGTAGAGGGCGGTGGAGGGCCGCGAGAACACGCGGATGACGAGCCAGACCGAGTCGTCGGCGCGCTTCTCGACCACGAAGGACTCCTCGCCGCTCTCCGGGTGGCCCTCGAGGGTGCCGTAGGCGAAGCCGACCTGGTCGGGCTCGTCGACGACGTACACGACCCGCACGGGGGCGTTCACCGTCCGGCCGAGCAGCGTGATCTTGAGCACGGCCGTCACGCCGGCGGTGATGTAGGGCGTGCCGTCCGCCGAGAACTGCTCCTCGGTCGGGCGGCTGGCGAGGTCGATCGGGGTGCCGGCGGAGTCGAAGTTCACGCCGGTGTACTGCACGCCGCTGCCGGCTGTGATGTCGGTGACGGCGATGCCGCTGCCGCGCTGCACGCCCCACGTCATCAGCGACGCGGTCGTGATCGCGAAGCGCTCGGCGCCCGAGCCCAGGCGCGCCTCGAACCGCTCGGCGGTGAAGCCGTCCGGCGGGTACTCGAGCAGGTCCGGCGCGAGCGTGCCGCCGACCGCCGCGTAGGTGACCTGCGGCTGCCCCTCGAAGCTCGAGCGCCGGACGCTCACTTCTTGTCCTTCGTCTCGACGTCACCACTCAGGGCGGCGATGAACGCCTCCTGCGGGACCTCGACGCGGCCGACCATCTTCATGCGCTTCTTGCCCTCCTTCTGCTTCTCGAGCAGTTTGCGCTTGCGGGTGATGTCACCGCCATAGCACTTGGCGAGGACGTCCTTCCGCATCGCGCTGATCGACTCGCGCGCGATGATGCGGGCGCCGATCGCGGCCTGGATGGGCACCTCGAACTGCTGGCGCGGGATCAGCTTGCGCAGCCGCCCCGTCATCAGGACGCCGTAGGCGTAGGCCTTGTCGCGGTGGACGATCGCGCTGAACGCGTCGACCTGCTCGCCCTGCAGCAGGATGTCGACCTTCACCAGGTCGGCCTCCTGGTCGCCGGCGGGCTCGTAGTCGAGCGAGGCGTAGCCGGCCGTCTTCGACTTGAGGTTGTCGAAGAAGTCGAAGACGATCTCGCCGAGGGGCATGTGGTAGCGGATCTCGACGCGGTCCTCGCCGAGGTACTCCATGCCGATCAGCGTGCCGCGGCGGCTCTGGCAGAGCTCCATGATCGTGCCGACGTAGTCCTTCGGCGCGAGGATCGCGGCCCGGACGATCGGCTCGGTGACGCTGGCGATCTTGCCGACCGGGAACTCGCTCGGGTTGGTGACCGTGACGGTGCTCTTGTCGTCGGTGGTCACCTCGTAGATGACGGACGGCGCCGTGGTGATCAGGTCGAGGCCGAACTCGCGGTCGAGCCGCTCGGTGACGATCTCGAGGTGCAGCAGGCCGAGGAAGCCGCAGCGGAAGCCGAAGCCGAGCGCGACCGAGGTCTCGGGCTCGTAGACGAGCGCCGCGTCGGAGAGCTTGAGCTTGTCCAGTGCCTCGCGGAGGTCGGGGTAGTCGCTGCCGTCGATCGGGTAGAGACCCGAGAACACCATCGGCAGCGGCTCGGTGTAGCCGGGCAGCGCCTCGGTGGCGGGCTTGGACGCGGTGGTGACGGTGTCGCCGACCTTCGACTGTCGGACGTCCTTCACGCCGGTGATCAGGTAGCCGACCTCGCCGACGCCGAGGCCCTTGGTGGAGACGGGCTCGGGGCTGGAGACGCCGATCTCGAGGATCTCGTGCGTCGCGCGCGTCGACATCATCTGGATCTTCTCGCGCGGCGAGAGCTGGCCGTCGATCATCCGGACGTAGGTGACGACGCCGCGGTAGGAGTCGTAGACGGAGTCGAAGATCATCGCGCGGGCGGGAGCGTTCTTGTCGCCGACCGGCGCGGGCACCAGCTCCGTGACGCGGTCGAGCAGCGCCTCGACGCCGACGCCGGTCTTGCCGGAGACGCGGAGGACGTCGGCCGGGTCGCCGCCGATGAGGCTCGCGAGCTCGGCCGCGTACTTCTCCGGGTCGGCGGCGGGGAGGTCGATCTTGTTGAGGACCGGGATGATCGCCAGGTCGTTCTCGAGCGCGAGGTAGAGGTTCGCGAGGGTCTGCGCCTCGATGCCCTGCGCGGCGTCGACCAGCAGGATCGCGCCCTCGCAGGCGGCGAGCGAGCGGCTGACCTCGTAGGAGAAGTCGACGTGACCGGGGGTGTCGATCATGTTCAGCGCGAAGGTCTGCCCGTCGCGCTCCCACGGCATGCGGACGGCCTGCGACTTGATCGTGATGCCGCGCTCGCGCTCGATGTCCATCCGATCGAGGTACTGCGCGCGCATGGCGCGGTCCTCGACCACGCCCGTGATGCCGAGCATGCGATCGGCGAGCGTCGACTTGCCGTGATCGATGTGGGCGATGATGCAGAAGTTGCGGATGGACGCCGGATCGGTCGCGGCGGGCTCGAGCCCGAGGTGTGCACGTGGAGACATCGTGCGTCCAGTGTCCCACGGCCGGGGTGCGGCGGAGGGCGAGGGGCCGGGACCGGCCGGATGCGGGGCAGAACGTCAGCTGTGGAGGGACCTCGTCGCTGAGGGGCGATGAATGCCCTTCTCCGCTGATGTTCTGCGGGCGGTCCTCGCTAGAGGTCGAGTCCGTAGGTGCGCGTGGGCTCGATCCCGGGCGGGTTCTCGCGCTCGGGGAGCCGGACGAAGCCCATGCTCTCGTAGAGGGCGTGCGCGGCGAGCATGTCGGTGCCGCTGTTCATGACCACGCGCTGGAGTCCCCGCTCCACGGCGAGCATCACCACGAACTCGGTGAGCAGGCGGCCCAGCCCGCGACCGCGCGCCTCCGGAGCGACCGCGAGCAGCCGCCAGTCGAGCTCGCCCGGACGGCCGAGGGAGTACAGGGTGGCGCCGGGAGCCGCGGTGGTGACGGTCGCGAGGATCGCGCCGTGCTCCTCCGCGACCCAGACCTCGCCCTCGCGGTCGTGCCGGGCGACGTCGGCGACGTCCGCCGCGTACTCCTCCCCCAGCTCGTAGTCGTGGGCGTACGCGGCGAGGCGCAGTCGGGAGACCTCGGCGTACTCCTCCGGGCGCACCCGGCGGACCAGGACGTCGTCGGCGCTCATGCGCTCGCCGCCGCGATCGGGGCCGGCAGGGCGCGCAGCCCGTGCTCGAGGTCGGCGGGGTCGGCGGCGAGGCAGACGCGGATCCAGCCCTCACCGGTGCGCCCGAAGGCACTGCCCGGCGCGACGGCGACGAGGGTCTCGAGCAGGAAGGCCTCGGCCCAGGAGGCGACGTCGCCGTCGCTCGCGTGCGAGACGTCGATCCAGAGGTAGAAGGCGCCCTCCGGCTCGCGGAACCGGATGCCGCGCTCGTCGAGCAGCGCCGTCGCGAGCCGCAGATTGGCGAGGTAGTGCGCGGAGGCGTCGGCGACCGCGTCCTGCGGCCCGGTCAGCGCCGCGAGGGCCGCGCGCTGGTCGGGCGTCGCGACGCAGCTGATCGACGCCTCCTGGACGGTGACCATCGTCGAGGTCAGGCCGGGCGGGGTGACCAGGTAGCCGACCCGGACGCCGGTCATCGCGTAGGTCTTCGAGAGCGAGAAGACGCTGAAGACGCGGTCGTCGTCGTGGCCGGCCTCCTGCGCGAGCGCGGCGAGGCTCACGTGCGGGCGACCGTAGGTGAAGCACTCGTAGACCTCGTCGCTGATGATCCAGAGGTCGTGGCGGCGGGCGAAGTCCAGCAGGCGCTCGAGCATCGGTCGCGGCAGGACGATGCCGAGCGGGTTCGACGGGCTGTTCACGATGATCGCGCGGGTGCGGTCGGTGACGATCCGCTCGAGCTCGTCGAGGTCGGGGAGGAAGCCGTTCTCGGCGCGCAGCGTGTAGGGCAGCGGCACGGCGCCGATCATCCGCGCGTTCATCGTGAAGGTGGTGTAGCCGGGGTCGGGCAGGAGCACCTCGTCGCCCGGGCCGAGCGTCAGCGTCATCGCCTGGTAGAGCGCCTGCGTGGCGCCGACCGTGACCCAGACCTGCTCGACGTCGGCGCGGAACCCGTTGTCGCGGGCGAGCTTGGCGACGATCGCGCGCCGGAGCTCCATCAGACCGCCGTTCGGGCCGTAGCCGGTGTCGTCCGCGGCCCAGGCGGCGCGGGCCGCCTCGATGATGTGCGGTGCGACGGCGACGTCGGGCTCCCCCACGGCGAGCAGCGTCACGCCGTCCAGGCGGAGGGCGATCTCGAACAGCCGGCGGATGCCCGAGGGCGGAACGGCGGGGATGTGATCGGCGAGTCGGGGCATCGCTGGTCAGGCTACTGGCGGGCTCCCGCCGCGAGATGCCACTTGCGTACGCCTCGCGCGGCGTGTCGCGTACGCAAGTGGCATCTCGCGGGACGGGACGTGGGCGGCGGGCGCGGCGCGGTTGAAGGGTGGCGGCGGGTGCGCTAAAGTTCCTTGTTGGCTTGCGCTCCACCATTGGCGTGTGTGGAGTGATTCAGAAGCCGGCGACCTCCAGTCGCACCGGGATGGCGTTTCCACGCCACCGGAAGGGGCACTCCGTCGAGTAGCCGGCTGCACACACATCCGAGAAGAAGGTAATAGACGTGGCAAACATCAAGTCGCAGATCAAGCGCAACCTCACCAACAAGAAGGCGAACGAGCGCAACAAGGCCGTCAAGAGCGAGCTGAAGACCGCGGTCCGCGCGGTGCACTCCGCCATCGCCGCCGGCGACACCGAGAAGGCCGCCACCGCGCTCGCCTTCGCCGCCAAGAAGCTCGACAAGGCCTCGAGCAAGGGCGTCATCCACAAGAACCAGGCCGCGAACCGCAAGTCGGCCATCGCGAAGCAGGTCGCCGCGCTCTGAGCCTCTGGGCTCACGGCAACGACGAAGGGTCCGGCCTCTGGCCGGGCCCTTCGTCGTTGCCGCTCGCCGTCGACGGACTCCTCGTTCCTCGTCGTCCGTCGCGCGGTCGGCTTCCCGAGGGGTCGCGCTGAGTGGAGCGGGTCGCGTTCCGGCTACGACGATTCGCTGGCACGCGAATCGCCTGTTCGCCTGCGAGGCCGCGGCTTGGGCCCACCGGCGCCGGCTCGCCAGGACATCACGCAGCACGAGCCCGCACGACCACATGCTGGTCGATCAGCCTGGAGGCGACCACATGCTGGTCGATCAGCCTGGAGGCGACCACATGCTGGTCGAGTAGCCCCGCAGGGGCGTATCGAGACCCACCCACCGCAAGGACGTCCGGTAGCGTCGCCGTGACGGACGGCTCCCGCGAAGAGCTGCCCGGCGCGCGATCGGGGGATCATGACCAGCACGGAGACGGCGAAGCCGCTGAGCCAGGACAGGGCGATCCTCCTCGGACTGCTCGGGATGGTCGTCGTGCCGACCGCGATCGTGGTCGGCACGAACTCCTGGACGGAGCCGGAAGCCGCGGACTGGGTCAGGATGGCCCTCGGGTCGGTGATCGCCGCGCTCGTCTCGGTCGTCGCGGCCTGGTGGCTCGCCTTCGACCGCCGTCGCGCGCACGCTCCCGGCCGCACCTGGTTCTGGGGCGTCGCCTGCGTCTTCACGCTCGTCGCCGTCTCGACGATCTCCTCCGCCGCGGATCGACTCACCCGGCTGATCGAGGCGGGCTGACGGTGGCTGCACCGCTCGACGCCACGACCTCTCCCTCCCGACCGCGGACCTCCGAGAGCCGGGCGCGGATCGGCTTCTGGACCGTGGCCTGCCTCGGCGTCCCCGCAGCGCTCTTCTCCTGGTGCTGGTTCGGCTTCGCGATGGCCGAGGCGCAGTCGGAGCAGGGCAAGGCCCTCGCCGCGGGGACGACGATGGCGGGCTTCGGGGAGGCCGTCGGAGGAGTACCGGTCGCCGTCGCGCACGTCGTCGGGCTGATCCTGCTCCTCGTCCTCGCGCACAGGGCCTACCCGGGATCGGCGCTCGTGTTCGCCGGGGCTGCGGTGATCGTCGCGTCGGTGATCGGGCTCGGCGGCGCGCAGCTGCTCTTCGGCGGAGCCGTCTTCCACTTCGACCCGGAGAACCGGCAGGCCTCCGTGCCCTGAGACCGGGGGTCTTGACGGGTCGGATCTCGATACGCCCGCTCCGCGGGCTACTCGATCACCATGGTTCTGCGCGGCGGGCCCGGTAGATGCGTGCTGGTCAGAGGAGCCCCCCGGGTGGCGGGTCGGGCGCTTGCATGCTGCTCGAGGAGCTCTGCCCGGCATGCCACTCCACACCCGCACGCTCTCCGAGGAACTCGGCCTGGCGGGCCCGGCACGTGCATGCTGGTCGAGTAGCCCCGCAGTGGCGTATCGAGACCCACCGCCACCGGCAGGAGAAGCGCCGGTCGTCAGACCCCGCGCGCCGAGATGACCGACACCATGCGCTCGAGCGCGAACACCGGATCGCGGGTCGCACCCTTGACGTTCGCGTCCGCCTCCGCGACGGTCAGGATCGCCATCCCCAGGCCGTCGCCGGTCCAGCCCGCCAGATCGCGGCGCGCGCGGTCCACCTGCCACGGCGCGAGGCCCAGCCGCGAGGCGATCTGACCGGAGCCCTCGCGGGACCCGGCGACCTTCGCCATCGTGCGCAGCTTGCTCGCGAACGCCGCGACGATCGGCACCGGGTCCGCACCCGACGCGAGCGCGTGCCGGAGCCCCAGCAGCGCCTCCCCGTGCCGGCCGGCGATCGCGGCATCGGCGACCGTGAACGCGGTGGTCTCGACGCGACCGCCGTAGTACTTCGCGACCGTCGCCTCGGTGATGTCTCCGGTCACGTCGGAGACGAGCTGCTGGCAGGCCGAGGCGAGCTCGTCCAGGTCGTCGGAGAACGCCGACACCAGCGCCCGCACCGCACCGGTCGTCGCCGTGCGCCCCGCGGTGCGGAACTCCGCGATCGCGAAGTCGACCTTGTCGCTCTCCCGCTTGAGCTCCGCGCAGACGATCTCGATGCCGCCACCGGTGCCCGAGCGGATCGCGTCGAGCAGCTTCTTGCCGCGGTTGCCGCCCCCGTGCCGGAGCACGACGGTCGCGCCGTCCGCGGGCTGGGCGAGGTACTCGATCATCTCGACGAGGAACGCGTCGGAGCACTTCTCGACGTTGGAGACGCGCAGCAGCCGAGGCTCGTCGAACAGTGACGGGCTCGCCAGCGTCAGCAGCTCCCCCGGCGCGTAGCCGCCCGCGTCGATGTCGTTGACCTCGAGACTCGGGTCCTCGGCGCGGAGGAAGTCGCGGAGGAACCGCAGTGCCCGGTCGGCGAGGAACTGCTCGGGACCGGTGATCAGCACGATCGGAGCGGGTCGCGTCTGGTTCCACGCGAGCTGCGGGATCGCCGCCTTCGAGGGTGCCGCCTTGCCGCGCGCCGGGGCTCTGCCTGCCATGCCGTCGTCCTTCCGTGACCCTCGATTCTACGAGTCCGGAGACACCCGCTGGAGGAGCGAGGAGAGGTCGCGCCGTCAGGACGGACCGCCCCGTCGCTGCCTCTCCAGGTACTTCCGTCGGTACCTGCGGGAATCGGAGAACGCGCCGATCCCTGTTCCGATCAGCGCGACCGCGGAGACGACGATCCACCACGGCGGCTGGTGAGGCACCGCGGCCAGGAACAGGAGGAGTGCCACGTGGGCGAACATGACCAGAGAGATCGAGACGCCGGGTTGATCCTTCCGGAGTTCGGTTCGTTCCTTCCGAATCACGCCGACTCCTTCTCCTCGTCACGCCACGTCGATCCCGTATCCAAGCAGTCGGCGACGTCCGCGACCGATCCGCGGCGCCAGGCTGTCCACTCCGTCGCAAGACACCCGCGGATCGGGTTCCGGCAGCACCGTCCTCCCCGGCGACTGGCGACCCTCGGCCGAGCGCAGGCGTGATTCCACCTCCCTGCTCGTTTAGAGCGGCCACCGGGGCGGCGGCGCCGCTCGTCCAGACGACGACCCCCTCGGGTCGCGAGGAGAGCAGCACCGTCCCCTCGAGGTCCGTCCGCAGGGCGCGGGTGCCGCGCTCGGCCAGCAGCGCGAGCAGCGACGGCGTCGGGTGGCCGTAGGTGTTGTCGGCGCCGACCGAGACGAGCCCGGTGCGGGCGCCGAGTGCGTCGTAGAGGGCGGGCGACTGGTCGGCGGAGCCGTGGTGCGCCACCTTCACGACGTCGACGCGGCCGGGATCCAGACGCGCGAGCCGCCCCTGCTCCTCGGCGCCGAGGTCGCCGAGCATGGCCAGGGACAGCGGCCCGCCGATCGCGTCCGCCGGGATGTCGATCCGCAGCGTCACGCTCGCCTCGTTGCCGCGGAGGGTGGTCCCCCGCTCCGGCCAGACGACCCGCCAGCGCAGCGAGCCGACCGAGCCGCTGTCGCCGCGCGCCGCCTCCTGCACCGCTGCCCCGCCGGACACGAGGTCGGCGCGATCGCGGGTGTCGCCCTCGTCCGCCACCGGGCCGACGAGCGCCTCGTCGACGCGACCGACGACGGCCGCCAGGCCGCCGACGTGGTCGAGGTCGTAGTGGGTGAGCAGCAGCAGCGCGAGGCGGTCGATGCCGAGCAGGTCGAGGCACGCGTCGAGCCGCTCCGGCAGCGGTCCGGTGTCGACGAGGACCACCCCGGCGTCGCCGCGGACCAGCACCGCGTCGCCCTGCCCGATGTCGCACATCGCCACCCGCCAGTCCGACGGGACGGCTCCGGAGCGCAGCAGCGGCGTCGCCACGCTCGACGCTCCCCCGACGACCAGCGCCCCGGCGAGCACGGTCGCCGCGACCTGTCGCGCCCGCGTGAGGCGACGCGAACGGGTGACGAGCAGCAGGGCGAGCACGGTCAGGACCGTGAGCGCCAGCATCCCGCCGAGTCCGGGCAGCCAGGCGATCCGCGGAGACGGCCAGGTGGCGACGGCGCGCGCGATCGAGGCGATCCACCAGGCAGGTACGGCCGCGAGACGGATCGCGACGTCGGCGCCGCCCGGCCACCACGGCGCCAGGAGGCAGCCGATCAGCCCGAGTCCGGTGGCCACCGGCGCCGCCGGCTCGGCGAGCAGGTTCGCCAGCACCCCGTAGACCGGGATCGACGGGTCGATCAGCAGGACCGCGGGCTGGCAGGCCAGCTGGGCCGCCAGCGGGACCGCGACCACCAACGCGAGCGGACGCGGCAGCACGTCGCCCAGCCGGTCCGCGATCGGCTCCGCCGCGAGCAGCAGCCCGCCCGTCGCCAGCACGGACAGCACGAAGCCGAGCCGCCCCGCGATCGCGGGATCGACGAGCATCAGCAGGACGACACTCGCCAGCAGTGCCGGGACCGCCGCTCCGGAGCGCCGCCCCAACCGCGCGAGCAGCACGACGATCGCCATCACCGCCGCACGGACGACGCTCGGCTCCGGAGTGACCAGCACGACGAAGGCGGCGAGGACCGTCAGAGCCGAGACGGTGCGGAGCCGACGGCCGGCGCCGAGCAGCGCGGCGACGAGCCAGCCGGCCGCGACCACGACCGCGCAGTTCGCTCCGGACACCGCGGTGAGGTGGGTGAGCGAGGCGGTCCGCATGTCGTCCTCCAGATCGGACGACAGGGCGGAGGTGTCCCCGGTCGCGAGCCCGGGCAGCAGGCCGGCCACGTCTCCCCCGAGCACCGCGGTCCGCGCCAGGAAGCCCGAGCGCAGGACCTCCGCGACCGCCGCCACCCCCACGGGCGGACGCCGCTCGAGCACGGCGCTCGCCGTCAGGAGCGTGCTCTCGCCGACGACGCCCGGCTCCTCGGCCCGAGCCCGCAGCACCACCTCGGAGCCGACCGGCAGCCGCCCTCCGGGCTCGGCGAGGAACACCCGCACCGGCGCCGACATCGGCTGATCCTCCAGCTGCAGCGCGGTGCCGTCGAACCACACCCCACCGGTGACGAGCGGTCTCGCGGACGTCTCGACGCGGACGAGCACGGCCTCAGCCGCTCGGGACTCCGCGGCCGCCCGCAGCTCCGGCGGATGCCGCTCGGGAGTCGTGACGACGACGGAGGTGACGGCCAGCGCCGCTCCCCCCAACGCGACCGCGATCCCAGCCAGGACGACGGCCGCGCGGCGCCGACGGAGCACGCCGAGAGCCAGAACGGCGACGAGGCACACGGACCACGCGACCGTGCAGAGCAGCACCCCGCCGCCGAGGACGGCGGTGACCGGCAGCAGCCCGGTCGCCGCGGCCGCCGCCCAGGCCGAGAGTGCGAGCGGCAGCAGCCGCAGGTCCTGGGCCCGGATCACGGTGCCACCTGCTCGCGGAAGGCCTCGAGCGTCTTCTCGCCGACGCCGGGCACCTCCAGCAGCTGGTCGACCGAGGTGAACGGCCCGTGCTCCTCGCGGTAGGCGACGATCTTCGCCGCCGTCGCGGGCCCGATCTCGGGCAGCTCCTCGAGCTGCGCGGCCGTGGCCGTGCTCAAGCGGACGATCCCGCCCGCGGCGGCAGCACCTCCGGCGGCCGGAGCCGTGCCGCCCGGTGCGACCGCCGCACCCCGCTCCGGGACGAGGATCTGCTCACCGTCCACGAGCCGGCGCGCGAGGTTCACGGCGGCCCGCTCGGCCGGCTCCGTGAAACCACCCGCCGCCGCGAGCGCATCGGCCACCCGCGCACCGGGATCGAGCAGATACAGGCCGGGCGCGGCGACCGCTCCGGCGACGTGCACGTAGAGCACCTCACCGGGGCTGCTGCTCGCCGCGGGCGTCGCGTTCCCTTCCGTGGAGGAGGGCGCTCCGGACGGACCCGCCGCAGCAGTGACACCACCGGCCGGCGCGAGCACCTCCGTCCGGCCGCTCGCCCGCGTCCCTGCGAGGAGCACCGCGACGACCGCCGCCGCGATCACCAGCACCATCGCCGCGCCGACCCCGATCCGCCAGCGCGACCGCGCTCGCCGCGGACGGCGCAGCAGCCCCGCGGGATCGTCGGTCTGGCTCGTCTGCTGCATCCGACGACGCTAGAGCGGCCCGGTTCGGGCGATCAGCGACGCCTGCGGATCAGTGGACGAAGCTCGAGATCCCGTCCTGTGGAGGACGCCCGCCCCGACCGCTCAGAGCAGTCGCAGCCGCCCGACGATCTTGTCCACGCGGTTCCTCGGCCCGATCAGACCGACCGCCAGGTACTCGACGAGCTCGGGCCCGGTCGCCCCGAGCACCTCGCGGTACTCGTCGTACACCCGGGTTTCCTGCGCGGCAGCGGGCATGTCGGCGACGAACGTCTCCTCGTGCGCCTCCGCCTTCGCCCGGATCGTCCGCAGCGTCGCCGCGTCGGCCGCGAGCACGGTGCAGCCCGCCCACGGCAGCCCCGGGTGCTCGGAGCCCGTGGCGTCCTGCGAGGCGGGGCCGAGCAGCCCGGGCACCTGAGCGCCGGTCGCGGCCGCGACGCAGACGGCCGCGTTCACCGCACGCCCGATCGGGAGCGCCTCGTCGACCACGACCACCCACTTCAGACGGGCGGAGCGGGTCGGCGCCGCGGTGTCGATCTCGTCCTCGGCGTAGCCGACAGGTGCAGTGCTCATTGTCGTCCCTCTCTGGTCGGTCCTCCCGACCGGCCGCGCCCACGATAGGCGGATGCGCGAGCGTCCCGCAGGCTGTCCGTATGAACGACCAGCAGAACCGCGATGGAGTGGTCCTCGACGCGCTCGACATCGCCATCCTCCGCCTCCTCCAGTCGGATGCGCGGATGTCCAACCGCGACGTCGCCACCGCGGTCGGCGTCTCCCCCACCACCTCGCTCGACCGCATGCGGCGGCTGCGCACCCGCGGCGTCATCCGCGGCACGACCCTCGACGTCGACCTCGCCGCGATCGGCCGCGGCGTCCAGGCGCTGATCGCCGTGCGCATCCGGCCGCCGTCCCGCGAGGTGATCGAATCGTTCCGCGACTGGGTCAGCGGCCTCGAGCAGACCCTCGGCGTCTTCGTCACCGCCGGCAACGAGGACTTCATCATCCACGTCGCCGTCCGCGACAACGACGACCTCTACGCCTTCGTCATCGACCGCCTCACCGAGCGCCGCGAGGTCGCCGACGTCCGCACCTCGGTCGTCTACCAGCACATCCGCAACGGCGCGGTGCCGCCCGCCTGAGTCGACGCGTCGGCGCAACCCTCCGCTGCCACGCGACCATGACACCGCTGGTCGGCGCTGCCGCACATGGTGAGAGTCAATGCCCTCCCAATCGGGACGAGGCCGCGGAGCGTATCCTGCTCGAGTCTGCCGACGACAAGCTCTGGAGACGGACCCGGTCACGTACTTGCTCGACCTCAGCTCGTGGACACAGTCGGTACGACGATCTGCCGCGGCACTCGCACCTCGAGGTTCCACCGTCCATCGCGCTCACCCACCTCGATCTCGCCGCCCACGATGCGCACGCGCTCGGCCATGCGCACCGTGCCATAGCCACCGGGCGGGAGCCGGTGCCGATCGCTCTCATCAAGATCGTTCATCATGCGCAGACCGACGTAGTCGCGCTCGCTGACGAAGATCAGTTCCGCGCGACCGGGACTCGCGTGCTTCAGAGTATTGGTGCCCGCCTCCCGCACGATCCGCGCAAGCGCGGTCGTGACCAGTCTCGGGAGGTTCTCTGACGTCAGATCGGCTCCGCTCAGTGCAACCACCCAGCCCGCTGCGGTGAGGTCGCCGAGGGCATCCGAGACAGCGGAGCCGAGGTCACCGATCGCGACGCTCGCATCAGTCTGCAGGACGTCCATCTGCCCGAGCAGCCAGCGAAGGTCAGTGAGTGCCTTGAGGGCCGCGGCCGCGATCGCTTCCCGCGACCGCCGTTGGTCCTCGATTCCCGGCGCACGTTCGAGCACTCTCGCGTGCAACGCGATGATTGTGAGGTCGTGCGCGAGCACATCGTGCAGCTCGTCGGCGATCCGCCGGCGTTCGGCATGAACCACCGCCTCCTCCTGTTCCTCGCGCTCGACGAGTTGGCGAACGGCGCGCTTCTCGGAGGTGACCGCCCAGCGTTGAAGCGCACCCACACCGAGAGCGACCCCGGCGATCATGATGATCATGATCGTGCCTCCGAGCCCTGGCTCGTGCCGCGTGACAGCGGCCACGAGCAGCAGGAGAACGTAGATCGCGACGTACCGCGTCACGAGCGCCCGCGTGCCGCAGCGGGCGACGAGTCCGACCGCGAGAGCTCCGCTCAGCAGTGCCTCCGACGCCATTGCGAGCGGGAACGAGACCGCAACGGCTGCAAGCATGATCACCGAACCGACCCGTGGCGTGTGGAGGAAGAATCCGAACGAAGCAATGAGCGCTGTCTCGAAGACATCGCTACTGAAGTCCGGCCCGGTTGAGGGCAGCAGCACATCCACGACCAGCCCGATCCCGAGCAAGGCGCCGAGCACTCCGCGCTCGATCCTCGACAGGGGAGAGCTGCCGACGAACAGCTCACCAACTTCGGATGTGGCCGCCCACTTCACAGATGTCTTCATCTCTCGTCCGACCCTTACGCGTATGGTGTGTCGGAACGTTACACCCTGCAGATACGCAGCAGCCTGCACAACTCGGTGAGCGGCCCTGCCAGCAGTTTCATTCGAGTCTCCATGTCGCCCACCTCTCCCGCGTCGAACGATCGACCGCAGGAGGGATTGTGCGCGCCGCTCCTCGCTTGACGACACCGCCGTATGTCCGGAATCACACCGCCCGTCCGACTGGTCTCCCCGCCCTGCCGAGCGACGGTGCCTAAGCTGACTGGATGAGGAAGATTCGTGTTCTGATCGCCGACGACGAGGCTCTCGTCCGTCGCGCGATCTCCGTGTTCGTCCAGGGCGAGGCGGGGATGACGGTCGTCGGCGTCGCTGCCGACGGAGTGGAGGCGGTGCATCTGACGTCGGAGATCCATCCGGACGTGGTACTCATGGACCTGCAGATGCCGCGTCTGAGCGGTGTCGACGCGATCCACCGCATCACTGCAGAGCAGCCGCGCGTCCGGGCGATCGCTCTGACGACGTTCGGCACCATAGAGCCGGTGCTGGCCGCTCTGAACGCTGGAGCGTCGGGATACCTGCTCAAGGACACCGATCCGGAGGACATCCTCTCGGCGATCCGCGAGATCCACGCGGGCGGCGGCGTCCTGTCACCGCGAGTGACCGAGCGGCTGCTCGCCTCGATCCGAGATGGAGCAGCAGTTGGCGGCGCAGCGATGATCACGCTGCCCGAATTGAGCGACCGGGAGAGCGAGGTGCTCGCCGAGCTCGCCCTCGGTCGCTCGAATATCGAGATCGCCGCGGCTCTGCACCTGTCCCCCGGCACGATCAAGGGCTACCTCAGCTCGATCATGGCGAAGTGGGGTGCGCGTGACCGCGTGCAAGTGCTCGTTCTGGCTGCGCGCGCCGGGCTGATCACCTTCGCTGTATGACGCAGCTGATCACAGCAGCGGACGGTTCCGGAAGCCGGCCCACGCCCACGTAGCCAGCACAGCCGTGAGTCCGATCAGGGCGACCGACGCCGTGACAGGGGTCGCGCTGATCAGGTCAGGTTCATTGGCCGAGGATCCGTTGGACAACGAGTGCACCATCGCGTTCGCGGCAGCGACGGGTAGATACTCGGCCACTGCGGCCATTCGATCGGTCGCGAAGACCGCGAAGCGGGCGGCCGGTTCGACGATGAGGATCCACCCGAATGCGATAGCCGCAGCTGTCCCTGCTGACTTCGTCAGCAGGGCGAGTGCTGCGCCGATGAGCGCGAAGCATGTCTGGGCGATCACCAGCATTCCTGCGACGCGGAGCAGGGTCTGGCCGTCGACGGCTGCTCCGTCGGGGAGCACGAGCGTCGCAGACACAAGCGACAGCCCAGCGGTCGCCGCCGCCGTCACCGCCGCGACGGCGCCGATCACGGCGAGCCTCGCCGCGAACAGTCGGCCGCGCCGCGGGAACAGCATCATCGTGGCGCCGGAGGCACCTGGCCGCAGGTCGCGCGACACCAGAAGTACGCCGAGCAGCACCGACACTGAGACCGTGAACGGCCCTCGGGTCATCGCCACCGACATCGACGGCGTCACGGCGTGCAGGAACGCCTCCGGCGAGACCCCCTCACGGCTCATCGCCATGATCGCGGCGGCCATGACCGACCCTGTGACCAGTGCGATGCCGACGAGCATCCAGAGGACGCGCATCGCGCTCACGCGCAGGGCTTCGAATCGAACCTCGATCATCATCCCCCTCCGCTCAGCTTCGCCGCGACGCTGCACTCTTGCTCGACTCGGAGCGATGTGAGGTCGAGATAGACCTCTTCGAGCGTGGGCGTGATCTCCTCAAGCCGAGTGACGACGAGTCGGCGGCGGCTCGCGGCCTCGCCGATCACCCGCCTGGTAGTCCCTCGTACGACGAGCTCTGTCGTCGACGTGATGGTGATCTCGTCCGAACCGGAGCCGCTCAGCTCCTCGGCGAGCGTCGCGGGCTCGTCGCACTCGACGAGCACGTGGCTCATGGCGGAGCTCGTGAGGAGGTCCCCGATCGGGGAATCGGCGATCAGCCTGCCCTCCTGCAGCACGACGACGCGGTCGACGAGGCGCTGCAGATGTGCGAGGTGGTGCGAAGTGAGGATTACGGATCCGCCAGCGTCCGCGAATCGGCGGGTTCGATCGAGCATTACTGGCACGGCGTGGGCATCGACGCCGTTGAAGGGCTCGTCGAGCACGAGGTTCGCGGGGCAGCCAAGCAGCGCACCCGCGAAGGCGACGCGCTGCGTCTGGCCGAGGGACAGGGCGCCGATCCGCCGCGCAGAGAGGTCGTTGAGCCCGTGCTCGGCGAGCGCGTCCTCGACCGACGCCCGCGAGGCCCGCCGCGCCACCCTTAGCAACTCCAGGTACTGCCGCACCCTCAACCCCCGGTCCGGCCCCCCGCCGTCGACGATGCTCCCGAGCCGTTCGCCGAGCGGCTGCCGGTGCGCGGCTTCACCGTCGACGAACACCTCGCCGTCGCCGCGAACCAGGCCGAGCAGTAAACGGAGGGCCGTCGACTTGCCCGAGCCGTTAGGGCCGAGCAAGCAGACGATCTCACCGGATGAGACTGCGAAAGAGACATCGGCGACGCCTCGGCCATCGGGGAAGCGGAATCCCGCTCCGCGGTACTCGATGCTCATTGGACGGCCTCCCCTCGCGCCTCGAGCGGCAGGGTCTCAGCGGTCCGCAGTCCCGGGGGCACTGCATGCGAGACGACGATCAGCAGTGCGTCCTCGGCCCAGCGCTCCATCTCCACCACCATCTGCTCGGTGGACTCGGCATCCACCCCGTTGAATGGCTCGTCGAGCAGCGCCACCGAGAATCGTCCCGTCGTGCAAATCAGATACCAGAGCCGACGTGCGGTACCGGTGGAGAGAGCCGAGGTACGGGTGCCGAACCAGCGGTCGAGACCGAAGGCTCGTGCACGGTCCAGAGGCTCATCGCGCCCGACGCCGGCGAGATCCGCTGCGAGCGCGAGGTGGTCGAGCAGGCTGAGGTGCGGATGCAGAGCCGGCGTCGCGCGGCAGACGCGGCGACGAGCGCGAACCGCCGGATCCTGCGCCGGTACGCCGTCGACGAGGATGCTCCCGGCGAACGGCCGCAGGTAGCCCGAGGCGGCCTCGATGAGCGTCGACTTGCCCGACCCGTTGGGGGCATCGAGCCGGACGATGCCGGGGCCTGTCAGCGAGAACGTGAGCCCGCTGATCACGAGCCGGTCGGGCGCGTACCCGATCGTCAGATCAGAGGCCTCGAGGGCAGGGCGAGAACGCGACGTCTCGTCACCCATGCGGCACCTCCTAGGAAGAGAACGGCGACGGCGGCGCCAAGCCAGGCGATGCCTGCGGCGGATGCCGCGAGGACAGCAGCTGTGAGGGCGGCCGAGCTCACGACGCAGAAGACGGCGGCCGCCAGCGACGACGGGCTCGATCCGTCGGCTCGCGGCGGCTCCCCCGGAACGATGGCGGTGGCGATCCACGCGCAGGCGACCGCCGACCACGCGATACCGAGGGGCACGGAGACGCTTCCGCCGAAAGCTGTGGCGGCGATTGCAAGGGGAGCGACTAGGACTGTGCCGACGACGAGCGCCACCGCAACGGGGGCGACGGCGAGACCCCAGGGTGATGCCCCGGCCTCCCAGCTCGCACGCCAGCGCGCTGCCAGGGGGGCGGGGCCGATCCAACGGCTGAGCAGTTCGGCGACAGTGAGGCCGAGAAGGAGCGCCAGCACCCCCGCGGATCGGTCGATTGCGCCCTCGGGCGACTGCCACCCCGTCGGCGCGATCGTCAGGACCTGCACGCCTGTCGCCGCCGCCCCTCCTGCCCAGGTGAAGAACAGCAGACGGGAGAGCGCAGTCGCCCGGGCGAACGGCGTCAGATCGCTGGCGGTGACGCGCACCCACCGGGTCCATCCTTGGCTTTCCGTGACACTCGGCACGGATGCGCGCGGGTCGTCGACCCTCACGGCGGTGAAGTTGGAGCGTTTGACAGCACGCAGAGCGACCGTCGCGACCGACGTGGATACCACGGCACACAGCACCACCGCGAATGCCGAGGGCGTCCATGATGCTGGTGCGATAGCACGCGACCCGTCGACCACGGTTGAAGCGGCCAGGCGCACTGTCACGGCGACCACGAGACCCGACCCGAGGCCGGCCACTGCCGCGAGGATCATTCGTGGGCGCGCCTGCGGGCGAAACCAGGCCGCAGTCACCGCCGTGATCGCGAGGAGGTTGCCCAGCACCGCAGCCGGCAGGGCCAAGAGCGTGACGATCTCGCCGGCCTGCGCGCCGGCCACGATCAACCGGGCACCCACACCACCGCAGAGTCCGCATACGAGTGCGCCAGTCATCACCAGGCGGTCACGGCATTCCGCGAGCAGGACGACGCGACGTGGCATGTCCATCGCCGCGAAGAAGCTCGCGAACGGGTGGTCGATCAGCTGGATCCGACGAACGGTGAGGGTCTCGCGCACCGCGTGCAGAACGACGACATAGACGCCGACCGCCATAGCGCCGATCAGGGCGACCTGGCGACCCGTCGTCGGAAGAGCCCCGCTGAACGCATCAACTGCGATCGCCGCCCCCACCCCCGCTGCACAGAGAAGGAGCACAGCGGCGAACGCCTTCAGCAGGCGGAAAGCGGGGAGCGTGAGCCGCCAACCGAGGCTGTCGAGCGTCGTGGCGTCCTGGATGCTCTGCGCGAGCCGCACGGAGGCCGTCTTCACAAGCGGTCCTTCGTCACGGCCGCTCCTGCCTCGGTGCGCAGCATCAGCGCCATGGTCGCGAAGGCGATCGCACTGATCAGCGCCGGAAGGTGGATCAGGAAGCCTGGTTCGAGCACGCCGGATCCCCAGGAGACGCTGATCGCGAGCGCTGCAGAGAGGAAAGCCAGCATGTCGAGTCCGAACATCGGGGTCCGACGCACCGCGACTGAAGCGAGGAGGGCTCCTGCGACGAGAGCACCCGCCACCACGATGATCGCCGGGGTGTCGAGCGCATGGAGTGCGGTGAGCGCAGAGACGATCAGAAGCAGCACGATCAGGAGGGCAGCGACGATGCGCCGCATGGAGGTGTAGAGGGTCTGCATGAGCACTCCCGGGGTCAGAGGAGGAACGAGATGGCGGCGACAACGACAAGCAACGACGCCAGAAGGACGCGAGCACGGGAGCCGCGAGCGCGGAAGGCGGGTCGCGAGCACACAAAACCGAAGACTCCGCCGACAACCAGGACGAGCCACACGGCGAGGAGCGGGGAATCCTTCGGCGATGCGAGTCCTAACGCGAGCGCCGCGAGCTGCACCGGCAGCGTCGCAGCGATCCCGACGATCATGGCCGGCCCGACTGCGGGGCGACGACCACTCCGGTCGACGCGACGCCGGGTCGGCGTCATCACCGCGACGAGGACCTTCTCGTCGACCATCGCGCAGAGCGACAAGTAGACCAGCTGGAAGACAGCCGAGATCACCACTGCGAGCACCACTCCCATGCGCACAGCGAGCTCGGCGAGAGCCCGGTCATTGAGCTCAGCTGCGAGGTCTCGTACCCGGTCGTTGGTCGTGATGCGCTCGAGGAGCTGCCCACTCAGACGCACGACCGTCACCGCAACGGTGAAGAGCATCGCCGTCCAGAGGACGAGGCGGTCAGTTCGAAACAGAGATACGGAGGAGCCCTCCGGGGCGACCGTGCTGGGGGGCGCAATCATGGCTGAATCCTTCGTGCTTCGATGATGATGGTCTCGACTCCCGCGCCCACGACGATCAGGACGAGCGCGATCGCGAGCAAGAGGAGCGTGCTCGGAAACTGCGCCAGATATCGTGGGAAAGGCCGCACGTCAGCCGCGCGACGCGAGGGGAATAGCAGGACTGTTGCCGGAACTAGTCCGGCCGTGGCCGCAAGCAGCAGCGCGGGGATCTCGAAGACGGCGTAGCCGACGACGGACGTCAGGGCCGCCGCTAGCCCCACCTCGGTCGCCGCGGCGGCTGTGCTAGCCCCCACCAGGAAGCCGAAAAAGGCGATTCCGATCAGAGAACTCAGCCCCGCGGTCAGCACACCCGAGTAGAACCCCAGCGCGACGGCCGTGTTGCGGAGCAGGATCGCCAAGAACAGGGGCGTGTCCGGGTCACCGAGCGGTGCCCCAAGAGAGCCCCCGCCGCCGGCGACTCGCCCCGACAGCGTCGAGTACGAGATCAGCACGGTGACGGCGAAGAGGACGAGGGCGACCGCGAACGCGATACCAAGGATGCGCGTGTCTCGGTGCCGCCCCCGCCCCCTCATGACGCTGTCGTCAGGCGATCGCAGCTTTCTCGCCCCACTTGGTGATCGCCCAGCGTGCCGTTGCAACGACGGCACCTGCGATGCCGCCGGACACGAGCGCGAGCGCGATCGCGAGCACTGCGCCCCCGACGGATACCGCAGTGACGATCTGCGAGGCGATGGTCGTGGAGAGGCCGAACATACCGGCGATGTAGGCGGCACTCAGTCCCGCAAGAATGATTCCGGCTGCCGCGACGATCGCTGCAACGGCGACGGTGCCGCGCGACGTCCGTGACTCTGCGAGTGAATTCTGCATGATCTCCTGCTTCCTCTAGGGCCCGAGGGCTATCGCTCGGATCTCTGTACCCGAGCACAAGCAGACTCTCACATACGAAGATGGTGCACGTAGGCCGAATGGCCTGTCACGGACATACCGAGGTCTGGCCTATGACCACTTGACAAGCCAAACAGTCTCCTTCTTGCGTTGGGCAGAACTCCGCTTCTGCGCACCCTTCGCCCTCTCGACCCAGTCGTCTACCAGCACATCCGCAACGGCTCGGTGTCGCCCGCCTGAGTCGACACGTCGGACCGGGAACGCCGAAGGGGCCCCTCCGCAGTGGAGGAGCCCCTTCGAAGTGAGCCGGTGTTCGGGACGGCCTAGGCCGGCCTCGTCACCAGGTTCACCAGGCGCGGCGCCCGGACGACGGCCGTGACGACCTCGCGGCCCTGCAGCGCCCGAGCGACACCGGTGGCCGCGCGCGCCTTCTGCTCGAGCTCGTCCGAGGAGATCTTCGGCGAGACCTCGATGCGGTCGCGGACCTTGCCGTCGACCTGGAGGATCGCGGTGACCTTCTCCTCGACCAGGAGCGTCGGGTCGGCCTTGCGCCAGAGCGCGTGCGCGACCGAGCCCTCGTAGCCGAGACGGTTCCACATGTCCTCGGCCGTGTACGGCGCGAACAGGTTGAGCGCCATCGCGACGACCTCGGTCGCCTCGCGGACGGCGGGGTCGCCCGCGCCGGCACCGGAGTCGATGACCTTGCGGGTCGCGTTGACCAGCTCCATCAGGCGCGCGACGACGACGTTGAACTTGAACGCCTCGATCAGCGAGGGCGACTCGGCGAGGAAGCGGTGCGTCTGCCGGCGCAGCGCCGCGTCGCCGTTCTTCCATTCCACATCGGGCCTGGTCGTGACGTCCTTCGCCAGGCGCCAGGCGCGGGCGAGGAACTTCGCGCTGCCCGACGGCGAGACGTCGGCCCAGTCGATGTCGTCTTCGGGCGGGCCGGCGAACGCCATCGTCAGGCGCACGGCGTCGACGCCGAACTCGTCCAGCTGGTCCGACAGGCGGACGATGTTCCCCTTCGACTTCGACATCGCGGCGCCGTCCATCTGCACCATGCCCTGGTTGAGCAGCGCGGTGAACGGCTCGGTGAAGGAGACGTAGCCCAGGTCGAAGAGCACCTTGGTGATGAAGCGCGCGTAGAGCAGGTGCAGGATCGCGTGGGTGACGCCGCCGACGTACTGGTCGACGGGCGCCCACTTCTCGGCGAGCTTCGGGTCGAACGCCTGGGTGTCGTCCTTCGGCGAGAGGAAGCGGAGGAAGTACCACGAGGAGTCGACGAAGGTGTCCATCGTGTCCGGGTCGCGGCGCGCGGGGCTGCCGTCGTTGGGGTTCGCGACGTTCACCCAGTCCTCGGCCGCGCCGAGCGGCGAGGAGCCCTTCGGCTGCAGATCGAGGCCGTCTGTCGAGGGCAGGCGCACGGGCAGCTGGTCCTCGGGGACCGGGATCAGCTCGCCGTTCTCGCCGTGGATGATCGGGATCGGCGTGCCCCAGTAGCGCTGGCGCGAGATCAGCCAGTCGCGCAGGCGGTAGTTCTTCGCCGAGCGGCCGCGGCCGCGCTCCTCGAGCAGCTTGATCACGCGCTCGATGGCGGTGCGCTTCGACAGTCCGTCGAGGGGTCCGGAATTGATCAGGCGGCCGTCGCCGGTCAGCGCCTCGCCGGTGGTGGCCGGGTCGAGCGAGTACTCCTTCTCGAGCGCGGCCAGCTCCTCCGGGTCCTTCGGGATGACCGGGATCGCGCCGGTGACCGACGCGGTCGTGTCGACGACGACCCGCACCGGCAGGTCGAAGGCACGGGCGAAGTCCAGGTCGCGCTGGTCGTGCGCGGGGACGGCCATGACCGCGCCGTGACCGTAGTCGGACAGCACGTAGTCGGCCGACCAGATCGGCAGGCGCTCGCCGTTGACGGGGTTGATCGCGTAGCGGCCGAGGAACACGCCGGTCTTCGGGCGGTCGACGGTGAGGCGCTCGATCTCGCTCGACTTCTGCACCTTCTCCAGGTAGCTCCGGAAGGCGGTCTGCAGCTCGGGCTCGGCCCCCTCGACCAGTTCGGCGGCCAGGTCGGAGTCGGGCGCGACCACCATGAAGGTCGCGCCGAAGAGGGTGTCGGGGCGCGTCGTGAAGACCGTGATCCGCTCCTCGCGGCCCTCGATCTCGAACTCGACGTCGGCGCCGATCGAGCGGCCGATCCAGTTGCGCTGCATGGCGATGACCTTCGACGGCCAGGAGCCCTCGAGCTGGTTGAGGTCGTCGAGCAGGCGGTCGGCGTAGTCGGTGATCTTGAAGTACCACTGGGTGAGCTTCTTCTTCACGACGACGGCGCCGGAGCGCTCCGAGGTGCCGTCGGCGAGGACCTGCTCGTTCGCGAGGACGGTCTGGTCCACCGGGTCCCAGTTCACCCAGCTGTCCTTGCGGTACGCGAGGCCCTTCTCGTACATCTTGAGGAACAGCCACTGGTTCCACTTGTAGTACTCGGGGTCGGAGGTGTGCAGCACGCGGTCCCAGTCGAAGGACGCGGCGTAGCGCTTCATCGAGCGCTTCTGCTGCTCGATGTTGTCGTAGGTCCAGGTGACCGGGTTGAGGCCGCGCTTGATCGCCGCGTTCTCGGCGGGCAGGCCGAAGCTGTCCCAGCCGATCGGGTGCAGCACGTTGAAGCCCTGCTGGCGCCAGTAGCGCGCGATGACGTCGCCCAGCGCGTACGCCTCCGCGTGGCCCATGTGCAGGTCGCCGGAGGGGTACGGGAACATGTCCAGCACGTACTTGCGCGGGCGCTTGTCGGTGGAGTCGCCGGTCGCGAACGGCCGGGTCTCCTCCCAGATCGGGAGCCACTTCTCCTGGAGCGCGCGGAAGTCGTAACGCTCCTCGTCGGTCGGGCCGGTCTGCTGGGAGGTCTCTTCTGCCACAGGTGTGTCCTACTTCTGTGAGGGTGGGGGTGGGCGCGCGCTCGGAGGGCGCCTGCGTCCGACCAACAACCCTACTGGCCTCTAGCGACCGGGCGACGACTCCGCCGTGACGTGCAGGTCGACTCCGAGCGCGGCCAGCAGCGCGCGGGCCTTGAGGCGGGTCTCCTCCACCTCCTCGTCCGCGACGGAGAGAGCGGTGATGCCCCCGCCGGTGCCGATCCTGGCGCGGGCGCCGTCGAGCACGAGGGTGCGGATCGTCATCGCGAGATCGAGCGACCCGTCGCCGCCGAGGCGGCCGAACGCGCCGGCGTAGAGACCGCGCGGCCCGGCCTCCCACTCGCGCAGGAGCTCGATCGCGCGGCGCTTCGGCGCTCCCGTCATCGATCCGGCGGGGAAGGTCGCGGCGAGCAGCTCGGCCGGTCCGACGCCGGGCGCGAGCTGCGCCGACACCTCGCTCACCAGCTGGTGCACGTGCGGATAGGTCTCGATCTCGAGGAGGCGGTCCACCTGCACCGAGGCGGGAGCGGCGATGCGGGCCAGGTCGTTCCGCACGAGGTCGACGATCATCACGTTCTCGGCGCGCTCCTTGACGCTCGCGAGCAGCTCGGCCCGCAGCTCCGCGTCGACGACGGGGTCGGCGCTGCGGGTCCGGGTGCCCTTGATCGGATGCGTGGCGACGCGGCCGTCGGCCGTGACGTCGAGGAAGCGCTCGGGCGAGGCGCTGACGAGGGCGAGCCCGCCGACCCGGATCAGTCCGCCGTGGTGGCTCGGGCTCGAGCGGCGGAGGCGCCGGTACGCCTCCACCGGGTCGAACGCGCCCTCGACCACCACCTCGTTGGTGAGGCAGAGCTGGTAGGCGTCACCCGCGCGGATCGCGGCCTGGCAGTGGGCGATCAACGCTCGGTACCGCTCGGGACCGTGCCGCCACTCGGCGGGCCCGGACGGCTCCGCGTCGCGCGGCTCGCCGGCGTCGGCCGGGGTCTCGGCGAGCGCCGTCAGGGCTCGCTCCAGCCGCCGCGCCTCCGGCTCCCGCTCCGGGGAGGAAACGAGGTGCAGGGTCCGCCGGGCGTGGTCGAACTCGAGCACCGGATCGCCCCGGATCAGCGCGAGCGCGGGCGGAGCGTCCCCACCGACGGGTGCAGGCGGAAGGGCGACGAACGGCGCACCCGCCTCGTAGGCGATCCAGCCGTACCGGCCGAGCGCCCGATCGCCGGTGCGCTCCGCCGCGACGGCGGCGAGCGCCGTCGACACGTCCGCGCCGGGCCCGACCGTCAGCACGTCGTCCGAGGATCCGAGGAAGGAGAGGCCCTCGACAGCGTCGCGGCCGGAGTCGAGCCAGAAGGAGGCGTCCGCCGAGGCGAACAAGTCGAGGTATGCTCGCTCGGGATCGACCCAGGTCAGCTGCCGCCGGGCGGCAGGAACCTCGGGGAGCGCGGCCACTGGGCTAGCGTAGGCCGTCATGGACGGCGAGCTGGTGCGGGTCTGGGACGGGCACGAGCTCGGTCCCGCGGTCGACGCTCCGGCCGGCGCCCTCCTCGCGGCCGACTCCTGGCTGGTGTCGGCGGGCCGCGTCCGCGGTCTCGAGCTGCACCGGGAGCGGTTCCTGGGCGCGCTCAGCGACGCCGGGCGACCCGTCGGCGGAGACCCCGACGACGCCGAGGCGTTCCTCGACGCCGCGATCGCGGCGCTCCCCCGCACCGGCGACTCCTTCCCCCGCGTCGAGCTCACCGCCGAGGGTCTGCGCCTCCGGCTGCGCCCTGCCCCGCCGCGGGGCCGCACCGTCGTCCTCTGGACCAGCCCCGTGGATCCGCGCCGCACCCCGGAGCGCAAGGGACCCGACATCGCACGGCTGGCACTCCTGCGCTCCCGTGCTCTCGCCGCCGGCGCGGACGAGGCCGTGATCCTCGGTGCCGACGGCGCCGTGATCGACGGTGCCTCGAGCGCTGTGCTCTGGTGGCTCGGCGACGCGCTGGTCGTTCCGCCCGCGAGCAGCCGCCGGGTCCGGAGCGTGACGGCCCGCACGGCCTCCGTGCTCGCGGGCGCACTGGGAGTCGATGTGATCGAGGCCCCGGCTGAACCGATGGACCTCGACGGCCGCGAGGTGTGGACGGCGAACGCGCTGCACGGCCTGCGACTGGCCACGGGCTGGGTCGACGGACCGGCGCTCGCCGCGGTTCCGGGCCGGCTCGACGCCTGGCGCCGGCGCCTGGACGCCCTCCGCCGTCCCCTCCCCTGACTCGCACGAAGCGGCGGGACGGACGGCGTGCCAAGGACCGGTCACCGCGCGCCGATCGATCGTCGTGCGCACCCGCTCGCGTCAGGATCGAGGCAGTCCGCTCGTGATGCCGCCCTCACCCCGACGGCGCCCATCTCTCGAGAAGGAACTGCCATGACACCACACACCTCCCCACGCCCGCTCGCCTCAGGACTCGTCGCGCTGGTCGCGACCGGGGCCCTGCTCTTCAGCGCGACACCGGCCCTCGCTCAGGGCGGTCTCAGCACCGCGTCCTCGAGCGTCTCCGCCGCCCGCGCGTCGGCCCCCGACGCACTGAATCCCGGCCAGCAGCTCCTCGCCGGCCAGTCCATCGCCTCGAGCCAGTCGGGAGGCGGCTACACCTTCCGGATGCAGGACGACGGCAACGCCGTGGTCTACGACGGAGTCGGCCACGCCCTCTTCAGCACCGGCACCTCGGGGCGCGGCAACCGCCTCGTGATGCAGGAGGACGGCAACGTCGTCATCTACTCCGCCGACGGCCGAGCGCTCTGGAGCACCGGGACGGACAACGAGACGGACGCGTCTCTGATCATCCAGGCGGACGGCAATCTCGTCGTCTACCGGGAAGACGGCTCGCCGGCCTGGGCGAGCAGCGTGAACCGCAGGATCCCCCAGCCGCCGTTCAGCACCCTCTACGTGGACGACGCGCTCTCCCGAGGGCACCAGCTCACCTCGCCGAACGGACTCTTCCGCGCGGTCATGCAGCGCGACGGCAACCTCGTCGGCTACGGCCCGGACGGCGTCGTCTGGAACACCGGCACCGTCGGCACGGACAACCAGCTCCTCGTCTCCGACGACGGTTACGCCGTGATCATCGGCGCGGACGGGGGGATCAGGTGGGCGGCCGACACCGGGGGTGAGGCCACCTCCCTCACGCTCGACGACAGGGGTGTCCTGACCGCTCTCGATGAGGACGGCGCCGTCCTGTGGTCGAGCCAGTCCGGGCTGCCCGGCGCTCAGCTGTACGCCCCCAACACCCTCGAGGTCGACGACCTCCTCCGCTCCGACGACGGCCGCTACCGCGCCGTGATGCAGGGTGACGGCAACTTCGTCGTGTACGGCCCGACGGGGGCGGTCTGGCAGACCGGCACCTCCGGCGTCGAGAGCTCGTTCGAGTTCTCGAAGGACGGGACGGCGCAGGTCGTGGCCGGCAACGGCGCTGTCACCTGGACGGCGACGCCCGCGGGCGGCACCGCCCCGTTCCGCCTCGTCATGCAGAGCGACGGCAACCTCGTCGAGTACGACGCCCACCACCACGCGATCTGGTCCAGCCGCTGACCGCCTCCCGTCCGAGGCACTGGCGGATGCCCTGACCCCTGCTCCCGACGGCCCGGCACGTGCACGCCCTGCACGAGCCGGGCCGTGGTCGTCACCGCGCAGACGTGCCGAGGGAGGTCGGACACGCGTGGCGGGCTCTGTCCGGCACGCGACAACGAGGCCGCACTGCACGCCGAAGACTGAGCGGCTCGAGCGTGAGTGGTTTGGTGGAAGGGAAGACCGCTCGGCGACGCCGCCTTCGCACCGACGGTTCACCTCTCGAGAAGGACCAGTCATGACACCTCACACCTCCCCACGCTCGCTCGCCTCTGGACTCGTCGCGCTCGTCGCGACCGGTGCCGTGCTGTTCAGCGCGACACCCGCCCTCGCTCAGGGCGGTCTCAGTGCCGCGCCCTCGAGCATCTCCGCCGCCACCGCCCGCGCGTCGTCCTCCGACGCACTGAATCCCGGCCAGCAGCTCCTTGCCGGCCAGTCCATCGCCTCGAGCCCGTCGGGAGGCGGCTACACCTTCCGAATGCAGGACGACGGCAACGCCGTGACCTATGACGCCGCCGGCCATGCCGTCTTCAGCACCGGCACCACGGAGCGCGGTAATCACCTCGTCCTGCAGGAGGACGGCAACGTCGTGATCTATTCCGTCGACGGCCGCCCGCTCTGGAGCACGGGAACGGACGAAGACCCGCCCTCGCACCTCGTCATCCAGGGAGACGGCAACCTCGTCCTCTACCGCGCTTACCTCTACTTCAGCGTGAGCCCGGAGACCTCGCCCGCCTGGGCGAGCAGTGTCAACGGCCGGATCGCCGAGCCTCCGTTCAGCACCCTTCTCCAGCTCGACGTGCTCGGCGGTGGCCATCAGCTCACCTCACCGAACGGTCTCTTCCGGGCCGTGATGCAGCGCGACGGCAACCTCGTCGGCTACGGCCCCGGGGGTGTCGTCTGGAACACGGGGACTCGTGGAATCGACAACTGGCTAGCCGTGAGGCCGGACAGCGTCACGGTCGAGCGCAAAGACGGGACACGGAAGTGGGTGGCTGAAACGGGGGGCGGGGTCCACCGCGTCACCCTCGACGACAGCGGCGTGCTGACCGTCCTCGATCAGGACGACGCGATCCTCTGGACGAGTCAGTCCGGGCTTCCCGGCTCGAGCATGTACGCCCCGAACACGCTCGAGATCGACGACCACCTGCGCTCCGACGACGGGAGATACCGTGCTGTGATGCAGCGTGACGGCAACGTCGTCGTCTACGGCCCCACCGGAGCGATCTGGCAGACGGCCACCTCCGGCGTCGACAGCTCGTTCGAGTTCTCGAAGGACGGCACCGCCCAGGTCGTCGCCGGCAACGGCGCCGTGACCTGGTCGGCGAGGCCGGCCGCCGGCGGAGCCGCCCCGTTCCGCCTGGTCATGCAGAGCGACGGCAACCTCGTCGAGTACGACGGACAGGGCCGAGCCGTCTGGTCCAGCCGCTGACCGCCCCGACGGGTCGTGCTGACCGCGGAGGGACTGCGCCTGCGCCTCCGCCCCGCCCCGCCGCGCGGCCGCACCGTCGTCCTGTGGACCAGTCCCGTGGATCCGCGGCGCACCCCGGAGCGCAAGGGACCCGACATCGCTCGACCCGCGCTCCTGCGCTCGCGCGCTCGCGCGCTCGCGCCGCGGGCGCGGACGAGGCCGTGATCCTCGGAGCCGACGGCGCGGTCATCGACGGCGCATCGAGCGCCGTGCTGTGGTGGCTCGGCGACGCGCTGGTCGTCCCGCCCGCGAGCAGCCGCCGGGTCCTGAGCGTCACGGCCCGCACGGTCTCGGTACTCGCAGGAGCACTGGGCGTCGACGTCATCGAGGCCCCGGCAGAGCCCGCCGACCTCGACGGCCGCGAGGTCTGGACGGCGAACGCCCTGCACGGCCTGCGCCTGGCCACGGGCTGGGTCGACGGACCGGCGCTCGCCGCAGTACCGGGCCAGCTCGACGCCTGGCGCAAGCGACTCGACGCTCTCCGCCGTCCCCTCCCCTGACTCTCGGGACGCCGCGGAGGAGCGGATCCGCGCTCAGCGCGAGCGACGCGCCACGGGCCGTTCACTGCGCGTCCGGCGGAGGCTACGACGATCCCTGCGTGTCAGCCTCGAAGCAGTCCGTCCGGCGCCGCTCTCGTCTCGACGGTTCATCTCTCGAGAAGGAACTGCGATGACACCTCACACCTCTCCACGCCCCCGCGCCTCAGGGCTCGTCGCGCTCGTCGCGACCGGAGCCCTGCTCCTCACCGGAACACCTGCCCTCGCCGAGACCGCGCACAGCGCCGTGTCCGCGAAAGCCTCCCCGGTGGTCACCGACCCCCCGATCGATCCTCACGAGTCCGCCGATGACACTCTCGATGCCGGTGACGAGCTACTCCCGGGCGACTTCCTCGCCTCCGACAGTGCCACCGGCGGTCACACCTTCCGGATGCAGGACGACGGGAACGCCGTCGTCTACGACGCCGTCGGTCATGCCCTCTTCAACACGGGCACCACGGGGCGCGGCAGTCGCCTCGTCCTGCAGGACGACGGCAACGTGGTGATCTACTCCGACCAGGACCGCCCGCTCTGGAACACCGGGACCGACAACGAACCGGACTCGCACCTCGTCATCCAGGGGGACGGCAACCTCGTCCTGTACCGCGAGGACGACACCCCGGCCTGGGCGAGCAGCGTGAACCGGACGATCCCCGAGCCGCCGTTCAGCAGCCTCTCCGACGGTGACGAACTCCACCGGGGCCACCAGCTCACCTCGAAGAACGGCCTCTTCCGCGCGGTGATGCAGCGCGACGGCAACTTCGTCGGCTACGGCCCGGACGGAGCCCTGTGGAGCACCGGCACCCGCGGCTCGGACAACACGTTCGTCGTGGACGAGGGCTTCGCAACGATCATCGACGCCGATGAGCAGGTCAAGTGGATCAGTCTTCCCGAAGGTTCCGGCGACGTCGACACGGTGACTCTCGGTGACAACGGTGTGCTGAGCATGGACAACGAGGCCGATGCCGTCGTGTGGTCGAGCCAGTCCGAGCTGCCCGGCCCGAGCATGTACGCGCCCAACACCCTGAAGACCGACGAGATCCTCCGGTCCGAGAGCCTCCAGTACCGCGTCGTCATGCAGGCGGACGGCAACGTGGTCGTCTACGGCCCTCGGGGAGCCGTCTGGCAGACCGCCACCTCCGGCGCGGGCAGCTCCCTCGAGTTCACGAAGGACGGCGCTCTGCAGGTCGTGACCGCCGACGGCTCCGTCACCTGGACGGCGAAGCCCTCCGGCGGCACCGGCCCGTTCCGCCTCGTGATGCAGAGCGACGGCAACCTCGTCGAGTACGACGGGCAGGGCCGGGCCGTCTGGTCCAGCCGCTGACCACCTCCCGTCCGAGGCACTGGCGGCTGCCGTGACCCCTGCTCCCGACGGCCCGGCACGTGCACGCCCTGCACGAGCCGGGCCGTCGTCGTTCCCTCGGAGAAGCGCGTGAGGAGCTTGCGCTACGACTTCCGATGCCGTTCGGAAGGGCCGGGAACGGGACCACGCGACAGAGAGCCCATATCGAACGCCAAGTGGTGTCGGGGTCGAGCGCGAGTGCTTCGGTGGAGAGGAAGACCGCTCGGCGACGCCGCCTCGTCAGCGGCGGTGCCGATCTCTCGAGAAGGAACTGCCATAACATCCGTCACCCACCCACGACGCCGAGCCTCCGGGCTCGTCGCACTCGTCGCAGCCGGGGCCCTGCTTCTGGGCGGAACGCCCGCCCTCGCCGTGGACGCCTCGTCCGACTCCGCCTCGTCGTCGCAGTGGAGCCCTACGACACCGGCACTCAGGCCTTGGCCCGATCCACGTTCCCTGAACCCCTACTACAACGCCCTGCTCAGCGGTGGCACTTTGAACTCCGATCGGCCGGGGGATGACAGTCGCCTCCAGTCCGATCTCCCCGGAAGCTACGTCTTCAGCATGCAGCTCGATGGCAACGCGGTCCTCCGCACAGGCGACGGGAAGGTTCTGTTCAGTACCCAGACCTTCAACACCACCTACATCGGGCCGACACTCCAGGAGAACTACCTCTTTCTCCAGAGGGACGGGAACCTGCTGGTCAGGGCCGCTGACGAGCGCCCGATCTGGAGCTCCGGAACCGATGGCGAGCCGGGCGCGCACCTCGTGCTCGGCGAGAACGGCGACCTCGTCCTCTACCGCCAGGACGGCACCCCGGCCTGGTCCGCCAGCGCAGGGAAGATCGCCGAGCCGCCGCACGACACCCTCGACACCGGTCAGACCCTCTCGTACGGGCACCAGCTCACCTCCGAGAACGGGCTGTTCCGTGCCGTCATGCAGCGCGACGGCAACCTCGTCGGCTACAGGCCCTCCGGAGCGATCTGGAGCACCGGCACCCGCGGCATCGGCAGCCGCTTCGTCATCCAGGACGACGGAAACGCGGTCGTCTACGGCGCCGACGGCTCGGTCAGGTGGGCGTCCGGTACCAGCGGTGAAGGTTTCGCCGTCACGCTCGACGACAGCGGAGTACTGAGGATCGTCGATCCCGGCGGAGCGGTCGAATGGGACAGCCAGGTCGCCCTGCCAGGGTCGGTGGCGTACGCTCCGAACGTCCTCGAGGTGGGGAACCTGCTGCGCTCGGGCGACGGCGGCTACGGATCGGTGATGCAAGTCGACGGGAACTTCGTCGTCTACGGCCCGAAGGGCGCGATCTGGCAGAGCCGCACCGCCGGCATCGACAGCACGCTCGTCCTCTCCGAGAACGGCGTCGCGACGATCGAGACCGCGAGCGGCGCAGTGACGTGGACGTCCCGCCCGGCCTCCGGTGCGGTCGGCCCGTTCCGCCTCGTGATGCAGAGCGACGGCAACCTCGTCGAGTACGACGGACAGGGTCGGGCCGTCTGGTCCAGCCGCTGACGGCGCCGACGTCGAAGCGCTCGCGGGCGCGATGACGCCTCCCGACGGCCCGGCACATGCACCCGCTGCATATGTCGGGCCGTCGGCGTGCTCCCGCGGCGGTCCGGAGCTGCGCAGTGTCTCCGCGAGCGCACAAGCGGGACGACGCGACAGCGACCCCGCGCCCCGCGCCAGACCTCGTGGAAGTCCGACGGCAGTGCTTCGGTGGGAGGAAGACCGTTCGGCGATGCCGCCTCGTCGACGGCGGTGCCCATCTCTCGAGAAGGAACTGCCATGACGTCCACATCACATCCACGCTCCCTCGCCTCCGTCCTCGTCGCGCTCGTCGCGGCGGGAGCCCTGCTCCTCGGCACGACACCCGCCCTCGCTCAGAGCGCCGTCGGCGCAGCAGCTTCGCAGAACGGCACTCCCGCCCGGTCGGACGGTGCCGGGACGACGGCCGCACCGCCGCACGACACCCTCCCCACCGGCGGCACCCTCGCACCGGGTGACCAGCTCACGTCGAAGAACGGGCTCTTCCACGCGGTCATGCAGACCGACGGCGATCTCGTCGGCGACGGACCCGACGGAATGATCTGGCACACCGGCACCCGCGGCGCCGGCAACCGCTTCGTCATGCAGGACGACGGCGACGCCGTCGTCCTCGGCACCGACGGCTCGGTCGAGTGGTCGTCCGGCACCGCCGCGTGGTCGACCGACTCCAACGTCGAGAACCTCGCCGTCGAGCTCGACGACAGCGGAGTGCTCACGATCGTCGATGACGAGGGCGACCTGGGCTGGGACAGCCAGTCCCAGCTGCCGGGGTCGGTCCTGTACGCCCCGAACCACCTCTCGACCGGTGACGTGCTGCGCTCGGACGACGGTCTGTACCTGGCGGTGATGCAGTCCGACGGGAACCTCGTCGTCCACGGCCCGACGGGTCTCAACTGGCAGACCGGGACTCACGGCATCGCCAATGGGCTGTACGTCGCCGAGAACGGCGTCGCGTCGATCTACGACTGGAGTGACACCGTGGTCTGGGCGAACCGCTCCGCCTCCGGCGCGACCGGGCCGTTCCGCTTCGTGCTGGGGAACGACGGGAAGCTCGTCGAGTACGACGGACAGGGCCACGTCGTCTGGTCCAGCCGCTGACGGCATCGACCAGCGGGCTCCGCCGAGGCGGTCCGCCCTGCACCGACGGCCCGGTCGTGCGCCTCCCGCACGGACCGGGCCGCCGTCGTGAAGGCCCGAGGTCCGGGCCACCGGCGAGCGAGCGCTTCGGCGGCGCCGACGCACGCGCCACCGGGACACGGCGTCCTGAGCGCACGCCCGATGTCGCCGGCGCGTGCGAGCATTCGAGGATCCGCTCGGCGATGCCGACCTCTCGAGAAAGATCTGCGATGACGCCTCCCTCTTCCTCCCGCTCCACCGGAGACTCCCGCTCCACCGGGCCCTCCCGATTCGTCGGCTCCGGGCTCGTCGCGCTCGTCGCGACCGGAGCCCTCCTCTTCACCGCGACGCCCGCGCTCGCCGAGGAGGCGGTGCAGCAGACGCTCTCCTCCTCCTCCGACTCGGCGCCTGCGCTGCAGACGAACGCCGATCAGCAGTCCCGCGCCGCCGGCGCCTACTACAACGCGCTGGAGGGCGGCGAGGAGCTCGCCCGCGGCGAGAGCATCGTCTCCGACAACCCCGGCCCCGCCTACGAGTTCGTGATGCAGACCGACGGAAACGCCGTCACCTACGCGCCCGACGGCCGCGTCGTCTTCGCGACCGGCACCACCGGCCGGGGCGATCACCTCGCGATGCAGACCGACGGCAACGTCGTGATCTACTCCGCGGAGAACCGCCCCGTCTGGAGCACCGGCACCAACGACGAGCCCGGCGCCTACCTGATCATCCAGGAGGACGGCAATCTCGTCGTCTCGCGCGAGAACGGCTCCCCCGCCTGGGCGAGCAGCGTGAACGGGAGGATCGCCGAGCCGGCGACCGACACCCTCTTCACCGGCGAGACCCTCCGCGGCGGACGCCAGCTCACCTCGGCCGACGGCCGCTTCCGCGCCGTGATGCAGACCGACGGCAACTTCGTCGGCTACGGCCCGCAGGGCGTCGTCTGGAACACCGGCACCCGCGGCGCCGGCAACCGCCTCGTGCTGCAGACCGACGGCAACGCCGTGATCTACGGTCCCGACAACTCCGTCCAGTGGTCCTCCGGCACCCGCGGCAGCGACCTGCGCCTCGGCATCAACAACGCCGGCTCGCTGATCATCGTCGACCAGGCGGACAACGTGCTCTGGACCAGCCAGGCGCAGCTGCCCGGCTCGAGCCTCTACGCCGAGAACGGACTCGCCGCCGGCAGCCTCCTCCGCTCGGCCAGCGGCGTCTACCGCGCCGTGATGCAGGGCGACGGCAACTTCGTGGTCTACGGCCGCTCCGGCCCGATCTGGTCGACGGGCACGTCCGGCGCGGGCAGCTCGTTCAACCTGTACGAGGACGGCTTCATGGCCGTCGTCCGCGGCGACGGCATCGGCACCTGGACGGTCACGCCCCGCGCCGGCGCGGTCGCCCCGTTCCGCCTCGTCATGCAGGACGACGGCAACCTCGTCGAGTACGACGTACGCGATCAGGCGGTGTGGGCGAGCCGCTGAGCGCGGTCGACTCGACGCTCCTCTGATCGGGTCCCGCCCTCCCGCGGGCCCGCACCGACGGCCCGGTTCGTGCATCCCCTGCACGGGCCGGGCCGTCGGCGTTCCCGCACTGCAGGACCCGACTCGAAGGGCGGACCGCCACCTCCGGCGCGCGGCCCGCAGCGGCGCACGGTTCGTCGCTGCTCCCCCGCGCGTCGCATGATAGAGGGGTGAGCGACGCCGGCGACTTCATCCGCACGGCGCTCGAGTACGAGGGCGACGTCTGGCGGGCGCAGGACGTGCGCGAGCGGCTCGGCGCGGGCCTCGACTCCACCGGTGCCTCCGTCGGAGCGGTCCGCGGCACGGTGCGGGACGCGCTGAAGAAGTTCCGCGGGCTGGAGCACGACGACGTCACGGCGCTGTCCTCGGAGCTGTGGGCGCCGCCCGTCTTCGAGGCCCGGCTCGCGGCGATCGTCCTGCTGCAGTCTCGGGCGGCGATCCTGCGCGCCTCCGACCTGACCCGGCTCGAGGGCTTCGTCCGCGATGCACGGGTCGAGGAGCTGACGGCACCGCTCGCCCGCGACGTGATCCTTCCACTGCGCGCGAGCAGCAGCGGATCCGCGCGGGCCCGCGTCGACGGTGTGCTCGACCGGTGGGCCGCCGAGGGCGGGACTCTCGCCGAGGCCGAGAGACGGGTCCGGCCGGCGGATTGACAGGGCCGGATCACCACTCGGTCACGACCGCGTTCCGGCGGCGCGGCGCGGCGAGCGGCATGGGAGCATGCGGGAGAACTGCCCACCGATCCGCTCGAAGGACCCGCGATGACGCCTCGCCACCCCGCCCGCACACTCCTCTCCGGGGCGGTGGTGCTCGCGACCGCGGGCGCCCTGCTCCTCGGAGCGCCCCCCGCCCTAGCTGCCGGCTCCGGGCCCGTCACGACCGCGGTCGCGACCGCCGCGAACGTCTTCACCGACGCCCTCGTCAGCGGGGAGCAGCTCGCGCGCGGCGAGAGCATCGTCTCGGTCGGCGGCGGCTACCGGTTCGTGCTGCAGACCGACGGCAACGCCGTCACCTACGACGCGAGCGGGCGTGCCACCTTCAGCACCGGCACCCAGGGTCGCGGAGATCGCCTGGTGATGCAGGCCGACGGCAACCTCGTGATCTACGCCGCGGACGGGCGGCCCGTCTGGTTCACCGGAACGGGTGACGAGACCGGCGCGAGCGTCCGGATCCAGAACGACGGCAACCTCGTCGTCAGCCGTGCCAACGGCACCCCCGCGTGGGCGAGCAGCACCGGCACGACGATCGCGGCGCCGCCGACCGACTCGCTCTACCCCACCGAGACGCTGCGCGCCGGTCAGCGGCTGACCTCCGGCGACGGCCGCTTCACCGCCGTGATGCAGGGCGACGGCAACTTCGTCGGCTACGGACCGAACGGCGTGACCTGGAGCACCGGCACCTCCGGCGCCGGGAACCGCTTCGTGCTGCAGGAGGACGGCAATGCCGTGATCTACGGCGCGGACGGCTCGGTGAAGTGGTTCACCGGCACCAGCGGCTCCGGGGTGCGGATGAACCTCGACAACGCGGGGCGACTGGTTCTCTACAGCATCGACGACGACCTGCTCTGGAGCAGCCGGATCGCCTTCCCGAACAGCACCTTGTTCGCAGCTGCCGCGCTGTACGGAGGTGAGGGACTCCGCTCCGGGAACGGCGCCTTCCGCGCCGTGATGCAGGCCGACGGCAACTTCGTCGTCTACGGGCGCTCCGGTCCGGTCTGGTCCACCGGAACGTCCACGTCGGGCGACGTCTTCTCGATCGACGAGGACGGGTACATGGCGGTCGCGGCCCAGGGCCGAGTGAGCTGGAGCGTCCTCCCGCGGTACGTCGTCAACGTCGGCCCCGCCGTGCCGCCGTTCCGCCTGGTGATGCAGGACGACGGCAACCTGGTGCAGTACGACGGCCGCGGACGGGCGAGCTGGTCGAGCCGCTGATACCCCTGGACCCGCACTGAGCCGGATCCCCGGGCCGTCCTCTCGGCCCGGGGATCCGCTGTGTCAGGAGTCAGCGCGCGGTGCCGTCCGCGACCGTGATCCGCCGGTCGAAGGCGAGGGACGCGGGGACGCGGTGCGCGATCAGCACCACCGTGCGGCCCGACGCGGCGCTCAGCAGGTCGGCCAGCAGCGCGTCCGCGACCGGCGCGTCCACCGAGGCGGTGGGCTCGTCGAGCACCAGCACGTCGAAGTCGGCGAGCAGGGCGCGCGCGAGCGCCAGGCGCTGCGCCTGACCGCCCGAGACGAGGGAGCCGCGCTCGCCGACCCGCGCGTCGAGACCGCCGCGGGTCGCGGTCCAGGAGGCGAGGCCCACCCGCTCGAGGACGGCGGTCAGCACCGCGTCGTCGGCCTCGGGCCGGGCGAAGAGCAGGTTCTGCCGAATGGTGTCGTCGAAGAGGTAGGGCTGCTGCTCGACGAGACCGATGAGGCGCCGCAGCTCGTCCTGCGGGAGCGTCCGGGCCTCCACTCCGCCGATCCGGTAGGAGCCCGTGTGGTCGAGGAAGCGGACGAGCGCGTGCGCGAGCGTCGTCTTGCCCGAGCCGCTGCCGCCGGTGACGAGGATCCGCTCGCCGGCGCGGAGCTCGAGCGAGACGTCGCGGAGCGCGGGCGTCGCGGCTCCGGGCCAGGAGACCGAGAGGTCGCGGAGGACGATGTCGCGGCCGAGCGGGACGGCGGCCGACGGATCGACGTCGGCGTCGGTCGCCAGCGCCGGCGACGCGGCCTGCGCGTCGAGGTCCGCGAGCCGCTGCGCACTCGAGAGCGCCGAGCGCGCGCTCTGCACCGCCAGCGGAGCGGCGGCCGCGACCTCGAACACGGCGAGCGGCACCAGGGCGAGCACCCCGAGCGCGGGGCCGCCGAGCTCGCCGACCGCGGGGATCCCGAGCGCGAGACCCGCCCAGACCGCACCGCCGGAGCACAGGGCGAGGACGGCGGCGGCGAGCCCGGTCGACGCCGCGCGCCGGCGGGCGGCCCGGGTGAGCGCCGCCTCCGCCTGCGCGACGTCGTCGATCGCGTCGTCGGCCGCGTCGAAGGCGATCAGCACGTCGAGCCGGGTGACCAGCAGGTTCAGGCGCTCGGCCAGCTCGCCGCGCAGCGGCGCCAGCTCGCGGTCGGCGCGCGCCGAGACCAGCCCCGAGCCGAGGGCTCCGCCGACGAACGCGAGTACGAGCAGACCGAGCAGCACGGCGCCCATCGCGGGCAGCAGGAGCCAGACGCCCACCACCGCGGCGGCGGAGACCACGGCGGCGACGACCAGCGGCTGCACGATGCGCAGCGGCACGTCCTGCTGGGTGTCGACGTCGGCGACCACCCGCGAGACGAGATCTCCGCGCCGGACCCGACCGAGCCCGTCCGGCGCCACGGGGACCAGCCGGTCGTAGACGCCGGCGCGCAACTCGGCCAGCGCGCGGAACGCCGCGTCGTGCCCGGAGAGGCGCTCGAGGTAGCGGAAGAACGCCCGCGAGAGCGCGAAGGCGCGCACGCCGACGACGGCCATCGAGAGGAAGAGGATCGGCGGCTGCTCGGCCGCCCGCACGATCAGCCAGGCCGAGCAGGCGAGCAGGGCGACGACCGACGCGGACGACAGCAGCCCGAAGGAGAGTCCGGGGAGGAAGCGCCGCGGCGCCGGCATCGCCGCCCGCAGCACATCGGTGCGGTTCACCGGAGCACCGCCTCGGCGGGGGCGAGCGCCAGCACGGCGTCGGCGGCGGCGATCGTCGCCGGGCGGTGCGTGGCGACGAGCACGATCACGCCCTCGTCGGCGAGTGAGCGGAGCCCGGCGAGCAGCGCGCGCTCCGACTCCTCGTCGAGCGCGGCGGTCGGCTCGTCGAGGGCCAATACGGTGCAGCCGCGCTCGAGGACGCGGTGCACGGCACGCGCCACGGCGACGCGCGCCGCCTGCCCACCGGACAGTCCGCTGCCGTCCGCGTCGATCCGCCGGCCGGGATCGAGGTCGGCACCCGCGACAGCCAGCGCCCGCAGGACGCGCTCCGGGTCGGGCGAGCGCGCGCCGAGCGCGACGTTCGAGCCGACGGTCCCGGGCAACAGATCGGGCCGCTGCCCCGACCAGGCGAGCCAGTCGCGGCCGGTCGACTCGTCGACGGCGCCCCCGCCGAGGGCGATCGAACCGGTCGCGGGAGCGAAGCCGGCGAGGGCGGCGAGGAGGGTCGACTTCCCGGATCCGCTGGGGCCGGTCAGCGCCGTGATCGAGCCGGCGGGCAGGACGGCGTCGACGGGCGCGAGCACGCGGCCCGCACCGTCGTCCACCGCGAGCCCGCGCAGCTCGAGCGCTCCCGAGCGGCCGGGCACCGCGGTTCGCCCGGGGACGGTCGCCGCCGCCTCGATGATCGCGAAGGCCTCGTCCGCCGCCTGCACGCCGTCGGCCGCCGCGTGGAACTCGGCGCCGACCTGGCGCACCGGCAGGAACACGTCCGGCGCCAGCACCAGCACGAAGAGTCCGATCGCGAGCCCGAGCGAGCCGTCGACCAGCCGCAACCCGATCGACACCGCGACGAGCGCGACCGAGAGCGAACCGGCCAGCTCGAGCACGAAGCTGCTGACGAAGGTCACCCGCAGCACCTTCATGGTGTGCACGCGGTAGTCCTCGGTCAGCGCGCGGATGCGGGCGCTCTGCCGCTCCGCCCTTCCGAAGATCTTCAGCGTGGCCAGTCCGCCGACCGTGTCGACGAAGCCGGAGGCGAGCGCCTGCAGGCGGCTCCACTGCCGCTTCTGCACCGCCTGGGTCGCCCAGCCGATCAGGATCATGAACACCGGGATCAGCGGCAGAGTGACCGCGAGGAAGAGGGCGCTGAGCGGATCCGCGAGGAAGACCACGACTGTCAGGATCGGCGTGGTGATCGCGGTGGCGATCAGCTGCGGCAGGTAGCGGGCGAAGTAGCCGTCGAGCGCGTCGAGCCCGCCGCCGAGCAGCGCGACGACGCCGCCCGAGCCACCCGTCCGGCCGGCCGGCCCGAGCGCGACCAGCGCGGCGAGGACCGCCGACCGCAGCTGCGCCTTCGCGCCGGCGCCGCCCCGGGCGGCGTTCACCTCGACGGCCCAGGCCAGCAGTGCGCGCACCGCGACGACGACCAGCAGCGCCGCGAGTGACGGCGCCAGGTCGGCGGCCGATCGCCCGTCGACCGCCCCGGCGACGAGCTGCGCCACCAGCCACGCGAACGCGACCGCGGTCGCCGTGCGGGCCAGCGCGAGCGCCCCGCCGAGCACGAGGAACAGCCGTGCGGAGCGGGCGTAGCGGAGCAGTCGGGGGTCGAGGGGCTTCACGGTCGCGATCGGTCAGTGCGCGTCGACCGGGATGTGGCTCCGGGTGATGCGCTTGCGGAAGATCCAGTAGGTCCAGGCCTGGTAGCCCACGATGAGCGGGACGAAGACCAGCGCCGTCCAGCTCATCACCGTCAGGGTATAGGGCGTGCTCGAGGCGTTCTCGATGGTCAGGCTGTTGGCGATGTCGTTCGAGGCGGGCATCACCGCCGGGAAGAGCGTGGTGAACAGCGCGAGCACCGCGAGGGCGATCGTGCCGGCCAGCAGGGCGAAGGCGCGCCCCTCCCGTCCGCGCACGTTGGCGACCCAGGCGAGGATCAGCGCGGTCGCCGCGGCGATCGAGAGCAGCCAGGAGGGACCGCTCCCCTGCGCGAGGTTCGTCCAGCCGAGGAACACCGCGGCGACCGCGACGGTCACCAGCCCCGCCCGCGTCGCCAGCCGGCGCGCGCGCTCGCGGATCTCGCCGTCGGTCTTCAGCGAGACGAACACGACGCCGTGGGTGAAGAAGAGCAGGAGCGTCGTCGCGCCGCCGAGCAGCGCGTACGGGTTCAGCAGATCGAAGACCGTTCCGATGTAGTTGTGGTCCGCGTCCAGCGGCACGCCCTGCACGATGTTCGCGAAAGCGACGCCCCAGAGGAACGCGGGCACGGCCGAGCCGATCACGATCATCGTGTCGAACCGCTTCTTCCAGGCGGCCTCCGGACGCTGGTGCCGGTACTCGAAGGAGACGCCGCGGGCGATCAGCGCCAGCAGGATCAGCAGCAGCGGCAGGTAGAAGCCGCTGAAGAGCGTCGCGTACCACTCGGGGAAGGCGGCGAACATCGCAGCGCCCGCGACGATGACCCAGGTCTCGTTGAGGTCCCAGACCGGCCCGATCGTGTTGATCAGGACGCGGCGGTCGGTGTCGTCGCGGCCGAGGAACGGCAGCGACATCCCGACGCCGAAGTCGAAGCCGTCGAGGACGAAGTAGCCGATGAAGAAGACGGCGACGATCCAGAACCAGAGCGTGGCGAGATCGAGCGATCCGAGGTCCATGTGCGCAGTGCCCTTCTCAGTAGACGGTGCCGACGAGCTGCGGGCGACCGCTCTCCTCGTCGATCTCGGGGGCGTCGTCGGGGCCGGCCTGGGCCGCCCGCTTGATCAACCGGAACTCGACGATCGCGAGGGTGCCGTAGATCGCGGTGAAGGCGATCAGCGAGATCAGCACCTCGAGGCCGCTGACCCCGGGCGAGACGCCGTCCGCGGTCTTCAGCAGGCCGAAGACCAGCCAGGGCTGGCGGCCCATCTCGGTGAAGACCCAGCCGACGATCATCGCCATCAGCGGCAGCGGTGCCGCCCAGATCGCGATCTTCCACATCCACTGCTTCGGCTGGCGGCCCTTGCGGGTGAACCAGAGGCCGGCGGCGGCGACGCCGATGGCGAGGACGCCGAGCGCCATCATCCAGCGGAACGACCAGTAGGTGACCCAGATGATCGGCGTGTAGTCGCCCGGTCCGTAGACCGCGCTGTACTGCGCCTGCAGGTCGTCGATGCCCTCGACGGTGCCGGTGAAGGTGTGCGTCGAGAGGAAGGAGAGCAGGTAGGGGATGCGGATCGAGAAGAGCTCGCTCGAGCCGTCGGGGGTGCCCCAGGTGAAGACCGAGAACGAGGCGTCGACGCCGGTGGACGTCTTATAGAGCGCCTCCGCGGCCGCCATCTTCATCGGCTGCGTGTCGACCATCGCGAGGCCGAGCGAGTCGCCGGTGAAGAGGGTGAGGCCGCCGCTGACCAGCATCATCCAGGCGCCGAACTTCAGCGCCGGGCGCATCGTCTCGAGGTGCTGGTTCCGCGACAGGTGGTAGGCGGCGACGCTGACGATCACCGCGGCCGAGACCATGAAGCAGGCGAAGATCGTGTGCGGGAACGCGGCGAGCGCGACCTTGTTGGTCAGCAGGGCCCAGATGTCGGTGAGCTCGGCGCGGCCCTTGGCCTCGTTGATCCGGAAGCCGACCGGGTTCTGCATGAAGGCGTTCGCGGCGATGATGAAGTAGGCCGAGAGCGTCGTGCCGAGCGTGGTCAGCCAGATCGTCGCGAGGTGCAGCTTCGCCGGGAGCTTGTCCCAGCCGAAGATCCAGAGGCCGATGAACGTCGCCTCGAGGAAGAACGCGAGCAGGCCCTCGAAGGCGAGCGGGGCGCCGAAGACGTCGCCGACGAAGCGGGAGTAGTCGCTCCAGTTCATCCCGAACTGGAACTCCTGGACGATGCCGGTGACCACGCCCATCGCGAAGTTGATCAGGAAGATCTTGCCGAAGAACTTCGTCAGCTGCAGGTAGTGCACGCGGCCGGTGCGCACCCAGCAGGTCTGGAAGATCGCCACTGTGAGCGCCATGCCGATGGTGAGCGGCACGAAGAGGAAGTGGTAGATCGTCGTCAGGCCGAACTGCCAGCGCGACAGGAGGAGCGGGTCCAGGAGTTCGTTCACGGCTCCGAGCCTAGGTCGACCAAAGGGGCGCGATGCCCTCGGATCCCAGTACTGGGGCGGATGTGCGCCTCCCGCGGGGCCCCCGGCGACACCCTTCCGGGGCGGTCCGAGCCGCCCACCGCCGACCCGCGCGTCAGTGACGTCTCGACGTCGAGACAGAGCGTCTAGACGTCGAGAGATCTCCTCCCGTGGGTCCGGTCGAGCAGCGCCCGCGTCCGTCAGAGGGTCGGCGACGGACCTCTCGACGGCGAGCGATCGCTCGCGACCCCGCTTCGCGCTGTCGAGCTCGCATCTTCACAGGTCTTTCACAGCTGCTCCGGCGTCCCGCGTCCGCACTGAGAGATCGTGCGCCGTCACCGCGCGACGCTCGCGGCTCCCGCTCGGCCGCGCCCCCTACGATCGAGGGATGCCGAGCAAGGGGAGCTACGCCAAGGGTGTCGCGAAGCGCGAGGAGATTCTGCAGACCGCCCTGGAGGTGTTCTCGCGGCAGGGGTACCGCAAGGCCTCGCTGCGCGAGATCTCGGAGGAGGTCGGCCTGACGCAGGCGGGGCTCCTGCACTACTTCGACTCGAAGGAGGAGCTCTTCGCCGAGGTCCTCCGCAAGCGCGACGACACCGACCGCGCCGTCTACGACCTGGAGCGGAAGGGCGATCAGGCGATCGAGCAGGTCGTGAAGCTGATCCGCCACAACAGCGAGGTGCCCGGTCTCGTCCACCTCTACGCGACGCTCTCCGCCGATGCGACCGACGAGTCGCACCCCGCGCACGAGTTCTTCATCGAGCGCTACCGGACGGTCAACGAGGTCTTCGCCGCCCGCGTCCGCGAGGACCAGAGCGAGGGGCTCATCGCGGCCGACATCGACCCCGAGCTCGCGGCGAAGATGATCACCGCGCTCTCCGACGGCCTGCAGGTGCAGTGGCTGCTCGACGACCGGGTCGACATGGGCTCGATCGTCGAGACCTTCTGGTCGCTGCTCAAGCGGGTCCGCTGAGATGCCGGAGCGCACGCGGCCGTGAACGACGCTCTGACCGGCATCCTCGCCTTCGTCGTGAGCGTGCCGCCCGTCTGGCGGACGCTGCTGGCCGGCCTCGCCGTCTTCTTCGAGACGACGATCCTCGCCGGGCTGATCGTGCCGGGCGACACCGTCGTGATCGTCAGCGCGACCGGCGTGACGTCCCCCCTGCAGTTCGTCGCCCTCGCGATCGCCGTGATCGTCGGGGCGCTCTGCGGCGAATCGGTCGGCTTCTACCTGGGCCGCTGGTTCGGACCGCGGATCCGCGGCTCCCGCCTCGGTCGCCGCCTCGGCGAGAAGAACTGGCTGCGGGCCGAGCGCTACCTCGCGCGCCGCGGCGGCATCGCCGTCTTCCTCTCGCGCTTCCTCCCGGTGCTGCACTCCCTCATCCCGCTCACCGTCGGGATGAGCGGCATGAGCTACCGGACCTTCATGGCCTGGACGACGCCCGCGTGCATCCTCTGGTCGTTCGCCTACGTCGGCGTCGGGGCCGCCGCGGCGGGCGGCTACCGCGAGCTGTCGGACAGCCTGCACTACGCGGGCTACCTCTTCGTCGGGGCGATCGTGGTCTTCGTGCTGGTCGTCATCGGGGTCAAGAAGCTCCTCTCACGCGCAGAGGCGCGTCACCTCGACGAGTGACGCGCCTCCAGGCGTGAGCGGGTCGGGTCAGCCGATCAGGCCGGCCGAGGTGAGCCACTCGGTCGCGATGGCCGCGGCCGACTTCTGCTCGTTGACGCTCTCGGAGTTCAGCGCGACGAGGTCGTCGGCGGTCAGCTTCGCGCTGACCCCGTTGATGATCTCGGCGGCGTCGTCGTCGACCTTGTCGGAGACGATGGGCACCACGTTGTCCGCGACGAACAGGCCGTCGGGGTCGGCGAGGGGCAGCAGGTCGTTCGACTCGATGTTCGGGTCGGCGGTGTAGATGTTCGCCATCTGGATCTGGTTGCTGGCCAGCGCGTCGACGGTCGTCGATCCGCCGCTGTCCTCGATCGCCTGGAACGTCGTGGCGATGCCGTACTTCGACTGCAGAGCGTCGGGCCCGTAGGGACGGGTCTGCAGCTCGGAGTTGCCGCCGAGCACGATCGGGTCGGTGACGTTCTTCAGCGAGGCGATGTCGGTCAGGTTCCACTGGTCGGCGAAGGCCTGGGTGACCGTGTAGGAGTTCTGGTCGCTCGCGTCCGCGGCGTCGAGCGCGCGCAGGCCGTCGGGCAGGGCGTCGGTGAGCGCCGAGTAGACGTCGTCGGCCGTGGTCGCGGTCGTGTCCGGCTCCAGCGCCTGCAGGAGGCTGCCGCCGTACTCGGGGAACACGTCGATCGAGCCGCTCTCGATCTCGGGCAGGTAGATCTCGCGCTGACCGATGCGGAAGTCGCGCTGCACGGTCATCCCCCCGTCCTCGAGGGCCTGCGCGTAGATCTCGGCGATGATCTCGTTCGAGTAGTAGTCCTGCGAGCCGATGACGATGGTGTCGCCGCCGGCGGTCGCTCCCGATCCTTCGTCGAGCGGATCGCTGGACGAGCACCCTGCCAGCGCCACCACGGCGCCGACCGCGAGTGCGCTGAGAACGACACGGCCCTTCTTGGTTGCTGTGAACATCTCTTATTTCCCTTCGTCGATGGGGATTCCCACCACCGCGCGGCGTCGGAGTGACGACGCGCGGAAACCTGAGCGCTCGGTCGTGGCGCGGCCGAGGCCGAGCACGACGCCGCGGGGCACGGCGATCCGCTGGAGGACCGCGAACAGCACCTCGCTGAGCAGCGTGAGCACGATCACGATGATCGAGCCCGCGAGCATCTGCGGGTAGTCGCCCGCCTTGACGCCCTGGAAGATGTAGCGGCCGAGACCGCCGGCGCCGATGTAGTCGGCGAGCGTCGCCGTGGCGATGATCTGCAGCGCCGCGACGCGGAGACCGCCGATCAGCAGCGGCAGGCCGAGCGGGATCTCGACCTTCGCCAGGATCTGCCACTCCGTCATGCCGACGGAGCGCGCGGCGTCGACGGTGCGGCGGTCGACCGCCTCGAGCCCGGAGTAGGCGCCCGCGAGGATCGACGGGATCGCCAGGATCACCAGTGCGATCAGCGGCGCGCCCAGGCCGAGACCGAGGCTCATCGCCGCGAGCACCAGCACGCCCAGGGTGGGCAGCGCGCGGAGGCCGCCGGCGACGGGCACCGCGATGCCCTTGCCCTTGCCGGTGTGGCCGATGAGGTAGCCCAGCGGGATGGCGATGGCCGCGGCGATCACCAGCACGATGAGGCTGATGCCGAGGTGCTGCGCGACGCGGGTCGGGATGCCGTAGATGCCCTCCCAGTGCGTCGGGTCGCCGATCCAGGCGAAGGCCTGGGCGATGAGGTTCACGCGGTCACCGCCTTCGCGCTCGCGGCGCTCCTGCGGCGGGAGCGGCTCCGGTCGAGGGTGGTCCACGGCATCAGCAGGCGCCCGAGCAGGACGAGGAGCCCGTCGAGCACGAGGGCCAGCACGATCGTGAGCACGATGCCGGTGATGATCTCGCCCTGGATGCCGCGCTGGAAGCCGTCGGTGAAGAGCAGGCCGAGACTCTGGATGCCCAGCACCGCGCCGACCGTCACCAGGCTGACCGTACTCACCGTGACCACGCGCAGGCCCGAGAGCAGGACGGGACCGGCGAGCGGGAACTCGACCTTCCAGAACCGAGCCCAGGCGGAGTAGCCCATCGCCGTGGCCGACTGGGTCACGTCCTCCGATACCGCGGAGAGCGCGTCGGAGGTGGTCCGCACCATCAGCGCGATGCCGTAGAGCGTGAGGCCGATGATGACGTTCGCGGTGGAGCGCAGCGGGATGCCGAGCAGCGCGGGCAGCAGGATGAACATCGCCAGCGACGGGATCGCGTAGAGCACGCCGAGCCCGGTGAGCAGCGTGCCGCGGCTCCAGCGGTAGCGGTTGGCGACCCAGCCGAACGGCAGCGAGATCACGAAGCTGAGCAGGATCGGCGGGACCGAGAGCGCGAGGTGCGCCAGCAGGTTCGCGAGGATCTGATCGGTGTTGTTGACGACCCAGTTCACGCGTCGTCGCCGTCCTGCGCGCGGAGGACGCCGGTCGGCCGCCCGTCGCCGTCGACGACGATCCGGGCGCCGTCGCGCTCCTCGATCGACAGCGAGCGCTTGCCGCGGTCGGCGCCGACGAAGCCGGCGACGAATTCGCTGGCCGGATTCGCGAGGATCTCGGCGGGCGAGCCCTTCTGCGCGATCCGGCCGCCCTTCTCGAGGATGACGACCTGATCGCCGAGCAGGAAGGCCTCGTCGATGTCGTGGGTGACGAAGACGACCGTCTTGTCGAGCTCGCGCTGCAGGCGGAGCGTCTCGCGCTGGAGGTCGGCGCGCACGAGCGGATCGACGGCGCCGAACGGCTCGTCCATCAGCAGGATGTTGGGGTCGACGGCGAGACCGCGCGCGACGCCGACGCGCTGCTGCTGACCGCCGGAGAGCTGGCTGGGGTACCGAGTGGCGAGGGAGCGGTCGAGGCCGACGGTGTCCATCAGCTCGAGCGCGCGGTCGTGGGCGGGCTTCTTCGCGACGCCGTTGAGGCGCGGCACCGTGGCGATGTTGTCGATCACCCGGCGGTGCGGCAGGAGGCCCGAGTTCTGCATGACGTAGCCGATGCGGCGGCGGAGGGAGACGGCCGGGAGCGTGGAGATGTCCTCGCCGTCGATCTCGATCGTGCCGCCGGTCGGCTCGATCATGCGGTTGATCATCCGCAGGATCGTCGTCTTGCCGCAGCCGGACGAGCCGACGAAGACGGTCGTCTGCCGGGAGGGCAGCACGAGCGAGAAGTCGTCCACCGCCCGCGTGCCGTCCGGATACTGCTTGCTCACTCCGCGGAATTCGATCACGGTCCTGCTCTTCCCTGTCCCGTGGTCCCGGTCAGAACCTGGCGATCAGCAAAACATCATTCGGAGACGCGTGCCAACCCGGATGGCGCAGTGTTGCACCGGAGCGTGGAAAGAGCTAGGCCGCCGGCGGCCGTCGCGGTCAGGCCTCGATCGGCCCGTAGTGCATCGAGAGGTAGTTGCGCAGCAGCACCCGGGCCTCGTCGATGAAGCGCTGGTCGCCGGCCGGGTCGATGAGGAAGGCGCGGGTGAGCATGGCGTCCGCGACCTCGATCACGACCTCGAGGCGGAACGACAGCTGAGCGCCCCCGGGCAGGCCGTACTCGGAGGCGAGGATCTCGGCGAAGCGGCGGGCGAAGAAGCCGGCCTCGAACGCCTCCCCCGCGACCTCGGGGGCGTGGATCGTGTCGACGAAGCGGATCGAGCGGAAGCCGGCCTCGGTGCGGTGCATGTCGCAGAACGCGTCGACCGCGCAGTCGACGGCGCCCCACCAGTCCGCCGGGTGCTTCTCGCGGATGTCGGTGATGACCTTCTTGCGGAAGCGCTCGAGCGCGCGCTCGCGCAGCGCCTGGAGCACGGCGATGCGGTCGGGGAAGTAGCGGTAGACGGTGCCGATCGCGGCGCCCGCGCGCTCGGCCACCATCGCGGTGGTCAGGCGGTCGAAGCCGACCTCGTCGACCACGGCCGCGGCGGCGTCGAGGAGGGAGGCCAGCCGGGCCGCGCTGCGGACCTGGACGGGCTCGTTGCGGACCTGAGGCGACTCTCCGAAAGGTCGATCGACGAGGTTTCCAAGCGGCACGGCGAAGCTCCTTCGGTATCGGTTTCTACAATCGTACGCACGCGGACGTGCCGTCCGCGTCGAATCACCGAATGTCTCTCGCTTTCTTCGCCCCGCGTAGGGTGGGCGCGCAGCGGCACCCCAGGAGGACCCATGTGCGGACGCTTCGTCCTCTCGCAGACCAGCGCCGACCTGGTCGCGCTCTTCGACATCGACGAGCCCGGCGCGGATCTTCCGGGCCCGTCCTGGAACATCGCGCCGACGCAGCGGATCGCCGTCGTCGCGGAGTCGATGAAGGGCGTGGAGGAGGGCGAGCCACCGCGCCGCCGCCTGGCCGGAGCGCGCTGGGGCCTGGTGCCCCGCTCGGCCGCGGATCCGTCCGGTGCGCCGCTCTTCAACGCGCGGATCGAGTCGGTCGCCGAGAAGCCCTCCTTCCGCGAGTCCTTCGCCGCGCGACGGGCGATCGTGCCGGCCTCCGGCTGGTACGAGTGGCGGGTCGGCGCCGACGGCGCGAAGGCACCCGTGTTCGTCTCCCCGGGCGGCGGGGCACTCGTGCTGTTCGCCGGGCTGTACGAGTGGTGGCGCTCGGCGGAGCCCGGGGCGCCGTGGCTGCTGTCGGCGACGATCCTGACGCGCCCGTCCGCGGGCGCGGTGGCCGAGGTGCACGAGCGGATGCCCGTGCTGCTGCAGCCGGAGCTGATCGAGGACTGGCTCGACCCACTCACCCCGGGCGACGGCTCGCTGCTGCGCGCGGCGTCCGACGGCGCGGCCGAGCTGGCCGAGGAGCTCGACGTGCACCGCGTCGGCGCCGCGGTCGGCACGGTGGGCAGCAACGGGCCGGAGCTGATCGAGCCCGTCGAGGACTGAGCCGGACCGGCGCCCCTCCTCCGGCGCAGCGCGGCGCCCGCCGGACGGGGGCGTCCGGCTGCCGGGGCCGTCTGGCACACTGGGCGGATGCCGCTGACGCCCGAGAGCAAACCGATGAGCGCCGGGGCGGCCGAGGTCCTGCACCGCGCCGCACGCATCGAGGACCGGATCCACGCGCTGCGCATGCGCCGGGTGACGCGCAAGGGCTACGTGCCGCGGATCATCCCCTACACCGGCTACGGCACCACCGAGCAGCTCCGCGTGCTCGCGCGCGTCCTCTACACCCGGCCCACCCCGCCCGGGGCGGAGGAGGTCCAGCCCGTGGAGAGCGTCCGCGGCTGGCGCAGCTTCACGAGCCTCTACATCAGCGGCGCGGTCGTCTCGGTCTCGGTCGACGGGCAGAGCCACCGGATGGTCGCGGACCGCGGCGGCGTGATCGACACCGACATCCCGATCACGCTCGAGCCGGGCTGGCACCGCATCACCCTCACCGTCGAGGGCGGCGCGCCGGTCGAGGCCCCCGTCTTCATCGTGCGGCCGGAGGCGAGGATCGGCGTCGTGTCCGACGTCGACGACACGGTCATGGTCACGGCGCTCCCCCGGCCCTTCGTCGCCGCCTGGAACACCTTCGTGCTCGACGAGCACGCGCGGATGCCCACGCCCGGGATGGCCGTCTTCCTCGACCGCTTCTCCCGGCAGAACCAGGGCTCGCCCGTCATCTACCTCTCCACCGGCGCCTGGAACGTCGCGCCGGCGCTGACGCGGTTCCTGTCGCGGCACCTCTACCCGGCGGGCGCGCTGCTCCTGACCGACTGGGGGCCGACGCACGACCGCTGGTTCCGCAGCGGCAAGCAGCACAAGGAGGAGAACCTCCGCCGCCTCGCCATGGAGTTCCCGGACGTCCGCTGGCTGCTGGTCGGCGACGACGGGCAGCACGACGAGGAGATCTACTCCGACTTCGCGCACGAGCACCCCGAGAAGGTCGCGGCGATCGCGATCCGCCAGCTCTCCAACGGCGAGGCGGTGCTCGCCGGCGGCCGCTCGAAGGCGGCCGACCTCTCGGAGACGAGCGGCACCCCGTGGGTCTACGCCCCGGACGGCGCCGGCATCTCCGAGCAGCTGACCGAGCTCGGCATCCTCTGACCGTGCCGGAGGCCGTGCCGGAGGCCGTGCCGGAGGCCGTGCCGGAGGCCGTGCCGGCCGAGCAGCTCCGCGGGGGCGCAACTGCATGCTGGTCGAGTAGCCCCGCAGGGGCGTATCGAGACCTACCGGCCCCAGCAGGGCGGGACTGCAGACCCGCCGTCCGGCGACGATGGATCTCGACGCGCCCGCTCCGCGGGCAGCTCGATCAGCAGGGGTGAGCGGGCTGCTCGATCAGCAGGAGGTGGGCGCACGGACGACCGAGGCCGCCCGCTCCCCGGGTGGGGAGGGGCGGCCTCGGTCGTGGTGGGACGGACTACGCCTGGTGCGCGGCCTGGAGGTCGAGCGTGATGGTGACCTTCTCGCCGATGAGCACGCCACCGGTCTCGAGGGCGGCGTTGTAGGTGAGACCGAAGTCGGTGCGGTCGATGGTCGCCTTGGCGGTCAGACCGGCCTTGTAGTTGCCGTAGGGGTCGGAGCCGAAGCCGCCGAACTCGACCTCGAAGGTCACGGGCTTGGTGACGTCCTTGATGGTGAGCTCGCCGTCGACGAGGAAGTCGTCGCCGTTCGCGCGGACCGCGGTCGACACGAAGTGGATCGAGGGGTACTTCTCGGCCTCGAAGAAGTCGCCGGTGCGGAGGTGTCCGTCGCGGTTGGGCTCGTTGGTGTTGATGGAGGCGACCTCCGCGGTGGCCTCGACCTTGGAGTCCAGCGGGTTCTCGCCGGTGGTGAAGGTGGCGGTGAAGCGCTCGAACTTGCCCTTGACCTTGCTGATCATCAGGTGGCGGACGCTGAAGCCGACCTCGCTGTGCGTGGGGTCGATGACCCAGGTGCCGGCGCGGTATCCGGGGATGGTGGTGGTGTCGCTCATGGTTTCTCCTCGAGAGTGTGAATCGCGCGGGAAGCTCGTCCCCGTCCGATGTATGCAAGCGCATCGACGGATCAAGTATTCCATGTAGCGACAACCTTTTTCGACGCGGGACCCCTGTCCGACGACTGATGGACACTTCCACGCCGCCTTCCACCCTCGGAAGGGGCACAGACGGTCGCCACGGCGCGGGCGAGTCCGCGCGGAGCACGACGAAGACTGAGGACGGCCCCGCAGCATCCGCGCGATCCCCGGCCAGAGCCGGCGCCCCTCCGGAGGCGCCCTTCGACAGGAGACACCGATGACCGACGCCCCCACCCCCGCCGACGCCCTCCGCCGCCGCACCGTGCTGGCCGGCGCCTGGGCCGCTCCCGTGGTCGGAGCCGCACTCGCCTCCCCCGGCGCCGCGGCCTCGACCACGGAGATCACCGGGACGATCGTCTTCACCCCCCGCCAGTACCGCGGGACCCGTGTCGGCGACCGGGTCGAGTTCCCGCCGCTGACCGGCACCGTCACCATCTCGCGCGGTCCGATGCCCTCGAAGGCGTTCGTGAACTTCTCGGACCCGAACGAGCGAGTCGATCTCCGCCGCGACGCGGGCCGGTTCACCCCGGTCGATCCGGTGACCGGCCGCTTCTCCTTCGACGGCGTCTACAACGCGATCGTCGACGGCGAGAACCCGTTCGGCTTCGCCTACGCCGGCATCGCGGAGGAGGACGCCGACGGCGCGATCTTCGGCTACGACGTCGCGGAGCTCGACGGCTGAGCCGCCCGGGGGGCCAACCTGTCAGCGCGCGGCCGTCTGCTCCGCGTCGCGCACCGGGTTGCGGATGCCGAGCAGTGAGACCAGCCCGCCGAGGAAGAGCAGCACAGCGGTCGCGATCGCCGCGCGGCGGAAGCCCTCCGCGTCGAGCGTGTCGCCCACGATCAGCGAGGTGGCGGCGATCGCGACCAGACCGGCGATCCGCGAGACCGCGTTGTTGATGGCGGAGCCGACTCCGCTGTGCCGGCTGTCGACCGCGCCGAGGATGGTGGAGGTGAGCGGGGCGACGGTGATCGCGAGGCCCAGCCCGAAGAGCAGGATGCCGGGCAGCAGCTGGGTGGCGTAGTCGGCCGGCGGACGGACGCCGGCCAGCAGCAGGAAGCCGACGCCGGCCACCAGGGGTCCGACACCCATGAACAGCCGCGGCCCGAACCGCGCCGTCAGAGAGCCGGCGACCTGCGAGAGCAGCAGGAGCAGGATCGTCGGCGGCAGCGTGGCGAGGCCGGCGAGCGTGGCCGAGAAGCCGAGCCCCTGCTGCAGGTAGAGACCCAGGGCGAAGAAGCCGAACGAGAGCGCCCCGTAGACGAACGCCGTCGAGACGTTGCCGACCGCGAAGTTGCGCGAGGCGAACAGCGAGAGCGGCAGCATCGGGTTCGGCGTCCGCCGCTCCCAGAGCACGAAGGCGACCAGGGCGGCCAGACCGCCGATCAGGGCCACGAGCACCAGCGGGTTCCCGAAGCCGAGCCGCTCCTGCTCGATCAGCGCGAACACCGGCCCGCCGAGGCCGATCACGCCGAGCACCGCGCCGACGCCGTCGATCGGCACCCGGGTGCCGGAGTCGACGTGGCCGAGCCGCCGCAGGAGCAGCAGCGTCACCGCGATCGGGAGGAGGTTGAGGGCGAAGACGTAGCGCCAGGAGCCGGCGTCCACCAGCAGCCCGCCGATCACCGGGCCCGCGATCGTCGCCGTGCCCGTCCACGCGGTCCACGCGCCGATGGTCTTCGCCTGCGCGGCGCCGTGGACCGTCGCGATGATCAGCGCGAGCGAGCTGGGCACGAGGATCGCCCCGGCGGCGCCCTGGAGCATCCGCGCGACGATCAGCACCTCCGCCGTCGGCGCGAGCGCGCAGAGCAGCGAGGTGACGCCGAAGCCGATCAGGCCGATCGTCATGCTGCGGGCGCGCCCGATCCGGTCGGCCAGCGAGCCGGCGACCAGGATCAGCGCGCCGAGGGTGATCAGGTAGCCGTCGACCACCCACTGCTGCACGGCGAGCCCGCCGCCGAGCTCGCGGGTGATCGCGGGCAGTGCCACGTTGACGACGGTGCCGTCGAGGAACGCCACGAAGGAGGCGAGGATCGCGACCACGAGGACCGCGCGCGGGCGGCTCGTCGCGGTGTCTGCGGAGGTGCTCATCGCTGCTGCCGGCTCATCCGCTCACCGTACTCCGAGCCGACGCGGCGCAGCGCGGCACCGCCGGTACAGACTCGTCGCCTACTCTCGTAGCCATGTCTGCGCAAGGAACCGCCCGCAGCGGCGTGCTCGCCCGCGTCCTCGGTGTCGTCGGAGCGAGCCTGGCCGGAGGGCTGCTGATCACCGTCGGCGTCACTCCCGCCCTCGCCGTCACCGGGCTCGCCGCCAACAACCCGATCGGCCTCTTCGAGACCGTGCCCGAGTACCTCGAGCTGGGCCAGCTGGCGCAGAAGACGGAGATCTACGCGAAGAACGCCGACGGGACCGACGGTCTCCTCGCGTCCTTCTACGCGCAGAACCGCGAGGAGGTGGCCTTCGACCAGGTCAGCCAGTTCGTGAAGGACGCGGCCGTCTCGACCGAGGACCCGCGCTTCTACGAGCACGGCGGCGTCGACCTGCAGGGCACGATCCGCGCGGTGCTGAGCAACGTGGTCGGCGGCGATCTGCAGGGCGGGTCCTCGATCACGCAGCAGTACGTCAAGAACGTCCTCGTGCAGAAGGCCGAGGCGCTCAGCGACACCGACGCCGCCGCCTCGCAGGCCGCCTACGACGAGGCGACCGCCACGACGCCGGCGCGCAAGCTCAAGGAGATGAAGCTCGCCGTCGACCTCGAGAAGAAGTACAGCAAGGACGACATCCTGCTGGGCTACCTCAACATCGCCGGCTTCGGCGGGCAGGTCTACGGGATCCAGGCCGCGGCCGAGTACTACTTCTCCAGCACCGCGGCGACGCTCTCGCTCGCTCAGGCCGCCAGCCTGATCGCGACGGTGAACAACCCCAACGGCCTCCGCATCGACCAGCCGGAGAACATCCCGGAGAACAAGGTCCGGCGCGACTACGTCCTGGACCGGATGCTCGAGGAGGGGAAGATCTCCCAGGCCGACCACGACGCGGCGGTGGCCGAGGAGGTCGTCCCGGCGATCAAGGAGACGCCCACGGGCTGCCAGCAGGCCGGCAACGCCGCCTTCTTCTGCGACTACGTGACCCGGGTGATCCAGAACGACCCCGCCTTCGGCGACGACGAGAACACCCGCTTCGCCAACTTCCAGCGCGGCGGCTACAAGATCTACACGACGCTCGACCGCGAGCTCCAGGACGTCGCGACGGCGGCCACGAACGCCGCGGTGCCGAAGGTGCCCACGAACGACGTCAACATCGGCAGCTCGACCGTCTCGATGGAGGTGGGCACGGGCCGCGTCCTGGCGATGGTGCAGAACAAGGACTACGACGCCGCCGGCTCCGTGAACGGAGCGAACTTCTCGGCGATCAACTTCAACACCGACACGGCCTACGGCGGTTCCGCCGGCTTCCAGGTGGGGTCGACCTACAAGGTCTTCACCCTCGCGCAGTGGCTCGCCAACGGGCACACGCTCTATGAGACGGTGAACGGCCGCGAGCGCGGCTTCTCCGGTTTCACGGCGAGCTGCGACCCGAACGGCGGCGAGGACCTCTCCTATCCCGCGGTCGGCAACGACGACAACGAGAACGGCACCTACAGCGTCCTCGAGGGCACGATGCGCTCGATCAACACCGTCTTCGTCTCCATGGCGCAGCAGCTCGATCTCTGCGCGATCCGCGACCAGGCGGTCGCCTTCGGAGTGAAGGCGGCGGACGGCGGCGTGATCGACTACAAGCCGTCCTCGATCCTCGGCTCCGACACCCTGATCTCGCCGATCTCGATGGTCACCGCCTTCGCCGGATTCGCCAACAACGGCTCCGCCTGCTCGGCCATCGCGATCGACTCCATCACGGATGCGACCGGAGTCGGCGTGCAGCCGCCGACGTCGACCTGCAACCAGGCACTCTCGCCCGAGCTGACCGCCGTGGCGAACTACGCGCTCCAGCGCGTCGTCACGTCCGGTACGGCCGCCCAGTCGGATCCCGATGACGGGATCGAGCACATCGGCAAGACCGGAACCACCGACAACGCCGAATCCACCTGGATCGACGGCGCGAGCTCTCGCGTCGCGACCGTCGTCTGGGTCGGCAACATCGACGGCCACGTCTCGATGCGCGAGGTGCGCTTCCCGAACTCGGACCTGGAGTCGCGGCCCTACGCGTCGAACATCCGCCACTACATCTGGAACAGGGTGATGACGGCCGCCGACGAGAAGTACGGCGGAGACGACTTCGCCGAGCCGAGCAGCGCACTGCTGAACGGCCGGCAGATCGCCGTGCCGAACGTCGCCGGGCAGTCCGTCGACGACGCGACGGAGGTGCTCGAGGACCTCGGCTTCGACGTCGAGGAGGGCGCCACCGTCGACGCCGCGACGCCCGCCGGAACCGTCGCCGGCACCGACCCGGGCGCCGGGACGACGATCGCCCGCTACTCCAGCATCACGCTGCTGGTGAGCAACGGCGCCCTGGTGCCCGCTCCCGCGACGCAGGCGCCCGCTCCCACGGCGACCACGGCTCCGACCGCGACGGCCGAGCCCACCGCGGAGCCGACCGTGACTCCGACGCCGCTGCCGACCGCGACGCCCACCGTCACCCCGACGGCGGAGGTCGACCAGTGAGCGGCTTCGATCCCGGCTTCCTCGGCGCCCCGCTCACGGCACCCCGTCCCTCCGGCGCCCGCGTGGTGCGGCAGCTGCCGTACACGCACTTCGAGGTGCTCCTCGCCCCGGAGCGCCGGCTCGCGCTCTCGACCGCGGTGAACATCGACGGGGCGCGGCTGCTCGACCTCGGCCGCGGCGACGACTGGCACCTCGACGAGCGCGTGCCCGCGAGCGAGCAGACCGGGCCGGAGGTGTACGCGCGGAACGACTTCGACCGCGGCCACCTCGTCCGCCGCCGCGACCCCGTCTGGGGCGAGCCGGCCGAGGCGCGCGCCGGCAACGTCGACAGCTTCTGTTACACGAACGCGGCGCCGCAGGCCAGCGGCTTCAACCAGTCCAAGGAGCTGTGGCTCGGCCTCGAGGACCTCGTCCTCGAGTACGCGGAGGCGAACCGCGCCCGGATCGACGTCTTCACCGGGCCGGTGCTGGCCGAGGGCGACCCGGTCTACCGCGGCATCGGCATCCCGCTGCGGTTCTGGAAGATCGCGGCCTGGAGCCCCGACGGCACCACCCTCGCGGCGAGCGCGTACCTGCTCGACCAGACCGCGCTGGTGCGCCGGATCGTCGACGGCGAGGACCGCGAGGGCCTCGCCCCGCTCGGCGCCTACCGGACCTTCCAGGTCGCGGTGTCGAGCCTGGCCGGGCCGACGGGTCTCGACCTCGACGCCCTCGCCGCCGTCGACGTCCTCGGCGCGGCCGGAGCGCGCGCGGAGCCGCTGCGCGAGCTGCTCACGGCCGAGGACGTGGCGCGCGGTCTGACCACCCGCTGAGGAGCACGCCGAGCCGCCCGGCGGTCCAGGATGGGGAGATGACCTCCCCCGTCCTCGTCGAGATCGACGACTCCGGCACTCCCCTGCTCCGCGAAGCCGGGGCCGGCCTCGTCCGCGTCGACGAGCCGGGCTACCTGCGCGGCGACGGCGTCTTCGAGACGCTGGCCGTGATCCGTGGCCGAGCCCGCGGGCAGGAGGAGCACCTGGCACGCCTCGCGGCCTCCGCCGCGGCCGTCGGGCTCGAGATCCCGTCCGCGGCGGCGTGGTCCGCCGCGATCGCCCTCGCGGTCGCCGAGCACGACGCGGTCGAGGAACTCAGCATCCGGCTGGTCGCGGGCTACCGGGACGCCACGACGGCGCGGGCCACGGTCCGTGCGGAGCCGACCGCCGACTCCTCGGAGCTGCGCGCCCGGGGCGTCGCCGTCGCCGTGCTCGACCGCGGCTACCCGTACGGGGTTCAGGACGAGGCGCCCTGGCTGCTGGGCGGCGTCAAGACGACCTCCGGCGCCGTCACCCGCGCCGCACTGCGCGAGGCGAAGCGGCGGGGCGCGGACGACGTGGTCTGGCGCACGAGCGACGGCCTCCTGCTCGAGGGCGCGACCTCGAGTCTCGTCCTGCTCGCGGACGGGGTGCTCGTGACGCCCGCCGCCGGCGCCGGGATCCTCGACGGGACGACGGTGGCGAGAGTGCTGGCGATCGGCGAGAGGCGCGGCCTCTCCTCCGCGCGGCGGGACCTGCCCGTCGCGGCGCTGGCCGGTGCCGACGCGGCCTGGCTGGTGTCGAGCACCCGGCGCGCCGTGCCGATCCGCTCGGTGGACGGAGAGCCGCTCACCGTGGACCGTGCACTGACCTCGGCCCTCGAGGAGGGACTGCTCGCCGACTGACGTGTCCCGAGCGCTCAGGCCGCGTCGGAGAGCTCTCGCGCGGTCCACGCGCCGACCCCGACCGACTCGGCGTGGCGCAGGTCGTCGACGGTGTCGACGTCCAGCCGCAGCGTCGAGGACTCGGGCAGGCCGAGCACGCGGTAGCCGGCAGCGACGTGCTTCTCCCGCGAGTCGAGACCGAAGGCCGGCTCCGGGCCGGTCCCGCCGGGCAGGAGCAGCGCGGTCGTGCCGCTGCCGGCGCGGTCGCCGACCATCGCCGGGTCGTCGCCGGCGGCGGCGAGCGCGGCGTCGAGATCCGCGGCGGTGAGCGCGGGCAGGTCGGCGGTCAGCGCGATCACCGGCGAGCCGGGGCGGTGGTCCTGCGCCGCCGCGATGCCCGCAGCGACGGCGGGATTTAGCTGCCCGGGATCGCCGACGACGTGCAGTCCGGGGTGCTCGAGCGCGGCCCGCTCCGCCGCGGACATGTCGGAGGTGACGAGGACGACGGCGCCCACGGACTCCGCCGCGCCGACCGCGGCCAGGGTGTCGAGGAGGAACGCCTCGGCGAGGGCGGAGCGCGCCACGAGCTCGAGGCGGGTCTTGGAGGTGCCGCGGCCCCGGTAGACGACGACGGCGGTCCAGGCGCCGCTCACGACGCCACCCGCCCGGCCGCTGCCGCGAGCCCCGCCGCGTGGCCCTCGGCGTAGCCCTCCGCGTGCGCCTCGTCGGCGCCGACGCGGAACATGTCGTCCGGACCGGTGCGGGTCAGCGTGCGGGCGCCCGGTGCATCGAGGCCGCTGACGAAGCGGTCTAGGCCGCGGACGACGGCGACGGGGTGCCCGGTCGCCTTGCCCTTCACCAGGTCGCCGAGCGCAGCGATCTCGTCGGCGACCGCGGGCATGGTCACCGCGAGCGTCCGGCCGAGCGCGTCGACGGCGCCGCGCAGGTCGTCGATCACCAGCAGGCCGGCCGCGCCGATCGCGGCGTCGGTCTGGCCGACCCGCCAGGCACGGCCGAGCGTGTCGCTCACGACGACGCCGACGCGCGCACCGAGCCGCTCGCGCAGACCGGCGCAGAGCGCGCGGGCCGAGGCGTCCGGATCCTCGGGCAGCAGCAGGACGGTGCCCTCCGCGACGTTGCTGGAGTCGACCCCCGCCGCGGCCTGGACGATGCCGAGGCGGTTCTCCACGATCCGGGTGACGCCGTGCGCGTGCGCGCGGGTGGCGACGACGCGGACCGTCTCGGCGGTGATGGCGTCCTCGCGGTCGTCGGCCGCGACGACCCGGCCCTCGGCCTTCGAGACCACCTTGCTGGTCACCACGAGGACGTCGCCGTCGACGGGACGGTCGGTTTCGGGAGCGGCCGCGACCGCCGCGAGGATCAGCTCGAGCAGGTCGTCCCCCGGGACCACCTCGGGGATGCCCTCGAGGACCCAGGCCGCCACGCGCATCGCACTCATCCCGCCATTGTCCCAGGCGCCGGAGACGCGGAGCGCACGCCCCCGGGGCGCTTGCGGCCCGGGCCCGGACCGTGCGAGCGGGCGGTCAGGAGGCGAGGTACGCCGCGACGGCCGGCGGCACGTAGGGCGAGACGTCGCCGCCCAGTCCCGACACCTGGCGCACCAGCGAGGAGGAGACGTGGGCGTGCGCGGGGTCCGGCAGGAGGAAGACGGTCTCGACGTGCGCGAGATTCCGGTTCACGATCGCCATCGGCGTCTCGTAGGCCACGTCGACCTGCGAGCGGATGCCCTTCACCAGGATGCTCGCGCCGACGTCGGTGCAGTAGTCGACGAGCAGGCCCATGCTCCAGGAGGCGACGACGATCGACCCCTCGATGCCGGCCTCGGCGATCGACTGCTCGATCAGCGCCACGCGCTGCGCGATCGGCAGCAGCGCGGTCTTGGACGGGTTGTGCACGACGACGACGTGCAGCTCGTCGACGAGGCGCGCGGCGCGCTCGATGACGTCGAGATGCCCGAGGGTGACGGGGTCGAACGAGCCGGGGACGACGGCGATGCGGGCCATGCCCCCAGCGTATCGGGCGCCCCGGCGGGCCGGCCGGCCCCGACCACCCCGTCGGGGGTCAGCTCTTGCCGAGGAACTCGCGGTCGCGCTCCTGCACGCGCCGCTCGAGCGCGGCGCGCAGGCGGTCGTGCGTGGCGAGCACCGGATCGGTCTCGAGCAGCCGCTCGGCCAGCACCCGGGCCTCGAGGATGAGCCAGGAGTCCTGCACGACGCGCAGCAGGCGCAGGGAGGAGCGCCCGCCGGACTGCGAATCGCCCAGCACATCGCCCTCGCGGCGCAGCTCGAGGTCGGCCTCGGCCAGCTCGAAGCCGTCGAGGGTCGCCGCGACGGTCTCGACCCGCTCGCGCGCGGTCGTCCCGGCTTCGGCCGCGGTGACGAAGAGGCAGACGCCGGGCACCCCGCCGCGCCCGATCCGGCCGCGCAGCTGGTGCAGCTGCGAGACGCCGAACCGCTCCGCGTCCAGGACGATCATCATCGACGCGTTCGGCACGTCGACGCCGACCTCGATGACCGTCGTCGAGACGAGGACGTCGATCTCGCCGGCCGCGAAGGCCCGCATGACGGCGTCCTTCTCCTCCGCCGTCATCCGGCCGTGCAGGGCGGCCGAGCGCCGCTTCCCGAGCAGGGCGTGCCCGCGGACGCCCTCGATCGTCTCCGACACCGTCGACAGCGGGGTGGCCGCGGGCTCGTCCTCGCCGGCGAGCGGACCCTCCGCCGCCTCCCCCGGCTCGATCGCCGGACAGACGAGGTAGACCTGGTGGCCCTTGCGGATCTCCTCCTCGGCCCGCTCCCAGGCCCGGGCGATCCAGGCGGGGTGATCGGCCAGCGGCACCACGTGGCTGGTGATGCCCGGTCGGCCGGCCGGCAGCTCGCGGATCGTCGAGACGTCCAGGTCGCCGAAGACGGTCATCGCGACCGTCCGTGGGATGGGCGTCGCGGTCAGCACGAGCACGTGCGGCGGCTGCGCCCCCTTCCGCCGCAGCGCGTCGCGCTGGTCGACGCCGAAGCGGTGCTGCTCGTCGATCACCACCAGGCCGAGGTCGTAGAACGAGACCTTGTCACCGAGCAGGGCGTGCGTGCCGACCACGATCCTCGCGGTTCCCGAGACGATCCGCAGCAGGGCAGCGCGCCGGGCCGCGGCGCCGAGGCCGCCGGTCAGGAGGGTCGGCGAGAGCTCCGCCGCCAGCTCGGGCCCGAGGGTGCGCACGATTGAGCGCAGGTGCTGACCGGCGAGGACCTCGGTGGGTGCGAGCAGCGCGGACTGCCCGCCGCTCTCGGCCGTCGCGAGCATGGCCCGCAGCGCGACCAGGGTCTTGCCCGAGCCGACCTCGCCCTGCACGAGCCGCGACATCGGCGACTCGGCCGCGAGGTCGCCGGCGATCTCCCGGCCGACCGTCCTCTGGTCGTCGGTCAGCGTGAACGGCAGCGCGGCGTCGAAGCGCTCGAGCAGACCGCCGGGTTCGGCGACCCGCCGAGTGCCCGGGGTCGAGCGCGCCGCCGCCCGCCGCTCGAGCAGGGCCAGCTGCAGCAGGAACGCCTCATGGAAGCGCAGGGTGTCGCGCGCCGGGATCTCCTCGCCCTCGCGCTGCGGCCGGTGGATCAGCTCGAGCGCGGCGCCGAGGTCGAGCAGCTTGCGGTTCGCGCGCACCTCGGCGGGGATCGGGTCCTGCACGTACTTCAGGTCGTCGAGCACCACGTCGATCGCCGCCTGCAGCTGCCAGCTCGCGATCGTGCTGGTCGCGGGGTAGATCGGGATCGGCCGCTCGGTCCAGTCCTTCGTGAGCGCCGACTTCGCGATCGGGCCGTGCGCCGTGACCTCCTCGTCGTCGAAGAGCCGGTAGTCGGGGTGGGTGAGCTGCTTCGTCTCGCGGAACATCGACACGGTCCCGGCGAAGATGCCGCGCACGCCCCGGCGCAGCTGCGCGGCGCGCCAGGGCTGGCCGAAGAACGTCAGCGAGAGGGTGCCGGTGCCGTCCGAGATGATCACCTCGAGCAGTCCCCCGCGACGGTTCTTCATCTCGCGGGAGCGCACCTCGCGGACCTCGGCGACGATCGTCACGTTCTCGCCCACCGGCAGCCGCGACACGTCGGTCAGCTCGCCGCGCTTGGCGTAGCGGCGCGGGTAGTGGCCGAGGAGCTCGCCGACCGTGCGGTAGCCGAACGCCTTCTCGATCGGCTTGGCCGTGCGCGGGCCGATCAGCGGCGCGAGCGAGGCGTCGAGGGGGTCCGGGATCACCCGACGATCATAGGTCGGACCTCGGACGCCGGGCCCGCGCGAGGCCCGGGAGGACCGATCGCGGCGCGACGGCCGCGCTCAGGCGGCGGCCGGGGCCGACGGAGGAGCGCAGTCCGGCGACCACCGTCGTCGCCGCGCGCCAGCCTGCGGACTGCTCCGCGAGCACCGGCGCGTAGCGGACGCGCTCGACCCCCTGCCGGAGCTCCCGCAGCGCCGAGCGGGCGCCCTCGTCCTCGCCGAGGGCATCGGCGATCAGAGCCTCCTGGGCTCGCGGCGACTCGCCGTCCTCGACCGGGACACCGAGGTCGCGCGCGCTCGCCACCAGCTCGGCCCAGGCCGGCTCGAGAGAGCCGTCGGCCGCCCGGCGCCGGCGGACGGCGCGCTGGACGACGCGCAGGAGCCAGGGCACGAGCAGCAGCAGGACCAGCAGCGACCAGAGCGTGACGACCGGGGCGGTGGACGCCGTGGAGCCGCCGAGGGCCCCGGGCGTCGCCGTCGCGGTCGACGCGGTGGGAGTCGGCGTCGCCGTCTCGCCGGGCTCCGCGCCGGGCGCAGCACTCGCTGCGGCCCCGGGGGTCGTCGACGGGGCGGAGGTCGTCGCACTCGGCAGCGTGTACGAGGCCGGGGCCCCGCGGCTCGGCGTCGGCTCGAACGGCAGCCAGCCGACGCCCTCGAAGTACAGCTCCGGCCAGGCGTGCAGGTCGGACGACTGCACGCGGTAGCTGGTCAGCTCGGTGCCCGGCGAGGGCACGACCGAGCCGGGCTGGTAGCCGATGGCGAGCCGGGAGGGGATCCCCAGCTCCCGCGCCATCACGGCCATCGCCGACGCGAAGTGCACGCAGTAGCCCTCGCGGACCTCGAGGAAGGAGGCGAGCACGCCGACGCCGTCGCCGTCGTAGCCCTCCTCGGCGGGGGTGTCCTCGGAGTAGCGGAACTCGGACGAGCGGAAGAAGGTCTGCAGCGCGCGGGCCCGGTCGTAGGCGGTGACCTCGTCCGCCGTGACCTCCGTCGCCGTGCTGCGGACGATCTCCGGCACGTCCTCCGGGAGCGAGAGGTAGCGCTCGAACCCGGTGGGCACGGGCGCGTCGAGGAGCTGCTGGGGATCGGGCTCGAGGCGCAGCGCCTGCACCTGGTACTCGTCGCCCGCGCGGGTGGTCGCGTCGCCGCGGATCGAGCCGTCCTGCACGTCCTGCAGCCAGCCGTCGCCGACCCCGCTGAGCTCGGAGACCGGGTAGGGCACCGGCAGCCAGCGGCTGCGGAGGGTCTCGACCGAGACGTCGACCTCCTCGGTCTCGCGCGGAACGGCCTCGCCGAGACCGGCGGGAGCGATGGGAGCGGCGATGTCCGCGGTCTCCTCGGTGTCGCTCGGCGCCCAGTCCTCGCCCTCGAAGTCCGAGACGGTGAGCACCCGGAGGTAGACCGGGAGGTCGGAGTCGGTCGAGTAGCGCAGCACGGTCACCGGGTTGGGGCGGCGGAGATCGGCGCCGAGGGCGACGACCGGGTCGATGGAGCCGTTGAAGAGCGTGCCCGAGACCCCGGACGGCGTGGAGACGCGGGTGAAGCCGCCCGCGGAGCCGGCGACGAGCCCGGCGGCGATCACGACGACCCCGGCCATCGCGATCGACGGCACGGCAGCGCCGAGCGAGCCCCCGCGCGGCGCGCGGCGCTCGGGACGGGCGCTGACCGCGAGGATCCCGAGATAGACCAGCGCCGTGAGCAGCAGGCTCGGCCAGGAGACGTCGGCTGGGTCGATGACGGCCGGCACCGCCAGCAGGGTGGCGGGGAAGAGACCGGCGAGCGCGGGCAGCCGCACCGAGAAGGCGAAGAGGTCGGCGGCCCAGGCCAGCACGACGACACCGCCGACGAGGAGGAAGGCGATGCCGTTGTCGGCGACCGCCGGCAGGCCCTGCTCGGCGATCGAGGTGAAGCCGGCCTGGGCGAGTGTCTGCGCGTCGGCGATCGCTCCCGGCGTCGGGACGAGGAAGAGCAGCGCCCGTCCGGGCACGAACATCGCGGTGAGCACGCCGACGGCGGCCAGGGTGCCGAGGATCGGCGGGACGACCGGGTGAGCGCGGACGGCGCGCGCGGCGGCCGGGACGGCGAGGACGACGCCGACCGCGACGGCCAGCTGGACGAGCCAGCCGATCCCCTCGAGCAGGCGGCCGATGCCGGAGGACGCGGTGACGAGCGAGAGCCAGAGCAGGACGGAGAGCAGGACCGAGCCCGAGCGGGCGTCGCGCCCGCGGCGGCTCACGCGACCACCCGGAGCGCGAGGGCCTGCGCCCACGCCTCCTCGACGGCGGTGCGCGGGGTGACCGGGACGGGGTACCAGCCGAGGGAGGCCAGCGCTGCCTCCTCCTCGGGCGTGCCGCCGACGAGGAAGGCGACGGCCGGGCGGGCGTGGGCGGTGAGGGAGGCGAGCGCCGCCAGGTCCTCCTCGTGCAGCCGGGAGAGGACGGCGAAGACCGGGCGGCTGCCGCCGGCGTCGCGCATCTCGGCCGCGATGCGGCCGACCGCCTCGACGGACTCGGCGGCGGGGGCGAGCTCGGCCAGGCGCAGCAGCACGTCGTGCGCTGCCTCGCGCTCGTCCTCGGAGCGGACGGCCTGGTCGGGCGCGCCGGTCTCGATCAGGTGCGTCTCGAAGCCGCGCTCGAGCAGGTGCACCGCGAGCGAGGCGGTCATCGAGACCGCCCACTCGAGGCGCTCGTCGCCGCCGCGCTCGTCGAGGATGCGGGCGGCGCGCGTCTCCAGCAGGATCCAGGCGTGCGGGTCGGTGTTCTGCTCGTCCTGGCGGACCTTGAGCTCGCCGGAGCGGGCGCTGGCCCGCCAGTGCACGCGGCGCATGGCGTCGCCGGGGCGGTAGTCGCGCGGGATCACGTCGTCGGTCCCGGCCCCGGCGGTCGCGTGGGCGACCGGGCTGGAGCCGCCGGCGCCGTGGGCGTCGAGCACGTCGCTCTGCAGCGGGACGGCCCGCGGAGTGACCACGAAGGGCTGCGCCGCGCCCGCGATCGTCTCGCGGACCGCCAGGCCGAAGAGGTCGCCGCGGAGGAGCCGCAGCGGGCCGATGCGGTGGATGCCGCGCCGTCCCGCGGGGAGGCGGTAGCGCGCGCGGACCCGGCTCGAGCCGCTGCCCCGCTGTGCGACCGCCGGCAGGGTGAACGCGCCGCGGGCGACGGTGCGTCCGGAGACGAGACCGCGCTCGACCCGGTCGAGCCGGTCCTCCGCCCGGGCACCGGCCCGCAGCGCCGCGCCGCGGTTGTCGAGGACGACGTCGACGTCGACCACGTCGCCGACCGCGACGACCTGCGGGGCGAAGCGCCGCTGCACCTGCAGCACGGGCGTCACGGCGAGCAGCGCGAGGACGGCGGCGACGGGCAGGCCGAGGAGGACGATCCCGACGAAGAGCAGCTCGCGGAACTCGATGATCGGCGCGACGACGATCCCGAGCACGCCGAGCACGACCAGCGCCCCGCCGCGCAGGGTGAGCGCGACCCCGCGGACGGCCGGGAGCGCGCCGACGCGCCGCGTCCGGCGCTCCGCTCCGCGCCGCTCGGGCTCGCGAGACAGGGGCGCGCCGGACCGGGGACCGCGCGGCTCAGTCGGCACGGCCGCTGAACGGGACGGGGGTGGCGGCGACGATGCGCTGGACGATCTCGGTGACGGAGTGCGAGGCGCCGGTGCCGGAGCGGCCGGGGAGCCGGGTGGCGGGCAGGAGCCGGTGGCCGAGCACCGGCACCGCGAGCACGTCGATGTCGTCCGGGACGACGAAGTCGCGGTCGTTGATCGCGGCGAGCGCCTTGGCCGCGGCGATCAGCTGCAGGGTCGCGCGCGGACTGCCGCCGAGGCGCAGCTCGGGATCGATGCGGGTCGCCTGCATGATCGCCACCACGTACTCCTGCACAGGCGGGGCGACGTAGATCGACTGGACGTAGTCCATCATCCGGGCGAGCTGGTCGTGGCCGACGACCTGGCGCAGCTCCTCCAGCGGGCTCGCGGCGTCACGGGTGCGGATCATCTCGAGCTCGGCGCGCTCGTCGGGGTAGCCGAGCGAGAGCCGCGCCATGAAGCGGTCGCGCTGCGCCTCGGGGAGGCTGTAGGTGCCCTCCATCTCGACGGGGTTCTGCGTCGCCACCACGGCGAACGGCCGCGGCAGGATGTGCGTCACGCCGTCGACCGAGACCTGGCGCTCCTCCATGCACTCCAGCAGCGCCGACTGGGTCTTGGGCGAGGCGCGGTTGATCTCGTCGCCGATCACCACGTTCGCGAACACCGGGCCGGGCTTGAACTCGAAGTCGCGGGTGGCCTGGTTGAAGACCGAGACGCCGGTGACGTCGGAGGGCAGGAGGTCCGGGGTGAACTGGATCCGCGCGACGGTGCCGCCCACGGAGGCCGCCAGCGACTTCGCCAGCACGGTCTTGCCGGTGCCGGGGACGTCCTCCATCAGCAGGTGGCCGCCCGCCAGGAACACGGTCAGGGCCATCGAGACCTCGGCGTCCTTGCCGTCGATCACGCTGCACAGGTTCTTCAGGATCGCGGCGCAGTGGGCGCTGAACTCCTCGCGGGTCATCGCCGACCCGGGAGCCGCACCGCGGTCCGATGCCGTGCCGACTGCGGAGCGGGTCTCATCGAGGGACGTCATAACTGGTGATTCTCGCAGTGCGAACCGGAAAACGGCTCAGGCTTCCGGGGGGCTCCCAGCCCTCGGCGCGAGTCCTATGCTCGGAACGGTGACCAGGATCATCGCCGGCTTCGCCGGATCGCTCACCCTGCGGGTCCCCCGCGCCGGCACGCGACCCACGAGCGACCGGGTGCGCGAGGCGATCTTCTCGGCGCTCGAGGCGCGCGACGCCCTCGACGGCGCGACGGTCATCGACCTCTACGCGGGCTCCGGTGCGCTCGGCCTCGAATCGGCCAGTCGCGGCGCCGCGTCCGTGCTGCTGGTGGAGCGCGACCCGAGGGCCGCGAAGACCGCCGGCGAGAACGCCCGCGCGATCGCGACGGCCGCGGCCTCGAACAAGCGCCCGAAGCCCCGGATCGAGGTCGTGATCGCCTCCGTCCGCTCGTTCCTCGACGGCTCCCCCGCGGTCAACGCCGACACGGTCTTCCTCGACCCGCCCTACGACCTCCCCGAAGACGAGCTGGCCGCCGACCTCGCCGGTGTCCTCCCGCTGCTCGCCGAGCACTCCGTCGTCGTCGTCGAGCGGAGCTCGCGCAGCCCGGAGCCGCGCTGGCCCGCGGGGCTCGAGCGCGACCGGCGGAAGGACTACGGCGAGACGACGATCTGGTGGGCGTCGCCGGCGGCGGGCGAGTAGCCGAGCCGCCCGCCGCCGCGGATCAGCCCGCGGCGCCGTCCCAGCCCAGGTAGGGGTCCCAGCCGCCGCGCTCGTCCAGCGCGACTCCGCCGAGCCGCACCTCCGCCGCGCCCTCGCGCACCGTGCCCAGGGCGGTGAACCCCCGCGGCAGCGCCGTGCCGGGCGGGAAGCAGGCGAGCATCGCGTGGTCCTCGCCGCCGCCGAGCACGAGCGCGCGGGCCAGTGCCGCGTCGATCCCCTTCACGGCGGTCAGCGGGGCGGCGTGGGCGTCGACGGCGTCAGGATCGAGATCGAGCACGACCCCGCTCGCCCGGGCCAGCCGCCGCGCGTCGAGGACGACGCCGTCGGAGACGTCCATCATCGCCGTGGCGACGCCGCCCGCCGCGATGCCGGCCGCGATCGGCGGCGTCGGCCGCAGCTGCGCGTCGAGCACCTCGGGATGCTCCGCCCGCAGCGCGCGGGCGAGGGCCGCGTCGGGCTCGCCGGCCGTCCGGGCACGCTCGAAGAGCAGCCGGAGGCCGAGCCCGGAGACGCCGAGAGGCCCGGCGGTCGCGATCACGTCACCCGGGCGCGCGCCGCTCCTCAGCACCGGCGGCCGGCCGTCGAGCGAGCCGAAGGCCGTGATCGCCAGGGTCAGCGTCGAGGACGCGGAGAGGTCGCCGCCGACCACGCCGCAGCCGGGAGCCATCGCCGCGCAGCCCGCGGCGAGACCGTCCGCGATCCCCTCGAGCACGTCGACCCCGAGCCGCTGCGGTGCCGCGATGGCGACCACCAGCGCGGTCGGGCGGGCGCCCATCGCGGCGACGTCGGAGAGGTTGGAGGCGGCGGCCTTCCAGCCGAGATCGAAGGGCGAGGACCAGGCGAGCCGGAAGTCCGGGCCGTGCACCATCATGTCGGTCGTGACCACGAAGCGGCCGTCCCGCGCCCGCAGCACCGCGGAGTCGTCGCCCGGCCCGACCAGCGTCTCGGCACCGCCGCCGAGCCTCGGCAGGATCCGCGCGAGGACCTCGCCCTCGCTGAGCTCGGCCAGGGTGGGGCTCGGATCCGGTGCCATGGTTCACACGCTAGCGTTGCCGTCGATGTCCTCCCGCCTCCTCCGCACCCCCCTGGTCGCCGCCGCCGCCGTCCTGCTCCTGAGCGGCTGCTCGGCCGCCGTGGCGCTGCAGCCGGCCGACGACGCGACGAACGAGGGCTGCGCCGAGGTCTCGGTGCGCCTGCCCGACGTCGTCGCCGAGCTGCCCGAGCGCGAGACGAACGCCCAGGGCACGGCGGCCTGGGGCACCCCCGCCGCCGTCATCCTGCACTGCGGTGTCACTCCCCCCGGCCCCACCACCGAGCTCTGCGTCTCGGTCAGCGGCGTCGACTGGATCATCGACGAGTCGCAGGCCGCCGACGACGTCTACACGCTGACCACATACGGCCGCGATCCGGCCGTCGAGATCACCGTCGACCAGAGCCGCGCCTCCGGCACCTCGGCCGTCGTCGACCTCGCGAACGCCGTCTCCTACCTGCCGCAGGAGCGCGCCTGCACGAACGTCTCCGACACGGACACCCTCGACCCGCCGAGCATGCCCGCGGGCTGAGCCGTCGTCAGCCCGATGTGCCGAGTGCCGCGGCCGCGACCTCGAGCGCCCGCTCCGGCGTCGCTCCGAGCGCCCGGGCCCGCGCCGCGTACGCGCCGGCCGCCAGCTGCAGCTCGTGCTCGACCGAGTCGACGCCGCCGGACACGACCGTCCCGGCGCGTCCCCGCGTCTCCACGATCCCCGCGGCCTCGAGCTCCTTGTAGGCCCGCGCGACGGTCCCCGGAGCAACGCCCAGCTCCTCGGCGAGGGTCCGCACCGCGGGCAGCCGCGTGCCGACCAGGAGCGACCCCGCGGCGACCTGCGCGGTGATCCCCTCGCGGATCTGCTCGAACGGCGCCCGCGGGCCCGGCTCGAGCCGGAGCCCGAGGCCCGCCGCGGTCATCGGACCGCGGCCGGGACGCGCTCGAGCGCCAGGTCGAGCAGCTCGCTGATCAGGTCGGGGTAGTCGACGCCGCTCGCGCCCCACATCCGCGGGAACATCGAGATCGGCGTGAAGCCGGGCATCGTGTTGATCTCGTTGATGACGAAACCGTCGGCCGTGAGGAAGAAGTCGACCCGCGCGAGGCCCTCGGCCCCGATCGCGGTGAAGGCGCTGACCGCGAGGGCCCGCATCTCGGCGAGCTCGTCCTCGGTGAGCTCGGCCGGGCAGACCAGCTCGACGCCCTTCATGCCGAGGTACTTCGCCTCGAAGTCGTAGAAGCCGCCGCCGCTGACGACGACCTCGCCGGCCACGGACGCCCGCGGGGACTCCCCCCGGCGCGCGCCGAGCACGCCGATCTCGACCTCTCGCCCGACGATCGCGGACTCGATCAGCACCCGCGAGTCGTGCGAGAACGCCTCCTCGAGGGCGGCGTCGAGCTGCGAGCGCTCGTCGACCCGGCTCACGCCGACGCTCGACCCGGCACGAGCCGGCTTGACGAAGGCGGGCAGGCCGAGCTCGTCGAGGGCCGACGCCGCGTCGCTCGGGTCCTCGCGCCATTCCGCCTCGGTCACGGTGTACCAGGGGGCGACCGCGATGCCCGCGGCGCGGAAGACGGTCTTGGTGAAGTGCTTGTCCATCCCGAGCGCCGAGGCGAGCACGCCCGACCCGACGTAGGGCAGACCGACCAGCTCGAGCATCCCCTGGACCGTGCCGTCCTCGCCCCACGGGCCGTGCAGGATCGGCAGGACGACGTCCACGTCGCCGAGGGAGCGGAGGGAGCCGTCGGCCGCGGTGACGGTCAACTCGCGGGAGAGCGCCGACTCCGGCCAGCGCACGCGCGTCCCGTTGTCCTCGACGCGCGGCAGAGCGCTCGCGTCGAGCGCGAACTTCTCCGGCCGGTCCTCCTCGAGCACGAACGCGCCGTCGGCGGTGATCCCGACGGGGATCACGTCGAAGCGGTCACGATCGATCGCCCGCAGCACCCCCGCCGCCGTTGCGCAGCTGATCGAGTGCTCGCTTGAACGCCCCCCGAACAGAACGGCCACTGCGAGCTTGCTGGTCATCGAGGTTCCTCTCACCCTGGGGCTCGTCCGAATCCGTGGTCAGGTGCGGCGCGATGTCCTTCGGATCGAGCGTACCGGCGAGCACCTGCGACACCTGCTCGACGATGGGCATGTCGACTCCGCGGGCCCGGGCGAGCTCGAGGATCGGCGCGACCGAGGAGAGCCCCTCCGCCGTCTGCTGCATCGATTTCACGACGTCGCCGAAGCTGTAGCCCTGGCCGAGCAGGCGCCCGGCCGTGTTGTTGCGGGAGAGCGACGAGCTCGACGTCGCGATCAGGTCGCCGAGGCCGGCCAGCCCGGACATCGTCTCGGGCCGCCCGCCGTACGCGACGGCGAAGTCGGTCATCTCGGCGAGGCCGCGGGTGATGATCGACGCCTTGGTGTTCTCGCCGTAGCCGACGCCGTCGACGATGCCGATCGCGACGGCGATCAGGTTCTTCAGCACGCCGCCGAACTCGGTCCCGATCACGTCGGTGTTGACGTAGGAGCGGAAGTAGCGGTTGGTCGCGGCGAGCGCGACCTCCTGCGCGGTGACGAGGCTCTCCGAGGCGATGACCGCCGCGGTCGGCTGCTCCTTCGCGATCTCGAGCGCGAGGTTCGGCCCGGAGGCGACCGCGATCCGGCTCGGATCGATCGGCAGCACCTGCGAGATCACCTCGCTCATCCGCTGGCCGGTGCCCTTCTCGACACCCTTCATCAGGCTGACGAGGACGGTCCGCTCGGTGAGGAACGGCGTGATCGCCTCGAGATTCCCGCGCAGGGTCTGCGACGGGATGGAGAGGTAGACGTGGTCGGCGCCCTCGAGCGCCTCCTCGATCCGCGGGGTCGCCCGGATGTTGCGCGGCAGGTTGATGCCGGGGAGGTAGTCGCTGTTGCGCTTGGCCTCGGTGATCTCGCGGGCGAGCTCGGCCCGCCGCGCCCACATCACGACATCGGAGCCGCCGTCGGCGAGGATCTTGGCGAAGGTGGTCCCCCAGCTGCCGGCGCCGAGGACGGCGACGCGGCGCGGCACGGGGATCGGCGCCTTCTCGGCCCTACTGCCCCTGCTCAAAGCGTCCCGTGCCCTTCTGATTGTGCTCGGCCGGATTCCAGCGCTTCTCCGGTGCCGTCTCGCCGCGGAGCTCCTCGAGCAGGCGGGTGATCGCGGCCATCACGACGGTCGACGCCTCGTTGAGGGTGGCGGAGTCGAGGCTGCGCCCGCGGAACGCCGACAGGTCGACGGGATCGCCGACCAGGACGTCGACGCGCTTGCGGCGGAAGAGGGTGATCTTCTTCGAGTAGCGGCCCATGACCTGCTGGGTGCCCCAGTGCGCGACGGGCACGACGGGCAGCCCGTACTGCAGGGCCATCCGCACCGCGCCGGTCTTGCCGCGCATCGGCCAGAGCTCCGGGTCGCGGGTCAGGGTGCCCTCCGGGTAGATCAGGACGGAGCCGCCCCGGTCGACGAGCTCCTTCGCCGCCTTCAGCGGCTCGCTGCCGCGCACGGAACCGGCCCGCTCGACCGGGATCTGCCCCGAGGCGCGCAGGATCGCTCCGGCCACAGGGATCTTGAACAGCGACGCCTTCGCCAGGAAGCGCGGCGCGCGACCGGCGCGCCACAGCACCCAGCCCGTGATGAACGGGTCGATCTCGCTGTAGTGGTTCGGCGCGAACACGAACGCGCCCTTGCCCGGGATCTTGTCGATGTCGCGGACCCGGAGGTCCACGGAGGCGGTGAGCGTCGGGATCACCAACGCCGCGAGGAGCCAGAAGATGGACGGACGGCTTCGTTCAGACACCCGCCCATCCTCGCATCCCGGCTCCGCCGCCCACGCCAGCGGCCGGCGCGGCGGCCGCGGAGCCGCGCCGGTCGAGCAGCCCGGCAGCGGCGTACCGACACCCACCGTCGTCCGGAGCGTGGATCTCGATACGCCCACTCCGTGTGCTACTCGATCAGCGAGACCGTTCGGACCCGCCCCCTTCCATGCTGGTCGAGCAGCCCCGGAGGGGCGAATCGAGACCCACCGTCCCCAGCAGGGCGGATCTCGATACGCCCTCTGAGAGGGCTACTCGATCAGCATGAAAGGGACCCGCCGCTCTGCAGCGGCGCGCATCCACTGGAGGAGACGCCCGCAGACCTTGCTGGTCGAGCAGCCCCACAGGGGCGTGTAGAGACCCGGCGGAAACGACTCCGGCTCGCAGGATCGGGGGGATTCTGCGAGCCGGAGCCGTTCCAGCGTGCCGGAGGTGCTGCGGGACTACGCGTCGAGGGAGAAGTCGGCGCCGAGCAGCTCGAGCTTGGTGAGGAAGTTCTCGTAGCCGCGGCTGATGATGCCGACGTTCGAGACCGAGGAGGTGCCCTCGGCCGAGAGCGCCGCGATCAGGTGCGAGAAGCCGCCGCGCAGGTCGGGCACGACGATGTCGGCGCCGTGCAGCTTCGACGGGCCGGAGATGACCGCGGAGTGCATGAAGTTGCGCTGACCGAAGCGGCAGGCCTGGCCACCGAGGCACTCGCGGTGGATCTGGATGGTGGCGCCCATCTCGACCAGCGCATCGACGAAGCCGAAGCGCTGCTCGTAGACGGTCTCGTGCACGATCGACACGCCCTTGGCCTTGGTCAGCGCCACGACGAGCGGCTGCTGCCAGTCCGTCATGAAGCCGGGGTGCACGTCGGTCTCGATGATGACCGGCTTGAGCTCGCCGCCGGGGTGGTAGAAGCGGATGCCGTCCTCGGCGATCTCGAACGCGCCGCCGACCTTGCGGAAGACGTTGAGGAAGGTCGTCATCTCCTGCTGGCGAGCGCCGCCGACGAAGATGTCGCCGTCGGTCGCGAGGGCCGCGGCGGCCCAGGAGGCGGCCTCGTTGCGGTCGAAGAGCGCGCGGTGGGTGTAGCCCTCCAGGCGGTCGACGCCCTCGATGCGGATCACGCGGTCGGTGTCGACCGAGATGATCGCGCCCATCTTCTGCAGGATGTTGATGAGATCCATGATCTCCGGCTCGATCGCCGCACCGGACAGCTCGGTGATGCCCGACGCGCGGACGGCGGTGAGCAGCACCTGCTCGGTCGCGCCGACGCTCGGGTAGGGCAGCGACACCTTGGCGCCGTGCAGGCCCTCGGGCGCCGACATGCGGATGCCGGAGGGCAGCTTCTCGACGATGGCGCCGAAGTTGCGGAGCACCTCGAGGTGGTAGTCGATCGGGCGGTCGCCGATGCGGCAGCCGCCGAGGTCGGGGATGAACGCCTCGCCGAGGCGGTGCAGCAGCGGTCCGCAGAAGAGGATCGGGATGCGGCTCGAGCCGGCGTGGGCGTCGATGTCGGCGAAGTGCGCGGACTCGACGTTGGAGGGGTCGAGGATCAGCTCGCCCACCTCGGGGCCCTGCTTCACCTTGACGCCGTGCACCTCGAGGAGGCCCTTCACGACGCGGACGTCGCTGATGTCCGGGACGTCGCGCAGGGTGGACGCGGTCTCACCGAGGAGTGCGGCGACCATCGCCTTGGTGACGAGGTTCTTCGCGCCCTTGAGCTCGATCCGGCCCTTCAGCGGCCGCCCGCCGTGGATGGTGATCCGCTCGGTGGTCATCCCCACACGGGCTCCCGCCGCCTTCGCATCCTGTGCTCCCGCCGCCTTGGCGTCCTGAAGAAGTGTGTTCACGCTATTTCACCGGCAATGTCTTGGGCCGCCAGCTCGCGCGACGGGTCTCGAATTCGGAAATGAGCGCTTCGTCGCGCAGGGTCAGGCCGATGTCGTCCAGCCCTTCGATCAGGCGCCAACGAGTGTAGTCGTCGACCTCGAAAGGGAAGGTCTCGCCACCGGCGGTGACCGTACGACCAACCAGATCGACGGTCGCTTGTATTCCCGGCGTCGCATCGATCAGCTCCCAGAGCCGGTCGATGTCGCTCTCCGCCAGTGCCGCCGCGAGCAGCCCCTGCTTGCCGGAGTTGCCGCGGAAGATGTCGCCGAAGCGGGAGGACAGCACGACGCGGAAGCCGAAGTCGCGCAGCGCCCAGACGGCGTGCTCCCGGCTGGAGCCGGTGCCGAAGTCGGGGCCCGCGACGAGGATCTGCGCGCCCTGGAAGGCCGGCTGGTTGAGCACGAACTCCGGGTCCTGGCGCCAGCCGTGGAAGAGCGCGTCCTCGAAGCCGGTCTTGGTGACCCGCTTGAGGAAGACGGCGGGGATGATCTGGTCGGTGTCGACGTTGCTGCGCTTCAGCGGCGCGGCGATGCCGGTGACGGTCTCGAACTTCTCCATGATCAGGCCTCCACCAGCTCGAGGACGGGCTCCAGATCCGACGGACTGGAGAGAGTGCCGCGGACGGCGGTCGCGGCGGCGACCAGTGGCGACACCAGATGCGTGCGGCCGCCCTTGCCCTGCCGGCCCTCGAAGTTGCGGTTCGAGGTGGAGGCGCAGCGCTCTCCCGGGGCGAGCTGGTCCGGGTTCATGCCGAGGCACATCGAGCAGCCGGCGAAGCGCCACTCGGCGCCGAACGCGGTGATCACCTTGTCCAGGCCCTCGGCCTCGGCTTCGATGCGCACGCGGGCGGAGCCGGGGACGACCATCACCCGGACGCCGGGCGCCTTGGTGCGGCCGGCGATGATCGACGCGAAGGCGCGGAGGTCCTCGATGCGCGAGTTGGTGCAGGAGCCCATGAAGACCGCGTCGACCGGGATCTCCTTCATCGGGGTGCCGGCCTCGAGGTCCATGTACTCCAGCGCGCGCCGGGCGTTGGAGCGCTCGTTCGGGTCGGCGATCGCGTCGGGGTCGGGCACGGCCTGCGAGAGCGAGACGCCCTGGCCGGGGTTCGTGCCCCAGGTGACGAACGGCTCGAGCGCGTCCGCGTCGAGGACGACCTCGGCGTCGAAGACGGCGCCCTCGTCGCTCGGGAGGGTCCGCCAGTAGGCGACGGCGTCGTCCCAGTCCTGGCCCTCGGGGGCGTGCGGGCGGCCCTGGAGATAGGCGAAGGTCGTCTCGTCGGGCGCGACCATGCCGGCGCGCGCGCCCGCCTCGATCGACATGTTGCAGATCGTCATCCGGCCCTCCATCGAGAGCGCGCGGATCGCCGAGCCGCGGTACTCGAGCACGTAGCCCTGACCGCCGCCGGTGCCGATCTTCGCGATCACGGCGAGGATGATGTCCTTCGCGGTGACGCCCTCGCGCAGCTCGCCCTCGACGGTGATCGCCATGGTCTTGAAGGGCTTGAGCGGCAGCGTCTGCGTGGCCATCACGTGCTCGACCTCGCTGGTGCCGATGCCGAACGCCATCGCGCCGAACGCGCCGTGGGTCGAGGTGTGCGAGTCGCCGCAGACGACGGTGATGCCGGGCATGGTCAGCCCGAGCTGCGGGCCGACGACGTGCACGATGCCCTGCTCGATGTCGCCGAGGGAGTGCAGGCGGACGCCGAACTCGGCGGCGTTGCGGCGCAGAGTCTCGATCTGGGTGCGGCTGGTGAGGTCGGCGATCGGCTTGTCGATGCCGACGGTCGGGGTGTTGTGGTCCTCGGTCGCGATCGTCAGATCGGGGCGCCGGACGGGTCGGCCGGCCTGGCGGAGGCCGTCGAAGGCCTGGGGGCTGGTCACCTCGTGCACGAGGTGCAGGTCGATGTAGATCAGGTCGGGCGTGCCGTCCTCGCCCTTGGCGACGAGGTGGTCGTCCCAGACCTTCTCGGCCAGGGTGCGCGGGCGCTCGGCGGCCGGGGTGTCGGCGGCCGAGGGCGCGGCGGTGTCGGGGGAACTGTCGTTCATGACGGGTTTCTCTTCCTCAGGAATGTGGTCAGCCCGCGAGAGACACCGCGACGAGGGAGGCCTGTCAGATCGAGGTCTCGTCGCGGCGGAGAAGGAGGAGCCGGCCGAACAGCATTGACCGAGGATAGCACCGCGCCGACGAGCGGCAGGGAGGCGCGGCCCGAGCGGATCGGGAGGGCGGCAGCGGCCGTCAGGGCGCGACGAGCATCGCGATGAGCACCGCGGGGACCACCAGCAGAGCCGCCGCGCCGACCACCACGCCGCCGACGACGAAGACCGCGGCGACCGCGGCGCCGACCATCCCGACGAAACCGGAGCGCCGCTTCACCGGCACGGCCTCGTGCTCGAACCAGTCGCCGTCGAGCGGATCGGGCGACTCCTGCTCGAACCGCTCGGCCTCGTCGATCCGGGCCGGCAGCTCGGCGAGCATCATCGCGGCGTGCGGCGACTCGGCCGCGAGCTCGAGCGGACGCACCAGGGCCCGCTCCGCGAACTCGAACGGGTCCTCGTCGGTGCGCACCAGGGCGCGCTCGAACGCCCGGCGCTCCTCGGGAGCGGCGCAGTTCTCGATCAGGTAGCCCCAGCGGCCGGCCTCGATGAGGTCGCCGGACCTCCGGTAGAGCTCTGACAGGAGGACGCGGGGGTCGATCCAGACGGGGTCGGCCTCGACGCAGCGCTCGAGCAGCGACACGGCCCCTCGGACGTCGCCCTCCGCGAAGCGCGTCTTCGCGCGATCGAGAGCCTCGACGGTGTCCATCCCTCCAGTATGCCCATCGACAGCCCGGCTCTGCAGTTCGGAGCCGGAGTCGCTGCCACCTGTTCGAGGGGCGTGGCCCGTGGAGTCAGGCCTCGGCGTCCGGTCGGGGGGCGAGCACGGCCTCCACGACGACGACCGTCACGTTGTCCCGCCCGCCGGCGTCGACCGCGGCGCGCACGAGCTCCTCGGCGAGATCGGCACCGTGCAGGTCCCCCGCGTCGCGGCGGGCGAAGAGCTCGGCGATCCGGGCGTCGGAGAGCTCCTTGGTGAGGCCGTCGGAGCAGAGCAGGTAGGTCGCCCGGGGCACGATCGGCAGGGTCCAGACGTCCGTCTCGACCTCGTCGTCGGCGCCGAGCGCCCGGGTGACGATGTTGCGGTCGGGGTGCGACTCCGCCGCCTCCCGGCTGAGCAGGCCGGCCGAGACCAGCTCCTGCACCGCCGAGTGGTCGACGGTCAGCTGCTGGATACCCGCGCCGTCCCAGCGGTAGACCCGGGAGTCGCCGACGTTGAACAGGCCCCAGGAGGCGGGTCCGCCGTCGTCGGGCCGGACGAGGGTGAGGCCGGTGAGCGTCGTCCCGCAGAGGGCGCCGCCGACGTCGAGGTCGCGGACCGCGGCATTGGCCGTCTCGACGACGGCGAAGACGTCCGAGACCGGGCCGATCGCCTCGGCTGCGCTCGCCCGCAGGCTCTCGACGGCGGTCGAGCTGGCCAGGTCGCCGCGAGCGTGCCCGCCCATGCCGTCGGCGACGGCGACCAGCGTCGGCGAGACCAGGAGGGCGTCCTCGTTCACCCGCCGGACGGCGCCGACGTCGGTGCTGCTCGACACCGTCAGGTGCAGGACGCCCTGGGGCAGATCGATGCTGGTCGTGCTCGTCGTCGCAGTCACGGGACCGGGCTCATTTCTTCTCGGCGCGGTCCTGCCCGTCGGCGTCGGCGACGACCTCCGGGTGGCCGTCGTGCAGCTCGATGTGGGAGTGCTCGCGGCGCATCTTGATCAGGCTCGCGACCGTGGCGACGGTCATGCTGACGACGATGACCGCGAGCGAGGTGATCGTGTCGATGTCCCAGACCGGCAGCGGCTCGCCGCCGTTGAGGAACGGGAGGTCGTTCTCGTGCAGGGCGTGCAGCACGAGCTTCACGCCGATGAAGGCGAGGATGAACGCGATGCCGTACTTGAGGTACTCGAGCTTGTCGATCAGGCCGCCGAGCAGGAAGTAGAGCTGGCGCAGGCCCATCAGGGCGAAGATGTTCGCGGTGAAGACGATGAACGGGCTCTCGGTGATGCCGAAGATCGCCGGGATCGAGTCGAGCGCGAAGAGCAGGTCGGTCGAGCCGATCGCGAGGAACACGATCAGCATCGGCGTGAAGTACTTCTTGCCGTCCTTCACGGTGCGGATCTTCGACCCGTCGAACTCGTCCGAGATCTTCACGCGCTTGCGCAGCAGGCGGATGAGGAGGTTGTCGGTGCCCTCGTTCTCGTCCTCCTTGCCGAACGCCTGGTTCCAGGCCGTGTAGACGAGGAAGGCGCCGAAGAGGTAGAAGATCCAGCTGAAGCTCTCGATCAGCTGCGCGCCCAGCAGGATGAACACCCCGCGGAAGATCAGCGCGATGATGATGCCCACCATCAGCACTTCCTGCTGGTACTTCGGCGGCACCGCGAAGCGGCCCATGATGATCACGAAGACGAACAGGTTGTCGATCGACAGGCTGTACTCGGTCAGCCAGCCTGCGACGAACTGACCGGCGACCTCTCCCCCGCCCAGCAGCAGCATCACCAGGGCGAAGATCAGCGCGAGCGTGACGTAGAAGCCGACCCAGAGGCCGGACTCCTTCAGGCTCGGCACGTGCGGGCGCTTGTAGACCAGCAGCAGGTCCGCGGCCAGGATCAGGCTCAGGACGACGAACGAGCCGGTCACGAACCAGACGGGCAGCTCTTGCATGGGGACCTTCCGGGGGTGAGTGGATTCCGACGGTCTCTCCCCGGGGAGCGGGCCGTTAAACGAGAAGAACCCCCGGCCATGACCGGGGGTTCTGCTCGTGTTGCCGTGGTGACCCCAGCGGGATTTGAACCCGCGTTACCGCCGTGAGAGGGCGACGTCCTAGGCCGCTAAACGATGGGGCCGCGTTTTTGCAACTCGAAGAGTGTTGCACACGGATCCGCACCGGTGCAAATCGAGCGGGCGGACGGCGCGCTCCCCGGGGCCGTCTTGCACCGTGGTCGCCCCCCGCGAGAGGCTCGGAGCATGCGACTGACCAAGCTCGAGCACGCCACCGTCCTCGTCGAGGAGGCGGGCTCGCGGCTCGTCCTCGACCCCGGCTCCTTCACCCGTCCCGTCGAGGGCTCGGCCGACACCGTCGCGGTCGTGATCACCCATGAGCACGCCGATCACTGGACGGCGGAGCAGCTGGAGCGGCTGCGCACCGCGAACCCGGCGCTGCGGATCCTCGGGCCGGCCGGTGTCGCCGCGGCGGCCGAGGGCTTCGACGTCGAGACGGTCGCCGAGGGCGACGTGGTCGAGGTCGGACCGTTCGAGCTGCGCTTCTTCGGCTCCCGGCACGCGGTGATCCACTCCTCCATCCCGGTGATCGACAACGTCGGGGTCCTGGTGAACGGCCGGTTCTACTACGCGGGCGACTCCTTCACCGTGCCGGCCGGCGTCGACGTCGAGGTGCTGGCGGCCCCCTCCGGCGCGCCCTGGATGAAGATCGCGGAGTCGATCGACTACGTCCTCGAGCTCGCGCCGCGGCACGCCTTCGCGACGCACGAGCGCGTGCTGTCCGGGGCGGGCCAGAAGCTCGGCCACGACCGCCTCGGCTGGGCGACCCGCGAGGGCGGCGGCGAGTACCACGCCCTCGAGCCGGGCGACGTGCTCGACGTCTAGCCGCACGGAGTGCGCGCTCGTCAGAGGATGCGGGAGTCGAGGATCTCGACCTGACCGAGGTCGCGCCGTGCCGGTGGGTTCGAGGACGTTCGACCGAGGAGGCGTCGAGGATCCGGCGGTGATGCGACCGGACGGCGGTATCAGGACCGATCGACGACGTGCTCGAGGTCGGCGCCGAACTCGAAGGTGCCCGACGCCTCGGCGCCGGAGTGCAGCACCGCGGGCAGCCAGAAGCGCGCGTCGTCCCACATCCGGTCGTAGGGGACCTCGTCGAGCGGGACGAAGGCGGCGGCGAGCTCCCCCGACGCCACGACGTCTCCCGACCAGCGGCGGCAGACGAAGACGTGCGAGCGCTGGCTCCAGGCGGGGCGGTGCGGGAAGAGGTAGTCGAGGGACCCGCGGGGCTCGAGGTCGGCCGGCTCCGCGCGCAGGCCGACCTCCTCCGCCAGCTCGCGGACGGCCGCCGCCGCGGGCGACTCCCCCGGCTCGAGCTTGCCGCCGGGCGCGACGACCCGGCCCTCGCCGAGACCGCGGAGCTTCCTTCCGAGCAGCACCTCGGTGCCGCGCGGCGACTCGCGGAGGACGTAGACCACGCAGACCTCGGGCAGCGGGTCGGTCGGCGGCCGCACGCCCATGCCGCACCTCCGCTCGCCGGGTCCGGGGGGTCGGGACCGCCGTCGTAGGCTAGCCCGGTGACGACGACCGCGCTCGAGCGCTTCCAGGCCCTGCTGCGGGTCGACACGGTGTCGCACTCCGACGAGTCCGACACCGACTGGAGCCGGTTCCGCGTCTTCCAGGAGCTGCTCGAGCAGTTCTACCCCGCGCTGCACAGCGCCCTCGAGCGCGAGACCGTGGCCGGGCACTCCCTCGTCTGGCGCTGGCGCGGCACCGAGGACGGCGAGCCGTCGGTCCTGATGGCGCACTACGACGTGGTCAGCGTCACCCCCGACGACTGGTCGATCGCGCCCTTCGCGGCGGACACGGTCCTCCGCCCGGACGGCCGCACCGCGATCGTGGGGCGCGGCGCGCTCGACGACAAGGGCTCCCTCGTCGCCCTGCTCGAGGCCGTCGAGGCGGCCGTCCTGCGCGGCGAGCGGCCCCGCCGCGACGTCTACCTGGTCTCCACGCACAACGAGGAGACGGCGGGGGACGGCGCGCCGTCGATCGTCGCGCTGCTCGGGGCGCGCGGCGTCCGCCCGCGCTTCGTGCTCGACGAGGGCGGCAACGTCCGTCGCGGCATCGTGCCCGGAGTGACCACGCCGATCGCCGTCATCGGCGTCACCGAGCGCGGCATCATGAACCTCGAGCTGACCTGCCGCGACGCGGGTGGGCACGCCTCCGCCCCGCCGCCCCTGCCCGGCATGCTCGCCACGCAGCGACTCGCGCGGGCGATCCACCGCCTCACCGAGAACCCGTTCCCCTCGACCCTTCCGGAGCCGATCGCCGAGCTGGTGCGCGCCGCCGCGCCCCGAGCCGACGCCGCGCACGCGGTCTGGTACGCGAAGCCGCACGAGCACCCGGACGCCGTCATCGCGGCCCTGGCCGCGCACTCCAACCGCTCCGCCGCGATGCTGCGGACGACCGTGGCGATCACGCAGCTGCGCGGCAGCACCGGGGCGAACGTCCTCGCGTCCACCGCCAGCGCGGTCGCCAACGTGCGGATCAATCCGGGCGGCACCGTCGCCGGCGTCGTCGAGCGGATCCGCGCGGTGATCGACGACCCCGAGGTCGAGATCGAGGTGCGCGTCGCGCACGAGCCCTCCCCCGTCTCCCCCACCGGCGAGCCCGGCGACGGCGGCCCGTACGACGTGCTCCGCCGCGTGGTGCAGGAGGTCTTCCCCGAGGCGATCGTCGCGCCCTACGTGCAGACGGGCGGCAGCGACGCCCGCCACTTCCACGCGATCAGCGACGGCGTCTACCGCTTCATCCCGTTCGAGATCAGCCCGCAGCAGCAGCTCGGCATCCACGGTGCCGACGAGTCGGTCGAGGTCGACCAGTTCGAGCGCGCCATCGCCTTCTACGCACGGCTCCTGCTCGAGCTCTGACGACTCCCTCTGCGACGCCGATGCGGGGCGTCGGCGATCGGTGTGCGGGGAGTGCGCGCTCGGTGAGCGGTTCCTGAGGACGAAGGCACTGTCCGGCGCCGAATCTGGGAAAACCGTTCGATGACGCGCCGGTCCTCGTTGGCCGTCCGTTCACCCCGCGATGATGGACTGAGCCTCGCGGGAGCAGTTCCCAGCCCGCGGACCAGCAGTACAGCACCATGCGACATCCCGTACCGACGCCGACTCGATCGAGCCGGCCCCACCGATCGTGGAACCCGAGGATCATGACTGTCCGCCAGGCCGAGTACCCCCGGCCGAACCACTTCATCCTTCACCTCAGCGACACCCACTTCATCGCCGGAGACGGCGGGCTGTACGGCTCCGACGTCGACAGCGAGGCCCAGCTCCGCCGCCTGTTCGACGAGCTGGAGGCCTCGGGCGGTCGCCCGGAGGCCGTGGTCATCACCGGCGATCTGGCGGACAAGGGCGAGCCGCAGGCGTACGCCAAGCTCCGCGCCGTCGTCGAGCCGGCCGCCGCCCGACTCGGTGCCGAGGTGATCTGGGTGATGGGCAACCACGACGATCGCGGTGCCTTCCGCTCCGGGCTGCTCGACCAGCTGCCGACCACGCAGCCGATCGACCGGGTGCACGACGTGAACGGACTGCGCATCATCGCGCTGGACTCGACCGTCCCGGGCGCGCACTACGGCGAGATCTCGGACGCCCAGCTGGACTGGCTCGCGGAGGAGCTCTCCAGCCCCGCGCCGCACGGCACGATCCTGGCGCTGCACCACCCGCCGGTGCCGAGCGTCCTCGACCTCTCGGTGCTCGTCGAGCTCCGCGACCAGCCCGCGCTCGCGGAGGTGCTCGAGGGCTCGGACGTCCGCAGCATCATCGCCGGCCACCTGCACTACTCCTCGACCGCGACGTTCGCGGGCATCCCCGTCTCGGTCGCGTCGGCCACCTGCTACACGCAGGACCTCAACGTGCCGGTCGGCGGCACTCGCGCCCGCAACTCCGCGCAGGCCTTCAACCTCATCCACGTCTACGACGGCACGGTGCTGCACTCGGTGGTGCCGATCGGAGCCTCGACCGAGGTGTCCTACGTCTCGGCGAACGAGACCGAGCGGATCCTCGCCTCGCACGGCGTCGAGATCGCGCCGGCCACCGCCGCTCCGCTCGAGCAGGTCGAGGCCCTCTACCCGCCCGTCGTGGAGCCCGTCAGCGTCAGCGCCTAAAGGACTGCGTCCGGTCTGCAGGCGATCCGCGCCGAGAGACGATCCCGTCCGCGGGACCGAGGCTCCGGAGCCGCGGATCGCCTGCAGAACGGACGTCAGCGCTTGGGACGACTGCGGTCGAGGGCGAACAGGTGTCCGGCGAAGGCGAGGGCCGCGCCGAGCGCGATCCCGACTCCGATGCCCGCGCCGATCCCGATGCCGGGGAAGACGAGCGCGCTGGCGAGCCCGAGCAGCAGCCCGAGGACTCCGCCGCCGATCGCCCAGGCCATGCTCAGTCCACCCGCTCCCACGGTGCCGGGATCGGGTAGTACTCCTCGAGGAAGTCGATCACGGCGCGGGTGCGCACCTCCGCCGAGATCTCGGGGAAGCTGCCGTCGTTGAGGCAGAAGAAGTCGACGCCGCGGTTCTTCAGCAGCTTCTTCATGTCCTTGAGGCCCTGGTGCATCGTCGTGTCGACGTACTTCACCGAGGCGTTCTCCTGCACCACCGCGCGGCCGGTCATCAGCGCGTAGTAGTGGTAGAGCGAGTTGGTGACGGAGACGTCGCTCGCCGAGCGGAAGCGGCTCGCGGCGGTCGCGGTGAACTCCGGCTCGAACTCGGTCTCCAGCTCGGCCATCACGCTCTTGCGGAGCGGCGTGGCGGCGTGCTCGAGGTGCCGGGTCGTCATCGCGCCGAAGCGCTCGCGGAGCAGCCGGCGGTTGACCCGGGCGGCGTTCTCGAAGCCGCTGCGCGAGGCGTTGGAGTCGCCCATCCCGATGCGGGTGGTCGCCTCGATGAACTTGGTGATCCCGCCGGGCGAGAAGAAGATCGACGGGTCGACGGGGCGGCCGAAGAACATGTCGTCGTTGGAGTAGAGGAAGTGCTCAGCCAGGCCCGGGATGCGGTGCAGCTGGCTCTCGACCGCGTGCGAGTTGTGCGTGGGCAGCACCGAGAGGTCGCGGAAGTGGTCCTCGCTGCGGACCAGGGTGACGTCGGGGTGCTCGTCGAGCCAGCGCGGGCGCGGCGAGTCGGTGACGATGTAGATGTGCCGGACCCACGGCGCGTACATGTAGACGCTGCGCAGGGCGTACTTGAGCTCGTCGATCTGGCGGAAGCGCGCGGGGGCGTCGTCACCCTCGCCTACGACGTAGCTGGCCATCCGGGCGGCGCGGGCGCGCTGGAACTCCAGGTCCGTCCCGTCGACCCAGGAGAAGACGATGTCGACGTCGAAGCGGATGTCGCTGACGAGCGGCTCGAACATGCCCTCGAAGGTCGGCCAGGTGCGTCCGTAGGCCTCGACGTGCGCGTCGATCGCCTCGGCGACCGGGAGGCTGCTGCGCATCAGCGCGTTCTCGGCGGGAGTGGTGATCTCCTCCTCGCCGACCTTCCAGAACTCCAGGCGGACACCGCTGCGGGCGCCGTAGCGGAGCGAGCCGCTCGAGGAGACCCGGGGGCGGAAGAGCGAGAACACCGCGGCGCGCGGATACGGGGCGATGGCCCCCTCCGCCAGGAGCAGCGGCGGGGTGCCGCGCTTGTCGAGCGTCTTCACGTAGAACGGCTCGGTGGCGAAGGCGCGGGCGAGCAGCGTGGCCAGCTCGGCGCCGAGCGAGCGGTCGATCGCGAGGAAGGGCGCGCCCTTCGTGCCGCGGATGAGGCGGTAGGGGAACTCCGCCTCGTCGAGCACCTCGCCGAGCGCGATCAGGTCCTCGGTCCAGGCCGCCTGCGGGGTCGTACTCGAGTTGACCAGCGAGAACAGACCGGCATGGACGACCACGTCGTCACGGTCGAAATGGCGCGGACGCAGGAGGGCTGACGGCAGAGGACGGACGGAAGGCATGATTCACATTATCCGCCGCCCGTTTCGTGCGGATGACCGTCCTGCTCAGCTTGACAGGGAGTGCAGCCGCTCCAGCGCCGCGTCCCCGGCTCGCGCGGCCTCGTGAGCCCGGCTCTCCTCTCGGGCGGAGGCGACGCCGAGGGCGAACGCCGGCTCGCCGCGACGGGCCGCGACGAGGGCGTGCCCGCGGAGCACATCGCGGGCGGCGAGGGCGTCGCGCTCCTCGCCGAGCGCGTCCGCGACGGCCTTCGCCGCCTTCGCGATCCGTCGCTGCGTCGCGCCGACGGCGTCCGGGACGACCGCGCTCCAGGCCTCGACGACGTAGCGCAGGCGCTTCGCGGCCTTGCGCAGCTCGTGCCGGGCCTCGAGGTCGTCTCCGCCCTTGCGGGCCGCGTCGACGCGCGAGACCTCCTTCGCGAGGGAGCGGCGGACGAGCTTCTTCGCGCTCGCGCCTGCCTTCGCCGTCCGCGGCGGGTCGGCCAGCAGGGCGTCGAGCGCGGCGAGCAGGGCGAGGTAGCGGGCGCCGCGCAGGGTCTTGGCGACCCGCTGCCGGGCGATCGAGTGCCGGCGCTCGATCGCGTCGAAGAGGGTGGTACCGACGACGGCCTTCGCGGGCAGTCCCTCCCCCGCCTCGTCGACGGCGGTGCGGAGGCGGGCCGCGAGCACCTCCTCGTCGCGGGCGGCGCCGAGGACGCCGCCGAGCCAGCGCAGCTCGTCGCGCAGCGGATCGAGGGCCTCGCGCTCCAGCACGGAGCGGGAGGCGGCGAGGACGCTGCGCAGGCGGCGGGTGTGCAGGCGCATCCGGTGCAGCGCGTCGTCGGCCTCGAGGCGCACCCGCGGATCGACGGCGCGCAGGCCGGTGAGGAGCTCGCGGATCGCGGCGAGCGCCGCCTCCCCGCCGTCCTGGGGTGCGGGGTGCGCGTCCTCGATCGGACCGCCGGTGGCCCGGGCCAGCTTCGAGGCGCTCTCGGCGGGGCGGGCGCCGGCGGCGAGCAGTCGCTCCTCGATCGCGTCGAGGACGGCCTCGCCCTCGGGGCCGTGGACGTCGACGAGCTCGATCTCCCACTCCCGCCAGCGCCGCTCGACGCCCGAGCGCTGGTCGTGCGCGACGACCAGGTCGTCCGCGATCTCGGCGAGGCGGCGGCCGGCGGAGTCGGCGACCCGGGTGATCGCGCGGACGGTCTCCAGGGTGGCGAGCGGCTCGAGCCGCGCGCGGCCGACGTGGCCGAGCACCGGCTCGCGGACCTCGGCCGGCACGGTGCGGGAGGCGGTGAGCGGCGCGTGGATCTCGGTGCGACCGGCCGAGCCCGGCAGCTTGACGTGCCAGCCCTCGTCCTCGCCGCCCTCGCGGCGGCGGAGCGTGATCCGCCCGCGGGAGAGCGCGCGGTCCGCGGTGTCGAAGTACTGGGCGGACAGGCGGACGGGCTCCTCGGCGAGCGCCGTGTCGACGGTGCCCGCGCCGGTCAGCTCCGGCAGGGCGGTGTCCGCATCGACGTCGTACTTCCGCTCCACCTCGGTCTGCACGCGCCGCGGCGCCTCCGCCTTCGTCCGGTCCGCACGCTGAGCCATGGTCCATTGTGCGCACGCGGGAGACGCTCCCGGCGGCAGGCCCGCGGCGGGGCGCGAGGTCGGCCTAGGCTGGAGCGATGACCGCGCCCGTCCCTCCCGTCGCCCGCCGTGTCCCGCTCGAACGCCGTCACCACGGCGATCTGGTGGTCGATCAGTACGAGTGGCTGCGGCAGAAGGAGGAGCCCGAGGTGATCGCGCACCTCGAGGCCGAGAACGCCTACACCGACGCCCTCCTCGCTCCCCTCGCGCCGCTGCGCGAGCGCCTCTTCGACGAGATCCGCTCCCGGACGAAGGAGACCGACCTGTCGGTGCCCGTCCGCGAGGGTGCCTGGTGGTACTTCTCCCGCTCCTACGAGGGCCGCCAGTACGGCGTGCACTGCCGCGCGCCGATCTCCGGCCCGGACGACTGGACCCCGCCCTCCATCGCCGAGGGCGGACCGCTCGAGGGCGAGCAGGTGGTGCTCGACGGCAACATCGAGGCCGAGGGCCACGACTTCTTCTCGCTCGGCAGCTTCGACGTCTCCGCCGACGGGCGCTTCCTGCTCTTCGGCACCGACGTCGAGGGCGACGAGCGCTACACGCTGCGCATCCGCGATCTCAGCACCGGCGAGGACCTGCCCGACGTCGTCGAGGGCACCGGCGGCGGCGCGACCTTCGGCGCCGACGCCCGCTTCGTCTTCTACCCCACGGTCGACGAGTCCTGGCGGCCGGACACGATCTGGCGGCACACCGTCGGCACCGAGTCGACCGCCGACGAGGTCGTCTTCTCCGAGCCCGACGAGCGCTACTGGATCGGCGTGGGGCTCACCCGCAGCCGCCGCTTCCTCGTCATCGAGATCGGCAGCAAGATCACCAGCGAGTGCCTGCTGCTCGACGCGGAGGACCCGACCGGCGAGTTCCGCTCGGTCTGGCCGCGCCGCGAGGGCGTCGAGTACGAGGTGGACCACGCCGTCGTCGACGGCCGCGACCGCCTGCTGATCGTGCACAACGACGGCGCACTCGACTTCGAGATCGTCGAGGAGCCGGCCGACCTCGCGCTCTCCCCCGAGGAGCGGGCGGCCGAGCGCCGCGTCCTCGTCCCGCACACCCCGGGACGGCGGATCGAGGGCGTCGACGCCTTCGCGCGGCACGTCGTCGTCTCCTACCGCGAGGCGGGAGCGACCCGCCTCGGCCTCCTGATCGACGGCGACGGCGGCGCGCGCCTGGACGAGATCGTCTTCGACGAGCCGCTCTACGACGCGGGCCTCGCCGGCAACCCGGAGTGGGAGCAGTCCGCGCTGCGGCTCGCCTACACCTCGTTCGTCACCCCCTCCACGGTGCTCACCCTCGATGTCGCGACCGGCGAGCGGACCGTGCTCAAGCAGCAGCCGGTGCTCGGCGACTACGACCCCGCCCGCTACGAGCAGCGCCGCGAGTGGGCGACCGCCGAGGACGGCACGCGCATCCCGCTGTCGATGGTCTGGCGGAAGGACGCGGCGGCGCCCGACGAGGCCCCCGCGCCGCTCCTGCTCTACGGCTACGGCTCCTACGAGGCGAGCATCGACCCGGGCTTCTCGATCGCCCGGCTCTCGCTGCTCGACCGCGGCGTGGTCTTCGCCATCGCGCACGTCCGCGGCGGCGGCGAGATGGGGCGCTCCTGGTACGAGGAGGGCAAGACCCTCGCCAAGCGCACCACCTTCACCGACTTCGTCGACTCCGCCCGCCACCTCGTCGAGGCCGGCTTCACCACGCCCGAGCGCCTCGTCGCGCAGGGCGGCTCGGCCGGCGGCCTGCTGATGGGCGCGGTCGCGAACCTCGCCCCGGAGGCCTTCGCCGGCATCCTGGCGCAGGTGCCGTTCGTGGACGCGCTGACCTCGATCCTCGACCCGTCGCTGCCGCTGACCGTGATCGAGTGGGACGAGTGGGGCGACCCGCTGCACGACGCCGAGGTCTACGCGTACATGAAGTCGTACTCGCCGTACGAGAACGTGCGCGAGGGCGTCCGGTATCCGCGGATCCTCGCGACGACGAGCCTCAACGACACCCGCGTGCTCTACGTGGAGCCGGCCAAGTGGGTCGCCCGGCTGCGCGAGGTCGGCGCGCCGGCACTGCTCAAGATCGAGATGACGGCCGGGCACGGCGGCGTGAGCGGGCGCTACGAGCGCTGGCGCGAGGTGGCGTTCGAGTACGCCTGGATCCTGGACGTGCTCGGGCTGGCGGAGGAGACCCGCTCCTGAGCCGGGGATCCGGATCGGGTGGGCGCGCCGCAAGCCCCACCGGCGCGTCGATCGCGCCGCGTAAGGTTCGGGGTGCCGACCGAGGGGAAGTGCAGAGATGAGCGCAGGACTGTCGATCGACCGGGCCGCGGCCTGGGTCGCCGATCAGCGGTGGTACGCGAGCAAGGGGCGCCGCCCCGAGCTGGAGATCCGGGGCGAGTGGCGCCTGGAGCGCGGTGACGGCGACGTCGTCGTGCACCTCGTCATCGACCGGGCCGGCTCGAGCCCGGTGCTCTACCAGGTGCCGGTGACCGTGCGCTCGTCGCCCGTCGCGGGCCTCGAGGACGCGCTGATCGAGAGCGACGGGACCCGCTTCGTCTACGACGGACCCCGCGACCCGCTGTTCGCGCGGGCGCTCTTCGAGCTGATCGCCGACGGCGGCTCCTCCGACGCGGAGGGCGCCCTGGGCGGCGCCCGCGCCGAGGGACACCGCCAGCCCGGCGCCGTGATCGGCGCGTTCGCGTCGTCGCGGATCCTCAGCGGCGAGCAGTCGAACACCTCGATCATCGTGCAGACCACCGCGGAGGACGGCTCGGCCGGCACCCCCGTGATCGTCAAGGTCTTCCGCGCGCTGCACCACGGCGAGAACCCGGACGTCACCGTGCAGTCGGCGCTGAACGCCGCGGGCAGCACGCTCGTGCCGCCGGTGATCGGCAACGCCACCGGCGAGTGGGACGACCGCGGCGAGCCGACCGGCCGGGCCTTCGGCCACCTCGCCTTCGCGCAGGAGTTCCTGCCGGGCGTCGAGGACGCCTGGCGCGTCGCGCTCGAGGCGGTCGCCGGCGACACCGACTTCACCGGTCCGGCGCGTGAGCTGGGCCTGGCGACCGCGCAGGTGCACTCCACCCTCGCCGAGGTGATGCCGACCGAGGACGCGACGCCCGAGGTCGTGCAGCGGATGATCGCGACCATGCGCCGCCGGCTGCGGATCGCCTCCTCCGAGGTGCCCGTCATCGCCGAGGACGCCGACGCGATCGACGCGGTCTTCCAGGCGGCCGAGCAGGCCCCGTGGCCGCGGCTGCAGCGCATCCACGGCGACTACCACCTCGGCCAGGTGCTGGCCGTGCCCGGCCGCGGCTGGGTCCTGCTGGACTTCGAGGGCGAGCCGCTGCGGCCGATGCACGAGCGGCTGCTGCCGGACATCGCTTTGCGCGACGTGGCCGGGATGCTCCGCTCCTTCGACTACGCGGCGGGCGCGCACGAGCAGGCGTCGCCGGGCGACTCCCGCGCCGCCTGGGCGCTCGCGAGCCGCCGCGCCTTCCTCGAGGGCTACACGGAGGAGGCGGGCGACGCGGTCACCGCGCACCGCGCCGTCCTGGACGCCTTCGAGCTCGACAAGGCCATCTACGAGGCCATCTACGAGGCGCGCAACCGCCCCGAGTGGCTGTCGATCCCGGTGACCGCGGTGCAGCGGCTCGTCGGACGCTCGTAGGGTGCAGGTATGACCGCACGCGACGAGACCAGCGACGCCCCCGACTCCGCCAGCCACGAGGACGGGCCGCTCGACCCCCTGAGCGACTTCAGCATCCCCGGCGACACCGACCTGCACGTGGACGGCGACGCCTCGGGCGCCGACGGCCGCGAGGTCGCGGAGCCCTCCGAGGACGAGTCGGTCGAGTAGCTCCGCAAGGGGCGTCTCGGGACCCACCCTCACCCCATGCTGGTCGAGTAGCCCCGCAGGGGCGTATCGAGACCCACCATCACCCGCACTCCCGGCGATGGTGGATCTCGATACGCCCGCTCCGCGGGCTACTCGATCAGCATGAGGGGCCGCTCCGCGGGCTACTCGATCAGCATGAGGGGCCGCTCCGCGTGCTGCTCGATCGCCAAGGGCGGCGCGCAGCGCGGGCTGCTCGACCAGCATGGGCGCCCGCTCCGCGGGCTCCGTCACCAGCAGGGGCGGCCCGCAACGCGGGCTGCTCGATCGACGTGGGTGGCGCGCAGTGCGGCTGCTCGATCGGCAGGTGCTCTCGGGCCGGCGGCTCAGCCGCCCATCTCGGGCTCGGCGTAGGAGGCGAGGGTCGAGCCGGCGGCGGCGCAGCCGACTCCGAGGTCGGACTGGAGGGTGCTCCACTCCGGTGACGACGGGTCGTACGTCCATCGGCCGGCGGCCGCCTGGGCGTCCTGCAGGTAGGTCCGGATGCCGGAGGACGCGGCGGAGACGCCGGTCTCGTCCGGCTCCGGGTTCTGCATCCGCACCGTCTGGAGCTGGAAGGCCTGCCGCTCGAGGAACACCTGGTACGCCTCGTCCGAGACGTCGCCGCGGTCGTGGAACCACTGCATGGTCCAGCCGATGCTGAGCAGCGAGCTGTAGCGGCCGCACACGTAGGACACGCTGGTGTCCTGCTCGCCCGGAACCGTCCCGCGCGCCGTCGGCTCGACCGTCACCGTGACGGTCGGCGCCGGGGTCTGCGCCTCGGCGCCGCCCCCGCTCGTGCAGCCCGTCAGCGCGGCGGCAGCGACGGCCAGGCCGAGCGCGCCCGCCGCGAGTCGAGGCGCGATCAGTCGTCGGACGTGCAGTGTGTCCCCCATGCGCCGACCCTACCGGGCGACCGGCGCCGCGGGTCGTCAGCGCCGCGGGTCGTCAGCGCACCGGCGCGAGCGGCGCGACCGCGGGTCCCTCCAGCACCGACCCGTCGGCGGCGAAGCGCGAGCCGTGCAGGGGGCAGTCCCAGCTGCGCTCGGCGTCGTTCCAGGTGACGACGCCGCCCAGGTGCGGGCAGACCGCCGAGACCGCGCAACGGCGGCCCTCGACCGTCGAGACGGCGACGGGCTGCAGGCCGTCACGGGCGAGCGCGCCGTGCCCCTCCTCCGGCACCACGTCCACCGAGCGCGGCGCGCGCAGGGCCGACCAGTAGCCGCGGGCGTACCAGGCGCCGACCGCGGCGAGCGCTCCGGCCCCCTCCGCCATCACCCGTGGCAGCGTCGGGCGGCGGTGCAGGACCTTCGCCCACGGCGGCGTCTCGCCCCTCGAGTCGCCGACGAGCGTGAGCGCCGCCTGCACCGCGTTGGTCATCCCCCACTTGTCGTAGCCGGAGGCGAAGAAGATCCGCCCGCGGCCCCGCGGCAGCCAGCCGACGAACGGCACCCGGTGGAACGCTTCGTAGTCCTGCGCGCTCCACTGCGCGATCGGCTCGGCGCCGGGGAAGGAGCGGCGGGTCCAGGCGATCAGGTCGTCGACGCTCTCCTGCGTCCGCGCCCTCCGGCCGACGACGTGGCCGTTTCCGCCGATCAGCAGCAGCCGCTCCCCGTCCCGCTCCACGTCGCGGATCGAGCGCGAGGGCCCGTCGACGGAGAGGTACATGCCGTCCGGGATCGTCTCGGCACCGCGGAAGGCCACCGCGTAGGAGCGCAGGGCGACCTGCTTGGCGAAGTAGAGCCCGCGGTCCAGGATCGGCGTGCCGGTGAGCAGGTACGCCCGCTCGCCGGTCACGTCCCCGGCGCTGGTCCGCACGCGCACGGGCGAGGAGGCGCTCAGCCCGAGCGCGCGGACGCCCTGCACGAGCACGCCGCCCGCGGCCCGGAAGTCGGCGGCGAGCGCCGTCAGCAACGCCATCGGATCGAACTCTGCCTGGTCGTCGAGCGCCACCGCGGCGGTGCTCGGGAAGGGCGTGTCGAGCGAGCCGACGAGGCGGGTGGCCAGGCCGAAGCGGCGGGCCGTCTCGTGCTCGCGCAGCACCGCGTCCACCCCGTCGGGGGTCTGGGCGTAGCTGTAGGCGGTGCGGCGCTGCACGGGCACGCCGGCCTCGCGGAGGTAGTCGACGAGCCAGGTGAAGCCCGCGAGGTTCGCGGCGACGTAGGCCCGGGTGACCGCGGGGGTGTTGCGGGCCGCGATCTTCGACAGGTGCGTCCCCTGCAGGAGGCTGAGCTTGGCGGTGCTGCTGCCGGTCGCGACCGCGCCGACCTCGCGGGCCTCGAGGACGAGCACGCGGCGGCCGCCGCGCTGGAGCAGGAGCGCCGTCACGAGTCCGGAGAGGCCGGCTCCGACGATCACGTCGTCGTAGTGCGCGCCCGGCACGAACGCGTCGCCCGGGATCGGAGCGGCGTCCTGCCGCCAGAGCGAGGTCCGCTCGGTCGCCGGCACGTCGATTCGCTTCATCGGGTCTCCCTGCACTCGGGCCGCGGAGGGCGGCTCGGACCGACGCTACGCGCGGCGGCCGGACCCGTCAGGGTGTTGACAGCGCGCGCGGCCGTCGGCGGCGGCTCAGAGCCAGCCCCAGCGCTTGAACAGCCGGTGCAGGACCACGCTCGAGGCGACCATCAGCCCGAGCGCCGCCGGGTAGCCCCAGGCGAGGTGCAGCTCGGGCATCGCGTCGAAGTTCATGCCGTAGACGCTGGAGATCATGGTCGGCGCGAAGAAGATGGCGGCCCAGGCGGAGATCCGCTTGACCTCGTCGTTCTGCTGGTTGCCCGCCTCCGCGAGCTTCTTCATGTCCTCGTTCTGGCGCTGCGCGACCAGCGTGGCGTTCACCGCGAGGATCTCGCGGAGGGTCGTCCGGAAGCCCTCGACGCGCTCGTCGACCACAGCGACGTGGTCGGCGACGTCGCGGAGGTAGCGGCGCAGCTCGACGTCCTCGCGGAAGACGTCGAAGTCGGTGACCAGCCGGCCGAGCATGCCGGTCAGCGGGCGGGTCGCCCGCTGGAAGTCGAGCACCTCCTGGGAGAGCTCGTAGATGCGCCGGGACACCGCGGGGTCCCCCTCGAAGACCTGCGCCTCGATCTCGTCGATGTCGTTCTCGAGGCCGGCGACGACCGGGGCGTACTGGTCGACGACCGCGTCGAGGATCGCGTAGAGGACCGCCACCGGGCCCTTGCGCAGCAGCTCGGGGTCGGCCTCCATCCGGCGCCGGACCAGGGAGAGGTCGGGCTTCTCGGAGTGGCGGACGGTGACGACGAAGTTCGGCCCGACGAAGAGGTGGAGCTCGCCGAAGTCGACCTCCTCGCGCTGGTCCGCGTAGCTCGCGGCCCGCAGCACCACGAACATGTCGCTGCCGTAGCGCTCGAGCTTGGGCCGCTGGTGCGCGCTGATCGCGTCCTCGATCGCGAGCGGGTGCATCGAGAACTCGTCCTCGAGAGCCGCCAGCTCGGCCTCGGTCGGACGGTAGAGGCCGATCCAGGCCATCGCGTCCGGCAGCTTCTGCAGGGCGGCGAGCGCCTCCGGGATGCTGTGCGGCGAGACGACGCGCCGGCCGTCCTGGTAGATCGCGTTGTCGACGGTGCTCCGGCGGACCGGCTCCTCCTCGGGGCGGATCCGCTCGATCGGGCTGGTGTCCTCGGCGGCGGCGCGGGTGCGCGAGCCGAGACCGAGGAGGGTCGAGGGCACTCGGGGCAGCTTCACGCGGGGCCTCCTTCGATCGACCGACGACCCATTCTGCACCCGCGGGTGAACGGGAGGTGTCCGGCGGCGACGGCTCGGCCGGCGTCCGGTGTCGGAGCCGCTCAGTAGCCTGGAGGGGCACGACAGGGAGCGCCACCGCACACCCGCAGACCCCGCGAAAGGACGGTCGTGAAGCTCCTGCACACCTCCGACTGGCACATCGGCCGCACCTTCCACGGCCACTCGAGCGTCGCCGCGCTCGGCGTCGTGCTCGACGCACTCGTCGAGACGGTGCGCTCCGAGGCGGTCGACGTCGTCCTGATCTCCGGCGACGTCTTCGACTCCGCGGTGCCGGCGGCCGAGCACTACACCCTGCTCACCCGCACGCTCGAGGCGATCCGCGCGGCCGGCGCCGAGGTCGTGCTGACCAGCGGCAATCACGACTCCCCCGCCCGGCTGGGCTTCCAGGCCGGGCTGCTGCGCGGCTCCGGCGTGCACGTGCTCACCGATCCCGAGGCGTACGCCGAGCCGGTCGTCCTCCGCGACGGGAGCGGGCTCGAGGTCGGCTTCTACGGCATCCCCTACCTCGAGCCGGCCCTCTACCGGCACCGGCACCCGGAGGAGTCGCTCCGCCGGCACGAGGACGTCCTCGCCTTCGCGATGCGCCGCATCCGCGCGCACGCCGAGGCGGCCGGGCGGCGCTGGGTGGTGCTCGCGCACTGCTTCGCCGTCGGCGCCCCGGCCGGCACGGTCGAGCGCGACATCACGGCCGGCGGGATCGACTACGTCTCGGTCGACCACTTCGCCCCGGCCGACTACGCGGCACTCGGGCACATCCACGGGCGGGCGATCCTGCTGCCGAGCGTGCGCTACTCCGGCGCTCCGCTGCACTACTCGTTCGGCGAGGCCTCGAAGCCGCGCGGCGGCTGGCTGGTCGAGCTCGGCGCCGACGGGCTCGGCGAGGTGACCTGGTCGGCGCTGCCCGTGCCGCGGCGGCTGAGCGTGATCGAGGGTCGGCTGGACGAGCTGCTGAGCGACCCGTCGCTCGCCGAGTACGAGCCGGACTGGGTCTCGGCGGTGCTGACCGACGAGGTCCGCCCGCTCGACGCGATGGCGCGGCTGCAGTCCCGCTTCCCCGGCTGCGCGACACTCGAGCACCGGCCCCCGCACGCGGCGGTCGACGAGCGGCGCTACGCCGAGCGGATCCGCGGGCGCAGCGACGTCGAGGTGATCGACGACTTCCTCGCGCACGTCCGCGGTGGGCACGGCGCGAGCGAGACCGAGCGCGCGCTCGCGCTCGACGCGCTGGCGCAGGTCGACGCCGAGGCACTGCGGTGAGGATCCGCCGCCTCTCCTTCGCCGGTCTCGGCCCCTTCCGCGCGGAGCAGGAGATCGACTTCGACCGCCTGGAGGACGTCGGGATCTACCTGATCGCCGGACGCACCGGCGCCGGCAAGTCGACGATCCTCGACGCGATCAGCTTCGCGCTCTACGGCTCGGTGCCGCGCTTCGACGGCACGGCCTCGCGCCTGCGCAGCGACCACAGCGCCCCCGAGGACGAGACGTTCGCCGAGCTCGATTTCGAGGCGGCCGGCCGGCTCTACCGGGTCCGCCGCTCACCGGAGTACGAGCGGCCGGCCAAGCGCGGCGGCGGCACCACCCGGCAGGCGGCGAAGGTCGCGCTGCTCGAGCACATCGACGGCGAGTGGCGGGGTCTGTCCTCCAGCGCGCGCGAGACGGGGGCCGACATCGGCCGGATCGTCGGCCTGACCAAGGACCAGTTCCTCCAGGTCATCCTGCTGGCGCAGAACCGCTTCCACGAGTTCCTGCTCGCCAAGAACGACGACCGGCAGCGGCTGCTGCGCACCCTCTTCGCGACGGAGCGCTACGACCTGCTGCGCCGACGGCTCGTCGAGCAGCGGCAGGAGAGCGGAGCGGCGCTCGAGGAGGAGCGCGCGGCCGTGACGGCGTTGGCCGACGAGGCCGTCCGGCTCACCGGTGACGAGGAGACGGCGCCGACGCCGCCCGATGCGGAGTGGTTCCGCGCCCTGGTGACCCGGCTCGACGCTCCCCTCGCGCTCGCCCGCGACGAGGTGGCGGAGGCCGACGCCGCGTTCCGTGCGGCCGAGACCGCCCGGGACGAGACGCGGCTGGTGAAGCGGGCGCAGGACCGCCGCCGGAGCGCGCTGATCGAGGCCGAGGAGCTCGCGGTCGCGGAGTCGCTCGTCGTCCGGGAGCGCGAGCGGATCGAGCGGGCCCGACGGGCCGAGGGAGTGCTGCCGCTGCTGAAGGGCGCGCGCTCGGCGGCGGAGAGGTCTGCCGCCGCCGACCGGAGCCGCGAGAGCGCCGCCGTAGCCTTCACGGCCGCCTTCGACGAGCCCGCGGACCGGGCCGCCGCCGCCCGGGCCGCCGAGCGCCTCGCCGGAACGCTCGGCGCGCTGACCGATGCGCTGGCCGACGAGCGCGGCCTGCCCGAGGCGGTCCGCCGCGCCGAGCGGACCGTCACCGCACGCGAGCGGTCCACCGCCGCGCTGGCCGTCCTCGATCGCGACCTGCGGGCGCTGCCCGCCCTTCTCGACGCGCTCTCCGCGGAGGAGGACGCGCTCGCGCCGGACGCGACGGCGCTGCCGGCCCGCACCGAGGAGCTGGCCGCGCTCGAGCGCCGGATCCGCGCCGCCGCCGAGCGCGCGAGTGCCGCGACCGCGCTCGATCGCCTCCGCTCCGCCCACGCCGAGGCGGCCCGGGTGCACGGCGTCCACGCCGCCGAGCACGCCGAGCTGGTCGCCCGCCGCTTCGCGGGCTTCGCCGGCGAGCTGGCCGGAGCGCTCGCTCCCGGCGACCCCTGCCCCGTCTGCGGCTCCTGCGAGCACCCGCGCCCCGCCGAGCACGGCGAGCTGCCGCCCGTCGGCACCGGCGAGATCGAGAAGGCGCGCACCGCCGTCGACCGCGCCGCCGCCGCGATGGACGCCGCCCGCGAAGCCGAGAGCGCCGGCGCGCTCGCCCTGGCGGCCCTCGAGGAGCGGGCCGGCGCCACGACCGCCGAGGAGCTGCAGTCCGCCCGCGCCGAGGCCGAGATGCGGCTCACCGCGTCCCGGAGCGCCGCGACGCGGCTCGAGGAGCTGCGGCGCGAGCGGTCGGACCTCCGTCTCCGCAGTGACGACCTCGCGGCCGCCCTCGAGACCGCCCGCGCCGAGCACCAACGCCTCAGCTCCGACGCCGCCCTCGCCGCCGAGGCGCTGCGCCTCCTGCGCGAGCGGATCGACGCCCACCGCGACGGCGCGGCCAGCATCGCCGACCGCGTCGCGGCCCTCACCGCGCAGCGCCGCCTGGCCGACGCGCTCGTCGAGGCCGAGGACGCATCGACCACGCGCCGCGAGGCGGCCGAGGCCGCCGAGGTCCAGCTCGCCGAGGTGATCGCCGACCGCGGCTTCGCGAGCGCCGACGACGCCGAGTCCGCCGCCCTCACCTCGGGCGAGCGCGCCCGCGCCGAGGCCGTGGTCGCCGAGCACGAGCGCCGCCGCAGCTCCGTCGACTCGGTGCTGGCCGACCCCGAGCTCGCCGGCCTGCCGACCGCCCCCGTCGACCTCGCCGCCGCGGAGGAGGACGCGCGCGCCGCCTCCGCCCGCCGCGACGAGGCCCGCTCGCGGCACTCGGTGCTCGAGCACCGCGCCGCCCGGCTCGCCGAGCTGGCGGGCCGCGCCGAGGAGCGACTGGCGACTCTCGACGAGCGCCTGCGCCGGCACGAGGAGCTCCGCGCCCTCGCCGAGACGATCGACGGCCGCGGGCAGAACACCCGCCGGATGGACCTCGAGGCCTTCGCCCTCGCGGGCCGGCTCGAGGAGATCGTGGCCGCCGCGAATCTGCGGCTGAACGCGATGACCAGCGGCCGCTACGCGCTCGTGCACGACGACTCGCTCGCCTACCGCGGCGCCGCCTCCGGGCTCGGGATCGACGTGCTCGACGCCTTCACCGGCGCCCGCCGGCAGCCCGCGTCGCTCTCCGGCGGCGAGACGTTCCTCGCCTCGCTCGCCCTCGCCCTGGGCCTGGCCGACGTGGTCACGATGCAGTCCGGCGGCGTCTCGCTCGAGACGATGTTCATCGACGAGGGCTTCGGCTCGCTCGACGCCGAGACCCTCGAGACCGCGCTCGGCACCCTCGACGCGCTGCGCTCGGGCGGGCGCACGATCGGCCTCATCAGCCACGTCGACGCGATGCGCGAGCGGCTGCCGACCGGGCTCAAGGTCGTCGTCAGCGACCGCGGCGACAGCAGGATCCTCACGGCGTGACGGAGCGACCCGCTAGGGTCGTCGGCAGTGACACGGGGTGCCCACCAGGGCTGAGATGAGACCCGTCGAACCTGATCTAGTTCGTACTAGCGAAGGGATGTCGCGAATGAGCATTCGCACGCCTGCCCACCCGACCCTCCTCGACGGCCCGGCCGTCGCCCGAGACCTCGACGGGCTGCGGTCCGCCGTGCCGCTCGTCCAGTGCATCACCAACGCGGTGGTCACCGGCTTCACCGCCAACAGCCTGCTGGCGCTCGGCGCGAGCCCCGCGATGTGCGACCTGCCCGGCGAGGCCGGCGTCTTCGCCGGCCTCGCCTCCGCGACGCTGGTGAACCTCGGCACCCCGCACGCGGAGCAGCGCGACGGCGCCCGCGAGGCCGTCGCGGCGGCGAACGCGGCCGGCACACCCTGGGTGCTCGACCCGGTCGCCGTCGGCCCGCTGCCGGTGCGCACCGCGCTCGCGGCCGAGCTGCTCGACGCGCGACCCGCGATCATCCGCGGCAACGCCTCGGAGATCCTCGCCCTCGCCGGCCTCGGCGCCGGCGGTCGCGGAGTCGACGCGGTCGACGGCCCGGAGGAGGCGCTCGACGCCGCGACCGCGCTCGCCCGCCGCTGGGGGTCCGTCGTCGCCGTCTCCGGAGCCGTCGACGTCGTCACCGACGGCGAGCGCGTCGTCCGCGTCACGGGCGGGCACCCGCTGCTCACCCGCGTCACCGGCGGCGGCTGCGCGCTGGGCGCCGTGATGGCCGCCTTCCTCGGCGCCGGCGGCTCCGACCCGCTCGGCGCCGCGGTCGCCGCCTCCGTGGTCTGGGGCCTCGCCGCCGAGCAGTCCGCCGTCACCGCCGCCGGCCCCGGCTCGTTCGCGGTCGGCCTCCTCGACGCTCTCGCCGCACTCACTGCCGACGACGTCGAGAGCGGAGCGCGGATCGCATGATCGACCTCTCGCTCCAGCTCGTCACCGACACCCGCCTCTGCGGTCCGCGCGGAGTTCCGGCCGTCGTCGCCGCGGCCGTCGCCGGCGGCGTCCGCGGCGTCCAGGTCCGCGACCACGACGCGACCGCCGCCGAGCTCGTCGCCCTGACCTGCGCCGTCGCCGCCGTCCTCGACGAGCGCACGACCCTGCTGGTCGACGACCGCGTCGACGTCGTCCTCGCCGCCCGCCTGGCCGGAGCCCGGGTCGACGGCGTGCACGTCGGCCAGTCCGACCTGCCCGTCCTCGCCGCGCGCGGCATCCTCGGCGCCGACGCGGTGATCGGGCTGACGGCGAACACCCCGGCCCACCTCTCCGCCGCGCACGCCCTGCCCGCCGGCACCGTCGACTACCTCGGCGTCGGAGTGATCCGGGCGACGGCGACCAAGCCCGACCACCCGGTCCCACTCGGGATCGACGGCTTCGCCGCCCTCGCCGCCGCGACCACGCTCCCCTGCGTCGCCATCGGCGGCGTCACGGCCGGCGACGCCGCGGCCCTGCGCCGCGCCGGCGCGGCCGGTCTCGCGATCGTCTCCGCGATCTGCGCGGCCGACGATCCGGAGTCCGCGGCCCGCGCCTTCCGGGCGGAGTGGGACCGATGAGCGCCGCGCTCCCGCAGCCCCGGCCGATACCCCGCGTCCTCAGCATCGCCGGCACCGACCCGACCGGCGGCGCCGGCATCCAGGCCGACCTCAAGTCGATCGGCGCGCTCGGCGGCTACGGGATGGCCGTGGTCACCGCGCTCGTCGCGCAGAACACCCGCGGCGTGCGCTCGATCCACCTGCCGCCCGCCGCGTTCCTCCGCGAGCAGCTCGACGCGGTCAGCGACGACGTCGAGATCGACGCCGTGAAGATCGGCATGATCGCGAACGCCGAGCTGGGCGGGATCATCGCCGCCTGGCTGGACGACGTCCGCCCGCCGCTCGTCGTCGTCGACCCGGTGATGGTCGCCACCAGCGGCCACCGCCTGCTCGACCCCGAGGCGGAGGAGGCGGTCCGCGCGCTCGTCCGCCGTGCCGGCCTCGTCACGCCCAACCTCCCCGAGCTGGCCGTGCTCGCCGGAGCCGAGCCGGCCGCCGACTGGTCCGCCGCCCTCGAGCAGGCCCGCTCCGTGGCCCGGGATCTCGGCACCGCGGTCCTGGTGAAGGGCGGGCACCTCGACGGCCCGGCGACGCCCGACGCGATCGTCACCCCGGACGGCGGCGTGCGCGAGGTGCCGGGCGAGCGTGTCGCCACCCGCAACACCCACGGCACCGGCTGCTCGCTCTCCTCCGCGATGGCGACGCTCCTCGCCGGCGGCGGGACGACTCCGGACACGCTCACGCAGGCGCTGACCGAGGCGAAGGACTGGCTGAACGGCGCCCTCCGCGGCGCCGACGCGCTCCGTGTCGGCGAGGGCAACGGCCCGATCGACCACTTCCACCGGCTGCGCGCCCCGGCGTTCTGCGAGCGGATGTGGACCGGGACGGAGCAGCTCCGCGCCGAGATCGACGCGCTGCCGTTCGTCACGGCGCTCGGCAACGGCTCCCTCGACCGCGACGACTTCGAGTGGTACCTCGAGCAGGACGCGCTCTACCTCACCGAGTACGCCCGGGTCCTCGCGGTCGCGGCGCAGCTCGCGCCGAGCACCGCCGAGCAGATCTTCTGGGCGGAGTCCTCGGCCTCGGCTCTGGCGGCGGAGGCGCAGCTGCACCGCGACCGCCTCGGCGAGCGCACGGCGACGGCGTCCCCCGTCACCCGCGGCTACGTCGACCACCTGCTCGCGGTCGGCACGAGAGGGAGCTACGGCGAGATCGTCGCCGCACTGCTGCCCTGCTTCTGGCTCTACGCGGACATCGGCGAGCGCCTCGCCGCGGCGAACCGGCCCGGGCACCCCTACGCGGACTGGCTCGTCACCTACGCGGATCCTGCCTTCGCCGTCGCGACCGAGCGCGCGGTCGCGATCACCGAGGCGGCCGCCGCTCGCGGCACGAACGCGGAACGCGCCGCCATGGGCGACGCGTTCCTGCGCTCGAGCGTGTTCGAGCGCGACTTCTTCGCGGCTCCGCTCAGCCGATCGCCTCGCGGAGGACGTGCATGAGCGCGTCCAGCTGAACCGTGTCGGCCGAGGCGACCTCGGCGTCCGCGCCGTCGAGCGCGCGGGCGGCGAGGCCGGCCTTCGCGTCGATCAGCTCGGCGATCTTGGCGTCGATCGTGTGCGCCGCGATGATGCGCCAGGCCGTGACCGGCTCCTCCTGGCCGATGCGGTGCACCCGGTCGATCGCCTGCGTCTGCTCGGCCGAGGTCCAGGACAGCTCGGCCAGGACGACGTTGGACGAGGCCTGCAGGTTGACGCCGACGCCCGCCGCGGTGAGCGAGCAGACCGCGACCGAGACGTCGGGGTCCTCGTTGAACGCGTCGATCTGCGCCTGGCGGAACGTCGCCGACTGGTCCCCGCGGATCGAGACGGAGGTGAGATCGCGCTTCTCGAAGGTCTCCTCCGCCTGGTCCATCACGTCGATGTGCTTGGCGAAGAAGACCACCTTGCCGACCGAGCGGGCCAGCTGCGAGGCGTAGTCGGCGGCGAGCGCCGCCTTGGCCTGGCCGATCCGGCGCACCATCGTGAAGACGTTCTCGCCGGTCTTGGCCGACTTCGACTCCTCGAGCTCGCTCTGCGCGACGATGCGGACGAAGCGCTCGCGCTCGTCGTCGTCGAGCTCGTGCGTGATCGACGCGGTGACGGCCTTGTAGCGCTGCAGCATCCGGGCGCCGAGCTCGCGCTCCGCCTTCTGGATGGAGCGGCCGAGGTCGTCGTCCAGCTCGACCGGCAGGTCGACGATCCGCTTCGAGGGCAGGTCCGCGGCGACGTCGATCTTCTTCCGCCGGACGATGCCGAGGTCGATGACCGCCTCGCGCGCCTCCGGGTAGAAGCCGGTGTCCGCGGGGGTGAGCCCGGTGTCCTCGAGCAGGCTCATCAGCTCGGGGCCGGGCTTGGTCTCGTCGATCCAGCCGAGGAAGCGCCAGATCGCGCGGAAGTCGTCCACGTCGTTGATCAGCGGCGTTCCCGTGAGGGCGATCATCAGCGGGTCGTGGCCCGGCGTCGTCTCGCGGATCTTCGCGGCCAGCGCCAGCACGCTCTGCGAGCGCTGCGAGCGCAGGTTCTTGATGAAGTGCGCCTCGTCGACGACCATGCCGCGGAAGCCGAGGCTGCCGAGCCAGCCGATGTGCCGGTCGAGGATGTCGTAGTTGACGATCACGACGTCGGCGAACGCGTCGAGCGTGCCGCCGTCGCCGTGGATGACGGTCGCGCGGCGCTGAGGGGTCCAGCGCTCGACCTCGCGCGCCCAGTTCATCTTCACGACGTTGGGCACGACGGCGAGCAGCGGGTACGAGCCGGTGACGGAGGCGGCGAGGAGGCTCTGCGCCGTCTTGCCGAGACCCGGCTCGTCGGCGAGCAGGAAGCTGCGGTGACCCTCGCGCGCGCCCTCGATGAAGCGGGCCTGGTGCGGCATCAGATCGCGACCGCGGGGGGTGACCCGGTCGATCTTCGGCGGCTCGGGCAGCTCCATGCTGGCGGCGCGGCCGCCCGCGCCGTACTCGAAGGCCTTGAACAGCGGTCCGAGCAGCTCCCAGTCGTCGAGGCGACGACGGGCGGGGGTGGGCGCGCTGGCGATCGAGAAGTCCGGCGGGAGGAAGGGGTTGGCGAGCTGGCGCGCGCGCACCGACGGCGGCACGACCTGGTTGACCGGCACCTCCGGCTTGGGCTCCGGCTCGGTCACGATCAGCAGCTCGTCGGGGCTCAGCTCGGCGCCGGCCTCCAGCAGCCAGTCGCGGCGCAGCTTCTGCGCGGCCGCGGTGATGCCGGCCTCCGATTCGAGCAGGGCGATCAGGCTGGTGTCGCGCGCCGCGGTCTTCGCGAGGATCGTCGCGATGCCGTCGAGGCGCTTCATCTCCTCCGCGCGCTGCGAGTCGCTGAGCTCCGTGTCGGTTTTCACCCGCTTGCGCTCCTCGCGCATCAGCAGGGCGATCACCAGGAACTTCGTGCGGTTGGTGGGCCCGACCTTGCCGGTCTGGGCCTTGGCCTCGACCTCGCGCACGCGGCGGGCGAGGATCGGGATGATCCCGGAGTTGTCGACGCCGCGCGGACGCGAGCGCGGGCGGGTCCCCGGGCTCGCGCTCGTCGAACGACGCGACTGACCGGACTGACGCTGGCCGCTGCGAGCCATGCTCCTCCTCGACGTGGACGGGGGCGGAGGAGGGGTTCCCGCGCTCTGCCGTCGCATTGCACTGTGCGTGTCTTGCGTGCTGTGCGTGTCTTGCCTGCACTGCGGGTGTTGCACTGGCCGCGTCGCGTCGGGGACGAGACGGGCACCGATGCGCCCGGTGGCCGTCGGGAGCTCCGAGCAACGGGTCTGAGACCCGGTCGCAGCATCCCCGGCGTGCGGGTGCGCGTCGAGTCTACTCCTCAGCGCCGGATCGGCCGCACCCCACGCCTCCGGTCGCGTTCAGCGGCCTCGGGATCACTCGGCGACGCGCACCCGGATGATCAGGCCGGCGGCCACCACGACGCCGACCGCGGCCAGGTGCAGCGAGGACCAGACGGCGTCCGGGAACGAGAACGGCAAGACCGGGTTCCAGAGCACGACGATCGGGGCGAGCCCGATCAGCCAGTAGTACGCCTTCGCCTGGATCGCGAACCAGCCGATGACGGCCGCGAGGATCGCCACCGGGTACCGGACGAAGTCGTAGGCGTCGCCGCCGACCAGCGCGAGCCCCGCGAGCAGGATGATCGCCTCGAGGATCCCCGGCGCCAGCGCCATCCGCGCGCTCGAGCGGGACGGGTAGCGGGCGGTCGTGCCGCCGCGCGGGGGGCCGGACTTCTCAGCGTTCACCCGTCGATCGTACGGGGCGGTCCCGACCGCTCCGCTGTGGAACCCCGCACGGGCCCGTTCGGCTCCCGCCCCTCGCGCGAATCGACCCGAACCGGGCGCACGCCCGCGCACAGGCACCAGTGCACGTCCACTCGCAGAGCCGTGCCCCCGCGCCGTCACGAACGGACCCGGACCGGGTCCTGACTCACCCGCAGACCCCGACAGCTGTCCGTTCGGCCTCCTCGCCCCGAGCGAATCGACCCGGACGGGGCGCGAGTGCGCCCGCAGACCCCATCGAGGGTCGACTCGAACGAGCGCGGCCCCGTTCGTGAGCGAACGGACGCGAATCGGGTCCGGACAGGCCTGCACACCCCAGCACGCGTCCACTCGAGCGCCGCACACCGATCGAGACGACTCGAAACGGGCGCCGACGCGTTCACGGATCACAGTCCGCGTCGTCTCGCCGGCCGATACCCCCGCCGGGTATCGGCGCCCCGGCGTAAACTGGCCGGGTGATCGAGGATCTGAAGAAGCGCTCCCTGCACCGCGCCCGCATCCTGGCGGGCCAGATGCGCGGCCTCGAGAAGGCCATCGAGAACGAGGACTACTGCGTCGACATCGTCACGCAGTCGCTCGCCATCCAGAAGTCGCTCGGCTCGCTGAACAAGCTGATCGTCGAGAACCACCTGCGCACCCACGTCACCGCGATGTTCGACGAGGGCGGCGACGCGCGCGAGGCCGCCATCGCCGAGCTCGTGAAGATCTTCGAGCTGTCGAACAACCGCTCGTGACCGCGCTCACCGCCGTCCGCGGCGACATCACCCGCGAGCAGGTCGACGTGATCGTCAACGCCGCCAACTCGACGCTGCTCGGCGGCGGCGGGGTCGACGGGGCGATCCACCGCGCGGGCGGTCCCGAGATCCTCGAGGAGTGCCGGCGCCTCCGGGCGGGCGAGCTGCGCGACGGACTCCCCGCCGGCTCCGCGGTCGCGACCACCGCCGGCCGCCTGCCCGCCCGCTGGGTCGTGCACACCGTCGGCCCCGTCTACTCGCGGAGTGACGAGCGCTCGGCTGTCCTCGCCTCCGCCTACACCGAGTCGATCCGCGTCGCCCGCTCCCTCGGCGCGCGCACCGTCGCCTTCCCCGCCGTCTCCGCCGGCGTCTACGGCTGGCCGATGGCGAGCGCGGCCCGCATCGCCGTCGACTCCGTCCGGCTCACCGCCGCCGAGGACGGCCCGGGCACCCTCGACGAGGTCCGGTTCGTGCTCTTCTCGGACGACGCCCTCGCCGCCTTCCGCGAGGCCCTCGGCTAGCTCGCCGTCCCGGTCGCGGCGCTTGAGCCCGCGTCCGCTCCGGTACCGGAGTCCGTGCCCGAGTCCGTCCCGGTGCCGCTCCCCTGGCCGCCGAACGACCCGGGACCACCACCGCCGGGGAAGCCGCCGTCCGGCATCCCGCCTCGCTGCGACGGGTCGAATCCGCCGACGGCGGAGGACCCGACCGAGTTCCCGACGGCGTAGCCGATCCCGAAGCCGCCGCCCAGCAGCAGCAGACCGGCGAGGACGGCGAGCGCGATCCACCGGGCGCGGCGCCGTCGCCAGAGCGGCTGACGCGGCGGCACCGGCGCCGCCGCGCTCGGTGCCACGGTCCCCGCCGTCGGCGGCGGCCACTCCGCCGTCCCCGGTGCCTGATTCTCGATCGTGCTGCTCATGCTGCGCCTCCGGCTCTCGTCCGCACCCGGCCGGGTGCACGATCGACAGTGCCGCCACTGCCTATGACCCCGGCAAGAACCGCTGATCGATCCCCGAAGACCCGCATGAACGCGCAATCCGCCGTTCTCGACAACGAGAAAGGGGAGGGGACCACACGGTCCCACTCCCCTTCGCGGTGAGGCGCTACGCCGTCTTCGGCCGCGCGAACTCGTCGTACGGCAGCGTGATCGGCCGGGTGCGCGGCGGCATCCGCAGCACTGAGTCGAGGGCCGGCCCGAGGGCCTCGCGCCAGGCGCCGTAGCCGGCCTCGTTGAGGTGCAGGCCGTCGGGCGAGTACTGCTCGAGCAGGGCGCCGTCCTCGCCGGCGAGCACCGGCCAGAGGTCGAGGTAGCCGGCGTGCGCCGTGGGCGCGAACTGCCAGAGGTGGCGGTTGACCTCGCGGATCTGCGCGCCGAACTCGCGGGCGCGCGGCAGGATCGAGGTCACCAGGATCCGCACGTCCGGGAGGTCTCGGCGGAAGGTCGCGACGATGGTCTCGATGTTGCGCACGATGTGCTCGGTCGTGCGGTGGTAGGCCAGGTCGTTCGTCCCGACGAGCAGGACCACCGTGTCGGGCGCCGCCTCGACGAGCTCGGGCAGCCGCTCGACGACGTCGTCGCTGGTCGCTCCGCCGATGCCCTCGTCGACGACCGTCGACGCGGTCAACCACTCGTCCCAGGACCCGCCCTGGATGATGCTGTCGCCGATGAAGGCGACCTTTCCCAGCTGGAGATCGCGCCCCGCGTCCGTGTCCGATCGTTCGCTCATCGTGCTCCTCTCGTTCGCGTCCGAGGCGGCGTCGCCGCCCGCGGACCCCTCCATTGTCACCGCTGCGCCCCGCGCCCACCAGGGGAGCGCTCCTCGCCGGCGTCGGCGAGGTCGGTCGCGGTGGCCGTGATGCGGTTGGCCATCCCGTTGAAGATCACGCCGTGGAAGGGCAGCACGGCGAACCAGTAGAGCCGTCCGCCGAGCCCCTGCGGGAAGAAGACGGCGCGCTGGGTGTAGACCGAGCCGCCGTCCTCGCCGGGCTCCGCGCGCATCTCCAGCCAGGCGCCGCCGGGCACCTTCATCTCGGCGCGCAGGCGCAGCAGCGTCGGCCGCTCGATCGCCTCGACGCGCCAGAAGTCCAGGGCGTCGCCGGCGTGCAGCCGCTCGGAGTCGCGGCGCCCGCGCTGCAGGCCCACTCCCCCGACGAGCTTGTCCATCCAGCCGCGGATCGCCCAGGCCAGCGGGAAGGAGTACCAGCCGTTGGTGCCGCCGATGCCCTCGATGACCCGCCAGAGCTTCGCCGGGTCGGCGTCCGTCCGGCGCACCTTGAGGTCGACGTAGACCGTGTGGCCGGCCCACTCCGGGTCGCTCGGCAGCGGGTCGCTGGGGGCGCCGACGACCTCGGCGTTCTGCCAGCTGGTCTCGATCTCGCCCGCCTGCATCTTGCCGAGCGCGAGCCGGACCGAGCGGCGGTACGGCGTCAGTCCGCCCTCGGGGTCCGGGATCAACGCGCGGATGTCGTCCTCGCGCACCACGCAGTCGTACTGCAGCGAGGCGATGATCGGCACCGCGAGCGAGCGCGGGATCGGCGTCACCAGGTTGACCCACTGCGAGGCGAGCCACGGCGTGAACACCGGCAGTGACGCGATCGGCCGCTGCGCGAGCCCCGCCTCGACCGCGTAGCCGTTCATCATCTGGCCGTAGCGGAGGACGTCCGGCCCGCCGATGTCGAAGGTGCGGTTCAGCGTCGCGTCCTCGAGGGCGGCGGCGCCGAGCAGGTAGTGCAGCACGTCGCGGACGGCGATCGGCTGGATGAAGTTGCGGACCCACTGCGGCGCGGGCATGTACGGCAGCACGTCGGTGAGGTGGCGCACCATCTCGAACGAGGTCGAGCCGGAGCCGATGATGACGCCGGCCTGCAGCGCGATCGTCGGCACGCCCGAGGCCATCAGGATGCGGCCGACCTCGGCCCGCGAGCGCAGGTGCGGCGAGAGCTTCTCCACGTCCGGGTGCAGGCCGCCGAGGTAGACGATCCGGTCGACACCGGCCGCGAGCGCGGCCTCGGCGACGTTCCTGGCGGCGCCGCTCTCCACCTGCTCGAAGCGCGCGTGGTCGGCGCCCGAGCCCATCGAGTGCACGAGGTAGTAGAGGACGTCGACGCCCTCGAACGCGGCCGCCAGCGACTCCGGGTCGCTGAGATCGCCCTGCGCCACCTCGACGTCCTCGGCCCACGGGACCTCGGCGAGCTTCCGCGGGTCGCGGACCAGCACGCGGACCCGGTAGCCGGCCTCGAGCAGGCGCGGGGTGAGGCGGCCGCCGATGTAGCCGGTCGCTCCGGTGACGAGCGCCAGCGGGCGCGACGGGTCCGAGGGGCGCGACGGGGCGGGTGAGGATTCGCTCATGCGAGCCACGGTACGCCGCCGCCCCTGGGCGCTCTCCCGCTGGTGCGCCGCTCCGGCCACTGCTAGGACCGCCGGAGCCGCCCCGGCGGAGTCCGGAGGCGTCAGCCGGCCGGTCGCTCCGCGCCGAGGATCGTGCGGACCTTCTCGACGTCGTCGTTCATCTGCCGGATCAGCGGCTCGACGCCCTCGTAGGCCACCTGGCCGCGGATCCGCGAGACGAAGGCCACGTCGACGACGCGGTCGTAGAGGTCGATCGTCTCGTCCAGCAGGTAAGCCTCGACCTGCTTGGGCGGCACGCCGACGAAGGTCGGGTTGCTGCCGACCGAGATCGCGGCCGGGTAGCTGCGGCCCTCGGTGACGAAGCGGCCGGCGTAGACGCCGTCGGCGGGGATCAGCCCCTGCGACTCGGGCGAGAGGTTCGCGGTCGGGAAGCCGAGCTCGCGGCCGCGCTTGGCGCCGTGCACGACGACGCCGCGCACCACCGGCTCGTGGCCGAGCAGCCAGGTCGCGTGCTCGACGTCGCCCTCGGCGAGCAGCTCGCGGATCCAGGTGGAGGACACCCGGCGGCCGTGCTCCGGCCGCACGTCGTCGATCAGCTCGACCTCGAAGCCGTGGGTCTCCCCCAGCTCCCGCAGCATCGCGACGTCGCCGGCGCCGTGGGCACCGAAGCGGAAGTCGGAGCCGACCAGCACCACGCGCGCCTCCAGGGCGTCGACGAGCACCTGCTGCACGAACTCCTCGGGGGTGAGCGCGCGGAACCGCTCGTCGAACGCCAGGAGCAGCGTCGCGTCGATCCCCGTCCCGGCCAGCAGCTCGAGCTTCTGCTCGTTGCCGACCAGGGCCGGCGGGCACTTCTCCGGCGCGATGACGCTGAGCGGGTTGCGGTCGAAGGTGACGACGACCGCCGCGAGACCGCGCTCGCGGGCCCGCGCGTGCAGGGTGTCGATGACGGCCCGGTGGCCGGTGTGCACGCCGTCGAACTTGCCGATGGTGACCGCGGACGGGCCGATGCCGGTGAGGTCGGCGGGGCGCTGCTCGACGCGCATCAGGCCTGCGTCCCCGCGGAGGAGCGCCGGCCCTGCACCCGCAGCCACCAGAGCCCGAGCACCGGCAGCACCAGCGGGATGAGCAGGTAGCCCGCGCCGAACGCCGCCCAGACCGTCGACTGCCGGCCGAACGGATCCGCGCTCGAGAGCCCGAGCAGCTGCGGCGCCAGCACGCTGATCGCGCCGACGACGAGCACGCCCACCAGCTCGAAGGTGATCGTCACGAAGGCGATGCGCTGCCAGACCCGGCCGGGCGCCACGAGAGCGATGGTCGCGAGGATGTAGACGACGGCGGAGAGCGCCGAGAGTGAGAACGCGAGCGGCGCCTCGTCGAAGCGGTCGATGATCTGGAAGACCGAGCGACCCGTCGCGGCGAGCGCGAGGATGCCGTAGACGACCACGAGGAGGCTGCCGATCCCCCGGGACCGCGCCGAGCGGGCGGGACGCTGATCGGGGTTCGGCAGAGCTGGGTCCTGGGCCGCCCGTCCGGGCGCATCGCTGGGTTGGTTCGACATCGCAGGGTCAATGGTAGGCGCTCGCTGCGCCCTCTCCCCCTCGACCGGGGATCGGGAGCGTCAGGCGGCCTGGAAGAACCAGATCTGGTGCATCCGGTAGACCATCACGGCGATCGCGAGGCAGACGACGCCGAGGATGACCGTGCTCCACCGGCTGCGCTCGATCAGCGCCCAGAAGCCGGCGGCGAGCGGCAGGATCAGCGCCGAGACCAGGTAGATGTAGAACTCGGGCAGGCTGCCGGTGGGGCGGTTGCCGACCAGGGGCGAGACGATGGCGACGGCGAGCTGGACGATCAGCAGCAGCTCGACGATCGCGGTGGCGCCGACCGTGACGTCGGAGGGGCGCCGGCCGATCATGCCGAGCACCAGGCAGAGCAGGCCCGCCGCCACGGCGATGCCGACCTGGAGGGTGGTGAACCAGTCGATCACGACGTCGCCACCCGGAGCTCCTCGGTGGGGAAGTTGACGACGCTCTTCAGCGCGGCGCCGCGGCGCTCGGCGAGGCCGACCAGGCGCTCCCCCGGACCGACGGCCGCGAGCAGGCCCTTGGCTCCCGCGAACGCCTCGGGCACCGGGATCCGCTTGCCGTTCGCGAGGTCGACCGCCTCGCCGGCGTCCAGGTGCAGCAGCGGGAACAGCTCGCCCGCGACCGCGGTCGGCGTGAGCAGGGCGGCGGGGACGTCGAGCTCGTCGATGACGCCGGCCCCGGCGACTCGGAACGGGCCGACGGCGGTGCGGCGGAGCACGGTGAGGTGCCCGCCGACGCCGAGCGCGGCGCCGAGATCGCGCGCGAGTGCGCGGATGTAGGTGCCGGAGGAGCAGGTGACGCGGACGTCGAGGTCGAGGAAGCCGTCGGCCTCCCGGCGCTCGAGGACGTCGAAGGCGCTCACGGTGACGGGTCGCGCCGGAAGCACGACCTCCTCGCCGTCGCGCACCCGGGCGTAGGCGCGGCGACCGTCCACCTTGATGGCGCTGACGGCGCTCGGGATCTGCTCGATCGCGCCGGTGAGGGTCGCCACGACGGCGTCGACCGCCTCCGCGGTGAGCGCCGCCACCGCGCCGGGCTCGGCGGTCGTGAGCGTCTCGCCCTCGCGGTCGTCGGTGCTCGTCGCGGCGCCGAGGCGGATCGTCGCCTCGTACTCCTTGTCGAGACCGACCAGGTAGGTGAGGAGCCGGGTCGAGGGGCCGAGGCCCAGGATCATCAGCCCGGTCGCCATCGGATCGAGCGTCCCCGCGTGCCCGACCTTGCGCGTCCCGGCGCGGCGGCGGGTCCGCGAGACGAGGTCGTGGCTGGTGATCCCGCCCGGCTTGTCCAGCAGGAGGATCCCGTTCGGAGCCGCCGCAGAAGGGCTGGGAGTCTCGAGCACGGGTGCGAGGATACACGCGCAGTTCGGGAGTCGGCCCCGCGGAGCCCGCGCCCGGCACGGCCGCCGCCCGCCGCGGTTCTAGGCTGTCCGGATGAGGATCGCCGTACTCGGAGCGGGCGCCGTCGGCGGCACCGTCGCCGCCCTCCTGGACCGCGCAGGACACGACGTCGAGGTGACCGCCCGCGGCGAGAACCTCACGGCGATCCGGCGGCAGGGCCTCCGCCTCGACGGCGCCTGGGGCGAGCACACCGCCTGGGTCCGCTGCGGTGAGACCCTCGACCTCGTCCCCGATCTCGCCGTGCTCTGCACGAAGGCGCAGGACGCCGAGGACGCGCTCCGCGCCAACCGCCGCACGGTCGACGGCACGCTCCTCGTCGTGGTGCAGAACGGGCTCGACGGCCTGCAGGCCGCCGCCCGCCAGGTGCGCGACGCCCGCCTCGTCGGCGCCCTCGCGCTCTTCGCGGCCAGCCACCTCGAGCCCGGCCGCGTCACGGTGACCGCCCCGGCGACGACGACCCTCGGCGTGCCCGGCCGCCCCGCCGACGACGACGTCCGCCGGGCCGCCGCGATCCTCAGCGAGGCGGTGCCCACGGCCACCACCGACGACTTCCTCGGAGCGCAGTGGACGAAGCTGCTGATCAACGAGGTCAACGCGCTGCCCGCCATCACAGGGCTCTCCGTGCAGGAGACGATCGCGCACGCGGGCCTGCGCCGGCTGCTCGCGCGGGCGATGCGGGAGGCGGCGCGGACCGGCCTGGCCGCCGGCGTCCGCTTCGGCGCACTGCAGGGACTCTCCGACGCCCGGATCCGCGCGCTGGCGGCGGCGCCGCTGCCGGTGGTCGAGCTGCTGCCGAGGCGGATGGCGACCCGGATGGGCGACGTGCCGAACCCGGGCTCGACGCTGCAGAGCGTGCGGCGCGGAGTCCCGAGCGAGATCGACCATCTGGCCGGCGCCGTCGTCCGCACCGCCCACCGCCTCGGTCGCGAGGCGCCGGTCAACCAGCTGCTCGTCGAGCTCGTGCACGAGGTCGAGCGCTCGGGCGCGTTCCTGCCGGCGGACGACGTGGTGCGGCGGGCGTCCTCCGTCTAGCGGAGGAGACCGGGACGACTCAGCAGGAGTCGGCGAAGAGCCGGCGCGGGTGCTCCGGATCGCGGACGTCCACCAGGATCCCCGCGATCCGCTTCGGATCCGTGCTCGCCCGGTAGGCCTCGTCGACCGGCGGCTCCTGGGTGTCGAGCCGGATCGACGTGCTCCACGCTCCGCGGAGCTCGGGGCGCAGGGCGAACGGCCCGTCGACGAGCAGCACGGCGTCGCGTCCGGCGGTGCGCCAGCGCGCCTGCCGCGCCTCGTCGCGCACGCCGTCGTAACCGGCCAGGACGAAGCCGGTGCTCCCGCCCAGCTTGAACGGATCGAGCAGCACCCGGCGCAGCAGCTCGTAGTCGTAGCCCGCGAGGTAGGCGCGCTGCGCCTCCGGAATCGACGGATCATCCCGCTCGGCCCGCGGACGACGGAAGTCGGCGAGGTGCGCGACCACCGTGTCCCGGCCCGCCCGGCGCATCGCCTCGGCCAGCGCGAGCGCGAACTCACCGGACACCTCCGGGTCGTCGCCGTCGATCCCGACCGTCACGCGGCCGTGCCCGTAGTTGTGCAGCACCTCCGCCGCGAGAGCGTCGAGCACATCGGCCTTCTGCGGAGCCCACTTGGTCATTCGCCCACGATACGCGGCACGGCCTAGGGTGACCTGATGCCCACCGGATCGACGCCCGCCGGATCGACGCCCGCCGAACCGGTGCCCGTCGCACCGATGTCCGCGCTCTCCGCCGCGATCGTCGACTGGTTCCGCGAGAACGCCCGCGACCTGCCTTGGCGCCGCGAGGGCTTCCCCGCCTGGGGCACGCTGGTCAGCGAGTTCATGCTCCAGCAGACGCCGGTCGTCCGAGTGATCCCGCGGCTCGCCGAGTGGCTCGAGCGCTGGCCGACCCCGGCCGATCTGGCGGCCGTCCCTCCGGGCGAGGCGGTGCGCGCCTGGCAGTCGCTCGGCTACCCGCGCCGCGCGCTGCGCCTGCACGCCTGCGCCGTCGCCATCACCGAGCAGCACTGCGGTGTCGTCCCGCACGACGTCGAGACGCTCCTCGCCCTCCCCGGCATCGGCGACTACACCGCACGCGCGATCGCCGTCTTCTCCTTCGGCCACCGCCACCCCGTCGTCGACACCAACGTCCGGCGCGTGATCGCCCGGGCGGTCGACGGCGCGGCCGAGCCCGGCCCGCCGCGCGCGAAGGCCGACCTCGCCGCGATGGAGGCGCTCCTCCCCGACGACCTCGCCGACGCCGCCGCCTTCAACGCGGGCGCGATGGAGCTCGGCGCGATCGTCTGCACCGCGCGCGCTCCCCGCTGCGACGCCTGCCCGATCCGCGACGCCTGCGCCTGGCGGGCCGCCGGCTACCCGGCCTACGACGGCCCGGTCAAGGCGCGGCAGAAGAAGTACGAGGGCTCCGACCGGCAGGTCCGCGGCCTGATCCTCGCCGAGCTGCGCGCCGCACACGGCCCGGTGACCGCGGCCGAGATCGCCACGCTCTGGCCGGACGCCGAGCAGCGCGACCGCGCCCTGGCCGGCCTCCTCGCCGACGGCCTCGCCACGGGCACGCCGGACGACGGCTACCTGCTCCCCCACTCCTGAGCGGCGCTCCGGTGTCGGACGAGGCGGGTAGCGTGACGCCGTGACCGGTCGCCGACTCCGACTCCCCCGCCCCGACGCCGAGCTCGACAGCGCGCTCGCCGCCGTCCGCACCGCGAACGACCTGCCGGGCGCCTTCCCGCCCGAGGCCCTCGCCGAGGCCGAGCAGGCCGACCGCACCGCCGACGACGCGGGCCGGATCGACCTCACGGGCGTCCCCTTCGTCACCATCGACCCGCCCGGCTCCCTCGACCTCGACCAGGCCGTGCACCTCGAGCGGCGGTCCTCCGGAGTCGTGCTCCGCTACGCCATCGCCGACGTGCCGGCCGTCGTCCGCCCCGGCGGCGCCCTCGACGCCGAGACCCGCCATCGCGGCCAGACCTACTACCTCCCCGACGGCCGCGTACCGCTGCACCCGCCCGTCCTCTCCGAGGGCACCGCCTCGCTCCTCCCCGACCTCGAGCGCCGCGCCCTGGTCTGGACCCTCGAGCTCGACGACAGCGCCGAGCCGACAGCCGTCCGCCTCGAGCGCGCCCTCGTCCGCAGCACCGCCCGGCTCGACTACGACGGCGTCCAGCGCAGCGTCGACGCCGGCGAGCCGCACCCCTCGATCGCGCTGCTCCCCTGGTTCGGCACCGAGCGCCAGGCCCGCGAGGCCGAGCGCGGCGGAGCGAGCCTCGCCCTCCCCGACGAGGAGATCGTCGCAATCGACGGCGGCTACCGGATCGAGCGCCGAGCACCCCTCGCGTCCGAGGGCTGGAACGCCCAGGTCTCGCTGCTCACCGGCATGGCGGCCGCCACGATGATGCTCGACGCGGGGGTCGGCATCCTCCGCACCATGCCCGCGGCCGACGAGGACACCGTCGCCGCCTTCCGCGCCCGCACCGAGGCTCTCGGCGTCCCCTGGGGCACCGACGAGCAGTACGGCGCCTACCTCCGCCGCCTCGACACCGCCGACCCCGCCCAGCTCGCGATCATGTCGGCCGCGGCGACGCTCTTCCGCGGCGCCGGCTACACCGCCTTCGACGGCGCCGCCCTCGAGCAGCCCGAGCAGTCCGCCCTCGCCGCCCCGTACGCGCACGTCACGGCCCCGCTCCGCCGCCTGGTCGACCGCTTCGGCCTGGCCACCTGCCTCGCGATCTCGACCGGAGCGGAGCTCCCCGCCTGGCTCCGCACGGCCCTGCCCGAGCTGCCCGCCCTGATGACCGCGAGCGACCGCCGCTCCGGAGCCGCCTCCCGCGCGGCCACCGCCGTCGTCGAGGCCGCGATCCTCCGCGGCCGCGAGGGCGCCTCCTTCGAGGGCGTCGTCGTCTCCTCCGCGAGGACCCGCTCGCAGGTCCAGCTGCTCGACCCGGAGATAACCGTCGACGTCCCGGTGCCGCAGACGCCGGGAGCCCGTGTCGTCGTCGTCCTGGAATCGGTCGACGTCGCCACGGGCTCCGCGGTGTTCAGGCCTGCTGCCTAGTCCTCGTCCTCGTCCTCGCGCGGCTTCACGTAGGGGTCCGCGTCGCCGGCGTAGTCCGCCTTCGCGGCGAGCGACTGCACCTGGGAGTCCTGGTTGCGCGCCGTCGCGAGGAGGTCCTCGATGTGCTTCGCGTTCTCCGGGATCGCGTCGAGGATGAACTCGAGCGACGGCGTCAGCCGCGCCGTGATGTTCTTGCCGACCTCCGTGCGGAGCATGCCGGTCGCCGCCTTCAGGGCGAGCGCCGAGTCGGCGCGCTCCTCGTCGGTGCCGTAGACCGTGTAGAACACGGAGGCGTGCTGCAGGTCACCGGTCACCTGCACGTCGGTGATGGTGACGAAGCCGAGTCGGGGGTCGCGGAGTCCGCGCTCGAGCCGCTTGGCGACGATCACCTGAATCCGTTCGGCGAGCTTCCTCGCCCGTGCCGGATCTGCCATGGCTGGTCCTCATCTCTCTCGACGAACCGTTCGGCTCGCCATCTAACCACTCCCCGGCAGTCCTGCCGGTCGTCTTGCTGGGGGCTTGCCCTCGCGAGCTCACCCCAGGTCTTCGTGCTGGCTGCAGCGCGGCTGCGCCGGCGCGGGTGGGGTGCCTCGCCGCGGCTCCTTCCCGCGCGGCTGCGCCGCGCCCGCCAGACCCGAGCCAGGAGCCGCGACGAGACACCCCACCCGCACCTCCCGTCAATACAGGCGAAAGTACGTACTCCCGGTCCCCCTCCCGCGCAGGCGCCCCACCCCACGTGCTGGTGCAGGTACCCGACGCGACATACCTCGAAGACCGGGCCCCCTCTGCACGTGCTGGCGAGTCGATCCTCCCGATCCCTCGTCAGACCTCCAGCCCCAAAGGGCAGGGCCCCTGGAACGCCGGAAGGCCCGGGCGGACCCGGGCCTTCCAGTGAGTATTCAGGGTCAGCCTCGCGGCTTCTCCTTCATCTCGATCGTCTCGATCTCGTCGCCGATCTGGATGTCGTTGTACTTGCCGAGACCGATACCGGCTTCGTAGTCCGTACGGACCTCCGTGACGTCGTCCTTGAAGCGACGCAGCGACTCGATGGCGAGGTTGTCCCCGACGACGACGCCGTCGCGGATGACGCGCGCCTTCGAGTTGCGGGTGATCGTGCCGGAGCGGACGATGACACCCGCGATGTTGCCGACCTTAGAGGAGCGGAACACCTCGCGGATCTCGGCGACACCGGACTGGACCTCCTCGTACTCGGGCTTGAGCATGCCCGTGAGCGAGTTCTCGACCTCTTCGATCGCGTTGTAGATGACCGAGTAGAAGCGGATGTCCACTCCCTCTCGAGCAGCGCGCTCGCGGGCCTTCGGGTCGGGGCGGACGTTGAAGCCCACGATGATCGCGTTGTCGATCGTCGCGAGGTTGACGTCCGACTCCGTGATCGCACCGACACCGCGGTGGATGATGCGCAGCTGCACCGAGTCGTCGACCTCGATCTTGACGAGCGACTCCTCCAGCGCCTCGACGGCACCGGACACGTCGCCCTTGATGATGAGGTTGAGCGACTCGACCTTGCCCTCCTCGAGAGCACGGGTGAAGTCCTCGAGCGAGATGCGCTTGCGGGCCTTGGCCAGCAGGGCGTTGCGCTGAGCGGCTTCGCGCTTCTCGGCGATCTGGCGGGCGGTGCGGTCCTCCTCGGTGACGAGGAAGGTGTCGCCGGCGCGGGGCACGGACGAGAGTCCCTGCACCTGCACCGGTCGCGACGGCACGGCCTCGAGCACGGCGACGCCGTTCTCGTCGGCCATCGCACGGACGCGGCCGTAGGCCGTTCCCGCGACGATCGCGTCGCCGACGCGCAGCGTTCCCGACTGGATGAGGACCGTCGCGACGGCACCGCGTCCCTTGTCGAGCTTGGCCTCGATCGCGACTCCGCGGGCCTCCTTGTCGGGGTTGGCGCGCAGGTCGAGACCGGCGTCCGCGGTGAGCAGCACGGCGTCCAGGAGGTCCTGGATGCCGGTGTTGGCGCGGGCCGACACGTCGACGAACATGACGTCTCCGCCGTACTCCTCGGCGACGAGGCCGAACTCGGTCAGCTGCTGGCGCACCTTGGCCGGGTTGGCGTCGGGCTTGTCCACCTTGTTGACCGCGACCACGATCGGCACGTTGGCCGCCTGGGCGTGGTTCAGCGCCTCGATGGTCTGCGGCATGATGCCGTCGTCCGCCGCGACCACGAGGATCGCGATGTCCGTGACCTGGGCACCGCGGGCTCGCATGGCGGTGAACGCCTCGTGACCCGGGGTGTCGATGAAGGTGATCGGGCGCTCGATGCCCTCGTGCTCCGCGACGACCTGGTACGCACCGATGTGCTGCGTGATGCCGCCCGCCTCGCCGGCGACGACGTTGGCGTTGCGGATCGCGTCAAGCAGGCGCGTCTTTCCGTGGTCGACGTGACCCATGACGGTGACGACGGGGGGACGGATCTGGAGGTCCTCGTCCGTCTCGTCCTCGAGCTCCTGCTCGAGGTCGAGGCCGAAGCCCTCGAGGAGCTCCTTGTCCTCGTCCTCGGGCGAGACGACCTGGATCTTGAAGCCGAGCTCACCGCCGAGCACCTCGAAGGTGGCCTCGTCGAGCGACTCGGTCGCCGTCGCCATCTCGCCGAGGGCGAAGAGGACGGTGACCAGGTTGCCGGGGGGCACCGGCACGCCGGTCATGGCCTCGATCTTGTCGGCGAAGTCCGAGATCGACGCGCCGCGGCGCAGACGGATGACCGTCTTGCCGTCGCCGCGGGGGACGCTGACGCCGCCGAGCGACGGGGCCTCCCTGAGCTCGAACTCCTGACGCTTCGTGCGCTTCGACTTGCGGGCCTTGCTCTTGCCGCCACCGCGACCGAAGGCACCCGCGGTGCCACCGCCGGGGCCGCGACCGCGACCGCCGCCGCCACCGGGACGAGGGGCGAAGCCGCCACCCGCTCCGGGAGCGCCGCCGGGACGCTGGAAGCCGCCGCCGGCCGGACGGCCGGGGCCGCCGGGACGACCCGCTCCGCCACCGGGACCGCCGGGACGCTGGCCGAAGCCGGCGGGGCGCTGGCCCATGCCGGGTCCACCGGGTCGGGGCGCTCCGGGGCGGGGAGCCGCGGGACGGGGGATGTTGCTGGGCGTCGGGCGCGAGCCCATGCCCTGCGAGCTGGCGAACGGGTTGTTGCCCGGGCGCGGGGGCGTCGCGGGACGCTGGCCCATGCCCTGGTTGCTCGCGAAGGGGTTGTTGCCCGGACGCGGGGCGCCACCGGGACGGCTGGAGCCGCCGGGAGCGGAGCTGCTGCCGCCGGACTTCGGCGGGGCTGCCGCCGGGGCCGGACGCGGGGTCGCCGGCTTCGGTCCGCCGGGGGTGGCGGGCGAGGCGGCGGGGGTCGCTGCAGCGGGCTTCTCGGCCGCGGGCGCCGGAGCGGCGGCCTCGGTCGGAGCCGGAGCGGCGGGGGCGTTCGCAGCGGCCTGGGCGCGAGCCGCGGCCGCGGCCTCCTGGGCGGCCTGAGCGGCCGCCTGACGCTCGGCGACCGACATCGGCGGAGCCGGCGCCGGAGCGGGCGGCTTGGCCGGGCCGGGCATCGGCGCGGAGGGGCGGGCACCCGAGGGACGGGGAGCCCCGGGCCGGGCGGTGCCGGCGGCGGGCGCCGACGGGGTCGACGATGCACCCGTGCTCGCGCTGCCCTGGAGGGCCTGGCGGAGCTTGCGGGCGACGGGGGGTTCGATGCTGGAGGACGGTCCCTTGACGAACTCGCCCAATTCTTTCAACTTCGCAAGTGCGACCTTGCTGTCGACGCCGAGTTCGGCGGCGATCTCGTGCACGCGTGGTTTAGCCACTTCTCTCCTGTCTCGGACCTGCGCCCAAGACGGGGCAGGCCATCACAAACGGACGGATCTCATTTCGAGCCGCTCATCAGTCGTTGCTCATGATCAGTTCACGGGCCGTTCTGCCTGTTCTCTCTGCGGTGTGATCGTTCGCCTGGCCGGTTCCTCAGGGTGAGGAGCCGAGCCGGTCAGGTCACGGGTGACGTACTGCTCCACGGCGCTCGCGTCCACGCTCTCGCGCGTCCGGAACGCCCTGCTGAACGCGCGGCGCTTCACCGCGAGCTCGTAGCAGTCGTACGCGTCGTGCAGCCACGCTCCCCGCCCAGCACGGACACCCCGCGGATCTACCACGAGGACGTTCGAGGGGAGGACGAGCCTCAGAAGTGAGGCCCTTGGGGCGCGCAGACGGCAGCCGACGCACGTTCTGACGGGTTCCACTGTACTCCCTCGTTCCCGGGAGCGCCTCCCCGCACCGCCGACAGCGGGGATCACTCCCCGTCCATCACCGAATCGGGCTGGATGTCGATCTTGGCGCCGGTGAGCTTGGCGGCGAGTCGGGCGTTCTGGCCCTCCTTGCCGATCGCGAGCGAGAGCTGGTAGTCCGGCACGAGGGCGCGGACGGCCTTGAGGCTCTGGTCGATCACGAAGGCGCTGGTCACCTTGGCGGGCGAGAGCGCGCTGGCGACGAAGGTCGGCAGGTCGGAGGAGTAGTCGACGATGTCGATCTTCTCGTTGTTGAGCTCCGCGGTCACCGCGCGCACGCGCTGGCCGAGCTCGCCGATGCACGCGCCCTTGGCGTTGACGCCCGGCTCGGTCGCCCGCACGGCGATCTTGGTGCGGTGGCCGGCCTCGCGGGCGAGCGAGACGATCTCGACGACGCCGGACGCGATCTCCGGGACCTCGAGGGCGAAGAGCTTGCGGACGAGCGACGGGTGCGTCCGCGAGACCTGGACCGACGGGCCCTTGGGGCCGCGGCTGACGCTCGTCACGTAGACGCGGATGCGGCGGCCGTGGCTGTAGTCCTCGCCGGGCACCTGCTCCTCGGGCGAGAGGATCGCCTCGATCGAGCCGAGGTCGACGTGGATCATCTTCGGGTTGGGGCCCTGCTGGATGACGCCGGCGACGATGTCGCCCTCACGGCCCTTGAACTCGCCGAGGACCTTCTCGTCGCCGATGTCGCGCAGCCGCTGGTTGATGACCTGCTTGGCGGCGAAGGCCGCGATGCGGCCGAAGTCGCGCGGCGAGTCCTCGGACTCGCCGACGACGGCGCCCTCCTCGTCGATCTCGGGCACGAACACGCTGACGTGCCCGGTCTTGCGGTCGAGGTGCACGCGGGCGTCCACGGCGGTGGCCTTGTCGGCGTCGTCCGCCTGGCCGATGTGCTTGAGGTAGGCGGTGAGGATCGCCTGCTCGATGATCTGCACGAGTTCCTCGAAGGGGATCTCGCGCTCGCGCTCCAGCAGGCGAAGAACGCTCAGGTCGATGTCCATGGGCGGGCCTTTCTCTCTATTCACTTGGGGCGTGGCGGCGCAGCGCGACCACGTCGAAAACCGGTCCGACGCCGGCGGTGCCACGGCAGGAGCCGGGCCCGCGCGTCGGGACCATTGAGCATAACCGACCGCGCTGAGGGCGGACGGGACGGAGGGACCGGAGCCGCTCAGGCTCCGAGGCGGGTGAGCGCCTCGGCGGCGGGCAGCTGCTCGCGCTCGCCGGTGCGCCGATCCCAGAGCTCGACGATGCCGTCGGCGGCGCTGCGGCCGGCGATGACGATCAGCGGCACGCCGATCAGCTCGGCGTCGCCGAACTTGACGCCCGGCGAGACCTTGGGCCGGTCGTCGATCAGCACGTCGCGGCCCGCGGCCTCGAGCGAGGCGCCGACGGACTCCGCGAGCGCGAGCGCCGCCGGGTCCTTGCCGGTCGCGATCACGTGCACGTCGAACGGCGCGACGTTCTCGGGCCAGATCAGCCCGCGGTCGTCGTGGTTGCTCTCGGCGATGATCGCGAGGATCCGGGTCACGCCGATGCCGTAGGAGCCCATGGTGACCGTGACGAGCTTGCCGTTCTCGTCGAGGACCTTGAGGCCGAGGACATCCGCGTACTTGCGGCCGAGCTGGAAGACGTGGCCGATCTCCATGCCGCGGGCGGTCTCGATCGGGCCGGAGCCGTCGGGAGCGGGGTCGCCGCTGCGGACGTCGGCCACCTCGACGCCGCCGTCGCCGGAGAAGTCGCGGCCGGAGACGAGGTCGAGCACGTGCTTCCCGGCGATGTTCGCCCCGGTGATCCAGGAGGTGCCCTCGACGACGCGGGGGTCGAGCAGGAAGCGGATGCCGCTCGCGGACTCCTCCCCCAGGACGGCGCCCTCGGCCGACCACGGGCCGATGTAGCCCTTGACCAGCGCGGGGTGCTTCGCGAAGTCCTCCTCGGTCGCGGCCTCGACCTCGGCGGGGGCGAAGGCGACCTCGGCGCGCTTGAGGTCGACGTCCCGGTCGCCGGGCAGCCCGACGACGACGAGCTCGCGGGTCCCGTCGAGCGCGGTCAGCGCGAGGACGACGTTCTTGAGCGTGTCGCCGGCGGTCCAGGCGCGGCCGTCGGCGCGCGGCTCCTGGGCGTTGGCGAGGTCGACGAGCGACTGGATGGTCGGGGTGCCGGGCGAGTCGAAGACGCGCGCCTCGGCGAGTCCGTCCACGGGCAGCGCCTCGGGCACGGGCGTCCGGTACGCCTCGACGTTGGCCGCGTAGCCGCCGGCCGAGCGCACGAAGGTGTCCTCGCCGACCGGGGTCGGGTGCAGGAACTCCTCGCTGCGCGAGCCGCCCATCGCGCCGGCGTCCGCCTGCACGATCACGTACTCGAGGCCGAGGCGCGCGAAGATCCGCTCGTACGCGTCGCGCTGCACCTGGTAGCTCGCGTCGAGACCGGCGTCGGTGTAGTCGAAGGAGTAGGCGTCCTTCATGGTGAACTCGCGGCCGCGCAGGAGGCCGGCGCGGGGGCGCGCCTCGTCGCGGTACTTGTCCTGGATCTGGTAGAGCGAGAGCGGCAGGTCCTTGTAGGACGAGTAGAGGTCCTTGACCAGGAGGGTGAAGAACTCCTCGTGGGTCGGCGCCAGCATGTAGTCCGCGTCCTTGCGGTCCTTCAGGCGGAAGACGCCGTCGCCGTACTCGGTCCAGCGGCCGGAGAGCTCGTAGGGCTCGCGGGGCAGCAGCCCGGGGAAGTGGACCTCCTGCGCACCGGCGGCCGCCATCTCGGCGTGGATGATCGCCTCGATGCGGCGCTTCACCTTCAGACCGAGGGGCAGCCAGGCGAAGACGCCGGGGGCCTGACGGCGGATGTAGCCGGCCCGGACCAGGAGGCGGTGGCTCGCGACCTCGGCGTCGGCCGGATCCTCTCGGAGGGTGCGGACGAACAGGTGCGAGAGACGGGTAACCACGAGGGACGATCCTATCCGGAGTCCGCGGCGGGCTGTCCCGCGCGGTCCGGGATGGCGGCGGACCGGGCGCGTGCCGGTCCGCCGCCCGCGGTCACTTCGAGACGACGACCACCGGGGAGCCGGTCGAGGTGTCGTCGGCGGGCATCTCGGCGGCCAGGCGGTTGGCCTCCTCGATGAGCGTCTTGACGATCTCGGACTCGGGGACGGTCTTGATGACCTCGCCCTTGACGAAGATCTGGCCCTTGCCGTTGCCGGAGGCGACGCCGAGGTCGGCCTCGCGGGCCTCGCCCGGTCCGTTGACGACGCAGCCCATGACGGCCACGCGGAGCGGGACGCTCATGCCCTCGAGGCCGGCGGTCACGTCGTTGGCGAGCGTGTAGACGTCGACCTGCGCGCGGCCGCAGCTCGGGCAGGAGACGATCTCGAGCTTGCGCTCGCGGAGGTTGAGCGACTGCAGGATCTGCAGGCCGACCTTGACCTCCTGCGCGGGCGGAGCGGAGAGCGAGACGCGGATGGTGTCGCCGATGCCCTCGCCGAGCAGGATGCCGAACGCCGTCGCCGACTTGATCGTGCCCTGGAACTCGGGGCCGGCCTCAGTGACGCCGAGGTGCAGCGGCCAGTCGCCGCGCTCGGCGAGCTGGCGGTAGGCCTGGACCATGATCACCGGGTCGTTGTGCTTGACCGAGATCTTGAAGTCGTGGAAGTCGTGCTCCTCGAAGAGGCTCGCCTCCCAGACGGCGCTCTCGACGAGCGCCTCGGGGGTGGCCTTGCCGTACTTCTGCAGCAGGCTGGGCTCGAGCGAGCCCGCGTTGACGCCGATGCGGATGGAGACGCCCGCGGCCTTCGCGGCGGCGGCGATCTTGCCGACCTGGTCGTCGAACTTGCGGATGTTGCCCGGGTTCACCCGGACGGCCGCGCAGCCCGCGTCGATCGCGGCGTAGACGTAGTTCGGCTGGAAGTGGATGTCCGCGATGACCGGGATCTGGCTCTTCTTCGCGATGATCGGCAGCGCCTCCGCGTCGTCGCGGCTCGGCACGGCGACGCGCACGATGTCGCAGCCGGAGGCGGTCAGCTCGGCGATCTGCTGGAGCGTCGCGTTGATGTTCGTGGTCGGAGTGGTGCACATCGACTGCACGCTGACCGGGGCGTCGCCGCCGACCAGCACCTTCCCGACCTTGATCTGACGGGTCTTCCGGCGGGGGGCGAGGGTCACGGGGACCTTGGGCAAACCCAGATTCACAGCAGGCACGAGCCCCATCGTACGCGCGCCGCGCGGCCGGACGCCGCCGCTCCCCCGGTTCCCAGGTCCCGCCGATCTCCGCCGTCCGCGCCACGCCTTCCTCGACCGGATTCCGGAACCGCCGCCGTCCGATCTGCAGGAGATCCCCGGCAGATAGCGTGCGCACCCCCGTCCCCGCGAGCAGCCTCCGGCACATCTCCTGCACATCGAACCGAGCTCAGCCGGCCGGGCCGGAGTCTGCGCCACGTGGAAGGCGAACGCGCGAATCGCGTGCCAGCGATTCGCGATAGCCGTCCGCAACACGCTCCTCCCCACGCCACCCGTCGCAAAGCCGACTGCGGCGAGCCGGGCAGGGACCGGCGCCACCTCCAAGGCGAATGCGCGAATCGCGTGCCAGCGATTCGCGCTAGCCGACCGCAACCCGCTCCTCTCAACACCACCCGTCGCAAAGCCGACTGCGGCGAGCCGGGCAGGGACCGGCTCGCAAGACAGCTCAGAACAGCGTGATCGGCTTGACGATGTCCGCGTAGATCAGCAGCGCGCTCATGCCGCCGAGGAGCAGGACGACCGCGTAGGTCAGCGGGAGGAGCTTGGCGATGTCGACGGGGCCGGGGTCGCGGCGGCCGAAGAGCTTGGCGATGCGGCGGCGCAGGCCCTCCCAGAGGGCGCCGGCGATGTGGCCGCCGTCCATGGGGAGGAGGGGGACGAGGTTGAAGACGAAGAGCGCGACGTTGAGGGAGGCGAGGACGCCGACCATCGTCTGCACTTTGGAGACGACGGGCAGCTGGTCGGAGGCGGCGATCTCGCCGGCGATGCGGCCGACGCCGACGACGCTGATCGGTCCGTTGGCGTCACGGGCCTCGGTGCCGAAGGCGGCCTGCGCGACGTCGATGAGGCGCTGCGGCAGGTTGAGGATGACCCCCGCGACGCTCCTGATGTTCTCGCCGACGGTGCCGGGGACCGCGGTGATCGGCTGCTGCACGAGGGCCTGGGTCGGCGAGATGCCGATGAAGCCGACGGTCTGCGTCTCGACCGCGCCGGAGGAGTCGAGCACCGCGTTGCCCGCGGCGTCGGTGACGGCCACCTCGTTCTCGGCCGGGGTGATGGTCAGGGTGAGGGGCTGCCCGTCGCGCTCGACGGCGACGCTGAGCGGCACGCCGGCGGACGCGCGGATGATCGGGGTGAGGTCGTTCCAGGAGGAGACGGGCGTGCCGTCGATCGCGGTGATCGTGTCGCCGGGCAGGATGCCGGCCGCGGCGCCGGGCGCGAGCGGGTCGTCGGCGGAGCAGCTCTCGGTGGTGGTGTCGCTCGCCGGGACCACGCACTGCGAGACGGTGGAGATGGTCGACGTGTTCTGGGCGACGCCGATGCCGCAGAGCAGCACCGCGAAGAGGACGGTGGCGATCACGAGGTTCATGAACGGGCCGCCGAACATCACGATCACGCGCTTCCAGACCGCGAGCCGGTAGAAGGCGCGGTGGTCCTCGCCCTCGCCGATGGTCTCGGCGCTGGCGGCGCGGGCCTCGTCGATCATGGTCGCGTAGCCGCCGCGGCGGGGCTCGGGGTCGGGCGCCGACTCGTTGCCATTCAGCCCGTTGAAGAAGCCCGTGCTCGACTCGCCGACGCGGTCGCCCGGGTGCTTGGGCGGGTACATCCCGATCATCGCGATGTAGCCGCCGAGGGGCAGCGCCTTGACGCCGTACTCCGTCTCGCCGCGGCGGACGGAGAAGACCGTCCGGCCGAAGCCGATCATGTACTGCGTGACCTTGACCCCGAAGAGCTTCGCCGGAACGAGGTGTCCGACCTCGTGCAGCGCGATCGACAGGGCGACGCCCACGGCGATGATGACGACGCCGAGGACGAAGAGCAGCACGGATTCCACTCGGTCACTGTAGGCCGCGGGGTGACCCCTCGGCTGGAGAGGCGCTGGAGGATCGCGATGAGGGCGCGATCAGCCCGTCGCGCTCAGGCGGCGGCGATCCGCGCGTCCGCCGTGCGGCGCGCCCAGGCCTCGGCCTCGGCCAGCGACTCGCGGGTCAGCTCGCCGTCCACGGTGTGCGCGTCGACGACGGCCTCGACCGTCGCGAGGATGTCCAGGTAGCCGATCCGACCGGCGTGGAACGCCTGCACGGCCTGCTCGTTCGCGGCGTTGAAGACGGCCGGGTACGACGCCCCCGCGACTCCGACCTTCTTCGCGAGCCGGACGGAGGGGAACGCCTCCTCGTCGAGCGGCTCGAACGTCCAGGACTGCGCGCGGGTCCAGTCCAGCGGGACGCCGACGCCGGCGACGCGGTGCGGCCAGTCGAGGCCGAGCGAGATCGGCAGTCGCATGTCGGGCGGCGAGGCCTGGGCGATCGTGGAGCCGTCGACGAACTCGACCATCGAGTGGACGATCGACTGCGGGTGCACGGTGACGTCGATCCGGTCGTAGGGCACGTCGAAAAGCAGGTGCGCCTCGATGACCTCGAGGCCCTTGTTGACGAGCGTCGAGGAGTTGGTCGTGACGACCAGGCCCATGTCCCAGGTCGGGTGCGCGAGCGCCTCCGCCGGGGTGACGTCGCGGAGGGAGGCGCGGTCGCGCCCCCGGAAGGGACCGCCCGACGCGGTGAGCACCAGCCGGCGGACCTCGCGGTGCTCCCCAGCGAGCAGCGCCTGCGCGATCGCCGAGTGCTCGGAGTCGACGGGCACGATCTGGCCGGGAGCGGCGAGCGAGGTGACCAGCTCGCCGCCGACGATCAGCGACTCCTTGTTCGCGAGGGCGAGGGTGCGGCCCTCCTCGAGCGCCGCGAGCGTCGGGCCGAGGCCGACCGAGCCGGTGATGCCGTTCAGGACGACGTCCGCGTCGACCGAGCGGATCAGCTGTTCGGCCTCCGCGGCGCCGAAGGCGGTGTGCTCGACGCCGAAGTCGCGTGCCTGCCGGGCGACGACCTCTCGGTTGGATCCGGCGCCCAGGCCGACCACCTCGAAGCGGTCGCGGTTCGCGCCGATGACGTCGAGGGCCTGCGTGCCGATGGACCCGGTCGAGCCGAGGATGATGACCCTGCGCATCCGCCCATCCTGGCACGGCGGCCCTCGGCCCTCCCGGGTGCGGAGCCCCACCGGGTCAGCTCACCGCGAGGATGTCCACCACGAAGACGAGGGTGTCCGTGCCGCTGATGCCCGCGTTCGCGTTGCCCGCCTCGCCGTAGCCCTTGTCCGGCGGGATGACCACGAGCACCTGCGAGCCGACGGTCTGGCCGACCACCGCCTCCTTGAAGCCCTCGATCACGTCGCCCGTGCCGAAGGACGCGGGCGTGCCCTTGCCCCAGCTCTGGTCGAAGACCTCGCCGGTGCCCCAGACCACGCCCTGGTACTGGACGATCAGCGAGTCGCCGTCGGCCACGGTCTGCCCGTCGCCCTTCTTGAGCACCTCGAGCTGCAGCTCGGCCGGCGGGTCGGTCGCGGGGATCGTCACCGTCGGGGCGCCGTCCTCGGCGAGCGCCACCGTCGGCAGCCCGTCGACCGGGGCCTGCGGCTCGCCGGTCGCGGCCGAGGGGACGATGCCCTCGACGTCGATGACCATCACGATGGAGTCGTCCGCGGCGATCCCGAGGTCGGTGCTGCCGGCGTCGCCGAACGCGTCGGCGGGCGGGACGACCGCGACGACGCGCGATCCCACGGTGGCGCAGTTGACCGCCTTCACCAGGCCGGCCAGGTACTGCTCGGTGTCGACCTCGAAGGCCGCGCGGCCCCCGGAGGCGTAGCTGCTCGCCGAGAACTCCGCTCCGCTCGTGCCGTTGTACAGGGTGTAGTCGACGAGGACGGTGTCGCCCTCGGCGACCGTCTCGCCGGTGCCGTCGATGACGGTGGTGCCCTCGGTCGCGTCGACGCTCATCGGGGTGGGGAAGACGGTGACCGGCTTGGTCCCGAAGTCGCCCGCCGCGTCCACCGCCTCGGACGCGTCTCCGGAGGAGATGCAGGAGAGCGGAGTCGGGCTCGCACTCGGGGTCGCCTCGGGGGTGCCGGGGGTGCCCGGCGTGCAGGCCGCGAGGCCGAGGGAGGCGCCGAGGACGGCGAGGATCGCGAGGGTTCTGCGCACGGGTGCACCTTTCCTGCCCAACAGGGAGCGGGACGACGTCGGGGGGATCGGTCCATCCTGCGGGCTGCGCCTCTGCCCCGGCTGAACGATCCCTCCACGGCGCTCACCCGGTCGCGCCGCCCCGGAGCGTCCCCGGCCCCCTCCCCGGGAGCCGCGCCTAGCATGGAGGAATGCGTGAATTCTCGGTCCCCCAGTCCCGCGCGCTCGTCACCGAGCTCCCCGGCCCCCGCTCGATCGCGCTGCAGGAGCGCCGCGTCGCCAGCGTCTCCCGCGGCGCCGGAACCCTCGCCAACATCTACATGGATCACGCCTCGGGCGCCGTCCTGGTCGACGTCGACGGCAACCGCCTGATCGACCTCGGCTGCGGCATCGGCGTCACCACCATCGGCCACGCGCACCCCGCGGTCGCGGCCGCCGCCGCCGCGCAGGCGGAGAAGCTGACCCACACCCTCTTCACCGTGACCCCGTACGAGAACTACGTGCGGGTCGCCGAGAAGCTCGCCGAGATCACCCCCGGCGACTTCGAGAAGCACTCGATCCTCGTCAACTCCGGCGCCGAGGCGGTCGAGAACGCGGTCAAGATCGCGCGCAAGCACACCGGCCGCCGCGCGATCGCCTCGCTCGACCACGCCTTCCACGGCCGCACCAACCTCACGATGGCGATGACCTACCGCCCCTGGCCCGAGCGCGCCGGCATGGGCCCGTTCCCCGGTGAGATCTACAGCCTCCCGATGAGCTACCCCTTCCGCGACCCCGAGGGCATGACGGGCGAGGAGGCGGCCGAGCGCTCGATCGACTACATCCGCACCCACATCGGCGCCGAGGAGCTGGCGGCGCTGTTCGTCGAGCCGATCCAGGGCGACGGCGGCATCATCATCCCGGCGGCCGGCTACTTCGAGCGGCTGTCGGAGTTCTGCACCGAGAACGGCATCGTCTTCGTCGCCGACGAGATCCAGGCCGGCATCGCCCGGACCGGCGCCTGGTACTCGATCGAGCACTTCGGCGTCGTCCCGGACCTCATCACCTCCGCCAAGGGCATCGCCGGCGGCTTCCCGCTCGCCGCGGTCACCGGCCGCGCGGAGATCATGGACGCCGTGCAGCCCGGCGGCATCGGCGGCACCTTCGGCGGCAACCCCGTCTCGACCGCGGCCGCGCTCGCCACCTTCGAGGCGATCGAGTCCGAGGGGCTCATCGCCGAGGCGCAGCGCGTCGAGCGCGCCCTGCAGGCCCGCATCGGCGACTGGGCCGAGCGCTTCGCCGTCGTCGGCGAGGTCCGCGGCAAGGGCGCGATGTTCGGCGTCGAGCTCGTGCACCCCGGCACGAAGAAGCAGAACCCGGAGGCGCTCTCCGCCGTCCTCAAGCACGTCACGACGAACGGCGTCATCGCCCTGGACGCCGGCAGCTGGGACAGCGTCCTGCGCATCATGCCGAGCGTGGTCATCAGCGAGGAGCTGATCGACGACGCGGCCGGTGTCATCGAGGAGGCGCTCGCCACCTTCGGCTGAGTCACTCCCTCTGCGTCGACCTGCGGGCCGCTCCTCGTCACGAGGGGCGGCCCGCGGTCGTCCGCCCCGGCCCGCGAGAAGGGCCTCGGCGGAGCGGTCGGCGGAGCATGACCCGAGCGGCATGCACCCGCCGGTAGCGTCGGGCGAATGCCGACCGACGACGCTCCCGCACCGCCGACACCCCCGGGGATCGGCGTCTCCGCGCGCGTGGCCCGCTTCACGATGAGCCGCCTCGGCCGGATGATCTACCGCCCGATCGTCGAGGGCCGCGACAACGTCCCGCGCACCGGCCGGGTCATCCTCGCCAGCAACCACCTGTCGTTCATCGACTCCCCCGTCCTGACCCTGCTGGCGCCGCGGCCGGTGCAGTTCCTCGCGAAGGCCGACTACTTCACCGGCACCGGCGCACGCGGCGCCGCGTCGCGCTCGTTCTTCACGGCGGTCGGAGCGGTGCCCGTCGAGCGCGGCGCCGGCCAGGCCGCGCAGGAGGCCCTCGACCTCGGCCGCGCGATCCTCGAGCGCGACGAGGCGTTCGCCGTCTACCCCGAGGGCACGCGCTCGCGCGACGGCCGCCTCTACCGCGGCCGCACCGGAGTGGCGTGGCTCGCCCTCACCACCGGCGCACCGGTCGTGCCGGTCGGGCTGGTCGGCACGCAGGAGCTGCAGCCCGTCGGCTCGAGGATCCCCCGTCTGCACCGGATCACGGTGCGCTTCGGCGATCCGCTCGACCTCTCCCGGCACGGCTCGGCCGACTCGGGACGCGCGCGCCGGCACGCGACCGACGAGGTGATGACCGCGATCCACGCGCTCTCGGGCCAGGAGGCCGCGGGCGTCTACAACGAGTCGCCGCCGGTCACCACGGTCGAGAGGATCCGGCGGGCGCTGCCGCACGAGCGGCGCTGACCGCTCCGGTCGCGGCTGCCCGAGCGCGCCCGGATCAGTGCGCGTCGGCCGCCGAGGTCTGCGGCTCGTGCCCCACGGGGAAGTTCACCGAGTTCGCGATGAAGCACAGCCGGGAGGCCTCGCCGTGCAGCGACTGCGCGAGCTCGACCATCGACTCGTGCGCGACGCGGACCCGCGGCCGGAGGGTCACCGAGACGAAGCGCCCGCCCTCGCCCTCCTGCACCATCCGCCCGGCGGCGTCGTCGACGTACTCGGTCACGACGACGCCGTTCTTCACCGCGACGTGCAGGAACGAGAGCAGGTGGCACTGCGCGAGGGAGGCGAGCAGCAGCTGCTCGGGGTTCCAGCGGTCCGGGTCGCCGCGGAAGGGCTTGTCGGCCGAGCCGAGGATCGGCGGTGGGCCCTCGGCGACGAGGACGTTCTGGCGCCCGTAGTCCCGGTAGCCGCTGGTGCCGGTGCCGCGATTGCCCTCCCAGACGACGGATACGGAGTAATCGTGCTCCGCTTGCATCGGAATCCTCCTTCTCGGCCGTGGTTCAGGCCGGTCTCGACGGTCTGGACCCCTGCTCCTCCGAGGCCCGCGGGTACACTCGGGGGACCATGACAGACACGCTCGCCCCCCAGGTTCCCACGTCGGCCGTCCCCCAGGAGCGTCGCGTCGCGACCGAGATCCCGGGGCCGCGATCGAGGGCCCTGCACGAGCGCCGCCTCGCCGTCGTCCCCACCGGAGTGGGCACCGCGCTCCCCGTCTACATCGACCGCGCGCACGGCGCGATCCTCGTCGATGTCGACGGCAACCAGTTCATCGACCTGGGCGCCGGCATCGGCGTGACGACGATCGGCCACACCGACGACGCGGTCGTCGCCGCCGCCACCGCGCAGCTCGGCCGCCTCACCCACACGCTCTTCACCGTCACGCCCTACGAGCCGTACATCCGCGTCGCGGAGCTGCTCGGCGAGCACACCCCAGGCGACCATGCGAAGAAGACCGTGCTGGTCAACTCCGGCGCCGAGGCCGTCGAGAACGCGGTCAAGATCGCCCGCAAGCACACCGGCCGCCCCGGAGTCGCGGTGCTCGACCACGCCTACCACGGCCGCACGAACCTGACGATGGCGATGAACTTCAAGGCGCTCCCCTACGGACTCGGCTTCGGCCCGTTCGCGAGCGACGTCCACCGCGCGCCGAGCTCGTACCCGTACCACGACGGCCTCTCGGGCGCCGAGGCGGCCGAGCAGACGATCTCCTACCTCGAGAAGACGGTCGGCGCGTCCGCGCTGGCCTGCCTCGTCGTCGAGCCCGTCCAGGGCGAGGGCGGCTTCATGGTCCCGGCGCAGGGCTTCCTGCCCGCGCTGCAGGAGTGGTGCACCGCGAACGGCATCGTCTTCGTCGCCGACGAGATCCAGTCGGGCATGGCCCGCACCGGCGCCTGGTTCGCCAGCGAGCACTTCGGCCTCGTCCCGGATCTGGTGCTCTCGGCCAAGGGCATCGCGGGCGGCCTGCCGCTCGCCGGCGTCACCGGCCGCGCCGAGATCATGGACTCCGCGCAGGCCGGCGGCCTCGGCGGCACCTTCGGCGGCAACCCCGTCGCAGCGGCCGCGGCGGTCGCCGTCTTCGAGCGGATCGAGCAGGACGGCCTCCTCGCCGAGGCCGACCGGATCGGCGCCCGCCTCGGTGCCGCGCTGCACGCCCTGCAGGAGCGCTACGACATCATCGGCGACGTGCGCGGCATCGGCGCGATGATGGCGATCGAGCTCGTCGAGCCGGGGACCGCGCAGACGACCAAGCGGCCGAACACCGCGGCGGTCGGCGCGATCATCGACTACGCCGCGAAGCACGGCGTGCTCGTGCTCAGCGCCGGCACCTACGGCAACGTGGTGCGCTTCCTCCCCAGCCTCGCCCTCACGGACGAGCTGCTGGACGAGGCCGTCGCCGTCCTCGGCGAGGCGTTCGCGACCCTCTGAGCCCCGCCCCCACCGACGACGGCCCGGCCCCTCCGCTCAGGAGGCGCCGGGCCGTCGGGCAAGATGGGGGGATGTCCGCAGGTACCTTCACCCTCGCCGAGTCCGTCGAACTGGCGGTGGTCGAGCGCTCCGGCTTCGTCGAGTCGCGCCACGCCGGATCGGCCGTGCTCCTCGACTCCGACGGCCGCGTGGCCCGCACCCTGGGCACCCCGACGGCGCCGGTCCTCCCCCGCTCCTGCCTGAAGCCCTTCCAGGCCCTCGCCGTGATGACCGCCGGCGTCGAGCTGAGCGGGGCGGAGGCGGTGATCGCGACCGCGAGCCACGCCGGCATCCCGCAGCACGTCGCCCTGGTGCAGAACCTGCTCTTCCGCGCGGGCCTCGACCACACCGCCCTGCAGTGCCCGGCCGACTGGCCGAGCGACTCGGCCTCGCGCACCAAGCTGCTGCGCGCCGGCGCGAGCGCGGACCCGCTCTACATGAACTGCTCCGGCAAGCACGCGGCGATGCTGCTCGCCTGCGTGCAGAACGGCTGGAGCACCGACGACTACCTCGAGCGCTCGCACCCGCTGCAGCAGCACATCGTGGACACGATCGAGCGCCTGACCGGCGAGCGGATCGCCGGCTCGGCCGTCGACGGCTGCGGCGCACCGGTGCACGCACTGCCGCTGACCGCGCTGGCGAAGGGGATCTCGCGGATCGTCTCCTCCTCCCCCGCCTCGCCGTTCGGGCTCTACCGGCAGGCGGGCGTGCTCACCGAGGCGATCCTCGAGAACGCATGGGCGCTGGACGGGCCGGGTCGCGACAACACCGTCGTGATCGAGCGGCTCGGCCTGGTCGCGAAGCTCGGCGCGGAGGGAGTGCTCGTGATGGCCTCGCCCGACGGAACGACGGTCGCGCTGAAGATCCTCGACGGCAGCCTGCGCGCCGCCACGGTGGTCGCGCTCAAGCTGCTGGTGGAGGCGGGCACCGTGGACCGCACGGCGGCGAACGAGGTGCTGGTGCGGCTCAACCCGGTGGTCACCGGCGGCGGCAAGCCGGTCGGCGCGGTCCGCGCCTCCTACGTCTGAGGCGCCGGGGCGCCGCCGGAGCGGCCGGTCGCGCCGCTACTGCGTGCGCGCCAGCCGCTTCGCCCGGGCCGCCGCCGACACCTGCGTGACGACGACGATGAGGATCGCCAGCACGAACACCGCCGACGCGATCACATTCGCCTCGGCGGGGATGCCGCGGGCCGCCGCGATGTAGATGTACTTCGGGAACGTGGTGACGGACCCGGAGTTGAAGTTCGTGATGATGAAGTCGTCGAAGCTCAGCGCGAACGAGAGCAGAGCCGCCGCCAGGATGCCGGGCAGCAGCAGCGGGAAGGTGATCCGCCAGAAGACCTGGGCCGGTGAGGCGTAGAGGTCGCGCCCCGCCTCCTCGAGTCGCGGGTCGAGGCTCGCGACGCGCGCCTTCACCGTCACCACGACGAAGCTGATGCAGAACATCGTGTGCGCCAGGATGATCGTGACGAGGCCCTTCTCGGTGCCGAGCGCGAGGAACTGGGCGGCGAGTCCGGCGCCGAGAACCACCTCTGGGGTGGCCATCGGCAGGAACAGCAGCAGGCTGATCGCCGAGCGGAACCGGAAGCGGAACCGCACGAGTGCGATGGCGATCATCGTCCCGAGTGCGGTGGCCAGCACCGTCGCGACGACGCCGACCAGCAGGCTGTTGCCGAACGCCGTCATCACCTCCTCGCTCGTCCAGGCCGAGACCCACTTGTCGAAGGTGAAGCCCCGCCAGGCGAGGTTGCTCTTGCCCGAGTCGTTGAATGAGTAGACGAAGGTGTAGCCGATCGGGATCAGCAGGAAGATCAGCGCGAGGGCGGTGTAGATCCCGAGCCCGAGGCCCTTGAAGCGGCGCGGGCCTCGCACCGGCGCGGGAGCGGGTGCCCCCAGCGCCTCCTGGGCGCTCGCGACGGGGCGGTCGGCGGTGGCGGTCACAGGAGGTCCTCCGTTCCACTGCGCTTCACGTAGAAGCCGACGATGACCAGGATCACGGCCATCAGCACGATCGAGAGCGCGGCCGCGGCCGGATAGTTCTCGAGGGTGAGGAAGTTCGCCTCGATCGCGTTGCCCACCATCGAGGTCTGCGACGAGCCGAGGAAGTCCCGGCTCGCATTGATGTAGTCGCCCGCGGCCGGGATGAAGGTGAGCAGCGTGCCCGAGACGATGCCGGGCATCGAGAGCGGCACCGTGACCTTCCAGAACACCGAGGCGGGGTGCGCGTAGAGGTCGGAGCCGGCCTCGAGCAGCCGGGTGTCCAGCCGCTCGAGCGTCGTGTACAGCGGCAGGGTCATGAAGGGGATGAAGTTGTAGGTGATGCCGAAGACGACGGCGATCGGAGTCCCCGTGAGGTGGCCGTCGGAGGGCAGGATCGCGACGGTCTTGAGCGCCTGCACGAGCGGGCTCTCGTCGGCGAGGATCTGCTTCCAGGCCAGGGTGCGGAGCAGGAAGCTGATGAAGAACGGGGCGATCACCAGCGTCAGCAGCAGGTTCTGCAGCAGCGGCCACGGCCGCGCCTTCACCCCGATGAAGTAGGCGAGCGGGTAGCTGATGACGAGCGCGAGCACCGTGGCGATCAGCGCGTAGCCGAAGGAGCGGATCGCGTGCGGCCAGTAGTCGGCCATCACGACGAGGTAGTTCTGCCAGGCGAAGCCCGGCGCGTACTCGCCGATGTCCCCGTCCGGCACCTCGACCTGGAACGAGGTCAGCACGAGCGAGATCAGCGGCGTCAGGAAGAAGAGCAGCATGTAGACGATGCCCGGCAGCAGGAGCACCAGGGCGATCGTCGACCGCCGGCGGACCGGCGGATCGAGCGTGTCGGCAGAGCCGGTCGCGAACGCGGCGAAGGCCATGCCTACGCCCCTCCGGAGCGTCCGGCGAGCAGCCCGCGCTTCTGCAGGGCGATCGAGCGGGTGGAGTCGTCGGCGGCGAAGCGGGGCACGGTGCCCGGCTCGTCGGCCAGACCGAAGCCGTGCTCGATGCTCCAGCTGACCCAGACCTGCGCGCCCTCGCCGACGACCGGCCCGAAGACCATGTTCTGGGCGAAGACGACGATCGAGCCGAGCGTCGGGATCTCGATCGTGTACTGCGTGCTGACGCCGCTGAAGGAGACGTCGACGACGCGCCCCGGGCCCAGCACGTTGCGGTCCGGCGAGTCGGCCGGCGCCTCCGTGAGCAGCTGGAGCTTCTCGGGGCGGACGCCGATGGTCATCTCCCCGGACTCGCGAGCGGCACGGGCGGTGGGCACGACGATCCGGGCGTCACCGGCCGCGATCGTCAGCGCGGTGGCGGTCGAGCCGACGACCTCGCCGGTGAAGAGGTTCGACTGGCCGAGGAAGTTCGCGACGAAGACGGTGCGCGGGAGCTCGTAGAGCGCCTCGGGGGCGCCCATCTGCTCGATCCGGCCCTTGTTCATCACGGCGACGGTGTCGGCCATGGTCATGGCCTCCTCCTGGTCGTGCGTGACGTGCAGGAAGGTGAGGCCGACCTCCTCCTGGATCGACTTCAGCTCGAGCTGCATCTGGCGGCGGAGCTTGAGGTCGAGCGCGCCGAGCGGCTCGTCGAGGAGCAGGAGCGCGGGGCGGTTGACGATGGCCCGGGCGAGGGCCACCCGCTGCTGCTGCCCGCCCGAGAGCTGAGCCGGGCGGCGCTGGGCGAGGTGGTCGAGCTCGACCAGCCGGAGCGCCTCGTGCGCCTTGCCCACCGGGTCGTCGATCCGCCGGCGCTTGAGACCGAAGGCGACGTTCTCGAGGATCGACATGTGCGGGAACAGCGCGTACGACTGGAAGACCGTGTTGACGGGGCGCTGGAACGTCTTGGTGGCCGTCACGTCCTTCCCGCCGATGAGGATCCGGCCGGCGCTGGGCTCCTCGAGGCCCGCGACGAGCCGCAGGGTGGTCGTCTTCCCGCAGCCCGAGGGTCCGAGCAGGGCGAAGAACGAGCCCGCGGGGATCGTGAGATCCAGCGAGTCGATGGCGGTGAAGCCCGGGTACTGCTTGCTGATCCCGACCAGCTCGAGGTCGGCGCCGCGCTCGGCGAAGGTTCCCATCGCCATCAGATGCCCAGCAGCACTTTCTGGAACTCGGCCTGGTAGTCCTTCTCCTCGTCCGCGGTGAGCGTCCGGAAGATGTGGGACTGCGCGAGCGTGTCCTCGTCGGGGAAGATCAGCTGGTTCTCGGCCAGCTCCGGGTCGATGCTCTCCATGGCGTCCTTCGCTCCGTCGACGGGGGTGATGTAGTTGACCCAGGCGGCCACCTCGGCGGCGACCTCCGGCTCGTAGTAGTAGTTCATCAGCGCTTCCGCGTTGGCCTTGCGCTGGGAGCCCATCGGCACGACGAAGGTGTCGTTCCACAGGGTGCCGCCGGAGTCGGGGAGCGCGAACTCCCACTTGTCGCCGGCCTCGGTGTTGATCAGCGTGATGTCGCCCGACCAGCAGATCGCCGCGAGGGTGTCCTCGTTCTGCAGGTCGTTCAGGTACGCGTTGCCCTTGATGTTGCGGATCTGGCCCTCGTCGACCTGCTTCCGGAAGACGTCGATCGCGTTCATGAACTCGTCGTCCCCCCAGGAGCCGGCGATGTCGGTGCCCTGGGCGAGCATGATCAGCCCGATGGTGTCGCGCATCTCGCTGAGCACGCCCACCCGGCCGCGCAGTGCCGGGTCCCAGAGGTCCTCGACGCTCGCGAGTCCGTTCGGCAGCTTCTCCTTGTTCCAGCAGATCCCGGCGAAGCCGGCCTGGAACGGGAGGGAGCGGTGGCGGCCCGGATCGAAGTCCGGGTTCGCGAGCGAGGGGGTGAGGTTCGCGATGTTCGGGATGTTCGCGTGGTCGAGCTCCTGGATGTAGCCGCGCCGGGCCAGCCGAGAGACCATCCACTCGGTCAGGCAGACGGTGTCGGCGCCGATGTACTGGCCGAGCGCGAGCTGGTCCTTGACCTTGCCGTAGTAGGAGTTGTTGTCGTCGACCGCGACGTTGTAGGTGACGGAGATGCCGGACTGCTCCTCGAACGCCGTCAGCGTCGGGTAGCCGCCGTCGTCGTCCTCGTCGAGGTAGGCCGGCCAGTTGTCCCAGACCAGTCTCGGATCGGAGGCGGACTCGTCGACCGCGGCGGTGGGGGCGGCCCGCGAGACCGGGGCGCAGCCGGCGAGCGCCAGCGCGCCGACGCCGAGCCCGAGGCCGCCGAGGACCGCGCGCCGCGAGAGCATCGCGCGCCGCTCCCGCTCGCGGGATCGTGCGACGGCGATGGCCTCGCGGAGGACGGGGTCCCTCGGGAGAGGACGGGTCATGGCTGCGGCTCCTGACTGCGTCGGTGCTCGGGCCCACCGGCGTGAACGTGGGGAAATACTGGCACAGTGCTCGGACGTCTGTCGATGACGGACGGAGGAGATCGGTGATCTGGAAACATGATTGTCACGAAATCCGCGCTCCGAGGGCTCTCCGACCACGGATTCCTCCTGTTCGGAGCCGATGGTCAGGACACCGGGGCGTCCGGCCAGCGCGCACGACGAAGACGGTCGTCCACCAGGAGCAGCACCCTGTCGCCCGCGCAGAGAGGTGCCGGCGGGAGCGGGCCCAGCACGACCCGCGCCTCGGCCGGGGGGAGGTCGAGCACGACGGGCGCACCTGCGCGGAGGCGGGCGAGGAGCGCCCTCGCCACGGACCACTCCGCGACCGACCCGAGGATCGCCGCCCCGGCCGGAGGCAGCCCGTCCGCCACCACCGGGACCGGGAGCGCGGGGACACCGGCCGCGGTGAGCCTCGCCCGCAACGCCCCCGCGCGGTTCGTCAGGACGGCGGTGGGCTCCTCACCCGTCGGCACGACCGGCACGGCCGCCGGACGCCTGCCCGACGGCGACGGCGGCGGCGCGAAGACCTGGATCCGCTCCCCGCGCCACCAGCCGCCGCCCGGGGGCAGGTCGCCGCGGTACGGCTCGCCGTGCAGCGCGAGCAGCTGGTGCTCCTGCCGGTGTGCGGCGCGCAGCAGCAGGACGTCGTCGAAGGAGTCCCGGAGACCGGCGAGACCGTCGGTCGCCCGGCGGGCGGTGGCGACGATCGGCTCCCCGCCGGAGCGGAGCGCCGTCTGCAGGGCGTCGAGGAGTCGCCGGCGCTCGTCCTCGGTGCAGCGTCGCAGCAGCAGATCCAGGTCGTCGAGCAGGAGCGGACCGGACGGCCCCTCCTCGGCGACGATCGCGTCCCAGGCCCCCTCGGCGTCGAGCGGGCCGACCGTGCGAGCGCCGCCGAGCTGCGCGGCGACCGTGCGGAGCGCGCCGCTGCGACCGGAGCCCGCTGCTCCGAGGACGAGGAGGGAGCGGTGATCGAGGTGGACGACGTCCTGGCGCTGCTCGGCCGGGCGGTCGACGACGCCGAGCGCGATCCGGCCCGTCCGCCGGTGCTCCGGCAGGAGGATCCGGTCGGGGAGCGGGTCGAGCCAGGGCCGGTGCGCCGGGGCCGACCCGGCGCCGCTCCGACTCGCCCTGGCGATGTCGTCCTCCTGCGCGAGGGCCGCCTGGATCAGCTGGCCGCGTCCGCCGATCGACACCACGCACCGACCCGCCGAGCGGTGCGGGATCCGCGCGGCGGCGTCCGAGCCGATCAGCGCTCGCGAGTCGGCGGCGTCGTGCACCCGGAGCGCGATCCGGAGACCGCAGTTCGCCGCGACCGCGTCGCGGACGACGCCGACCGGCCGCTGGGTGCAGAGCACGAGGTGGACGCCGAGCGAGCGCCCGCGCGCGGCGATGTCGGCGAAGGTGCGGTGCAGCTCCGGTGCGCGCTCCAGCACGACCGCGCACTCGTCGACGACGACGACCAGCCGCGCGAGCACACCGGGTGCCAGCCGGGCGATGTCCGGGACGCCGCGCTCGGCGAGGACCACCTCGCGACGGCGCAGCTCGGCGGCGATGCTGGTGAAGGCGCGGAGAGCCCCCTCGGCGTCGAGATCGGTGATCACCCCGGTCACGTGCGGGAGGGGCCGGAGCGCGCTGAATCCCGCGCCGCCCTTGAAGTCCGCGAGCAGGAACGTCACGGCGGTCGGCGGGTGCCGGATCGCCAGCCCCACGACCCAGGCGATCAGGAGCTCGCTCTTGCCGCTCCCCGTCGTCCCGCCGACGACGGCGTGCGGTCCGTCGCGGACCAGATCGATCTCGATCGGGCCGCTCGGCGTCCGCCCCAGCAGCACCGGGAGGCCGGTGCCGTCCTCGGGTCCGTCCCGGCCACCGAGGTCGGAGAGCAGCACGATCCCCGGGAGCTCCGCCGGTCCTGCGCCGCGGGCGGCGGCGAGCGACTCGGCGTAGCCGCGCGCCTGCTCCGCAGCCACGAAGTCGACGACCAGCGGCTCCGTGGTGCCGGGCCCTCTCCGGCCGACGACGCTCGCGACGCCGGCTCCGCCGAGCTGCACGATGCAGCGGCACCGCTTCGGCAGCTCGGCCGCCGTGCCGGCGAGGGCGAGGACGGCGTCCGCCTCGGTCGCCGCGTCCTCCTCCAGGACGGCGAGGGTGAGCGGCGCGCCGACCGACCGCGTGTGCGGGAGAGCGCGGAGGCAGCGCCAGCCGGTTCCGGCCGGCAGTTCGATGCGGAGGGCTTCCGGCGCGACGAGCTCCGCGATCTGCACCAGGAGCCCCCGCACCAGCGCGCGGGTGAGGACGGCGGGGCCGACGACGCCGATCCCCGAGGACATCGCTGTCAGCAGCACCTCCCCGTCCTCCCACGCGCCCTCCCCTGTTCCCCTCGCCCGACCGAGCACGACCTCGAGTCCCTCCGCCGGCCGGCGCCAGCGGGCGTCCGCCGGGACGCGCTGCTCGAGGACCTCGAGCGGGAGCGGCGACGCGCGGCGGAGGGCGGCGAGCTCCTCCGCCCGCGCCTTGGCCGTCGCGACGGTGTGCTCCGCGAGCTCCCGGGAGTAGCGCTCCGCCTCCCGCCGCGCGGTGCGGCGGCGGAGTCGGCCCGCGTCGAGGAAGGAGGCGAGCGCGACCACGGGCCCGAGAGCGGCGAGGGCCATCGTGTACGGCGACGAGGTCAGCGCGTACAGCACGAGGGACGACACCACCGGAGTCAGCGCCGCGATCCACGGGAACGGCGGCCGCGGCGGCGTGCTCGGCGGAGTGGGCGGCAGGAGCCGTGCCCGGGGGTGCTGGATCGTCATCCGACCAGCGAAGCGGACGCCGGCCGCGCGCGGTGGGTCAGCGGGTGATCGGTGGACGGTTCGAGGCTGTGGAGGAGCCGTCTACCCGTTCCACCGCCATCTCCACCGCGGACAGCAGGAGCCTGCTGCCGATCTTCGCGCGGTAGCGGCGGCCCGCCTCGAGCGGGAGCGGGGCCTGCGTCGGCGCGACCAGCACGGTGCCGTTGGCCGACCAGCGATCGCTGACCCACAGGCCGCCCTCGTCGAAGCCGAACTCGAGGTGCGTCTTCGACAGCGAGCGCGTCGGATCGGGGACCGCGAGGATGTGCCGGAAGGTCTCGCCCGCATCCGGCAGCGGCTGACGGCCGATGAGACCGCTGCCGGTGACGATGGCGTGCTGCCCGGAGGCGAAGATCAGCTTCACGAGCCCCTGACTCGGCGGCGCCATGGGCGCCCCGGGAGCGGGCCGCCGGTGCCGGCCCGGTGCGAGACCGGGGAGCCAGGCACGGCGCGAGGGGTCGAGGACGGTGGTGTCGCCGGTCGACGCGGGGCGGGAGGCGCCGGGAGTCGCGTGCGAGGCCACCGAGGTGCCGCACTCTCCGCAGAGGATCGCCCCGGGATCGAGGGTGGAGCCACACGTGCTGCAGATCACCGAGACCACCCCTCCTCGACCCATGCTACCCGGGGCTCCGGCGGGCCTCCCGGGTCCTCGATCAGTCGCTCTCGCCGGTGACGGCGAGCACGTCGACGACGATCACCGTCACGTTGTCGCGTCCGCCGTTGCCGAGCGCCGCCTCGACCAGTCCGTCGGCGGCGTCCTGGGCCGTCTCCGCGGTGGAGAGCACGTGCTCGAGGCCCGCGTCCGTGAGCTCCTTGGTCAGGCCGTCCGAGCAGATCAGCAGCCGCGACGGGGCGATGACGGGAACCAGGCGGTAGTCGGGGACGGGCGGCTCGTGGAAGCCGACCGCCCTGGTGATCACGTTGCTGTGGGGGTGCACGTCGGCCTCGTCCCGGGTGATCAGGCCGGCATCGACGAGCTCCTGGACGATCGAGTGGTCGACCGTCAGCTGGACCAGGGCGCCCTGGACGCAGAGGTAGACGCGCGAGTCGCCGATGTTGAAGACGGACCAGTAGGGCTCGCCGCCCACGGCGGTCAGTGCCGCTCCGGTGACGGTGGTCCCGGTTCCGCCGTCGGCGGTGCGCGACTGGCGGGCGATGTCGTCCACGGCCTCACGGAGTGCGCGGTCGATCTCCTCCGCTCCCACGGTGCTGCCGGTCGCGGCGAGGGAGAGCCGGGACACGACGGCGTCGCTCGCCACCTCTCCGGCCGCATGACCGCCCATCCCGTCGGCGACGGCGAAGAGCGGTGTCTTCGCGAGGTAGCTGTCCTCGTTGGCGCTGCGCACCAGGCCAACCTCGGTGCGCGCCGCCCAGCCGAGGGTGACCTCCGCGGAGGGCGTGTCCGAGGACCAGGCCGAGACGGGGACGGTCACCGACGCTCGGCTGCGGCCGATCTGCGTCATCGCGTCTCCTCGCCTCCGCCGGCTCCGCGCATGCGGGCCGATCCCTCCGATGCTAGCGGCTGTGCGAGCACGGGAGACGCCCGCTCGGCGGCGCTCCGCAGCGCCCCCGCGGAGGACCGGACCGACCGTCCTCCGCGTGGGCGAGAGCGCTTCCGCGACAGTGGATTCCGTCATCCGGGACGCCTCGCCGATGCGGATTCACTTGCCGGGCCCCGACGAGGCTGCCAGGATCATCGCATGAGCCCCTCCCGCCCTCCTGCGCCGCGCCCGCTCCAGCTCGACGACGTGTCCAAGGCGATCATCGAGCAGCTGCAGGCCGACGGCCGGCGCTCCTACGCCGAGATCGGCAAGGCGGTGGGGCTCAGCGAGGCGGCCGTCCGCCAGCGGGTGCAGAAGCTGACCGAGTCGGGCGTGATGCAGATCGTCGCCGTGACCGACCCGATGCAGCTCGGCTTCTACCGGCAGGCGATGATCGGGGTCCGCGTCACCGGGGACACCAGGGTGGTCGCGGACAGCCTCGCGGCGATCCCCGCCGTGGACTACGTGGTGCTGACGGCCGGCACCTTCGACATCCTCGCCGAGGTCGTCTGCGAGAACGACGACGACCTGATCGCCCTGCTCAACCAGGAGATCCGGTCGCTCCCGGGGGTGCTCTCCACCGAGACCTTCGTCTATCTGAAACTCCACAAGCAGTTCTACAACTGGGGAACGCGGTAACCGATGACCACAGAGACAGCATTCTCGAGCCAGGGCCTCGCGTCCGGCGATCCGGTGAAGGGCGAGGACGCCCCGGCCGGCTTCGACGACGCCGCGCTGCAGAAGAAGGCCAAGGACCACCTCTGGATGCACTTCACCCGGCAGTCGGTGATGGACTCCGGCGCGGGGGTCCCCATCATCACCCGGGGTGAGGGCCATCACATCTGGGACAGCACGGGCCGGAAGTACTTCGACGGGCTCTCCGGGCTCTTCGTCGTCAACGCGGGCCACGGCCGGCGTCGGCTCGCGGAGGCCGCGGCCAAGCAGGCGGCCGAGCTCTCGTTCTTCCCGCTCTGGTCGTACGCGACGCCCTCGGCGATCGAGCTCGCCGATCGCCTCGCGGATCACGCACCGGGCGACCTCAACCGCGTGTTCTTCTCGACCGGTGGCGGTGAGGCCGTCGAGACGGCCTTCAAGCTGGCGAAGCACTTCTGGAAGCTCCAGGGCAAGCCCGGCAAGCACAAGGTGATCTCGCGCTCGGTCGCCTACCACGGCACCCCGCAGGGCGCCCTGGCGATCACCGGCATCCCGGCGATGAAGGCGATGTTCGAGCCGATCGTGCCCGGCGGTTTCCGCGTGCCGAACACCAACTTCTACCGCGCGCCCCAGCACGGCGACGACCTGGAGGCCTTCGGCGTCTGGGCCGCGGACCGCATCGAGGAGATGATCGAGTTCGAGGGCCCCGAGACGGTCGCCGCCGTCTTCCTCGAGCCGGTGCAGAACTCCGGTGGCTGCTTCCCCCCGCCGCACGGCTACTTCCAGCGGGTGCGCGAGATCTGCGACCGGCACGACGTGCTCCTCGTCTCGGACGAGGTGATCTGCGCCTTCGGGCGGATCGGCCACATGTTCGCCTGCGACGAGTACGGCTACGTGCCGGACATGATCACCTGCGCGAAGGGCATGACCAGCGGCTACTCCCCCATCGGCGCCACCATCGTCAGCGACCGCATCTACGAGCCCTTCCGGCACGGCGAGGTCTCCTTCCCGCACGGCTACACCTTCGGCGGGCACCCTGTCTCGGCCGCGGTCGCGCTGGAGAACCTCGACATCTTCGAGGAGGAGAAGCTCAACGAGAACGTGCGGGAGAACTCGCCGCTCTTCCGCTCCACGCTCGAGAAGCTGCTCGACCTGCCGATCGTCGGCGACGTCCGCGGCGCGGGCTACTTCTTCGGGATCGAGCTGGTCAAGGACAAGACGACCAAGGAGACCTTCAACGCGGAGGAGTCGGAGCGCCTGCTCCGCGGCTTCCTCTCGAAGGCGCTGTTCGACGCCGGCCTGTACTGCCGGGCGGACGACCGCGGCGACCCCGTCGTGCAGCTCGCACCGCCGCTCACCATCGGACCGAAGGAGTTCGACGAGATCGAGCAGATCCTGCGCTCCGTGCTGACGGAGGCCTGGGCGCGACTCTGACGTGCTCGTGCGCGCCGCCGGAGGGACTGGCGGCGCGCACGAGCACGCCGGACGCGCCTCACGCGGCACGGCGCCCCTCGACGGCCCACGGGCACGGCTCGCCGCCCTCGAGAGCGGCTGCGAGGATCCGCGAGTCGTGATCGTGCGGGTCGAGGCGGACCGCCTCCCGCGCGAGGAGCGCCGCTGAGCGGATCGACCCCGACGACCAGTGGAGCGTGGCGAGCAGGACCAGCAGCGGTCCCCGCTCGGTCCCCGGCGCCGCCGCGGCCGCGTGCGCGACGAGCCCGATGACGGACGGCGCAGCGGCGCGGTCGGGAGAGGCGACGAGTCGGATCACCCGCTCCCGCCCTTCCCGCCGTTGCGCGCCGACGATGAGCGCGGCGAGCGCGTGGGTCCGCGGCTGCCAGGGACGACCCGCGGCCGCGCGCAGCAGAAGGGACTCGACGTCGGCCGTCACCGCCTCGGGGAGACGAGCGCGCGGGTGCCGGTCGAGCAGCGCGTCCACCTCCGCCGCGACCGCGAGCGCCTCCCCTCGGTCGACGGCGGGCAGCAGTTCCGCCGAGGGGGTCTCGCCGGACGTCCCGCGGACCGTCGTTCCGCTGCCCGGTCGGCGCGGGCGGCGCGGGCCGGCGGGGACGAGCACCTCCACGGCGATTCCGAGCTCCTGCGCTCGACTGCTCAGCGCGCCGATCAGCGCACCGGCGGACGGAACGCGTCGGCCGCAGGAGAACAGCACGATCACCAGGCACTCCACGCGCCCGAAGCGCCCGAGGGCCCCGATCCAGACCCGTGCTGCTCGTGTCGGATCGCCGACAGCGAGGTCGAAGCGGAGGGCGCCGGTGGGCGTGCCGCACCTCAGCGGGACGAGGACGACGCTCTCGTGCGGCGGATGCCCGAGCAGGCGAGGGATCGCCGCGAGGACGGCGCTGTGATCGACGGGACGGACCGGAGGGGATGCAGTGGATGTCATGCGGCAACGGTGGCGGGCCCTGCGTCGCTGCGGGGCGGGGCCCTCGGCGACCGGAAGACAGATCGCCGGAACGCCACCTGTGGAGGACGCCGGCCGACCGCGCCCGGACGTGCGCCCGGTGGGTGGATCTCGATACGCCCGCTCCGCGGACTACTCGATCAGCAGGGAGGCCCAACGCTCCGAAGTCAGCACATGCTTGCTGGTCGAGTAGCCCCGCAGGGGCGTATCGAGACCCGCCCACCGTCAGCACGGCGGGACTGCGAGGTCGGTGGATCTCGACGCGTCCGTTGCGTCCTCCACAGGCCGCCGAGCTGCGGAGCCGTCCACCGATGTCCGATTCCCGCCGGTCGCCCGCGTGGGCCGCGGCTACTCTCGTGGCATGAGAACGACTCCCCTGCACGTGCGCCGCACCGTCAGCCCCCTCGGCCGGATCGAGGTCGGCAGCGACGGCGAGTCGATCGTCTCGCTCGCGATCGAGAACGGCGGAACCCTCCCGCACGACCACCTGGCCGACAGCTCGCTCCCCGTCCTCTGCACCGCGGTCGACCAGCTCGACGCGTACTTCGCCGGCGAGCGGCGCACCTTCGACCTGCCGCTGCTGCTCCGTGGAACGCCCTTCCAGCTGGAGATCTGGGGAGCGCTCCAGGGGATCGGCTTCGGCGAGATCACCTCCTACGGTGCCCTCGGGCAGGCGACGGGACGGCTCCGCTCCGGTCGGCCCATCGGCGGCGCCGTCGGCGCGAACCCGATCCCGATCCTCGTCGGCTGCCACCGTGTGCTGGCCGGAGACGGCCGGATCACCGGCTTCAGTGCCGGCGAGGGCGTCGCCACGAAGGCCTGGCTGCTCGATCACGAGGGGATCGCGCACCGATGACGGCCGAGAACGGGCTGATCACCGACGCGGACGGGACCGTCCGCTGCGGCTGGAGCGGCGACGACGTCGAGTACCGCCGCTACCACGACGAGGAGTGGGGCGTCCCCCTGCACGGAGACCGGCCGCTCTTCGAGAAGATCTGCCTCGAGGGCTTCCAAGCGGGGCTCTCCTGGATCACCATCCTCCGCAAGCGGCCTCGGTTCCGCGAGGTCTTCCACGGCTTCGATCTCGACGTCGTCGCGGCGATGGACGCGGACGACGTGGACCGCCTGATGGACGACGCCGGCATCATTCGCAGCCGCCCCAAGATCCTCGCGACCATCGGCAACGCGCAGGCGGCCGTCACCCTGCGCGAGCGCGACGGCGAGGGCGCGATCGACCGCCTGGTCTGGTCGTTCGAGGAGGACGCCCCGCCCGGCCGGATCGTCCGCCCCGCCGACGTCCCGACCTCCACTCCGGCGTCCCTCGCGCTCTCGAAGGCGCTCCGGAAGGCCGGCTTCCGCTTCGTCGGCGCGACGACCATGTACGCCCTGCTGCAGTCGGCCGGCGTCGTCGACGACCACCTCACCGGGTGCTTCCGCGCCCGCTCCTGACGCTCAGGCCGAGCGCACGACGAGATCCAGCTCGCCGCTGCCGGCGTTCGGCGCCAGCTCGAACCCGCGGGACGCCGCCCACTCGATCAGCTCGGCGAGGGCGTCGGTCTCGACGCCGTCCTCCGCGAGCGCGCGGACGAAGAGACCCTTGCCCTGCTTGTTGAAGTGGTTGAGGTTGCGCAGCTGCCCCATCGCGTCGCGCGACCGCACCCGGACGAAGAAGCGCCCCTCCCCCGGCTGCAGCGGCCCGAGCGCCGCGTAGGACTCGCTGCGCAGGTCGAGGACGAGACCCGGGAGCGCCGACAGCTCGCGCCCCGCCTCGGCAGCCCACCAGCGCTTGAGCGGCATCCCGGGGATACGCGAGTCGTGCGACAGCCGGTAGGCGGGGATGCCGTCGAGGCCCCGGACGGGACCCCAGAGCGCGGACTGCACCACGACGATCCGGCCGAGGACGCCGCGCGCCCCGGCCGAGAGCGACGCCGCCTCGAGCGCGTCGAACAGCACACCGTCGAAGCGGTCCACCGCGGGCATCGCCGGCGCGGTCGGCAGTGCCGCGTTGCGCTCGATCTCGCCGAACTGCCGGGGACCGAGCTTCAGTGCGCGGGACGCCGCGTCCCGGTCGCCGGCGAGCGCGACCAGCGCGTCGCGCAGGGCGACGCGACGATCGGTCAGCCCCGGGAACGACAGCTCCTCGAGCCGGAACTCGGCCGAGCCGCCGTCGCGCTTGGTCTCGGACGGGGGAAGCAGGACGTGCACGGGGCTCCTCGGGGAAGACGGCGTGCGAGAGCGCACGCGGGGGACGCGGCGAGGGGACGCCGCGCACGACGGAGGGGCCGGGCGATCGCGATGATCACCCGGCCCCTCCGGTCGCCGCTCGAGGCGGCGGGTCGTCAGACCAGCGCGGCCTCGCGGGCCACGACGGTGACGACGTCGTTCTCGACGGACAGGAAGCCGTCGTCCGCCTGCGCGGTGATCCGAGTCCCGTCGGCGGCCGTGACGCGCACCTCACCGGAGGCGAGGATCGCGAGCATCGGCTCGTGACCGACCAGGATGCCGATCTCGCCCTCGACGGTGCGAGCCGAGATCTGCTTCGCCTCGCCCGCCCAGACCTCCGCGTTCGCGGAGACGACGCTGACCTTCAGGAACGCGGCCATGATCAGCCGTTCTCCTTCTGGATTTGGGCCCACTTCTCCTCGACGTCCGTGATCGGGCCGACGTTGAAGAACGCCTGCTCGGCCACGTGGTCGAACTCGCCGCGGGCGATCGCGTCGAACGACTCGATGGTGTCCTTCAGCGGGACGGTCGAGCCCTCCACGCCGGTGAACTTCTTCGCCATGTAGGTGTTCTGCGAGAGGAACTGCTGGATCCGGCGCGCACGCGACACCGTGATCTTGTCCTCCTCGGAGAGCTCGTCGACGCCGAGGATCGCGATGATCTCCTGCAGCTCCTTGTTCTTCTGCAGGATCTGCTTGACGTTCGTGGCCACGCGGTAGTGGTCGGCACCCAGGTAGCGGGGGTCGAGGATGCGCGAGGTCGAGGTCAGCGGGTCGACGGCCGGGTAGAGGCCCTTCGACGCGATCTCACGGGAGAGCTCGGTCGTCGCGTCGAGGTGCGCGAACGTCGTGGCCGGCGCCGGGTCGGTGTAGTCGTCGGCGGGGACGTAGATCGCCTGCAGCGAGGTGATCGAGTGTCCGCGCGTCGAGGTGATGCGCTCCTGGAGCACGCCCATCTCATCGGCGAGGTTCGGCTGGTAGCCCACCGCGGAGGGCATGCGGCCCAGGAGGGTCGACACCTCCGAGCCGGCCTGGGTGAAGCGGAAGATGTTGTCGATGAAGAGCAGCACGTCCTGCTTCTGCACGTCGCGGAAGTACTCCGCCATCGTCAGCGCGGAGAGCGCGACGCGGAGGCGGGTTCCCGGCGGCTCGTCCATCTGGCCGAAGACGAGGGCCGTCTTGTCGAAGACGCCCGCCTCCTCCATCTCGGCGATGAGGTCGTTGCCCTCACGGGTGCGCTCGCCGACACCGGCGAACACGGACACTCCACCGTGGTCCTGCGCGACGCGCTGGATCATCTCCTGGATGAGGACGGTCTTGCCGACGCCCGCTCCGCCGAACAGGCCGATCTTGCCGCCCTGCACGTACGGGGTGAGGAGGTCGATGACCTTGATGCCGGTCTCGAAGAGCTCGGTCTTCGACTCGAGCTGGTCGAACGCCGGGGGCTTGCGGTGGATCGGCCAGCGCTCGGTGATCTCGAACGACTGTCCGTTGATCGTGCCGTCGGCGTCAGCGTTGAGCACCTCGCCGATCACATTGAAGACCTTGCCCTTGGTCACGTCGCCGACCGGGACCGAGATCGGCAGGCCGGTGTCGTGGACCTCCTGGCCGCGGACGAGTCCGTCGGTCGGGTTGAGCGAAATGGCGCGGACGAGGTCGTCGCCCAGGTGCTGCGCGACCTCGAAGGTCAGCTTGGACGAGACGCCCTCGACCTCGACGTGCGTGTAGAGCGCGTTGTAGACCTCGGGGATCGCGTCGTGGGGGAACTCGATGTCAACGACGGGGCCGGTGACGCGGGCGATACGGCCGACGGCCCCGCCCGGAGTCCCGGTCGCCGCCTCAGGTGCGGTCAGTGTCATTGCTTCTTCCTTCTGTGGTCTCACCGCACCCGGAGGGCGGAGGCTTCGTGTCGGGGAGGTGCGCCGTCTACTTCGAGGACGACAGGGCGTCGGCGCCGCCGACGATCTCGGCGATCTGCTGCGTGATCTCGGTCTGGCGCGCGTTGTTGGCGAGCCGGGTGTAGGTCTTGATGAGGGTGTCGGCGTTGTCGCTCGCCGACTTCATCGCCTTCTGGCGCGCCGCGTGCTCGGACGCCGCCGACTGCAGCATCGCGTTGAAGATGCGGCTCTCGACGTAGACCGGCAGGAGGCGGTCGAGGACCGTCTCGGGGTCGGGCTCGAACTCGTAGAGCGGGTACAGATCGGTGTTCTGATCCTCGGCACCCTCGACGACCTCGAGCGGCAGGAGCCGGACGACGGTCGGCTGCTGGGTGACCATGCTGACGAAGCGGTTGTACACGAGGTGGATCTCGTCCACTCCGCCCTCTTCGTCATCGAGGTTGTAGGAGTCGACGACCGCGTCGGCGATCTCCTTCGCCGTCTCGAACACCGGCTGGTCGGTGCCGCCCGTCCAGATGCGGACGCTCGGACGCCGGCGGAACGAGAAGTACGCGTTCGCCTTGCGGCCGACCAGGTAGAAGACGACCTCCTTGCCCTCGCTGCGCAGCAGCGAGGCCAGCTCCTCCGCCTCCTTGAGCACGCTCGACGAGAACGCGCCCGCGAGGCCGCGGTCGGAGGTGAAGATCACGATCGCGGCCGTGTCGAGCTTCTCGCGCTCGGTCGTGAGCGGGTGCTCGACGTTCGAGTAGGTCGCGACGGCCGACACGGCGCGCGTGATGGCGTTCGAGTACGGAGCCGCGGCGGCGACGCGGTTCTGCGCCTTCTGGATGCGCGAGGCCGAGATCAGCTCCATGGCGCGGGTGATCTTCTTGGTCGTCTGGGCCGAGCGGATCTTCGACCGGTAGACCCGGAGTTGCGCTCCCATGTGTCTCCTGTTGTCCTTCTCTGAATCGTCAGGGGGCCGCTGTTAGCGACGGCCCTTGACGATCTTCTCCTGGCCGACCTCGTCGGCCGAGATCGCCTTGTGCTCCTCGCGCCCGACCGAGGCGAGCGGCTTGCCCTCACCGGTCTGGAACTCGAGCTTGAAGCCGTCGACGGCACGGTGCAGCTCGGCGACGGTGTCGTCGGAGAGCACGTTGGTGTCGCGCAGCGTGGAGAGGACCTGCGTGTTGCGGCCCAGGTAGTCGAGCAGCTCGCGCTCGAAGCGCAGCACGTCGGGGACGGGGACCTCGTCGAGCTTGCCGTTCGTTCCGGCCCAGATCGAGACGACCTGCTCCTCGACGGGGTACGGCGAGTACTGCGGCTGCTTGAGCAGCTCCGTGAGGCGGGCGCCGCGGGCGAGCTGACGGCGCGAGGCGGCGTCGAGGTCCGACGCGAACATCGCGAACGCCTCGAGCGAGCGGTACTGCGCCAGCTCGAGCTTCAGCGTTCCGGAGACCTTCTTGATCGACTTGACCTGGGCGTCACCGCCGACTCGCGACACCGAGATGCCCACGTCGACCGCCGGACGCTGGTTGGCGTTGAAGAGGTCGGACTGGAGGAAGATCTGGCCGTCGGTGATCGAGATCACGTTGGTCGGGATGTACGCCGAGACGTCGTTCGCCTTGGTCTCGATGATCGGGAGGCCCGTCATCGAGCCGGCGCCGAGCTCGTCGGACAGCTTCGCGCAGCGCTCCAGCAGGCGGGAGTGCAGGTAGAAGACGTCGCCGGGGTACGCCTCGCGTCCCGGCGGGCGGCGCAGGAGGAGCGACACGGCGCGGTAGGCCTCGGCCTGCTTCGACAGGTCGTCGAAGATGATCAGGACGTGCTTGCCGCCGTACATCCAGTGCTGGCCGATGGCCGAGCCGGTGTAGGGGGCGAGGTACTTGAAGCCGGCGGGGTCCGAGGCGGGGGACGCGACGATCGTCGTGTACTCCATCGCTCCGGCGTCCTCGAGCGCGCCCTTCACCGAGGCGATGGTCGAGCCCTTCTGGCCGATGGCGACGTAGATGCAGCGGACCTGCTTGTTCGTGTCGCCGGACTCCCAGTTGGCCTTCTGGTTGATGATCGTGTCGATCGCGATGGCCGTCTTGCCGGTCTGGCGGTCGCCGATGATGAGCTGGCGCTGTCCGCGGCCGACGGGGATCATCGCGTCGATGGCCTTGATGCCGGTCTGCAGCGGCTCGTGGACCGACTTGCGCGACATGACGCCGGGCGCCTGGAGCTCGAGGGCGCGGCGGCCCTCGGAGGCGATGTCGCCGAGTCCGTCGATCGGGTTGCCGAGCGGGTCGACGACGCGGCCGAGGTAGCCGTCGCCGACGGGGACGGAGAGGACCTCGCCGGTGCGGGTCACCTCCATGCCCTCCTCGATGCCGGAGAACTCGCCGAGGACGACGACGCCGATCTCATTCTCGTCGAGGTTCTGAGCGAGGCCCAGCACGCCGTTGGAGAACCGGATCAGCTCGTTCGCCATGACGCCGGGGAGTCCCTCGACGTGGGCGATGCCGTCGGCGGCGTCGATGACGTAGCCGACCTCGGTGGTGGACGCCTTGCCCGGCTCGTACGACGAGACGAAGTCCTTCAGCGCGTCGCGGATCTCATCCGGGCTGATGGTGATATCTGCCATGGGAATTCCTATTCGTTGGGTCCGTGCGAGCCGAAGCGGTCGTCGGGGCCTGACCTGGGTGGTGCGGAGGTCGGAGGCGGCGCGAGCCGCTCCCTGAGGATACGTGCGTCCGTCAGGACGCGAGCTGGAGCTTCAGGTCGGACAGCCGCGCCGAGACGGAGCCGTCGATGACCTCGTCGCCGACGTGCAGTCGCATGCCGCCCAGGAGGGAGGGGTCGACCAGGACGTTGACGGAGACCGGGCGGCCGTACTGGCGCGTGAGCGCCGAGCGGAGCCGGTCGAGCTGCTCGGGGTGCAGCGGAGCCGCGACCGAGACCGTGGCGAGGGTGAAGCCGCCCTGGTCGGCGACGACGCCCGCCGCGAAACGGACGAGCTCGGGGATGCGACGACCGCGCGGGTGCGCGATCAGCTGGCGGAGGATGGCGAGGGTCTCCGCGGAGGCCTTGCCCTCGAGGAGGCGCTGCACGAGCGCCACCTTCGAGTCCGCCGCGGCGAGCTTGCTGCCGAGCGCGAGCTCGAGCTGAGCATCCGACGCCACGACGGCGCCGAAGGTCTGCAGCTCGGTCTCGAGCGAGACGCCCTCCGGAGTGGCGGACGCGATCGCACGGACCCCGACCTCCTCGATCCCGGCGATCAGATCGCTCGGGCTCGACCAGCGGTGGCCCACGACGACGGTCAGCAGGCGCTTGGCCGGCTCACCGAAGGGTGCGAACACCCGGGCGACGAGGGCCTGCCTGCTGCCCGCGTCGGTGCTCGGGTCGGAGAGGACCGTGCGCAGCTGCGCCTGCCCGTCGATGACCCGGGCCGCCTCGAAGAGCTGCTGGGCGGTGTCGAGGGACGCCTGGCCGCCGAGGGCGGAGAGCTCCGCCTTCGCCGACGCGAGTGCCTGCCTGGACGCGCTGCCCATCAGCTGTTCGCCTTCTCCGAGGCCTCGAGGTCGGCGAGGAAGCGGTCCACGATCGCGGACGCCTTCGCGTCGTCGTTGAGGCTCTCGCCGATGACGCCGGAGGCGAGATCGATGGCGAGGGTTCCGACTTCGGAGCGCAGAGCGACGACGGCCGACTGGCGGTCCGCCTCGATCTGGGCGTGCGCGTTCTGGAGGATGCGCTCGGCCTCGACCTGCGCCTGCTCCTTCTTCGCCGCCACGATCGCGTTGCCGTCGGCGTTCGCCTTCTCGCGGATCACTCCGGCCTCGGCGCGGGCCTCGGCCAGCTGAGCGGTGTACTTCTCGAGTGCGATCTCAGCCTGTCGCTGGGCCTCGTCGGCCTTCGCGATGTTCCCCTCGATCGCGGCGGAGCGCGCGTCGAGCATCGTCTGGATGCGCGGCAGGACCAGCCTCCAGAAGAAGAACAGCAGGATGAGGAAGATCACCCCCGACCAGAAGAAGTCGTAGAACTCCGGGATCAGAATGACCGCGGGGACGTCACCTTCTTCCGCAGCGATGTTCACAGCGGTGCTGAACACGACTACGCCGCGAAGATGAAGTAGGTGGCGAGACCGATGAGCGCGAGCACCTCGGTGAACGCGATGCCGAGGAACATCGTGGTCTGGAGGCGGCCGGCCATCTCGGGCTGGCGCGCCATGGCCTCGACGGTCTTGCCCGCGACGATGCCGACACCGATGCCGGGGCCGATCGCTGCGAGGCCGTAACCGACCGTCGCGATGTTGCCGGTGAGTTCGGCGAGAACGGTGACTGAGTCCACGAGTGGGTCCTTTCAGTGGGGTGATCGTGTGAACGGGCGGGAGCCCGTGAGTAGTGGGGTCAGTGCTCCTCGGCGACGGCCAACTGGATGTAGACCGCAGCGAGGAGAGTGAAGATGTAGGCCTGCAGCACCGCGACCAGCAGCTCGAAGAGCGTGAAGGCGCCGCCGAAGGCGAAGGTCACGACACCGAAGAGCTTGAAGCCCGGGTCGATCTGCGAGCTGAAGAGGAAGAACTGCGTGGCCGAGAAGCACAGCACCAGGAGGAGGTGCCCGACGATCATGTTCATCACGAGCCGCAGCGCGAGCGAGAGCGGACGGATGATAAACGTCTGCAGCAGCTCGATCGGCGTGAGGATGAAGTAGATCAGGAACGGGGCTCCGGGCGGGAAGAGGGCGTTCTTGAAGAAGCCCATCCCCCGGTCCTTGATGCCGGCGTAGATGAAGGTCACGTACGCGACCAGGCCGAGGAAGAGGGGCATGCCCACGACCGACGTTCCCGCGATGTTCAGGAACGGGACGATGCCGGTGAGGTTCATCGCGATGATCGCGAAGAAGATCGTCACCAGGATCGGCAGGAAGCGGCGCGCGTCCTTCTCGCCGAGGATGTCCTTCGCGATCGTCACGCGGACGAAGTCGAAGGCCATCTCCACGACGCTCTGGAAGCGGCCCGGGACGATGCGCATCTTGCGCGTCCCGAGGTAGAAGAACAGCATCAGGGCGATGACCGCGATGAAGCGGACCAGCATGACGCGGTTGATCTCGAAAGGGGTTCCCTCGAAGAGGAAACCGGGCGGGAAGAACTCGGAGATCGACGGGGTGTGGAAGTCACTCTCACCGGTCGAGGACGAGACCAACAGGGTCACAGCGTTAGCAAACAGCGCTAGCTCCTGGAATTCGGGGCGTGGCACGTGGCAGACGAACGACGTGAATCGTTCGGACGCAACGCTCTCGCGACGACGAAAGGTGGGGTATTCCGCTCGGACGGCGTTCGCACTCGGCGGTCGACATCAACGATGAGACGACCTGAGGACGGGCACACGTCGCCTGCGGGGATTGGACCCTACTGTAGCAACAGAACGGCCTGAGAGCCGAATCGTGATCCTCTCAGACGCCACTCGGGGCGCGCTCATCGGGCGATGTCGCTGACGTTCGCCATGCGCGAGCGCGAGACGACGAGCACGTCGATGACGAGCGAGCCGAGCACCGCCGCGATGATCGTGACGAACATCGCGGTGCTGTTCAGCCACGGCTGGTCGCGCAGAACGAGGGCCGCGATCACGAAGAGGACGAACTTGGCGAGCCAGGTGCCGAGCACCACGGCGAAGAAGCCGCCGATGTCCATCCGGTTGGCGACGAGGATGCTGGCGGCGGTGAGCGCCACCATGACCCCGCCGACGACGGCGCCGATCAGGGCGCCGACGGCGCCCTCCCCGCCGGCGGCGAGGAATCCGACGATCGCGCCGACGACGGCCAGAGCGAGGACGAAGACGCCGCCCACGGCGAGCGTGCGCCGCAGGACGGGCACCGAGGCGGGCTGGGGACGGGGGGCGGCCGGGGAGGCTCCGGTCATGATGCTTCTTTCCGCGCCTGATGCGGCGCTGTCGTGTCGCGACCGAGCGGCAGGCCGATCGGCGAACGGCTCGTGTCCGTCTCGGACGCGCGGTCGAGGGGGTCGAGGACGGGGGACGCCTCCGCCGACTGCGCCGCCGCCTCGAGCCGCTTGCGGCGGCTGAGCGGGAGGAGCGTGACGACGGTGCAGGCGAGCAGCCCGATCGCGAGGAAGGCGAGCGGCACCCAGAGCACGTCGACGACGAACATCAGCAGGCAGCTGAAGGCGACGACGGCCGTCCAGGCGTAGAAGATCAGCACGGCGTGCAGGTGCGAGTGCCCCATGTCGAGCAGCCGGTGGTGCAGGTGCTTGCGGTCGGCGCTGAACGGCGACTTGCCCGCGCGCAGCCGCCGGATCACCGCGAGGCCGAAGTCCATCAGCGGGACGACGAGGATGGCGAACGGCAGGATGATCGGGATGAACGCGGGCAGCAGCTCCTTCGCCGCGAGCTGCGAGGGGTCGATCTGCCCCGTGACGGCGATGGCCGACGTCGCCATCAGCATGCCGACGAGCAGCGCTCCCCCGTCGCCCATGAACATCTTCGCCGGGCGCCAGTTGATCGGCAGGAAGCCCGCGCAGGCGCCGACGAGGACGACCGCGATCAGCGAGGCGAGGTTGAAGTAGTCGGTCGGCGACGTCTGCTGCACGAGCAGGTAGCTGTAGAGGAAGAACACGCCGTTGGCGATCAGCGCGACGCCGGCGACGAGGCCGTCGAGGCCGTCGATGAAGTTCAGCGCGTTGGTCACGAGCACGATCGCCAGCACGGTGATGATCAGCGACATCCAGGGCGAGCCGACGGTGAGGCCGCCGATCGGCAGCGAGACGATCTGCACGCCCTTCCAGGCGATCAGGCCCGCGGCGATCATCTGCCCGGCGAGCTTCGTCGTCCAGTCGAGGTCCCAGATGTCGTCGGCGACGCCGATGAGGACGATCAGGAGGCTCGCGCCGAGGATCGCGAGGATCGGCTCTGGGTTGGCGAACACCAGCCGGAAGTAGGGCAGCTGCGAGGCGATGCCGAAGCCGACGAGGATCCCGAGGAACATGGCGATGCCGCCCAGGCGCGGGGTCGGCCTGGTGTGCATGTCGCGCACCCGGATCGCCGGGTAGAGCCGGTACCGCAGGCTGAGCTTCCAGATGACCCACGACAGCCCGCAGGTCACGACCGCGACCGCGAGCGAGACCAGGACGAAGGTGATCATCGGCTACTCACCCGGGGTGGAGTCGGGGCGCGCGGTGCCGCTCGCCGCCGGCTCGTCCTGCACCTGAGCGCGCGACGCCCAGTCCGGTCGCGCCGTGGGAGCGGGCTGCTCCTCGGCGGCGACGGGCTCGTCGTCCTCGACGGTCGGGTCGCTGAGCTCGGTGGAGGCGTCGTAGGACGCGACCGGCGCGGGGGCCTCGGGCTCCTCGGCCGTGGCGACGCCGTCGAGCAGCAGGTCGCCGACGACCTCGCGGATGCTCTCGGCCGAGACGACGCCCTGGCGGAGGATGCGCAGGGTGCCGCCCTCGAAGCTGAGCGCGGTCGCGTCGACGATGGTGGAGGACTCGCTCGCGCCCGCCGGTCGGTCGCTGTAGCGGCTCCCGGCGGTGCCCGCGTCGAGGTAGACGTCGACGGAGTCGCCGAGCTGGTCGAGCGCCTCCTGGGCGGTGGTGGCGGACGGGCGGCCGGTGCGGTTGGCCGAGGAGACCGCGAGCGGCCCCGTCTCGGCGAGGAGCTCGAGGGTGACCGGGTTGTCGGGCATCCGGAGGGCGACGGTGCCCCGAGTCTCGCCCAGGTCCCAGACGAGGGAGGGCTGCGCGTGCAGCACGATCGTGAGCCCACCCGGCCAGAAGGCCTTCGCCAGCTCGCGGACGGCCTCGGGCACGTTCTCCGCGAGTGCGTCGAGCGCGGCCACGTCGCCGATCAGCACGGGTGGCGGCGACTGGCGGGTGCGCCCCTTCGCGTCGAGCAGGCGCTGCACCGCCGCGGCGTCGAAGGCGTTGGCCGCGATCCCGTAGACCGTGTCGGTCGGCAGGACGACGAGCTCGCCCCGGCCGATCGCGGTGCGCGCGAGACGGGTGCCGGTCAGGAGGTCCGTGTCGACGGAGCAGTCGTAGATGCGTGACATAACGCCGCAATGATACGGGACCACCGGTGGCGACCACCCGGAGGGCGCGCGCCGCTCCGGCAGACGGCTCCTGCACCGAGGGACCGCGCCGAGAGGGGGCCCGCTGCACCCGACCAGGCGATCCGCGCCCCGGGACGCGCCAGTCGAGGCGAGGCGGAACGGGGGCATCCTACCGTGTCCGGGCGGCTCGCCTGCCGTCGTGATCCCCGGTCGGGAGGCTCCCTCGATGGACCGGACGTCCTGCCGCGCGCCGGAGTCCGGGGCTCTCCGCCCCGGAGCTCGATGATCCTCCGCGTCGCCGCACTGCTGCGCTCGCCGACAGCGCGGAGCTCCTCGAACGCCGCCCTCGAACGGCTCGTCTCCCGCGGCACGAGCGCGGTCGTCGGCCTCGTCGTCGCCGTCCACGTGTCACCCGCGGAAGCAGGCGTCTACGCGATGGCGTTCCTCGCGCTCTCCCTCCTGCAGGAGATCGGGGAGAACACGGTGCGCCCGCTCGGCGTCGCGATGTGGCGGAGGGAGGGGGGCGCCCGCCAGCTCCGGCGCGCCGCCGCCGTCGTCTCCGTCGGCGGGGCGACGGCGATGGCGGTCGCGATCGGTCTGCTCTGGGCCCTGTCGGCGGCGTCCGCCGCGCAGGCCGTCGCCCTCCTGCCGTTCGTCGCGGTCGCGGCACTCCACGGAGCGATCCTGCCCGCACTGACCCGGGCGCAGTACGACGGACGCTGGGCCTCGATCGCGCGGGGCCAGGCCATCGGCAGCATCGCCTCGATCGTCGTCTGCGTCCCGCTCGCTCCCGTGCTCGGCATCGCGGCCGGATCGCTCCAGACCGGGGTGACCGAGGGGATGCTCCTCCTCCTGCTCTCGAGACGGGGGACGCTGCCGACTCCCGACCTGCCACGTCGGCCGATGCTCAGGGACTACGTGATCCCCACCCTGCAGAGCAACGTCTTCGGCTGGTTGCAGGGCCAGTCCGAGCGGATCGTCCTCTCCGCCCTCGGTGGAGCCACGACACTCGGCCTCTACTCGATCGCGAGTCAGATCGCGCGCGCCGTCTCGGACGCCGTCGTCCTCGGACTCGCGAACGTCCTCCGCGCCCGGGTGGCGAACTCCCGGACGGACGAGGAGCGGCGCGCAGTTCTCCGCTCCGTCGTGATGCAGGCGGCGGTCGGCGCCCTGGTCGTCCAGACGACGATGGTCGCCCTGGATCTCCTCGTCCTCGGCCGCGTCCTCGACTCCTCCTGGCATCCCGCCCTGCTGATCGTGCCGATCCTCTCGGTCTCCTCCGCGCCGATCGCCTGCCTGTGGTGCGCCTCCTCGTACCTGATCGTGCAGGGCCGCGCGAGCGTGCTCGTCCCCTGGCACTGGATCGGCGTCGCTCTCAGCATCGGAGCCGGATTCGCCGTCGCCGCCGATCTGCTCGCGGGGGCGTGCGCCGCCGTCCTCCGCGACGCCGTCGCCCTCGCCGGTCGCCTGCCGCACGTCGGGCAGGACATCGGACGCGCCGGTCTCCTGCGCGTCTCCGGCTGCCTCGCGGCCGGCGTGCTCATCGGCGCCGCAGGCTTCTGCGCCGCGCTCCCCCGCTACAGCTGACCATCCGTGACACCCCCCCCCGACCCCTGAGGCGACCCGCCATGACACCACCTCCCGCCGGCTCGCACCGCCGATCGCTCGCACGGTCTCCACGACGACCGCCGCCACTGCCGCGGCCCGGTCACCCGGAGGCCCCGCTCCCGGGCGGAGCGCCCGCGCAGCGCTCGAACGCCGTCTGGCTTCCCGCTCTGGCAGTCCTCCTGCTCGGCGCCGTGGTGGTGGCGGTCGTCACCGGCGAGCTCCGGATCCCGGCGCTCGCCGCTGCGGCGGCCTGCGTGCTGATCGTCGCCCGCCTGCTCCCGCCGGCCGCCGCCCTGACGCTCGTGCTCGTCCTCTACGCGGTCGTCCCGTTCGACTACCTGGCGCTGCCCGCGCCGTTCCCGATCCTCAGTCCGATCATCGTCCTCGCGGCACTCCTGGCGATCGCGACCGGAGCTCCGCCACCGCACTGGCTCCGCAGGACCCGGCTGATGGCGCCGATCGCATTCACGGTCTACTCACTGGTGATCCCCGTCCTCCGGCCGCAGGGGCAGATCGAGACGATCGCCTCCTGGACGGCCGTCGTCGTCATGGCGCTGATCGCCCTTCCGCTGTGGATGAGCGACCCCTCGGTCTTCCGGCCGCTGACCACCGCCCTCCTCCTCGTGTCGGTCGTCCTGGCGATCGTCGGGACGGTCGAGTTCACGACGCGGTCGAACCTCTACGCCGAGATCTTCGCCTCCGCTCCGTTCCCGCTCACGCAGAAGTGGAGCGTGTACCGGATCATGACGACGCTCGGGCACCCCCTGGTGAACGGGACCTTCTTCGCCTCGGTCGGGTCCCTCGCGTTCGGGCTGTTCCTCAAGGGCGGACGGCCGGGTGCCCTCCTCGGCTTCGCGGCCTGCTGCGCCGGAGTGCTGCTCTCCGGATCACGCAGCGCCGTGGTCGCGATCGCGGTCGGCGTCCTGATGGCCGGCGGCGTGACCGTCTTCCGCCTCACGGGCAGCCGGCTCGTCAGACTGATCCTCGCGTTCGCTCCTCTCCTCGTGATCGTGTCGACCGTGGGCGCTCAGGCCCTCGACTCCCGCTCCGAGACGGAGGAGGGCGCACGGTCCGCGGACGTCCGCGACCTGGTCCTCCGGATCGGTCTGAAGGTGCTGCCGACGGAGTCGGGCGTCTTCGGCTCCGGAGGAGGACTGTCGGGGGTCGTCTTCGCGCAGAACGGCGGGGGGAACTACGTCCTCGAGAGCAGCCTGTGGCAGACGGTGTTCAGCTACGGGATCATCGGCACGACCTTCCTCGTGGCTCACCTCCTGATCGTCCTGATCTGCTCGATCGCCCGGGGTGCGGTGGCCGGCCCCGCGATGCTGGTCGCCTACCTGGTGGCGGCGTCGGCCTTCAACCTCCTCGAGTCGGCGCCGGCCTCTCTGATCATCCCGGCGCTCGCCCTCCTGCTGACCATCGCGGAAGCGCGGTCGGAACCGGCACCGCCGCGTGCCCTCCCTCCCGTCCCTCCGCGCCGCGTCGGCCCCGGCGAGCGCCACTCGAGCAGCTCGGGCCCCGCTGCACCAGCAGCGCAGGACGGGCGCGCCGGAGCAGCCGGACCGGCGACGAGCCGAGTCGTTCCGGCCGCGCCGCGCCAAGAGCCCCGGAGACCGCGCCGCACGCCGCAGTGGCGGCGAGCGTCTTGGTAGCGTCCCGCGAGCCGCTGGACACCCCGCCCCCGGCGGACACCGAGGAGTGCTGATGACATCGACGCGCCGCTGGCTGGTCGCCACCACGGAGTACGCGGGGTTGACGCCCTACACCGGCGGAATCGGGCGCGGCTTCGCCTCGCTCCTGCCGGCGCTGGTGAGAGCCGGCGTCGAGGTCGACCTCGTCGTCCTCTCCTGCGATCCGCCCCTCGACGGCTTCGATCCGGAGGGCGTGCGGATCCTCGAGTACGTCCGGCTGCGCCGCCGGCCCGCTGTCGGCAGGCTCCTGCAACGGGCGCTCCACCTGCGCGCCCTCGTCCGCCGCTCCCGCTGCGACGTGATCTTCCTCGCGGAGTGGGAGGGCCTGGGGGCGCTGCTCCCCCGGCACGCGCCGCTCGTGACGAACCTCGCGACCGGCTACCGCATCGCGGACTGGATCGCGGGCCGGTCGACGGAAGGGCGGACTCTCCGCACGCGCCTCCTGATCGGGCTCCAGAAACGCCTCGAGACGCGCCAGATGAGACGGTCGCTCGGACTCGTCCCGATCTCCCGCGCCGTCCGGGACTGGTACTCGACGCGGATCCCGGAGCTTCCGCCCTCGGTCGTCGTCCGCAACTGCATCGACGTGCCGACGGTGCAGCGGAGCGCGCGGTCCGGCGACCTCCCGGAGGGCTGGCCGCCCGGCCCGGGTCCCGTGGTGCTCTTCCTCAGCCGCATCGAGCGGCGCAAGGGCGTCGAGACCGCGATGCACGCCTTCGAGGCACTGGCCCGCACCCGTCCTGACGTCTCCTTCGTCTTCGCGGGTGCCTTCTGCTTCCTCGAGCCGACGGAGGCGGAGCTCCTCGGCACGGTCGCCGTCGAGCACCGCGACAGGTTCACGTTCCTCGGCCACGTCGGAGGTGACGAGGTGTTCGCCGCGATCAGGGCCGCCACCGTCGTGACCTGTCCCTCGCGCTGGGAGGGGTTCGGGAACGCGGCGCTCGAGGTCAAGGCGGTGGGAACCCCGCTCGTCGCCACCACCGGCAGCGGCTTCGACGACTTCTGCGAGGACGGCGTGGATGCGCTGATGGTGCCTCGGGACGACCGCTCGGCGCTCAGCGAGGCGATCGGACGACTGCTCGACGAGCCCGAGCTCAGGGAGCGCCTCACCGCTCGCGCTGCGCGCGGGATCGGTGCCTTCACCGCGGACTCGGTGGCACCGGACCTGCTCGCGGCCGCCCAGCAGCTGCTCGAGGGCGCCGGCCGGGCGATCGGCGGGGCGAGCGCCTCGAACGGGCACCGATGACCCGCCCGAGCACGGCGCGTCCCTGCTCGGTCACGATCGGGGTCCCGGTCCACGGGGTCTCCGCGTACGTCGAGCGCTGCCTCTCCTCGCTGTGGGCGCTCGCGCTGCCGCCCGGATGCACGGTGGAGGTGATCATCGTCGACGACGCGAGCCCCGACGACTCGATGGTGAAGGTCCGCGCGTCGATCGCGGACGCGCCTCCGGCGTTCTCGGTGCTGGTGGTGACGCACGAGTCGAATCTCGGGCTCGCCGAGGTGCGGAACACGATCCTCGAGCGCGCCTCCGGAGACGCCGTCTGGTTCGTCGACTCCGACGACCACGTCCATCGGGACATGCTCGCGGCGATGGTCGATGCGATGTCCGGCGAGGTGGACGTCGTCGTCACCGGTCTGGTCGCCGTCGGCGAGTCGGGCGAGCGGCTGCCCGTCGGAGCGATGCCGTACACCGGGGGCCGCCTCTGGACGGGATGCGACGCCGCGGTCGAGCTCTTCGAGTTCCGGCTCTGGGCCTTCCTCTGGAACAAGCTCGTCCGGCGCGAGCTCTACGCCGGCCTCCGCTTCCCCCGCTCCCGCTCCTACGAGGACACGGCGCTGATGGCCGTCCTGCTCGCGCGTGCGCGCACGGTCTCGTTCGTCGATCGCGAGCTCTACGTCTACTCCGTCCGCCCCGGTGCGATCACGGACGGACTGCAGGTCGACCTCCTGGACCTCTCGAGGAACGTCCGTCACGTCGTGCGCCTGCTCGAGGCGGATTTCCCCCTGCTCGCCGCGCACCCCTCGGTCAGCTCCTACACGGCGCGGGTCGCCCACCTGTCGGCCCTGAACCACGTCGCCGAGCACCCGTCCGCGGGCGATGCCGGACGCACGATCGAGCGGGAGGTCTCGGCCGACGTCCGAGCGAGCGACGTCCTCCGCACCGTCCGCGACGGGCACCTCGCCGTCGCGGCCGCACTCGCCCTCATCGCCGTGTCGCCGAGCGCCTATGTGGGTCTTCGCCGCCGGTCGACGCTGACACGCATCCTGCGCCACCTGCGTCGATTCCGGCGCGTCTGACGCGGTCCGAGCGGCGCTGCGCGCCAGTTCCCCGACGAACACGCCCCTCCGGGTCGATGCCCGGTCCCGCGCGAATAGCGTCCCCGCCATGCCGAAATCCCTCGCCGTCATCGGCACGCGCGGCTACCCCAGCTACTACGGCGGCTTCGAGACCGCGGTCCGCCGGCTCGCCCCCCACCTCGTCGCCGCAGGCTGGGACGTCACCGTCTACGGGCGCCCCGGAGCGACCGTCGACGACGCCGAGGGCCGGGACCCGCGCGTCCGCGCCGTCGTCACCTCCGGCTGGGACTCCCGGTCGCTGAGCACGCTGAGCCACGGGCTGAGCGCCACCCGCGACGCGGTGCGACGCGCTCCCGACGTCGCACTCGTCATGAACGCCGCGAACGGCCTCTTCCTCCCCCTGCTCGAGCGAGCCGGCATCCCCAGCCTCGTGAACGTCGACGGCATGGAGTGGGAGCGGGAGAAGTGGGGGCCTCTCGCGCGGTCCGTCTTCCGGAGGGGCGCGCGGATGACCGCGGCGCACGCCACCGAGCTCGCGTTCGACTCCCACGAGATCGCCCGGCGCTGGGGCACCGACTTCCAGCGGGACGGCGTCTTCCTGCCCTACGGCGGCGACGTTCCGCCCGCCCTGCCCGTCGAGCCCGGGCTCCGGCACCGGTCGTACGCCCTCCTCGTCTCGCGGTTCGTTCCCGAGAACACCGTCGAGGAGTTCTTCGCCGCCGCTCCCGCGATCGCGCGCACCCACGACGTCGTCATCGTCGGCTCCACCGGCTGCGGCGGCGCGCTGGATCAGCGGGCCGCTCGCCTGGCGGCATCCCATGAGCGCATCCACCACCTCGGTCACCTCCGCGACGACGCCCGGCTCTTCTCGCTCTGGCAGCACGCGGGCGCCTACTTCCACGGTCACAGCGTCGGCGGCACCAATCCCGCGCTGGTCCAGGCCATGGCCTGCGGCGCTCCGACGGTCGCCCGCGACACCGTCTACAACCGGGAGGTGCTCGGGGAGGGCGGCGTGTTCGTCGCACCGGACCCTCCGTCGATCGCCGCGGCGGTGCGGCGGATGCTCCTCTCCCCCGACGAGCAGTGCGCCGCGAGCGACGCGGCCCGCGAGCGCGCCCGCGAGCACTACACCTGGGGCTCGGTCTGCTCCGCCTACGAGGAGACCCTCGCCCGGCTGGTGGACGGCGCAACGGCACGGTCGGCCCGTCCGCGCGCCCACCGCCGCCCGCTGGTGAACCGGTGAGCGGGTCCGTCGGCCGGCGACGCCGTCGCCGCCCTCCGGCCGCGGTGTCCTGTCCGCGAACGATCCTGTTCCTCCATCCCTCCGACGAGACCTACGGCGCCGACCGGGTCCTCCTCGAGGCGCTGCGAGCGGTCCCCGAGGACGTGACGGCCGAAGTCTGGCTCCCGGACGACCTGGAGTACCCCGCTCGCCCCCTCACCCGCCTGCTCGAGGAACGCGGTGTCACCGTGCGCCGCATGCCGCTGCCCGTGCTCCGGCGCGCCTACCTCCGGCCGCGCCACCTCCTCTCCTTCCTGCGGCGGACCGCAGCGACCGGCCGGGCGATCCGCGAACTCGATCCGGCGCTCGTCTACGTGAACACCGCCCCGCTCGCGCTCGTGCTGCCCGTCGCCCACCTCCTCGGTGCACCGACCCTCCTGCACCTGCACGAGCACAGTCGAGGGATCGAGCGCCTGGTCCTCTGCCTGCTGTTCCGCTCGGCGGACCGCCTCGTCGTCGTGAGCCGAGCGGTCGCGGACACGCTGACCGCCTCGAACCGGAGACGTTCGACCGTCGTCCACAACGGATTCGAGAGCGCACCGCCGGTCCCGCTCCCGCAGGGAGACGAACTCGTCTTCGTCCTGGCGAGCAGGTGGAACGCGTGGAAGGGCCACGAGCACTTCCTCCGGGTGTGGAGTCGCCTCCAGCGCCGAGACGTGCGGCTGATCGTCCTCGGCGGGCCTCCGGTCTGCGGGGCCGGAGTGGACGTCCCCGGCATCGTGGCGGGCATGCGGAACGGCGAGTCCGTCGAGGTGCGCGGCGAGTGCGAGGACGTGCGGCGAGTGCTGGACGCCGCTCACGTCGTCGTCGTGCCCAGCACGTCGCCCGATCCCCTGCCGACGATCGCCCTGGAGGCCGCCGCAGCCGGACGAGCAGCCCTCGTCAGCCGCTCCGGCGGGCTGCCGGAGATCGTCCTGGACGGCGTCACCGGGCTCACGCTCGCTCCCGGCGTGGTGGAGGAGTGGGTCGCGGCCGTCGAGGGCCTGGATCGCGCCACCGTCGAATCGTTCGGACGGGCCGCGCACGAACACTCCACGGCGGCGTTCTCCCGGAGCGAGTTCGTGCGCCGCATCGGCGAGGAGCTCCGGGCGATGCTGCGATGACGCCGCCGAGACGTGCACTCGTCGTCGCGAGCCCGTACTCCGAGGGGGCGGCCAGGGCCCTGATCGCCGGCGCGGCGTCGCGCGGGGCTCTGGCCGCGGAGATCCTTCCGCGCACGAGGCTCGTCGCTCTCGCCGCGTCGATCCCCCTCCCCTCCGCTGCAGCCCGCACGACCTTCGGGCGGCGGATGCGCGTCCTCCGGGACGGCTACGCCACGTCCCGTCCCCACCGGGTCGAGCGGGTGTCGCATCTGGCCGAGACGGTGCTCCGCGCGGGTCTCCGGCTGCCCTGTCCCGGTCTCGCGCTGCGGGCGTCCTACCTCTCCAAGATCCTCTTCGACCGGGCGGCGGCGGCTGTCGAGCTCCCCGAGGGCGCGGTCGTGCTCGGCTTCCCGGGCGCCTGCCTCGCGCTCTTCCGCGCCCACCCCGGCGCTCGGCGGGTCTTCCACGCCGTCGACGCCCATCCGCGCGCGCACAACGGCGAGCTCCTCCGGCACTTCTCCCGCAGCCGGACCTGGGACGAGCGCTACCCCGGCCGCCTGGTGCGCCGGATCGAGAAGGAGCTGCGGCTCGCCGACATCGTCCTCACCCCCTCGGCGATCGTCTCGGAGCAGATGGCCCGGTACGGCGTCGATCGCGCGAAGATCGCGCAGATCCCCTACGGCGTGAGCCTCACCGGCTTCACCCCGGACGGACCGTCCGTCGATCGCGACCCCGAGCGGCGACGAGTCGTCTGCGCGGCCCACCTCTCGCATCGCAAGGGGATCCCCCAGCTCCTCGACGCCGTTCGAGGGCTGCCGGTCGACCTCGTCCTGGCCGGCGGAGTCTTCGATCGGCGCCTGCTCCGCGGTGCGCCGCCGAACGTGATCGTCACCGGCCCGCTCTCCGCGGACGAGCTCGCGCGGGAGTTCCGGGCCGCCGACGCCTTCGTCCTCCCGACACTGGAGGACGCCTGCTCCCTGGTCGTCGCCGAAGCCGCGGCCTCCGGCCTCCCGGTGATCACGACCGACGCCAACGGTGCCTCCGCCCTTCTCGACCCGCGGCACAGCACGGTCCTGCCCGCGGGAGACGTCCTGGCGCTCCGGGAAGCGCTCAGCAGGGTGCAGCCGCTCGATCGCGCGACCCGGCTGGCGATCGCGGAGTCGGCGCGCACCGCGGCGACGTCGATCACCGACTGGACTACCTACGCGGAGCGGGTGCTCGACGTCGTCCTCGCCGAAGAAGGGGCACGGGTCATGGGCGATCGGGCGGGCTGCGGTGCGCGGCACGGGCGGAACTGAGAGAATCTCTCGCAATAGCGAGCACACCTCATTTTCTCGTGTACGGTGCTGTTCCTGTCCTCCTCGCTCGAGGCGGCGCCGCTCGGCGCCCGCCTCTCGCTCCCGCCCCCACCGAAGAAGAGACCACCGCCATGCTCCGACGCCTCGACGGCACCGAACCCCGGGTCATCGCCGTGACCGTGTCCACCGGAAAGCGCACGGCGACACTCGCCCGCGTCGTCGAGGCGGCGCTGCAGGCCGGCGCCGACTCGGTGCACGTCGTCTTCAGCGGCAACGGCGGCCAGGAGCGCGTGCTGCGCGGACTGCTCCCGGCGGGCCTCGACGCCCGAGTGAGCGCCACGGTCTTTCCGAACGACCTCGGCACCGCCGGCGGCTTCCGCGCCGCGATCGAGCACTGCCGGACGCAGGAGCTGGACTACGCCTGGCTCCTCGAGGACGACACCGCGCCGCGGCCGGACGCACTCGCCGTGCTGCTGGCCTCTCCCCTGGCGCTCGATCCGAGGGCCTGCCACGCGAGTCTGCGCGAGATCGACTTCTACCAGTCCCAGCTCGTCACGGGTCGACCCGCCGCCGAGGTGTTCCCGAGCCCCGGCCGGTTCCTGGACACCGACGTGCGCCGGCTGCTGAAGCGCGGAGCCGGAGGCCGCTGCGGGGCGCGCCCGCAGGAGCCGATCGTGGTTCCGATCGCGCCCTACGGCGGCCTGCTGGTCTCCCGGGCCGCGCTCGTGGAGGTGGAGCCGCCGCGTCAGGAGTTCGTGCTCCGGGGTGACGACCGGGACTGGACGCGGCGGATCACGCGGGCCGGCTTCACCCTCAACCTGCATCCCCTCAGCCGGATCGACGATCTCGACCGGTGCCGGAGCGCGGCCGAGCGCGCGTCGGCGACCGACGTGCTCCTGCACTCCTCGAACTCCCGAGAGCTCTACCTCGCCGTCCGGAACCGGACCGCCCTCGACCTCGAGCTGGCCCGGACGGAGGGGCGCCGCGGCAGCACCGTCTTCGCGCTGAACCGCGGGCTCTACTGCGCCGCACTGGCGGCCCGGGGCCTGCGATGGGGCCGGGTGGCGACGGCCGGCACGATCCTCCGGGGCGTCGTCGCGGGCAGCCGGGGGCGCTTCCTCTCCGTGCGCTGAGTCGTCGCCAGACCTCCGGGTCGGGCCGTCGATCTCCCGCGGCGGGCGGTCGGCTCCCCGGGCCGGGTCGCCGGGTCTCACGGTCGGGTCGCCGGGCCCGGGTCAGGCCGCCAGGAGGCCGAGCTCGACGAGCTCGTCGAGGAGCTGCTCGATCTCCGCGCGCCGGCCGTCGGCGAGCACGTCGCCGAGGTCGTCCGCGGTGTGGACGACAGCGGCGGCCCCTGCTCGCGAGCGCGCGTCCTGAGCGGAGAACCGCTCCCAGAGCAGCCGAGCCGACCCCTGCAGCACGACCGGCTGCGCGCTCGCGGAGGCACCGAGGGGCAGGAGGTAGAGGCCGTGCGGCGTCGCCATCGCCGCCACGCGGGCCCCCGTCGCGGACTGCCCGCAGGACGTCCGCGCGCCGTCGACGACCGGCCCGGCCGACGGAGCCGTCCGCTCGGTGACGGGCGCCGGCGCGGCAGCTCCGCCGACGGGAGCGGTCCTCCCGGGTGCGAGTCGCGATGCAGCGATCGGGTCGGCTCCCATCGGAGAGGCGCGGCGCACGGCCACGAGATCCTGGATCGCGGGCAGGAGCGCACGCGTCGCGGCGACGAAGCGCCGGGCACGCATCGCCAGGCGGGCGGAGGCGGTCGGCGGGAGCAGCGGGTGGTCGATCACGAGGTCCCGGCCGGTGGGGTGGAGCGCTCGCCGGAGCACGACGAGACGCTCCGCGAGTGTCGGCGCCTGGACGATCGCCAGCAGCCAGTCGGCCGTCCTGCTCGGCCGGCGCGTGCGCAGCCGCCAGAGCGCGTACTGGCGACTCGGCCGGGCGGGCAGTGCGACGGTCCTGCCGATCCGGGCGAGGAAGGGGGCGATCGGCTCCAGGCAGCCGAGCTCCGCGGCTCGAGCGACCACCGACTCCTCCCGGCCCTGTGCCGCCACCACGGCGACGAGCTCCTCGAACTCCTCCTCGCTGCGCTGCTGATACGGCGAGCGCAGGCTGTGCAGGGCGGAGACCACGACGGACGTGTCGAAGCCGATCGCCCGCACCGGAACGCCGGCGACGACGATCTCGCAGCGGGTCCGCCAGAGCACCTCGAAGGCGAGCTGCGGATCGACGAAGAAGCCGGGCCAGCTGGTGTGCACGTCGATGTCGCAGGGCCAGGAGGGGTGGAGGAGGGTGATCGAGTGGGTCACGAACGCCCGGTGCGCGGCGGATCCCGGCCGGACCGACCAGCCGCGCTCGCCGAGCAGGGTGAGGAGGCGGTCCGCGTCGCCCGGGGCGACCAGGACGTCCGCGTCGCTGGAGGGATGGGGACGGCGGATCCGGTGCGCGTCGGCGATCGGGCCCTTGAGGAACAGGGTGCGGATCCCCGCGCCGCGGGCGAGGTCGTCCACCAGAGCGTGGACCAGGCCGACGGCGGCGGCGAGCGGGAGGACGACGGTGGGTCGCATGGTGGCTGCCCTCCTCCGTTCTCCGGGACGCGGATCCGCGCCGCAGAGAACCGTAGGAGCCGTCGGCCGGAGAACGGCCCCGGGGCGCGGCATCGCGGGTCCGCGTGCGCGGGACGTCGCCCGCGCCGGGTGGACCTCTCCCGGCCGGTGGGCGCCGCGGTGCCGTCCGGGCGTCCGCTCGTGGTGCGGTAACGTCCCTGCTGGAAGCCCCGGCCCCCGTCCCTCCCACTCACAGCAGGAGCACTCGTGCGAATCCTCGTCACCGGCGGAGCCGGCTTCATCGGCAGCAACTTCGTCCACCTGACCCTCCGCGAGCGACCCGACGCGCGGATCACCGTGCTGGACAAGCTCACCTATGCGGGCAACCGCGCCTCCCTCGCCCCGGTCGCCGACCGGATCACGTTCGTCGAGGGCGACATCGCCGACGCCGAGCTGGTCGACCGGCTGGTCGCCGACACCGACCTGGTCGTGCACTTCGCCGCGGAGTCGCACAACGACAACTCGCTGAACGATCCGACGCCGTTCCTCGAGACCAACATCATCGGCACCTTCACGCTGCTGCAGGCCGTGCGGAAGCACGACGTCCGCTACCACCACATCTCGACCGACGAGGTCTACGGCGACCTCGAGCTCGACGACCCGGCGAAGTTCACCGAGCAGACGCCGTACAACCCCTCCAGCCCGTACTCCTCGACGAAGGCCGGCAGCGACCTGCTCGTGCGCGCATGGGTCCGCTCCTTCGGCGTGAAGGCGACGATCTCGAACTGCTCGAACAACTACGGGCCGTACCAGCACGTCGAGAAGTTCATCCCCCGGCAGATCACGAACGTCATCGACGGCGTGCGGCCCAAGCTCTACGGTGCCGGCGAGAACGTCCGCGACTGGATCCACGTCGACGACCACAACAGCGGCGTCTGGGCGATCATCGAGCGCGGGGCGCTCGGCGAGACGTACCTCATCGGCGCGGACGGCGAGAAGAACAACCTCGAGGTGATCGGGCTGATCCTGGAGGAGTTCGGCCAGGCCGCCGACGCCTTCGACCACGTCACCGACCGACCCGGCCACGACCTCCGGTACGCGATCGACTCCACGCGCCTGCGCACGGAGCTGGGCTGGGAGCCGCGCTACACAGACTTCGAGTCGGGCCTCGCCGCGACGGTGCAGTGGTACCGCGAGAACGAGGACTGGTGGCGTCCGCAGAAGGCGGCGACCGAGGCGAAGTACTCGGCGGCTGCGAGCTGATCCGCGGCAGGGCCTCGACCCCCGCCGCCCCGGCGACGCCGACATGACGCTGCGCTCCCGGTCGCTGCTCGTCCACCTCGCCGTCGTCGTCGCCGTGATGGTGCTGCTCGACCCGCTCGACATCGGCCGGATCATCCAGTTCCGCGCACTGGGAGCGGGGGTGCTGCCATTCCTGTCGGGTGAGCTGTTCCACCCCTACGTGCTGCAGACGACGGGTCTCGCTCTCCTCTGCGCGCCGATCCCTCTGCTGCTGCCCCGACGGCTCAGGCCTCTCCTCATCGCTCTGTCGGCGATCGCGATCTGGGGGCTCGGCCTCTCGCTCTCGATCGCCTTCGGCAAGCCACTCTGGGGCGCTCCGACCGCCGCCGCCGGCATCGTAGCCGGCCACGTGCTCGGCTCGGTCCCCCTCCTCTTCCTGCGGCGACGCGACGACTCCGCGAGGCTCTCCGCGCCACGGCGGCCACGGGGAGGCACCCTCGCCGCACGGCTCGGGCGGACGCAGCTGGTGCTGGTCGGGACGGCCGCCGCCGCGGCGTCCGCCGTCGCGCTGATCGGCATCCCGTTCCTGGTGCTCCCCCTCCAGCAGAGCATGGCCGCGGTCGAGCAGTCCGACGCCGTCGTCGTCCTCGGTCCCGCGGAGCCGGCGCGGATCGCCCTCGCCCTGCGCGCCGCGGACGAGGCGCCGACCCTCACCGTCGTCATCTCGTCCTCGGTGCGCGAGGACCGCTTCGTCGACGAGCGCTGCGGCACGACCGATCCGGTCCGGATCCTCTGCTTCGCCGCCGTGCCGTTCACGACGGCCGGGGAGGCGTCAGCGGTGCAGGCGCTGGCCTCGGAGGAGAGCTGGCACCGGGTGGCGTTCGTCACCTCCCTCCCCCACGTCAGCCGCGCACGGCGGGTGATGGAGCAGTGCACGACGCTCGACGTCGCCGCGATCTCCGCGAGCTCACCCTCGAGCCCGAGCGACTGGTCCTACGCGTACCTCTACCAGCTGATCGCGACCACGAAGGAGCTGCTGCGGGGAGCCTGCTGATCCGGCTCAGCGACCGGGAGCACGGAGCAGAGAGCGCTCCGGAGCGCGGAGCAGATCGACGAGCTCGGACCGGTGCGCGCTCAGCCGCGAGACGGACGCCTCGACGGCGGCCCAGTACGCCGACGGGTCCTCGCGGAGACTCGCGACCTGCGCCATCACCACGGCGGGGTCGAAGTCGAACACGTTGTGGACGAACTCGTCGATCCCGAGGTCCGCATAGGCGCCGAAGCCCTTGCGCTCGTAGCTGAGGTGCACGCTCGGCACGCCGCTCCTGATCGTCTGGATCGAGCCGTGCAGACGGACGGACACGACCACGTCGGGGCGCGAGACGGCTCCGGGAGCGACCACGTCGCGGAGCGTGCGGAACGGTCCGCGGTGCCCGAGCGACTCGTAGAACTCGGGATCGTTGTTGCCCCGCGCCGTGGCCTGAGCGAGAAGCTCGACACCCTCCGCCGCGGCGAGGGCGTCGATCCGCTCGCGGTACCGCCTCACCCGCGCGCGGCTCGACGTCAGCTCGCGCGCGACCAGGCCGATCGGGCCGCCGCGGCCGGCCGGGACCGTCGACTCCGGGTCCCACTCCGCGGGGAGCCCGAGGAGCGCCATGTCCGGGGCGCGGTGCACGTTTCCGAGGGCGGAGAGCTCCTCGACGGAGCGGTCGTCCCGCACGACGACGGCCGCCGCCTTCCGCAGGCGACGCGAGACGATCGGCAGCGTGCCGACCTTCAGCGGGCCGATGCTCTGCGGCAGGTAGACGAACGGGACCGTGTCCGAGCCCACCGGCATCTGCGCGACATGGGCGAGCACCATCTTGAGCGCCTCGACGGGTGCCTTGCCGCGGAGGTAGCCGCCGCCGACCGCGACGACCAGGTCGGCGTCCTCGACCGCACGGCGGTAGCCCTCGGACCTGCGTCCGAGCAGGAGCGCGACGGTCCCTCTGGCCAGGGTCTCCAGGCTGCCGATCCCGCCGCTCCGACCGGTCAGGGGGTGGATCACCGCGGCGAAGCGGGAGGCCTCGAAGCTGTCGGGATCGATCGCCACCAGGGTGAGGACCGCCTCCGGATGCGCCTCGCGGACGATCTCGGCGGCCTCGTCGACGAGGAGGCCGTCGCCGGAGTTCGTCGTGCTGTAGGCGTGGATGAGAGTGACCTTCATCGAGCGGCCGCCGCCCTCGTCAGGACGCGGGCGTGCTCGGCGATCGAGGTCTCCCAGACGAAGCGCTGAACGTTCACCAGTCCCCGCTCCCTCAGCTCGGCGCGGAGCTGCTCGTCCTCGGCGAGCCGCAGCATCTCCAACGCGATCGAGTCGGCGTCGAGCCCCTGCACGAGCAGCGCGGCGTCCCCGGCGACCTCGCCGAGCGAGCCCCGGTCCGAGCAGATCACCGGGGTCCCGCAGGCCATCGCCTCGGCGACCGGGAAGCCGAAGCCCTCGTACTTCGAGGGGAAGACGAACGCGAGGGCTCCGCGGAGCAGCGGCACCAGCGCCTCGTCGGAGACCCGCCCGAGGTAGCGGACCCCGCGGGTGCTCTCGACGACCTGCATGATCGACTCGCTCTCCCACGCCGGTGCACCGGAGACGAGAAGCGGGATGCCGGTGCGATCGAAGACCTGCTCGGCCGCACGGCACAGCTCGATCACGTTCTTCCGCGGGTCGATGTTGCCGAGATAGAGGAAGTACGGCCCGTCGAGGTCGAGGCGGGCGCGCTCCGCCTCGTCGGAGGCACCGGCGATCGGCGTGAAGGTCCGGTGGTCGATGCCGTGCGGGATCACGGTGATCTTCGACATCGCACCGGGCACGATCGTGTCGATGTCGCGAGCGGACGAGTTCGAGATGGTGATGATCTCGTCGCTCACCTCCACCAGTCGGCTGACCCGGGCCCGCCAGAGCCGGTCGGCGCGAGGCGAGCGCACTCCCTCCATGTGGAGTGTCGCCAGACCGTGCACCGTCGAGACGATGGGCACGCGGCCCGGGACGACCGCCCCCGTGTCCGCGGGGAAGTGCAGCACGTCGACTCCCCTGCCGGGGGCGAGCGGCCAGACGACGCCCTCCCAGCCGGCGTAGACCGCGCTCCGCGCCCGGCCTGTGGCCAGCGGTGGCCGGCCGAGCGCGTGCTCGACGCCGTGCCGGGCCAGGCCCGAGTAGATGGTCCGCGCGTAGCGCGTGTTGCCGCCGACCTGCTTGTCGAGGACGCGGGCGGAGACGAGCACTCGTGTCACGCGGCTTCTCCCTCTCGGCTCAGTGCGGCTATTCCGTAGACGCGGCGGAGGGCGTCCTGCTGACGCTCGTCGACATACCCCGCCAGCACCGCGTCGAGCCTCCGGACGAGGTCGGTCCGGAACGAGGCGTCGAGGAGCTGGTCCCACAGCTGGGAGAGCTCTCGCGGTTCGGCGATCCGCAGGGGGACGTCGACGTCCTCGAAGGCCGGGATGTCGCGGACGACGGTGGGGATGCCGAGCGCGTCCGACTCGAGCAGGGCGATCGGGAAGCCCTCCCACTTCGCGACGTGCACGTAGACGTCCGCCTCGGCGAGCTCGCGCAGGGCACCCTCGCGGCCGAGCCAGCCGGTGATCCTGACGCCGGCGGCGACGAGGAGGTCGGCGTACGGTCCGTCGCCGCCGCCGATCCAGACGGCGTCGACCTCACGGCCGTCGTCCTTCAGCTGCTGGATCGCCGCGGCGAAGAACGCCGGGTCCTTCTGCGGCCCGAAACGTCCGGCGGCGACGACGCGCAGCGGGCCGTCCGACGACCGGGGTGCGCGCCGGGCCGGCAGGTCGTGCGGGGGCACGTTCGGCAGCAGCTCTGCGGCGGCAGCACTGCCCCGCCAGTGGGACAGCCGCACCTCGCGGGAGGAGCATCCCGCGTAGACCGCCGTGTTGAACGAGAGCACGCGCTCGATGAACCAGTACGCCGTGCGCCTCGAGGCACTCAGATCGCCCCGCTCGAACGAGTAGCAGTGCGGCGTGTACACGATCGGCCGCGAAGCGGAGGAGCGGAGTGCCAGACGCGCGTATGCCCCGCCGAAGCTCGAGTGGGCGTGGACGACCTCGGGATCGATCAGCTCGACGTCCCGGCGGATCGCCTTCAGGCGCTGGCGGAATCCCGACGGTAGCGCGGTGACGCCGGCGAAGCCCTCGAGGTCGGAGGGGGCGAGCGGTGCGTCCTCACGGGGGCAGTAGAGGAGGTGGTGCTCAGCGTCCGGCAGGTTCCGCACGTAGTCGTGGATCGCGGCGGCGACACCTCCGCCGAAGCTCTCCGCGATGTGCACGACCGCGGGGCGGCCGGCGGAACGTGCTCGCCCGGGGGCTCGACGCGCGGAGAAGACCAAGCTGAAATCCTTCGTTGTCTGTGCGGAGGGGCACCCGGCGAGCGAAGCTGGCGGCGGTGCGCCGGTCGCTCCGCACGAGCCGGAGGACGCCTTCTGTACCGCCCTCGGTCACAGTAACGCACGCCGGAAACACCCCGTGGAGGCTCAGGGCCCCCCTATGCGGTACGCCAGCGGAGCGGATCACTCGACCCCGCGAGCACGTGCCCGGCGCAGCCGTCCGATCTCGGTCAGCGCCTCGCGGAGCTTGCGGCTCGCCGGCGTCCCCCCGTTCGGGTACCCCGCCCGAGAGGCCGTCAGCGCGAGCAGAAGTGCTCTCGCCAGCGAGAGCACCAGCCGGGGCTTCCGCCGCAGCGGAGCGCTCACGAAGGCGACGTACCAGTGCAGCGTGGTGGACCCCGAGCTCTCCACCTCGAGGTCCCAGTTCCCCCGCTCTCCCGGAGTCAGGTCGTGTCCGGGCGGCGTCTCCCCCGACCGCGCGAACAGCGCTCTCAGCGGGTACTGCGCGCGGAGACGGACGACCTCGTCCCGGAAGCGCCGCGCGAAGGCCGGGTCCTCGAGGCGGGTGGCGACCGCGGCGAGGTCCGTCTCGCTCCGGGGTCGGTTCGGGTCCCGCAGGGCGTGCACCGCCAGGATCAGCGCGGTTCCGGTCGCATCCGTCATCCGGACATCGCGCCCGGCGACCGGCGCGGTCATCGACGTCTCCCAGAGCCGGTCGAGGACGACCTCGGGCTCGGCGAAGAGTCCCGGGTAGCGCCAGTGGATGTCGATGTCGCACGGCCACTCGGGATGGAACAGCGTCTCGGAGTGCAGTTCGAACTGCCGCGGGGCCGGGGCGGTCCGCCGACGGCGCCAGCCCCGCCCCTCGAGCGCGCCCATCAGCCGACCGGCATCCGCCCGCGAGAGCAGCACGTCGACGTCGCTCGACTGCAGGACGGGTCGGAACCCGTGGATCGTGGCCGCCGAGCCCTTGAGGATCAGGGCTCTCACCTGCAGCGTCTCGGCCAGCGACTGGACCAGTGCCGCACCGAGCTGCACCGCGACGGCCTGCGGCAGCTTCGCCTGTACTGTGTCCTCCTGAGGGACGTCCGAGCTCGGCATGCGATGAGCCTAACGGCGACGTCCCCGTCTTCCCGCCGGTCGACCTCGCGTCGTTCCCGGCTCTGCTGCCGATCGCCACGACGCGGACGCACCGACCACCTGCACGCTCCCGATCGACCGGGAGCCGCGGGTCGGCACGAGAGGAACTCCCTATGGGCTACATCGAGATCATGAAGCAGCGTGCCGGAGAGGCGTTCCGCCGACTCCACGACGGGGTGCAGAGCGTCGAGGCGACCGACTTCCCGGATCACGCGAACATCGGCGACGCCGCGATCGCAGCCGGCCAGTTCCGGTTCTGGGAGGAGGCCGGCATCCGGGTCCGCGGCGTCTCGAGCTTCCACACGATGCCCCGCCGGGTCTACGACGCGGCCGATCCGGTGTTCATCAACGGCGGCGGCAACTTCGGCGGCCTCTACCCAGTGCACAGCGCTCACCGTCACGCGCTCGCGGAGCGCCTGCCCGCCTCGACCCTGCTGCTGCAGGGCCCCCAGTCCGTGCACTGGCGGTCGGACGCCGACCGCGAGGAGTTCCGCCGGAGGATGGCCGTCCGGTCGAATCTCCGCATCGCCGTCCGGGACCACGAGTCGTACGCGGCCCTCGAGAACGATGTCGAGCACCTGGTCCTGTCCCCGGACGCGGTCCACCACCTGGGCCTCCTCCCCGCACCCGATCCCGTGGCTCGAGAGATCCGCCTCGTGCGCCGCGATCCCGAGGCGACCGGCTCGTTCGGCGACGGCGTCGACTGGCCGAAGGATCTCCCCCTCGACCGGGCGACGGCCTGGCTGACGCACCGGACGAAGGAGCTCCCCGCCCTGCGGTCGGTCATCCCGACGACGCCCGCACTCTGGTCGGGGCGGTCCGCGCGGCGCCTCCAGCGCGGTGTCGAGATCCTCTCGCGGGGCGAGACCGTGGTCACCGACCGCCTGCACGCGATGCTGATCGGCCTGCAGATCGGGCGCCGGGTGGTCGTGAAGGACAACAGCATCGGCAAGCTCCGCAAGTACTACGACACCTGGCTCTCGGACACCGGCGCCGACATCACGTGGCTCTGAGCCGCGGATCCGCGGTGGAGCGCAGCCCCGTGCCCCGGCACGGAACTCGATAGGATCCGCAGCGTGTGGCAGTACAGCGGCGACGTCGCCTTCGTCGATTCGGCGGAGAGCGTCTACTGCCTGTCGCTGACCGACCCCCGGGCTCGCGTCGTCCTGCTCGAGGGGTCCGGAGCCGAGATCTGGCGGGCCCTCCCGGAGCGCTCCACCGACGACGTCGTCTCCCGGATGGAGTCGATCGTCGGGCCCGACGTCGCCGGCCTCCGTGACGCCGTCTCCGCCTTCGTCGAGCACCTCCACGCGCTCGGCTTCATCGTCGAGGCCTGACCGCCGCGTCCGCGGACCGCGCCAGCGGTGTCAGCGGCCCCGGCGCCGCCCGATGATGCGGCGGATGCGGGAGCGCTCCCCCGCGGTCAGCGCGAGGACGTAGATCAGCGGCAGCGCGACGACCAGCCACGCGCCGGTCAGCAGTCCGATCTCGAGCAGGCTCGCCGGCAGATGGACGCCCACGAGCACGACCGCGATGCCGGGCACAGCGAGAGCCCCGTAGGGCCGCGCCAGGCACTCGGTGAGGAAGGCCCGCCACGGCTGCCCGAGGGCGTGAAGGGTGTGGCGGACGTAGAAGTACTCGAGCAGCACCACCGGCAGGCAGACCGCGAGAGCGATGCCCGCCACGCCCAGCATCGGCGCGAGCACGAAGGACGAGCCCACGGCCGTCACCGCCCAGATCACGTGCAGGACGGCGAACCGCCGGATGTTCTGCTGCGCCGTCAGGACCGGGATCGCCAGCAGGTGGTTGTTGTTCGCGAGCAGCGAGAGGACGAGGATCTGCGCCGCGGCGCCGGCGCCCTCCAGCCGTCCGCCGGACCAGACGTCGATCAGCTGCGGCCCCGTCGCCATGATCGGGACGAAGACCAGGAGCATCAGCGTGTTCGCGTACTTCGTGCCGCCGATGTAGACGCGCCCGTTGGCCGAGGAGCCGCCCTCGACCTGGCGCTCCGTCACCGCGGGCAGCACGGCGGAGGAGAGCGATGCGGTCACCTCCTTGACCAGCGAGTAGACCCGCTGAGCAGCCGCGTAGGCCGCGACGGCGGTCAGCGGGAGCAGCACGCCGGCGACGATCGACCCGAACTGCAGGATGACGACCCCCGCGAGGCTCAGGACGAGCAGCTGCGAGCTGAGGGCGAAGATGTCGCGGAAGACGCTCCACTCCGCGCTCAGGAGCGAGGTCGAGGCCTCCGGGAAGCGCACGTGCTGGAAGACGTACATGCCGATCCCGCCGAGCAGCATCGCGGAGACGTCGATGGCGCTGACGACCCAGAGCGGCAGCCCCATCGCCATCGCCCCGGCCGCGAGCACGACCCGGCCGAGCGCCTGGAGCGTCAGGAATCCGTTCACGACGTTCAGCGCTCCGAGCCCGGTGAGGGTCTGCCGCACGGGTGCGAAGAGGAGCGCGAAGAACACGTTCGCCGTGCCCAGGGCGAAGAGGAGGCCGAGCTGCGAGCCGAACTCGGCGGGCACCGACAGTGTCGGCGCCGTCAGCGAGAACGCGAGCGCGAGGAGCGCCGCCGCGACTACCGACAGGACGGCGAAGAACGCCTCGCTGGTGGCGATGACGCGCCGCATCCTCTCCAGGTTCCCGCGAGCCCGGGACTCGGCGACGAACTTGACCGTCGCCGCCGTCATCCCGAGGTCCTGCTGGAACAGGAGCCCCATCGAGACCGTGAGCGAGTAGAGACCGAATCCGGCCGCGCCGACGCCGGCGGTGACGATCGGCAGGATCGCCACCGTGGCGATCATCCCCGCGAAGCGGGCAGCGTAGGTCGTCAGGATGTTCTTGAGCACCTGCGGGAGATCCTTGTCGTCAGCGGGACGGGCGGAGCGGGGCGGCCGAGCCGCGGCGCCACGGCCGGTCGGCCGGCACCCGGCGCGGACTCGACGCCACCGCGGCCGGCGCCTTCCGGTCGACCTCCGGATCGGACGCGGCCACGCCGACGTAGGCCAGGAAGACCCAGATCGGGAGGAAGGTCCACGACGACTGCGTCCAGAGGCCGACCGCGACGCAGACGCCGATCGCGAAGACGATCGGGCTCGCCCGCAGGGAGCGCGCGAGGACGACGAGGAGGAGGCCGGCGAGTCCGAGGAGGGCGAAGATCCCCATCTCGGCGAAGATCTGGAGGTAGACGTTCTCGGCGATGGGCCGGAGGTCGGTCGTCCGGTAGTAGGCGGGCAGCACGGTGTAGTCCGCGTACTGGGAGAACCAGGCGCCGAAGCGGCCGGGCCCCACGCCGAGCGCGAGGTGGTCGATCCCCATCTGCGCTCCGATCGAGGCCTTCTCCTCCCGGACGTCGAAGGAGAGACCGGCGAAGCGGAACTCGGCGGTCTGGGAGACCAGGCCGAGCTTCGCCGCCTGGTTGATCACGAACTGCCGCACCGGTGCGATGAACGCGGCCAGGCCCCCGACGAGCAGCGAGAGCGACAGGATCGCCGCGAGCACCCGCACGTGCGGACGCAGCAGGAACAGCACGGCCGCGGCGACCACGATCCCGAGGACGGCGGTCGTGGACTGCGAGTAGAAGACGAGGAGCGCAGCGACGATCGCCGGGAACCAGGCCCGGCGCTTCAGCGCGATCAGCAGCGCCGCACCGGCGTAGAAACCGAGGTGCTGCCCCTCGAGGAAGGGCCCGCTCCGGAGGTTGACGCCGGTCACGCTGAGATTGCTGCCACCTGTGGAGCGGAAGCCGAGGTCTGCGAGCAGCGTCTCCAGGCCCAGGAGCGCGCCGACGAACTGGAGCAGGGTCGCCGCTCCGGCCAGCCAGATCGAGAGCACGATCGCCTTCTCGAACCGGTCCCGGCCCAGCTGGGAGAACATCCACCAGCCGACGAGGGCGAACAGTCCGAAGGCGGTGTAGAACAGCACGTCGGCGCTCGGCGAGCGGGTGTAGCCCGTGAAGTCGAGCCCCCGCACCGGCCCGGCGAACCCCACCCAGTAGAGACCGGAGACGACGAGCGCGACCGCCAGCAGGACGACGAAGCCGAGTCCCGGCACCCTGGTCCGCGTCGAACCGGGGCTCAGCACCCGGGCGAGCACCGCGAGGACCAGCAGGATCTCGGACACCTTGACCGGCGACCCGACGTCGATGGTGAGCGCGTACTGGAAGGGAACAGTCACGACCGCGAGGAAGACGAGGGTCGACCAGATCGGCTCGCGCTGCTCGGAGGCCGGCGATCGGAGCGGATCGCGTCCGCGCCGCACGGAGGACACCTCCGACGGCAGCTTGCTCGAGAGAGCCATGTCACCTTCCACGATGAGTCGCGCCGTGGCGCTCACCACCGGAGACGCGGTCGCGAGGCGACCGGGCGTGGTCGAATGATCCGACGTCCGACGACAGTCGGGAGCTGGATTTCGCGTCAGCATAGCGCAGGGATGTCGGCCCGCCAGGGTCGTGGAGACGGGCCGGACGGGCGCCCCGCCCCCCGATGACGGCGTCCGTTATCATCGCGTCGTGCCCCAGGATCCGGATGCGCCCACGCGCGCGCATAACGACTCGATCGAGACCTCGATCGTCATCCCCTGCTACAACGGCGCCGACTTCCTGCCCGAGCAGCTCGCCGCGATCGGCGCTCAGGCCGACCCGTCGATCGAGGTGATCCTCAGCGACAACGGGTCGGACGACGGCTCGGCCGCCGTCGCGATCGCCGCCGCCGAGGCCTGCGGACTGCGCCTCCGGGTGGTCGACTCGAGCGCGAGGAAGGGCATCAACCACGCCCGCAACGTCGGCGTCCTGGCGAGCGAGGCGACGTACATCCTGCTCTGCGACTGCGACGACGTCGTGTCGCCGACCTGGATCGCGGCTCTGGTGGGCGCGCTCCGCAGCGGTGCCCGGTGCGTGGGCGGCCCGCTCGACCGGGTCTACCCCGACGGCCGCGTGCTGGAGCGGGCGGAGGGCGTGCACTTCCGCAGCTGGCCGGGGGCGGGGATCACTGTGGGCTCCCCCACCGGGGCGAACTGCGGCTTCGTCCGCGCGCTCCACACCGAGCTCGGCGGGTTCGACGAGAGCTTCATCGGCGGCGGGGACGAGATCGACTTCTTCTACCGGGCCACCGCCGGAGGTGCCGAGTTGAGGAACGTCCCGGAGGCGTCGATCCTCTACCGGCAGCGCGACAGCGCGCGGGGCGCGTACTCCCAGAACTTTCGCTACGGGCAGGGCAGCGTGCGCCTGCACACCAAGCTCGCCGCGCTCGGGATGCCGCGCGACCGACCGGTCAAGGTGGTCGGCGTGTGGGTGCACTCGCTCCTCCGCCTGGTCACCGGGCCGGCGCGCGCGCGACGGATCGCGGTCGAGCGGATCGCCCGGCGCGCCGGTCGCGCCCGCGAGTCCGTCGCGACGCGCCACCTCTTCCTGTAGGCGGCCTCACCGCTTCTGTCCCTCGGAGTGGGACAGTGCTCGACCTGCCATGGAGGAGCCGTGTCCCCCGTGGGCGTATCGCGTCACCGGAGAATCCCTCATACCTGGTTGAACGCCCGTCGCGCCGGTGACGATGAGCGCGTGACGAAGACATCAGCGCCCTCGAACCGCCGCTCCTTCCTGTTCACCGCGGGGATGGCGTCCGCGGCGGCGATCGCGGTCGCGCCCGGAGCAGCCGCCGCCCCGGTGGACAGCACCGACCTGGACAACCAGGTCAGCACTCTCCTCGCGAATCCGGCGAGCAAGTCGAACAACGCGCTGGTCGGCGGCACCGCGATCTACTACGTGGACGACTACGTCAAGAGCGGCGACGCGTCGGACTGGTACTGCTGGGACCGCGCCCTCGCCGCAGCCAAGGCGGACCCTCGGCCGACGGTCGTCCGTGCCGGCGCCCGCGAGTACGTCCTGAGCAAGCAGTGCTCGCTCGAAGGGCACTCGAATCTGACCATCGAGGGCGCCGGAGCGGGCAGGACGATCCTCTCCGGGATGCTGCACGTCACCCTGGCCGCTCCCTTCGTGCTCCGTTCGGGCACCGTCGCGAGCAGCAACATCGTCTTCAAGGACTTCACCATCAAGGGCGCGCTCACCAATGCGGATGCTCTCGGGGACTCGTACTCCCGCGAGTCGAGGGAGTTCGTCTCCAACTGGACCATCGCCGCCGGCCTCATCGCCACGGGAACGGGCGGAACGCGGGGCTTCCAGTCCGGACTCGTCATCCTCGGGAGCCGGTATCAGACCGGCGCTTACCCGGTCGTGCGGAACGTGACCGTCGACGGTGTCGAGTTCTGGGGACTCCGGTCGATGCCGGTGCAGCTCTACGGCATCTCGGGCGAGACCCGGATGGTCGACTGCACCGCGTTCCGCTGCTTCGACCTCGGCTTCCGGGACGACGAGACCGTCACCTTCACCGGCAACAAGGTCGAGTACAGCGCGGACAACGGTGTCTCCATCTCCCGCGGGACTCAGCGCGTGAACTGCTCGAGCAACACGTTCATCGGCAGCTTCTACAACGGCATCTGGGTCGGCGGCTACGAGGGCGAGGCGGGCCCTGCGGGAGTCGTCGTCTCCGGCAACGTCGTCGACCGGAGCGCCCGGCACGGGATCTGGGCTGCCGGCGGCAGCAAGGCGCTCTCGATCACCGGCAACACGGTCACCCGGGTCGAGCGGATCCGCGAGTGGTGGGAGGGCTGCGGCATCTTCCTCGCCAAGCTCGACGGCGCCACCGTCGAGGACGAGGACGGAGACGGAGAGACGGACGACGACCGCTTCACCGCCAACGCCACGATCACCGGCAATACGCTGATCGACTGCGACCGCGGCGGGATCCTGATCGACGAGGGCTGCGCGAACATCCTCGTGACCTCGAACCTGATCCTCCGACCGGGCCGGGCGACGAAGCTCAACGGCGCAGCCCCGGACGTCCAGTACGGCGGCGAGAACTTCGGGATCTCGACCCCCGGCACCTCGTCGCAGACCTCGAACGTCTACGTCACCCAGAACATGGTCCTCGACGACCGCAACGGCACGTCCGCCCCGTCGGGCTCGCGCCTGGCGAACGGATCGGTGAACGAGCCCGCCTCGATGGGCTTCGGCGTCCACCGGCCCGGCGGCAGCGACACCTGGTACTCCTGGGACAACATCGTCGCCGGCGCCAGCCAGCGGCACATCGAGGTCACCCCGCGACGTCTCGGCCCGTACATCACGGTGGGCGATGCGACGAGCTTCTCCTCGAGCCTGACGATCGACAAGGTGGTCGGCGGGAAGTCGGCCCTGGAGTTCACGGCGGCGGGTGCTCCGAGATGGCGCCTCGCCACGAACACCGCGGCGGAGACCGGCGGCGACAAGGGCTCCGACCTGCAGCTGTTCTACGCCAAGGACGACGGCACCCTCGCCCCCTCCTTCACGGCACGCCGGAGCGACGGCCGGGTGACGATGAACGCGCTGCTCCAGATCACCTCGGGCAGCGCGCGGCCGGATGCCGCGGTCGCGGGCACCGGATCGATGTTCTACGACACCACTCTCAAGAAGCCGCTGTTCTCGGACGGATCCCGCTGGCGGACCGCCGACGGAGTCCTCGTCTGACGAACCAGGGGCGAAGGAGGAGCGAGCCCTCCGGGCCGGCGCCTCAGCGCACCGCCACCGTCGACCGGTCGCGCCCGGTCAGATCCCGCTGCGTCGTCGCCCCGCGCCAGCCGTCCGCGGTCAGCAGCGCGCGGATCTCCGCCCCCTGCAGCTCGCCGTGCTCGATGACGAGCACTCCCCCGGCCCGGAGCAGCCGGAGCGCCGTCCGCGAGAGCGAGCGCACGACGTCGAGCCCGTCCTCGCCGCCGTAGAGCGCGGCCGGCGGGTCGTAGCGCTGCACCTCGATGTCGCGCGGGATCGCCGCCGACGGGATGTACGGCGGGTTGGAGACGACGACCGAGACCGTGCCGTCGAGCTCGGGCAGCGCGTCCGCGAGGTCGACGAAGACGATGCGGGCGTTCTCGAGGCCCAGGCGGTCGCGGTTGCCGCGGGCCCAGAGGAAGGCGTCGACGGAGTTCTCGACGCCGATCACCTGGGCGTGCGGGACCTCGTGCGCGAGTGCGAGCGCCAGCGCGCCGCTGCCGGTGCCGAGGTCGACGGCGATCGGCGACTCGTCGGCCACGGCGCGGAGGGCGTCGATGGCGAGCTGCGCCACTCCCTCCGTCTCGGGCCGCGGCACGAAGACGCCGGGGCCGACGGCGAGCTCGAGCGAGCGGAACGGCGCGACCCCGGTGATGTGCTGGAGCGGCTCGCGCGAGGCCCGGCGCTCGATCGCGTGGTCGTAGGCGTCGCGGGTCGTCTCGTCGAGCGAGAGTCCGGTGATCAGGCGCGCCCGGAGCGACCCGCGGCCGAGGCCGAGCAGGTGTCCGAGCAGCAGCTCGGCGTCGACGTCCGGGGTGGGCACGCGCGCCGCGGTCAGCCGGGCGACGGCGTCCGCGAGGAGCGCACGCGCGTCGAGGTCCATCGTCACCGTGCTCACGACTCGTCGGAGCCGATGTCGGCCAGGCGGGCCTCCTCGTCGAACTGGATCGCGCTCTCGACCACGGGGTCGAGCGCTCCGTTCATCACGCCGTCGAGGTTGTAGGCCTTGTAGCCGGTGCGGTGGTCCGCGATGCGGTTCTCGGGGAAGTTGTAGGTGCGGATCCGCTCGGAGCGGTCCATCGTGCGGATCTGCGTCTTGCGCGCGTCCGAGGCGGCGGCGGCGATCTCCTCCTGCTGGCGCGCCAGGATGCGGGCGCGCAGGACGCGCATGCCGGCCTCGCGGTTCTGCAGCTGGCTCTTCTCGTTCTGCATCGAGACGACGATGCCGGTCGGGAGGTGGGTGATCCGCACCGCGGAGTCGGTGGTGTTGACCGACTGGCCGCCGGGGCCGGAGGAGCGGTAGACGTCGATCTTGAGGTCGTTCTGGTTGATCGCGACCTCCTCCGGGGCGTCGACCTCGGGGAAGACCAGTACGCCGGTCGTCGAGGTGTGGATGCGGCCCTGCGACTCCGTCACGGGGACGCGCTGCACGCGGTGCACACCGCCCTCGTACTTCAGGTGCGCCCAGACGCCCTGCGACGGGTCGGTCGCGTTGCTCTTGATGGCGACCTGGACGTTCTTGTAACCGCCGAGGTCGGACTCGTCGCGGTCGAGGATCTCGGTCTTCCAGCCCTTCGCCTCGGCGTAGTGCAGGTACATCCGGAGCAGGTCCGCCGCGAACAGCGCGCTCTCGGCGCCGCCCTCGCCGCCCTTGATCTCCATGATGACGTCGCGGCCGTCGTCCGGGTCGCGCGGGATGAGCAGGCGGCGCAGCTTCTCCTGCGCGACGCGCAGGGACTCCTCGAGCTCCGGCACCTCCTCGGCGAAGGCGTCGTCCTCGCGGGCGAGCTCGCGCGCGGCCTCGAGGTCCTCGCCGGCCTGGATCCAGGCGGCGTGCGCCGACTTGATCTGGTTCAGCTCGGCGTAGCGGCGGTTGACCTTCTTCGCCCGCGCGGCGTCCGCGTGCAGGGCGGGGTCGGACAGCTGCGTCTGGAGGTCCTCGTGCTCGGCGAGGAGGACGCTGACGGATTCGAACATGGGGTTCCTGGTTTCCGGGTGGTGGTGGAGGGGTGGGCAGCACATGCTGGTCGAGGAGGTGCCGCAGGCGCCGTATCGAGACCGACGTGCTCAGCGGGGTGGGTCTCGATACGCCCGCTGCGCGGGCTACTCGACCAGCATGGGGGCCCGCTGCGCGGGCTACTCGACCAGCATGGACGGCCCGCTGCGCGGGCTGCTTCGAGAACAGGGCGGCCCGCTGCGCGGGGTGCTCGAACGGAATGAGCGCGCCGCAGGTGCCGTGGCACGCGAAAACGCCCGCGGCCGCCCCCGGAGGGGCGACCGCGGACGTCGGGGCAGCTAGTGGTGGCCGTTGCCGTGGTTCGCGGTGGTCGGGCCGACGGCGGACTTCGAGACCTGCATCAGGAACTCGACGTTCGAGGACGTCTCCTTCAGGCGGGACAGGATGATCTCGAGCGCCTGCTGCTGGTCGAGCCCGGCGAGGGCGCGGCGCAGCTTCCAGGTGATCTTGACCTCGTCCGAGCTGAGGAGCATCTCCTCGCGGCGGGTGCCCGACGCGTTCACGTCGACGGCGGGGAAGATCCGCTTGTCGGCGAGGTGGCGCGAGAGACGGAGCTCCATGTTGCCGGTGCCCTTGAACTCCTCGAAGATCACCTCGTCCATCTTCGAGCCGGTCTCGATGAGCGCCGTCGCGAGGATGGTGAGCGAGCCGCCGTTCTCGATGTTGCGCGCCGCGCCGAAGAACTTCTTCGGCGGGTACAGCGCCGACGCGTCGACGCCACCCGAGAGCACGCGGCCCGAGGGAGCGGCGGTCACGTTGTAGGCGCGGCCGAGGCGGGTGATCGAGTCGAGCAGCACGACGACGTCGTGGCCCAGCTCGACGAGGCGCTTGGCGCGCTCGATGGCCAGCTCGGCGACCGTGGTGTGGTCCTCGGCCGGGCGGTCGAACGTGGAGGCGACGACCTCGCCGCGCACGGTGCGCTGCATGTCGGTGACCTCCTCGGGACGCTCGTCGACGAGCACGACCATGAGGTGGACCTCGGGGTTGTTCTGCACGATCGCGTTGGCGATCTGCTGCAGGACGATCGTCTTGCCGGCCTTGGGCGGCGCGACGATGAGGCCGCGCTGGCCCTTGCCGATCGGAGCGACGAGGTCGATGATCCGCTGGGTCAGCTTGCCCGGCTCCGTCTCGAGGCGCAGGCGCTCGGTCGGGTAGAGCGGCGTGAGATCGTGGAACTCGACGCGCGCGGCGGCCTCGTCGACGGTCTGGCCGTTGATCGAGTCGACGCGGACGATCGCGTTGTACTTCTGGCGGCCGCCGCCCTCGCCCTCGCGGGGCTGGCGGATCGCGCCGACGACGGCGTCGCCCTTGCGCAGGTTGTACTTCTTGACCTGGCCGAGCGAGACGTAGACGTCGCTGACACCGGGCAGGTAGCCCGTGGTGCGCACGAAGGCGTAGTTGTCGAGGACGTCGAGGATGCCGGCGACCGGGATGAGGACGTCGTCCTCGCTGATCTCGGGCTCGAAGTCGTCGCCGACCGCTCCCCCGCGGCGCTTGCGGTCGCGGTAGCGGCTGCGGCGGCCGTCCTCGCCGTCGGCCTGCTGGCCGTTCTGCGAGGAGCCCTGGGCGTTCTGCCCGTTGCCGCCCTGCGGCTGGCCACCCTGGTTGCCCTGGTTGCCGCCCTGGTTCGACGGCGCCTGGCCGTTGCCGTTCTGCGCGGCGCCGTTCTGGCCGTTGCCGTTCTGGCCGTTGCTCTGGCCGCCATTGCTCTGGGCGCTGCCGCCCTGGCCGTTCTGCTGGCCGTCGTTCGCCTGGCGGTCCTCGCCGCGGCGGTTGCGGTTGCGGCGGTTGCGGCCGCGGCCGGTGCCCTGCTGGTCGCCGCCGTTCTGCTGACCGTCGTTCTGCTGCTCGCCGGAGTTCTGCTGGTCGTCCTGGCGGTCGCCGGTGTCCGGCTCGTCGCCGGCGTCCTGCGCGGAGGACTCGACGGCGTCGGTGGTCTCGGGCTGCTCGCTCTGCTCGGCGCTGCCGCCGCGGCTGCGACGGCGTCCGCGACGCTCGCGCTGACCGCCCTCGCGGGAGGAGTCGTCCGACTCCGGCCCGTTGGGCAGCTCGATCTCGATGACCGGACGCGGCGCCTGCTCGGCGTCGGGGGCCTGCTCGAGGACGGGCGGGAGCTCGGGGATGAGCGACTCGACGCCGCTGCCGGCCGGCACGTTCAGGTGCTCGCCGGCGGCGACGGTGCCACTGGAGGCGCGACGCGAGCCGCGGCGACGGGGCGCGCGCTCGGCGGCGGGCTCGGCCACCGGCTCGGCGGCGACGGGGAGCTCGAGCTCGACCGGCGCGGCCTCGGCGGCGGCGGGCGCCGGCTCCTCGACCGTGGTGGCGGCCTGCTCGAGGACGTCGGCGGTGTCCGCCTCCGTGCTCTCGGCGGGCGCGGTCGACTCGACGGGCGTCTCGAGCGCCGGGGCGCTCTGCTCGGCGACGTCGGCGGGCTCGGCCTCGACGCTCGTGCCGTCCACGACGGGCTCGGCCTCGGCCGGCTCGGCGAAGGACTGCTCGGCGACCGAGGGCTCGGCGGGCGCCTGCTCCTCGGCGGGAGCGGCGGGCTCGGCGCCCTCGGAGTCCGCACCGGCGCGGAGGTCCGAGATGGCCGAGACGAGCTCGCCCTTGCGGAGCTTGGAGGCTCCGCCGATGCCGAGGCTCGTTGCGAGGGCCTGGAGCTCCGCGACGCGGAGGCCGATGAGATCGGCGTTGGTGTCCGCGGCGGTACCGCGGGTGTTGACATCTGTCACTGGAGAGGGGTTCCTTCCCCCCGGGAGCGATCGCTCACCGGGAGAGCACATCAGCCGTGCGGGTCCATCGCGAGTTCTGATCCACGCGATGCTCTCGGTCGCCGGCTCGACCTGCCTCGGAAAGCGCAGAGAGGGCACGAGCGACCAGGCGCTGATCTGCACGAGAAGCAGGGGCGCCCTTCACACGATGTGATGGCCGTGATTATCGGGACGATCCGTCGGACAGATTCCGCTCGTTACGCGGCTCCTCGGGATGCGATCCCCACTGTAGCACCCTTGAAGTCGACGGCCAGCATGTGCGCCCGCCAGGGCGTGTGCGCCTGCTTCGCCACCAGATCCGCGGCGGCGAGGCGCTGCGCGGGGTCGCTGCAGAGCACGAGGACGCTCGGTCCGGCGCCGGAGACGACGGCCGCGTAGCCGTGCGAGCGCAGCAGCGCGATCAGCTCGGAGGTCTGCGGCATCGCGGCCGCGCGGTAGTTCTGGTGCAGCTTGTCCTCGGTCGCCGCGAACAGCAGCTCGGGGCTCTGGATGAGGGCCGCGATCAGCAGCGACGAGCGCGAGACGTTGAAGACGGCGTCCTCGTGCGGCACGCTGATCGGCTGCAGCGAGCGCGCCAGCCGGGTCGACATGGTGTGCTCGGGCACGAAGACGACCGGCGAGACGCCGCGGTGCACCATCAGCTTCTTGGAGCGCGGCCGCAGCGGCGCCTCCGGTCCGCCCTCGGCGCCGGGCTCGACCCAGGCGATGGTGAGACCGCCGAAGAGCGCCGGCGCGACGTTGTCGGGGTGCCCCTCCATCTCGGTCGCGATCCGGAGCAGGTCGTCGGAGTCGAGCTCGACGATGCCGTCGAGCAGACCCTTCGCCGCCATGATCCCGGAGACGATCGCCGCCCCCGAGGAGCCCATCCCGCGGCCGTGCGGGATGATGTTGCGCGCGGTCACGTCGATGCCGGGCATCTCCTGCCGCTGATCGGCGAAGGTGTAGGCGATGGCCTGGACGACGAGGTTCGTCTCGTCGGTCGGCACCTCGCCCTCGCCCACGCCGTGCACCGAGACCCGGACGCCCGTCGCCGTGACGGCCGTGACCTCGAGCTCGTCGTACGCCGAGAGCGCGAGGCCGAGCGTGTCGAACCCGGGGCCGAGGTTCGCCGAGGTCGCGGGGACCTTGACGTGCACGGAGCGGCCGACGGGAACCGCCGAGGTCATGCGCCGGCCAGCCCCAGCACGTCGGCGATCGCCGCGGTGTCCACGGGCACGACGGTCGGCGTGATGTCCTCGCCGTCCGCGGTGCGCAGCGCCCACTGCGGGTCCTTCAGGCCGTGGCCGGTGACGGTCAGCACGACGGTGGCGTCCTTGGGGATCGCCCCCGCCTCGGCGCGCTCCAGCAGACCGGCGACGCTGATCGCGGAGGCGGGCTCGACGAAGACGCCGACCTCGCCCGCGAGGATGCGGTACGCCTCGAGGATCTTCTCGTCGCTGATCGCGCCGAAGTAGCCGTCGCTGACGCTGCGGGCGTTGAGCGCGAGCTCCCAGGAGGCCGGGTTGCCGATCCGGATCGCACTGGCGATGGTCTCGGGGTGGCGGACGACCGCGCCGTGCACGATCGGCGCGGAGCCCTCGGCCTGGAAGCCGAACATCCGGGGCAGCTTCGTCGACCCGCCGCGCTCGAGCTCCTCGGAGTAGCCGCGGAAGTAGGCGGTGTAGTTGCCGGCGTTGCCGACCGGGACGATGTGGAAGTCCGGCGCGTCGCCCAGGACCTCGACGACCTCGAAGGCGGCGGTCTTCTGACCGGCGATGCGGTCGGGGTTCACCGAGTTGACCAGGTGCACCGGGTAGTTCTTCGCGAGGTCGCGGGCGATGTCGAGGCAGTCGTCGAAGTTGCCCTGGACCTGCAGCAGCTGCGCATTGTGCGCGATCGCCTGGCTCAGCTTGCCGAGCGCGATCTTGCCCTCGGGGACGAGCACCGCGGCGGTGATGCCGGCGTGCGTCGCGTAGGCCGCGGCCGAAGCGGAGGTGTTGCCGGTCGAGGCGCAGATGACGGCCTTCGCGCCGTGCTCGACGGCCTTCGAGATCGCCATGGTCATGCCGCGGTCCTTGAAGGAGCCGGTGGGGTTCATCCCCTCGTACTTGACCCAGACCTTCGCGCCCGTGCGGGCCGAGAGAGCCGCCGCCGGGATGAGCGGGGTGCCGCCCTCGCCGAGCGTGATGACGGGGGTCGCCTCGGTGACATCGAGGCGGTCCGCGTACTCGTGCAGGACTCCGCGCCACTGCTTGGCCATCTCAGGCTCCTTCAACTCGTAGAACGGACGTCACGGCGCCGACGAACCCGTGGGATTGGAGAGCGGTGACGGTGGCCGCCAGATCGGACTCTGCCGCGGCGTGCGTGCCGATGACCAGGGTAGCGGTCGGCTCGCGCCGCTCCGCACCGGTGTCGGCGAGGGGGTCGAGCACGGGCGGCGTCTGCACGAGCGTCTCGACGGAGACCCCGTGCTCGGCGAAGACGCCGGCGATCTGGGCGAGCACGCCGGGGCGGTCGAGCACCTCGAGCGTCACCTGGTAGCGGGTGGTGACGTGCCCGATCGGCAGCACCGGGAGTCCGGAGCTGGCGCTGGTGACGAGGCCCGGACCTCCGACGACGTGGCGGCGCGCGGCCGAGACGACGTCGCCGAGGACGGCCGAGGCGGTCTCGACGCCACCGGCTCCGGCGCCGTAGAACATCAGGCTGCCGGCGGCCTCCGCCTCGACGAAGACGGCGTTGTTCGCGCCGTGCACGGCGGCGAGCGGATGCGTGCGGTGCACGAGCGCGGGGTAGACCCGCGCCGAGACGCCCTCCTCCCCCGTCTTCGCGTCGACGAGTCGCTCGCAGATCGCGAGCAGCTTGATCACGTAACCCGAGGCGCGGGCCTGCTCGACCTGCTGCTGGGTGACGCCGGTGATCCCCTCGCGGTGCACCAGCGAGACCGGGACGTCGGTGTGGAAGGCGAGCCGGGCGAGGATCGCCGCCTTCTGCGCGGCGTCGTAGCCCTCGATGTCGGCGCTCGGGTCGGCCTCGGCGTAGCCGAGCTCGGTGGCGAGCGCGAGCGCCTCCTCGAGCGTGGCGTGCTCCGTGTCCATCCGGTCGAGGATGAAGTTGGTGGTGCCGTTCACGATGCCGAGGATCCGGTGCACCCGGTCGCCGGCGAGGCTGTCGCGCAGCGGGCGGATGATCGGGATCGCCCCGGCCACCGCGGCCTCGTAGTTGAGCTGCGCGCCCACCTGGTCGGCGGCCTCGAACAACTCGTTGCCGTGCGCGGCGAGCAGCGCCTTGTTGGCGGTGATCACGTCGGCGCCCGAGGAGATCGCCTTGAGGATGTAGCTGCGCGCCGGCTCCAGGCCGCCGATCAGCTCGACGACGATGTCGGCGCCGAGGATCAGCGCCTCGGCGTCCGTGGTGAAGTACTCCCTCGGGATGTCCGCGGTGCGCGGTGCGTCCAGGTCCCGGACGGCCACGCCGGCGAGCTCCAGCGGCGCCCCCACGCGCTGGGCGAGCTCGTCGCCGTGGTCGAGCAGGAGGCGCGCCACGTGGGCACCGACGGACCCGGCGCCCAGCAGGGCGACGCGGAGGCTGCGGTACTCGATCATCGGAGGATGGCCTTTCGTTCGATGCCGGCATCGCGGCGGAGGAGGTCGTCCTCGGTCTCGCCGTGCACGATGACGCGCGCGACTCCGTCCCGGACGGCGACGACCGGGGGGCGGCCGAGGTGGTTGTAGTTGCTCGAGAGCGACCAGCAGTAGGCGCCGGTCGCGGCGACGGCGAGCAGGTCGCCCGGCTGCACGTCGGCGGGGAGGAAGTCGTCGTGGACGACGATGTCGCCCGACTCGCAGTGCTTCCCGGCCACGCGCACGAGGGCGGGCTCGGCGTCGGAGACGCGGTTGGCGATCCGCGCCGTGTAGTCCGCGCCGTAGAGGGCGGGCCGCGCGTTGTCGCTCATCCCGCCGTCGACGCTGACGTAGCGGCGCACGCCGTCCGTGCCGACCGCGACGTCCTTGATGGTGCCGACCTCGTAGAGGGTCAGCCCGGCGGGCCCGATCAGCGAGCGGCCCGGCTCGATGGCGATGTGCGGCACCGGGATCCCGCGGGTCGCGCACTGCTCGCCGACCGCGTCCGCGATCGCCGCGGCGATCTCGCCGATCGGGGTCGGGTCGTCGGCGCTCGTGTAGGCGATGCCGAAGCCGCCGCCGAGGTTGAGCTGCGGGACCGGGCCGTCGGCGAGGAGCCCCGCGTGCACCGCGAGCAGGCGCGAGGCGGACTCGGCGAAGCCGGCCGAGCCGAAGATCTGCGAGCCGATGTGGCAGTGCAGACCGAGGAAGCGCAGGCTCCCGTGCGAGCGGATCCGCGCGACGGCGTCCGGGCAGTCCTCGAGGGTGATGCCGAACTTCTGGTCCTCGTGCGCGGTGGCCAGGAAGCTGTGGGTGTGCGCGTGCACGCCGCTGTTCACCCGCAGCCGCACCGGCTGGACGCGGCCGTGGCGCTCGGCCGCCGCGGCGACCCGCTCGATCTCGAGCACGCTGTCCAGGACGATCGCGCCGACACCGGCCTCGACCGCCCGGTCGATCTCGGCGAGCGACTTGTTGTTGCCGTGCAGGCCCATGTGCTCGGGCTCGACGCCGGCGGCGAGCGCGACCGCGAGCTCTCCCCCGCTGCAGGTGTCGATGTTCAGGCCCTCGGCGCGCATCCAGCGCGCGACCTCGGTGGAGAGGAACGCCTTGCCGGCGTAGTAGACGGTGACGCCGGTGCCGATCCGGCCGAGCTCGCGCTCGAAGGCCTCCCGCGTCGCGACGGCGCGGCGGCGGGCGTCGTCCTCGTCCACGACGTAGAGCGGGGTGCCGAAGCGGGCGGCCAGCTCGGTGGCCGCGACACCGGCGATCTCGAGAACGCCGTCCGCCGAGCGGAGCGTGCCGCCGGACCAGACGCCGTCGGCGAGCGCGTTCGCGTCCTCGGGGCGGTGCAGCCAGTCCGGAGCGAGGGGATGACGGGGGGCGCGGACGGGTGCGTCGGCGTGTGCCACGGGTGAGACCTCACAGGAGAGAGTGGGAGCGTCACTGCGTGGCGAGCGAGTCCGGATTGACCCCTGAAGCCAGCAAGATCCTTGAGAGTGCTGTCGGTGGCAGTGCTCTCGGTGCGCGCACTGCCGGCGTTCGGCCCGCGGGACACGCGGGCACAGGGCTCCGATCCTACCGGTCGGGCGCTGCGCGTCCGTCCCGGGTCAGGAGCAGACGCCGGTCTCCTGCTGCGCCGGGTCGCTGAGGAACGTCGGAGAGAGGTCGAAGGAGGCGTCCAGCGAGTCGGCCGTCACGGTGACGTCGGTGAGCGCGAGCCCCTGCGGCACGGCGTCGGCGATGCACACGGAGCGCGCGGCGAGCAGCCCCTCGGCCACGGCGCCGAAGCGGTCCTCGACGTCGGCGGCACTGATCGTGGTGCCGCCCGCCGTCACTTCGGACGGCGTCAGCTCGATCGCGCCGTCGGCCGCGCCGAGCTCGATGCCGACGCCCGCGGCGAGGGTGAGCCCGAGCACGTCGACCGAGGTGTTCACGCGCACCAGCGGCGGATCGAGCGTCACGCCGTCGATCGGCACCTGGCTCCGCGCGGCGACGAGCGTGCTCACCGAGTCGGGGTCGAGGGCCACGGTCGCGCGTCCCGCCTCGAGCGGACCGTCGCCGCTCGCGGGGACGCCCTCGAGGGTCGCGTCGACATCGCCGTTCAGAGCGCCGAACGCGACGTCCTCGCTGCGGATGTCGAGCCGGTCGAGCGAGCCGGCGATCAGCTGCGGCAGCACCGCCCAGCCGGCGACCTCGACCTCGACGGGGTGGTCCGCGGGGAGCGAGAGCGCCTCCCGGATGCTCGACGCCGCGGTGTCGGCGACCGCGCGGCGGGCGAGTACGTCGCCGACGACGGCGGCCACCGCCAGCAGCACGATCACGATCACGGCGACGATCGCGATCCGGCGGCCGCGGCGCGGCGCACCGGCGTCGTCGGCGGTCACATCCGGTCCGGAGCGGTCACGCCGAGCAGCGAGAGCCCGTTGCGCAGGACCTGCGCGGTCGCGTCGTTCAGGCGCAGGCGGGTCGAGTGCACGGCCTCGATCGGGTCGTCGCCCTGCGGGACCACGCGGCAGTTGTCGTACCAGCGGTGGTAGAGACCGGCGATCTCCTCGAGGTAGCGGGCCACGCGGTGCGGCTCGCGCAGCTCGGCGGCGAGGGCCACGATGCGCGGGAACTCCTGCAGTCCGCCCAGCAGCGCCGACTCGCTCGGGTGCACCAGCGTCTCGGGGGCGAACGGCTCGCGCGGCACGCCCGACGCCTCCGCCTTGGCCGCCACCTGGCGGGTGCGGGCGTGCGCGTACTGCACGTAGTAGACGGGGTTGTCGTTGCTGCGCTTGGTGAGCAGGTCGAGGTCGATGTCGAGCGAGGAGTCGGCCGACGATCGCACCAGCGAGTAGCGCGCGGCGTCGACGCCCACGGCCTCGACCAGGTCCTCCATCGTCACCACGGTGCCCGCGCGCTTGGACATCCGGACCGCCTGCCCGTCGCGGAGCAGGTTGACGAGCTGGCCGATCAGGATCTCGAGGTTGACGCCCGGGGTGTCGCCGAAAGCCGCGCACATCGCCATCATCCGGCCGATGTAGCCGTGGTGGTCGGCGCCGAGCATGATGATCGCCCGGTCGAAGCCGCGCTCGCGCTTGTCGAGGTAGTAGGCGAGGTCGCCGGCGATGTAGGCCGCCTCCCCGTCGCTCTTGATGATGACGCGGTCTCGGTCGTCGCCGAAGTCCGTGGTGCGCAGCCAGGTCGCACCGTCGGCCTCGAAGATGTGGCCGAGCTCGCGGAGGCGCTCGATCGCCCGCTCGACGGCGCGCGACTCGTGCAGCGAGTTCTCGTGGAAGTAGACGTCGAAGTCGACGCCGAACTCGTGCAGGCTCTGCTTGATCTCGCCGAACATCAGGTCGACGCCGATCGAGCGGAAGGTCTCGTTCAGCTCCGCCTCGGGCAGGACCGAGAGGTCGCCCGGGTAGGCGGCGACGACGCGATCGGCGATGTCGGCGATGTACGCGCCGCCGTAGCCGTCCTCCGGAGTCGGCTCGCCGCGGTAGGCGGCCAGGACGCTTCGGGTGAAGCGGTCGATCTGCGCGCCGTGGTCGTTGAAGTAGTACTCGCGGGTCACCTCGGCGCCCTGCGCGATCAGCACGCGGGCGAGGCTGTCGCCGACGGCCGCCCAGCGGGTCCCGCCGATGTGGATCGGGCCGGTGGGGTTGGCGGAGACGAACTCGAGGTTCATCTTCAGACCGGAGTAGGCGGAGCCGGTGCCGTAGGCCTCGCCCGCGTCGACGATCGCGCCGGCGAGCGCGCCCGCGGCGGCGGCGTCGAGCCGGACGTTGAGGAACCCGGGGCCGGCGACCTCCACCGAGGCCACGCCGTCGACCGCGCCGAGGCCCTCGGCGAGCTCGGTCGCGAGCTCGCGCGGGTTCGCCCCGGCCTTCTTCGCGATCTTCATCGCGATGTTCGAGGCCCAGTCGCCGTGGTCGCGGTTCTTGGGCCGCTCGAGCACGACGTCGCCGAGCGCGACCTCGGCGTCGCTCCCTCGTCGCTGCACGGCGTCGAGGACGAGGGCGTGCAGGGAGGCGGCGAGCTGTTCGGGAGTCACGGGGCACGATTCTACCGGCCGGTCCGCCACCCCCTCCTTCCCGCCGATCGCCCCGCCTGCTGACGGGGTCGGGTCTCGATACGCCCCTCCGGGGCTACTCGACCAGCAAGAAGGAGCCGAGCCCACTCGGCGCCCACTCCCCGTCGATCGAGCACTCGCCCTCCTCGCCGTCGAATCGAGCAGCCCCGTTTCATGCTGATCGAGTAGCCAGCGCAGCCGGCGTATCGAGATCCGCCGTCACCGAGAGCCCGCCCGCCGGAACCCGCCCGCCCGCGCCCCGGCGCCCCGACCGCCGCGATTGCTAGGGTGCAGCGCATGCGCCGACCCGCCGCCCTCGCTCTCCTCGTCGCCGTCGCGGCCCTCGCCGGCTGCGCGCCGGCCGCGGATCCGGCGCCGAGCGCGAGCGACGCGGTCACCGGCACTCCGATTCCCGTCACCTGCGAGCAGCTCGTGCCCGCCTCCGCGCTGACCGGTCTCTGGGCGGGCTTCTCCCCCAGCGACGCGGTGGAGCCGACCGCGGTCTCCGCCGAGATCGCCGGCTACGACGGCCTGGTCTGCGGCTGGGCCGACTCCGAGGGCGCCGACTTCCAGGTCGCGGTCGCCCGGCTCGACCCGGCCGTCATCGAGGCCCTCAAGAACGAGTTCTTCACCACGAGCGAGGCCGTCCCCACATACGGTCGGCCCCCGGAGATCGAGGGCTACTACGAGGTCGCCGACAGCCGGGGCATCGCGGACGCCTTCATCGGCGACCACTGGCTCGAGGCGTCCAGCGCGTCGTTCGTCGAGCCGGGCGACCCGGAGCCACTCGTGCGCGCGGCGCTGGACTCCCTCGCCGGCTGACCACCCGGTCGGAACGTGCGGGCTCAGCCCAGGCGCACCGGCGAGACGTGGTCGTCCTCCACGACCACGTCGCAGGTCGCCTCGACGTTCATCGTCTCGAGCCGCAGGTCGGTGAGGTAGCTGCTGAGGAAGGCCGTGTCGGCGGTGTCGCGGCCGGAGGAGATCCGGAGCATCGACGGCCGCGGAGCGAGCCGGGTCGCGTCGACCACGTGCCAGGCCCCGTCGACCCAGGCCTCCGACACGGCGTGGAAGTCGCGCGGCTCGAGGCCGGGAGCGTAGACGGCGGTCACCCGCGCCGGGATGTCGAGCGCGCGCAGCAGCCCCACGACGGTGTGCGCGAAGTCGCGGCAGACGCCCTGCCCGCTCTCGATCACCTGCGCGGCTCCCCCGGTCGCGACCGTCGAGCCGTAGACGTAGGAGAGGTGGCTGTGCACCCACTCCTCGACCGCGGCGAGCGCCTCGAAGCCCCGCGCCCGGCCGAACTCGCGCCGGGCGATGCCGCCGAGTGCGTCCGTCTCGGCGTAGCGGCTCGGCCGCAGGTACTCGACCAGCTCGAGCTCGCTCGGCTCGTCCGGCACACCGCGCCCGGAGACGCGGCCGCGGTACTCCACCTGCATCGCCCCGGCGTTCGCCGCGACACGGTGCACCCGCGCGCCGTGCCGTGCCGGGAACTCCCGCACCGGGACGGGCTCGCCGTCCAGCGTGACGGTGAACGAGTCCTCGAACCCGTCTCCCGTCGGCGTCGCCGCCATCAGGAAGATCAGGTCGGTCGGCCCGTTCAGTCGCAGGCCCAGCGAGGCGGAGACGGTGCGCAGCATGCCCCCATCGTGGCACGACCGCACGGCCCGCCAGGGCGTCCGGCGGCGCCCACCCCGGGTGCTAATGTTGACAGGCACTCCTGGCCCCCATAGCTCAGGGGATAGAGCACTGCCCTCCGGAGGCAGGGGCGTAGGTTCGAATCCTACTGGGGGCACCACTTCGCAAGGCCCGGATCGACGCGGAAAGCAGCGCGAACCGGGCCTTCTTCGTCTCCGGCCGGCGTCGGTCCCGGCGGTCGTCCTTCCCCGGAGGTCTGATCGCGGGCCGCCGTGACGGTGTCGAGGTCGTCGAGCAGATCACTGATGACGTCGGGAGTGGAAGCAGCGGAGGCCGGGCCGAGCATGCGCGCCCATGCGGGTCGCGGACGGCACCATGGAGCGGTCGCCGCCACGGCGGACCGTCACCGATGAGGAGCCTCCCGCTTCGCCTCAGGGCCGGTGGCGCGCTCCACCAGCCGATCTGCGCCAGGAGTCCGCGAAGACCTCCCTTCGCGTGCAGAGGTGCAGCGGGAAGACGCGATGCTGAGCGCGTGGTGCCCTCTGTCGTGCGACCGAAGTCGGAGTTCGCCGACGGTCTGCGTGCACTCGCCGCGATCGCGGTGACCGTCTATCACGCGGCGCTCTTCACGGGCGGAAGCGGCGAGTTCCTCAGCACCTTCCCGATCGCGGGTCGGCTGCTCGGCTTTGGCACGCTCGCCGTGCCCGTGTTCATCGTCCTCTCCGGGTTCGTGCTGATGCTCCCCGTCGCGCGCAGCGAATCGCTCGAACTGCGCGGCGGCTTCCGCGACTACCTCCGCCGGCGGGCGAGGCGCATCCTCCCGCCCTACTTCATCTCCCTCGCGATCTTCGCTGCCGTGATCGCGTTCGTCCCCGCGATGCAGACCGGGCACGGGACCGAGTGGGACAGCAAGGTCCCCCTCACCGCCGGCGGCCTGATCTCGCACCTCTTCCTCGTGCACAACCTGAACCCGGAGTGGATCTATCAGATCAACGGTCCGGCCTGGTCGGTAGCGACGGAGTGGCAGATCTACTTCCTGTTCCCGCTCGTCCTCCTGCCGCTGTGGCGCCGCTTCGGCCCGGCGGTCGCCGTCGGCACGACGGTCGTGCTCGGCATCGCCGTCGCGCTGGTGCTCCCGTTGATCGCCGGCGCGCACCCGTGGTTCCTCGGACTCTTCGCGCTGGGTGCCGGAGCCGCGTGGATGACGCAGCACGTCGCGCTCCCCCGCGCAGGGCTGTGGGCCGGCCTCGCCGGGGTCGTCGCACTGGCACTGACGGTCGCCGTCCGCCTGGCCTGGGTCTACGAGTCGGCCTTCGGAATCGCGATCGCGCTGCTGCTCTACTGGCTGACGATCAGGGCGCGCGCGAACCGGCCGTCTCGCATCGGTCGCGTGTTGAGCTCGCGCCCGCTCGTCCGCATCGGCGCCGGCTCCTACAGCCTTTACCTCGTGCACAGCCCGGTCCTCGCGGCCGGGAACATCGCGGTCCTCGACGTCGACCTGCCCTACCCGGCTCGTCTCGCCGTGATGTTCCTGCTCGTCCTGCCCCTGTCCTGGCTCGCAGGATGGATCTTCTTCCATCTCGTGGAGCGGCACTTCCTCACACGCCACCAGAAGGCGATCGTGCCGAGCGCGCACTGACGACGGTCGACGGACGCCCCTGGAACGGGGTCGGACCGGCTCGAGGCGCGGCGGTCATACTGGGGCGCATGAGCAGACGATCGAGACGCCTCGCCCACGGCTCCACAGGCAGAGCCGTTCTCGCGTGGGCGATCGGCGTGGTTGCGTTCATCGCGATCGTCTGGGTCGTTCTCAGCGTGATCGCGAACGTCGCGGCCTGAGCCCTCGATCTCGGACGCGGAGCGGACGCACATCCTCAGCGCTCCGGCCGCGAACGGCACGGCCTGCCGCTACGGCAGCACTCCCGCTGAGCGGAGCGACTCGGCGATCGACGGTTCGACGAGGTCCATGTAGCGGGGCGCAGCGTGCAGGCGATCACCCTTCGTCGGGGTGCTGTCGACGTACGCGGGGCACAGGTCCTCCGCGCAGAACCAGGGCACGGAGCTGATCACGACTCCGTCGAGGGCACCGGCGACGGTCGCGTCGGCAGCGAGGTACTTCTGGTGCGACGCCGTGATGTCGCCGACGCAGTCGGTCGGGGTCGAGACCGCGGTGAAGCACTCGCCGACATTGGTGTCAGCGGGCGGCGGCGAGAGGAACACGACCTGACCGGCTGCCGGGCGGAACCGCTCGACAGCGGTCTGCAGGCTCGAGATCCACTCGGGGCCCGTGAGCGGATCGTCGGTTCCGATCGGTGTGTGCTGCTGGTAGGCGTTCGTCACGAAGACGAGATCGGGCGACTGCGCGGTGATCGCATCGACCGCGTCCTGCTTCCGCACGGGGCAGGAGTCGGCGACGCTCGCATTGCCGATGACCGTGTCCGAGTACTCGCAGCCGTTCATCGCGAAGCCCTGCACGCGATAGCCGGCCTCGTTGAGAACGCTCCGGAGCGCGGCGGTGTAGGCGACGGCGGTGGAGTCCCCCACGACGACGGCGAGTCTCTCGCCGTCCCCCCAGGTGCACTCGGTGCCGGTGATGCGGATCGGATCCGCGCAGTCCTCGATCTCCGCCGGCCAGCCTCCCTGGCTGAACGAGTTCTCGAAGCCCTCCGGCCAGCTGGCCGAGCGGAGGGCCGCGGTGATCTTCGCGGTCAGCTCGGACTGCGCCGGCCCTGCAGCGGCAGCGGCCGGGTCGGGCGTCGCGTCGGCTGCTGCCGCTGGTCCGCCGCTCGGCGCGGGAAGCGCTGCCGCGGCCTCGCGGGTGCCGTAGAGCATCTGGTTGGCGGTGTCGGCGGGGACGAGGAAGGCGAATCCGACGACGGCCGCGGTGGCGAGGCCCGCGGCACCGAGCCCGACCCAGCGAGCGACCTTCAGCATCTCGAGCTGCGCCTTCCACCAGATGCTCCACGCCTCACGACGTTCCCAGGCGCCCTCGTGGCGGGTGAGGAGCGGCGATCGGTGCAGTGGCCGCTCGAAGAGGTGGTAGGCGAGGGCCGCGATGCCGACGCCGACGACGAGCACGCCGATGTAGCCGACACTGCCGGAGTTCGGGAACAGCGCTGCGCCGAAGACGACCGCCGGGAAGTGCCAGAGGTAGAGGCTGTAGGAGATGTCGCCGAGGTACGTCGCGACCGGGTTCGTCAGAAGCGCGAGGCCGCGTGCCTGCTCGCCGATCCCTGAGGCGAGCACGAGCACCGTCGCGAGAACGGGGAGGAGCGCGCCGGGCGCGGGGAACGGCGTGCCGCCGTCGACGAGGAAGAGCGACGCGGTCATGCCCGCGAGCCCGAGCCAGGCGAGGATGATGCGCACCGGCTGGCGCAACCGGAGGAACAGCGGAGCGACGACGGCCAGGAGAGCACCGGCGCCGAGCTCCCAGGCGCGGGTGAAGGTGGAGAAGTAGGCGACCGTGGGCCCGGTGGTGCTCTGGACGAACGCCCAGGCGAGGGACGCAGCGATGATGACGAGCATCGCGGCCCCGGCAGTGAGGCGGAGGGTGCGATCGGTGTGGGCGGCACGGAGTCGCGCGTAGATCCAGAGGATGCCGAGCAGCAGCCACGGCCAGACGAAGTAGAACTGCTCCTCGACGGACAGCGACCAGAAGTGCTGCAACGGCGAGACGGCCTGTCCCTGTGCGAAGTAGTCGGTGCCCTCGGCCGCGAAGCGCCAATTGGCGGAGAACAGGAACGCCCACACCGCGTCCCCGGTGATGGCCGCCGCGCGATTCGCGAGCAGCAGGGAGTGCGCAGCGATCACCGTGACGACGAGGACGAGCGTCGCAGCGGGGATGATGCGCTTGATGCGGGCCACGTAGAACGACGCGAAGGAGATCGTGCCCGTTGCGCTGTACTCGCGGAGCAGAAGGCCGGTGATGAGGAAGCCGGAGATCACGAAGAAGATGTCGACGCCCACGAATCCACCGGCGGGCCAGCCGAGGAGGTGCTCGAAGAACACGGCGAGCACCGCGAACGCGCGGAGTCCCTGGACGTCCGTTCGTCGCCCCGCCGTCGCGGCTCGTGGTCGTTCAGCGGGTGCGTGCGTCGTCATGGCGTCTCCCTCGCGGATCCGGCACACGCTAGCCGAGGCCTGTCGCGCCGGCGGACCCCGCGGTCCACGCCGGGCCGATGCTGTCGCAAGACGACAGTGAGTGGTCGCGAAGCGGGACAGGAACCGAGGGTCGACGGAGTACGTTCGGCAGCAGATCGGATCACCAGGCGAGGGGCTGCGCGATGGACGAGTCACCAGGGTCGGCGTCCCGGCGGGCGTTCGTGGCCGCGACCGCGACGCTCGCCTCCGGGGCGGTCGTGGCGACCCTCCCCCACGCAGGGACCGGCACGGCCTGGGCGTCTCCGACGGTGCGCTCGGCGATCGGAGCACCGCGGGCCGCGGCGAGTCAGCCCGAGGTCCCTGTCGAGTTCCTGCAGTGGCGGCCGAACGTGCTCGCGTCCGGCGAGCAGCGCGCGGTGCTCGCGGTCACGCGCTCGGGCGACTCGCGCATCGTCAGGACCTCGCTCTTCTTCGGCGTGGGCGACGACCCTCGCGAGATGACCGGCGCGCCCCGGACCGGGATCGCGCTCCTGTCCTCGCCGGACGGCGGGACCGGATCGATCGATGCGGGATCGACGACTCCCCTGCTCTGGAACGGCTGGCTGGCACCGGACGGCGTCGAGCGCCGCTTCGAGGTCGGCTTCACCCCGGAGGCGGGGTCGGACAGTGCGGTCACCGCCTACCTCGCGCTCTGGTACTACGACGCCGACACCTCCGACGACCTCGCCTTCTCCGACGGCCGTCTCGACCAGGTCAGGGTCCTCGGCTGATCAGCCGACGCCTGTGGCCGCGCGCCGCGGTCGCCGGAGACGCTCGAGGACGCCGAGCACCCGGGCGCGCACGGCCTCGGTCCTCCGCTCCGTGAGCGCGCCGAAGGCCCAGCCCACGACGCACGCGAGGAGCGCGAGGGCGAGCACGCCCGCCCAGCTCGCCGCGGACGGCGGCCACCAGGCCGTCGGCGGCGGGAACAGCAGCCCGTGGAGCAGCATCAGCACGGGCACGTGCGTCGCGTAGAGCGAGAACGAGAACCCCGAGACCCAGGTGCCGCCGCGGAGCAGACGGTCGAGACCCTTCCCCGGAGTCCCCTCGGAGTGGCACAGCACGACGACGAGGGCCGCCGCCGCGATCGTGGTCGCCCACGTCGTCCAGCCGAGATCGTCCGGGCCGGCTTTCGCGAGCCGGTCGACCGACATAGCCCCGATCACGAGCAGGAGTACCGCGACGATCGAGGCGGCGGTGCCCTTCGGCCCGAGCCGCGAGAGGAACCGCGGGGCCGCCGCTCCCTTCCAGGCGACCGCCGCGCCGGCGAGCCAGGCGAGGAAGAGGCCCGTTCCGGCCGGCCCGAGAACGTAGACGACCACGACGGCGGCTGCGGCGCACAGCACTCTCCGCCGCCGGGAGCCGCGCGTGAGCCCGACGAGGAGCAGCGGGAACAGCAGGTAGTAGCCGGCCTCGTAGCCGATCGACCAGAGCGGCCGGTCGGTGCCGAAGGGCCGGACCAGGTGCGGCTGGAGGAAGACGGCGTTGCTCAGTGCCCCGAGGACGCCGCCGTCGACCTGCGCGGAACCGCCCGGCGCGTACTGCGGCCGGTCCGCGAGGAAGGCGACGCCGACGGCGTCGAGGACGGCCGTGAGCACGAGGGCCGGGAGCAGGACGAGCCACAGCCGGGTCAGGCGGGAGGTGAGATACCTCGTCCAGCTGAAGGCGCCGCGGGCGAGACCGCTGAGGACGGAGCCGCCGACGAAGAAGCCGCTCAGGACGAAGAAGACGATGACGGCGCCGTGACCGAGGGACGTCAGCGCGTAGAGCGCGCTGTCGACGGGGCCGAGCCGCGTCTCAGCAGCCGGGACCAGGAAGGCCTGCCGCACGTGGGCGACGAGGACGAGCAGTGCCGCGCAGGCCCGGACGGAGTCGAGGGCTCGGTAGGTCATCGCCGCCGCTCCATCCGATCACCCGGACGCAGCGGAGCTCGTAGCGATCGCAGCGGGGGACGTCAGAAGGCTGCCGTATCGATGGCGGCTCACGTCCGCAAGTCGCTGCCAGCGGCGGAACTGGCGCGGGACGGCGCGTCCGCCACTCTGCGCGGCGCCGGGGTCAGGGGTTCAGATCGAACCTCTGCGCGCGGCGAGCGCACGTGGACGAGCAGTACGGCTCGGCCGCGGGGGTCGTCTTCCCGCAGTACTCGCAGGGACGTCGGACGAGAGCGCCGACGATCCTGGCGAGGAACGAGGGCGGTCGAGAGATCTTCATGAGCATCAGCGCACCGTATCCATGCGACTTTCGGGTCGTCGCATATTGACGCATTCTACGGCCCCCGTAGGGGTCCAGGACGGGTGAAATCCCGTGCAACTCCTGACAGACACCACGATCCGTGTCACGCGCGCGGGCACGTTCGGGCCGCTCGCCATCCCTCACGGGAGCCGGTCCGGACGGGTGCATGAGGACCGCAGCTCTCCCTCACGCCGCCGAAACGCGCTCGGCACACACCGCGTTCCTGAGAGCGGGGTCGTAGGGTGAGCGCGTGAAGATCCTTGTCGTCGAAGACGATCCAGCCATGGGCGAAGCACTCGTGGGCGGCCTAGAAGACGCCGGCTACGAGGCGGAGCTGACGACGAACGGCATCGACGCGCTCGTCGCGTTCAGCAACGCCGAGTTCTCGGCCGCCATCGTCGACGTGATGCTCCCCGCGATGTCGGGCTTCGAGATCTGCCGGCGCATCCGCGAGCTGGGCCGCTCCACGCCGATCCTGCTGCTCACCGCCCGCGACTCCGTGGAGGACCGCGTCTTCGGCCTGGACGCCGGCGCCGACGACTACCTGACGAAGCCGTTCGCGTTCACCGAGCTGAACGCGCGGCTGCGGGCGCTGCTGCGGCGGAGCCCCTCGCTGATGTCCACCTCGATCGAGGTCGGCCGCATCACCGTGGACGGCTCGAGCATCCGCCGCACCGCCGACAACACGCGCATCCACGTCAGCCCGAAGGAGCTCGAGCTGCTGAAGCTGCTGATCTCGCCGGTCGGCTCGGTGGTCACCCGCCAGCGCATCCTCTCCGAGATCTGGGGCGGCGGCGAGATCGTCGACAACAACATCGTCGACCAGTACGTCAGCTACCTCCGCAAGAAGCTGCCCGCCGAGGACACCGGGGTCAGCATCGTCACGGTGCGCGGCAAGGGCTACTTCCTCCGCCCGGTCGAGTAGCCGCATGGCCGCTCCGAGCCCGCTCGCCGCGGCGCGTGCCGCGAGGCGGCGCTCGGGAGCCCTGTCGATCCGCGCCAGGATCACGGTCGGCTCCGTCGCCGTCGCGACCGTGCTCTTCGCCCTCGCGGCGATGCTCTTCTACCAGGTCGTCACCGGGATCGTCGAGCGCAGCGAGCGGACGATCCTCGTCTCGATCGAGGACGAGATCCGCCGCGACATCGCGGCCGGCGACGTCCCTCGGGTCCGGGACTCCTCCACGGGACAGCTCTACCTCGCGATCACCCCGGACGGCGCGGTCGACGCGACCACCATGCCGACCGAGGTGCGCCGCTCGGTGCAGGCGGAGCTGCGCGACCGCGCGGCCGACGCGGTGCCGCGCTACACCGAGGTCGCCACCGCCACCACGCGCTACCTGGTGCGCATCACCGCGGTGGAGGGCGAGGACGGCACCTGGAGCGTCGCCACCGCACGCGACCAGGCCGCGTCGCAGCTGGTGCTCGACGACTTCGCCCACGTGCTGGTCTACGCGGCGATCTTCCTCGTCGTCACCTTCGGGCTCGCCTCCTGGATCCTCACCGGAGCAGCTCTGGCGCCGGTGCGCCGGATGCGCGCGCGCGCCGACCAGATCGCCGCCGACCCCACTCCCGGCGATCAGCTGCCGGTCGTCGGCACCCGCGACGAGATCGACGAGCTCGCCGAGACGCTCAACGCGTTCCTCGCCAAGCAGACGGCCTCCCTGGCGCGGGAGAAGCAGATGGTCTCGGACGCCAGCCACGAGCTGAGGACGCCGCTCGCCGCCCTCTCGGCCCAGCTCGAGATCGCGCACCACCGCGTCGAGGACCCGGTCGCCGTCGACCGGGTGATCCTCGACGCGCAGAAGAGCGTCGACCGCCTGGTCCGCCTCGCCTCCGCACTGCTGGACATCTCCCGGATCGAGAGCCGGTCGGCCCGGCCCGCCTCGCCCTTCGCCGAGCTGGTCGACGAGCTGGTCGGCGCGGTCGACCGCACCCGGCTGCTCGCAGCCGAGTCGGACGTCGAGATCGACTACGAGATCGACGAGCGCGAGCCGGCCCGGCTCTACGCCGTCGCCACCCAGGACTTCGGCCGGGTGATCGACAATCTCGTCCGCAACGCGATCCAGGCGATCGGCCACGGCGGGACGATCGTCGCGGCGCTCGCGCAGAAGGACGGCCGGCTGCTGCTGACGGTCTCCGACGACGGACCGGGCATGCCGGCCGAGTTCATCCCGGTCGCCTTCGACCGCTTCTCCCGCCCCGACGACTCGCGCACGATCGCCTCGGGCGGCAGCGGCCTGGGTCTCGCCCTCGTGCACACCACGGTGCTCTCCGGCGGCGGGACGGTCGCGCTCTCCAACCGCGACCCGCACGGTCTCGCGGTCGACATCGTCCTGCCTCCGGTGGGCTCCGCCGCCCGCTGAGGCGACGGCCCGGCGCACGGGCCGTCCGATCAGGACGGTCCGGTCACCACGGCACGGACGCGACGAAGGCCCCCGGATCGCTCCGGGGGCCTTCGAGGTGGCTCAGCGTCGCTCGTCCTCCGGACGGATCGGCACCGGCTCCGCGTCCGCGGGCGGCGGCGACCAGACCGGCGCCGTCGACTCGGCGGGGGTGCCGTCGAGCAGGTTGCGCGCGCGGTTCACCACCTCGGGGTCGACGATCACCGAGTAGCTGGTGGCGATGACCTGCATCGTCGAGGTGAAGTCGCGGCGGCGGCGGTTGACCGCGTAGGAGGCGAGGCCGAAGAGCATGCCGAAGCCGGCACCGAGCAGCACGGCCGCGATGAGGAAGGAGAACTCGGTGGCCGGCGAGAAGATGATCAGCAGCAGGCCGAGGAAGACACCGAGCCAGGCGCCGGAGGCGGCGCCGGCGAGAGCGACGCGGCCCCAGGTGAGCTTGCCGGTGACGCGCTCCACGCTCTTGAGGTCGTTGCCGAGGATGGCCAGCTGCTTGACCGGGAAGTCGGCCCGCGCGAGGACGTCGACGGCCTGCTGCGCCTTCTCGTAGGTGTCGAAGGTGGCGAGGATCTCGCCGCGCGGGATCGTCGGGGAGGCGGCGCCCCGGCGGTTGTTCATGGGCATCTGCTGAGTCACCTGCTCAGACTGTCACAGAGGACTTGGAGCATTCTGGACACGGATCGGGAGCTTCCCGAGCGCCCGGTGGGAGCGCCGGACCCCGCGCTCGGCTTCCGCAGGGGCGCCCGGGTCTAGGTTGGTAGCCGTGAGTTCCGCCAGAGTCTTCGTAGCGCGCTTGGCCGGCTGCAGCGTCTTCGACCCGGCGGGCGATCGCGTCGGCAAGGTCCGCGACGTGCTGCTCGTGCACCGTCAGAACGACGCGCCGCGCGTGGTCGGCCTCGTCGTCGAGATCCCCGGCCGCCGCCGGGTGTTCGTCTCGATCGGGCGGGTCACCAGCATCGGCAGCGGGCAGATCATCACGACCGGTCTGATCAACGTGCGCCGCTTCGAGCAGCGCGGCGGCGAGGTCCGCGTCATCGCCGAGCTGCTCGGCAGGAGGATGACCTTCGTCGACGGCTCGGGCGACGCGATCGTCGAGGACGTCGCGATCGAGGAGGTCGGGCCGGGCGAGTGGGAGCTCGCGCAGCTCTTCGTCCGCCGCCCGAAGACCAGCCCCTCCCCCTTCGCCAAGGGCGCCACGACGTTCGCCGGCTGGCGCGAGGTCCGCGAGAGCGTGTCCACCGAGGCGCAGTCGGCCGAGCAGTACGTGGCGAGCCTCTCCGAGCTCAAGCCCGCCGACCTCGCCAGCACCCTCCTCGACCTGCCGCAGCAGCGGATGCTCGAGGTCGCGGGCGAGCTCTCCGACGACCGGCTCGCCGATGTCCTCGAGGAGATGCCCGAGAGCGAGCAGGTCGAGATCCTCGGCCGGCTCGACGACGACCGCGCGGCCGACGTCCTCGACCAGATGCAGCCGGACGACGCGGCCGACCTGATCGCGCAGCTCTCGGACGAGCGCGGCGAGGCGCTCCTCGAGCTGATGGAGCCGGAGGAGGCGGACGACGTCCGCATGCTGCTCTCCTACGCGCCCGAGTCGGCCGGTGGACTGATGACGACCGAGCCGATCATCGTCTCGTCCGAGGCGACCGTGGCCGAGGGCCTCGCGATGATCCGCCGCCACGAGCTGGCCCCGGCGCTCGGCGCCGCGGTCTGCGTCACTCTGCCGCCGTACGAGCCGCCGACCGGCCGCTTCCTCGGCATGGTGCACTTCCAGCGGATGCTCCGTTACCCGCCGCACGAGCGCCTGGGCACGCTGCTCGACCAGAGCCTCGACCCGATCACGCCCGACACCTCCGCGGCCGAGGTCGCCCGCATCCTCGCGAGCTACAACCTCGTCTCGGTGCCCGTGGTGGACGAGTCGCACCGCCTGGTCGGCGTCGTCACGATCGACGACGTGCTCGACTACCTCCTCCCCGACGACTGGCGCAGCCACGACGGCGACGACGAACCGCGCGTGCCGGTGAGCACGACGACCCAGGGCATACCGATCGCGCCGCCCGCGGTGGCGACCAGCAGGTTCAGGGCAGGACGACGAGGACGGAGGGGTGCGCGTGGCTAGGGACACCAAGCAGGATCGACGGCTCGACGCCCCGAAGGGCCTGCGCACGCGGGTGCTCCCCCGGCGCAACCGGCAGAGCAGCGACCGCTTCGGCCGCCTGACCGAATCCTTCGCCCGCGGCATGGGCACGCCGTGGTTCCTCGTCGGCATGACGATCTTCTGCGTGTTCTGGCTGCTGTTCAACACCTACGGCCCCGAGGAGTCGCGCTTCGACTCCCAGGCCCTGGGCTTCACGGTGCTCACGCTGATCCTGTCCCTGCAGGCCTCCTACGCGGCGCCCCTGCTGCTGCTCGCGCAGAACCGCCAGGACGACCGCGACCGCGTGCAGATCGAGCAGGACCGCCAGCGCGCCGAGCGCAACCTCGCCGACACGGAGTACCTGGCTCGAGAGGTCGTCGCGCTCCGCCTGGCGATCCGTGACATGGCGAGCAAGGACTTCATCCGCTCCGAGCTGCGCAGCCTCGTCGAGGAGCTCGAGAAGGATCGGGCGGAGTCGATCGCGAGCGAGCGGCGCGATGCCTGACGACGCCGTGACGGGTCCGGCGGATCCCGCCGCTCTCGAGAGCGCGGTGCTCGCGGCACTCGCCCGGGTCATCGATCCGGAGATCCGGAAGCCCATCACCGAGCTCGACATGGTCGACGCGGTGACGGTGGGCGAGGACGGCGCGGTGACCGTCGCCATCCGGCTGACGATCGTCGGCTGCCCGGCCGCGTCCGCGATCGAGCGCGATGTCCGCGCGGCGGCGGAGTCGGCGGCGGGCTCCGCCGCGGTGCGTGTCGAGGTCGGCGTGATGACGCCGGCGCAGCGCACGGCTCTGACCGAGCGGCTGCGCGGCGGGCGGCGCGAGATGCCGTTCGGCCCGGACTCGCTGACACGGGTTTACGCGGTGACCAGCGGCAAGGGCGGGGTCGGCAAGTCGACCGTCACCGCGAATCTGGCGGTGGCCCTGGCCCGGCGCGGGCTCGCGGTCGGGCTGGTCGACGCCGACGTGCACGGCTTCTCCATCCCGGGGCTGCTCGGCCTGATGCACGACGGCCGCGTCGCGGGGCCGACGCGGGTCGGCGAGCTGATGCTCCCGCCGGTCGCGCACGGCGTGAAGGTGATCTCGATCGGGATGTTCCTCGAGGGCGACACCCGCGGCGCGGCCGTCTCCTGGCGGGGACCGATGCTGCACCGCACCATCTCGCAGTTCCTCACCGACGTGTACTTCGGCGACCTGGACGTGCTGCTGCTCGATCTGCCGCCGGGCACGGGCGACGTCGCCATCTCGATCGGGCAGCTCCTGCCGCACGCGGAGGTGCTGATCGTGACGACTCCGCAGCCGGCCGCCGCCGACGTGGCGGAGCGCAGCGGTGCGCTCGCCCGGCAGTCTGGGCAGCGCATCGTCGGCGTGGTCGAGAACATGTCCGGGCTGCCGCAGCCCGACGGGTCGGTGCTCGAGCTCTTCGGCAGCGGCGGCGGGGCCGAGGTGGCCCGCCGGCTCAGCGCGAGCGGCGAGGACGTGCCGCTGCTCGCCTCGCTGCCGATCAGCGTGGCACTGCGGGCGGGCGGCGACGACGGCCTGCCGGTCGTCATCGGCGACCCGCAGGACCCGGCCGCCGTCGCGATCACGGAGCTGGCCCGGACCCTCGCCTCGCGCCCGCGCGGTCTGACGGGCCGGCGCCTCCCGATGTCCGTCGGCTGAGGCCTTCGCCGCAGGCCCTGACTGAGGTGGGTCTCGATACGCCCGCTCCGCGGCCTACTCGACCAGCATGAGGGAGCCCGCTGCGCGGGCTGCTCGACCTGCAGGCAAGGGCCGCACTGCGGGCTGCTCGACCTGCAGGCAAGGGCCGCACTGCGGGCTGCTCGACCATCAGGCAAGGGCTGCACTGCGGGCTGCTCGACCGGCCGCGACCGAGGGAAGTGCCGCAACCATGCTGGTCGAGTAGCCCCGCAGGGGCGTATCGAGACCCGCTGTCGTCAGCACTTCGGCCGACGGGAGCGGGTCAGGTGGCTTCGAGGTCGATGGGCGGGGGCGCCACCGTCGAGAGCTCGCCGGCGCCGGCCGAGCGCTTCATCGTCGTGTAGTAGCTGTCCGCCGTCGAGGCGCCGCCGCCCGCGGTGACGGGCGCGGAGACCGCGGAGGGCGGCTTGACCGTGGGGGCCGGCTCGTCCTCGAGCAGAGCGTCGCGGATGATGCGCCGCGGGTCGTACTGCCGCGGATCGAGCTTGCGCCAGTCGACCTCGTCGAACTCGTCGCCCATCTCGTCCTTCACGCGCTCGCGCGCCTGCGTGGCGAATCCGCGGACCTTCCGCACCAGCGCAGCGAGCTGCGAGGCGTAGTAGGGGAGGCGGTCAGGGCCCAGCACGAAGACGGCGATGACTCCGATGATGAGGAGCTTGTCGAACGTCAAACCGAACACGGGACCACCCTAGTCCGCCGCGCCTGCGCCGACGACCGCACGGACCCCCGTACCCTGGCGATGCGCAGGCGCGATCCGCCCGCCGCGACCCCCACCAGAGGAGCCCGCCCGTGTCCGACAAGGATGCCAACTGGAAGTACGCCGAGGACGCCGTCGTCGAGCCCGAGGCCATCGCCTCCGCCCGCCGGCTCGCCGTCGAGCTGGGCATCGACGCGATCGCGCCCTCGATCGGCGCGCAGTCCGCGCTCGTCGCGGCGGCCGCCCGGGCGACGTCGATCATCGAGATCGGAACCGGCACCGGCGTGAGCGGACTTTGGCTGCTCGACGGCGCCCCGGAGGCCATGCTCACCTCGATCGACTCGGAGGCGGTGCACCAGCAGCACGCCCGCGCCCAGTTCCACGAGGCCGGCATCTCGCCGAACCGCCTGCGCCTCATCCCCGGCCGCGCTCTCGAGGTGCTCCCGCGGATGAACGAGAACTCCTACGACATCGTCTTCGTCGACGGCGATCCGCTGCAGGTCATCGAGAACGTCGAGCACGCGCTGCGCCTCGTCCGCGTCGGCGGCACCGTGCTCGTGCCGCACGCGCTCTGGCGCGGCCGCGTCTCGAACCCCGCGCAGCGCGACGAGATCGCCTCCGCCTTCCGCACGCTGGTCGCCGAGGTCTGCGGCTCGCCGGCCGTGGTCAGCGTGCTGTCGCCGATCGGCGACGGGCTGCTGCAGGCGAACAAGCGCCGCGCGTAGCACGGGCCCGACTCCGGGAACGAGGGAACGCCCGTCGCATCGGATGCGGCGGGCGTTCTCGACGGTGCTGGTGGGTCAGGCTGGAGTCACCACCGACGCGAGAGCGTCGTGGAGTTCTTTCGCCTCTGCATCGTTGACTGAGACGACGAGGCGTCCGCCGCCTTCGAGCGGAACGCGCACGACGATGAGTCGCCCCTCCTTAACAGCCTCCATCGGTCCGTCTCCGGTCCTCGGCTTCATGGCCGCCATAGAGTTCCCCTTTCGTGACGTATCCGTCTATTATCGTGCATCCGCGCCAGGGACGAAATCGGCCGCCTCTCGCGGAAACGCGGCGTCGATCACGGCGGTGTCCAGTCGTAGCCGTCGACGGCCCAGCCGATGGTGATCCAGCCGATCTGGCCGGCGATCGAGACGAGCACCAGCGCGCTCCGGAACAGGGGCGAGCGCGGCACCGCGAGCGCTCCGACCAGCGGGAACATCGGGCCCAGCAGGCGGAACGTGCTCGACTGCGGGAAGAAGAAGGCGAAGAGGTAGACGCCGTAGCCCGCGATCCACGCGCGGCTGAAGAGGTCCAGCTGCCGCGTCCACGGCGATGCGAGGATGCCGACGAACAGCAGCACGAGGACGACGACCAGCGCGATGCCGACCATCGGCGCGCCGAACCACCAGCCGCCCCACCACGCGCCGCCCTGGAACCAGGAGGTGAAGGGGAACAGCTCCTGGTAGCCGATGTAGGAGGCTCGCCAGGCCAGCTCGGTGTCGGTGTAGGCCGTCGGCGAGCCGGTGACCGCCCACGCCACCGCGGGCCAGAGGAAGCCGACCACGAGGCCCCAGACCGTCAGCGCGACGGCGGGGACGGCGTCGGCCCGCGGGAACGGCTCCTTCGAGCGCCGGACGAACCGGTAGACGACGTAGAGGCCCATCGCCGCGGCGAAGGCCAGCCCGCTCGGGCGCGTCAGCCCGAGCGCGAGCACGACCGGGAAGACCCAGGCGTACCGGCGCCGGACGAGCAGCAGCAGCACGATCGCGGTCAGCATCATCGCCATCGACTCGGCGTAGGCGATCTGCAGCATCGGCGAGGTCGGCGCGACGCAGAAGAACAGCACGGCGACGAGGGACTGCGACTCGCTCAGCGAGTGCCGCATCAGCCGGTAGAGCACCAGGCAGGTGACGGCCGCGCAGATCACCGAGACGGCGACACCGGCGGTGGCCCAGCCGAGGCCGGTCAGCACCATCAGCAGGCGCACGACGACCGGGTAGAGCGGCATGAACGCCCACGCGTTCTCGCCGATCTCACCCGCGTCGGTCACGGGCAGCTCGGTCGGATAGCCGGCGGTCGCGATGATCTCGTACCAGCGGCCGTCCCACATCGTCGCGAAGTCGACGTAGGCCGGCGACGGGCCGGTCCACGAGTTCGCCTGCTGATTCGCGGCGAACTGCAGCATGATCACGGTCGTCACGATGCGGGTGAGGACGAAGACCGCGAGGACGCGCGCCCACCAGGGGACGAGGCGCAGCTGCGCGCGACGGCGGACCGGGAGCCCGGTGAGGACGGCGCTCACGCGGAGCCGCTCAGCCAGCGGCGGAGGCCCTCGGTGCAGGCGGTGATCTCGTGCACGGCGACGTGCTCGTCGTCGGCGTGCGCTTTGAGCGGGTCGCCGGGGCCGTAGTTGACGGCGGGGATGCCCATCGCCGAGAAGCGGGCGACGTCGGTCCAGCCGTACTTGGGCTTCGCCTCGGCGCCGACCGCGGCGATGAAGGCCTGCGCGAGCGGAGCGTCGAGCCCGGGGCGCGCGCCCTCGGCCAGATCGACGACATCGACCTCGAAGCCCTCGAACAGCTCGCGGAGGTGGGCGACCGCCTCGTCGCCGCTGCGGTTCGGCGCGAAGCGGTAGTTGACGTGCACCGTGCAGAGGTCGGGGATCACATTGCCCGCCACTCCTCCGCTGATGCGCACCGCGTTGACGCCCTCGCGGTAGACGAGGCCCTCGACCTCGACCTCGCGCGGCTGGTAGGCGGCGAGGCGGTCCAGGATCGGGGCGGCGGCGTGGATCGCGTTCTCGCCGACCCAGCTCCGGGCGGAGTGCGCGCGGCGGCCGTGCGTCGTCACGTCGACGCGGAGGGTGCCGTTGCAGCCGCCCTCGACCTCGCCCCGGGTCGGCTCGCCGAGCACGGCGAAGTCGGCGGCGAAGACGTCCGGGCGGTGGCGGGAGAGGCGGCCGAGGCCGTTGAGGTCGGAGGCGACCTCCTCGTTGTCGTACCAGATCCAGGTGATGTCGACGACAGGATCGGTCAGCTCGGCGGCGAGGACCAGCTGAACAGCGACGCCGGCCTTCATGTCGGTGGTGCCGCGGCCGACGAGGTGCTCGACGCCGTCGATCGTCTCGGCGCGCACCGGGAGGTTGTCGTTGATCGGGACCGTGTCGAGGTGGCCGGCGATGACGACGCGCTGCTCGCGCCCGAGGTTCGTCCGGGCGACCACGGTGTGGCCGTCGCGGAGCACCTCGAGGTGCGGGTACTGCTCGAGGGCGAGCTGCACCGCATCGGCCAGCGCCAGCTCATCGCCGGAGACGGAGGGGATGTCGCAGAGCACGCGGGTCAGCGCGATCGGATCGGAGCCCAGATCGAGGGGCGCGACGGGCGCCGGGGCGGAGGTCGGTACGGCCATGCGCCCCAGGGTACCGGCCGGATCGTGCGCGCTACCCTGGGCGACATGAGCCTCCAGAACACCGCTGACTCCGCCGTGCCCGCGCCCGCCTCCGCCTGGGGCTACGGGCTGGCGACGATCGCCTCGGACGGCACCGTCCTCGACACCTGGTTCCCGGAGCCGCGGCTGGGCACGATCCCCGCGGACCGCGACCCGTGGATCGTGCCGGCGGAGTTCGAGGCCCTCGCCGGTGAGGACCCGCGGCGCGAGGTGCGGATCGACGTGGTGACGCTGCAGATCGACCTGCAGAGCGCGCCGGCGTCGACGTCGGACGCGTACCTCCGACTGCACCTGCTCTCGCACCTGCTCGTCCAGCCGAACACCGTGAACCTCGACGGGATCTTCGCGCACCTGCCGAACGTCGTGTGGACGAACGCCGGGCCGGTCGCGCCGGACTCGTTCACCCGGCTGCGACCGTCGCTGCGGCGCCACGGGATCCAGGCCGCGGGGATCGACAAGTTCCCGCGGCTGACGGACTACGTCACGCCGGCGAAGGTGCGCATCGCGGACACATCGCGGGTGCGCCTGGGCGCGCACCTCGCTCCCGGGACGACCGTCATGCACGAGGGTTTCGTCAACTTCAACGCCGGGACGCTCGGCAGCTCGATGGTCGAGGGCCGCATCTCACAGGGCGTCGTCGTCGGCGACGGCTCGGACATCGGCGGCGGCGCCTCGATCATGGGGACGCTCTCCGGCGGTGGCGTGCAGCGCGTGTCGATCGGCGCGCGGGCGCTGCTCGGCGCGAACTCGGGCATCGGCATCTCGATCGGCGACGACACCGTCGTCGAGGCCGGGCTCTACGTCACGGCGGGCACGAAGGTCGTCGTGGTGGGCGGTGCCCCCCGTGCCGACGGGCGTCCGCAGACGGTCAAGGCCGTCGAGCTGTCGGGAGTGCCGAACCTGCTCTTCCGCCGCAACTCGCTCACGGGCGCGGTCGAGGTGCTCCCCCGCACCGGCGCCGGCATCGAGCTGAACACGGCCCTGCACGCCTGACGCGGGGGCGAGGCACGTGCTCGTCGAGTAGCCGCGGAACGCGGCATATGGAGACCCACCCCTCTGCAGACATCGGGTCTCGATACGCCCGCTGCGCGGGCCACTCGACCAGCATGGTGGGCCAGCTGCGCGGCCTGCTCGACCAGCAGGGCGAAACATGCTGGTCGAGTAGCCGCGGCACGCGGCGTATCGAGACCCACCCGCCGACGGGCTCCTCGGCCCGGGTCAGCGGCCGGTGGGCCAGTGGCGCTCGGGGGCTCCCGTGTAGAGCTGCTGGGGGCGGCCGATCTTGGTCTGCTTGTCGGTGTTCATCTCGCGCCAGTGCGCGATCCAGCCGGGCAGGCGGCCGATGGCGAAGAGGACGGTGAACATCCGGGTCGGGAAGCCCATCGCCTTGTAGATGACGCCGGTGTAGAAGTCGACGTTCGGGTAGAGGCGGCGCTCCTTGAAGTAGTCGTCCTCCAGGGCGAGGGCCTCGAGCTCCATCGCGATGTCGAGCAGCGGGTCCTTGACGCCGAGCGCCTGCAGCACCTCGGACGCGCTCTCCTTGACGAGCTTCGCGCGCGGGTCGTAGTTCTTGTACACCCGGTGGCCGAAGCCCATCAGGCGGACGCCCTCCTCCTTGTTCTTCACCCGCTCGACGAAGGTCTGGACGCTCTCGCCGGAGTCGCGGATGCGGCCGAGCATCGTCAGCACGGCCTCGTTCGCGCCGCCGTGCAGCGGGCCGAACAGGGCGTTGATGCCGGCCGAGACCGACGCGTAGAGGTTCGCCTCGGTCGAGCCGACCAGGCGGACGGTGGAGGTCGACGCGTTCTGCTCGTGGTCCTCGTGGAGGATCAGCAGGCGGTCGAGCGCCTTCGAGAGCACCGGGTCCACCTCGAACGGCTCGGCCATGGTGCCGAAGTTCAGGCGGAGGAAGTTGTCGACGAAGCTCAGCGAGTTGTCCGGGTAGAGGAACGCCTGGCCGATCGCCTTCTTGTGCGCGTACGCCGCCATCACCGGCAGCTTCGCGAGCAGGCGGATGGTGGTCAGCTCGACCGCCTCCGGGTCCTTCGGGTTCGAGCTGTCCTCGTAGTAGGTCGACAGCGCCGAGACACCGGCCGAGAGGACCGACATCGGGTGCGCGCTGTGCGGCAGCGCGTCGAAGAAGCGCTTGAGGTCCTCGTGCAGCAGCGTGTGCCGGCGGATGCGGTCGTCGAAGCCGGCGAGCTCGTCCGCGGTGGGCAGCTCGCCGTAGATCAGCAGCCAGGCCACCTCGAGGTACGTCGCGTTCGTCGCGACCTCCTCGATCGGGTAGCCGCGGTAGCGCAGGATCCCCTCGTCGCCGTCGATGTAGGTGATGCTCGACTTGGTGGCGGCCGTGTTGACGAAGCCGTAGTCGAGCGACATCAGACCGGTCTGCTTCGACAGGGTCGAGAAGTCGATGCTCGAGGAGCCGTCGACGCTGCGCAGGACCGGGAACTCCGCGGTGCGATCACCGAAGTTGAGCGTCACCTTCTCGGGCAGGACCTCGGCCGCGGCCGGCGCACTCTCCGTGGCGGGCTCGGGTGTCTCCACCGTCGCGGTTCCGTCGCTCTGCGTGCCGGATTCGGTCACAACGCCTCCCAGGTCATCGGTCGCACCCGGGTGCGCTCGCGCGGAGCGGGCGGCGCCGGGGGCTGGAACTGTCCGGAACCAGGGCCGTTTGTGGCGACGCTGACCGAACCCCGTACAGCCTATGGGCAAAGCGGCGGCACTGTGACACCGCCCAGTGCTCGCCCCCGTCCGTTGTGGGGATCCTTCAGGATCGCGGTGAGCCGAGGGTCAGAGACCGCCCGCCAGCCGCTCGGCGGCGGCCGCGATCCGCTCGTCGGTGGCCGTCAGCGAGAGGCGGACGTGCTCGGTGAAGTGGTCGCCGTAGAAGACGCCGGGGCCGGCGAGGATCCCCAGGCGCGCGAGCCGGTCGATCGACTCCCAGGCGGGTCGCCCCTCGGTCGCCCAGAGGTAGAGGCCGGCCTCGCTGCGGTCGACGCGGAAGCCCGCGGCTTCGAGCGCCGGGCGCAGGAGATCGCGACGGGACCGGTAGCGCTCCTTCTGCTCCGCCACATGGCCGTCGTCGGCGAGCGCGACGACCATCGCCTCCTGCAGCGGGGCGGGGACGATCATCCCGGCGTGCTTGCGGACGGTGACGAGCCGAGCGATCAGCTCGCGGTCGCCCGCGACGAAGGCGGCGCGGTAGCCGGCCAGGTTGGACTGCTTGCTGAGGGAGTAGACGCCGAGCACGCCGCGGCGGTCCTCGCCCGCCACTCGGGGGTCGAGGACGCTCGGGATCGGCTCGTCGGCCCAGCGGCCATCCCAGCCGAGCTCGGCGTAGCACTCGTCGCCCGCGACGACGGCGCCCAGCTCGCGCGCGCGCTCGACCGCGCGCCTCAGCGCGTCGACGTCGAGCACGGCGCCGTCGGGGTTGCCGGGCGAGTTCAGCCACACCAGGCGCGTCTCGGCCGGCCACTCGTCGGGGTCGTCGGAGGCGAGCACCGAGGCTCCGGCGATGGCGGCGCCCATCGCGTAGGTCGGGTAGGCGGCGCGCGGGTGGACGACGACGTCGCCCTCACCGAGACCGAGCAGGAACGGCAGCCAGGCGACGAGCTCCTTCGAGCCGATCGTCGGCAGCACCTCGTCGAGGCCGAGCCCCGGGACGCCCCGGCGCCGGGCGTACCAGGCGGCGATCGCCTCGCGCAGGGCGGGCGTGCCGACCGTGGTCGGGTAGGCGTGCGCGTCGGTCGCCCGGGCGAGCGCCTCGCGGATCGGCTCCGGCGTCGGGTCGACGGGCGAGCCGATCGAGAGGTCGACGAGGCCGCCGGGGTGCGCGGAGGCGACCCGGGTGGCGGGACCCATCAGGTCCCAGGGGTAGTCCGGCAGCGGTCCGAGTGCCACGGACGCGCGCTCAGTGGCTCTGCGGCGGGAGGACGGCGATGACCGGGTGGTCCTTCGCGATCACTCCGACCTTCGCGGCACCGCCGGGCGAGCCGATCTCATCGAAGAACTCGACGTTGGCCTTGTAGTAGTCGGACCACTCCTCGGGGAGGTCGTCCTCGTAGTAGATGGCCTCGACGGGGCACACCGGCTCGCACGCCCCGCAGTCGACGCACTCGTCGGGGTGGATGTAGAGCGAGCGCTCGCCTTCGTAGATGCAGTCGACCGGGCATTCGTCGATGCAGGCGCGGTCTTTGACATCGACGCACGGAAGTGCGATCACGTAGGTCACGGTCGTGGACGTCCCTTCGAACAGTGTTCTCTATCGTACGGGGAGCGGCGGGGCGGTGCTGTCGGCCGCCGGTTCCGCCGGAGCGGGGCGGGACGGCGGGCGGACCCGCGGCCAGGCGATCACCACGAGGGCGATCAGCGCGGGGGCGAAGGTCCACACCACGCCGAGGCCGTTGGCCGGCACGAGGACCGAGCCGCCGGTGCTGCGCAGCGCCAGCAGCCCGATCGCGCCGAGCAGGCCCATCGCGGTGCAGAAGGCGACGAAGCGGTCCACCATCACGAGACGGAGTCCGAGCAGCAGGAGCAGCACGGCGGCCAGCGACACGGCGAGGCCGACCGGGAGCTCCGCGTCGCCGACGGTCACGGTGCTCTGGTGCGCGACGGTCGTGATCGCGCCGACCACCGCGCCGGTCAGCACCGAGAGCAGGCCCGAGACGATGCGGGTGCCGAGATCGGGCCGCTCCTCGGCGACCGGCTCCGGCGGCCTCGGCGCACCCTCGGGGCGGAAGCGCTCGAGGCGGCCGATCGGGAACGGCGGGCCGCTCGAGAGCCGCAGCTCGTCGCCGTCGACGACGAGCTGCGTGCGGTGCGCCTCGAGCGCCGCGCGCTTGCGGGCGTAATCGGTGTCGTCGAGCTCGATCGCGACGTCGCCGGGCTGCTCGGGGACGGCGTCGGGCAGGACGGCCAGGTAGCGCAGTCCGAGCCGCTCGGCGGCCGTCGAGGCGATCAGGGCGGCGCGGATGTGGTCGGGATGGCCGTAGCCCCCGCCGACGTCGTAGGAGAGCACGAGGGTCGCGCCGGTCTGAAGGAGGACGGCGACGAGGTCGGCGATCGCCTCCTCCTCCGGCGCGGAGGTGAAGGAGCGGGGATCGACAGGCTCGAGCGGGACGGGCACGCGACCCGGGCCCCACTGCATGCCGGAGTCGCGGTAGACCCGCGGGGCGAGGCCTGCGGCACGGGCGGCCGGGTCGCCGAGGAAGCGGTGATCGGCCACGCCGAGGGCGGTCAGGGCGACGACCAGCTCGGTGGTGCGGTGCGCGGCGAGCTCGTCCGAGCCCTCGAGGTGCGCGAGATCGGCCGGGATGACCTCGCCCCACTCGCCGCGCGTCGCGGTGACGACGGTGACCGCGGCGCCGTCCGCGACGAGTCGCGCGAGGGTCCCGCCCATCGTGATGGTCTCGTCGTCGGGATGGGCGTGCACCGCCACGACCCGCTCGCCTGCGCCGTCTCGACTCGCGTCCACTCTCCGCCTCTCGTCCGTCCTGTGCTCTCGTTCCGCCGCGGGGTCCTGCTCGAAGCGCGTCCGACCGGCCGCTCGGCGTCGCACATCGCGCGCCCGGCGTCCTGTGTGGACACGCGACCGGATGGCCACTACAGTCGTCCACGGGTTAGGCAAGGCTTACCTGAGGATGCGGCCCGGGGGTGGGCTTCGCACCGTCCTCCCGTGCAGACGACGAAGAGAACACACGTGCTCGCAAACTACCTCATCGGCCTCCGTGAAGGCCTCGAAGCCGGGCTCGTCGTCGGCATCCTCGTCGCCTACCTGACCAAGCTGCAGCGGCGCGACGTGCTCCCCCGGCTCTGGACGGGCATCGCCGCCGCGGTCGTCCTCTCGCTCGTCACCGGCGCGATCCTCACCTGGGGCCCCTACGGGCTCAGCTTCACCGCGCAGGAGCTCCTCGGCGGCGGCCTCTCGCTGCTCGCCGTCGGCCTCGTCACCTGGATGATCTTCTGGATGGGCGCCAACGCCCGCAGCCTCAAGGGCGAGCTCGAGTCCAAGCTGGACGCGGCCGTCAGCGGCTCCGCCCTCGGGATCGTCGTGCTCGGCTTCGTCAGCGTCGGCCGCGAGGGGATCGAGACCGCCCTGTTCGTCTGGGCGAGCGTCTCCTCGAGCAGCGCCTCCTCCGCCTCCAACGCCTGGGTCGGCACGATCGGCGCCTTCCTCGGCATCCTCAGCGCGGTCGTCGCCTCCTACCTGATCTTCCGCGGCTTCGTCCGGATCGACCTCGGCCGCTTCTTCACCTGGACCGGCGGCTTCCTCATCGTCGTCGCGGCCGGCGTGCTGCTCTACGGCGTCGGCGACCTGCAGGAGGCGGCGCTGTTGCCCGGGTGGGGCACTCCGCTGTTCGACCTCGGCCCGATCCTGCCGGCCACGGTCGCCGCGGTCCTCGGCGGACTCTTCAACTACACGCCCGAGCCGACGGCCCTGCAGTTCTCCGCCTGGCTGCTCTACCTCGTGGTCGTCGGGTCCCTCTTCGTCCGCCAGGTCCGCTCCCGCCGGCCGCGACGAGGCAGCGCGGCCCCGGTCGCCGCACCCGTCGCCACCTCCGTCTGATCCCGCCCCGGCACCGCCGGAACGACCTCCCACCACCAGGAGAACCATGCCCCCGCGCACTCGACCCCGCCTCCCCCGCGTCGCCACCGGCCTCGCCGGCGCCGGCGCTCTCGCCCTGCTCCTCACCGGCTGCGTGCCGAACACCCCGGCCGCCTCCTCCGCCGCGGCCCTCGACGTCGCGATCGACGACGGCGCCTGCGCGGTGTCGGCCGCGACGGCCGAGGCGGGTGCGGTGACCTTCGCGCTCGAGAACACCGGATCGGACGTCAACGAGTTCGAGATCCTCGCCGAGGACAAGCTGCGCATCGTGGGCGAGAAGGAGAACGTCACTCCCGGTCAGAGCGTCTCCTACGTCGCCCAGCTCGAGCCCGGCACCTACTACACAGCCTGCAAGTTCCAGCAGGTCGGCGCTCCCGTCGGGCTCGCCGAGTTCACCGTGACCGGCGAGGCGACCGAGCAGTCGGCCGACGAGCAGGTCGCGACCGAGGCCGCCGTCACCAACTACGTCTCCTACGTGCAGTCGCAGTCCGGCGAGCTGCTGCCCGCCGTGACGGCCTTCGCCGAGGCGTACGCGGCGGGCGACGACGAGAAGGCGCGCAGCCTCTTCGCCGCGACCCGCGTCTTCTACGAGCGCATCGAGCCGACCGCCGAGGCCTTCGGCGACCTCGACCCGAAGATCGACTACCGCGAGGTCGACGCCGTCGCCGAGGGCCTGGACTGGACCGGCTTCCACCGCATCGAGAAGGACCTCTGGGTCCCCGCCGCCGACGCGCTGAACTCCGACGGGACGAGCGCCTGGCTCGACTGGGCGCCCTCCACTCCCGAGCAGCGGACGGCCTTCGCCGACGGGCTCGTCTCCGACGTGCAGGACCTCTACGACCTCGTCGCCGCGCCCGACTTCACCGTCTCGGTCGGCGACATCTCGAACGGCGCGATCGGCCTGCTCGACGAGGTCGCCGCCGGCAAGATCACCGGCGAGGAGGACTGGTGGTCGGGCACCGACCTGACCGACTTCGCCGCGAACGTGCAGGGCGCGGAGGTGGCCTTCGGCAACGTCGAGCCCATCGCGACCGCCACCGGTGACGACGGCGCCGCGCTCACCGCCGAGATCGGCCAGCGCTTCGCCGAGCTCGACGCGATGCTCGCCCAGTACGGCTCGCTCGACTCCGGCTTCGTCTCCTACTCGAGCGTCACCGCCGAGCAGAAGAAGGAGCTCTCCGATCAGGTGAACGCCCTGTCCGAGCCGCTCTCGCAGCTCACGCACACGGTGCTCGGCGTCGAGGAGCCCGCGGAGTAGTGGAGCCCGAGCAGAACGCCACCGGCCCCGCCGACGAGTCGGGCCGACCCGACGAGCAGCCCCGCCGCCTCTCGCGGCGCGGGCTGCTCGGCCTCGTCTCGGCCGGGACCGCGGGCCTCGCGGCGGGGATCGGCGGGACCGTCGCCGTCACCTCGGCGACCAGCGCGAGCGCTTCCTCCGCCGCGACGCGCGTCGTGCCGTTCCACGGCGCGAACCAGGCCGGCATCACCACGGCCGCACAGGACCGGCTGCACTTCGCGGCGTTCGACCTGGCCTCCACCGCGACCCGCGACGACCTGATCGAGCTGCTGCAGGACTGGACCCTCGCGGCCGCCCGCCTCACTCGGGGCCTCGACGTCAGCGAGGAGGGCGCCGTCGGCGGCCCGGACACGGCGCCGCCGGACGACACCGGCGAGGCGCTCGGCCTCGACGCGTCCTCGCTCACGCTGACCTTCGGCTTCGGGCCGACGCTCTTCACGGACGAGTCGGGTGCCGACCGCTTCGGCCTCGCCGACCGCCGACCGGCCGAGCTCGCGGCGCTCCCCCGGTTCCGCGGCGACGCGCTGGTGCCGACCGCGGGCGGCGGCGACCTCTGCATCCAGGCCTGCGCCGACGACCCGCAGGTCGCGGTGCACGCGATCCGCAACCTCAGCCGCATCGCCTTCGGTCGCGCCTCGCTGCGCTGGTCGCAGCTCGGCTTCGGCCGCACCTCCTCCACCTCGACCGCGCAGGCGACTCCGCGGAACCTCTTCGGCTTCAAGGACGGCACGGCCAACATCAAGTCCGAGGAGCCGGACGCCGTGCAGGAGCACGTCTGGGTGCAGGACGCGGACGGCCCGGCCTGGCTCGCGGGCGGCAGCTACCTCGTCGCGCGCAAGATCCGGATGATCATCGAGACCTGGGACCGCAGCCAGCTCGGTGAGCAGGAGCGCGTGATCGGCCGGAGCAAGGGCTCCGGCGCCCCGCTCTCGGGCGGCGGCGAGTTCACGGAGCCCGACTTCGAGGCGGCGGGGGCGACCGGCGTGCCGCTGGTGGACAAGGAGTCGCACGTGCGGCTCGCGCACCCGACCGTGAACAACGGCGTCCGGCTGCTGCGCCGCGGCTACAACTTCGTCGACGGCAACGACGAGCTCGGGCGGCTGAACGCGGGGCTGTTCTTCCTCTCGTTCCAGCGGTCGCCGGAGCAGTTCATCACCGTGCAGAGGAACCTCGCGACCGATGCGCTCAACGAGTACATCAAGCACGTGGGCTCGGCGGTCTTCGCCGTCCCGCCGGGCGTCCGCGACGAGAGCGACTACGTGGGGTCGGGGCTCTTCGCCTGAGCCGTCCGCTTTCCTGAGGGAATCTCCATCCCGGCACAGGTCGTCGACGGCTGCCTCTCCGAGTGCGGCAAGGTCGGCTCCCTAGCGTCGACGACGATGTCCGGGAACAGTGCGAAGAACCAGCCGACCAAGCGCGAGCGCCAGGAGCTCGCCCGCCTCGAGGCGAAGGAGCGGCGCGAGCAGGAGCGGCGCCGGAAGCGGCGGAACCGGGTGCTCGGGCAGAGCGGTGCGGCGGTCGGCATGCTCGCCGTCGTGGCGCTCGTGGCGTGGAACGTCTGGTCGCAGCAGGAGATCGCGAGCACCGGGCCGGCGAACATGCTGAGCGACGGGATCGTGCTCGCGGGGGCGGAGTCGGTGGTCACTCCGGTGACGACCGCCCCCCTCGAGGCGGGAGAGGAGCCGGTGCCGACCGACGAGGCCGCCACGCGCGCGGGCGGCGTCGTCACCGTCGACCTCTACGTGGACTACCTCTGCCCGTACTGCGGGCAGTTCGAGACCGCCAACATGGCGAACCTGCAGTCGTGGCTGACGCAGGGGGCGATCACGCTCGAGATCCATCCGGTCGCGATCCTCGACTCCTCCTCGGCGGGGTCGGAGTACTCGAGCCGCGCGGCGAACGCCGCGGCCTGCGTGGCGGACGAGGATCCGGACCGCTTCCTCGCCGTGCATGAGGCGCTGTTCGCGAAGCAGCCGGCCGAGGGGACGACGGGGCTGAGCGACGACGAGCTGCGGACGCTGGTGACCGGGGCGGGCGTGACGGACGACGACGTGCTGGCCTGCATCACGGGTGGTGAGTTCCGGCCGTGGGTCGCGGCGGCCACGAAGCGGGCGACGAGCGGGACCCTGGCGAACTCCTCCGTCGCGAAGCTGAGCTCGACGCCGACCGTGCTCGTCAACGGCGAGCAGTACACGGGGAAGCCGGACGACGCCGACGCGTTCGTCGCCTTCATCACGGCCACGCTCGAGGCGGAGGGCGCGACTCCGACGCCGACGCCTGCGGGCTGACGGCCGGGTCTCGATACGCCGCTGCGCGGCTACTCGACCAGCATGGGAGAAGGACCTCGAGCGGGCGCCCGCTCGTGCCGCTGGCGAGCGCCGACCTGCGCTGAAGGCGAGGGCCGCCGACATGCTGGTCGAGTAGCCCTCGCAGAGGGCGTATCGAGACCCGGCGGAACGACGAACGACCGGCGGAGCGGGGCTCCGGCCGGTCGTACGTCGTAGCGGGCGCCTCGGGGGCGCCCGGGGATCAGGCCTGCTTCTTGAGGCGGCTGGTCGCGCGGGCGCGGGCGTTCGCGTCCAGCTCGACCTTGCGGATGCGGACGATCTCGGGGGTGACCTCGACGCACTCGTCCTCGCGGGCGAACTCGAGGCACTCCTCGAGCGTCAGCTGGCGCGAGGGCGTCATCGACTCGAACGTGTCGGAGGTGGACTGACGCATGTTGGTCAGCTTCTTCTCCTTGGTGATGTTCACGTCCATGTCGTCGTTGCGCGAGTTCTCGCCGATGACCATGCCCTCGTAGACCTCCTCGGTGGGGTTCACGAAGAAGGTCATCCGCTCCTGGAGCGCGATGATCGCGAACGGCGTCACGACGCCGGTGCGGTCGGCGACGATCGAGCCGTTGTTGCGGGTGACGATGGCGCCGGCCCACGGCTCGTAGCCGTGCAGGATCGCGTTCGCGATGCCGGTGCCGCGGGTCGTGGTGAGGAACTCGGTGCGGAAGCCGATCAGGCCGCGCGAGGGGACGATGAACTCCATGCGGACCCAGCCGGTGCCGTGGTTCGCCATGTTCTCCATGCGGCCCTTGCGAGCGGCGAGGAGCTGCGTGATCGCGCCGAGGTACTCCTCCGGAGCGTCGATGGTGAGGTGCTCGAAGGGCTCGTGCACCTTGCCGTCGACCTGGCGGGTGACCACCTGGGGCTTGCCGACCGTGAGCTCGAAGCCCTCGCGGCGCATCTGCTCGACGAGGATGGCCAGCGCGAGCTCGCCGCGGCCCTGGACCTCCCACGAGTCGGGGCGGCCGATGTCGAGGACCTTGAGCGACACGTTTCCGATGAGCTCGCGGTCGAGGCGGTCCTTGACCATGCGCGCCGTGAGCTTGTGGCCCTTGACCTTGCCGACCAGCGGCGAGGTGTTGGTGCCGATGGTCATCGAGATTGCCGGGTCGTCGACCGTGATGGCCGGCAGCGGGCGGATGTCCTCCGGGTCGGCGATGGTCTCGCCGATGGTGATCTCGGGGAAGCCCGCGATCGCGACGATGTCGCCGGGGCCGGCGGTCTCGGCCGGGTAGCGGTCGAGCGCCTTGGTGATCAGCAGCTCGGTGATGCGCGCGTTGGTGTGCGAGCCGTCGTGGTGGACCCAGGCGACGGTCTGGCCCTTCTTGATCGTGCCGTTGAAGACGCGGAGGAGGGCGAGGCGGCCGAGGAACGGCGACGCGTCGAGGTTGGTGACGTGGGCCTGGAGGGGCGCCTCGTCGTCGAAGGTCGGCGCCGGGATGTGCTTGAGGATCGCCTCGAACAGCGGCTCGAGGTCCTCGGCGTCGGGCAGCGTGCCGTCCTCCGGCTTGTTCGCGGAGGCGCGGCCGGCCTTGCCGGAGGCGTAGACGACGGGGACGTCGAGGATCGCGTCGAGGTCGAGGTCCGGGACGTCGTCCGCCATGTCGGAGGCGAGGCCGAGGAGGAGGTCCTGGCTCTCGGCGACGACCTCGTCGATGCGGGCATCGGGACGGTCGGTCTTGTTGACCAGGAGGATGACGGGGAGCTTCGCCTCGAGCGCCTTGCGGAGCACGAAGCGGGTCTGCGGGAGCGGGCCCTCGGACGCGTCGACGAGGAGGCAGACGCCGTCGACCATCGACAGGCCGCGCTCGACCTCGCCGCCGAAGTCGGCGTGGCCGGGGGTGTCGATCACGTTGATGGTGATGGGGCCGTCGACCGCGTGCTTGCCGCTGTAGGACACAGCGGTGTTCTTCGCGAGGATCGTGATGCCCTTCTCGCGCTCGAGCTCGTTCGAGTCCATCGCGCGCTCGTCCACGTGGGCGTGCGCGTCGAAGGAGTTCGTCTGCTTGAGCATGGCGTCCACCAGGGTGGTCTTGCCATGGTCGACGTGGGCGACGATCGCGACGTTGCGCAGGTCGGAGCGGGTGGCACTTGCCATGTGAACGGACTCGTCTCGTGTTCTCGTGCAGTAAGGGGGACCCTCCATCGTACCGCAGGCTCGCGCCGAGACGGCGGAGGGCCCCGTTCCGGGCCGGCGACCCGGTGAACATCGGGTGTCGCCGGGCCCGGAACGGGGCCCTCGTGGAGTGGATCCGGCGGACTAGACCGCGAACTCGATCCCGGCGCCGGGGATGGCGGCGAGCAGCTCGCGGGTGTACTCCTGCTGCGGCGACTCGAACACGGTGTCGGTCGAGGCGTGCTCGACGATCCGGCCCTTCTGCATCACGCAGACGTCGTCGGCGATCACGCGGACCACGGCGAGGTCGTGCGTGATGAACAGGTAGGTGAGCCCGAGCTCGGCCTGCAGGTCGGCCAGGAGGCGGAGGATCTGCGCCTGGACGAGCACGTCCAGAGCCGAGACCGCCTCGTCGAGCACCACGATCTCGGGCTTCAGCGCGAGCGCGCGGGCGATCGCCACGCGCTGGCGCTGGCCGCCGGAGAGCTCGTTCGGGTAGCGGCTCGCGATGACCCGCGGGAGGGACACCTGGTCGAGCAGCTCGAGCACGCGCTCGCGCTGCGAGGTGCGGTCGCCGACCTTGTGCACCCGCAACGGCTCCGAGATGGTGTTGCCGATGTTGTGCAGCGGGTCGAGCGAGCCGTACGGGTCCTGGAACACCGGCTGCATCGAGCGCCGCAGCGCCAGCATCTCCTTGCCGCGGAGCTTCTCGGTGCGGCGGCCGTCGATCGAGATCGCGCCGGACGTCGCCGTCTCGAGACCGAGCACGAGGCGGGCGATCGTCGACTTGCCCGAGCCCGACTCCCCCACGAGCGCCGTGGTGGTGCCCTTGGGGATCGAGAACGACACGTCGTCGACCGCCGTGAAGTCCTCGGCCTTCAGCCCGCCGCGGCGGATCTTGAAGACCTTGGTGAGCCCGTCGAGCTCGATCATCGGCCGCGCGGTGGTGGTCGCCGCGCCGTGGTGGGCGCCGGCCGCGCCGACCAGGTCGACCTCGCGGACGGCCTCGGACTCGCCGGGCACCGCCTCGGTGGCCTTCCCGGCGGTGGACTGGATGCGGCGCGAGGCGAGGCTCGGCGCCGCGGCGATCAGGCGCTGCGTGTAGGGGTGCTGCGGGTTCTGCAGCACCTCCACCGAGGCGCCCGACTCCACGATCCGGCCCTTGTACATCACGATGAGCTTCTCGGCGCGCTCGGCGGCGAGGCCCAGGTCGTGCGTGATGAAGAGCAGCGCGGTGCCGTCGGTCCTCGTCAGGGTCTCGAGGTGGTCGAGGATGCGCCGCTGCACGGTCACGTCGAGCGCCGAGGTGGGCTCGTCCGCGATCAGCAGCTGCGGCGACGCGGCCAGGCCGATGCCGATCAGCACCCGCTGGCGCATGCCGCCGGAGAACTGGTGCGGGAACTGCTTGAGCCGCTTCTCGGCGTCCGCGAGCCCGGCGTTCTGCAGGACCTCGATCGCCTTGGCGCGGACCTCCTTGCGGCCGGAGGCGAGGCCGTTGGCCTTGATCGTCTCCTCGACCTGGAAGCCGACCGACCAGACCGGGTTGAGGTTGGACATCGGGTCCTGCGGCACGTAGCCGATCCGGCGGCCGCGGATGTCCTCGAGCTCGGTCCTGGTCGCCTTGGCCAGGTCCTTGCCGTCGAACAGGACGGAGCCGCCGGTGACCGTGCCGGTGCCGGGGAGCAGGCCGATGATCGCCGCGGCGGTCGTCGACTTGCCGGAGCCGGACTCGCCGACGATCGCGACGGTCTGGCCGTGCTCGATCGTCAGGCTGACGCCACGGAGTGCGGGGACCAGTCCGCTGCCGGTCTGGAAGCCGACCTCGAGGTCGGTGACCTGGAGCAGCGGCCCCTGCGGGGTGCTCGGTGTCGTGGACGTCATCGGAGGGCCCTCGCCTTCGGGTCGAGCGCGTCGCGGAGCGACTCGCCCAGGAGGATGAAGCTCAGCACCGTCACCGTCAGCGCGATCGACGGGTAGATCAGCGTCTGCGGGTTGGTGCGCAGGTCGCGCTGCGCCTGGCTGATGTCGTTGCCCCAGGACATCACCGAGCCGGGCAGGCCGACGCCGAGGAACGACAGCGTCGCCTCCGCGGTGATGGCCGCGCCGAGCGAGATGGTCGTGACGACGATGACGGGGGCGATCGAGTTCGGCAGCACGTGCCGGAAGAGGATCGCCATCTTGGACAGGCCCGTCGCGGTGGCGGCGCCGACGAAGTCGGACTGCTTGACGCGGAGGACCTCGGAGCGCAGAACGCGCGCCGTCGTGGGCCAGGCGAACGCTCCGATCGCCAGGGCGATGACGAAGACGTTCCGGTAGGCCGAGAAGACCGACATGATGACGACCGCGGCGAGGATGTAGGGGATCGAGAAGAAGATGTCGCCGAGGCGCATGATCACGGTGTCGACCCAGCCGCCGAAGAAGCCGGCCAGCGCGCCGCCGATGACGCCGGAGACGGTCGTGATGACGATCACGATCAGGCCGACGGTCAGCGACGTGGACGTGCCGTGGATGATGCGCGAGAAGACGTCGCAGCCCTGCTTGGTGTAGCCGAGCAGGCTGCCGCCACCCGGGCCCTGGTTGCTGAACGAGAGCGCGCACTGCCGCGGGTCCACCGAGGTGAACAGGCCGGGGAGCAGGGCGACCGCGATGATCACGACGATCATCACGCCGGAGATCCAGAACATCGGGCGCTTGCGCAGGTCGCGCCAGGCGTCGGTCCAGAGGTTGCTGGGCTTCTCGTCGAGGCTGACCGCGTCGACGGACGCGATCGGCGTCTCCTCGAGCGGGGCGACGAAGTGGTCGATGCGGCGGGCCTTCTGCGCGCCGCCGGAGAACTCATTTGGCATAGCGGATCCTCGGGTCGAGTACGGCGTAGAGCAGGTCGACGAGGATGTTCACCACGAGGTAGAACAGCACCATGACCGTGACGAAGGAGACGACGGTCGGTCGCTCCCCTCGGATGATCGCCTGGTAGAGCGTGTTCCCGACGCCGGGAACGTTGAAGATGCCCTCGGTCACGGTGGCACCGACGATCAGGAGGCCGAAGTCGGCTCCGAACTGCGTGGTGACCGGGATCAGCGAGTTGCGCAGGACGTGCACCGGGATGACGCGACGACGCGAGAGTCCCTTGCTGTACGCGGTGCGCACGAAGTCCGAGCCGGCGGTCTCGATGACCGAGCCGCGGGTCAGGCGGATCGCCGAGGCGACCACGAACAGCGCGAGCACGATCGCCGGGAGCAGGAGCCTCTGGAACGACGCGTCGGCACCGACCGTCGGAGGGAACCAGCCCAGCTGGATCGCGAAGAACGACTGCGCGATGAAGCAGAGCACGAAGATCGGCACCGAGACGAGCAGGAGGCTGACGACCAGGGCGCTCGCGTCGAAGAAGCTGCCCTTGCGCAGTCCGCTGATGAGGCCGATGGTCAGCGCCACGACGATCTCGATGATGATGGCCATCATCGCGAGGGTCAGGGTGACCGGGAAGGTGCGGGCGAGGATCTCGTTGACCGACTGGCCCGAGAACGAGATGCCGAAGTCGCCGCGGACGACGCCTCCCAGGTAGTACAGGTACTGGACGATGAACGGCTCGTTCAGGTGGTACTGCTCCTCGAGGCGGGCGAGGAGCGCGGGGCTCGGCGTCTTGTCGCCGAAGAGCGACAGGAGCGGGTTCCCCGGCATGGAGAAGACCATGAAGTAGATGAGGAACGTGGTGCCGATGAGCACGGGGACGGCTTGCAGGATGCGTCGGACGATGTAGGCGAGCATGTCAGCCCAGCCGGTTCCGGAGTCGCATGGATGGGGACCTCATTCGATTGTGACCGAAACAGGGCGCTCCGCCCGTGCCGTGACCTGGTGGCCGGCGGCACGGGCGAAGCGCCCCAGTGGTTCGAGCTTAGTTCTTGGTGATCTCGTAGTAGAGCGGCACCGAGTTCCAGCCGAACTCGACGTTCGACACGCCCTCGCCGTAGCCGCCGGTCACGTTCGCGTACCAGAGCGGCAGTGCCGGGAGGTCGGTGAGGAGGGTCTCCTGCGCCTGCTGGAACGTGGTGTTCGCAGCGTCGGTGTCGGCGTCGGAGAGACCCGAGGCGACGAGAGCGTCGAACTCGGGGTTCGTGTAGTCGCCGTCGTTCGACGAGGCGCCGGTCACGTAGAGCGGTCCGAGGAAGTTGTAGAGGCTCGGGTAGTCGGCCTGCCAACCGGTGCGGAACGCCGTCTCGATCGAGCGGTCGACGATCTTCGTGCGCGCCTCGGCGAAGGTCGGGTAGGCGTCGCCCTCGGCCTCGATGCCCAGCGTGTTCTTGATCGAGTTGGTCACCGCGTCGACCCAGCCCTGGTGGCCGCCGTCCGCGTTGTAGGCGATCTTGAAGGTGCCGTCCCAGGGGCTGATCGCGTCGGCCTGAGCCCACAGCGCCTTGGCCTCGTCGGGGTTGTACTCGAGCACGTCGGCGCCCTCGAGGGAGTCGCTGTAGCCGTCGATCACCGGGGAGGTGAAGTCGGAGGCGGGGGTGCGGGTGCCCTCGAAGATCACGTCGGTGATCTCCTTGCGGTCGAAGGCCATCGAGATGGCCTGACGGCGCAGCTGGCCCTCCTCACCGCCGAAGTGCGCGAGGCGCTCCGGGATGGTGAAGGACTGGAAGATCGCGGCGGGCTGGTTCACGGCGCGGTCGCCGAGGTCGCTCTCGAAGGTGCCGAAGGCGGAGTCCGGGATCTGGTCGACCACGTCGACGTTGCCGCCGAGGAGGTCGGCGTAGGACGCGTCCTGGGTGGCGTAGAAGACGATCTTCAGGCCGCCGTTCTGCGCCTCGCGGGGACCGGAGTAGTCCTCGTTCTTGACCAGGTCGATCTGGACGTCGTGCTGCCACGCGTCGTCGCCGGCCAGCTTGTACGGGCCGTTGCCGATCGGGTTCTCGCCGAACGCGGCCATGTCGTCGAACGCGACGGCGGGCAGCGGGTAGTACGCCGAGTAGCCGAGGCTGATCGGGAAGTCCGACTGCGGGGACTTGAGCGCCACGGTGAAGGTGGTGTCGTCCACGGCCTTGAGGCCGGTGAGCTCGCTGTCCTCGGTGTCGCTGTAGCCCTCGAAGTTCGCGAAGAACGACGAGCTGAGCTGGTTGTTCGAGAGCTTCGCGCCGTAGTTCCAGGCGTCGATGAAGGAGCTCGAGGTCACCGGGTCGCCGTTCGTGAACGTCAGGCCGTCCTTGATGGTGATGGTGTAGTTCTGCGCGTCGTCCGACTCGATCGACTCGGCGACGTCGTTGTTCGGCGCCCCCTCGGCGTCGTAGTAGACCAGGCCCGCGAAGATCTCGTCGAGGATCTTGCCGCCGCCCACCTCGTTGGTGTTGGTCGGGACCAGCGGGTTCTGCGGCTCCGAGCCGTTGGTGGAGATGATCGCGGCGGTGTCACCGCTCGCGTCTCCGCCGCCCGAGTCGTTCGAGCTGCTGCAGCCGGCCAGGACCAGCGTGCTCGCGGCGACGAGCGCCAGAGCTCCGAGGCCGTAACGTCTGATTTTCACAATTCCTCCAGTGGTGTGGGGGCGCGCGAGAAGTGGTTTCCCTGACGCGTGGAGTGCCGTGCGCGTGGCGACGACGTCGGCGCGCGAGACTGGTGGCCACCGCGCGAATGCCTCCGTCGAGACTATGTATCGACTGCCTATCGCCACAAAACGATGAGGAAACCGTTACACAGCGGTAACCAGGAGGTGGAATCCTTGCGCGAATTCGCACGAAACGTGCGTCTGCGCGTCGTTCCGCGCACACCAGCGAATCCGAGGAAGAGGCCCGCGTGTCCACCGCTCCCCCAGCGTCCGCACAGTCCCGGGGCCGGATCGGGGCGGAGATCCTCCTGGTCCTCGGGCTCTCCCTCGGGGCGTCGGCGGTCTACTCCGTCGTCTCGATCGCCAACAAGCTCACCCGCTCGGTCTCGCTCGGGCAGCAGTCGACGACGATCAACGGGGCGCTCAGCGACCGGCCGGCCTTCGACCTGATCTACCAGCTGCTCGCGCTGTTCTTCGACCTCGTGCCGGTGCTGCTCTGCGTCTTCCTCCTCTGGCAGGGCGGCCGGCGTCCGCTCGGGAGACTCGGGCTCGACCTGCGCCGGCCGCTTCCCGACCTCGGCACGGGAGTCGTGCTCGCGGTGGCGATCGGCGCACCCGGCATCGGTCTGTACGCGCTCGGGCGGGCGCTCGGGATCACGGTCGCGGTGGTCGCGTCGCCGCTGGACGCCTACTGGTGGACGGTGCCCGTGCTGGTGCTCTCCGCGATCCGGGCGGGGGTGCAGGAGGAGGTGATCATGATCGGCTACCTCTTCGCGCGCCTCGGCGACCTCGGCTGGGGGCGGTGGAGGATCCTGTTCGCGAGCGCCCTGCTCCGGGGCAGCTACCACCTGTACCAGGGCATCGGGCCGTTCATCGGCAACGTGATCATGGGTGTGGTCTTCGGGCTGTTCTACCAGCGCTTCGGGCGCACGCTGCCGCTGGTGATCGCGCACTCGATCATCGACATCGTGTCGTTCGTGGGCTACCCGCTGGCGGTCGCCCTCTGGCCGGAGCTGTTCGCGGCGCCGGCGCCGCAGCCGACGCCCTCCGTCACTCCGACGCCCTGACGCCCCTCGTCGTCCGGCGCCGGGCGGCCGATCCGTCACGAACGGTCGTGTCGAGAGAGCGGACACGACCGTCCGCGACGGATCGTCGGCGCGCGTCAGGCGCGGATCAGGCGAAGGCCTCGATCGGCGGGCAGGCGCAGACGAGGTTGCGGTCGCCGTAGGCCTGGTCGACGCGGCGGACCGGAGGCCAGTACTTGCCGCGCACCAGCGAGCGGACCGGGTAGACGGCCTCCTCGCGGCTGTACGGGTGCGACCACTCGGCGTCGACAAGGCACTCCGCGGTGTGCGGGGCGTTGCGCAACGGGTTGTCGTCCACCGGCCACTCCCCCGCGCCGACGCGGTCGGCCTCGGCTTTGATGCCGATCATCGCGTCGATGAAGCGGTCGATCTCGGCGAGGTCCTCGCTCTCGGTCGGCTCGACCATCAGAGTGCCCGCGACGGGGAAGCTCATCGTCGGCGCGTGGAAGCCGTAGTCGACGAGGCGCTTGGCGACGTCGTCCACGGTCACTCCGGTGGCCGCGGTGAGCGGGCGGATGTCGAGGATGCACTCGTGCGCGACGAGGCCGCTGCCGCCGGTGTAGAGCACCGGGAAATGCTCGCGGAGGCGGGCGGCGACGTAGTTGGCCGAGAGGACCGCCGCGCCGGTGGCGGCGCGCAGTCCCTCCTCGCCCATCATCCGGGCGTAGGCCCAGGAGATCGGCAGGATGCCGGGGCTGCCGTACGGGGCCGCCGAGACGGGAGCACCGCCGTGGACGACGGTCTCGCCGTGCTGGCCGACGGAGTGCTCGAGCCGCTGCGCGAGCGGGTGGCCCGGCAGGAACGGCGCGAGGTGCGCCTTCGCGGCGACGGGGCCGACGCCGGGGCCGCCGCCGCCGTGCGGGATGCAGAACGTCTTGTGCAGGTTGAGGTGCGAGACGTCGCCGCCGAAGTCGCCGAAGCGGGCGAAGCCGAGCAGCGCGTTGAGGTTCGCGCCGTCGACGTAGACCTGGCCGCCGGCCTCGTGCACGAGCCGGCAGATCTCGGCGACCTCGTGCTCGTAGACGCCGTGGGTGGACGGGTAGGTGATCATCAGGGCGGCGAGGCCCTCGGCGTGCTCGGCGATCTTCGCGCGGAGGTCGTCGAGGTCGACGTTGCCGAGCTCGTCGCAGGCGACGACCACGACGCGCATGCCGGCGAGGACCGCGCTGGCCGCGTTCGTCCCGTGGGCGCTCGAAGGGATGAGGCAGACGGTGCGCGCCTCGTCGCCGCGCGAGCGGTGGTAGCCGCGGATCGCGAGGAGCCCGGCGAGCTCGCCCTGCGAGCCGGCGTTCGGCTGCAGGGAGACGGAGTCGTAGCCGGTGAGGTGCGCGAGCCAGCGCTCGAGCTGGTCGACCAGGGCGAGCGAGCCCTCGACGTCGGCCTCGGGCGCGAAGGGGTGCAGGCCGGCGAACTCGGGCCAGCTGACCGCCTCCATCTCAGCGGCAGCGTTGAGCTTCATCGTGCAGGAGCCCAGGGGGATCATGCCGCGGTCCAGCGCGTAGTCGGCGTCGGCGAGGCGCTTGAGGTAGCGCATCATCGAGGTCTCGCTGCGGTGCGTGTTGAAGACGGGGTGCACCAGGAACGGAGTGGTCCGCTCCAGCGCGCCGGGGATGCTGCGCGCGGCGCCGGCGAGGACGCCGTGCCGGGCGTCGAGGTCGCCGATCGCGACGGCGACCGCCACGACCTCCTCCGGGGTCACCGTCTCGTCGAGGGCGACCGCGACGGTGTCCGCGTCGACGAGGCGCAGGTCGAAGCCGGCCTTGCGGGCGCGGGCGACGGCCGCCTCCGCACCCTGCGGGACGACGACCGCGACGGTGTCGAAGAAGTCGGCGTGCCGGAGCGCGTGTCCGCGGTCGAGCAGGAGCCGCGCCAGCAGCGCGGCACGGGAGTGCACCTGCTCGGCGATCCGGGCGAGGCCGTCCGGACCGTGGTAGACCGCGTACATCGCGGCCATCACGGCGAGGAGGACCTGCGCGGTGCAGATGTTCGAGGTCGCCTTCTCGCGGCGGATGTGCTGCTCGCGCGCCTGCAGCGAGAGCCGGTAGGCGGGGTTGCCGGCCGCGTCCTGGCTGACGCCGACGAGGCGTCCGGGGAGCTGGCGCTCGAGGCCCTTGCGGACGGCGAGGTAGCCGGCGTGCGGCCCGCCGAAGCCCATCGGGACGCCGAAGCGCTGGGTGGTGCCCACGGCGACGTCGGCACCGAGCTCGCCCGGCGAGCGGACGAGAGTGAGTGCGAGGAGGTCGGCCGCCACGATCGCGAGACCGCCGTGCGCCTTGACCGCGCCGAGGACGGCGGACGGGTCCCAGAGGTGACCGGAGGCACCCGGGTACTGGACGAGGGCGCCGAAGGACTCGGGCACGTCGTCCGCGTCGGTGCGCGAGAGCGGCAGCTCGACGATGCGGATGCCCACCGCCTCCGCCCGGCCGCGCAGCAGCGCGAGGGTCTGCGGCAGCGCGTCGGAGTCGACGACGAAGACGTCGGTCTTCGCCTTCGAGGCGCGGCGGGCGAGCAGCATCGCCTCGACGACGGCGGTGCCCTCGTCGAGCATCGAGGCGCCGGCGGTGTCGAGACCGGTGAGGTCGGCGACCATCGTCTGGAAGTTGATCAGCGCCTCGAGCCGGCCCTGGGAGATCTCGGGCTGGTACGGCGTGTAGGCCGTGTACCAGCTCGGGTTCTCGAGGACGTTGCGCTTGATCACGGCCGGGGTGAGCGTGCCGTGGTAGCCGAGGCCGATCAGCGGGCGGCGGAGGGTGTTGCGCGCAGCGAGGGCGCGCAGCTCGGCCAGCGCCTCGGCCTCGGTGGCCGGCGCGGGGAGGACGGGCGCGAGGTCGCGGACGTGGATCGACTCGGGGACGGCGGCCTCGACCAGCGCGTCGACGGAGTCGTAGCCGAGGGCGGCGAGCATGGTGCGCTGGGCGTCGGCGTCGGTCCCGATGTGGCGGGACTCGAACTCTCCGGGGGTGCGGGCCGCCATCTACTCGCCCACCAGCTCGTCGTAGGCGGCGGCGTCGAGCAGGCCGTCCGGCAGCGCGTCGAAGCGCACCTTGATCAGCCAGCCGTCGCCGAAGGGGTCGGCGTTGACCAGCTCGGGGCTGTCGACGACCGCGGCGTTGGTCTCGAGGACCTCGCCGTCGACAGGTGCGAACAGCTCGCCGACCGACTTGGTCGACTCGATCTCGCCGACGACGGAGCCGCCCTCGACCCGCGTGCCCGCCTCGGGCAGCTCGACGAAGACGACGTCGCCGAGCTTGTCGGCGGCGTAGGCGGTGATGCCGACGGTCGCGGTCTCGCCCTCGACCAGGATCCACTCGTGGTCGGAGGTGTACTGGAGCTCGGTGGGAACGGCCATGGTCAGTTCTTCTTTCTGGAGTAGAAGGGGAGCTCGGTGACGGTCATCGGGAGCCGGCTGCCGCGGATGTCGACGGAGACGACGCTGCCGGGCTGCGCGGAGGCCGGCGCGACGTAGGCCATCGCGATCGGCACGCCGAGGGTGGGCGAGAGGACGCCGCTCGTGACGACGCCGATGACGTCGTCGTCGGGGCCGTGAACGCTGTACTCGGCGCGGGCGGCGCGGCGGCCCTCGCCGATCAGGCCGACCAGCACGGGGGCGTCGCCGGAGGGGCCCTCCTCGCTGGCCGCGCGGCCGACGAAGTCGATCGGCTTGCCGAGGGCGACGACGCGGCCGAGGCCGGCTTGCGCGGGGAAGACGTCGCGGGAGAGCTCGTGGCCGTAGAGCGGCATGCCCGCCTCGAGGCGGAGGGTGTCGCGCGCGGCGAGCCCGGCGGGGACGAGGCCCGCGCCGGCGCCGGTCTCGGCGAGCGCCTCCCAGAGCTCCGGGGCGGTGTCGGGGGCGACGTAGATCTCGAAGCCGTCCTCGCCGGTGTAGCCGGTGCGGGCGATCAGGATCGGGTGCGCCTCGAAGGTGGCGGGGACGGCGCGGTAGTAGCGCAGCTCCTCGAGCAGGCGGGCGGCGTCGTCGGTGTCGAGCACCGACTCCTCGCCGCGGTCGACCTCGATCGCGAGGCCCTGCACGTTCTGCAGGATCTCCAGCGAGCGCGGGCCCTGGATCGCGATCAGGGCGACATCGTCGCTCTCGTCGTAGAGCTCGCACTCGAACATCGCGGTGCGGTCGCGCAGCTGCTCGGCGACCACGTGACGGTTGGCCGCGTTCGCGACGACCATGAAGCGGTCCTCGCCGGTGCGGTAGACGACGAGGTCGTCGATCACGCCGCCGGTGCGGTCGAGCAGGAGGGTGTACTTCGCCCGGCCGACGGCGACGGCGGAGAGGTCGCTCGCGAGCGCGTAATCGAGGGCGTCCACCGCCTCGGGTCCGACGACGAGGATCTCGCCCATGTGGGAGAGGTCGAAGAGGCCCGCCGCGGTGCGGACCGCGTGGTGCTCGGCGAGGTCGCCGGAATAGCGGACGGGCATCCACCAGCCGGCGAAGTCGGTGAAGGAGGCGCCGGCGGCCATGTGCACGTCGTGCAGCGGCGAGCGGCGGGGCTCGGTGCTCGGCGCGGTGGCGTCGGGCGAGTCGATCTCGATGCCGCCGGTCTCGGGGGCGCCGGACTCGACAGGGGCCGTCTGAGCGGAGATGCCTTCGACAGTGTTCTCGTCGGCAGAGTTTTCTTCGGACATGTGGGAGTTCTCCATTTCGTCGCAGTGCTGCGCACGCGCCCGCACAGGTCGGTGATGCGTGGCACAGCAGTGCCGTGGGAACTCCCCCTCTGTCGTGGTGCCTGAGAGATTCACGCCGCCCCTCGCGGGGCGATCGCTTTCACCATCGGCGGATCCTCTGCGGATCGCTTTCCAGAGTGGCCAGTTCGACGCGGTACAAGACCTGAGAGATTGGCGGGGAGGCTTGCTCCTTCGGTGCCGACCGGAGTCGGCTCTCCCGCGTCGCGTATGCGGCCCGGTATTCGGTTGTCCGCTCACCCTAGCGGGCGGGCGCGCGCGCTGTCCCTCCCCCTCGCGATATGCCACTTGTGCACGCTTTCCTCGGCGTGTCGCGTGCACAAGTGGCATCTCGAGGCGGGGAGGAGGACGGGTGCCGGGGTGGTGTTCGGGTCGGGGTGACACTAAGCTTCAGGGAGTCGTTAGGGTCAGGGTGACCTTTAGGGAGGGGCTCGTGGAGGCAGCAGTGCCGCAGCTCGCGGTGTCGACCGTGATCTTCGCGCTGCGCCCGCACCCGGAGACCGGGGCCGCCGCCGTCTGGATCCCCGTCGTCCGCCGGCTGCGCGATCCCTACCGGGGGCTCTGGGCGCTGCCCGGCGGTCCGCTCCGGCCCGACGAGGACCTCGCCGAGGCGGCGCGCCGCACCCTCCGCGAGACGACGGGCCTCGCTCCGCGCTACCTCGAGCAGCTGTACGCCGTCGGCGGCACCGAGCGCTCCCGCGGCGAGCGCCGCGTGGTCTCGATCGTCTACTGGGCCCTGGTGCGCACCTCCGAGGCCGACGCAGCGATCGTGGACGAGAACGTCGCCTGGCTCTGCACCGATCTGCTGCCCGAGCTGGCCTTCGATCACAGGCTGATCGTCGACTACGCCCTCTGGCGCCTGCGCAACAAGATGGAGTACTCCCGGATCGCGCAGGCCTTCCTCGGCGAGACCTTCACGCTCGCCCAGCTGCGCGAGGTGCACGAGGCCGTCCTGCAGAAGCCCCTCGACCCGGCGAACTTCCGCCGGACGATCGAGGCCTCCAAGACCGTGGTGCCGACCGAGCAGCGGCTGACGGGCACCCGTCACCGCCCGCCCCGGCTGTACCGCTACGACGGGTCCGTGGCACTCGTCGACAACGGGCCCCTGCCGGTCTAGCACCGGCCGCCGCCCGCACCAGGCCGCCGCCGGCCCCGCACCGGCCGCCGCCGCCGTCCGAACCGCACCATCGAGGAGACACCGTGACATCGGTCGACAGCACCATCCAGCTCATCGAGCGGGGAGCCGCCCCCGGCGCGACCTGCGCACCCGAGCTCGCCGACGCGCCCTGGTCGTTCGACCTCGGCCTCCCGGCCTACGGCCCCGGCGCCTCGCAGGCGGACCCGATCCCCGCGGCGTCGCCCGTGCAGGGCCGGCTGCCGGACGAGTACACCGCGGCGAGCGCCGACGAGCTGCACCGCCGCATCCTCGCGGCGAAGGAGACGCTGGGCGAGCGGGTCGTCGTGCTCGGTCACTTCTACCAGCGCGACGAGGTGGTGCAGTACGCGGACTTCGTCGGCGACTCCTTCCAGCTCGCGAAGGCGGTGGCGAACCGGCCCGACGCCGAGGCGATCGTCTTCTGCGGCGTGCACTTCATGGCCGAGACGGCGGACATCCTCTCCCGGCCGGACCAGGCGGTCATCCTGCCGAACCTCGCCGCGGGCTGCTCGATGGCGGACATGGCCGACATCGACTCGGTCGAGGACGCGTGGGCCGAGCTGACCGAGCTCTACGGCACCGAGCCGGACGCCGACGGCCGGGTGCCGCTGATCCCGGTGACCTACATGAACTCCTCCGCGGCGCTGAAGGCCTTCTGCGGACGGAACGGCGGCGTGGTCTGCACCTCGTCGAACGCGACCACCGTGCTCGAGGACGCGTTCGCTCGCGGGCAGCGGGTCCTCTTCTTCCCGGACCAGCACCTCGGCCGCAACACCGCGAAGGCGATGGGCGTGCCGCTCGAGCGGATGCCGATGTGGAACCCGCGGAAGCCGGGCGGCGGCTCGGACGAGGCGACGCTGCTCGACGCGCAGGTCATCCTCTGGCACGGCTTCTGCTCGGTGCACAAGCGCTTCACCGTCGCGCAGATCGAGCGCGCGCGGCTCCAGCACCCGGACGTCCGCGTGATCGTGCACCCGGAGTGCCCGATGGCGGTCGTCGACGCGGCGGACGAGTACGGCTCGACCGACTACATCGTCAAGGCGATCCAGGCCGCGCCGGCGGGCAGCACCTTCGCGATCGGCACCGAGATCAACCTGGTGCAGCGCCTCGCAGTGCAGTACCCGCAGCACACCATCTTCTGCCTCGACGACGTGGTCTGCCCGTGCTCGACGATGTACCGCATCCACCCGGGGTACATCGCCTGGGTGCTGGAGGGGCTCGTCGCGGGGACGGTGCACAACCGGATCTCGGTCGACGAGTCGGTTCAGGACCAGGCGCGCGTGGCGCTCGAGCGGATGCTCGCCGCGGTGCCGCCGGCCGGTCCGGTGACTCCTGCTCCCGCTCCTGCTCCCGTGGCAGGGGTCTGACATGGCCCGCGTCGTCGTGGTCGGCAGCGGGATCGCCGGCCTGGTCGTCGCCCTGCTGGCCTCGCGCCGGCACGAGGTCGTCCTCGTCACCAAGGGCGCGCTCGCGGAGTCGAGCACCCGCGCCGCGCAGGGCGGGATCGCCGCCGTCACGGCGGCGGGAGACTCCGTCGCGCTGCACGTCGAGGACACCCTGACCGCGGGCGCCGGGCTCTGCTCGCGCTCGGCCGTCGAGGTGCTCTGCGCCGAGGGGCCGGCGGCGGTCGCTGCGCTGCAGGCGTGGGGCGTCGGCTTCGACCGCGACGGCGACGACCTCGCCCGCGGGCTGGAGGGAGCGCACTCGCGGCCGCGGATCCTGCACGCCGGCGGCGACGCGACCGGCTCCGCAATCGAGGAGGCGCTCGTCGCCGCGGTGCGCGCCGCCGCCGTCACGGTGCTCGAGGAGACGGTGCTGGTCGACCTGGTGCGCCCGGGCGCCGCCGTGACCGGTGTCGACGTGCTGCGGGACGGACGGGTCGAGCGGATCGACGCCGACGCGGTCGTCCTCGCGACCGGCGGCGCCGGGCAGCTCTACCGGCACACCACCAATCCCGCGGTCGCGACCGGCGACGGGCTCGCCGCGGCGCTCCGGGCCGGTGCCCAGACGGCCGACCTCGAGTTCTACCAGTTCCACCCCACCTGGCTCGCGCTGGCCGGCGGGTTCCTGGTCTCGGAGGCGGTCCGCGGCGAGGGCGCGGTGCTGCGCGACGCCGCGGGTGAGCGCTTCCTGGTCGGGGTGCACCCGGACGCCGAGCTGGCGCCCCGCGACGTGGTCGCCCGTGCGATCGCCGACCGGATGCTGCTCCAGGGCGGACTGCCGGTGCACCTCGACGCGCGGGCGATCCCCGCGGACGTGCTCGCGCACCGCTTCCCCACCATCTCCGCCGCCTGCCGCGCGGGCGGGCTCTCGCTCGCCGACGACCTCATCCCCGTGACGCCGGCCGCGCACTACTGGATGGGCGGGATCGCCACCGACCTCGACGGGCGGAGCAGCCTCCCTGGGCTCTTCGCCGTCGGCGAGGTCGCCTGCACCGGCGTGCACGGCGCGAATCGGCTGGCGTCGAACAGCCTGCTCGAGGGCGTGGTGTTCGCGCGGCGGGTCGCGGCGGCGCTCGACGGACCGCCTGCGGAGCCCTCGTCCGAGGCGCCGGAGCTCTCCGCCCTCGTGCCGCTCGCGCTCGACCGCGCGCAGCTGCAGGAGACGCTCTGGACCGGCGCGGGACTCTCGCGCGACGCCGCGGGCCTCGAGACGGCACGGACCTCTCTCGCCGCCGCCGGCTCCCCCGCGCCGCTGTCGAGAGCGACGCTGGAGGACGCGAACCTCCGCGCCTGCGGTCTCGCCCTGATCGACGCCGCCCTGGCCCGCGCCGAGTCGCGCGGCGCCCACCACCGCACCGACCACCCCCACCCCTCGGCGAGCGCCTACCGCGTCGCCGGTACGAGAAAGGTCGCCGTCCCGTGCTGACCCGTCAGAGCATCGAGCGCATCGTCACCCTGGCCCTGGAGGAGGACGCCCCCTGGGGCGACCTCACCTCCGACACCCTCCTGCCCGCCGACGCGACGGCCTCCGCGGCCCTCGTCGCCCGCGAGCCCGGCGTCTTCAGCGGCGGCGCGGTGCTGCTCGGCACGTTCCTGCAGGCCGACTCGCGGATCCGCGTGCAGGACGTCGCCGCGGACGGGACGGTCTTCGCGGCCGGCGACGTCCTCGCGCGGATCGACGGCCCCGCCGGCGGGGTGCTGCGCGGCGAGCGCGTGGCGCTCAACCTCGTGCAGCGGATGAGCGGCATCGCGACGCTGACCGCGCGCTACGTCGAGGCCGTGGCGGGCACGCGCGCGCGCATCGTCGACACCCGGAAGACCACGCCGGGACTGCGCGCCCTCGAGCGGCACGCGGTGCGCAGCGGCGGCGGGCACAACCACCGCTTCTCGCTCTCGGACGCGATCCTCGCGAAGGACAACCACCTCGCGATCCTCGCTCAGCGCGGACTCGACCTGACGGAGGCGCTGCTCGCCGCGCGCGCGGCCGTCTCGCACACGACGCACATCGAGGTCGAGGTCGACCGGCTGGAGCAGATCGGCGCGGCCCTCGCCGGCGGCGCCGACACGATCATGCTCGACAACTTCACGCCCGAGCAGCTGGCGCAGGGCGTCGCGCTGATCGGCGGCCGGGCCGTTGTCGAGGCCAGCGGCGGGGTGAACCTCGACACGGTCCGCGCGATCGCCGAGGCCGGCGTCGACGTGATCTCCGTCGGAGCGCTCACGCACAGCGTCCGCTCGCTCGACCTCGGCCTCGACATCGCGATCGAGGCTCAGGCCGCGTGATCTACCTCGACCACGCGGCGACCTCGCCCGTGCGCCGCGAGGTGCTCGAGGCGATGTGGCCGTTCCTGACCGGTGAGTACGGCAACCCGTCGAGCAGTCATGCGCTGGGCGCGTCGGCGGCGCGCGCGCTGGAGGAGGCGCGGCGGCACGTGGCGCGCTTCCTCGGCGGGCGCGGCTCGGAGGTCCTCTTCACCTCGGGCGGGACGGAGTCGATCAACACGGCGGTCAAGGGCATCGCGCTCGGCGGTCTCGCCGCGGGACGCGGCCGGCACGTCGTGATCTCGGCGATCGAGCACGAGGCGACGGTGGAGTCCGCCGACCATCTGCGGCGGCTGCACGGCTTCGAGGTGTCGGTCGCGCCGGTGGACGGCGAGGGGCGGCTCGATCCGGTGGCGCTCGCCGCGCTGCTGCGGCCGGACACGGCGCTGGTCTCGGTGCTGGCGGCGAGCAACGAGATCGGCACGCTGCAGGACGTGCCGGCGATCGCGGCGCTCTGCCGGCCGCACCGGATCCCGCTGCACGTGGACGCGGTGCAGGCGGCGGGGTGGATCGACCTGGTCGGACTCGGCGCGGACGCGGTGTCGATCTCGGGGCACAAGCTCGGGGCGCCGAAGGGCGTGGGGGCACTGCTGCTGCGCAGTCGCGTGCCGTTCGAGCCGCTCGTGCACGGCGGCGGTCAGGAGCGGGCGCGGCGCTCGGGGACCGAGAACGTGGCGTTCGCGGTGGCACTCGGGGCGGCGGTGCAGCTCGTGGATCCCGCGCGGGGCGCCCGCGTCTCGGCGGTGCGCGACACGTTCGCGGCGCGGGTGGCGGCGGAGGTGCCGCGGGCCGTGCCGCTCGGGGCGGCGGAGCACCGGCTCCCCTCGATCGCGTCGTTCGTCGTGCCGGGACGCAGCGGCGAGTCGATCCTGCTCGCCCTGGAGGAGCGCGGCGTCGTGGTGTCCAGCGGCTCGGCCTGCGCGGCCGGCCGCGACGAGCCGTCGCCGACGCTCCTGGCGCTCGGCCTCGAGCCGGCCGTCGCCCAGACGGCGGTGCGGTTCAGCTTCGGCGCGGAGTCGACGCCCGCGGACGCGGACGCGGCGGCGGACGCGTTCGCGGCGGTGCTCAAAGGTTAGCTCGAGCCGTGCCGAGCCCCTGAGCCGACGTCGCGCGCCGATTCCCCGCCATTCCTGACCATTCGCGATTCTCGGTGCCGCATCCTACCTATCGTTTTCCGCAGACAAGGGCGACGATGCCCGCGTAATGGAAGGACGATGATGCGACTCCAGTTGACTAAATGGACATCCCTGACCGCGATGGCGGGGCTGATCGGTGCCGCGCTACTTGCCGCTACACCGAATTCGGCCAGTGCAATTCAATACAGCGGTAGATATTTCACGACTTCATCCGCGTGCCGCGCAGAAGTGAAGGCGTACCGGACCGAGGGCTGGAAGATCCTCAAGAACTGCCCCTTCGTGGATGGATATGGGTACCTCATTGACGCCTCGAAGGGTTGAACCAGAACGCAGCCCTGAAAGAGTCCGCCCCGAAGTAGAGCAATCGCGGGCACGGTTCCGAAGTCGCTCGTCCCAGACGACTGCGGTCATTGCTGCCGCGTGTTTCGTCCTCAGTGGGTGCACAACTGCATCTCCCCGTGGGAAGGAGCCGACTCCTGTCCCGTCTACAACCATTGGCACTTCAGACGCTGCAACGACGAACCAAGCAACGAGCTTGAATCTCGAGACCTTCAATTCGATCAATCGGGCCACTGTCGCGACGATCGGCGATCCGACCGGCCGGGATCTTGCCCTGGCCCTCATTGCTGGCGGCTTCGCTCGGGCTGATGTAGAGATCACCGTCGATATCACGACAGCGGAGGAGCGGGCCGATGCGGTCTTCGTCGCGGTGAAAGTCGGTGACTCGTGCTTCGTGGGTCAGTACCGGCACAAGGCGTCAGGTGAGGACGGTGACACGAAATACCTCGGGGCGAGCGTCGCACCACTCGCCACCGGTCGGTGCCTGATCGGGGATCCGGTTCCCGTCGAGTGACGATCGCGCGGGCGTCCTGCTGATCGAGTAGCCCGCAGAGCGGGCGTATCGAGATCCACCGGCGACAGACGAGACGACTGTCGACCTGCCCTGCTGGGGACGGTGGGTCTCGATACGCCCCTTCGGGGCTACTCGACCAGCATGCAATCGCGATACACCCCTGCGGGGCTGCTCGACCAGCATGCAGTCGCGGCAGGCCCCTGCGGGCTGCTCGACCGGCATGCAGTCGCGACTGGCCCCTGCGGGGCTGCTCGACCAGCATGCAGAACGGCGGCGGCGGTGCGCCGTCGCGCCACCGCTTGCCTCGCGGCCGACACGCCGGTTGTGCGACGGATGTCGGCCGATCGGGAATGTCGGAGGCGCCTGGCAGTGTTCTGAGTCTCGTACCACCCGTCGCATCGACGTCACCCTGGCGATGCGCCCCCTCACGACGATCCCCTTCACGACCGGAGACGCACCAGTGACCGAGCGCACCCTTCCCGAGACGCGGCCCGCCGCCGCGGCCGACACGCCCTCGACGGCCCTCGATCCGCGCAGCCGCCTGGTGATCAGCCTGCTGCTGGTCTCGGCCTTCGTCGTCATCCTCAACGAGACGATCATGAGCGTGGCGCTGCCCGACCTCATGCGCGACTTCGGTGTCGAAGCTCACGTGGGCCAGTGGCTGTCCACCGCGTTCATGCTGACGATGGCGGTCGTCATCCCGATCACCGGCTACCTGATCCAGCGGCTGCACACCCGCACGCTCTTCGCCGCCGCGATGACCCTCTTCAGCCTCGGCACGCTCAGCGCCGCGCTCGCGCCGACCTTCGAGGTCCTGCTGGCCGCGCGCGTCGTGCAGGCCGGCGGCACGGCGATCATGATGCCGCTGCTGATGACCACCGTGATGACCCTCGTGCCGCCGGCGATCCGCGGCCGGATGATGGGCAACATCTCCATCGTCATCTCGGTCGCACCCGCCGTCGGGCCGACGATCTCGGGCGTCATCCTCAACTTCCTCAGCTGGCGCTGGATGTTCTGGATCGTGCTGCCGATCGCCGTCGGCGCGCTGATCCTGGGCCTCCGCAAGGTCGAGAACGTCACCGAGCCGCGCAAGATCCCGATCGACTCGCTCTCCGTCGTCCTCTCGGTCTTCGGCTTCGGCGGCCTGGTCTACGGCCTGAGCAGCCTCGGCGAGGGCGGCGAGGCGATCGTCGCTCCCTGGGTGCCCTTCGTCGTCGCCGGTGTCGCGCTCGCCGCCTTCATCGTCCGCCAGCTGCTGCTGCAGAAGACCGACCGCGCCCTGCTGGACCTGCGCACCTTCTCCTCGGGCAACTTCACCGTGGTCATCGTGATGATGGCGGTGAGCATGTCGGCGCTCTTCGGCACGCTGATCCTGCTCCCGCTCTACACGCAGAACGTGCTCGGCCTCACCCCGCTCGAGACCGGTCTGCTGCTGCTGCCGGGCGGGCTGCTGATGGGTCTGCTCGCGCCGTTCGTCGGCCGCGGCTACGACCGCTTCGGCCCGCGGGTGCTGCTGGTGCCCGGCTCGATCATCGTGGCCGGTGCGCTCTGGGGCTACACGACGCTCGACGAGAACTCGGTCTCCTGGTTCATCCTCTCCCTGCACGTGGTGCTGAGCCTCGGCCTCGCGCTGGTCTTCACTCCGCTGTTCACCGCGGGCCTCGGCTCGGTGCGCCCCGCGCTCTACTCGCACGGCAGCGCGATCATCGGCACGGTCCAGCAGCTCGGCGGCGCGGCCGGCACGGCGCTGTTCGTCACGGTGCTCTCGGTGCAGTCGGCCGCGCTCGCCCGCGAGGGCGTCGACGAAGTCGTCGCCACGGCGGGCGGCATCCACTCCGCGTTCGTCTGGGGAGCCTCGATCGCGACCGCCGCGATCGTCGCCGCCTTCTTCGTGAAGCGCCCCGCCGAGACGGACGGCCCGCGGCCGATGGTCGCGCACTAGGCCGACCGCCGGTGCTCCGCGTCCGCGCGGGGCACCGGCTGTTCACCTCCGCGACACCGGGTGCCCCTACCGTGGCGCCCCGGCCGACCCGCTCCCGGACGCGCGGCCGGAACGGAGAGCACTCGTGAGCACGGACGCGCATCCCCAGGACCTCCTCGACGCCGGCGCCCTCGCCACGGCACCGCGGACCCTGATCGACGTGCTCCGCGACACCGCCGAGCGCCACCCCGACGCCTCCGCGCTCGAGGATCCCGCCGGCGCCCTCAGCTACCGCGAGCTGCTCGCCCGCGTCGTCTCCGCCGCCGCCGAGCTGACCGCCGCCGGGGTGCGTCGCGGCGATCGAGTGGGCGTGCGGATGGCCAGCGGCTCGCGCGAGCTCTACCTCGCGATCCTCAGCATCCTCGCCGCCGGTGCCGCCTACGTCCCGGTCGACGCCGACGACCCCGAGGAGCGGGCGCGACTCGTCTTCGGCGAGGCCGCCGTCCGCGGTGTCATCACCGGCTCCGGACGCTTCGAGCGCGCCGACGCGGAGCCCGCGCGACTGTTCACCGGGTCGGCGCCGCACCCCAGCACCGCCTCGATCCCGCTGCTGCAGCCGCCGACCCTCGAGGACGACGCCTGGATCATCTTCACCTCGGGCTCGACCGGCACACCGAAGGGCGTGGCCGTCAGCCACCGCTCGGCCGCCGCCTTCGTCGACGCTGAGGCGCGCGTCTTCCTCCGGGCCGAGCCCCTCGGCCCCGGCGACCGGGTGCTCGCGGGCCTCTCGGTCGCCTTCGACGCCTCCTGCGAGGAGATGTGGCTGGCCTGGCGGAACGGCGCCTGCCTCGTGCCCGCGCCGCGCTCGCTCGTGCGCAGCGGGATGGACCTCGGCCCCTGGCTGACGACGCACGGCATCACCGTCGTCTCGACCGTGCCGACCCTCGCCGCGCTCTGGCCCGCCGAGTCGCTCGAGAACGTCCGCCTGCTCATCTTCGGCGGCGAGGCCTGCCCGCCCGAGCTCGGCCAGCGCCTGGCCGTCGACGGCCGCGAGGTCTGGAACACCTACGGCCCCACCGAGGCGACCGTCGTCGCCTGCGCCGCTCCCCTCGGCGGGCCGGGCCCGGTGCGGATCGGCCTGCCGTTGGACGGCTGGCGGCTCGCCGTCGTCGATCCCGAGGGCCGCCGCGTCGGCGAGGGCGAGGTCGGCGAGCTGATCATCGGCGGCGTCGGCCTGGCCCGCTACCTCGACCCCGCGAAGGACGCCGAGAAGTACGCCCCTGCGCCGACGCTGGGCTGGGAGCGCGCCTACCGCTCCGGCGACCTCGTGCGCTTCGAGAGCGCCGGGCTGGTCTTCCAGGGCCGCGCCGACGACCAGGTCAAGCTCGGCGGCCGGCGCATCGAGCTCGGCGAGGTCGAGGCGGCGCTGCAGGGCCTGCCCGGAGTCTCGGGCGCGGCGGCCGCCGTCCGCACCACCGGCGCGGGGATCCAGGTGCTCGTCGGCTACCTCGCCCTCGCCGGCGGCCGTGAGCTCGACCGCGACGCGGCGCTGACGCGGCTGCGCGAGGAACTGCCGGCCGCCCTGGTCCCGCTGCTCGCGGTGGTCGACGAGCTGCCGACGCGCGTATCGGGCAAGGTCGACCGGGCCGCTCTGCCCTGGCCGCTGCCCGAGAGCACCGCGGCCGACCCCGGGCTCGACGCCGGGACCGCCTGGCTCGCCGGACTCTGGCGCGAGGTCCTCGGCGTCCCGGTCGACGAGAGGGCGAACTTCTTCGACCTGGGCGGCGGCTCGCTCGCCGCCGCCCAGCTCGTCGCCCGCATCCGCGAGCAGGACCCCGAGTTCACCGTCGCCGACGTCTACGCGCACCCCCGGCTCGCGGCGATGTCGGCCGAGATCTCGAGTCGCGCGACCGGCGCCGGGGAGGTCTCGAGCCACCGGATCGCCCCGGTCCCGCGCCGGATGCAGGTGCTGCAGACCCTCCTCGGCGCGCCGCTCCTGGTGCTGAGCGGCGCCCGCTGGACGACGGTCGTGCTCACGGTCTGCGCCTTCCTCGACCTGCTGCCCGGCTTCGGCTGGCTGCCCACCGTGCCGCTGCCCGGGCTCGTCGTCGCGTTCGCCCTCTTCTGCACTCCGTTCGGCCGGATGGGCCTCACCGTCCTCGCCGCCCGCGCACTGCTGCGCGGGGTGCGCGCCGGCGACCACCCGCGCGGCGGCGGGGTGCACCTGCGGCTGTGGCTCGCCGAGCGGATCGCCCACCAGCTCGGTGCCGTCAGCCTCGCCGGAGCACCCTGGGTCGCGCACTACGCCCGTGCGCTCGGCGCCCGGATCGCCGACGACGTCGACCTGCACTCGCTCCCGCCGCTCACCGGGATGCTCACTCTCGGCCGCGGCGCCGCCATCGAGCCGGAGGTGGACCTCTCCGGCTACTGGATCGACGGCGACGTCCTGCGGGTCGGCGCGGTCCGCGTCGGCGCCGGCAGCACGGTCGGCGCCCGCAGCACCCTCCTGCCGGGAACCCGCATCGGCAAGAACGCGCAGATCGAGCCCGGCTCCGCGGTCTTCGGCCGGGTGCCGGCCGGCCAGCGCTGGGGCGGCTCGCCCGCGCAGCGCCTCGGCAAGGCGAGCGCGGGCTTCCCCGCCGAGCGCCCGCCGCGTGCGACGCCGTGGGTCTGGGCCTACGCGGTCTCGGCGGTCGGCCTCGCCGCCGTGCCGGTCGTCTCCTTCGCGGCGGGACTCGGCGTGCTCGCCCTCGCCGTGCAGGGCGCAGCGGATCTCGCGGAGGCGCTCCCCCGCGCCGTCGCCGCCCTCGTCCCCGCGGTCGCCGTCACCGGCGTCGTGCTGGCGGGCCTGGTCGTCGTGCTCGTGCGCCTGCTCGGCCGCGGCGTCGAGGCCGGCACGCATCCCGTCCGCGGCCGGATCGGCTGGCAGGTCTGGTCCACGGAGCGCCTGCTCGACCACGCCCGTGCCCTCCTCTTCCCGCTCTACTCCGGCCTGTTCACGCCGGTCTGGCTGCGGCTGCTCGGCGCGAAGGTCGGCCGCGACGTCGAGGCCTCGACCGTGCTGCTGCTGCCCGCGATGACCACCATCCGGGACGGCGCCTTCCTCGCCGACGACACCCTCGTCGCCTCCTACGCCCTCGGCGGCGGCTGGATGCGGCTCGCCCGCGCCGAGATCGGCGAGCGCGCGTTCCTCGGGAACTCCGGGATGGCGGCGCCCGGACACACGGTGCCGGCGGGCGGGCTTGTCGCGGTCCTCTCCTCCGCCCCGCGCAAGTCGAAGGCGGGCTCGTCCTGGCTCGGCTCGCCGCCGGTGCGGCTGCGGCGCACGGTGGTCGAGGCGGAGTCGGCGCGCACGTTCCGGCCGGCCGCGCGCCTCCGCGCCGCCCGGATCGTCTGGGAGCTGCTGCGCTTCGTCCCGGTCGTCGTCTCGATCGCGATCGGCCTCGGCGTCGTCGCGGCCCTGCTGGCACTGGTGCCGGTGATCGGGGCACCGGCGACGGCGGTGGTCGGCGGTGTCGTCCTGCTCGCCGCAGGCGCGGTCGCCGCAGGCGTCTCGACCGCGGCGAAGTGGCTCCTCATCCAGCGCGTCCGCCCGAGCGAGCACCCGCTCTGGTCCTCCTTCGTCTGGCGCAGCGAGCTCGCCGACACCTTCACCGAGATGGTGGCGGCGCCGTGGTTCGCGCACGCCGCGGCCGGAACGCCCGCCCTCGTCTGGTGGCTGCGGAGCCTCGGCGCGCGGATCGGCTGCGGAGTCTGGTGCGACAGCTACTGGCTCCCGGAGGCCGATCTGGTCGATCTGGGCGACGGAGCGACCGTCAACCGGGGCTGCGTCGTGCAGACCCACCTGTTCCATGATCGAATCATGAGCATGGATCTCGTGAGTCTCGACGCCGGCGCGACCCTCGGCCCGCACAGCGTGATCCTCCCCGCCGCGACCATCGCGGCGCACGGCACGGTCGGCCCCGCCTCCCTCGTCATGCGCGGCGAGCTCGTGCCCGCGGGCAGCCGCTGGAGCGGCAACCCGATCGGCCCGTGGCGCGAGGTCCGTGTCGGCGACTACCACGCGCCCGTCGCGTGAGCGACGCGCAGACCGGGCTGGAGACGGCAGGCGACCCGTACCTCCCCGGCATCGGCAACACCGGCTACCGCGTCGAGTCCTACGAGCTCGACCTGGACTACCGGGTCTCGAGCAACCGGCTCGCCGGCCGAGCGACCCTGCGGATCGTCGCGCTGCAGCCGCTGCGCCGCTTCTCGCTCGATCTGAGCCGCCTCCGAGCGACGCGGGTGCGGGTCGCCGGACGCAAGGCGCGCAGCGATCAGGCCGCGCACAAGCTCCGGGTCACCCCCGCCGAGCCGCTCGAGGCCGGCGCGAGCGCCGTCGTCGAGATCGAGTACGGCGGGCACCCCGGGCCGCGCGCCAGCCACTGGGGCGAACTCGGCTGGGAGGAGCTGACCGACGGCGTGCTCGTCGCCTCGCAGCCCTCCGGCGCGTCGACCTGGTACCCCTGCAACGACGACGTCGCCGACAAGGCGACCTACCGGATCCGGGTGAGCGCGGAGGAGGGCTACTCCGTGCTCGCGAACGGCGTGCTGCTCGAGACGAGCGAGCGCTCGGGCCGGCGCACCTGGCTCTACGAGCAGCGGGAGCCGACCGCGAGCTACCTCGCGTCGGTGCAGATCGGCCGCTACGTGCTCGAGGACCGCCTGCTTTCCGGAGTGGCCGTCACGCTCGCGCGCCCGGCCGCGCTGGCCGCGCGGGTCGCGCGCGACTTCGCACCGCTCAGCGCCATGCTCGCGTTCTTCTCCCGGGTCTTCGGCCCGTACCCGTTCCGCCAGTACACCGTCGTGGTCACCGCGGACGAGCTGGAGATCCCGCTGGAGGCGCAGGGCATGGCCGTGTTCGGCGCGAACCACGTCGACGGCCGCGGCGGCTCGGAGCGGCTGATCGCCCACGAGCTCGCGCACCAGTGGTTCGGCAACAGCGTCGGCCTCGCCCGCTGGCGGCACATCTGGCTGAACGAGGGCTTCGCCTGCTACGCCGAGTGGCTCTGGTCGGAGGAGTCGGGCGGGCCCAGCGCCGACGCCCAGGCCCGCCGGCACCACGCGCTCCTGCGGTTCCAGCGCCAGGACCTCGTGCTGGGCGACCCGGGACCGGTGGACCTCTTCGACGACCGGGTCTACAAGCGGGGCGCGCTGACGCTGCACGCGCTGCGGCTCCGGCTCGGCGACGAGGTGTTCTTCCAGCTCCTGCGCATCTGGACCGCGCGGCACGCGTCCGGCACCGCGAGCGAGGACGACTTCCGCGCGCTCTGCGCCGAGGTCGCCGGCGGCTCGGCGATCGCGGGCGGCACGGCCGTCTCGGCTGTCGAAGCGCTGCTCGACGCCTGGCTCGTCGACGTGCGGCTGCCGCCGCTACCGGCCGCCCGCTGAGACCAGCGAGTCCTCGAGCGCGTCGCCGTGCTCGCGGCGCCAGCCGATGATCGGACCGGCACCGCCGACGGAGTCGCCCAGCGCGACGCTGACCCGGAGCGACGGGTCGAGGTGCGGCTCGGCGAGCCGGAAGCGCGTGCTGTCGATGCGAGCCTCCGCGGTGAAGCGCGACTCGTGGATCCGGACGCGCCGCGGATCGACGTCCAGCCCGCGGCCGTCGGCCTTCAGCGCGGCCTCGATGCGGGTCCAGTGCAGGATCGGGTCGGCGGCGCGGAACCCGCCCGTCGCGAAGGGAGCGCCGGCGATCCGCGTGATCGCGACGCCGCGCTCGGGCGGACCCGCGACCGGCTCGACGTCGACCCCGACGACGCCCGCGCTGCTGGCCGCGACGACGACCGCGCCCGGGCAGTGCGCGATGCTGACGGAGAGGTGCTCGGCGCCCTCGATCCAGGGGCGCCCGTGCGGACCACCGCAGCGGGAGCAGCGGGCGGTGACCCGGACCATCGAGGCGGACAGCCCCAGGAGCTCGCCCGCGAGCATGCGCAGCAGGACGCGGCCGAAGACGAAGCGCTCCGCCACCGCCGCCGACCCCGTCGCGCGGTAGCGCTCCCGCTCCGCCGTGCCGAGCAGCGGCAGCAGCCGCTCGGCGTCGAGGCGCTGCTCGTCGAGCGCGAGCCAGCGCAGGTGCACCCCCGGCAGATCACGCACGCCGTCGTCGTTCCTCATCCCGTCCCCCACGGTCGTGTCCCCCATGATCCCGTCCCCCGGTCCGGCGCTACTCGGCGGCCCGAGCGGTCGCCGCGTGCTCGCCGCGCTCGTAGACGTCCGCCGCCGAGCCGACGATCAGCGGGTCCGGCCCGAGCGGCGACACGACCTCGTCGTCCCGGCCGTCGTAGTCGTACAGGCTCAGCACGTAGCGCATCGCCTCGAGCCGGGCGCGCTTCTTGTCGTTGCTCTTGACGATCGTCCATGGCGCGTCGGCCGTGTCGGTCGCCGCCATCATCGCCTCCTTGGCCGCGGTGTAGTCGTCCCACTTGTCCAGCGAGGCGAGGTCCATCGGCGAGAGCTTCCACTGCCGCACCGGGTCGATCATCCGGATGGTGAACCGGGTGCGCTGCTCCTCGGCCGAGACCGAGAACCAGAGCTTGACCAGGTCGATGCCCTCGCCGACGAGCATGCTCTCGAACAGCGGCGTCTGCCGGACGAACTCGTCGTACTGCTCCGGAGTGCAGAAGCCCATCACGCGCTCGACCCCCGCCCGGTTGTACCAGGAGCGGTCGAACAGCACGATCTCGCCCGCGGCGGGCAGGTGCGAGACGTAGCGCTGGAAGTACCACTGCGTGCCCTCCCGCTCGGTCGGCTTCTCGAGCGCGACGACCCGGGCGCCGCGCGGGTTGAGGTGCTCGGTGAAGCGCTTGATGGTGCCGCCCTTGCCCGCGGCGTCGCGCCCCTCGAAGACGACGACCAAGCGCCGGCCGTGCTTCTTGATCCAGTTCTGGAGCTTCAGCAGCTCGATCTGCAGCAGCCGCTTGCCTGCCTCGTACTCCTCGCGCGACATCCGCTCGTCGTAGGGGTAGCCCTCGCGCCAGGTGTCGATCTGCGTGCCGTCGCGGCGCAGCAGCACCGGATCGTCGTCGTCCTCGTCGAGCACCACGAGGTCGCGGGCGTCCTCGGGCGTGAGCGTGCGGAGCAGCTCGGGCGTCGGCACGAGAGCGCCGTGGGGAGCGGCACCGGAAGCGGCGTCGAGGACGGCGTCGGGGCTGAGGGAGCGATCGGAGACGGAGGGCACGGAGCGACGCTAGGGGCCCCGAGCGACGCCGGGGTGAACGGCGGGTGTCCGCCCTCTCGCGCCCGCGCGCACCCGGACGTACCCTCGTCGCATGTGCCGGAACATCCACACCCTCCACAACTTCGAGCCCGCCGCCTCCGACGAGGAGGTGCACGCCGCCGCCCTCCAGTACGTCCGCAAGATCAGCGGCGCCACCCGCCCGTCGAAGGCGAACCAGGAGGCGTTCGACCGCGCCGTGGCGGAGATCGCCCACATCACGGGCCACCTCCTCGAGGACTTGGTGACGACCGCGCAGCCGAAGGACCGCGAGGTCGAGGCGGCGAAGGCCCGCGAGCGCTCGGCCCAGCGCTTCGCCACGGCGTGAGGTGCGACGCACGCGCCGGCCGATCCGGGAGGGGCACGCGCTAGCCGATCAGGTAGACGAAGCCGCGACCCGACCGCGCGATCCGGGACGCGAACTCCACGGCGCGGTCCAGGTACTGCCCGAGCTGCTCCCCCTCTGGGTGCTGCGGCAGGCCCTCCTCGAGCTCCTGCCGGAGCGCGAGCAGATCGTCGGCGATCTCGGCAACCTCGCCCGGGGTGACGGCGCGCACCCACGGATCCCAGCACATCCCCCGCAGCGACACCCGGCCCTCCAGCATCCGGTGCGCGGGCCGGGGCGGCTGCCCCGGCGAGCGCGGAGCGGTCAGCGCCTGCAGCCCGGACCACGCCCGGTCGAGGACGAGCATGTCGTCCTCCGGCACCGGCTGCGGCAGGTCGGCGTCGTCGATCTCGGCGCCGTGCGGCATCCCCCAGGCGCCCGCCAGGGCGGTCTCGCCGATCACGCTCCGCGGGTCGGCGAGCGCGCGCTCGGTCAGATCGGCATCGAAGGCGTAAGCGTAATAACGGATTCCCATGCGTCGATGGTGGCGAGCACCGCGCTCGCTCCGGCGCCGGATACCGAGATCTGGGGAGGGCCGAGCGATCACGCGGCTGTGGAGGGACGAGCGACCGCTTCTGTTCCCGGACTCGTCTAGGCGTCGAAGGCCGCCGGCGGCAGGTCCGTCTCGCCGTCCTCGACGGCGCGAACGATGCGCGCCGCGACCGTCTCCGGCGAGTGCCCCGCGCCGAAGCGCGGAGCCGTGCCCGCCAGCGGGTGCTGCGACAGCGCGGTCTCCGTGTGGCCGGGCCGCGCGTCGAGCAGGAGGACGCCCGCCTTCCGGTACTCCCGGGCCGATGCCCGGACGAACGAGTACAGGGCCGCCTTGGACGCGGAGTACGCCGCGAGACCGGCGGTCGGCGCCTCGGCGACCACCCCGCTGATCGTGACCGCGAAGGGCCGATTCCCGGAGGCGGACAGGGCGGGGAACGTCGCCGTGAGCACGCGTATCGGCGCCAGGGCGTTCACGTCGACGAGCTCCTCGAGCACCGCCGGGTCGAGCTCGTAGGAGGGACCGAATGCGACGACGCCGGCCGCGACGACGACGCCGTCCAACCGTCCGTGCCGGCGGAGGACCTCGTCGACGAGGCGCTGCGGAGCGTCCTCGCCGAGGAGATCGGCGACGAGCGGCGCGTCGCCGAGGTCGGCGGCGCGGCGCCCGGAGCGGACCACGGTCGCGCCGCGCTGCTCCAGCTCGTCCGCGATCAGCCGCCCCAGCCCGCCGGAGGCACCGAGGACGAGGACGACGGAGCCTTCGAATCGAGTCATGTCCGAAGCGTAGACGGGGGGTCTGGCGCGAATCGCCTCTACCGGGAGGCGAGGGCCGTCAATACGGTGGATCGCATGTCGCGTCCGGACACCTGTGCCGTGCTCCACCGACTGGTGGAGGTCCTCGAGGACCCCGCGCCGATCAACCCGGGGCACGCCCGGCACGTGAGCGGACTGCTCGCCGGCGCCCTCGACTCCGCCCCGGCCCTCCGCGACTGCGCCCCGGCCCAGCTCGTCGCCTTCGCGACGGAGGACCCGGCGGACGAGAACCCGGCCCTCTGAACGCACCGACCGCCACCGCGTCACCCGGCACTTCACCGCCTCGCCCCACTCCTCAGAAGTCGCGGTAGTCGAGCGCAACTACCGCGACTTCCGCGGACTCGGAGGCGCCTCTGCCTCCCGGCCTCGCTCCACTCCCCGAGAGTCGCGGTAGTCGAGCGCGACTACCGCGGCTTCTGCGGAGTCGGGGCCTCCCCCGCCGAGCGGAGGGACGCCGCGGGCCCCTCGTAGACTCGACGGGCCGAGAGAACGGGGACCCGGTGGACGACGAACGCGCCGCACCTGCGGGCTGGTACCGCGATGACGCCCGCCCGGGGTCGATGCGCTGGTGGGACGGCACCGCCTGGACCGACGCCCGCCGCTCCGCGGAGGACTCGGCGCCCGGCGACCCGGACGAGCAGGAGCAGCGCAGGCTGCCGGACACCGCCCCCGAGCACGTCGAGTACCGCCTCCCGAACTCCGCCGGGACCCCCACCGTCGACGCCACGGACGAGGCGGAGCGGATCGAGGAGATCGCCGCCGTCGTCGGCCGCCCTCTGCGCGCGGGCGAGATCTCCGACCGGATCCTCGACGTCGTCCTCGTGCCCGAGCCGGACCACCCCACCGGCACTCCCGCCGTCTCGGTCCGCGCCGGCGGCCGCGTGATCGGCTATCTCCCCGACGCCTACCGCCGCGCCCCCGCGCTCACCGGCCTCTCCCGCGTCGTCGCCGGTCGCGCCGCCCCCACGACGTCCGCCCGGCTGCGCGCCGAGCGGACGGAGGAGGGCCTGCGCGCCTCGGTGAAGGTCGCCCTTGTCGCCCCCGAGCTCCTCGTGCCGCTCAACGCGCCGCCCCAGGAGCGCTACTCGATCCTGCCGTGGGGTCGCGCCCTGCAGGTGCAGCGCGAGGACGAGCACTTCGTCCGCCTGGCCGGCGTGGTCCCCCAGGGCGGCCGCGGCCTCCTCCTCGTGACGCTCCACCTCGACGGCGGTCTCGTGGAGGTGCGCCTCGACGGCGACCGCGTGGGCGAGCTGACCACCGCGACGTCCGAGCAGTTCGCGCCCACCCTCCGCCACCTGGCCGGCCTCGGCCTCACCGCCGTCGCCTACTGCTCGCTCCAGGGCTCGCCCCTGAAGGCCGAGCTGACCCTCCAGGCGGCGCGCGCCGCCGAGCTGCCGGCGGACTGGGTCGACGGCCGGCCGGTGACGCTCCCCCGGCTGGTCCCCGGCGCTGCGGAGGCCCCGCCCGCCTACGTCGCGCCGCTGCGGCCGACCCCGCGCACCTCGGAGGCCGTCGCCCGCTCGACCCGCCGGACGGTCGCCTGGGTCGTCGTCGGCGTCTGCACGCTGGTCGGCCTCTCGAGCTGGATCATCGGCGACGTCCTCAACTGAGGCTCGGCACGTCGGCCGACGCGGCCCTCCGGCACGCGGAAACACCTCCGGCTCGCCGGATCGTCGAGATCCTGCGAGCCGGAGGGCGTTCCGCGAGCCGGAGCCCGGGCGGTCGTCACACGTTGAAGCGGAACTCCACCACGTCGCCGTCCTGCATCACGTAGTCCTTGCCCTCGATGCGGGCTTTGCCCTTCGCGCGGGCCTCGGCGATGGAGCCGGTCTCGACGAGGTCCTCGAACGAGATGATCTCGGCCTTGATGAAGCCCTTCTGGAAGTCGGTGTGGATCACGCCGGCCGCCTGCGGGGCGGTCCAGCCCTTGCCGATCGTCCAGGCGCGCGTCTCCTTCGGGCCCGCCGTGAGGTAGGTCTGCAGGCCGAGGGTGTCGAAGCCGATGGTCGCGAGCTGGTTGAGGCCCGACTCGGTCTGGCCGGTGGACTCGAGCATCTCCGCGGCGTCGGCCTCGTCGAGGTCGATCAGCTCGGACTCGATCTTGGCGTCGAGGAAGATCGCGTGCGCCGGGGCGACGAGCGCGGCCAGCTCGGCCTTGCGCGCGTCGTCGGTCAGCACGGCCTCGTCCACGTTGAAGACGTAGATGAAGGGCTTCGCGGTGAGCAGGCCCAGCTCGCGGATCGGCTCGAGCTCGATCGACGACGCCGAGAGCGGCTTGCCGGTGTCGAGGAACTCGCGCGCCTTCTTCGCGGTCTCGAGCACGATCGGCTCGATCTTCTTCCCCTTGAGCTCCTTCTCGTAGCGCGCCTCGGCCTTCTCGAGGGTCTGCAGGTCGGCGAGGACGAGCTCGGTGTTGATCGTCTCCATGTCGCTCGCGGCGTCGACCTTGCCGTCGACGTGCACGACGTCGGCGTCCTCGAAGCCGCGGATGACCTGCGCGATCGCGTCGGCCTCGCGGATGTTGGCGAGGAACTTGTTGCCCAGGCCCTCGCCCTCCGAGGCGCCGCGGACGATGCCGGCGATGTCGACGAAGGACACGGGCGCGGGCAGGATGCGCTCGGAGCCGAAGATGCCGGCGAGCACCTCGAGGCGGGAGTCGGGCAGGTTCACGACTCCGACGTTGGGCTCGATCGTCGCGAACGGGTAGTTCGCGGCGAGCACCGTGTTCTTGGTCAGCGCGTTGAAGAGCGTCGACTTGCCGACGTTGGGGAGTCCGACGATTGCGATAGTGAGAGCCACGGGCATCCATCCTACGGCGTGGTCGCGGGGGTGCCGCGTGCCGGTCCCGGCGGCGTCGGAGGTGCGTGAGAGGGTGAAGTCGTGCCCATCGACTTCACCGCCATCGACTTCGAGACCGCCAATTCGCACGGAGCGTCCGCCTGCTCCGTCGGGCTGGTGAAGGTCCGCGACGGCCGCGTCGTCGACCGCGCGGGCTGGCTCATCCGCCCGCCCTACGGCTACGACGACTTCCTCGAGTGGAACACCCGCATCCACGGCATCCGCAAGCACGACGTGCACGGCGCCGCCTCCTGGGTCGAGCAGTTCGCCGACCTCGTCGCCTTCGCCGGCGAGGACGTCTTCGTCGCCCACAACGCCGGCTTCGACATGAGCGTCATCCGCGCCGCCTGCGCCGCGACGGCGCTCGAGCTCCCCGCCTACAACTACCTCTGCTCGCTCCAGCTCGCGCGCAGGACCTACCAGCTCGAGTCCTACCGCCTGCCGTCCGTCGCGTTCGCCGCCGGCTACGACGACTTCCGCCACCACGACGCCTCGGCGGACGCCGAGGCCTGCGCCGCGATCGTGGTGCACGCCGCCCGCCGGCACGGGGCCGGGAGCCTGGCCGAGCTCGGCGAGCTGGCCGGCGTCTCCGTCAAGCGCCTGCGGCCGAAGGCGCCGGTCGCCGCCTGACGCCCGGGGCGGCGATCCGAGAGCCGGCGCGCTCACTCCCCCGCGCGCGGGTCGCCGAACCAGTTGCTGAAGATGCGCCAGAAGTTGCGATTGCCGTAGGCCGAGCACGCGTCGCCCGAGCCGTAGAGGTCGTCCAGCGCGGCCGCGTTCGGCTGGTACGGCGTGTAGTAGTAGAGCCCCGCGGTCGCCGCGTTCTCGATCCGCACCGGGGCCGTCCCGCAGGCGGCGTCGGGCGAGTACTGGATCTCGCTGGTCTCGCCGACCGGGTACCAGTCGAAACTGCTCTCCGGGTTGCGGTAGCGCTGGAACTGCCAGGCCGCGCCGTAGACCTGGCCGAAGAAGCCGAAGTAGTCGGTGTCGCAGTCGGCCGTGTCCGGGCAGCCGTAGCCGGTGGCGCTGCGGAACTGGCGCTCGCTCGGCGCGCTGTCGGTCACCAGTGACTGCTCCTTCTGCAGCAGCGTCAGCAGCACGGCGGGGCTGACGTCGCAGGCGCCCGCGACGAAGGCGATGATCTCCGCGGCGGAGCTGTCCTCGTCGCCGGTGTAGGCGGCGCACTGCTCGTCGGCGGCGACGTCGCCGGTGTCCTCGGCGTAGTCCCGCAGGCACGGGACGTCGGTCCCCGCGCAGGAGGGCACCCGCGCGTTGAGGAAGGCCTGGATCGTCAGCGGGCCGAGGGCGTCGCCGTCGAAGAAGACCTCGTCCGACACGATGTCGCCGGGATCGAAGCCCGACCCGTCGACGCCACCGGCCAGGTCGGTCCACATCCGGATGCTCGGCACCTCGGTTGCGGGAGCGGCCGCGGCGCCGAGGTCCGTCGCGCCGGGGAGCAGCAGCATCACCGCGAGGGCGGCGAGGGCCGCCGCCCCTCCCCGTCGACGTCGCACGACGGACGGGGAGGGGGCGACCGGGGAGGGATCGGCCGAGCTCATCCCTCCACGCTAGCGGCCGTGCGCCGGAGCATCAGCCGCAGGGCGTGAGCCGCGCGACCGCGTCCGACAGCGTGTTCGGGCCGCCGAGCAGGACGACCTTCTTGGCGCCGAACGCACTGATGTCGTTCAGCACCGCCTGCGGCACGCAGTCCCGCGGGACCGCGAAGAGCGGGCTCGAGGTGTAGCCGGCGGCGGTCGCTCCGGCGAGCGCGTCCGGGAAGTTCTCCCCGGTCGCGAGGTAGACCGTGCTCGCGCGCTGGAAGGCGGCCCTGTTCAGCTTCTCCGAGGTGTCGTAGCGGTCCGAGCCCGCGATGCGGGTCTTCGAGGCGACGGCGAGCGAGCGCTCGATGCCGTCGCTCACCGAGAGGGCGTTGCCCGCGATGGTGAGCGAGCGGACTCCGAGCTGCGAGACGAGGCTCTTCGTGGTGACGTCCGCGGTCGCCAGCGTCCCGTTCACCAGGAGCACCGGAGCGTCCACCGAGCCGGCGGCCGCGCTGGCGCCCAGGGCGTCGGGGAACTTCTCGCCCGTCGCGAGCCACGCCCGGCTCGACCCGTCGGAGAAGGCGTACTGGACGACCTTCTTCGCGGTGTCGTAGCGGTCGACGCCGCCGAGGCGGGTGGGGGTCGCTCCGCCGCGCACGTACTGCTTGAGGTCCTGCAGCACGGCGTCGCTGACGCTCAGCGTGGAGCCGACCACGACGATCTTCGCGGGCTTGAGGCGGGTCAGCTCGGTGCGGACCGGCTGCGACATCGAGTCGCGGTCGACGAGCAGGAGCGGGCCGCCCTGCTTGGCCGCGGCGGGCGCGGCGCTCAGCGCGTCGGGGAAGGCGGAGCCGGTCGCGACGTAGACGACGGGGACGTTCGCCGTGAAGGTCGCCTTCGAGACGCGGACGGCCGTGTCCTGGCGGTCGGTGCCGGCGATCCGCTCGACGGGAACGGTCGTGCCGTTGGACACGCTCGTGCAGCCGAGGTCCTTGGTGCCGGGCGCCTTCGCGTCGCCCGAGCCGGTCCAGAGGTTCCAGTCCACCGAGGCGGCGCTGGCGCAGACCGTGTAGGTGCCCGCGGCCGAGGCGGGGGCGGTCGCGGAGAAGCCGTGGTTGCCGCCGGCGGCCGGGTACTCGCCCGGGATGTCGCCGCGGGAGGCGTTCGCGGTCTGGGTGCGGACGGTCTTGGAGCCGTCGGGCGCGGTGATGGTGACCGTGGTGGCGAGTTGCGCGCGCTGCGTCGTCGGGTCGACGACCCAGCCGGAGGCGGTCAGCGTGCCGCCCGAGATCCTCGGGGCGTCGACGCGGCCGGCCGGGGCGACGCCGGCGTTGGCGAGCGAGCCGTTCCAGTCGCTGAAGATGTACCAGAAGTTGATGTTGCCGTAGGTGGCGCAGGCCTGGTTGCCGGTGTTCGTCAGCGCGTAGCTGTTGGGCTGGTAGGGCGTGTAGTAGTAGAGGTTCGCCGTGGCCTGGTTGCGGATCGCGACCGGCGACGAGCCGCAGGACGTGTCCGGGTTGAAGAGGATGCTCGGCGTCGTGCCCGCGGCGTAGGCCGTGAAGTTCGAGCCGGAGCCGGGCGGGTTCGCGTACTTCTTGAACTGGCGGGCCGCGCCGTAGACCTGAGTGAAGAAGCCGGCGGAGCCGTTGTCGCAGCCGGTGCTGTCGGGGCAGTTGAAGCCGGTCGCGCGGTTGTAGAGGCGCTCGGTGGGGCTCGTCGTCGAGACGAGGCTCGTCTCCTTCTGCACGAGGACGGCGAGCACGAGCGGGCTGATGCCGCACGCCTCGCCGACGCCGGCGAAGATCGACGCCGCGGACTCGAGGACGCCGCCGCGGTACGCCTTGCACATCGGGTCGGCCGCCTTCGACGGCGTGACCTGGCTGAAGGCCTTGAGGCAGGGCACGCCGTTGGGCGTACCGGAGCAGTTGCGGCCCTTGTCGTCCAGGAGCGCCTGCATCTGCTGCGCCGAGCGGGCGTCGCTGTCGAAGAAGTTCGCGTCGCTGAAGATGTAGCCGGCGCGGAAGCTCTTGGTGCTCTCCGCTTCGTACTGGACCTTGACGTCGGGCAGGACGGAGCCGTCGGCGGCGGTGACCTGCGCCTCCCCCGCTCCCGGATCGACGAGGACGGACGCGGGCGGCAGCGTCTCGTCGGCGGCGGAGGCGGCGGCGACCGGGACGAGAGCGGTCCCGAGTCCGACGGCGAGGGCGAGTGCGGCGGTGAGCAGGCGCGAAGGACGGCGGTGATTCCCCATGGTCCCGAAGCCTAGGGGCAACCTCCGACTCCGCCTCCTCCCGCTCCGGACACCCGTCCGAGGGTCAGACGGACATCGTCGGAGCGCCGCAGGGCGGATGTCGGAGGTCCGTGGTCTCCTCGGCGCATGGAACTCAGCTTCGTCCTCGGCCTCGCGGTCGGCGCGCTCCTCGCCGCCGTCGTCGCCGTGCTGCTCGCCCGTGCCCGCACTCCCGACACCGCGCTCGCCCTCGAGCTGGCCACGGCGCAGGCGCGGGCCGAGGGGCTCGAGGAACGGCACGAGTCGGTCGTGGAGCAGCACCGCGAGCACCTCGGCTCCGCCCGCGACCAGATCCGCGAGCTGCAGGAGCAGCTGCGGGTCGTCGCCGAGCGCGAGCGGCACGACGCGCGGATCCTGCAGACGCTCTCCCCCGTCGCCGAGAGCCTGCGCGGGATGCAGGAGTCGGTGCGCCGTCTCGAGAGCGAGCGCGCCGCGCAGTTCGGCGCCATCACCGAGCAGCTGGAGGGGCAGCGGCTCGCCGGGGAGAGGCTCCGCTCGACCACCGAGACGCTCGCGTCCGCGCTGCGGTCGAGCGCCAGCCGGGGTGCGTGGGGCGAGACGCAGCTGCGCAACGTCGTCGAGGCGGCCGGGCTGACGCAACGGGTCGACTTCGACGTGCAGTTCGGCCTGGAGGGCGAGGGCGGGAAGGGCCGCGCCGACATGGTCGTGCGCCTCCCCGGCGGCAAGGCGATCGCCGTCGACGCGAAGGTGCCGTTCGACGCCTACCTCGAGGCGAGCGCGATCCCCGCGGGGGCGGGCGCCGAGGAGGAAGCCCGCCGCGCAGGGCTGCTCCGCGCGCACGTGCGCGCCCTCCGCGGGCACATCGACGCCCTCGCCGGCCGCGCCTACTGGACCGGGCTGCCGGCGAGCCCGGAGTTCGTCATCGCCTTCATCCCCAGCGAGCCGCTGCTGGCCAGCGCGCTCGACGCCGATCCGACGCTACTGGAGTACGCGTTCCGCAAGCGGGTCGCCCTCGCCTCGCCGGTGACGCTCTGGTCGGTGCTGAAGACCGTCGCCTACACCTGGCAGCAGGACGTCCTGACCGACGACGCGAAGCGCCTGCTCGATCTCGGCAAGACGCTCTACGCGCGGCTGGCGACCCTCGCCGACCACGCGGAGGGGCTGCGCCGCTCGATCGAGAAGACGGTCGACTCCTACAACGCCTTCGCCGGCTCGCTCGAGACCCGCGTCCTCGTCACCGCGCGCCAGTTCGACACCCTCGACGAGTCCCGCGTGATCGCGCCGGCCGGCGGCGTCACGGTGACACCGCGCCGCCTGACCGCCGTCGAGCTCCTCGCGCCGGACGAGCGCACGGCCTGAGCCGCGGGATCTCGAGACGCCGCTCCGCGGCTACTCGACCAGCATGCGGGCGCCGCTCCGCGGCGGCTCGAGCAGGGGTGCGCCGCTCCGCGGCTACTCGACCACCGGACAGGGCGCGCCCCCATCATGCTGATCGAGTAGCGCCCGCAGGGCGCGTATCGAGATCCGCCGTCCTGCAGACGTCGGTCTCGATACGCCGCTCCGCGGCTACTCGACCAGCATGAAGCGCAACACCGGCGCACACTGCTTCAGCAGGGGTGCGCCGCTGCGCGGCTACTCGACCAGCAGGTGACGGGGTCGGCCGCCTAGACCCACTTCTCCGCGAGGTGCTGGGCCGTCACGCGACGGATCGTGCCCGAGCGCGAGCGCAGGACGATCGACTCGGTGGTGATGATGTGGCCCTCCTTGCGGACGCCCTTCACCAGCCCGCCGTTGGTCACGCCGGTGGCGACGAAGTAGGTGTTGTCGCTGCGGACCAGGTCGTTCGCGTGCAGGACGCGGTCGAGGTCGTGGCCGGCGTCGATCGCGCGCTGGCGCTCGTCGTCGTCCTTGGGGCGGAGGATGCCCTGGATCACGCCGCCGAGCGCGCGGATGGCGCACGCGGTGATGATGCCCTCGGGCGTCCCTCCGGTCCCCACGCACATGTCGACCCGCGAGTCGTGCCGAGCGGCGTTGATGCCGCCCGCGACATCGCCGTCGAGCAGCAGCCGCGTCCCGGCGCCCGCCGCGCGGATGTCGTCGATCAGCTGCGCGTGCCGCGGGCGGTCGAGCACCGCGATGCGCATCTCGTCGACGGGCTTGCGCTTGGCCCGCGCCAGCGCGCGGATGTTCTCGCCGATCGGGCGCTCGATGTCGATGATCCCCACGCCCTCGGGCCCGGTGACGATCTTCTCCATGTAGAAGACGGCGGAGGGGTCGAACATCGCCCCGCGGTCGGCGACGGCGATCATCGACAGCGCGTTCTGCCGGCCCGCGGCGGTCAGCGAGGTCCCGTCGATCGGATCGACGGCGATGTCGGCGGCCGGCCCGGAGCCGTTGCCGACGTGCTCGCCGTTGTAGAGCATCGGCGCGTTGTCCTTCTCGCCCTCGCCGATGACGACGACCCCGTCGAAGTTGACGGTGCCGAGGAAGGTGCGCATCGCGTCGACGGCGGCGCCGTCGGCGGCGTTCTTGTCGCCCTTGCCGATGAAGGGGACGGCGCGGATCGCCGCCGCCTCGGTGGCTCGGACGAGCTCCATCCCGAGGTTGCGGTCCGGGTGGAGGTAGAGCGAGTCGTGGTCGATATCGGTCACAGCGCGGAGTCCTTCGCGTTCGAGTTCGTGCAGACGGCGTCGTCGCAGGACCCGCGGAGCGGATCCCCATCCCGGAGCGGAGTCTATCCGAGGCCCGCCCCGCGCCCGGGGGACGCCCCGCAGCCGCCTCGCTAGACTCGACGCCGACGCGGGCCTCGCCCGACCCCCTCCCGTTCATCCGTCAAAGGAGATGCCATGCCCGTCGCTACCCCGGACCAGTACGCAGAGATGCTCGACAAGGCGAAGAAGGGCGGCTTCGCGTACCCCGCGTTCAACGTCTCCTCCTCGCAGACCATCAACTCGGTGCTGCAGGGCCTGTCCGAGGCCGGCTCGGACGGCATCATCCAGGTCACGACCGGAGGCGCCGACTACTTCGCCGGCCACACGGTCAAGAACCGCGCCGCCGGAGCGATCGCCTTCGCGAAGTTCGCCACCGAGGTCGCCAAGAACTACCCGGTCACGGTCGCGCTGCACACCGACCACTGCCCGCAGAACGCGCTCGAGGGCTTCGTCTACCCGCTGATCGCCGCCTCCGAGGAGGAGGTCAAGGCCGGTCGCGAGCCGCTCTTCCAGTCGCACATGTGGGACGGCTCGGCCGTGCCCCTCGACGAGAACCTGAAGATCGCCCAGGAGATCCTGCCGCGCGTGAAGGCGATCAACGCGATCCTCGAGGTCGAGATCGGCGTCGTCGGCGGCGAGGAGGACGGCGTCTCGCACGACATCAACGAGCACCTCTACACCACGCTCGACGACGCGATCGCGACCGTCGAGGCCCTCGGCTTAGGCGAGCAGGGCCGCTACATGGCCGCGCTGACCTTCGGCAACGTCCACGGCGTCTACAAGCCCGGCAACGTGCGCCTGCGCCCCGAGCTGCTCCGCGAGATCCAGGACGGCCTGCAGAAGAAGTACGGCACCGAGGCGCTCCCGCTCGACCTCGTCTTCCACGGCGGCTCCGGCTCGACGGACGAGGAGATCGCCGAGGCGGTCCGCAACGGCGTCGTGAAGATGAACATCGACACCGACACCCAGTACGCCTTCAGCCGCTCGGTCGCCGACACCGTGCTGAAGAACTACGACGGCTTCCTCAAGGTCGACGGCGAGGTCGGCAACAAGAAGGTCTACGACCCGCGCTCGTGGGGCAAGATCGCCGAGTCCGCCATGGCCGTCCGCGTCGCCGAGGCGACCCGCCAGCTCGGCTCCGCCGGCCACTCCGGCAAGTAGGGCACCGCTCCGTGACGAACGCACACGACCAGCCGGGCCGCACAGAGCGCCCGGAACCGCGGTACGGCGAGTACGCGCCGCCCGGCTGGTCGTGGACGCCTCCGGAGGACGCCGTCGTCGTCCCCGACCCGCGAGGGTCCGAGACCGATCCGCGGCCCGCGACCGCGCCCTCCGCGAAGACCGTCGCGCACCCCGTCGACCGGCTGATCACGATCATCCTGCTGGCGCTCGGCGTCTTCTTCGCCGTGCCGACGCTGCTCGACCCCTCGAGCTTCGCCACCACCCTCTCCGAGCTGTACACGAGCCAGGGCATCGGCACCTACGCCTCCCCCGATCTCGCCCGCACCCTCGGGCTGGTCGTGGCGCTCGCGCAGGCGCTGATCGTCGCGTTCGCGGTCTGGATCTCGATCCGCCGGCTGCGGGCCGGCAAGCGCGCGGTGCTCGTGCCGATCCTGGGGATCGTCGCGACGGTCGTGCTCTCGCTGACGGTCGCGGCCATCGCGATCCTCGGCGATCCGACCTTCGCCGACTACGTCTCGCGGATGTCCGCCGGGACCGGCACGGACGTCTAGCGCTCGACCCGCTGACGCGAAGAAGGCCGCCCTCCCTCGGGAGCGGCGGCCTTCTCCTCGTTCTGCGTGCGGAGCGTCAGGCGCTGACGGAGGCGCTCACGCGTCCGCCGGCCCCGCGGGCGTCGCGCTTGCCGGCGACGTCCTTGCGCAGCTCCTTGGGGAGCGAGAACATCAGGTCCTCCTCGGCCGTCTTGACCTCCTCGACGTCGTCGTAGCCGGCGGCGGCGAGGTCGTCGAGCACCTCGCGGACGAGGACCTCGGGCACCGAGGCGCCGCTGGTGACGCCGACGGTGCGGATGCCGTCGAGCCACTCCTGCTTGATCTCGCTGGCGTAGTCGATCCGGTACGCGGCCTTCGCGCCGTACTCGAGCGCGACCTCGACGAGGCGGACCGAGTTCGAGGAGTTGGCCGAGCCGACCACGATGACCAGCTCGGCGTGCTCGGCGACCTTCTTGATCGCGACCTGGCGGTTCTGGGTGGCGTAGCAGATGTCGTCGCTCGGCGGGTTCTGCAGGTTCGGGAAGCGCTCGCGGAGGCGGCGCACCGTCTCCATCGTCTCGTCGACCGAGAGCGTGGTCTGCGAGAGCCAGACGACCTTGTCCGGGTCCTTCACCACGATGTTCGGGACGTCGTCGGGGCTGCCGACCAGGGTCACGTGATCGGGGGCCTCGCCCGCGGTGCCCTCGACCTCCTCGTGCCCCTCGTGGCCGATCAGGAGGATCTCGAAGTCGTCGCGTGCGAAGCGGACGGCCTCGCGGTGCACCTTGGTGACCAGCGGGCAGGTCGCGTCGATCGCCTGGAGGCCGCGGTCGGCCGCGCCCTGCACGACCGCCGGCGAGACGCCGTGCGCGCTGAAGACGATGTGCGAGCCCTCGGGGACCTCGTCGACCTCCTCGACGAAGATCGCGCCCTGGCTCTCGAGCGTGGAGACGACGTGCACGTTGTGCACGATCTGCTTGCGCACGTAGACGGGGGCGCCGTAGTGCTCGATGGCCTTCTCGACGGCGACGACCGCGCGGTCGACGCCGGCGCAGTAGCCGCGCGGGGCGGCGAGGAGCACCCGCTTGGCACCGTCGACGGGCTCGTCGCGCAGGCGCCCGGTAGCGCGGGGCATGCGCGGCATGGGCAGGCTGATCGGGGCTTCACTCACCCCGCGATTCTACGCGGTGCATCCTGTGCTCCCCGCGGAAGGGCCGGATCCGCTGACCGGCGGCCGGACGGGCCGCCTCGCGCCCGGCCCGGCGCCGCGGCCGCCGAGGTGTCGGAGGCATCCCGTACCGTTGTCGTCGCGGGTCCGCCGCCCGCTCCCCCGCCCGCCCGCTCCAGCGAAGGCACCGATGACAGACGCCCCTCCCACCGCCGATGCTCCCTGGCCGGTCGGTCTGCTCGCGAGCAAGATCAAGGGCTGGATCGAGCGCCTCGGCACCGCGTGGGTCGAGGGTGAGATCACGCAGTGGGGCGTCTCCGGCGGCAACGTCTACGGCAAGCTGAAGGACCTCTCCGGCGACGCCACCGTCGGCTTCACCGTCTGGTCCTCGGTCCGGGCCCGCCTCCCGGCGGACCTCAAGCAGGGCGACCGGGTGATCGCGCTGGTCAAGCCGAACTACTGGGTCAAGGGCGGCACGCTCTCGATGCAGGTGTTCGAGATGCGGCACGTCGGGCTCGGCGATCTGCTCGAGAAGCTCGAGCGGCTGCGCCGGCAGCTCGCCTCGGAGGGGCTGTTCGAGCCGGCGCGCAAGCAGCGGCTGCCCTTCCTTCCGCACGGGATCGGCCTGATCACCGGCAAGGACTCCGACGCCGAGAAGGACGTCCTCCGCAACGCCCAGCTGCGCTGGCCGGCCGTCCGCTTCCGCGTCGTGCACGCCGCCGTGCAGGGCGAGCGCACGGTGTCCGAGGTGACCTCGGCCCTGCGCACGCTCGACGCCGACGCGAGCATCGACGTGATCGTGATCGCCCGCGGCGGCGGCGACTTCCAGAACCTGCTCGGCTTCAGCGACGAGTCCCTCGTGCGGGCGGTCGCGGCCTGCACCACCCCCGTGGTCAGCGCGATCGGGCACGAGGCGGACCGCCCGCTGCTCGACGACGTCGCGGACCTCCGCGCGTCCACCCCGACCGACGCGGCGAAGCGGGTCGTCCCGGACGTCTCCGACGAGCTGCTCCGGGTGCAGCAGGCGCGGCTGCGGATGACCACCCGCGTCAGCGGGCTCGTCTCGCACGAGATCGACCGCCTGTCGCAGCTGCGCTCGCGGCCGGTCCTGGCCCAGCCTCGCGTCCTGGTCGACCAGCGCTCCGAGGAGCTGACCCGCTGGGTCGCCCGCGGCGCCGAGCTGGTCGAGCGGCGGATCGAGCGCGCCCACCTCGAGGTCGAGCGCCTGCACGGCCACCTCCGCGCGCTGTCGCCGCAGCACACCCTCGACCGCGGCTACGCGATCGTGCAGAACGGCAACGGTCACGTGGTCCGCACCCCGCAGGACGCGGCCGAGGGCGAGGCGCTCGTGCTCACCCTCGCCGAGGGCGCCGTCGCCGCCCGCTCGACAGGGCCCGCCGCCGATCCCGCCGGCCGCGGCTGACCCGTCCCGCTCCCACCCGCCCGCGCCCTCCTCGCAGCCCCGATCGATAGGATCACCCCCATGGCCGACGCCCGCACCGACTCCCCCGCCGTGCCGTCGAGCGACCCCGTCCCGACCCGCGAGACCGACGTCTCCGGCTTCAGCTACGAGCAGGCGCGCGACGAGCTCGTCCGCGTCGTCTCCGAGCTCGAGCAGGGCAGCTCCACCCTCGAGCGCTCGCTCGCCCTCTGGGAGCGCGGCGAGGCGCTCGCGGCCCGCTGCGAGGAGTGGCTGATCGGTGCCCGCGCTCGGCTCGACGCCGCCCGCTCAGGCGGATCGGCCGCCGGCGGATCGAGCGCCGGATGAGCCGCGAGAAGCCGCCGCGCGTCGTCGCCGAGCTCGGCCGTCCCGAGACGGCCGCCGAGACCGCGGCCCGCAAGGCCGAGAACTCCCGGCTCTACCGCCAGCGCAAGACCGTCAACAACCTCGTCTTCTCGCTGCTCGCGACCGTCGGCGCCGTGGCGCTGATCGTGCTGATCGTCCCGCGCGGCGAGGGCACCGTCCGCGACCCGGTGGACGTGCCGGCGGTCGCCGCCCAGTTCCAGCTCGGCGAGAGCGAGACGCTCGCCGCGCCCGACATGCCCGACTCCTGGTCCTCGAACGCGGCCGAGCTGCGCGAGGACGGCGGGGTCGAGTACTGGTACGTCGGCCTGATCACGCCCAAGAGCGGCTACATCGGCGTCAGCCAGGGCTTCGACGCCGACGAGCGCTGGGTCTCCGGCCAGCTCGACAGCGCCGCGGCGACCGGCGTCGAGCAGATCGACGGCCGCGAGTGGACGGTCTACGACCACCGCGACGGTGCCAGCGAGACCGGCAACAGCCCCTACGCTCTCGAGACGACGGCCGGTGGCAGCACCTACCTCGTCTACGGCACGGCGCCGACGGACGAGATCCGCCAGGTCGTCGACGCCATCACCCCGCAGATCGGCCAGGAGGAGTCCCGTTGAGCTTCGATCCGTCGAGTCCCCAGCACGAGGTCCCGCAGAGCATCGTCGTCGCGCGCGAATCGCGCCCGCCGTCGTGGGTCTGGAAGGAGATGCTGCGCGGCAACCAGCGCTTCGTCGCCGGCGAGCCCCGCCACCCCCGCCAGGACGTCGAGCGCCGCAACGAGCTCGCCGCCGAGCAGAAGCCGCTCGCCGCGCTCTTCGGCTGCAGCGACTCGCGCCTTGCAGCCGAGATCATCTTCGACCTCGGCCTCGGCGACCTCTTCGTGGTCCGCAACGCCGGCCAGGTCATCGCCGATTCGATCATCGGCTCCCTCGAGTACGGCGTCGCCGTGCTCGGCGTGAAGCTGATCCTCGTCCTCGGCCACGACGAGTGCGGAGCGGTCAAGGCCGCGATCCAGTCGCAGGCGCCCGACGCCGAGCGCCTCCCGCCGCACATCGAGCACCTGATCGAGCCGATCATCCCGGCCGTCCGCCGCATCGTCGGCCCGCAGCCCGACGGCCGCGTGCTCGTCGACCCGTCGACGACCGACGCCCTCGCGGTCGGCCGCGAGCACCTCCGCGACACCGTCGCCGAGCTGCTGCAGCGCTCCCCGCTCATCGCCGACGCGGTCGCCGCGGGAGAGCTCGCGGTCGTCGGCGCCAACTACCGCCTCGCCGACGGCACCGTCGACTCCGACGTGGTCCTCGGCATCGATCCGCCGCAGATGAGCCCGTACCGCTCGGAGCAGGAGCGCACCTCCAGCCCCCTGCAGAGCGTGTCGGGCCCCGACGCGACCGCTCCGGCCGCCGAGCAGCCGACCACCGACCTCCTCTCACCGAACCGATGAACCGAACAGAACAGGACGAACACAGCGTGGTGGACACCTCCCCGACCAACTCCGGCGCCGACGACGCCTTCCGCATCGAGCACGACACGATGGGCGAGGTCCGCGTCCCGCGCGACGCGCTCTACGCCGCGCAGACGCAGCGCGCGGTCGAGAACTTCCCGATCTCCGGCGCCGGCCTCGAGCCCGCCCAGATCGCGGCCCTCGCCCGGATCAAGAAGGCCGCGGCCCTCGTCAACGCCGATCTCGGCGTGCTCGACGGCGAGATCGCCCGCTCCATCGCCGACGCGGCCGACCTCGTCGTCGGCGGCGGCTACGGCGAGCACTTCCCGATCGACGTCTATCAGACCGGCTCCGGCACGTCGTCGAACATGAACATGAACGAGGTGCTCGCCACCCTCGCGACGACCGCGCTCGGCCGCGCGGTGCACCCGAACGACCACGTCAACGCCTCGCAGTCCTCGAACGACGTCTTCCCGACCTCGGTGCACGTCGCCGTGACCGGCGCGCTGATCCAGGACCTGGTGCCCTCGCTCGAGCACCTGGCCGAGGCCCTCGAGACCAAGGCCGAGCTGTGGGCCGAGGTCGTCAAGGCCGGCCGCACCCACCTGATGGACGCGACGCCCGTCACCCTCGGCCAGGAGTTCGGCGGCTACGCGGCGCAGATCCGCCTCGGCATCGAGCGCGTGCAGTCCGCCCTCCCCCGGGTCGCGGAGGTCCCGCTCGGCGGCACCGCCGTCGGCACCGGCATCAACACGCCCGCCGGCTTCCCGGCGAAGGTCATCGCCCGCCTCGCGGAGGAGACCGGCCTGCCCGTCACCGAGGCGCGCAACCACTTCGAGGCGCAGGGCGCCCGCGACTCGCTCGTCGAGGCGTCCGGCGCGCTCCGCGTGCTCGCCGTCAGCCTCACCAAGATCAACAACGACCTGCGCTGGATGGGCTCCGGCCCGAACACCGGTCTCGGCGAGCTGAGCATCCCGGACCTCCAGCCCGGCTCGTCGATCATGCCCGGCAAGGTGAACCCGGTGATCCCGGAGGCGGTCCTGATGGTCTGCGCCCGCGTGATCGGCAACGACGCGACGATCGCCTGGGCCGGAGCCTCGGGAGCCTTCGAGCTGAACGTCGCCATCCCGGTGATGGGCACGGCGCTGCTGGAGTCGATCCGCCTGCTCACCGCCTCGGCCACGCTGCTCGCCGACAAGACCATCGACGGCCTCGAGGCCAACGTCGAGCACGCGCGAGCTCTCGCCGAGTCCTCGCCCTCGATCGTCACGCCGCTGAACAAGGTGATCGGCTACGAGGCCGCCGCCAAGGTCGCGAAGAACTCGGTCGCGAAGGGCATCACCGTCCGCGAGTCCGTCGTCGACCTCGGCTTCGTCGAGCGCGGCGAGGTGACGGAGTCGCAGCTCGACAGCGCCCTCGACGTCATGTCGATGACCCACCCGGGCTGAGCCCCGCTCTCATGCTGGTCGAGTAGCGCCGCACGCGCGTATCGAGACCCCCACTCCAGACAACGGTGGATCTCGATACGCCCGCTCCGCGGGCTGCTCGATCAACATGGACCGGGCCGCCGCCGTGGGACGGGCGCCCACACCATGCTGGTCGAGTAGCGCCGCAGGCGCGTATCGAGACCCACCGCGGCCAGGACGTCGGCCGTCAGCGCGCGGCCGGCCGCCGCGCCCACGACGGCGCGCGCTCGGGTCGAGGACCGATGCCGACCAGTGCCGCCGGCACGACGGCGAGCCCGGGCAGCAGCCGGAGCAGCACCGCGAGCGCGGTCGGCGGTCCCGAGAGCCGCCCGTTCAGCGCCGGCAGGATCAGCCTCGCGTGCAGGACCCGCTGCAGCGACTGGATCAGCATCGCGGGCAGCGCGCGCCGGCGCTGCACCCGCGCGAGCACGCGGTCGGCCGTTGCCGTCCGCAGCACACCGCGGCGCAGCGGCCCGGCCAGCAGCCGCGCGGCCGCCACCGCGTCCTGCACGGCCAGGTTGATGCCGACGCCGCCCACCGGCGACATCGCGTGCGCCGCGTCGCCGAGGCAGAGCACCCCTGGAGCGTGCCAGCGCGGCAGCCGCTCGAGCCGGACGTCGAGGTGCTTCACGTCGTCCATCGACGCGATCCCCGCCACGTCCTCGGCGACCTCGGGGAGCAGATCGGCCGCCTCCACCCGGAACGCCTCGATCCCCCGCTCCCGCACCGCCGCGTCGGTGCCTTTGAGCCCCAGCCGCGCGATCTGCAGGTAGCCGTCGCGCGGGATCGCGATCGACACCCGCCCGCGCCCGATCCGCGGCAGGAGCGACTCGCCCACGGCCCGCGCGGTCGGCAGGCGGTACCACCAGACGTCGAAGCCGACCGCCAGCGACCGCACGGGCAGTCCGGACGAGCGGCGCACGGCCGACCAGCGCCCGTCGCAGGCGACCGTCAGATCGGCGAGCAGGCGCCCCTCCCCGGCCGGCGACCGGTACTCGACGCCGACGACCCGCCCGCCCTCGCGGACGACGCCGGTCACCTCGTGCTCGGTGAGGAGCGTGAAGCAGCGCTCGGCCTGCGCCGCCTCGGCGACCAGGGCCAGCAGGTCCCACTGCGGCACCATCGCGACGTACGGGTGGCGCACCGGCAGCCGCGCGAAGTCCGCGATCACCACGTCGCGCCCGTCGCGGCCGGGGATCGTCACCCGCTCCACCCGCGAGTGCCGGATCGCCTCGAAGCGGTCGAGGAGCCCGAGGTCCTCGAGCAGCCCGAGCGTCGTCGGATGCACCGTGTCGCCGCGGAAGTCGCGGAGGAAGTCGGCGTGCTTCTCCAGCACCGTCACCGCGACGCCGGCCCGCGCCAGCAGCAGACCGAGCACCAGGCCCGCCGGCCCGCCGCCCACGATCGCGCAGGTCGTCCCCCGCTGCAGGGCCGCGCTCCCACCGTCCACCCCGTCGTCTCCGTCGCCGTCCGCCACGTCGGCCTCCTCGCTCGGCACCCGGTCTACACCTCCGCGGCCGTGCGGACCAGCGTCCGAGGCTCGCCTGTCACGCCCCGACGATGACGATCCAGAACGCGGCGAGCTGGAACGGCCCGAACGGGATCCGCTCGCCCCCGCCCCGCAGCGCCGACGGCAGACTCCACGCCCCGGCCAGGACGAACGCGAGCACCGGCGCCAGGAGGGCGAGCGCCGGATCGATCGCCGCGAGCGGGAGCGCCAGCCCCGTCCCCAGCTTCACGTCGCCCCGGCCGAGCCCACCTGCGAGGTGCAGCAGTCCGAGCACGAGAGCCGTCGCGAGCACGGCGGGCAGCTCCCCCGACACCCGCGCCGAGAGCACCCCGCCGACCATCGACACGAGCCCGACCAGCAGGATCGGCACCGTCAGCGCGTTCGGCAGCCGCCGCTCGCGCACGTCCGCGACCACGAGCGGCACGGTCGCCGCAGCGACGACGAGGACGACGATCGCCGCGAGCCCCTCGACCCGCGCGAGCCCGATCGCGCCGAGCAGAAGCGCGCCGACGAGCGCCGCCGAGAGGTCCTGGAGCCGGTGCATCCGGAGACTGTAGGGCCGATCACCCCGTGCCCGCCGGAGTTCTCCACAGGCGATGCCGGACGTCCGCCCGTCACTCCCGCGGCGGCACCGACCCGAGCAGCGCGTTCGCGAAGAGCCCGTGCGCGGACTCGTCGTCGGAGGGGTGGAAGAGCCCGGCGAGCACGTCGCGGTAGAGCCGGGAGAGCTCGGAGTCGCGGCGGTAGGACGAGCCGCCCGAGACGCGGACGGCGCTCTCGACGATGCGCAGTGCCGCCTCGGTGGTGCGGATCTTCACGCCGACGAGCGACGGGAACCAGGCCGCCCCGCGCTCGACCAGGGCGTCGACGTCGGCCGCCGCGCTCGCGAGCGGTGCCCGGAGTCCGTCGAGCAGGATCGCGGCGTCGGCGAGGCGCCAGCGGATGTCCGGGTCCTCGGAGAGTAGCCGCCCGCCGGCCCGGAGCGACGTCCGCTTCCGCGCCGACGCCACGCCGAGCTCGAGGGCGCGCTGGGCCACCCCGAGGTAGACCGAGGCGATCAGCAGCTCGAAGTCGGCGAAGATCGCGAAGACCAGCGGGTCGGCGGTCGGGCCGACGGGCAGCGAGCGGAACATCCGCGCGGCCGGCACCTCGACGCCGTCGAGCACCGTGGTCCGGCTCTGCGTCGCGCGCATGCCGAGGGTGTCCCAGTCGTCGTGCACAGTGAGCCCCGGCACCGGCGCGTCCGGCGACGGCCGGTCGACGAAGCCGTGCACGAGCCGCGGCTCCGGCCCGCTGTCGTCGCGGCCGAAGACGCCGAGCCGGGTCCAGGCCGGCGAGAGCGAGGTGAAGATCTTGGTTCCGGTGAAGCGGTAGCCGCCGTCGCCGAGCGGCTCCGCGCGGGTGAGCGAGTCGGAGAGCACGAGGTCGTTGCCGGGCTCGCTGTTGCCGAAGGCGAAGACGTGCCCGGCCGCCGCGTCGACCAGCACGTGCTCGAGCGAGGCGTCGCTGCGGGCGCGCAGAGCCTTCGCGATGCCGGTCCAGACCAGGTGCATCGTGGTCGCGAGCGCGGTCGCGGGAGCGGCCGTCGCCAGCCGGGTGTGCTCGGCCGTGGCCTGCTCGAGACCGAGGCCGCCGCCGCCGAGCTCCGCCGGGACGAGCATCGTCAGATACCCGGCGGCCTTCAGCTCCTCGAGGTCCTCGGTGAAGAAGACGTTGCGCGCGTCGTAGTCGGCCGCGCGGAGGCGGAAGCGCTCGAGGAGCGCGTCGTCGAGGATGCTCACCCGCCCCACGGTACGCGCCGCAGCCCCCCCGCACGTCGGCCTTCGAGCACCTCCGGCACGCGGAACGACCTCCGGCTCACGGGAACAGGTCGATCCGGCGAGCCGGGACCGGTTCCGCGAGCCGGAGGCCGCTCAGACGCGAGCCGCCGGCGGGGAGGACTCAGGCCGACTCGTTCGACTCCAGCATCTCGGTGACCAGCGCCGCGATCGCCGACCGCTCGGAGCGGGTCAGTGTCACGTGCGCGAACAGCGGGTGCCCCTTCAGCGTCTCGATCACCGAGGCGACGCCGTCGTAGCGGCCGACGCGCAGGTTGTCGCGCTGGGCGACGTCGTGGGTGAGCACCACCCGCGAGTTCTGGCCGACCCGCGACAGCACCGTCAGCAGCACGTTGCGCTCGAGCGACTGCGCCTCGTCGACGATCACGAAGGCGTCGTGCAGCGAGCGCCCCCGGATGTGCGTCAGAGGCAGCACCTCGAGCATCCCGCGCTCGATCACCTCGTCGAGCACGTTCTGCGAGACCAGCGCGCCGAGGGTGTCGAAGACCGCCTGCGCCCAGGGGTTCATCTTCTCGGCGGCGTCGCCGGGCAGGAAGCCGAGGTCCTGGCCGCCGACCGCGTAGAGCGGCCGGAACACCATGATCTTCTTGTGCTGGCGCTTCTCCAGCACCGCCTCGAGCCCCGCGCAGAGCGCGAGCGCCGACTTGCCGGTGCCGGCCCGGCCGCCGAGCGAGACGATGCCCACCTCCTGGTCGAGCAGCAGGTCGATCGCGAGCCGCTGCTCCGCGGAGCGGCCGTGCAGCCCGAAGACGTCCTTGTCGCCGCGCACCAGCGTGATCTGGCGCTTGCCGGTCACCCGGGCGAGCGCGGAGCCGCGATCCGAGTGCACGACCAAGCCGGTGTTGATCGGGATGTCGGCGACCTCGTCGGTGAACAGCCGCTCGCGGTCGTAGAGCTCGCTCATCTGGTCGCCCTGGAGGGTGACGTCGTCCATGCCCGTCCAGCCCGACTCGGGGGCGAGCTCGGCGAGGTACTCCTCGGCGGCGAGGCCGATCGACGCGGCCTTCACGCGCATCGGCATGTCCTTCGACACGACGGTGACGAGGGCGCCCTCGCTCTGCAGGTTCATCGCCACGGCGAGGATCCGCGAGTCGTTGTCGCCGAGCTGCAGCCCGCTGGGCAGCACCGACATGTTCGAGTGGTTCAGCTCGACGCGGAGGGTCCCGCCTCGGCCGACCCGGATCGGGAAGTCCAGCCGCTCGTGCTTGACCCGCAGCTCGTCGAGGTGCCGCAGCGCCTGGCGGGCGAAGTAGCCGATCTCGGGGTCGTTGCGCTTGCCCTCGAGCTCGCTGATCACGACGATCGGCAGGACGACGGCGTGCTCCGCGAAGCGGAACATCGAGGAGGGATCCGACAGCAGCACCGAGGTGTCGAGGACGTAGGTGCGCTGGAGCTGCTCGGTGCGATCCGAGGAGCCGTGCTGCGCGCGGCGTTCGACCGCGCCCTGCGTGCCGTTCTGCGGATCCGTACCCTGGGGAACTGTCACGTCGACTCTCCACATTCCGGGGGCCGGAGCCCCCGACTCACTTCAGAGGATTCGAGTCGGCCGGTGGTGCGTCTCGGCACCGCGCAGTTCCTTCACTGGCAGTCATCGAGTCGTACTTGTGTGGCCGACTCGACCAGGTGCGTCACCTGATGATCCGAACCTAATCCCGGAAATGACAGCCGTGTGGTTCTTGCCGAGACGAACGTGTAACGGCTATGTGAACAGCGCGCGCGGGAGGGCAGCTCAGCTGCCGAACCGGCGGTGCCGGCCGGCGTAGTCGCGCAGCGCCCGGAGGAAGTCGACCTCGCGGATGTCGGGGCCGAGCGCCTCCATGAAGTAGAACTCGCTGTGCGCGCTCTGCCAGAGCATGAAGTCGGAGAGGCGCTGCTCGCCCGAGGTGCGGATCACCAGATCCGGGTCGGGCTGACCGCTTGTGTAGAGGTGCTCGCCGATCAGCTCGGGGGTGAGCAGGCCCGCGACGTCCTCGATCGAGGAGCCGCGCTTGCCGTGCTCGTCGAGGATGCTGCGGACCGCCTGCGCGATCTCGTGGCGGCCGCCGTAGCCGACCGCGAGGTTGATGTGCAGGCCGGTGTGCGCGGCGGTGCGCTCCTCCGCGCGGTCGAGAGCCGAGACGAGCGACTCCGGCAGCCCGTCGTCCGAGCCCACGTGCTGCACCCGCCACTCGGGCTGCTGCGAGACCTCCTCGGCGAGGTCGGCGATGATCGCGATCAGCTCGGTGAGCTCGGAGCTCTCCCGGCCGACCAGGTTGTCCTGCGAGAGCAGGTAGAGGGTGACGTGCCGGATGCCGAGCTCGTCGCACCACTGCAGGAACTCGTGCACCTTCGCCGCGCCCGCGCGGTGGCCGTGCGCGGCCGTCTCCAGCGCGCGCTGGCGTGCCCAGCGGCGGTTGCCGTCGATGATCATCGCGACGTGGTTCGGCAGCGCGGCGCCCTCGAGACTCGAGCGCAGCCGCTTCTTGTAGACGCCGTAGAGCAGGTCGCTCCCCACGGGCAGTCTCGGCTTCGGCACGGTGCCACGGTAGTCGAAACCGCGGCCCGGTACCGGACCACGGCTGTTCCCCCGTTCGAGCAGGCTCTCCCGGTCGCCCTGCGGCGGCGGGTCGTATCCTCGTCCGTATGAGCCACCGGCCGACCTCCCCCACGCCCGATCCGGATGCGCGCGCCCTGGCGGAGGACGACGCGGCCGGCCCCTCGCTCCCCGCCCTTCCGCTCGTCGAGGACGAGATCGAGCACGGCCCGGCGACGGAGGCGCGACCGACCTGGCGCGGCTGGATCCACGCCGGACTGTTCCCGGTCGCGATCGTCGCGGGCATCGTCCTGGTCAGCGTCGCCGACGGCGCACCGGCGAAGTGGGCCGCGACCGTGTTCGCCGTCTCGTCGCTGCTGCTCTTCGGCAACTCGGCGCTCTACCACCGCTTCGACTGGTCGCCGCGGACCAAGATGATCCTCAAGCGGATCGACCACGCGAACATCTTCCTGCTGATCGCCGGCACCTACACGCCGCTCGCCGCTCTCGCCCTGCCGCCCGCGCAGGGCTCGCTGCTTCTCGTGCTGGTCTGGGCGGGGGCGCTGCTCGGGATCGGCTTCCGGGTGTTCTGGATCTCCGCGCCGCGCTGGCTCTACGTGCCGCTCTACCTGCTGCTGGGCTGGGCGGCGGTGATGTACCTCGGCCCGCTGTTCGAGGCGAGCGCGGCGATGATGGTGCTCGTGCTGGTCGGCGGCCTCTGCTACTCCGTCGGCGCGGTCATCTACGGGATCAAGCGGCCGAACCCGGTGCCCGGGGTCTTCGGCTTCCACGAGATCTTCCACGCGCTGACCGCGGTGGCGTTCCTCTGCCACTGGACGGCGGCGCTGATCGTCTGCCTGCACCCGACCTACAACGTCGGCTGACCGCCGGGCGCGTCGGCGCACCGCGCTCGGCGTCCGGGCGTCAGCGTCCGGACGGGGCGTCCTCCGCGCGCTCGCGCTCCTCGGAGTCGAGCTGCTCGTTGACCTGGGCGCGGTAGGTCGTCCGGCGGACGCGGCGGACCATGTCGAGCGCGAGGAACACGGCGGCGAGCGCGATCACGAACATCGTGATGAAGCCGAACAGGCCGGGCGTCACCGTGTCCTCGTTGAACTCCGGCGCGGTCGTCGGCACCGGCGTGGCCTCGGCGGCGCGGATCAGGGCGACGTGGGCGGCCTCGAGCACGGTCGCGGCGATCATGCGGACTGCTCCTCGGAGGCGGGGGCGGCGAGGGCGGCGTCATCCGGCAGCGCGACATCGATCCCGGCGAAGAGGTCGGTCTCCGGCGTCGGCGCGTCGACCCGGCTCTGCACGAGCTGGAAGTCGTCGGTCGGCCACGCGGCGTCGATCGCCGAGTGCGGGAGGAAGAAGAACTTGTTGTCCGGCGCGACCTGGCTCGCGTGCGCCAGCAGGGCGGCGTCGCGGCGGTCGTGGAAGCCGGAGACGACGATCTTCGTGGTGGCGAGGTAGGGCGTCTCCTCGTTCCAGCGCTTCATCTCCTCGAAGGCCGCGAGCAGCGGGTCCTCCGGGTCGATCGCGCGGATGTGCTCGGCGATGGCGCGCAGCTTCTGCGAGCTGAACACGCGGTCGTAGTAGAGCTTCGAGACCGACCAGGCGGCGCCGGTGCCGGGGTACTCGTCGGCCTCGCCCGCGGCGCGGAACGCCTCGACCGCGACCTGGTGCGCCCGGATGTGGTCCGGGTGCGGGTAGCCGCCGTTCTCGTCGTAGCTGATGATCACGTGCGGGCGGAACCGGCGGACGAGGCGCACCAGCGGTGCCGACGCGGTCGGCAGCGGCAGGCCGGCGAAGGAGTCCGCGGCGACGGCGCCGTCCTCGGGCATCCCGGAGTCGACGAAGCCCAGCCAGGCGTGCTCGATGCCGAGCGCGCGCTGCGCGGCGGCCATCTCGTAGCGGCGCAGGCCGCCCATGTCGCGCTCGGCGTGCGCGCGGGCGCCGAGCGCCTCGTTCAGAACGGAGCCGGCCTCGCCGCCGGTGCAGGAGACGACCATGACCTCGGCACCGCGGGCGGCGTAGGAGGCGAGGGTCGCGGCGCCCTTGCTGGACTCGTCGTCCGGGTGGGCGTGCACGGCGAGCAGGCGCGGGACCTCGCGCGGCGCCACAGCGGCAGGCGCCTCTGAATCTGCGGAGACCTGGACGGCCTGGGACACGATCGCTCGATTCGTCGGGGTTTAATGGGGGCGTCGCTCGGTTTCCACCGGCGCACGTCACCCGCCAGAATAGTCGCTTCACCCCAGGGAGTTCCGTGGCCGCCCGAACGTCCGAGAGCGACGAGCGCGCGAGCGACCCCGCCCTCGACCCGGACGCCGTCCGCGCCGCCGGCCCCCTGGCTTCCCGCTACGGGCGCACCCCGCGCAGCCGCCGCGGCGACCGGCGCCTCTTCGCCCTCGTCGCCGTCGCCTTCGTCGCGGTCTTCGCCGCCTGGGTGATCTGGGCCGGCCTCGACGGCGCCCGCGACGGCGTCGACGTGCAGGACACCGCGCACGTGGTCGTCGACGACCGCACCGTCCAGGTGTCGTTCGACCTCACCGTCCCGACCGGGCGCGACGCGGCCTGCGCCGTCCAGGCGCTCAACGAGCAGTCCGCCGTGGTCGGCTGGCTCGTCGTCGAGTACCCCGCGTCCACCGATCGCTTCCGCTCCTACACCGAGACGGTGCGCACCACGGAGCTCGCCACGACAGGTTTGATCTCCTCCTGCTGGCTCCCGTAGGGTGTCGGGGTGCCCTGACGGACTCGTCGGGGCCTTGTCTTTTCCCCCGCCGCACGCCCTCGGTCGATCCGCTCGACGGGCCAGGCGCCCGACAGCACCGTCGGTCGCGCGCGGCCGTCATGTGAGGAGCCCACCATGGCCGACCAGCCTCAGGTCACCTGGATGACCCAGGAGTCGTACGACCGCCTCCAGGCGGAGCACACCGAGCTGTCCACCAACGGACGCCTCGAGATCGCCAAGCGCATCGAGGTCGCGCGCGAGGAGGGCGACCTCAAGGAGAACGGCGGCTACCACGCCGCCAAGGACGAGCAGGGCAAGATCGAGGCGCGCATCCGCCAGCTGACCGCGCTGCTGCGCGAGGCCGAGATCGGCACGCCGCCCGAGAGCCACGGAGTCGTCGAGGCCGGCACGATCATCACCGCCGAGATCGCCGGCGACGAGTCGCGCTTCCTCCTCGGCAACCGCGAGATGGCGGGCGAGAGCGACCTCGACGTCTACAGCCCGCAGAGCCCGCTCGGCGGCGCGATCATGGGCCTGAAGGTCGGCGACTCCACCACCTTCGAGGCCCCCAACGGCCGGAACATCACCGTCAAGGTCGTCGACGTCGAGACCTGGAACGGCCACTGAGCACGTCCCGGTGACCCGTCCGCGGCGTTGTCGTCGGTCGCGATAGCGCCGCTATCGCTTCCTCCTCCGCCTTGCGGACGGGTCACCGGGACGTGCTCAGTCGTGAGTCACTCCGCGAGATGCCGCTTGTGCGCTCGACACGCCGTGTCGAAGCGTCACAAGTGGCATCTCGCGTATCCGGCGGACTAGCCGCGGGAGAGGCGCGGGCTGTAGCCGGCGTCGCGGAGGACCTGGAGGACGCGGTCGGCGTGCTCGGGGCCGCGGGTCTCGACGCTGATCTCGAGCTCGACCTCGCTGATCTGCAGGCCGCGGCCGTGCCGGGTGTGCAGCACCTCGACGACGTTGGCGTTGGCCTCCGAGATCAGGTCGGCGATCCGCGCGAGCTGACCCGGCCGGTCCGGCAGGCCGATGCTCATCTTCAGGTAGCGCTCGGAGGCGGCGAGGCCCCGGCTGATCACCCGCTCCATCATCAGCGGATCGATGTTGCCGCCGGAGAGGATGACCGCGGTGCGGCCCGCGTTCCGGATCTTGCCGGTGAGGATCGCGGCGATGCCGACGGCTCCGGCCGGCTCGACGACGAGCTTCGCGCGCTCGAGCAGCACCAGCAGCGCCCGGGCGGTGTCGTCGTCCTCGACGGTGACGACCTCGTCGACGACCTCGCGGATGATCTCGAAGTTCAGCTGGCCGGGCTTCGCGACCGCGATGCCGTCGGCGATGGTGGGCGAGATCGTGATGGCGATCGGCTCTCCGGCCGCGAGCGAGAGCGGGTAGGGCGCGGCGTTCGCGGCCTGGACGCCGATGACGCGCAGCGTGCGGCCCTCCTGGGCGGCCTTCTGCTTCGCGGCCGATGCGACGCCGGCGATGAGCCCGCCGCCGCCGATGGGGACGACGAGCGTCTCGACACCGGGAGCCTGCTCGAGGATCTCCAGGCCGATGGTGCCCTGGCCCGTGATCACGTCGGGGTGGTCGTAGGGCGGGATGAAGACCGCGCCGGTGCTCTCGGCGAACTCGGCCGCCGCGGCGAGCGCCTCGTTGAAGATGTGCCCGCTGAGCACCACCTCCGCGCCGTAGTCGCGGGTCGCCGCGAGCTTGGGCAGCGCGACGCCGATCGGCATGAAGATGGTCGCCTTGATGCCGAGCTCGCGCGCGGCGAAGGCGACGCCCTGGGCGTGGTTGCCGGCCGAGGCGGCGACGACGCCGCGCTCCCGCTCCTCGGGGGTGAGGTGCGAGAGCCGGAACACGGCGCCGCGGATCTTGTACGAGCCAGTGCGCTGCAGGTTCTCGCACTTGAGGAAGACGGGCGAGCCGAGCACCTCGGCGAGGAAGGTGCTCGTCTCCATCGGAGTGTTCGCGATGACGGGGGCGAGGACGGTTCGGGCCGCCTCGAACTCGCTCAGGGTCGGTCCGACGACGCGGCTAGTCTGCATGCTCTTCGGCAACTCTCTCGGGGGTTCGGGTCGGCGAGCGCCAGGCTCCGCTCGCGACGTAGTTGACCATGACGTTGAGGGTCGCGACGACCGGGACCGCGAAGAACGCGCCCGCGATGCCCGCGACGATCGAGCCGCCGGCGACCGCGAGGACGACGGCGAGCGGGTGCACCTTGACGGCGGAGCCCATGATCAGGGGCTGGAGGATGTGCCCCTCGAGCTGCTGGACGCCGAGGACGACGATCAGCAGGATCAGCGCGATGACCGGGCCGTTGTAGACCAGGGCGATGAAGACGGCCAGCGCGCCGGTGACGACCGCGCCGATCACGGGCACGAAGGAGCCGAGGAAGACCAGCACGCCGATCGGGATCGCGAGCGGGACGCCGAGCAGGAACGAGCCGAGCCCGATGCCCACCGCGTCGACGAAGGCGACCAGGATCTGCACCTTCACGAAGTTGGTCAGCGTGATCCAGCCCGCGCGGCCGGCCCCGTCGACGGCCCTCCGGGCGCGGTGCGGGAAGAGCCGCACGACCCAGCGCCAGATGTTCGGACCGTCGATCAGGATGAAGAGGGTCGAGAACAGCGTCAGCAGCACCCCGGTGAGCACGTGCCCGACCGTCGAGCCGACGCTGAGCGCACCGCTGACGAGCATCCCCGAGTCCTGCTGCACGGCGGCGAGCGCCTGCTGCGCGTACTGGTTGATGTCGGTCTCGGTCAGGTGCAGCGGCCCCTCGAGCAGCCACGACTTCAGGGCGTCGTAGGACTGCACGGTCTGGCGGCTGAGGTCGTCGAAGCCGGAGGTGACCTGGGTGACGACGAGGAAGAGCAGGCCGCCGATCACGAGGACGATGCCGAGCTCGGCCACCACGATCGCGAGCCACTTGGGCCAGTGGTGCCGCTGCAGGAACGTCGAGAACGGCACGAGGAGCGCCGCGATGACGATCGCGAGCAGCAGCGGGATGACGATCAGCCGCAGCTCGATCACCAGCAGGCCGATCACGGCGAGGGCACCGGCGACGACGAGGATCCGCCAGGCCCAGGCCCCGGCGATGCGCATCCCGGTGCTGACGAAGGCGGCGTCCGGGTCGAGCGGGCGGGGCTGCGGAGCCCGCTCGGGAGCCGCGGCGGCGCGGACGGCGTCGCGGGCGCCGGACGTGCGGCGGGACCGGCCGAGTCTCATCCGCCCAGACTAATCCCCGCCGCATTCCGCGGGCGGAATCCGCGACAGCTCACGAGGCCGCGCGGACGGCCACCGGCCGCCGCGCGAGCGCGAGGCCGACCCGCTCCCCCGGCTCGAGCCGGATCCCGGCCGCGTGCTGGACGACGAGCTCGTCCCCCTGCTCGGTGCGGACCGTGGAGCGGCGCACCGGTCCGAGGAAGCTGGTCGCGAGGACCACGGCAGGCAGATCGCCCGGAGCGCCGCCCGGCACGATCTCGATGTCCTCGGGGCGGAGGAACGCCGAGACGGCGCCGTCGACGGCCGCGCTGTCCACCAGGGGCAGGCGCGCTCCGAGCACCGAGACGGCCCCGCTCGAGACGACCCCCGGCACGACGTTCGAGAGCCCGACGAAGTGCGCGACGAACGGCGACGACGGCCGGGCGTAGAGGTCCTCGGGCGCGCCGAGCTGCTCGATCCTCCCCGCGTTCATCACCGCGACCCGGTCGGCGACGGCGAGCGCCTCCTCCTGATCGTGGGTGACGAAGAAGGTGGTGATGCCGATCTCGGACTGCAGCCGCTTGATCTCGTCGCGCAGCTGCACGCGGACCTTCGCGTCCAGCGCGGAGAGCGGCTCGTCCAGGAGCAGCACCCGGGGGCGGGTCACGAGCGCCCGCGCCAGGGCGCCCCGCTGCTGCTGCCCGCCGGAGAGCTGGTGCGCGTAGCGATCGCCCAGGGCGCCGAGGCCGACCAGGTCGAGCGCGTCCTGCGCGGCCGTCCGCCGCTCCTTCGCCGCGACACCGCGGGTGCGCAGCCCGAACTCCACGTTCTCGCGGGCGCGCAGGTGCGGGAAGAGCGAGTAGGACTGGAAGACCATGCCCATGTCGCGGCGGGCGACCGGCAGATCGGCGACGTCGCGCTCGTCGACCAGGATGCGGCCGGAGTCGATCCGCTCGAGCCCGCTGAGGGCGCGGAGAGCAGTGGTCTTGCCGCAGCCCGAGGGGCCGAGCAGGGCGATGAACTCCCCGGGCGCCACGTCGAACGAGACGCCGCCGAGGGCGCGAGCCGCGCCGAAGTGCCGGGCGACGTCGAGGAAGCGGACGCGGGCGCCCGGGGAGAGGGGCGCGGTCACGAGGTGCCTTTCGAGGCGCGGCGCCCGGTGGCGACGAGGCCGATCCGCGCGAGGCGGCCGATCCCGAGCAGCAGGGCGAAGGCGAACAGGAGGGAGAGGAGGGAGAAGATCACGGCGACGTAGGCGTCCTGCTTCGACACCTGCACGAGACCGGTCTGCAGGGTGGTGCGGCTGAGCAGCGAGGCGATGGTGTACTCGCCGAGGACCACGGCGACCGTGATCAGCGCGGCGGCGACGAGACCGCGGCGCAGATTCGGCAGCAGCACCCGGACGAGCACGCCGAACGGGCCGGCGCCCAGCGAGCGGGCGGCCTCCGAGAGCGTGATCGCGTCCAGGCCCGCGAGGTCGGCAGCGATCGCGCGGTAGGCGTAGGGCAGCACGAGCACGCCGTAGGCGAGCGCGAGCGTCCAGGGCGCCGAGCCGACGAGGCGGGTGATCACCGAGTACACCGGCGCGAGCCCGACGACCAGCACGATCGCGGGGACGGTCAGCGGCAGCAGGCAGACCAGCTCGAGCGGTCGGCTTAGCCGCGGCAGGCGGATCTCGACGAGGAGCATCGTCGGCACCAGCAGCACGAGCACGATCAGGGCGGTGACCACCGCGAGGATCAGCGAGTTGCCGATGCCCTGGAAGAGCGCGCGGTAGCCGCGCTCGTTCTCCGGGTCGAGGATCGCGGTCCAGTGCGAGAGGTCGTAGCCGCCGGCGCCGCGGAGGGTGAACTCCGCCATCGCGATCAGCGGCACCGCGAAGGCGAGGCCGGTGACGACCAGGACGATGCGGGAGAGAGCGCGGGTCACCGCTGCCACCGACGGGCCCGGCGCTGCAGCAGCGCGTAGCCGGACATCAGCACGATCATCACGAGGAGCATCCCGAGCGCGAGCGCGCCGGCCAGGTTCTCCCGGCCGAGGACCGTCTCGCTGACGAGCGCGGCGCGGATCTGCAGCGGCACGATCTGCGCGCCCTGGCTGATGAGTGCCGCGGCCGTGGCGAACGAGGAGAACGCGTTGGCGAACAGCAGCAGCACCGAGCCGAGGAAGGAGGGCGCGAGCACGGGGACCGCGACCCGCCACCAGTAGCTCACCGCTCCCCCGCCGAGCACGGCGTTCGCCTCGGCCCACTCGGGGCGCAGACCCTCGAGCGCAGGCAGGAAGGTCAGCACCATCAGCGGCACCTGGAAGTAGAGGTAGGGCAGGATCAGCCCGGGCAGCTGGTACAGCCAGACGCCGTCGGCGTAGAGGTCGACGCCGGCGCCGGCCAGGAGGGTCGTGACCAGGCCCTGCACGCCGATCGTCGCGATGAAGGCGAAGGCGAGCATCACGCCGCCGAACTGGGCGAGCACGCTCGCCGCGGCGTCGACGATCGTGCGCAGCGGACCGCGCGGATCGGCGCCGAGCAGAGCGAGGCAGACGACGCCGCCGAGGACCGCGCCGACGACGGCGGTGAGCGCCGACAGTCCGAGCGAGGCGCCGAAGGCGGACAGGACGACCGGGTCGCCCAGCGCCGCGACGTTCGCGAGCGTCGGCCGCCCGTCGCCGTCCACGAAGCCCGTCCCGACCGCGAGGACGGTCGGCACGGCGAGGAAGAGCAGGACGTACACCGCGAACGGAGCGACGCCGAGCGCTGCGGGAAGACCGCGCCGTCCCCGGGGCGCGCGGGCCCCGGGAACGGCGCGGACGGCGGCGGTCGTCACTGGATCGCCGCGCCCCACTTCTCGGCCAGCAGGGCCGAGGCGGCCTCGGTCTGCTCGGAGGTGAACTGGACGAGGTCCTCCGGAGCGGCGCCGACGGCGTCGAGGGCCTCCGTGTCCACCGTGCCGGCGTCGACCATGGCCGCCAGGCGCACCGGGTAGGCGCCGGCCGCGAGGTAGAGGTTCTGCGCGGCGTCGGAGTAGAGGTACTCCTGCCAGAGGCGCGCGGCGGCCGGGTGCGGCGCGTCGGCGTTGATCGCCTGGTTGTAGTAGCTGCCGACCGCGGTCCCGGGCAGCACCGTCGTCATCCACTCGCGGGTGCCCTCGTTCGCCTTCGCGGCGGCGAGGTTGTTGTAGCTCCAGTCGAAGACGACCGGGGTCTCGCCGGAGGCGATGGTCGCGTCGGTCGGGTCCAGCGGCAGGAAGTTGCCCGCGTCGTTGAGCTTCTCGAAGAAGTCGATGCCGGACTGGACGTCGTCGGCCGAGCCGCCCGACTGCAGGGCGGCGAGCTGCACGGCGGCCGCCGCGGCGCCGGCCTGGGTCGGGTCGCCGTTGATCGCGACGGAGCCGCGGTAGTCGGCGCCGAGCAGGTCGTCGAGCGACTCGGGCGCGGGCACGGCGTCGGCGTCGTAGCCGATCGACATCAGGCCGGTGTAGTCGTTCACCCAGAGGCCGGTCTCCTCGCGGTTGCCCTCGGGGATGTCGTCCCAGGTCTCGACCTTGTACGGCGCGAAGAGGTCGGTGTTGGCGAGCGCCACGGCGGCACCGAGGTCGAAGACGTCCGGAGCGGTGTCCTGGCCGGCCAGGTTCTGCGCGGTGCTGATCTCCTCGGCGGAGGAGACGTCCGGGTCGGCGGAGTTGACGGTGATGCCGTACTCGTCCTCGAAGCCCGAGATGAGCTCGCCGTAGTTGGCCCAGTTGTCGGGCAGCGCGATCACGTTCAGCTCGCCCTCGGCCTTCGCGGCCTCGACCAGGGCGTCGAGCCCGCCGAGGTCGGCGGCGGAGGTCGCGGTCGAGGCGTCGACGGACGCGTCGCCGGACGAGGCGCCGGCGTCGCCGGAGCAGGCGGTCAGGGTGAGAGCGAGAGCGGCGGTCGCGGCGGCGAGCACGCCGGGGCGGGGGAAGCGCTGGGTCGTCAAGAGTCCTCCAGGAGTCGGGTGGGTGGGCCCCTGCGGGCGCCTCGGGAAACGTAGGGGCGGCTCCCGACATCCCGGGGCCGCCCGGATGAACCGGACGGGAACACTCGGCGCCGGGGCGGGATCGGCCGATGTCGGCGGCCTTCGCTAGCGTGGGGGCACCATGACCGAGCAGCTCAGCCCCGCGCTCGCGCGCCGCATCGCCCTGGCCGCCCAGGGCTTCGGTGCCGCGCCGCCGCCGCGGGTCGGCACGCGGCAGATCCTCGGCGTGATCGACCGGATCCGGCCGCTGCAGCTCGACTCGGTCAACGTCTTCGAGCGGAGCCACTACCTCCCCGTCCTCGCCCGGCTCGGCCCCTACGACCGCGCCCTCCTCGACGCGGTCGCGTTCTCGCCGAAGGGCCACTACCTCGAGTACTGGGCGCACGAGGCGGCGCTGATCCGCCGCGCCGACCTCCCGCTCTACCGCTGGCGGATGGAGCACTACCGCCGCGTCCGCCTGCCCGAGCACGAGGGCTGGGCGGCCGAGAACCGGTCCACGCTCGACTGGCTGCGCGCGGCCCTCGCCGACGGGCCGTTGCGCGCGTCGGAGATCGAGCACGAGGCCAACACCCGGACCGGTCCGTGGTGGGGCTGGTCCGACATGAAGCGCGGGCTCGAGGTGCTCTTCCGCTGGGGCGAGGTGGTGACCGCCGGGCGCACGCGCTTCGAGCGCTCCTACGCGCTCGCCGATCAGGTGCTGCCCCGCGAGGTGCTCGAGGCGGAGGTCTCCACCGAGGACGCGGTCCGCGAGCTGGTGCGCCGCTCCGCCCTCGCGCTCGGCGTCGGGACGCTCGGCGATCTGGCCGACTACCACCGGCTGCTGAAGGCGCCGACGCTCGCGGCCGTGCACGACCTGGTCGACGCGGGCGAGCTGGTGCCGGTCGAGGTCCGCGGCTGGGAGCGCTCGGGGCGCCCGCTGCCGCTCTGGCGGCACACGGCGGCGCGGCGACCGCGCGAGCTGCGGGCCGACGCACTGCTCTCCCCCTTCGATCCCGTCGTCTGGCACCGCCCGCGCGCCGAGCTGTTCTTCGACTTCCACTACCGGATCGAGATCTACACCCCGGCGGCCCAGCGCGTGCACGGCTACTACGTGCTGCCCGTGCTGCTCGACGACGTGATCGCGGCGCGCGTCGACCTCAAGAGCGACCGGCAGAACGGCGTGCTGAGGGTGCAGGCGGCCTGGCGCGAGCCCGGAGCGCCGCCGGACACGGCCGAGCGCCTCGCCGCGCTGCTCGTCGCCGCCGCGCACTGGCAGGGGCTCGACACCGTGGACGTCGTCGGGCGGGGCACCCTCGCGCCCGAGCTCCTCGTCGCCCTCACCACCGGCCACCGGGAGGTCCTCGCATGAGCGGTCCGCAGGAGCGGCAGGGCACCATCGCGCTCGCCCTGTCCGAGAAGTGCGTCGCCCTGCTGCTCGAGCGCGGGACCACCAAGGGCGTCAGCTCGATCGACTTGGCGCACGCCGCCGGCATCTCGCTGCGCACCTTCCACCGCTACCTCGGCGGCAAGGAGGACTGCGTGCGGCCCGTGCTCTACGCGGCCATCGCGGCGATGGCGCGGGAGCTCGTCGCGCGGCCGGAGTCGGAGTCGCTGAACACCGCGCTGGGCGCCGCCTTCGCCGCGGCCGCGTCCGGCCCGCAGCTCGAGCGGACGCTGCGGCTGATGCCGCTGCTCACCGAGACGCCCGGCATGCGCGCGGTCTGGGCGCAGTCGCTGCACGACGGCGAGGCCGCGCTCACCCCGAGCATCGCCCGGCGGATGCGCCTGCCCGCGGCGGACGAGCCGCGCGCGGCCGTGCTCGCCACGGTCGTGCTGGCGCTGGTGCGGCGGGCCCTCGTGGACGCCGTCGCGACGGGCACCGACCCGGCCCCCGTCTTCGACGAGTACCTCACGACGCTCGACGGCGGCCCGCTCGCGGCGGGAGCACCGGCAGCGCGCTGACGGTGGGTCGAGAAGCACTTGCTGATCGATTAGCCCGCGCAGCGGGCGTATCGAGATCCACCACCGTCGGAAGTCGAGTCTGCAGACCAGGCGTGTCGATGACGGTGGGTCTCGATACGCCCCTGCGGGGCTACTCGACCGGCAGCAGGGGGGGGCGCCGCCAGGGCCGCTTCCTCCGTGGCGTCAGAACTGGACGCGGGGCGGCTCCGAGATGGCGGCGAGGTCGCCGACCTCGAAGAACTCGCGCTCGGAGAAGCCGAGGCGGCGGGAGAAGAGCGTGTTGGGGAAGACGGTGACCTTGGTGTTCATCTCGCGGACACCGCCGTTGTAGAAGCGGCGGGCCGACTGGATCCTGTCCTCCGAGTCGACCAGCTCGCCCTGCAGCTGCAGGAAGTTCTGGCTGGCCTGCAGCTGCGGGTACGCCTCGGCGACGGCGAAGATCGACTTCAGCGCCTTCTGCATGTGGTCCTCGGCGGCCGACGCCTCGGCCGGCCCCTGCGCGGAGAGCGTCTCGGCGCGGGCGCGGGTCACCGAGTCGAACACCTGCCGCTCGTGCGAGGCGTAGCCCTTCACCGAGTCGATGACGTTCGGGATCAGATCCGCCCGCCGCTTCAGCTGGACGGTGATGTCGCTCCAGGCCTCGTCGACGCGGACGTTCAGCGTGACGAGGGAGTTGTAGGTGGCCCAGAGGTAGATCCCGAGGATCACGACGAGCACGACGACGACGATGAGCGGGACGAGCCATTCCATGCCGACAAGTGTAGGGAAGGACCCCGCTCGGTTCTCCGCAGTCCGGCGCATTCGCAGAGACGCCGGTGGCGCTACTTGAGCGTCTTCTGCATCAGCACGGTGCTCAGCCAGCGCTCGAACTTGAAGCCGACACGGCCCATCCGGCCGACCTCGACGAAGCCGTACTTCGCGTGCATCGTCAGCGACGCCTCCGCCCCCTTGTCCGCGATGACGGCCATGACCTGGCGGATGCCGACGGCCTTCGCGCGCTCGAGCAGCTCGGTCATCAGCGCCTTGCCGAGGCCCTTGCCGGTCGAGGCGGCGCGCAGGTAGATCGAGTTCTCGACGGTGAAGCGGTAGGCGCGCTTGGACGACCACGGCGACACCATCGCGTAGCCCAGGATCTGCCCCGACGGCGAGACGGCCACGATGAACGGCAGCCCGAGCTTCTGGTTGCGCGCGAACTTCGAGCGCCACTCCTTCAGCGTCGAGTCGTCCTCGTCGAAGGTCACCACGGTGTTCCGGACGTAGTGGTTGTAGATCTCCTGGATGTCCGGCAGGTCCGCGCTGCGCGCCTCGCGGATCTCGAAGGAGAACTCCGGCTCGGGGGCGGGCGCCCGGCGCAGGTGCGGCGGGAGGACCCGGCGCTGCTCGTACTCTTCCTCGAGCATCTCGCTCCTTCTCGGCGGTGGTGGTCGGCGTCGCTGATCCCGGGCGGCGGCCGCGATCCGGGCCAGCGTAGCCGGGGTGGCGGAGCACCGCACGCGCGGCGGGCCGCGGTGTCGGGCCCCGGGGCTCAGGGCAGGAGCGCCCAGTCGACGGGCTCGGCCCCGCGCTCGGCGAGCAGCTCGTTCGCGCGGCTGAACGGGCGCGAGCCGAAGAAGCCGCGGGAGGCGGACAGCGGGCTGGGGTGGACGCTCTCGACGATCCCGGAGTCGCCCAGCAGCGGCCGGAGGTTCGCCGCGTCGCGTCCCCAGAGGATCGCGACGAGCGGCTGCTCGCGGGCGACGAGTGTGCGGATCGCGTGCTCGGTGACCCGCTCCCAGCCCTTGCCGCGGTGCGAGGCGGGTGCGCCCGGCGCGACGGTGAGGACGCGGTTGAGCAGCAGCACGCCGCTGCGCGTCCAGCCGCTGAGGTCGCCGTGCTCGGGCGGGGAGACACCGAGGTCGTCGCGGAGCTCGCGATAGATGTTCTGCAGACTGCGCGGCAGCGGCCGGACGTGCCGGTCCACGGCGAAGGACAGCCCGATCGGATGCCCGGGCGTCGGATACGGGTCCTGCCCGACGATCAGGACGCGGACGTCCTCCAGCGGCGCGGCGAACGCGCGAAGCACCTGCGCGCCGGCCGGGAGGTAGGGGCGCCCGGCCGCGGTCTCCGCGCGGAGGAAGTCGCCCATCGCCGCGATGTCGCCGGCGACCGGGGCGAGCGCCTCGGCCCAGCCGCGGTCGATCAGGCCGGCACCCGCCAGCTCCTGCAGGTCCACGCTCAGCTCGCGGCGAGGGTGGCGACCGACACTCCGGCCTCGCCCGCGCTCGCGCGCCAGACCGAGCCGGCGCCGCGGACGCGCAGGGCCCCCGTGCCGACGGTGAGGACCGTCGACTCGTCGATCGCGACGCCGCCGTCGACCAGTCCGGCCTCGACGGCCGCGACCAGGCGGCCGAGCGTGCCCCACTGCGCGGCGTGCACGTCGATCGAGACGTCGACCAGGCCGATGCCCTCGAGCACCGTCACCTCGTCCAGCTCCTCGGCCGCGTGCTCCGGCGCCACGGCGACTCCGCCGATGCGATCGCCGCCGACGATCGCGCGGTCGGCCGCGACCGCGGCGCCCGCCGAGTAGCCGGCGTACGGCACTCCGGAGGAGACGAGGTCGCGCAGGCGCGGGAAGGACGCCTCGAGCGCGTCGCGGTAAGCGGGGGTGAGGCCGCCGCCGACGAAGATCCCGTCGACGTCGTCGAAGACCGCGGGGTCGATCCGGCCGCCCTCGGGCTTCATCACCGCGAACGGGAGGAGCTTGCCGACCGTGGCGAGCGTCGCGGCCCAGCCCGCGTAGACCTCGGGGCCGAGGCCGTCGTGCACGACGACGATCGCGATCCGCGGGCCCTCGATGCGGCCGGCGTCGACGGCGCGGTCGTGCGCCTCCGCCAGGAATGCTCCGTAGAGCTGCGGGTCGTGCTCGGCTCCGCCGCCGCCGCCGATCAGGTGGACGCTCACTCGTCGTCCTCCGCGAGGGCGCCCGCCACCGGGGGCAGCGCCGACCAGGGGAAGACGATCCAGCGCGGCGTGCGCCGCCAGAAGAAGTCGGGCTCGAGCACCGTGCGGGGCTTCGTGTAGAGCGTGACGGTCTGCACCTCGGCGCCCATCGCGCGGATCAGGTCGACCGAGAGGGCGAGGGTGTGGCCGGAGTCGGAGACGTCGTCGACCAGGAGGATGCGCTTCCCGCGCACCGACGCCTCGTCCAGCAGCGGCGGCAGCACGACCGGGGCCGCGAGCCGCGCCTCGACGCCGGTGTAGAACTCGACGTTCAACGCACCGCAGCTCTTGATGCCCAGCGCGTAGGCGACGGCGCCAGCGAGCAGCAGACCGCCGCGCGCGATGGCCACGACCAGCTCCGGGCGGTAGCCGGAGGCGACGACGTCGTCGGCGAGATGGCGAGCGGCGTCACCGAACTCGAGCCAGCCGAGGACCTCCTTCTCCGTGGCGGCGAGGAGGGCGGCGGAGTCGTCGGCGTCGGAAACCATGAGGGACAGGCTAGAGCGTCGCGAGGCCCCGCGTCACATCACGGGGCCTCGCGAACGGCGCCTGTCACGCCTTCGGGGTGAGCGCGCCCTTGATCACCTTGTGCGGGGCGGCCTGCGCCACCGGCTTGATCGTCACCAGATCGAGGTTGACGTGAGGCGGCAGCTCGACGGAGGAGACGATCGCCGCGGCGACGTCCTCGGCCACCAGCGGGGCGGGGACCTCGGCGTAGACCTTGTCGGCGCGCTCCTTGTCGCCGCCGAAGCGGACCAGGGAGAACTCCTCGGTGTGCACCATGCCGGGCGCGATCTCGATCACGCGGATCGGCTCACCGGCGAGCTCGAGGCGGAGGACCGCGACGAGCGCGTGCGCGGCGAACTTCGCGGCGTTGTAGCCGCCGCCGCCCTCGTAGGCGACGTGGCCGGCGATCGAGGTGACGGTGACGATGTCGGCCGAGCCCTCGGAGCCCTCGTCGGCGATGCCCGAACGCAGCAGCGGGAGCAGCGCGCTCGTGACGAGCTTGACCGAGAGCACGTTGATCTCGAACATCCGGGTCCAGTCGGCGGGGTCGGACGCCTCGACCGAGTCGAGACCGAGCGCGCCGCCGGCGTTGTTGACGAGGGCGTGCACGGGGCCGGTCTCCGCGAGGTGGTCGCGCAGCGCGTCGACCTGCGCCGCGTCGGTGAGATCGGCGACGAACAGGCTCGCTCCGGTCTCCGCGGCGAGCGCCTCCAGCCGCTCCCGGCGGCGGGCGACCGCCACCACGTCCCAGCCGTGCTCGCGGAACAGGCGGACCGTCGCCGCACCGATCCCCGAACTCGCTCCCGTCACCACAACGCGTCGAACCACGCTCGTCCTCTTTCCGTCAAGCCTCGGACACCATCGACTCCGTCGTCGGAGCCAACGCTAGCCTGGCCGCATGCAGCCCGCCGACCCGGCTCCCGCCACCGCCGGGTCGCCCACCGCCCCCAAGCGCCGCGTTCCCCTCTGGGACAACGCCCGCTTCGTCTGCGTCGCGCTCGTGGTGATCGGCCACGGCATCCAGCGGCTGACCGCCAACTCGGACACGTCGCTCGTCGTCTACCTGACGATCTACGCCTTCCACATGCCGGCCTTCGCGATCATCTCCGGCTACTTCTCCAAGGGCGGAGCGCCGAACGCCCGCGCGATGCGCCGGGTGCTCACCGACATCCTGCTGCCCTACCTGATCATGGAGACGATCTGGACGCTGGTGCAGTTCGCGGTCGAGGGCAAGCAGGAGTTCAACCCGACCAAGCCGAGCTGGACGCTGTGGTTCCTGCTCGCGCTCGGGATCTTCCGGCTGGTCCTCCCCTACCTCGCGCTGCTGCGCTGGCCGCTGCTGATCAGCGTGGTCCTCGCCGTCGGCGTCAGCTACTACGACAACATCGACTCGACCTTCTCGCTGGCGCGGGCGATCGGGATCCTGCCGTTCTTCGTCTTCGGCTGGCGGCTGCGCGGCTGGAAGGCCGGCTCGCGGCTGCTGGTGGACCGCTGGCTCGACCTGACGCCGCGGCAGATCCTGCTCTCCCGGGTCATCGCCGTCGCGCTCTTCGCGGCGACGGTCGTCGTGATGACCGTCAACATCGACGCCTTCCGCGCGGCGGATCTGCGCTACTGGTTCTTCTACGACCGGCCGTACGACGCGCTCGGCGAGACCGCCTGGTGGGCGGGGCTCGTCCGCCTGGCGCTGATGGCGACCGCGATCGTGCTCTCGCTCGCGCTGTTCAGCCTGATCCCGCGCCGACGCACGGCGATGACGGCCTGGGGGCAGTCGACGATGTACGTCTACCTGCTGCACAGCTTCGTCCTCTACCCGCTGCGCGAGTCCGGGCTGCTGTCCGCGACCGAGAGCACGGTCGCGCTGATCCTGATGATCGTCTTCTGCATCGCGGTCGCGATCGCGCTCTCGCTGGGCTGGACGCGCACCGTCTTCCACAAGATCGTCGAGCCGAGGGCGACCTGGCTCTTCGCGCCGGTCGTCGACGAGCGGCCCGAGCGCCCGAACCGGGCCGACCCGACCGGGTCCAAGCGCGACCCGCATCCGACGTCCGGGATCCGCACCGGCCGCTGATCCGTCGCGGTTACCCCGTGTGTCGGGCGCCCTGGCCGCGCCGAGGACCCGCACCTAGGCTCGTCGCGACGGGGAACGGCCTTCCGTTCCGAACCGACGATGCGATGGGATGCACCATGACCGACTCCGAGAAGTGGCAGTTCGAGACCAAGCAGATCCACTCCGGAGCCGCGCCCGATCCCGTCACCAAGGCGCGCGCGACCCCGATCTACCAGACCACCTCCTACGTCTTCGACAACGCCGAGCACGCGAAGAACCTCTTCTCGCTCGCCGAGTTCGGCAACATCTACACCCGCATCCAGAACCCGACCCAGGCGGTCGTCGAGGAGCGCCTCACCGCGCTCGAGGGCGGCTCCGGGGCGCTCCTGCTCGCGTCCGGCCAGGCGGCCGAGACCGCGGCGGTGCTCAACATCGCGCAGGCGGGCGACCACCTCGTCTCGTCGTCGTCGATCTACGGCGGCACCTACAACCTGTTCAAGTACACGCTGGCCAAGCTGGGCATCGAGACGACCTTCGTCGAGAACCAGGACGACCAGGAGGAGTGGCGCCGCGCGGTCCGCCCGAACACCAAGCTCTTCTTCGCCGAGACCATCGGCAACCCGAAGATCAACATCCTCGACATCCGCGCCGTCGCCGATGTCGCGCACGCGGCGGGCGTCCCGCTGATCGTCGACAACACCATCGCGACGCCGTACCTGATCCGCCCGTTCGAGCACGGCGCGGACATCATCGTGCACTCGGCGACGAAGTTCCTCGGTGGTCACGGCACGGTGATCGGCGGCGCGATCGTCGACGGCGGCACCTTCTCCTGGACCGCGAACGCGGCGAAGTTCCCGGGGCTGACCACGCCCGACCACTCGTACCACGGCGCCGTGTACACGGACGCGGTCGGCGACTCCCTCGCCTACATCATCAAGGCCCGCGTGCAGCTGCTGCGCGACCTCGGCGCCTCGATCGCCCCGGCGAGCGCCTGGCAGCTGATCCAGGGCATCGAGACGCTGTCGCTGCGGATCGAGCGCCACGTGCAGAACGCGCAGGAGATCGCGGAGTACCTGGAGAACCACTCCGACATCGCGACGGTCAACTACTCGGGACTGCCCACCTCGCCCTGGTACGCGGCGGCGAACCACTACGCGCCGAAGGGCGTGGGCGCGGTGCTCTCGTTCGAGCTCAAGGGCGGGGTGGACGCGGGACGCGCCTTCGTCGACTCGCTCGTGCTGTTCTCGCACCTGGCGAACATCGGCGACGTCCGCTCGCTGGTGATCCACCCGGCGTCGACCACGCACTCGCAGCTCACCCCGGAGCAGCAGCTCACCGCCGGCGTCACCCCCGGGCTCGTCCGCCTCTCCGTCGGCCTCGAGAACATCGACGACCTCCGCGCCGACCTCGCCCAGGCCCTGCAGGCCGCCCGCAGCGTCGTCGAGGCCTCCCGCGCGAACGCCTGACCGCCCCGTCATGCTGGTCGAGTAGCCGCGCAGCGGCGTATCGAGACCCACCGCGCTGACATCGGCGGATCTCGATACGGCCGCTCCGCGGCCTCCTCGATCAGCACGGGCGGGCGGCCGCTCCGCGGCCTACTCGATCAGCGAGGCGAGCGTCACCCCCGCGTAACAAAGGCCGGGCGCCCGCCGCGCTCTGCCACGATGGACACCGCTATGGACTGGCAGCAGACACTCGAGGACACCGTCCCTTCGGCGTTCGTCACCGAGCGCCAGCTCCGCTCGGTGATCGGCAAGCCGCCCGCCACCGGGGCCTGGCGCGAGGGCGACCACCCGGGCGGCCGGCGCTTCGTCGAGATCGGCCCGTTCGCCTTCGAGGCGGGCGGCCGCCTCCCCCACGTCCGGGTGGCCTACGAGAGCTGGGGCGAGCTCTCCCCCGCGCGCGACAACGCCATCCTCGTCCTGCACGCGCTGACCGGCGACTCCCACCTGATCGGCCGCGGCGACCCGGGTCACGCGACCGACGGCTGGTGGTCCGGACTCGTCGGGCCCGGCCTCGTGATCGACACCGACCGCTACTTCGTCGTCGCCCCGAACATGCTCGGCGGCTGCCAGGGCTCGACCGGCCCCGCCTCGCTGGCCCCCGACGGGCACGAGTGGGGCGCGCGCTTCCCGTACACGACGATCCGCGACCAGGTCGCCGTGCAGGCGCTCTTCACCGACCGGCTCGGCATCGACCGCTGGCACACCGTCATCGGCGGCTCGATGGGCGGGATGCAGGCGCTGGAGTGGGGCATCGACCACCCCGAGCGGGTCGCCCGGCTCGCGGTCCTCGCCGCTCCCCCGCGCGCCACCTCCGACCAGATCGCGCTCAACTTCGTCCAGCTCGAGGCGATCCGCAACGACGCCGCCTTCGCGGGCGGCGCCTACTACGACGCCGGTGACGGCAAGGGCCCGTACCACGGCCTCGCGCTGGCCCGCCGGATGGCCCTGCTCAACTACCGCAGCCCGTCCGAGCTCAACGACCGCTTCGAGCGGAGCTGGCAGTCCGGTCTCAGCCCACTGGGCGGCGGCGGCCGGTTCGCGGTCGAGTCGTACCTCGACTTCCACGGCAACAAGTTCACCCGGCGCTTCGACGCGAACAGCTACATCACCCTCGTCGAGGCGATGAACTCGCACGACGTGGGGCGCGGGCGCGGCGGCGAGGCCGAGGCGCTCGAGCGGATCACCAGCCCGACGCTCGTGCTCGGGATCGACAGCGACCGGCTGTTCCCGGTGGACGGTCAGCGGATCATCGCCGCCCACGCCCGCGGCACCATCGACGGCGACGAGGTCGCGGTGATCAGCTCGACGTTCGGGCACGACGCCTTCCTCATCGAGGACGACGCGGTCGGCGGCCACCTCGCGAGGCTCCTGGCGGTCTGACCCGATCCCGGCCGTCCCGCGGGCCGACCGCTGGTCTGTGACTATCGTGAGACGGGGGTCCGCCCCGCGCCGCCCACCGGAAGGAGCGTGCCCGTGCCGTTGGTCCGCAGCGCTCGCGAGCGCGACCGCCTCCTCCGCCAGTCCGCGTGCGGCATCGGCCTGCTGATCGACGCCACGGCGATCGCCCTGGTCCTCGGCCCCGGGGCGCTGGCGCCCGACGCCGTGCCGTTCGCGGTGGCGCTGCTCCTCGGACTCGCCGTCCTCCACCTGCAGCTCGGCCGCAGCGGACGCACGCTCTGGGTGCTCCTGCTCGCCGCCGGCGGCCTGGCGCTGAGCATCGGGCTCGCGAGCGCCATCGGCGTGAGCAGCGGCTTCGAGGGCTACGTGCTCGTCGGCACCGCCAACGCCGTCACCAGCACCGTCGCCGTCGTGGTGACCACCTCCGCCCGTCGGCTGCTGCTGCTCCTGCCCGTCCTGGTGCCGAGCGTCGTCGTCTCCGTGCTGGTCGCCGAGGAGGCGATGCTGTCCAACGCGCTCGTGCAGAGCCTGCTGCCGTGGGGCACGCTCGCCGGATTCGCGCTCTGGATCAGCACGGCCGTCCCCCGGGTCGTCCGGCGCATCGACAGCATCGGCAATGCGCACCGCGTCGAGCGGCAGGCCAGCGAGACGGAGGCGCAGCGCCGCCAGGGAGCGCGGCTCCTGCACGACACGGTGCTCGCGACACTCACCCTGCTCGCCCACTCCGGCCGCGGCGTCTCCGAGGACGCGCTCCGCCGCCAGGCCGCGCAGGACGCGCAGCTCCTGCGCCAGCTGCGCCTCGGCGGGACGCCGACGCCGAGCGCGTCCGGCTCGTACCAGCTGACCAGCGTCACGGCGTCGCCCGCCGCGAACTCGCTCGAGGACGTCCGGGACCGGTTCGGCCGGCTGGGCCTCGAGGTCGTCCTGCACGGCTCCGGGGAGGTCGTCCTCGAGGGCGCCGCGCTCGACTCCTTCCTGCTCGCCCTCGCCGAGTGCCTCGAGAACGTGCGGCGGCACTCCGGTGTCGAGTCCGCCGACGTCACCATCACCGAGGACGAGCAGACCGTCCGCGCGATGGTGACGGACGCCGGTGCCGGCTTCGACATCGCCACGGTGCCCGCGACGAAGCTCGGGTTCAAGGAGTCGGTCGTCGCGAGGCTCGCGGACGTCGGCGGCCGCACCCGGCTCTTCAGCTCACCCGGCTCCGGCACCACCGTCGTGCTGGAGGTGCCCAAGTGAGCGCCGGCACCGAGCGGGCCTCCCCCCTCCTCGGCGGACCCGGCGCCGCTCCACGCCGGCCCGACGGCTCGCCCCGCTCCGCCCGCGCGCGGAAGGGACAGCAGGAGACCCTGGGCACCAGCTACCTCGGCAGCGGCCTCACCGGCATCGCGGCGGCGCTGATGGCCTACGAGCTCCTGGTCTTCCTCGCCACCGTCGACGACTACGCGCGGCCGGGGCTGGTCGTCGTCGCCTGGCTCCTCCTCGTCGCCTCCTTCACCGCGACCGTCGTCGCCATCCACGTCTGCGGTCAGCGCCTGCCCACGGCCGCGTATCTGGGCCTGCTCGTCGGGATCACCGGGGCCGTGGCGCTGGACCTGATCGCCGTCGCCGGTCACGGCCCGTCCGCGGCCGTCCCGACCGCCGCAGTGGCCGCCGCGGTCGCCCACGCCGCGATGATCGTGCACCGCCGCAGCATCGAGGTCCTCGCCGTCGCCTTCGCCATCGCGGTCGCCGAGCTCGTCGCCTACAGCGTCATGGGCTCGGGCGACGAGACCTCGTTCTCGGTGCGGATCAGCGCGATGGCCGTGACCCTCGCGCCCGCCGTCGTCGCGGTCGTGATGATGCGCGGCTTCCGCCGGATGGTCCAGCTCGAGATCGACCGCGCCCTCGTCCAGAGCACCACCCTCGGACCGCGCTACGCGGTCGGCATGCTCGCCTCGGAGGAGCTCGCCCGCCTCGACCTCGCGGCCGAGCGCCTGCTCGCCGAGGTCGGCGACGGCACGACCGTCCTGCCGCTCGATCCGCACCGCGCCGCGCACGCCGCCGCGCTCGCGACCAGCCTCCGACTGCACCTCATCGAGGGGCGTCGCGAGACCTGGCTGCACCACGCGATCCAGGAGTCCGAGCTGCTGGCCCCGCTCGTCGATCTGCACGACCCCGACGGCACCGCCGGCCTCCTCGGCCACCAGCAGCGGGACGGCCTGCTCTCCGCCATCTGGCTCATCCTCGACGGCGCCTCCGGGCTCACCGTCGTGCTGCACGTGGAGGCGGGCGCACCGCGCGAACCCGAGGCAGACGCACCGCCGCGCTCCCTGCTGGTGCCGCTCACTCTGCAGTCCGAGGGCGTGCCCGTGCGCGGAGTCGATCCCGCGACGTGGGAGGCTATCGCACAGGTCGGCGCGTTCCGCGACACGTCCCACGACGACGCGCTCCGGATCGAGATCGACTGCTACGTCGAGAATCCGGCCGATCGCTGAGCAGAGACGACCGCCCCGCCCTCCCGCCGAGCCGAAGGACACCGATGACCTCCACCGCAGAACCGAAGATCACGCTCGCCGTGGTCGACGATCACAAGATGCTCCTCGGTGCCCTCACGGAGTGGATCCGCGGCGCCGCGTCGGACATCCAGCTGGTCGCCGCGGTCGCCTCCTGGCCGGAGCTGCTCACCCACCCCGAGTTCCCCGTCGACGTCGTGCTGCTCGACCTGGACCTCAAGGACAACATCCCGATCTCGGTCAAGCTCTCCACCCTGAAGACCACCGGCGTGAAGACGGTGCTGATGAGCACCTACTCCGAGCCGGCCGTGGTCCGCGAGGCGCTCGCCTCGGGCGCGCTCGGCTACCTCGTCAAGACGGAGGACGCCGACATGATCGTCGAGGCGATCCGCGCGGCCAAGGACGGCCACTCCTACATCTCGCACGAGCTCGACATGGCGCTCTCCACCGGCGACTCCGACGGCGCCCCCAAGCTCAGCGCGCAGGAGCGCCGCGTGATGGCGCTCTACGGCGGCGGCGAGCCTGTCAAGTCCGTGGCCTTCGAGCTCGGCATCTCCGAGGAGACCGCGAAGTCCTACCTCAAGCGCATCCGCGAGAAGTACCGCGTGGTCGGCATCGACGTCGGCACCAAGGTCGCACTGCGCAAGCGCGCCATCCACGACGGGATCCTCATCGAAACGGATTGAGGGTTCCGCGCCGTCCGGCGCGGAACCCGTGCTCGTTCTGCGCGGCGGTCCCCGCCCGCCGCGCCGCAGTCGGCTGCACGAGGTGGGCGCATTTCGCAGAGCGTCTCACGGCGGCTGCGGAGAATCCGCTGACACGCGGATTTCCGTCTGCGCCGCTCCGTGGTCGGCTGGTCTGCAGGCAAGGCGTACCGTGTGGTGCCCATTCCATGCTGGTCGAGTAGCCCCGCAGGGGCGTATCGAGACCCACCGGCGTCAGCAGGGCGGCCTGCAGACCCCCGTCCGGTGCCGGTGGATCTCGATACGCCCGCTCGCGCGGGCTACTCGATCAGCATGCACCGCGGCGCCCCTACAGGGCGTTGACCGGGACGCTGCCTGTGGCGGGGCGGGACGGGTCGCGCGGCGCGTCGACGGTGCCGCGGGCGCGGTCGATGGCGATGCTGGCGAAGGCGAGCAGGATGCCGGCCGCGGTGAGGACCACGCCGACCCAGATCGGCGACAGGTAGCCGAGGCCGGCGGCGATGGTCACCCCGCCGAGAGCGGCGCCGACGGAGTTGCCGATGTTGAGCGCGGAGTGGTTGAGCGCCGCGGCGATGGTCTGGCTGTCGCGGGCGACGTCCATCAGCCGGGTCTGGATCGCCGGCGACGCTCCCGCGGAGAAGCCCGCCGCAAGGAACGTGAACACGACCAGGCCCACGACCGACGTCGCGGTCAGCGCCAGGCCGATCAGCGACACGAGCACCCCGAGGAACAGCACCACGAGTGCGAGCCGCACGTTCCGGTCGGCCGCCCAGCCGCCCGCCAGGTTGCCGACCGTCATGCCCAGGCCGATCACTACCAGGATCCACGGCACGGCGCCCAGCGGCAACCCGGTCACCTCGGTCGACAGCGGCGTGATGTAGCTGTACATCGCGAAGAGCCCGCCGAAGCCGATCGCGCCGATCAGCAGGGTCATCCAGACCTGCAGCCGGGCGAAGGCCTTCAGCTCGTTGCGCATGGTCGCGCCCGGGTTCCCCCGCTGGAACGGCACGAGCAGCCACACGGCCACCACGGTCGCCGCGAAGATCGCCGCGACGACGAGGTACGCGCTGCGCCAGCCCGCGTTCTGCCCCACCCAGGTGATGGCGGGCACCCCGACGACGTTCGCGATGGTCAGTCCCGACAGCACGAAGGCGACGCCCTTGCCGCGCTTGCCCGGCCCCATCAGGTCGGCGGCGACGAGCGAGGCGATGCCGAAGTACGCGCCGTGCGGCAGCGCCGCGACGAAGCGGGCGGCCAGCACGAGCGGGAAGGTCGGCAGCAGGGCCGAGGCGACGGTCCCGATCGTGAACGCGGCCAGCAGGATCAGCAGCAGGCGCTTGCGCGGCCAGCGCGCGGCGGCCGCGGCGATCGTCGGAGCACCGACGACGACGCCGAGCGCGTAGGCGGAGATCAGCAGTCCGGCCTGCGAGTTCGCCTGCTCGGAGCTCACGGCGTAGACGTCCGGGAGCAGGTCGGCGGCGAGCTGCGGCAGCAGCCCCATCGCGACGAACTCGGTCGAGCCGATGGCGAAGCCCCCCATCGCGAGGGCGAGCAGGGCGAGGCGGGTCCGGGCCGGGGAGAGGGTCACCGGACCACGATAGCGAGGATCGGAAGCGGATCGAAACGATTCGAGTCGGAGAGCGCTCCCGCGCGCCTCACTCCTCGAGCGCGCGGCCGAGCCGCTCGATCTTGGCGTCGATCTCGCCCGAGTAGCCGGGCCGGATGTCGGCCTTCAGCACCAGCGAGACCCGCGACCCGTAGGCGCCGACCGCCTCGGTCGCGCGCTTGATCACGTCGAAGACCTCGTCCCACTCGCCCTCGATCTCGGTGAACATCGAGGTCGTGCGATTCGGCAGGCCGGAGTCGCGGACGATGCGGACGGCGGCGGCGACGGCGTCGTGGACGGAGGCGTCGGAGCCCTCACCGCCGGACGGAGCGACGGAGAATGCGACCAGCACGAGGGACCTCCCAGCGGATCCGACCACCGGACCCTCCGTCCAGCCTAGGCGCGCACGCCCTCGGCAGCGCGAGCGCGGCTCCCTGTCCGCCACAGCTCGCGGAGCACCCAGCCGAGCAGCACGAGCAGCAGGACGTTGCGCACGGTCAGCGCCAGCACCATGCCCGCGTTCGAGTACAGCAGGAAGAGATAGAGGTACGGGTAGACGATCTGCGTGAACACCGCGATCGCGAGGGTCAGCTTCGCCGGCGTCGCGAAGTCGCGACCGGCCACGACGAGCCCGACGATCACCGGCGGCGCCAGCCAGACGATGTACTGCGGCGAGAGCACCTTGTTGATGTCGATCAGCACCAGGACGAGTCCGAGGCTCAGCAGCGGCAGCAGCCGCACCGGCGACGCCTTCGCGCGCAGCGCCCGGAGACCGAGCAGCACCGTGCCGACCACCGCGAGCGCGAGCGCCGGGTTCATCAGCTCGGCGGCGACATCGGTGAACGGGCCGTGCATCTCGAAGGTGTTGATGTCGGCGGCGTACCAGACGTAGCTGCCGGCCCAGCCGCCGATGGAGAGCCACATCCAGAGAGTGCTGACGGGCGCCTCGATCTGCAGACCGCGCGTGGTCTGGTCGGTGACGAAGCTGAAGACGTACTCGCCGCCGCCGAGCGCATACGCGCCGGCGATGATCGCGACCGAGAGCCCGGCGCCGACGGCGACGAGCCGCCAGCGGCCGCGCAGCACCAGGACGGCGGCACCGAGCAGGGCGGCGGGCCAGACCTTGATCCACGTCGCGACGGTCAGCGCGAGCGCGGCGACGACCGGTCGGCTGGAGGCCCAGAGCAGCCCGGCGATGGCGAGCGGAACGGTGAAGGCGTCGATCCGGCCGACGGCGATCGGACCGAGGAGCACCAGGAAGAGCAGCCACCAGCGCGCCGCAGCGAGCCGGGCGGGGATCCCGCGGTGCAGGAGCAGGGCGAAGGCCGCCGCATCGACGGCGATCACGCCGACGAGCCAGGTCAGGTCGTAGCCCGCCTCGCCGAAGAGCCAGGCGGCGCTGATCGGCACCAGGGCGAGGATCGGGTAGACCCAGCCGGTGTCGAAGCCGACGAGCCCGCCGCCCTCGACGGCGGTCCGCATCCAGCCCTTGTAGACGATGCTGACGTCGCCCATCGGCAGTCCTGGGGCGTAGAGCGCGAGCAGGGAGAGCAGGACGTGCACGAGGGCGAAGCCGCCCCACAGCACGGCGGCGGAGTCGCGGTTCTCGCGCAGCCACGCGATCGGGCGGGCGGACGGGCGGAGGGAGGCGCGGGTGGCGGCGGTCTCTGGGGCGGCAGGGGTCGGCACCGCGTCAGTGTAGACGGCGCCCTCATCGGACCCCTGAACGGCCCTGGGAACTCCTTCCTGAGCGGCCGACGGCCGCATCAGTACCCGGCGAAGGCGTCGGTGCGGACCTTCTTCGCACCGGCCGAGCGGAGGGCGCCGCGGACGGAGTCGACGAACGCGGGCGAGCCGGAGACGAACCCGACCCGGCGCGGTGCGTCGGGCACGGCGTCCGCGAGGCGCTCCGCCGTGATCCGTCCGACGACGTGCGACCAGCCCTCGGGCAGCCGATCCGGCGCTTCGGGCGAGACCAGCACGACGCGGGCCCCGGAGGCGCGGAGGAGTTCGCGGTACGCCACGTCCTCCAGCCGGGCGGCCGCGTAGACGACGACCACGTCGCGCTCCGGTCCGGCCGCGATCGCCCTCAGCTGGCTCGCGAACGGCGTGAAGCCGATGCCGCCCGCGACCAGGAGCAGCGGTGTCGCCGGGTCGGCCGGCAGCACGAAGTCGCCGCCGACGCTCGTGGCGCGGACCACGGCACCGGGCTCGAGACCGGCGAGCGCCCGCTTGAAGCTGCTCGCCTTCTCGGGCAGCCGCATGGCCACGGCGATCTCGCCGTCGGCGGGAGCGGAGGCGATGGAGAAGGTGCGACGGCTCCCCCGGCCGTCGGAGCGGTGCGGCACGTCGAGCTCGAGCCACTGGCCCGCCTCGAAGCGCACCGGCGTCCGCGAGGCGAAGCGGTACTCCGTGATGCCCGGAGCGATGACGCTCGAGGAGCGCAGCTCCAGCGACAGCCGCCGGCGCTGGCCGAAGAAGAACGCGATCGCGTTGCCCGCGACGAGGCCGAGCTCCGGGCTGGCGTGCAGCGGTCCGAGCGAGAACGGGACCGTCGTGAGCAGAGCCGCGACGACGGCCACGATCAGCTGCTGGGAGCGGCGCGGGGCGAGGGTCAGCGGCTCGGTCAGCATGAAGGCGCCGGCGAAGACGAACGGGTACGCGGTCAGGACCAGCGACAGCGCGGCTCCGGGCTCCTGTCCGTTCATCACCGAGTTGAGCACGGAGACGGTTCCGGCGACCGCGATGAAGACGACGACGATCGCCCAGCGGCGCACCCGTGCGACGACGACGAGCGCGCCGAGCAGCACCCACGGCCAGAGCGCGCCGGTGGGCAGCGCCCAGGCCGCGGCGGTCAGCGAGCCCGCGATCGGGGTGTCCTGCAGCAGGCCCTGCGCGATGCCGACGATCAGCACCGCGACGGCGGCCGGGTTGAAGAGGTGGCGCCCGCGCCAGACCAGCACGTACTTCGAGGCGGCGGCGATCAGGCCGATCAGCGCCACGACGAGCAGCGCGCGCGGCTCCGAGGTCGGGAAGAGGAGGAACGCGATCAGCAGTCCGGTCACCAGCGAGGACTCGAGGTGGGCGGGCGAGCCGACCAGCCGGGCGATCAGCCAGGTCGCCCCGGTCGTCGAGACGATCGCCACGACCGCGGTCGCCGCGATCTCGATCGGTGTGAAGAAGATCAGCCCGGCGGCGGAGTAGCCGAGCGCGACCACGAGGAGCGCGGCGAGCGTCAGCCAGACCAGCCGGTACATGGTGATGCGACCGAGGGCGCGATCGAGGGTGCCGATCATCAGAAGACCTCTCCGGGGAAGCGGGGCGAGTAGTGCAGGCCGCCGGCGCTGAGCACGCGGACGAACTCGAAGTCGAAGTGCTCGGCGAGCACCTCGGGCGGGCAGACGAAGAGGGCGGTCGCGAGACCGTCGGCGACGAGGGTGCTGTCGGCGACGACCCAGGTGGCGATGACGGTGTCGACCGGGCGGCCGGTGCGGCCGTCGAGGACGTGGTGCAGCCCGTCGCCCCAGGCCCGGCGGTTGCCGGCCGAGGCGCAGAGCGCGCGCTCGCCCGGCTCGGCGACGCCGATCGCGCGACTCGCGTCGAAGGGGTGCTCGAGGCCGACGCGGTAGGCGCCGACCCCGCGGGCGCGCAGGTCGCCGCTCGCGTCGACGACGGCGCGCTCGACGCCCGCGCTCGCGAGCTCGTCCAGGACGAGGTCGACGAGCTGACCCTTGCCGGCCGCGCCGACGTCGAGCACGACTCCGGCCGCGGTGCGGAGCGTCGCTCCCCCGCCGACGCGGGCCGCGGCCCAGGACGGAGCCGGCGCGACGGGGCCGCGCGGAACCAGGGAGTAGGCCGGGTCGTAGCCGAGCTGCTCGAGGGCGTCGCCGACGAACGGCGTGACGCCGCCCCCGGTCAGCGCGAAGAGCTCGTCGTAGAGGGCGAACAGCTCGACCGCCTCCGCCGGGAAGACGTGCTCGCCGGGCTCGGTCCGAAGGCGCGAAGCGGCGGAGTCGTCGCGGAACCGCGACCAGGTGCGGTCGTAGGCCTCGATGCGCGCGCGGACCCGCTCGCGCACGAGCGCGTCCAGCGGCGCGTCCGTGTCGATCTGCCAGGTGGTGCCGATCGCTTCGAAGCGCCACGCGCTCTCGAGGACGCGCCGGGTCGCGGTCGGCGCGGCGTCAGGGTGCAGAGGTTCAGGCCGCGGCATCGGCCTTGATCGTCTCGACGGCGTCGTTGAAGCCGCCGGAGGTGAGCGAGGAGCCGGAGACCTTGGTCACGTCGAGCTCGTCGAGGCTCTTGCCGACGACCTCGCCCGAGATGCCGCTGGCGAAGCGGGTCTGGTACTCCTGGCCGGTCGGGTTCTCGGACTCGGGGGTCACCGTGACGGCGGTGACGACGCCCGACTCGAGGGTCAGCTCGACGCCGACCGACTCGTTGCCGCCGGGCGAGGTGTAGGAGCCGTCGGCCTCGTAGGTGCCGTCGGCGTAGGCGCCGGTCGCGGTGGAGCCGGTCGACGCGGAACCGGTCGACTCGGGGGCGGCGCTGGAGGTCGCGGCGGGCGCGCTGGTCGCGGCGGCGCTCGAGCCGGCGTCCTCGGTCCCGGCGGTGGCGGTGCTCGAGCAGGCGGCGAGGGCCGCGAGGGTGCCGGCTCCGGCGAGGAGGGTGAGGGCGTAGCGGACGGGAGTCGTGGTCTTCGCGGTCATGTCTGTTCTCCTGGGTGGGGGGCGGACGCGGCTGTCGTCCCCGACGCTAGGGCCGGGAGCTCGGGGGTTCCGATGAGGCGGCTGTGCGGCTCCGATGTGCGGGTCGCGGGGGAAGGCCGTCTCTCCTGTGTCAACGGGCCGGGGACGCGATCGGTTCAGTGCGGCAGGCGATGGCGGCGTTTCAGTTCAGCAGCCGTGCGACGACGCCGGGGAGCTGCTCGGCGATGTCGAGGGCCGCGATCGGCCCGCCTCCGGACGCCGCCGCGCCGGCCTGCGCGTGCAGGACGGCCGCGGCGGCGGCGACCGCCGCGAGATCCTCGTCCCCGAGCGTCGTCCCCCGGCTCTCCGCATCCGCGGCTCGGCCGGCCAGCAGCGCGCCGAGCACTCCGCCGAGGACGTCCCCGCTGCCCGCCGTGGCGAGCCAGGGCGTCGAGCCGCTGACCTCGTGGGCGGTGCTCCCGGAGACCACGTGCGTGGTGCTGCCCTTGAGCAGCACGCAGACCCCGAAGCGCTCGGCGGTGCGCCGCGCCCAGCCGCTCGCGTCGGCGGCGATCGCGGCCGCGTCGACGTCCACCCCGGCGCGCGCGAGCAGGCCGGCGAGCTCGCGGTAGTGCGGAGTGATGACCACCGGACCGCGGGCCTCGCCGATCAGGTCGAGCGCGCCCGCGTCGAGCACCACGGGGATCCCCGAGTGCAGCTGCTCGAGCAGGGCGGCGCGCTCGTCCTCCGAGCGGTCGTCCGCGCTCGTCCCGGAGCCGAGGAGCCAGGCCTGCACCCGCCCGGCCGAGGTGACGACCTCGGGGCGACGCGCCAGCACGAGGGCGGACGGCCGCTCCGGCCCGAGGTAGCGCACCATGCCGAGCCCGGTGCGCACCGCCGCCTCGACCCCGAGCACCGCCGCCCCCGGGTAGCGCTCCGACCCGGTCGCGATCCCGAGCACCCCGCGGCTGTACTTGTCGTCCTCGGCACGCGGCACCCGCACGGCCGACGCCGCCTCCGCGAGCCCGAACTCCTTCTGCCCATCCGTCATCCCGCCAGCCTAGGTCGCACCCCTGACGCCGCCCTCTGCGAGATCCGCCCGCAGCAGAACTCCGGCAGCCGCACGCCTGATGACGCGGGTCTCGATACGCCCCTGCGGGCTACTCGACCAGCATGATCATCACCACCTCACATGTGCAGCGGGACCGGGCACCATGTTGATCGAGTAGCCCGCGAAGCGGGCGTATCGAGATCCACCACCGTCAGCACCTGAGTCTGCAGTCCCGCCCTGCTGGAGACGGTGGGTCTCGATACGCCCCTGCGGGGCTACTCGACCAGCATGAAGGGCCGCCGCTGCCGCACCCGCAGCCGGCGACGCTTCCGCCGTGAAGCCCAGTCGGCGAAGCCGCTGCCCACCGCAGCCGGCGAAGCCGCTGCCACCCCGCCTCGAGTCGAGGCGCGGGCCGGGGAGGTGGTGATCGCAAGGCGGAGGAGGGAGCGATACCGGCGGTATCGCGACCGACGACAACGCCGCGAGCGCCGCCTCCCCGGCCCGCGCCTCAGCGGCGGGTGGCGTCGTCGACTTCGCCGACCAACTCCTCGATGATGTCCTCGAGGAAGAGGACGCCGGTGGCGCGGCCCTGCTCGTCGAAGGCGCGCGCGAGGTGGGCGCCGGTGCGGCGCATGATCGCGAGGGCGTCCTCGAGGTCGGTGGCCTCGAAGATCGAGGCGAGCTGGCGGATCCGCTTGGCCGGGATGGGCAGGCGGAACTTGGGACCCTCGGTGTCGCCGTCGAGGTCGAGGACGTCCTTGAGGTGGATGTAGCCCTCGGGCTGCCCGTCCTCGCCGAGCACGACGTAGCGCGAGAAGCCGTGCTTCGCGACGGCGCGCTCGACGTCGGCGGGCGAGGCTCCGGCGGGGAGGCTGACGATGCCGTCGAGCGGCAGCGCCACGTCGTGCACCTTCTTCTCGGTGAACTCGAACGCGGCGAGGAGGGTGCCGTTGCTGCGCAGGGTGCCCTCGCGGGTCGACTGGTCGACGATCGTCTGCACCTCCTCGAGCGTGAAGGTGCTGTTCGCCTCGTCCTTCGGCTCGACCCGGAAGAGCCGCAGCACCCCGTTCGAGATCGCGTTGAGCGCGACGATGATCGGGCTGATCACGCGGGCGATCGCGACGAGCGGCGGCGCGAGCAGCAGCACGGCGCGGTCCGGCATCGAGAACGAGATGTTCTTCGGCACCATCTCGCCGAGCACGACGTGCAGGAACGAGACGATCACCAGGGTGATCACGAAGGCGACCGTGCCCGAGAACTCGTCCGGGATGCCGACCGCGTGCAGCGGCACCTCGAGCAGGTGGTGGATCGCCGGCTCGCTGACGTTGAGGATCAGCAGCGAGCAGACGGTGATGCCCAGCTGCGTCGTCGCCAGCATCAGCGTGGCGTGCTCCATCGCGGCGAGCGCCGTGATCGCGCTGCGGCGTCCGCTCTCGGCGAGGGGCTCGATCTGGGAGCGGCGCGCGGAGATGACCGCGAACTCCGCTCCGACGAAGAAGGCGTTCGCGGCGAGCAGCACCACGAGCCAGGCGATTCCTGCCCAGTCACTCATGGTCGGCCTCCTGGCGTCCTCGGTGCGGCCGGCCCACGTCGGCGAGCGGGTCGGGGATGCCCTCGCCCGCCGCGTCGGGGTCCGGGGTGAAGCGGAGCCGGTCGATGCGCCGGCCGTCGAGCCGCTCCACGCGGAGCGAGCCGCCCTCGACGGGCACCTCGTCGCCGACGGCGGGCAGGCGGCCGAGCTCGCTCATCACGAACCCGGCGACCGTCTCGTACGGCCCCTCCTCGGGGATGACGACGCCGGCGCGGTCGCGCACCTCGTCGGGCCGCAGCATGCCGGGGAAGGTGGTCGAGCCGGGCAGCTTCACGACGTCGGGGCGCGAGCGGTCGTGCTCGTCCGCCACCTCGCCGACGAGCTCCTCGACGAGGTCCTCGAGCGTCGCGACGCCCGCCGTTCCGCCGTACTCGTCGACGACGACGGCGAGCTGGAAGCCGCGGCCGCGCAGCTCGGTGAGCAGCACGTCGAGCTTCATCGTCTCGGGCACGCGGAGCGGCTCCGAGCGCAGGGCGGTGACGGGCACCTCGGAGCGCTTGCCGCGCGGCACCGCGACCGCCTGCTTGACGTGCACGACGCCGACGATGTCGTCGATGTCGTCGTCCGTGATCGGGAAGCGCGAGAGGCCGGTGGTCCGCGCGAGGTCGAGGACGTCCTGGGCGGTGCTGGAGCGCTCGAGCGTGGACAGCCGCAGCCGCGGCGTCATCACGTCGCCCGCGGAGAGCGCGGAGAAGCGGAGGGTGCGCCCGAGCAGGTCGGCCGTGTCCTCCTCGAGCAGTCCGGCGCTCGCGGAGTGGCGCACCAGGCTCGAGAGCTCCTCGGCGCTGCGGGCGCCCGAGAGCTCCTCCTTCGGCTCGATGCCGGCCAGGCGGAGCAGGGCGTTCGCGCTGCCGTTCAGCAGCGCGACGGCCGGCCGGAAGACGGTGGTGAACGCGGTCTGGATCGGCACGACCAGCTTCGCCGTCGCCCGCGGCAGCGCCAGCGCGAAGTTCTTCGGCACCAGCTCGCCGAGGATCATCGACAGCAGGGTCGCGATGACGATGGCGAGCACCGTCATGATCGGCGTCAGCACCTCGTCCGGGATCCCGAGCCCGCCGAACGGCACGCGCAGCAGCGTCGAGAGCGCCGGCTCCATCGTGTAGCCGGTGAGCAGCGTCGTCAGCGTGATGCCGAGCTGCGCGCTGGAGAGGTGCGTCGAGGTGACGCGGAGGGCGGCGATCGTCATGCCGAGGCGGGTCTCGCCGCGGTCGCGGCGGGCCTCGAGATCGGCGCGGTCGAGGTTGACCAGCGCGAACTCGCTCGCGACGAACACGCCGGTGCCGAGCGTCAGCAGCAGGCCGACGCCGAGCAGGAGCCACTCAGTGCCCACGGGGATCACCCCCGGTCAGCGGAAGCGGGAGCGGCTGCAGGATCGAGCCCGAGGGGATCGGGGAGATCCGGACGAGCCGGTGCGAGGGCGGATGCGCAGAAGGGGGGTCGTCCATTGTGGCGTCGAGTCTAGCGGCAGCCCGGCTCCGGCAGGGCCGCGCTCAGAGCCACTTCTTGCGCTTGAACACGGCGTAGAGCGCGAAGCCGAAGACCAGCATCAGCCCGATCGCCCACGGGTAGCCGAGCCGCCAGTGCAGCTCCGGCATGTCGTCGAAGTTCATGCCGTAGATGCCCGCGACGAGCGTCGGTGCGAACAGGATCGCGGCCCAGGACGAGATCTTCCGCACCACGTCGTTCTGGGCCAGCCCGGTCTCGGTCTGCCGCCGCGAGACCAGCGTCGAGTGCACGGTCAGCGCCTTGTCCAGGATCGCCCGCAGCGCGTCGACGGCCTCCGTCACCCGGATGGTGTGGTCGAGCACGTCGCGGAGCGAGCGGTGCAGCTCGACGTGGTCGAGCGTCGCGTCGGCGCCCGGGGCCGCGTCCGGCGCCTCGGCGAGCTCGCGCAGCAGCGCCGTCAGCGGCTGCACCGAGCGCTGGAAGTGGATGACCTCGCGGGAGAGCCGGTAGATGCGCTCCGAGAGCCCGTCGTCCGAGCCGTCGCCGAAGAGCTGGTCCTCGATCTCGTCGACGTCGCCCTGGACGCCGTTCACCACCGGCGCGTACTCGTCGACGACCTGGTCGAGGATCGCGTAGAGCACCGCCTCCGGTCCGCGGGAGAGCAGCGACGGGTCCCCCTCGAGCCGCTTGCGCACCGCCGCCAGGTCCGGCGAGTCCGCGTGCCGGATGGTGACCACGAAGTCGGGGCCCACGAACACGTGCAGCTCGCCGAAGACGACCGTCTCGGCGGAGTCCACGTAGCGCGCCGGACGGAGCACCACGAAGAGCCCGTCGTCGTAGCGCTCGAGCTTCGCCCGCTGGTGGCCGCTCAGCGCGTCCTCGACGGCGAGCGGGTGCAGCCCGAACTCCTGGGCGACCGCCTCGACCTCCTCGCGGCTCGGGCGGTACAGCCCGATCCAGGCCATGCCGTGCTCGTCGCGCATCAGCTCGAAGGTGTCCTCGAGCGAGTCGGGGTTCCGGATGCGGTGACCGCCGACGTACACGGCGTTGTCGACGATCGTCATGGGCTCGGTTCTAGCACGCGCGCGCCGGGCACCGGCTGACGGTCACCGGCGAGCGGTCACCAGCTGACCGGCAGCGCCTTGCCCTCCTCGTAGCCCGCCGCCGACTGCAGGCCGACCAGCGCGCGCTCGTGGAACTCGGCGACGCTGCGCGCCCCGGCGTAGGTGAAGGAGGAGCGCACGCCCGAAGTGATCATGTCGAGCAGGTCCTCGAGCGACGGGCGCAGCGGGTCGAGGTAGATCATCGACGAGGAGATGCCCTCCGCGAAGAGCCGCTTGCGGGCGAGCTCATAGGCGTCGAGGCGGTCGAAGCGCTCCTGCACGGCCTTGGCCGAGGCCATCCCCCAGCTCTCCTTGTAGATCCGGCCGGCCGCGTCGCTGCGCAGCTCGCCCGGCGCCTCGATCGTGCCGGCGAACCAGGAGCCGATCATCACCGAGGCCGCACCGGCCGCGAGCGCGAGCGCCACGTCGCGCGGGTAGCGCACGCCGCCGTCGGCCCAGACGTGCGCGCCGAGCTCGCGGGCCCGCTCCGCCGTCTCGAGCACAGCGGAGAACTGCGGCCGCCCGACAGCGGTCATCATCCGCGTGGTGCACATCGCGCCCGGGCCGACGCCGACCTTGAGGATGTCCGCGCCCGCGTCGACGAGGTCGTGCACCGCGTCGGCGGTGACGATGTTGCCGGCCGCGATCGGCACGCCGAGCTTCAGCGCGGAGACGGTGCGCAGCGCGCGCAGCATCCCCTCCTGGTGGCCGTGCGCCGTGTCGAGCACGAGCACGTCGACGCCCGCGGCGACGAGGGCGCGCGCCTTGGCGGCGACGTCGCCGTTGATGCCGACCGCCGCGGCGATGCGGAGCCGCCCGTCGGCGTCCAGCGCGGGGTCGTAGATGGTCGAGCGCAGCGCGCCGGTGCGCGAGAGCGTGCCGACGAGCGCGCCGTGGTGCAGCACCGGGGCGAAGTCGAGGTCGGCCGCGACCATCAGGTCGAAGGCGGCGCGCGCGGTGGTGACGTCGTCGGCGTCGATCGAGGCGGAGGCGCCGTGCACGAGGTCGCCGAGCCTGGCGTCCTCCAGGGCCGTGGCGAGCCGCGCGGCCGGGACGCAGCCGAGGATCCTGCCGTCCTCCTCCTGCACCACGAAGCCGTGGCCCGCGACGGCCGGGAGGATCGCGAGCGCCTCCTCGACGGTCGTCGACGGCGAGGCGGTGAGCGCGCCCGAGAAGGCGACCGGCTGGTCCTTCACCCAGCGGATCGCCGCGTCGAGCTGCTGCAGCGGCATGTCCTGCGGGAGGACGCCGAGCCCGCCGCGCCGGGCGAGCGTCGCCGCGAGCCGGGGCCCGGTGACCGAGTTCATGTTCGAGGAGACGATCGGGATGCTGGCTCCGGTGCCGTCACCGGGGGCGAGCGACACGTCGAGCCGGCTGGTCACGGAGGACCGGCCGGGAACGAGGAAGACGTCCGAGTAGGTGAGGTCGCCGGAGGGTGTTCCACCGTAGAAGCGCATGGAGACGACGCTACTCCGGCCCGGCTGGGGACCTTCGCCGGAGGATCCGGGCTAGGCTTGACGACCGGGACGGGACCGGGCGACGACGCCCAGATGCGTGTCGGATGCGACGGTGCCGTCCGGATGATCGAGAACGAATCAACGGAGAGAGTGGGCGATCGGCTGTGTCGAGCCAGTTGACCGGAGCGGGAACAGATCAGGGCTCGGAGGACTTCGGGGCCAACGAGTGGCTGGTGGAGGAGCTGTACGAGCAGTACAGCGCCGACAAGGCCTCGGTGGACGAGTCCTGGTGGCCGATCCTCGAGCGCTACGGCAAGCAGCTCGGCGGTGCCGCCCCCGCCGGCGCGGAGGCCCCCGCGGCCGCCGCCCCCGCCGCCCCGGCGAAGGCGCCCGTCGCCGAGCGCGTGTCGACGAGCGCGGGCGGAGCGGTGAGCCATCCGGCCACCTCGGCGACCAGCACGGCGAAGACCACCTCGAAGCAGCCGAAGGCGCAGCCCATCCCGGCCGACGCCCCCGTGAGCAAGCCGGCCGAGCCCGCCGCCGCCGTGGAGGAGGACGTCGTCTCCCCCCTGCGCGGCATGGCCAAGAGCCTCGCCACGAACATGGACGCGAGCCTGTCGATCCCGACGGCCACCAGCGTGCGCACCATCCCGGCGAAGCTGATGATCGACAACCGCATCGTCATCAACAACCACCTGCGCCGCACCCGCGGCGGCAAGGTGTCGTTCACCCACCTGATCGGCTGGGCGCTGATCCGCGCGCTCAAGGACTTCCCGAGCCAGAACGTCTACTACGACGAGCCGGACGGCAAGCCCTCGGTCGTCGCCCCGGCGCACATCAACCTCGGCATCGCGATCGACATGCCCAAGCCCGACGGCACCCGCGCCCTGCTCGTCCCGAGCATCAAGCGCGCCGACACGCTGAGCTTCACCGCCTACCTCGCCGCCTACGAGGACCTCGTCAAGCGCGCCCGCGGCAACAAGCTCGCGGCCGGCGACTTCGCCGGGACCACCCTCTCGCTGACCAACCCGGGCGGCATCGGCACCGTGCACTCCGTGCCCCGCCTGATGAAGGGCCAGGGCTGCATCATCGGCGCCGGCGCCCTCGAGTACCCGGCGGAGTTCCAGGGCGCGTCCGAGAAGACGCTCGTCGAGCTCGGCATCGGCAAGACGATCACGCTGACCTCGACCTACGACCACCGCGTCATCCAGGGCGCCGGCTCGGGCGAGTTCCTCAAGATCGTGCACGAGCTGCTGCTCGGCAAGCGCGGCTTCTACGAGGACATCTTCTCCGCGCTGCGCATCCCCTACGACCCGATCCACTGGTCGACCGACATCGCCGTCGACCTCGCCGAGCGGGTTTCGAAGACCTCGCGGGTGCAGGAGCTCATCAACTCCTTCCGCGTCCGCGGCCACCTGATGGCCGATGTCGACCCGCTGGAGTACGTCCAGCGCTCGCACCCGGACCTCGCCATCGAGAGCCACGGCCTCACCTTCTGGGACCTCGACCGCGAGTTCGTCACCGACGGCTTCGGCGGCTCCCGCCAGCTGAAGCTCCGCGACATCCTCGGCATCCTGCGCGACTCCTACTGCCGCACCGTCGGCGTCGAGTACATGCACATCCAGGACCCGGAGCAGCGCGCCTGGATGCAGCAGAAGCTCGAGCGCGGCTACGAGAAGCCGGGCCACGACGAGCAGCTGCGGATCCTCGGCCGCCTCAACGAGGCCGAGGCGTTCGAGACCTTCCTGCAGACCAAGTACGTCGGCCAGAAGCGCTTCTCGCTCGAGGGCGGCGAGTCGCTGATCGCGCTGCTGGACGCCGTCCTGCAGGGCGCGGCGGACGCGGACCTCGACGAGGTCGCCATCGGCATGGCCCACCGCGGCCGCCTCAACGTGCTGACCAACATCGCCGGCAAGACCTACGGCCAGATCTTCCGCGAGTTCGAGGGCACCCAGGACCCGAAGACGGTCCAGGGGTCGGGCGACGTGAAGTACCACCTCGGCACCGAGGGCACCTTCCGCGGCGCCGGCGGCGAGGAGATCCCCGTCTACCTGGCGGCGAACCCCTCCCACCTCGAGGCCGTCAACGGCGTGCTCGAGGGCATCGTCCGCGCCAAGCAGGACCGCAAGCCGATCGGCACCTTCACCACCCTGCCGATCCTCGTCCACGGCGACGCCGCGATGGCGGGCCAGGGCGTGGTCGTCGAGGGGCTGCAGATGTCCCAGCTGCGGGCGTACCGCACCGGCGGCACGATCCACATCAACATCAACAATCAGGTCGGCTTCACGACCCCGCCGCACGAGGCGCGCACCTCGATCTACTCGACCGACATGGCGAAGACGATCCAGGCGCCGATCTTCCACGTGAACGGCGACGACCCCGAGGCCGTCGTGCACGTCGGCCAGCTCGCCTTCGAGTACCGCCAGCGGTTCAACCGCGACGTGGTCATCGACCTGATCTGCTACCGCCGCCGCGGCCACAACGAGGGCGACGACCCCTCGATGACCCAGCCGCTGATGTACAGCCTGATCGAGGCCAAGCGCTCGGTGCGCAAGCTGTACACCGAGGCGCTCGTCGGTCGCGGCGACATCACCGAGGAGGAGTACGACCGGGCGCACCAGGACTTCCAGGACCGCCTCGAGCGCGCCTTCGCCGAGACGCACGCCGCGCAGACCGGTGCGATCCCGGTGATCAGCGCCGACGGCGACTCCGTGGCCGACCTCGAGCTGCCGGACGCCCAGCAGGGCGAGGACTACCCCGGCGAGCCCGAGGTGACCGGCGTCAAGGCCGAGGTGGTCACCCGCATCGGCGACGCGTTCACCTCGCCGCCCGAGGGCTTCACCGTGCACCCGAAGCTGCAGCAGCTCCTCACCAAGCGCCAGGAGATGAGCCGCTCCGGCTCGATCGACTGGGCCTTCGGCGAGCTGCTCGCGCTGGGCTCGCTGCTGCTCGAGGACACCCCGGTGCGCCTCGTCGGCCAGGACACCCGCCGCGGGACGTTCGTCCAGCGCCACGCGGTGCTGCACGACCGCGAGAACGGCCAGGAGTGGCTGCCGCTGATGAACCTGTCGGACTCGCAGGCCCGCCTGTGGATCTACGACTCGCTGCTCTCGGAGTACGCCGCGATGGCGTTCGAGTACGGCTACTCGGTCGAGCGGCCCGACTCGCTCGTGCTCTGGGAGGCGCAGTTCGGCGACTTCGCGAACGGCGCCCAGATCGTCATCGACGAGTTCATCTCCTCCGCCGAGCAGAAGTGGGGCCAGCGCTCGTCGCTCGTGCTCCTGCTCCCGCACGGCTACGAGGGCCAGGGCCCGGACCACTCCTCCGCCCGCATCGAGCGCTACCTGCAGATGTGCGCGGAGCGGAACATGACCGTCGCGCGTCCGTCGACCCCGGCGTCGTACTTCCACCTGCTGCGCCGCCAGGCGTACTCGCGGCCGCGCCGCCCGCTGGTGGTCTTCACTCCGAAGGCCATGCTGCGCCTGCGCGGGGCGTCGAGCCCGGTCGAGGACTTCACCTCGGGCCGCTTCGAGCCCGTGATCGACGACGCCCGCGTCCAGGACGCGTCGGCCGTGACCCGGGTGCTCCTGCACGCCGGCAAGGTGCACTACGACCTCAAGGCCGAGCTGGAGAAGAAGCCGGACGACGGCATCGCGCTGGTGCGCGTCGAGCAGTACTACCCGGCGCCGATCGAGGAGCTGCGCGCGATCGCCGCCCGCTACCCGGACGCGGAGTTCGTCTGGGTGCAGGACGAGCCCGAGAACCAGGGCGTCTGGCCGTTCATCGCGCTGAACGTCGCTCCGCAGCTGGACCGGCCGATCCGCGTCGTCTCGCGCCCGGCCGCGGCCTCCCCCGCCGCGGGCTCGGCGAAGCGGCACGCCTCCGAGCAGGCCGACCTGCTGGGCCGAGCGCTGCAGCGCTGACCGCCCGACCGGAGCCGCCCCCTCGGCGGCGGCTCCGGCTCGCCGCATCGAGTCCGGCTCGTCGGAATCCTCGGATCCGGCGCGCCGGACGTCGTTCTGCGAGCCGGATTTCGGCGACCTCTCGCCTCACGAGAGTCCGGCTCGCGGAAAGACCTCCGGCTCGCCGGAACGGATGGCTCCTGCGAGCCGCGCGCGTTCCGACGAGCCGGAGGTCGTCGAGCAGAGAGTGCGGAGCGCTAGACCCGCGCCGGAGCCGCCGCGTGGCTCGCCTGCGCATCGCGCAGCATGCCGAGCACCTGGGCGCGGAGGTCCTCCGGCGCCGTCTCCTTGCACGCGCGCTGCACGGCGACGGTCAGCACGACGCCGACCTTCGCCTCACCGGAGCAGTCGGGGCAGTTCGCCATGTGCTCGCGGATGTCGGCGGCGTCCTCCTTGCACAGCTCGTTGTGGAGGTACTCCTCGAGCTCGGCCTTCGCCTTCGTGCAGCCGCAGTCGGTCATTTCGTGCTCCCGGTGGTGAAAGCGGCGCGGATCCCGCGCTCGCGTGCGTAGTCGGTGAGTCGTTCGCGCAGCATGCGCCGGCCGCGGTGCAGCCGGCTCATCACGGTCCCGACGGGGGTCTTCATGATGTCGGCGATCTCCTGGTACGAGAACCCTTCGACATCGGCGAAGTAGACGGCGAGCCGGAAGTCCTCCGGGATCGCCTGCAGGGCCTCCTTGACGGCGGTGTCGGGGAGGTGGTCGATCGCCTCGGCCTCGGCCGAGCGGCTCGAGGTGGCGGTGGTCGACTCGGCGCCGCCCAGCTGCCAGTCCTCGAGCTCGTCGATCGCGCTCTGGTACGGCTCGCGCTGCTTCTTGCGGTACGAGTTGATGAACGTGTTGGTGAGGATGCGGTAGAGCCACGCCTTGAGGTTCGTGCCCTGCTCGAACTGCTTGAACGCGCCGAACGCCTTCGCGAACGTCTCCTGGACGAGGTCCTGGGCGTCGGAGGGGTTCTTGGTCATCCGCAGGCCGGCCGCGTAGAGCTGGTCGATGAAGGGCAGCGCCTGCTGCTCGAACAGCGCGCGGAGGTCGACCGGAGCGTCGGGAGCGGCGTCGTCGAGAGCCTCCTCGACGGTCTCCTCGATCGTCTCGGTCTCCTCGGTCGCCTGCGCCTCGTCGGCGGTGCTGGGGCGTGTGCTGTCGTCGCGAGTCATCACACGCGATTCTAGGCCGCGGCGCCGGGAGGCGGCCGGTCGGGCCGGCCGGGGTCGCACGAGGTCGATCGTCGCCGTCATGCCTCGCCTCCCGCCTGATCCTGCCGTCGGTCCGTTCGCCGACTACTCTGACAACCGATGGTCTTCTCGCGTTATTCCGCTCCCGAGTTCGATCCGTACGGCGACGCCCGCGCGCTCCCCGGCGAGGAGGACTGGTCCGCGCCGTCCGCCGTCGGCGCCCTCGACGCCGTGGTCGAGCTGCCCGGCTCCAAGTCGCTGACGAACCGCGAGCTCGTCCTCGCCGCTCTGGCCGACGCTCCGTCAGTGCTGCGCGCGCCGCTGCACTCGCGCGACAGCGCCCTGATGATCGAGGGCCTGCGCTCGCTCGGCACGACGATCCGCGAGGAAGGCGCCACCGGCTCCTTCGGCGCCGATCTCGTCGTCGAGCCGGCCGAGGAGCTCTTCGGCTCCACGACGATCGACTGCGGCCTGGCCGGCACCGTGATGCGCTTCCTGCCGCCCCTGGCCGGGCTGGCGCTCGGGCCCACCACCTTCGACGGCGACGCCTACGCCTACAAGCGGCCGATGGGCGCGACCATCGCCTCTCTCCGCTCGCTCGGCGTCGACGTGGCGGACGACGGGCGCGGCTCGCTCCCCTTCACCGTGCACGGCTCCGGCTCGATCCGCGGCGGCGACGCCGTGGTCGACGCCACCCGCTCGAGCCAGTTCGTCTCGGCCCTCCTCCTCGCCGGGGCCCGGTTCGACGAGGGCCTGCGCCTGAGGCACGAGGGCGGCGCGCTGCCGAGCCAGCCGCACATCGACATGACGATCGCCGCCCTCGCGGCCCGCGGCGTGAGCGTCGACGCCTCGACGCCCGGCACCTGGACGATCGCGCCGCAGCGGATCGCCGGTGCCGAGGTCCTGATCGAGCCCGACCTCTCCAACGCCGCGCCGTTCCTGGCCGCCGCACTCGTCACCGGCGGCACCGTCCGCCTCCGGCACTGGCCGGCCGAGACCACCCAGGTCGGCGCGCACCTCGAGCGGATCCTGCCGATGTTCGGCGCGAGCGTCGAGCGCGACGGCGAGGACCTCGTCGTCCGCGGCGGGGACGAGATCCTCGGCGTCGAGCTCGACCTCTCGGAGGGCGGCGAGCTCGCCCCCGCGCTCGCGGCCCTCGCCGCGCTCGCGAGCGGCCCGAGCACACTCACCGGCATCGGCCACATCCGCCACCACGAGACCGACCGCCTCGCCGCGCTCGCCGCCGAGATCAACGGCCTCGGCGGCTCCGTCACCGAGCTGGAGGACGGTCTGCGGATCGAGCCCGCGCCGCTGCACGGCGGCCGCTGGCGCACCTACTCCGATCACCGCATGGCCCACGCCGGTGCGCTGATCGGCCTGGTCGTCCCCGGCGTCGCGATCGAGGACATCGCGACGACCTCGAAGACCCTGCCGCAGTTCCCCGAGCTCTGGACCGCACTCGCGGGCGGGGTCTGACCCGTGTCGTGGTGGACGGACAGCGGCCTCGACGCCGACGGAGTGCTCGACGACTTCGACGGCTACGACGAGTCGGACGCGCGAGTGCGGCCGAACCCCAAGGGCACCAAGCCGCGGACGAAGAACCGGCCGGCCTACGAGGACGCCGAGATCGCGATGGTCCTCGGTGTCGACCGCGGCCGCTACACCGTGATGATCGGCGACGGCACCCCGGAGGAGCACGAGTTCACGGCGGCGCGGGCCCGCGAGCTGCGCAAGCAGGCGATCGTCCCCGGTGACCGCGTCGACGTGGTCGGCGACTCCAGCGGCGACGAGGGCACCCTCGCCCGCATCGTCCGGATCCGCGAGCGATCGACGCTGCTGCGCCGCAGCGCCGACGACACCGACGCGATCGAGCGGGTGATCGTCGCCAACGCCGACCAGATGGTGTGCGTGGTGGCCGCCGCCGATCCGGAGCCGCGCACCCGGCTGGTCGACCGCTACCTGGTCGCCGCCTTCGACGCCGGGATCACCCCGATGCTCTGCATCACCAAGACCGACCTGGCGGACCCGGCGCCGTTCCTGCGCAACTTCGAGGGCCTCGACCTCCGCGTCTTCCTCTCCAGCCAGGACGAGCCGCCCGTCGACGAGATCGCCGAGGCGCTGCTCGGCCACGAGACCGTCGTGGTGGGCCACTCCGGAGTCGGCAAGTCGACGCTCGTGAACAAGCTCGTCCCCGACGCGCACCGGGCGATCGGCCGGGTGAACACGGTGACCGGGCGCGGCCGGCACACCTCCTCCTCCACCGTCTCGCTGCGCGTCGAGCGCGGCGACCGGCACGGCTGGGTGATCGACACCCCGGGCGTGCGCTCCTTCGGCCTCGGCCACGTGAACACCGACAACATTCTCGGCGCCTTCACGACGCTCGCCGTGCTCGCCGAGGACTGCCCGCGCGGCTGCACGCACCTCCCCGACTCCCCCGACTGCGCGATCATCGAGGCCGTCGAGGGCGGGCTGCTGGGCGCGAGCGGGCCGGAGCGCCTCGACTCGCTCCAGCGCCTCCTGACCACCTTCGCCACCACCGACGGAAGCAGACGATGACCGACACCGCCCTCCCCCCGATCCCCGCCGACGAGCGCCTCGCCGCAGGCGACACCGCCCCCGACTTCACGCTGCCGGACCAGGACGGCTCCCCGGTCGCCCTCGAGGGCCTGCGCGGCCGCCGCGTCATCCTCTTCTTCTACCCGCAGGCCGACACCCCCGGCTGCACCACCGAGGCGTGCGACTTCCGCGACAGCACCGCGGCCCTGCAGGCGGCCGGCTACGAGGTGCTCGGCGTCTCGCGCGACACCCCTGAGGCGCTGCGCCGCTGGGCCGACGAGCACGGCCTCGCGTACCCGCTGCTGAGCGACCCGGACATGAGCGTGCACCGCGCCTACGGCGTCTGGGGCGAGAAGAACAGCTACGGCAAGACGGTCGTCGGCGTGTTCCGGTCGACCTTCGTCGTCGGCCCCGAGGGCGCCCTCGAGTTCGCCCAGTACAACGTGCGCGCCACCGGCCACGTGCAGGCGCTGCGCAAGAAGCTCAAGCTGGCCTGACCCGCCGCGCCTCTCTACGCCGCGCTTCGACCAGCCGGCCGGGGCCGCGGATCGCCCATGCTGATCGAGGAGCCCGCGCAGCGGGCGTCTCGAGATCCGCCGAGGGCTAGAAGCCCTCGTTGAAGCGCGGGGCGTAGTCGGCGCCGAGGGCGTCGAGCTCCTCGGCCGTCAGCTCGAGGTCGACGGAGGCGACCGCGTCCTCGAGGTGCTGCATCTTCGTCGCGCCGACGATCGGGGCGGTCACCGCCTCCTGCTGGCGCACCCAGGCGAGGGCGACCTGCGCGCGCGGGACGCCGCGCTCGGCAGCGATGCGCTCGACGGTGCCCGCGGTCCGACGGTCGGCCTCCTCCTGCTGGTGGTAGAGCGTCTTCCCGTAGAGATCGGTCTCGGTGCGCGATGTGGTCGCGTCCCAGTCGCGGGTGAGGCGCCCCCGGGCCAGCGGCGACCACGGGATCACGCCGACGCCCTGGTCGAGGCAGAACGGGTGCAGCTCGCGCTCGTCCTCGCGCTGGATGAGGTTGTACTGGTCCTGCATCGAGACGAAGCGGGTCCAGCCGCCGAGGTCGGCGGTGTACTGCGCCTTCGCGAACTGCCACGCCCACATGCTCGACGCGCCGATGTAGCGCGCCTTGCCGGTGCGGACGACGTCGTGCAGAGTCTCCATCGTCTCCTCGATCGGCACCTGCGGGTCCCAGCGGTGGATCTGGTAGAGGTCGATGTAGTCGGTGCCGAGGCGGCGGAGGCTGTCGTCGATCGCGCTGAGGATGTGCCGACGCGAGAGCCCGCCACCGTTCGCGCCCGGGCGCATCGTGCCGTGCACCTTGGTCGCGATGACGACCTCCTCACGCACGGCGAAGTCCGCGAGAGCGCGGCCGACGAACTCCTCGCTCGTGCCGTCGGAGTAGACGTCGGCGGTGTCGAACGTGGTGATGCCGAGCTCGAGCGCCCGGCGGAGGAAGGGCCGCGACTCCTCCTCCCCCATGCTCCAGCCGTGCGCACCGCGGTCGGGCGCGCCGAAGCTCATGCAGCCGAGGATGATCGGGGAGACCTGGAGGCCGCTGAGGCCGAGTCGGGTGGAGTCCATCCTCCGACGCTAGCCCAGTGACGCCGGCGCGGGGCGGCCGGCTCGGTGACGCTAGCTCAGCCCGGGATCGCGGCGGGTGGCGGCGACCGTGCTCGGCAGGAAGAGCAGCACCACGGCCAGCAGGGCCGGCGCCAGCAGCGCCCAGCCGATGTCCGGCACGGCGTACTGCCCCTGGAACGCGCCGAGGGCGACGGCCATCATCACCAGCTGGATCGTCAGGGCGGAGGCGCGGATCCAGCTGCGGCACCGGGCGGTTCCGACGGTCGTCGCGGCGACCCAGGCCAGGGCGATGACGGAGAGCACGACGATCGCGATCCCGCCGCCGATCGAGCCGGCCCGGGTGGTGAGGAGCTCGATAACGAGCCACCCCGTGATGCACGCCACGGCAGCGGTCTCCAGCGCCAGAACGGCGACCAGGAGGAGCAGGCCGAGGGGCCGCCGGCCGCTTCCCGGCCTGGTCGGAGGCCGGTTCCCGTCCATGATCACAGCTGCATCCCATCCAGCACTCTTGATTCGAGCCTGCCTCCGTGACAGGCTAGTGCAGTTCGTTTCACCGCTCACAGGGTCGTGGGTTACCGCCGATGTGAACACCCCGATCCTGCCGTGCCGAGAGGCATGCGTGCGAGCGGGGCGATCTGTCGGGAAGAACCGAGCACCGTCCGGTCCCGCACCCGAACCGCCTTGCGCAGCTGCGCAGGGTCTCGTGGCGTGCGCCGGTTCGGGCGCCCGGTGCATACCGATGGTCCAGGCCGTCGGTGTGACTCGATCATCCCACCCGAACACTGCGTGGTTCCTCCACGCACGCTGTCACACAAGGAGCACCCGCATGGACTGGCGCGACAAGGCCGCTTGCCTCACCGCTGACCCCGAGCTTTTCTTCCCGGTCGGCAACACCGGACCCGCGGTCGACCAGATCGAGAAGGCGAAGACCGTCTGCGGTCGCTGCACCGTCACCGAGGTCTGCCTGCAGTACGCCCTCGAGACCGGTCAGGACTCGGGCGTCTGGGGCGGCCTCAGCGAGGACGAGCGCCGCGCCCTCAAGCGCCGCGCCGCCCGCGCCCGCCGCGCCTCGTAGCGCCGGCACCGGGACCACCCGGCACCGCACGACCCCGACCCCCGCTCGCCCTCCGGCAGCGGGGGTCGCGTCGTTCCCGGGGACTCCGGGCGGGGACCGAGCCCGCGCGGCGCGGACCGGTGCGGCTCAGACCCGCGGGCCCTTCAGCCAGCGCAGCGGCACCTCGATGGTCACCTCGGTGCCGCGGCCGACCAGCGTGTGCCAGTCGATCGTCCCACCGAGCTCGCCCTGGATCAGGGTGCGCACGATCTGCGTGCCCAGACCCGAGCCGACCTTGCCCTCCGGCAGTCCGACTCCGGTGTCGCGCACCTTGACGGTGAGCTCGTCGTCGCCGCGGGTCGCGACGATCTCGACGTCGCCCTCCCGGCCGGCGAGCCCGTGCTCGACCGCGTTGGTGACCAGCTCGGTCAGCGCGAGGGCGAGCGGAGTGGCGTACTCGCTCGGCAGGTCGCCGAAGCTGCCGGTGAAGGTGGGGTGCACGGTGGTGTTGTGCGTCGAGGCGACCTCGGCGATCAGCAGCAGAACCCGGTCGAACACCGCGTCGAAGTCGACGTTCTGCGCGAGCCCCTCGGAGAGGGTGTCGTGCACGACCGCGATCGCCGCGACGCGGCGCATGGCCTGCGTCAGCGCCTCGCGGGCGAGATCGGAGTGGGTGCGCCGGGCCTGGATCCGCAGCAGCGACGCGACGGTCTGCAGGTTGTTCTTCACCCGGTGGTGGATCTCGCGGATCGTCGCGTCCTTGGTGATCAGCTCCCGCTCCTGGTGGCGCAGCTCGGTCACGTCGCGGCAGAGCACGACGGCGCCGACGCGCTCCCCGCGGTCGCGGATCGGGATGGCGCGCAGCGAGACGGTGACCCCGCGCGCCTCGATGTCGGTGCGCCAGGGCGCGCGGCCGGTCACGACCAGCGGCAGCGACTCGTCGATGACGACCTTGCCGGCGACCAGGCCGGTGGTGACCTCGGCGAGCGACTCGCCCTCGAGCTCGTCCGCGAAGCCGATGCGGTTGAACGCCGACAGCGCGTTCGGGCTGGCGAAGGTCGTGATCCCGTCCACGTCGAGGCGGATCAGGCCGTCGGAGGCGCGCGGGGCGCCGCGCCGGGGCCCGGTCGGCGCGCCGAGGTCGGGGAAGTCGCCCGAGGCGATCATCGAGAAGAGGTCGTTCGCGCAGTCGTTGAAGGTCAACTCCTGGCGGCTGGGCGTGCGCGTCTCGCTGAGGTTGGTGTGCCGGGTGACGACCGCGATCGGCTGATCGGTGGTCGCGCTGTCGGAGCCGCCGAGGCGCCGGATGACCGGCACGGCGCGCACGCGGGTGGGCGTCTCCTCGAACCAGTCCGGGGCCGAGGTGTCGACGATGCGAGCGCTCTCGAAGGCCTCGGCGACCTGGGCGCGCCACTCCGCCTTGATCTTCTGCCCGACGAAGTCGCGGTAGAAGAGGGTCGCCGCACTCGAGGGCCGGGCGTGCGCGACCGCGACGAAGCCGCCCTCGGCGGTCGGCACCCAGAGCACGATGTCGGCGAAGGCGAGGTCGGCGAGGAGCTGGAGATCGCCGACGAGGAGGTGCAGCCATTCGACGTCCGCGTCCGTGGAGCGGCCGTGGGAGAGGACGAGATCACTGAGGGTCGACACCCGACAAGCCTAGGTCCCGTCACCCGCCCAACCGCGAGCTGCTGCTGGCGGAGGGACTCGGCGGCATGCTGGCCGACGCGGGCGTCTTCTTGGTCTCCGGCTTCAACAGCATCCAGGACGGGGCGGTGCTGACGGACCGGCTGGAGACGCTGCAGCGCCACCTCGCGGCGCTGCCCGCCTCCGCGGATGTGATCTACGAGGACGCGGGCTTCCACCTGCCCGCTCTGCAGGACCGGGCCCGCTCCGCCCTGCTCGGCTGCGTCGACGTCGTCAGCATGAACGAGGACGAGCTGCAGGCGCTGCTCGGGCACCGGCTCGACCTGCTCGACCCGGATGCCGTGGTCGAGGCGCTGGGCGCGGCCGCGGCGCTCCTCCCCGGCCCGGTGCTCGTCGTGCACACCCGGCACTGGTCGGCGGCCGTCGGAGCGGAGGCCGAGCGCTACCGCGCGGCGCTCCTCGGCGGAGTGACGATGGCGAGCACCCGCTACCTGCTCGGCGACGGCATCACCGCCGCGGACTACGACCGCGTCGCACAGCTGCCGGCGCAGCCCGGCGGAGTCGCGGTCTGCACCGCGGTCACGGCTCGGCTGCAGGCCGTCTGCACGCCCGGCCTCGTGCTCGAGACCGACCGCCCCACCACGATCGGCCTCGGCGACACCTTCGCCGGCGGCTTCGTCTCGGCGCTGGTGCGGCACCGCGTCTGACGCCGCCGATCACGCGCCCGCGCTGTCGACGACGAAGGCCCCGCATCCCGCGCTCCGCTCGAGCGGAGTCGGGACCGGGACCTTCGTCGTGCCGGTCGGCAGAGCCGGGATCAGCGGCGCTTGGTCTGCGCGCGGCGCTCCTGGCGGTTGTTCGGCGTCTCGTCGGAGCCGCCGGTCTGCTGGCCGAAGGCGCCGGTGGTCGCGGCATCCTCCGCGTCGTCCGGGCGCGCCTCGCGAGCCGCCGCGGCGCTGGCCTTCGCCGTCGCCGCCTGCTGCACCCGGCCGCGCTGATCGCGGACCTCGACGCCGCCCGAGTCGCTCGGCGCGGAGTAGCTGAGCTTCTCGACCGGGGCGACCGGCTCGGAGAGGCCCTTCGCGGCGACGCCGGCGACCTCGCCCTGCTTCTGGGTGACCTCGACCTCGAGGTTGAAGAGGAAGCCGACGGTCTCCTCGCGGATCTGGCCCATCATCTGCTGGAACAGGGTGAAGCCCTCGCGCTGGTACTCGACCAGCGGGTCGCGCTGGGCCATCGCGCGCAGGCCGATGCCGTCCTTGAGGTAGTCCATCTCGTAGAGGTGGTCGCGCCAGCGGCGGTCGATCACCGAGAGCACGACGCGGCGCTCGAGCTCGCGCATGGCGGGGGCGCCGAGCTGCTCCTCGCGGCCCTGGTAGGCGAGCTTCGCGTCCGAGAGGATCTCGCGGCGCATGAACTCCTTGTTGATCCGGCCGCGGCTGCCGGCCTCCTGGACGACCTCGTCGATCGACAGGCTGACCGGGTAGAGGGTCTTCAGCTCGGTCCAGAGCGCGTCGAAGTCCCAGTCGTCGCCGTTGCCCTCGCCGGTGTGCACCTCGAGGATCTCGTCGATCACGTCGACGAGGAACTTCTGGGTGCGCTCGTGCAGGTCGTCGCCCTCGAGGATGTGGCGGCGGTCGGAGTAGATCGCCTCGCGCTGGCGGTTGAGGACGTCGTCGTACTTGAGGACGTTCTTGCGGATCTCGGCGTTGCGCGCCTCGACCTGCGACTGCGCGCTGCGGATGGCGCGCGAGACGACCTTCGACTCGATCGCCATGTCGTCCGGCACGTTGCCGCGGCCCATCAGGGCCTCGGCCGCGCCGGAGTTGAACAGGCGCATCAGGTCGTCGGTGAGCGAGAGGTAGAAGCGGCTCTCGCCCGGGTCGCCCTGGCGGCCGGAGCGGCCGCGGAGCTGGTTGTCGATGCGGCGCGACTCGTGGCGCTCGGTGCCGAGCACGTAGAGACCGCCGGCGGCCTGGACCTTCTCGGCCTCCTCGGCGACCTTGGCCTTGACGCCCGCGAAGACGTCGTCCCACGCGGACTCGTACTCCTCGGGGGTGTCGACGGGGCTGAGGCCCTTGGTCGACATCTCGGTGACCGCGAGGAACTCGGCGTTGCCGCCGAGCATGATGTCGGTGCCGCGGCCGGCCATGTTGGTCGCGACGGTGACGGCGCCGAGGCGGCCGGCCTGGGCGACGATCGCGGCCTCGCGCGCGTGGTTCTTGGCGTTCAGCACCTCGTGCCGCACGCCCTTCTTGGCGAGCAGGCGGGAGAGGTACTCGCTCTTCTCGACGCTCGTCGTGCCGACCAGGACGGGCTGGCCCGCCGCGTGGCGCTCGACGATGTCCTCGACGACCTGCTCGAACTTGACCTGCTCGTTCTTGTAGACGAGGTCGGCGTTGTCGATGCGCTGCATCTTGCGATTGGTCGGGATGGAGACCACGCCGAGCTTGTAGGTCGACATGAACTCGGCGGCCTCGGTCTCGGCCGTTCCGGTCATGCCGGAGAGCTTGCCGTAGAGGCGGAAGTAGTTCTGCAGCGTGACGGTGGCGAGGGTCTGGTTCTCGGCCTTGACCTGCACGCCCTCCTTCGCCTCGATCGCCTGGTGGATGCCCTCGTTGTAGCGGCGGCCGGCCAGGATGCGGCCGGTGTGCTCGTCGACGATCATCACCTCGCCGTTGAGGACGACGTAGTCCTTGTCCTTCTTGAACAGGGCGCGGGCCTTGATCGAGTTGTTGAGGAACGAGATCAGCGGGGTGTTCGCGGACTCGTAGAGGTTGTCGATGCCGAGGTAGTCCTCGACCTTCTCGATGCCGGGCTCGAGCACGCCGACGGTGCGCTTCTTCTCGTCGACCTCGTAGTCCTCGCCCTCGATCAGGCGCGTGGCGAGGCCGGCGAACTCGGCGAACCAGCGGTTCGCCTCGCCCGAGGCGGGGCCGGAGATGATCAGCGGGGTGCGCGCCTCGTCGATGAGGATCGAGTCGACCTCGTCGACCACGGCGAAGAAGTGGCCTCGCTGGACCATGTCCTGCGCCTGCCAGGCCATGTTGTCGCGGAGGTAGTCGAAGCCGAACTCGTTGTTCGTGCCGTAGGTGATGTCGGCCGCGTACTGCTCGCGGCGCTGCTCGGGCGTCTGGCCGGAGAGGATCACGCCGGTCGTCATGCCGAGGGCGCGGAACACGCGCCCCATCAGCTCGGACTGGTAGTTCGCGAGGAAGTCGTTCACCGTGACGATGTGCACGCCGCGGCTCGCGATGGCGTTGAGGTACGCCGGCAGGGTCGCGACGAGGGTCTTGCCCTCTCCGGTCTTCATCTCGGCGATGTTGCCGAGGTGCAGTGCAGCGCCGCCCATCAGCTGGACGTCGAAGTGGCGCAGGCCGAGCGTGCGGCGCGAGGCCTCGCGGACGGCCGCGAAGGCCTCCGGCAGCAGGTCGTCGAGCGATTCGCCGTTCGAGTAGCGCTCGCGCAGCTCGACGGTCTCGTTCTTCAGCTCCTCGTCACTGAGGTGCGTGAAGTCCTCTTCGAGGGCGTTGACGGCTTTCGCGTAGTTCTCGAGGCGGCGGAGGACCCGGCCCTCCCCGACGCGAAGGACCTTTTCGAGAACTGAGGCCACGGGGTACTCCAAAACGTAGAAGACAGGTGCCCGACGGCACGGCGCGGACGGAACCACACTAGCCGGGGCGGGCTGTGCGCGGTCCGACAGGGCGCGAAGAACCCCCCGGAGGCGGACCTCCGGGGGGCTCCCGGGTCAGACCGCGGCGGCCTCGGGCTGCGCGTCCGCCTCGTCGCCGAGGCCGATCACGCCGTAGTCCCAGCCCTTGCGTCGGTAGACGACGCTCGGGCGGTCGGTGTCCGCGTCGATGAAGAGGTAGAAGTCGTGGCCGACCAGCTCCATGTAGTCGACGGCGTCGTCGACGCTCATCGAGACGGAGGGGAAGACCTTCTTGCGGATGACGACGGGGCAGTACGGCTCCTCCGCGTCGTCCTCGTCCGCGGCGACCGGCTCCGGGGCCGGCTCCTCCTGAACGGGGATCACGCCCGTGCTCAGGCGCTCGAGCACCTCGGCGTCCGCCGGCTGGATCGCGACGACGCTGAAGTCGTCGGCCGCCGCGTCGCGCAGCGAGGTCGGCCGATGCTGACCGCGATGCACCTTCTTGCGGTCCTTGGCTCGACGCACCCGTTCGAGCAGGCGCCCGAGGGCGACGTCGAAGGCCGCGTACTTGTCGGCTCCGCTCGCCTCGGCCCGCACCACGGGCCCCTTGCCGATGAGCGTGAGCTCGACCCGGTCGCCGCCGGCGGCGCCCTTGCCCTCGCTGTGACGGCTCGCCTTGATCTCGAGCGCGAGCGCCCGGTCGGCGAGGTGGGCGATCTTCTCCGACTTCTCCGTCGCGTAGGCGCGGAAGCGATCGGTGATGCCCATGTTGCGGCCTGTGATGTCGATGTCCATGACAACCTCCCAGTCGAGTACGGCGTGCCGCCTTTCTCCGGGCGGACCGTTCACGCCGTCCCCCGAGCGTAGACCCGCGGTCACCGGATCGTCCTCGGGAGTTCATCAGGAAGTCGCGCTGCGGCCGCCGGGGGTCCCGGCGAGCGCGGCCGCCCCCGCCACGTCTCCCCCGCCCGCGCGGACGGCCCGGCGCAGCTCGAGCAGGGTCGCCCCCGAGGTGACCACGTCGTCCACCAGCAGGATCCGCTCGCCGTCGAGCGGACGCCTGGCGCGGAACGCGCCGTCGAGGTTCGCGTGCCGCTCCGCCCGGGCGAGGCCGACCTGGTCGAGCGCGAGCCGGGTCCTCGTGAGCGGCCGGGCGAGGCGCCCGCCCGCCGCGCGCACCAGCAGGTCGACAGGGTCGAAGCCGCGCCGCAGATGCCGCAGGCGCGAGCCGGGGGGTGCGACCAGCAGCGCCGGAGCGCCGTCGAGCGCCTGGAGCAGCACGGGTCGCAGCAGCGCGCCGAGCGGTCGCGCTGCGGCCACCCGCCCCTCCGCCTTCAGCGCGAGGACGAGCCGCCGCACCGTCCCGGCGTACTCCGCGCCGACGCGCACCTCGAGCGGGTCGTCGTCGGACCCCAGGCGGCGGACGTCCGGTCGCGCCTGCGCGGCGAGCTCCGCTGCGCAGTCCGGGCAGGGCACCCGCGTCGCCGGCCGCCCGCAGGCCGGGCAGTCGACCGGCAGCAGAACGGCGAGGGCGTCGAGGAGGTGATCGCGCAGCATCGGGCGAGTGTGCCCGGGTTCAGGACCCCATGCCGGTCTGTGTCGCGAGGAGCTCGATGCCTGTCGCGACCGTCTGCCACGCCGAGCCGCGCTGCTGGCGCAGTTCGCCGCCCTCGGCGAGGAGGCGGATCTGCGTCGAGGCGTTGCCGGCCGCGATCTGCACGGTCCCGGTGGTCGTCCCCAGCGGGGTGTCCCCTCCGCCGAGCTGGTTCATCGTCACCGTGTCCTCGCCGGTGGAGCCGCGGACGACCGAGACGACGTCGAGCTCGTCCGTCCAGGCGGCGGCGACCGCCGTGCCGAGGGTCGAGCGCAGCACGACCGGCTCGCCGACCGCGATCGGATCGCCGTTGGCCGAGCGGGTGACCCCGGCGACGAGCACGGTCGCCTGCTGCCCGTCCTGCGCGAAGGCGAGCATCCGCGTGCCGTCCCGGGACAGCGCGAACGAGGCGATCGACTCGATCTCCGGCCAGGCGGTCGCGACCTGCAGCGACCGGGAGCCGTCGGAGGAGTAGGCGACCAGCTGGCCCGGCGCCTCCGTGGGCACCGACCAGACGTAGCCGAAGGGGTCCATGCCGGGGGCCGCGAGGCCGCTCCGGGCGTCGAGCAGCACGTCGTCGACGCCGGGAGTGAGCAGCGAGACGCCGGCCGAGGTGAGGACGGCCGCCGAGGCGCTCGAGTCGGCGCCCCGCTGCTCGCCCAGCACCGCGGCCCGCGGCGAGAGCGCCGCGATCCGGTCCGAGACGGCCGTCTCGGCGAGTCCCGAGGAGCCGAGGAAGCCGAAGTCGCCGTCGGTCAGCACCAGCGGCCGGGTGTCCACCCGCGGCGAGGTCGGCAGCCCGGTCACCTCGGTCGGGATCTCGATCGGGTTCTGCTGCACCGAGAGCGAGACCCCGGTGACGTTCGAGACGTTGGCCAGGCTCCTGCCGAGCTGCAGCGCCATCCGGCGCCACTGCCGCTCGTCGGCCTCGAGCGCCGCCGAGTTCAGGTCGACGACGGCCCGCTGCGCCTCGACCGGCACCGTCTCGGCGGCGAGCGCCGTCCCGGTCGGGAAGGCCGAGACGACGGCGGACGAGTCGCGGAGCCACGGCGTCGGCCCGCGCAGCAGCTCGGTGACGATCGTGGTGCTGGTCGAGCTGTCCGCGCGCGAGGCGAACCAGCGCAGATCCGGCACCAGGTAGGAGTAGCTCGGGTCGAAGAAGTAGAGCGCGTAGGTGGAGAAGACCTGCTCGAAGGTGGTCCGGTCGATGACGACGCCGCTGGGCGGAGAGCTGATCCGCCATTCGCCGTTCTCCTGGACGAAGCCGTAGTCCAGCTCCAGCGCGGTGGTCGTCGCGACCTCGGAGTAGACGCCGGTGGCGTCGACCTCGGCCACGGGGGTGATGGTGAGCGAGAGCGTCGACGCGCCGGGCTGGGTCGAGGAGCGCTGGCCCTCGTCGACGGTGACGTGCTCGCCCGGCGTCCAGTCGGCTCCGGTGGAGAGGAACTCGCGGGCGATCTTGTAGTTGTTCTGCGGGCTCGACGCCGCGTCGATGAAGCCGGTGAGGATCTCGAACTGGTCGGCGCCCTCGGCGGGGCCGGAGGGGAGGAAGTCGTACTGCAGGTCCTGCGGCGCCGTGTCCGGGCGGCCGACGCCGACATCGCCGCCGCGCGGGATGCCCGCGCAGCCGGCGAGGGCGGCCAGCAGCAGCACCGCGGCGACCGCGGAGCGCACGCCCCTCACTGGACGACCCCGTGCTCGGGCACGCCGCCGAGCGGCAGTGGCGGCAGAACGATGGGACCGGAGTAGGCCTGCTCGCCCGCGTCCACGGGCGGCAGCGGCAGCGGGGAGGCGTCGATCCGCTCGCCGCGCCGACGCGGGACCGTGAGCCGGAAGCACGCGCCGCGGCCGGGCATCGACCAGACCTGCAGCCAGCCGTGGTGCAGCGCGGTGTCCTCCTGCGCGATGGAGAGGCCGAGGCCGGTGCCGCCGAGGGTGCGGCGGCGGGACGGATCGGCGCGCCAGAAGCGGTCGAAGACGCGGACCACCTCCTCGGAGCTCATGCCGTGACCGTAGTCGCGGACGGCGAGCGCCACCGCGGTGGCGTTGCTGTCGACCGTGACCACGATCTCGCGGCCGTCGCCGTGCTCGACCGCGTTGCCGAGCAGGTTGCGCACGATGCGCCGGATGCGGCGGGCGTCCATCTCGGCGTCGAAGTAGCCGCCGGGGGCGGAGAGCGTGAGCCGCGAGCCGTTCGCCTCGGCGATCCCGCGCATCCCCTCGATCTCCTCGCCGGCCAGCCGCACCAGGTTCACCGGCTCCAGCTCGAGCTCGGCCGAGCCGGCGTCGTGGCGGGAGATCTCCAGCAGATCGGCGAGGAGGCTCTCGAAGCGGCCGATCTGGCCGTGCAGCAGCTCGACGGTGCGCTCGGCGACCGGCGGGAAGCCCTCGCGCTGGTCGTAGAGCACGTCGCCGGCGAGCTTCATCGTGGTCAGCGGGGTGCGCAGCTCGTGCGAGACGTCGGAGACGAAGCGCTGCTGCACCCGGCTGAGCGTGGCGAGCTCGCTGATCTGCTCCTGGAGACTGTCGGCCATCCCGTTGAACGAGCGGGCGAGGGTGGCGATCACGTCCTGTCCCCTCTCCGGGATGCGCACGTCGAAGTCGCCCGCGGCGAGGCGCTGGCTGGTCTCCGCCGCCACCCGCACGGGCGCGACCACGATCCGGACGACGACCCAGCTGACCGCGCCGATCAGGAGGATCAGCAGGATGCCGGCGATGTTGAGGACCTGCTGCACGAACTGCAGCGTGCGCTCCGCGTCCGCGAGCGAGTAGCCGATGTAGAGCTCGTAGCGCCCCGCGGAGCTCGGCAGCTCGATCGTCGAGCCGACGACGATGCCCGGGAGCTGCTGGCCCGAGGCGCCGAGGCTCACCGACTGCCAGTACTGGCCGTCGGCGCCGGCCTGCACCCGCGCGCGCAGGTCGTCGCTGATGACGCCGTTCTGCAGCTCGCGGTTGTAGCTGTCCTGCGGGGCGAGCGAGGACGCCTCCTGATCGGGCGCGCGCACGACCGCGATCAGGGCGGACGAGGAGGCGTCGCGCACCGCGGTGCGCACCGAGTTCATGACCTCCTCCATGTCCTGCCGGGTCGAGACCGTCGCCGCGTCGAGGTAGCCCTGCGCGGCGCGGGTGGCGCGCGAGGTGTCGCCGGTGACCTGGTCGAGCCGCGACTGGAACAGGTTGTCGCTGATGCTGTAGGAGAGGTAGGCGCCCGTCGAGCCGATCGCGATGCCGCTGAGCAGCACGGTGATGGCGACGGCGCGGAACTGCAGCGAGCTCCGCCAGGCCCGGAGCACCCTCCGCGGCCAGCGCCGCAGCGCCGGCGCCCGGAAGCGGCGCGCGAGGCTCACGTCAGCTCGGCAGCACGGAGCCGGCGCGGTAGCCGACGCCGCGCACGGTCATCACGATGCGCGGATCGTCCGGGTCCTTCTCGACCTTCGCGCGCAGGCGCTGCACGTGGACGTTCACGAGCCGGGTGTCGGCCTTGTAGTGGTAGCCCCAGACCTGCTCCAGCAGCATCTCGCGGGTGAACACCTGCTGCGGCTTCGAGGCGAGGGCGAGGAGGAGGTCGAACTCGAGCGGTGTCAGGCCGATGCGGGTCTCACCGCGGCGGACCTCGTGCCCGGCGACGTCGAGGCTGAGGTCGCCGACCTGCAGGACGGCGTTGGCGGCGACCTGGGAGGGGCGCAGGCGCGTCTTGATCCGCGCGACCAGCTCCTTCGGGTCGAACGGCTTGACCATGTAGTCGTCCGCGCCGGACTCGAGACCCTGCACGACGTCGGAGGTGTCGGACTTGGCGGTCAGCATGATGATCGGGACGCCGGACTCGGCGCGGATCCGGCGGCAGACCTCGATGCCGTCGATCCCGGGCAGCATCAGGTCGAGCAGGACGAGGTCCGGCCGGGCCCGCCGGAAGGCCTCGAGGGCGCCCGTGCCGTCGGCGCAGAAGGAGACGTCCCAGTCCTCCGCGCGCAGGACGATGCCGATCATCTCGGCCAGGGCCGCATCGTCGTCGACCACCAGGATTCGCGCGCTCATGGGGTCAGGCTAACCGACGCGAGTGGGAGCACGGCCGCGCCCGACCGCGAGGGCCGAGCGCGGCTGTGACAGCATGGGAGGGATGACCGACGCAGCTCAGTGGCCACCGCCCGCCGGGGCTCCGGAGGGCGACCACGCGCGGCCGCGCGTCGCCCCTGTCGCACCGGTCGCGCCCGTGTCCTGGTCTCCGACCGCGGGTCCCGCCGGCCCGTTCCCGCCGCAGGGCTGGACTCCTCCGCCCAAGCCCGGGCTGATCCCGCTGCGGCCGCTCGGCTTCGGCACCCTGCTCGGCGCGCCCTTCGCGGTCCTCCGCCGCAGCCCGCGCACCACCCTCGGCGTCGCGCTGCTCGTGCAGGGCCTCGGCTCGCTGCTCGCTCTCGTGCTCTACGGCGCCGTCGCCCTTCTCGCGGTCGGCCGGATCACCCAGGCCGAGGTCGCCGATCGGGACGCCGTCGCGTCGGGGTCGCTGGCGATCGTCGTGCTCGCGGCGCTGATCCCGCTCGCCGTCACCCTGGCCACCGGCGCGCTCGTGCAGGGCGTCGTCGTGCTCGAGGTGTCACGCGCCGTCCTCGGCGAGCGGCCGACGCTGCGCGCGCTGCTCCGGCGGCTCCGCGGCCGCTTCTGGGCGCTGGTGGGCTGGACCGTGCTGCAGGGCGTCGGCGTCCTGGTGCTGGTCGTCGCCGCGGCGGCGCTCTCGGTGCCGCTCTTCCTCCTCGGCGCCCAGGACGCGGGGGCCAGTGCGGTCGTCGGCGGGATCCTGGTGCTCGTGCTGGCCGGCCTCGCCGCGACCGCGGTGGGCGTCTGGCTCGCGACGAAGCTCGCGCTGGTGCCGAGCCTCCTGGTGCTCGAGCGGCTCCCGCTGCGCCGGGCGGTCGCGCGCTCCTGGCGGCTCGTCACCGGCGGGTTCTGGCGGACGTTCGGCGCGCTCGCGCTGATGGCGGTCATCATCCAGGCGGCCGGGCAGGTCGTCTCAACGCCCTTCAGCCTGCTGATCCCGATCGGCGGGGCGCTGGTCGCGCCGACCGACCCGAACGCGCAGGTGGTCGCGTCGATCGTCGTCGCGCTGCTCTCGGTCGCCGTCGGCCTCGTCGTCGGCGCGGTCGGCACGGTGCTGCAGTCGGCGGTCACCGGGCTCGTCTACCTCGATCGCCGGATCCGGCGCGAGGGCTTCGACCTCGTGCTGATGCGGCACGTCGAGGAGCGCGCGGCCGGGCGCGAGTCCCCCGATCCCTTCCCCGCTCCGGAGCGGACCGCGCCGTGATCCGCCTCGCGCTCGCCACGGCGCCGCTCGACCCCGATGCGCAGGAGGCCCGCCGCCTGCTCCTCGAGGAGCTCGCCGACCCGCGCTACCGCGCCGCCGAGCCGAACTGGTTCGACCACCTGGTGCAGGCCGTGCGCGACTGGTTCACCTCGCTCACGCTGCCGGGCGACGGCGTCGGCGTGCCGCTCGCGGCGCTGATCGGCGTGCTCGTGCTGGTGGTGCTCGTCGTGGTCGCCCTCGTCCTCGCGGGACGGCCGCGACTGCGGCAGCGCAGTCGCGTGACCGGGGCGGTCCTCGCCGACGACGACGGCCGCTCGGCCGCGGAGCTGCGCGCCCTCGCCGAGGCGGCGGCCGCCCGGGGCGACTGGGACGAGGCGCTGGTGGAGCGGTTCCGCGCCCTGGTGCGCGCCCTGGACGAGCGCACGATCCTCACCGTCTCGCCCGGCACCACCGCGCACGGCTTCTCCCGCCGGGCCGCCGCCGTCTTCCCCGCCTCCGCCGACGCGCTCCGGCGCTCGGCGGACGCCTTCGACCGGGTCCGCTACCTCGGCCTGCCCTGCGGGCGCGAGGACTGCGAGCGGGTCGCCGAGCTCGACCGCGCGCTCGCGGCCGCGCCGGTCCCGCTCGAGGCGCTGCGATGACCGCGCCCGCTGCTCCGCCGGCGTCGGACGCTCCCGTCGACACCGTCTCCTCCCCCACGCTCGGCGCGCTGCTGCGCCGGGGACGCATCTGGGCGCTCCTGGCGGCGATCGTCGTCGTCGGCACGGTCCTGCTGACCGTGGCGACCGGCTCCCCGGTGCCCGCCGCCGACCTCGACGTCGACAGCGCGGCACCGGACGGCGCCCGCGCGGTCGCCCAGGTCCTGCGCGAGCAGGGCGTCGACGTCGTCCGCGCCGACTCGCTCGACGAGGCCCTGCGCGCGGTCGGCCCGGGCAGCACGCTGCTGATCGACGATCCGGGCTCGGCGCTGGACGAGGAGCAGTACGCCCGGCTCGCCGAGGACCCCGCCGCGGTCGTCCTCGTCGAGCCGTCCGGCGCGGCCCTCGACGCGCTGCTGCCCGGCGTCGCCTTCGCCGGCGCGCCGCAGGAGGACGGCGTCCTCGCCGCCTCCTGCACGCTGCCCGCCGCGGAGCGCGCCGCGGGGATCCCCGCGGGCGGCAGCACCTTCCGCGTCCTCGAGGGCGGCGCCGCGGGCTGCTTCCCGTCCGGTGACGACGCCTTCGCGCTCGTCGCCGACTCCCCGGCCGGCGGCCCCGACGTGATCGCCGTCGGCGACGCCGACCTCCTGCGCAACGGCACCGTCGCCGAGGAGGGACGCGCCGCCCTCGCGCTGGGCCTCCTCGGCGGCGAGGACCGCCTGGTCTGGTACCGCGCCGGCGCGGCCGACGCGACCTCCGCCGCCGTCGACCCGGCCGATCTCGCGCCGGGCTGGGTCACGCCGGCGCTGCTGCTGCTCGTCGGGGTGTTCGTCGCCTCCGCCGTCTGGCGCGGGCGGCGATTCGGCCCGCTCGCCGTCGAGCCGCTGCCCGTCGTCGTGCACGCGAGCGAGACCGCCCGCGGCCGGGCCCGCCTCTACGCCCACGGCGCCACCCAGGTGCGCGCGCTGGACGCACTGCGGATCGGCACGCTGCACCGCTCCGCCGCCCTGCTCGGTCTGGCCCCGTCGAGCGGAGTGGACGAGGTCGTCGCGGCGGCCGCGGCCCTGCTCGAGCGCGACCCGCGCGCCGTGCGCCGGCTCCTCGTCGACGACGAGCCGGCCGACGACACCGCACTCGTGGCCGCCTCCGACGAGCTCCTGCGCTTCGAGAGCGCGCTCCGCGCCGCCCGCGCACCCCGCACGGGCACCGCCGCGGCCGGCACCGCAGGACCGGGCACCGCAGGAGCCGGCACCGGGCGCCCCGCGCGCGACCGCCTCGACCACGATCAGCCCGACCACGAACGACCGGAAGGCCCCCTCCGATGAGCGACTCCTCCCTCCCCCCGATCGCGGACGACGAGCTCCGCCGCGAGCTCGACCGCGTCCGCTCCGAGGTCGGCCGCGCCGTCGTCGGCCAGGACGGCGCCGTCTCCGGGCTGCTGATCGCCCTGCTCGCCGGCGGGCACGTGCTGCTCGAGGGCGTGCCGGGCGTCGCGAAGACGCTGCTCGTGCGCGCGCTCTCGGTCTCGCTGGGACTGGACACCCGGCGCGTGCAGTTCACCCCCGATCTGATGCCCGGTGACATCACCGGCTCGCTCGTCTACGACGCCTCCACCTCGGGCTTCGCCTTCCGCGAGGGCCCGGTCTTCACGAACCTGCTGCTCGCGGACGAGATCAACCGCACGCCGCCGAAGACGCAGGCCGCCCTGCTCGAGGCGATGGAGGAGCGCCAGGTCAGCGTCGACGGCCGCACGCTCCGCCTCCCCGACCCGTTCCTCGTCGCGGCGACGCAGAACCCGGTCGAGTACGAGGGGACGTACCTGCTCCCCGAGGCGCAGCTCGACCGCTTCCTGCTCAAGCTGGTGCTCGACGTGCCGCCGCGGGACGTCGAGGTCGAGGTGCTCTCGCGGCATGCGGCCGGCTTCGACCCGCGCGACCTCGCCGCCGCGGGGGTCCACCCGGTGCTGGACGCGGGGCGGCTGCGGGCGGCCCAGGCCTCCGTCCGCCGCGTCGGCGCCGGCCCGGACGTGCTCGGCTACATCGTCGACCTCGCCCGCGCGACCCGCGAGAGCCCGAGTGTGAAGCTCGGCGTCAGCCCCCGCGGATCGACGGCGCTGCTCGCCGCGAGCCGCGCCTGGGCCTGGCTGAACGGCTACGGCTCGATCACCCCGGACCACGTCCAGGCGATGGTCCTGCCCGTGCTGCGGCACCGGATGCAGCTCCAGCCCGAGGCGGAGCTCGAGGGCGTGCGCACGGAGGCCGTCCTCGGCGGCATCCTGCAGCAGGTCCGCGTCCCGGTCTGAGCCGTGCACCTCACCGGACGCTCCGTCCTCGTCCTCCTCGTCGGCCTCGTGCCGGTCGTCCTGCTCGGACGCCGGGCCGAGGTCGCCTTCGCCGTGCTCGGGCTGTGGCTGCTGGTCTGGCTGATCCTGGTGGGCGTCGACCTCGCGGTGGCCGGCTCCGCGCGCGCGGTCGTGCTCGAGCGGCGGACCCCCGACCGGGTGCGCCTCGGCGAGCGCGCGGAGGCGACGCTGCTGATCACGAACACGGGACGGCACCGGATCACCGGCGTCGTCCGCGACGCCTGGGAGCCCTCCGCCGGGGCGCTCGCGACCCGCTCGCCGCTGCGGCTGCCGCCGGGCGAGCGCCGCGCGGTCCGCACGGTCCTCGAGCCGCGCCGCCGCGGAGAGCGCCGGGCGCTGCACGCGACGATCCGCTCGAACGGCGTCCTCGGGCTGGCCGGCCGGCAGGCGACCCTCGCGGCGCCCGCTGTCGTCCGGGTGCTGCCGCCGTTCCGCTCCCGCCGCCACCTGCCCTCGCGCCTCGCCCGCCTGCGCGAGCTGGAGGGGCGCACCAGCGTGATGATCCGCGGTCAGGGCACCGAGTTCGACAGCCTGCGCGAGTACGTCCGCGGCGACGACGTCCGCTCGCTCGACTGGCGGGCCACCGCCCGGCGCCGCGAGCCCGTCGTCCGCACCTGGCGACCCGAGCGCGACCGGCGGGTGGTGCTCGTGCTCGACACCGGCCGAACCTCCGCCGCCCGCATCGACGACGAGCCGCGCCTGGACACGGCGATCGAGGCGTCGCTGCTGCTGTCGGCGCTGGCCGCCTCGGCCGGCGACCGCGTCGACGTCCTCGCCTTCGACCGCGCCCGGCGCGCCCGCGTGCACGGCGCGACCGGGACGGAGGTGCTGAGCCGCGTCGTCGACGCGCTCGCCCCCGTGCAGCCGCAGCTGATCGAGACCGACTGGTCGGCCGTGCCGGGCCAGGTTCGCACCCTGGTCTCGCAGCGCTCGCTCGTCGTGCTGCTCACGGCGCTCGACTCCGTCGGCGCATCGGAGGGGCTGCTCGCGGTGCTCCCGCAGCTCACGAGGCAGCACACCGTGGTCGTCGCCTGCGCGATCGACCCCGAGCTGGCCCGGATGGCCGCCGACCGCGGCGACCGCGGTGCGGTCTACGCGGCCGCGGCGGCGGAGCGCTCGCTCGCCGACGCGGACCGGCTGGCGGCCGCCGTGCGGCGGCTCGGCGGCGACGTGGTGCTCGCCTCGCCGGAGAAGCTGCCGCCCGCCCTCGCCGACCGCTACCTCGCGCTGAAGGCCACCGGCCGGCTCTGAGCCCGGACCTCGCGCTCAGCCCTCGCTGATGCTCCGCGAACCGGCGTCGAAGCGGCCGAGGTCGCCCGTCTCCCCCGCGCGCACGGCCCGGCCGCCGAGCACCAGGAAGTAGGCGATGAAGCCGCCGAGCGCGAGCGCGCCGATGCCGATCTTCAGCCACCACGGCCACGGCGCCGGCGTCACGAAGCCCTCGATCACGCCCGAGACGAGCAGCACGAAGACCAGCCCGATCGCGACCGTGAACAGGCTCCGCGCGTCCTCCGCGAGCGCCTGCCCCCGGGTGCGCGGCCCGGGCGCGATCCAGGCCCAGAAGATCCGCAGCCCGGCCGCCGCGGCGACGAAGACCGCCGTCAGCTCGAGCAGGCCGTGCGGGAGGATGTAGAGGAAGAAGGTGTCGCCCTCGCCGACGTGGAACATCACGGCGACCGAGGTGCCGAGGTTCTGCGCGTTCTGCAGCAGGATGTACGGCACGTAGACGCCGACGATGCCGAAGGCGACGCACTGCGCCGCGATCCAGGCGTTGTTGGTCCACACCTGACCGGCGAAGGACGCGGCCGGGTTCTCCGAGTAGTAGTCGACGAAGTCCTCCTGCGCGAAGCGGCGCAGCTGCTCGTCGTCGCCGAGCGCGGCGAGCAGGCGCGGGTCACCGAGGATCCAGACCGCGAAGAGGCCGGCGACCAGCACGGTCGCCAGCGCGACGGCCAGGGTCAGCCAGCGGATCCGGTACAGCGCGGCGGGGAACGAGACGACGGCGAAGCGGGCGACCGCGGCGAGCGGATCCTCGCGCGTCCCGGTCAGGCGGCCCCGCGCTCGCGAGAGCGAGACGGCCAGGCGCGTGCCGACAGCGGTCGACCCCGCGGTCGAGGAGATCGCGGCGAGATCGGCGGAGGCGGACTGGTAGCGCTCCACGAGCTCGTCGGCCTCGCCGCCGGTCAGCCGGCGCTTGCGCGCGAGCTCGTCCAGGCGGGTCCACTGGCCGCCGCGCGCGGCCGAGAGAGCATCGATGTCCATCTGCTGAGATGATAGCCGGGGCCGACGATCGAGGGAGCTGCTGCATGTCCGACGACCGCGACGACCTCCGCCTCGACAGCGCCGGCTTCGACACGGCGGGCCTGGTCACCGGCGAGGCGATCGCCCTCGAGATCCCCGTCACCTCGTTCGTCCTGCGGGCCGCCGGCGCGATCATCGACCTCGTCGCGGAGTTCCTGCTCGCCTTCGGTCTGTTCTACCTCGTCGCCGTCCTCGCGAGCGACGGCGGGCTCGACGCCGCCGCCTCGGCCGCCGTCGCGATCGCCGCCCTGGTGGTCTCGATCGTGCTGGTGCCCGTCGCCGTCGAGACCGCGACGCGGGGGCGCTCGCTCGGCAAGCTCGCAGTCGGCGCCCGGGTCGTCCGCGACGACGGAGGCGCGATCGGCTTCCGCCACGCCCTCGTCCGGGGTCTCACCGGCGTGCTCGAGATCGTGATGACAGCAGGTGGGCTGGCCGCGGTGGTGGGCCTGCTCTCGCGCCGCTCGCGCCGGCTCGGCGACGTGCTCGCCGGCACGCACAGCCAGCTCGAGCGGGTACCGGCCGCGCCCCCGCTCGTCGTCGAGATCCCGGCGCCGCTCACCGGCTGGGCGGCGACCGCAGACGTGGCCCGGCTGCCCGACGCCCTGGCGCGCCGGCTCGCGCAGTTCCTCCGCCAGCGCTCCGGGATGACCGAGCCCTCGCGCTCGCAGCTCGCCCGGTCGCTGGCGCAGGAGGCCGCCGCGTTCGTCTCACCGCTCCCGGCCGCACCCGCCGAGGACTTCCTGCTCGCCGTCGCCGCGCTGCGCCGACGCCGCGAGGAGCGGGCGCTGGAGCTCGTCGACCGGCGGATGAGCCGGCTCGCACCGGTGCTCGCGGACGCGCCGCGCGGCTTCCCGGTGCGCGAGGCCCCACGGGCTCGGCGGGGAACTCGGGCTGCACCGAGCGCTCCGGCTCCCCCGGACGCTCAGGCCGACGGCGGCTCGAGGTAGCGCACGGTCTCCCAGCCCCGGGGCACCAGCAGCCGCCGGTCGTGCTCGGCGCACAGGTCGTAGCCGTGCGGATCGGGCTGCGGGCTGAGCGGCCCGACCGCGACGAGCGAGTCCCGGTAGTCGTAGGTGAGGGTCACGACCGCGGGGAGGCTGCACCCGGTGCGCGAGCACTGCCGTCGGTCCATCGCGCCACAGTAGCAAGAGGCCGCGGGGCCATAAGCTGGTCCAATGCCCCGCGCACGCCGTTCCACCGCTCGTCAGTCGAGCTCGGTGCGCGGCGGCTCGCGCGACCGGCACGGCCGGGGCATCCGCGGTGCCGTCACCGGCCCGCACCTGCCGCCGCTGCAGACCCGGGCGGACTTCTTCGAGACGACCATCGGCTCGGCCTTCGACTACCTCCGCGACGCCTGGCCGGACGAGCTGGCGGGGATCCGGGTGGAGCTCGCCTCCACGCCCGACGTCGACCCGGCCCGGCTCGAGGGCACGGGCATCGCGCGCTGGCGGGTCGACCACGCCGCGCGGCGCATCACGCTGTACCGCGTGCCGATCGAGCGGCTGGCGAAGCTGCACCGCCGCGACGAGTGGCACCAGCGGATGATGATCGAGAGCTACGTCTTCCGCGCGGTCGCCGAGCTCCTCGGCCGCGACCCGTGGGACATCTCCCCGGACCGGTTCCGGCACCACTGAGCGTCCGGCACCGCTGAGCCGAGCGGCGCCTCCGAGACGCCGACCGCTCAGTGCGAGTAGACGGTGACCGGCGAGGACAGCGGCCCGGGCGGCACGATCGCGTAGCCCGCGATCCGCCCCTCGCTCGCGATCGAGACCGACGCCTGCACCGGCTGATCGCTGGTGACGACGACGGCGTCGACGCCGAGCTCGGCCGACACCGAGGCGAACGGACCGATGTCGAGCGTGCGGCTGCCGGCCTCCGACTCGAGCTGCACCGACGCCGAGGTGTCGCTGCCGTTCGCGAGGTGCAGCACGGCCCCCGCCTCACCGGTGTTGCCGACGCCGAAGGGAACGTCGGTCGCGGTCCCGGAGACGAACCAGGCGAAGTCCGTCCCGGCGGCGCCGGTCGACGTCGTGCGCCCGGCCGCCACGACGGGCTGGTCCGAGGTGAGCGTGACGCGGTAGGAGCCGTCCGCCAGGCCGGAGAGGGGGACCTCGCCGACGCGGCCGGCCGGGACCACCACCTGCGTCGAGGTGCCGATGCCGCTCGGGTCCTCGTTGGCGACCTCGATCGAGACGGTGCTGTCCGCCTCGCCGGGCGCGAGGATCCGCAGGACGGGAGTGCCCTCGCCGCCCGTGCCGTCGTCGCCCGCCGTGTCCGCCGGGGGCGTCGCGACGGTGAAGCCGGAGATCACGGTGAGTGTGGCCGGCGTCGCCGCGGGGCCGGTCGTCTCGACGCCCTGCGGCGTCAGGCCGGAGATGGCGCTGCTCTGGATGCTCGCCGCGATCTCGCCGCCGCGTGCGGTCATCCGCACGACCGGCTGGACCACGTCGGGAGCGAGCCCGGCGAGCGGGAGTGCGCGGACGGTGCCGGCCGGGACGACGATGCCGGTGGCGCCGGTCGCCGGGACGACGCCGTTCTCGCCGTAGAGCGAGAGGTCCACGGTGGCCGCGACCTCGCTGGCGTTGGCGAGGACGAGCACCGAGGTCCGGCCGACGTCGGTCGATCCGGCGACGAGCCAGCTGTCGGCCGAGGGCTCCGCGCAGCCGAGCGCCGAGAGGCCGGAGAGCTGCTCGGTCGCGATCGACTGCGTCGTCACGCCGCCGGGCGTCGGGTCGGACTCGGCGGGGACGGCGAGCCGGGTGATGCCGGTGCCCGCGGCGGCCACGTCGGCCTCGTCCAGGACCGACTGGTCGCCGGTCGCGTCCCGCGGCCAGAGCGAGGTGCCCGAGTCGTCGAGGGCGCGGAGCTCCTCGGGGTCGCTCGCGTCGATCAGGCTGCCCGCGCAGACGAGGGTGCCGTCCGCCGCCACCGGAGTGACGACCACGCCGTCGGCGGCGACGGTCGCCAGCGGTGTCGGCAGGATCTGCGGCAGCACGACCGCGGCGACGGCCAGGGCCAGTCCCGCGGCGCCGGCGGCACTGCGGAGCACGGTCCGGCGGTGGCGGGCGGCCGAGACGGTCCGGTCGCGGGCGCCCGTCGGCTTCGCCGGAGCGGGCTTCGAGGCGCCGCGCTCGGCACGCCGGTCGGCGCGGGAGGGGCGGGACGGGGACTGCGACATGCGCTTCTCCTGGTCGGCGGGGTCAGGCGTCGCGGATCCGGGGTTCGACCGGTCAGGCATCGTCGGTCCCGTCGTCGAACTGGCCGGTGGCCTCGCCGGGCTCGTCGTCGATCCCCGCGACGGCGGCTCCCGAGCGGGAGCGCTCGAGCGAGAGGCCGGTCGGGACGGCCAGCAGGAAGGCGACCAGGAACACGATCAGCAGCGCGATCGTGTAAGCCACGCCGAAGGGGCCGACGACGCCCTGCGGCGCCGCGTCGATCCGGGTGCCCTCGGTGTCGACCGCGGTCCAGAGCAGGCCGTACTGGGTGTCGCCGACGGCGGAGAACGCGGCGTTCCCGTCCAGCGACACCGCGGCGCGGGCGCTGACGGCCGAGGCCGCGTCACCGGCGTCGGTGCTGGTCGGCGGGGCGAGCACGACGAAGCGGACGCCGAGGTCCTGCAGGGCCGCGCCGATGTCGTAGCCGGTGCGCGAGACGAGGTTGCCGGCCAGCTCGTCGATGGCGTCGGTCTGCTCGGTGCCGGTCGCGGCGAGGGTCGACTGCTGGTCGAGGGTCGCTCCCGCGCCGCGCTCGAGGCGCGCGAGGATCCCGCCGTCCGATTGCGGGACGAGCACGATCGTGCCCACCCGCGGCTCGTTCTGCGCCTCGGCGGCGACGTAGGCCGGCAGCGAGCGGTCGGAGCCGGCGGTCGTCACGGTCCCGCCGCCCGTCGGGAACAGCACCGCCAGCGGAGCGACCGCCACGACGGCGGCGGCGGTCACGACCAGCGCGGGGATGACCCGGTAGGACGGCAGCGCGGCGACCGAGAGCGAGAAGCCGACGACCAGGCCGAGCCAGTACAGGCTGAGGCCCGTGCCGCTCCAGACGGCGACCGCCTCGGACCCGGTGGTCACGACCTGGATGCCCTGTGCGAGTGCCGCGGTCAGCAGGCCGGCGGCGGCCACGCCCACCCCGCCCAGGGCGGACAGGTTGTTCGGGAGCAGCAGCGCCGCGAGTGCGGAGATCACCAGGGGCAGCACGAGCACCGCGGTCGCGAGACCCGCCGCCGACGCGGGGATGCCGAGACCGCCGAGGAACTCGAGCCACCCGGTCGTGACGCCGGACGGGAACCCTGCGAGGAGCGAGAAGAAGTCCGCCCTGGCGGAGGGCAGCGGCACACCGGGGTCGGCGAGGATCGCGAACCAGTCGCCGCGCTGGGCGTGCGCGACGATGATCGGGAAGAGCAGGGCGAGGGCCGGGATCGGCAGTCCGGCGAAGCGCCCGATCCGGCGCCCCGAGGTGGCCAGCACGACGATCCAGATCAGCGCGAGCGGCACGGCGAGCACCGGCGCGCAGGCGACGACCGCCGCCGCGAGGATCGACGCGGTCGCCGAGGACGACCAGGAGCGGTAGGCGCCGAAGCCGGCGAAGAAGAGCCAGGGCAGCAGGACGTGCACCAGGATCGCGGCCGGGCGGCCCTCGGACTGGGCGGCGAAGAAGGCCGGCGCGAGCAGGTAGACGAAGGCTCCGGCGCCGCGGGCGATCGGCCGCGCGGTGAGGCGGGCGATCATCATCCACGCGCCCATCGTCGCGAGCGGCAGAGCCGTGAGGTAGAGGAGGACGATCGAGAAGCTCGGCGCCCAGAAGGTGAGCGAGCCGAGGACGGCGAGCACCGCGGCGAACGGGTCCGCCGCGCCGATGAAGCCGGAGCCGAGGTCGCGCCAGCCGTACGCGGCGTTCCGCCACAGCTCGCCGACCGACGGCGAGAGGGTGAGCAGACCGCCGCCGCCCATGGCGGTGGCGGCGAGCAGGCGCGCGTAGACGATCAGCCCGGCGATCGCGGCGACCAGGACGATCCAGACTCCGCCGGCCTGGAAGAAGTGCAGCGGGTGCCGCTCGCGGCTGGCCTGCACCCGGACGGCGTCGTGCCGGACCGAGCGGAGCTGGCGGACCACGTCGAGCGGGATGCGCAGAGGCGCGATGGCCTTCCAGCCGACGTTCTTCGACGAGCGGAGGACGCGCCTGGCGTGGAAGACCTTGGTGCCGCCGAACGCGACGACGAAGGCCGCGAGCAGCTCGCCGCCGACGAGGCCGGGCTGCTTGCGCAGGAGCCGGACGGCCGCACGGCCGACGGCGAGCGGAACGAGCGAGAGCCAGTGCAGGACGAGCAGCGCCACCGGGGCGTAGGCGAGGCGGCGGTGCAGCTGCGCGGTGCGGTGCTGGCGGGCGCGGCGGCGCTCCCCACTGTCGATCCGGCGGCCGTCGGGGCGCTGGAGGCCGATGCACGCGGTGGTGACCCGCGCGTCGGGGACGCGGCTGACCCGGTGTCCGGCGAGGCGGGTGCGGATCGAGAAGTCGAGGGCGTCGTCGACCACGGGCAGCCCGGGGTCGAAGCCGCCCAGCTCCTCCCAGAGCGCGTGCCGCACGAGCATGCCGCCGGCGGCGACGGCCAGCACGTCGGGCGTGGCGTCGTGCTGGCCCTGGTCGAGCTCGTCCTCGACGAGGTGCACCGTGGTGCCGTAGTTGGTGATCGACTCGCCGTAGCTGCGGATGTAGCCGGAGCGGGTCCAGTCCATGACCTTCGGTCCGGCGACCGCGACGGAGGGTGCGACCTCGACCGCGCCGAGGAGCGCGGCGAGCGCACCCGGCTCAGGAGCGGAGTCGGCGGCGAGCAGCCACAGCCACTCGTCCTCCCCCGTCGGCGCCTGCATGACGCGCACGGCGCGGGCGACGGCCTGGCCGAACGGGAGGTTCTCGGCGACCTGGACGAACTGGGTCGGACCCCAGCCGGAGAGGAGCTGCCCGGTCGCGTCCTTCGATCCGCCGTCGACGAACACGGTCGCATCGGGCTGTCGGGTCTGGGCCCGCAGCGCCGCGAGGGTGCGTTCCAGGTAGGCCGCGCCGTTGTGGGCGACCAGGACGGCGGTTACTCGGGGATACATCGCGGACCACCCTAAGCGATGGGCGCGGGGCGCCCCGCGGCGGCTCGCCGCCTCCGGTGAGCGGCGGTCGTCACGCCCGGCGGCGCAGCTTGCGGCGCTCGCGCTCGGAGAGGCCGCCCCAGATGCCGAAGCGCTCGTCGTTCTCGAGCGCGTACTCGAGGCACTGCGCCCGGACCTCGCAGGAGGTGCAGATCTTCTTCGCGTCGCGCGTGGATCCGCCCTTCTCGGGGAAGAACGCCTCCGGGTCGGTCTGCGCGCAGAGCGAGTCGACCTGCCAGGAGAGGGCGCCGCCGGGCGCCTCGCTGCCCGAGTCGATGCCCTGGCGCACGCCGGGGACGCCGAGGCGGACGGGATCGACGAACCAGTCCTCGGGGACCGCGCTCATGCCGGAGGCCCGGTCGCTGCCGGGGCCCGCGTCGTTTCCGAAGCCTCTGTCGTTTCCGAAGCCTCTGTCGCTGCCAGAGACGCTGTCGGGAATCGCCATACCGTCTCCTACCCCGCCCGCGAACATGATCGGCGACCGGCTCCTGCCGGAGGGTGGGCCGCCTCAGTAATTACACCGGTGTCATTCGCTGAGGTCAAGTCGCGGACCATAAACCCTCAACCCGCCGTGGAGGGTTCACGACACACCGGCGTGTCGCGACCGTGTCGAAGCTCCCGGGCGGGGTCAGGACCCCGCGGCGCTCCGGGCGCGCCAGGCGCTCTCCACCATCTCGGCGACGGTGTGGCGCATCTCCCAGCCGAGGTCGCGGGCCGCGGTCTCGCCCGAGGCGACTATGCGGGGCGGGTCGCCCGGGCGGCGCGGGGCGACCTCCGGGGTGAAGGCGATGCCGGTGCTGTCGGCGATCGCGGTCATGATCTCGCCGACCGAGGCGCCGGACCCGCTGCCCAGGTTGTAGACGGGCTCGATCGGCTCGCCGGCGGCCAGGCGCTGCGCCGCCGCGACGTGCGCGAGCGCGAGATCGGCGACGTGGATGTAGTCGCGGACGCAGGTGCCGTCCGGAGTGGGGTAGTCGTCGCCGTTGATGCGCGGCGTCCGTCCGGCCAGCAGCGCCTCGAACACCAGCGGGAAGAGGTTGTGCGGGCTGGTGTCGTAGACGTCCGGGTAGCCGGAGCCGACCACGTTGAAGTAGCGGAGCGAGGCGTGGCGCACTCCGTGCGCGCGGCCGGCGTCGGCCAGCAGCCACTCGCCGATCAGCTTCGACTCGCCGTAGGGCGACTCGGGGCTCTTGGGGGTGCTCTCGGTGACGAGCTCGGCGTCGACCGCGCCGTACACCGCGGCGCTGGAGGAGAAGACGATCGAGCGGACGCCGGCGCGCTCCATCGCGGCGAGCACGCGCATCGTTCCGGTGACGTTCTGCTCGTAGGTGTGCAGCGGGCGCTGCACCGAGACTCCCGCGTACTTGAAGCCGGCGACGTGCACGACGCCCTCGATCTCGTGCTGCGCGAAGACCTCGTCCAGCAGCGCCTCGTCGAGGATCGAGCCGCGGTGGAACGGCACGCCCTCGGGGACGAAGCCCTCGTGGCCGGACGACAGATCGTCGAGGACGACGGGGTCGATGCCCTGCTCGGCGAACGCGCGCACCACGTGCGCTCCGATGTACCCGGCTCCCCCGGTGACCAGCCATGCCATGTGGATCCTCCTCGATGACGGGCGCCGCGCGCGCACCGACGCAACCCTAGCGGCGGGGTGACGCGGGCCTGGTGGCGGGATCTCGTGGTGTCACGATATCCTGCCGCCGTGCTCCACTCCGTCGCCGTCCTCGCCCTGCCCGGGGTCGCCCCGTTCGAGTTCGGCGTGGTCTGCGAGGTGTTCGGGATCGACCGGCGCGACCACGGCGGGCCGGTGTTCGACTTCCGCATCGCGACCGCGGATCCGGGGCCGGTGCGCACCTCGCTCGGCTTCGAGCTGATGATCGCCGACGGCCTCGAGGCGGCCGAGGACGCCGACCTGATCGCCGTGCCGGCGCACCCGATCGGCCCCGCCGACGATCGCGTGCTCGCCCTGCTGCGCCGCGCTCACGAGCGCGGGGCGTGGATCGTGAGCGTCTGCAGCGGCGCGTTCGTGCTGGCCGAGGCGGGCCTGCTCGACGGGCGACGGGCGACGACGCACTGGATGCACGCCGACGAGCTCGCCCGGCGCCACCCGGCGGTCGAGGTCGACCCGGACGTCCTGTTCGTGCAGGAGGGCCGGATCGTCACGGGCGCCGGGACCGCGGCCGGGATCGACGCGTGCCTGCACGTCGTCCGCGAGGAGCTCGGCGCCGCGGCCGCGAACGTCGTCGCGCGCCGCATGGTGGTGCCGCCGCAGCGCCACGGCGGCCAGGCGCAGTTCATCCCGACGCCGATCCCGGAGGCACGCGCGGACTCGCTCGCCGACGTCACCGAGTGGATGCTGCGCCACCTCGACGAGGAGCTCAGCGTCGACCTGCTCGCCCGGCGAGCGCTGATGTCGCCGCGCGCCTTCGCCCGCCGCTTCCGCGCCGACCTGGGCACCACGCCGCTGGCCTGGCTCAACCGTCAGCGGCTCCTCCGCGCCCAGCAGCTGCTGGAGGAGTCCGACCTGACCCTCGAGGCGATCGCCACCCGCGTCGGCTTCGGCACCGCTGCCGTCCTCCGCCACCACTTCGCCCGCGTGCTGCAGACGACGCCGGCGGCCTACCGCCGCACCTTCGCGTCGGCGGCCGCGGCCGCCTCCTGAGCCGCGCCGGGACCCGCCGACCCGATGGCGGTGGGTCCCGAGACGCGCTGCGCGCTGCTCGACCGGCTTGGTGCGCCCTGCGGGCTGAAAGGCCCTCGGTCAGACGGTGGCGACGAAGAGGGTGCCGCGGCCGGTGACCGAGAGGGCGCGCTCCGACGGCGTCACGTACACGCTGCCGCCGCGCTCGACCTCGACCGAGCCCTGGGCGCCGTGCACGGTGAACGCGCCGTCGGTGGCGATCGCGATGGCCGGTCCGTCGAGCTCGACGCGCACCGGCTCGTCCGAGGTCGGCTCGACGACGGCGAGCAGGAAGTCCGGCACGTCCGGCCGGTAGACCCGCAGCCCGGGCGCGGGCTCCTCGGCCGGCAGGTACGGCACCGGCAGCGGCGAGAACTCGAGCACGCTGACCAGCTCGGGCACGTCGATGTGCTTGGGCGTGAGCCCGCCGCGGAGGACGTTGTCGGAGGCGGCCATCAGCTCGACCCCGGTGCCCGCGAGATACGCGTGGATGTTGCCGGCGGGCAGGTAGAGCACCTCGCCGCGGGCGAGCCGCACGCGGTTGAGCAGCAGCGAGAGCACGACGCCCGGGTCGCCCGGGTAGGCCTCGGCGAGCGAGCGCACCGTCGCCGTCTCGAGGCGGTCCTCGCCCGCCGACGCGGCCACGACCGCCGCGATCAGGGCCGCGACCTCCGCGCGGTCGCCGTCGGCGAGCAGCCAGGAGACCGCCCGGCGGAGCACGACCGTCGGCTCGCCCTCGAGCTGCGCGGCGAAGCGCGTGATCGCCGCCGCCTCCTCCCCCGCGGCGCGACCGGCCAGCTCGGCCAGCAGCGCCCGGGTGCCGTCGAGCTCGCGGAAGCCGCAGAGCGCGTCGAAGCTCTCGGTGAGCGCGTAGATCAGCTCCGGCTTGTGGAACGGGTCCTTGTAGTTGCGCTCGGCCGCGTCGCGCGGGACGCCGGCCTCGTCCTCCTCGACGAACCGGCGCTGCGCCGTCGCTGACGACGGGTGGGCCTGGAGCGAGAGCGGTGCGCCCGCCGCGAGGATCTTCAGCAGGAACGGCAGCCGCGGCGCACCGGACACGGGGTCGACCGAGCCGGCGACTCCGGCGAGCGCCGTCTCGGGCTCGCGGGCGATCCACTCGGCGAGGGTCGACGCGCCGACGGAGGCGGGGTCGAGGATGCGGGCCGGCGAGCCCGGGTGCGCCCCCAGCCACAGCTCCGCCTCGGGTCGGCCGGACGGCGCGGTGCCGAGGGCGTCCGAGATGCCGGTGAGCGAGCCCCAGGCGTAGTCGCGGGGGGTGTTGCCGATCGGGATGAACACGGCGAGGGCCTTCCGTTCCGGGAGCGGTGTGCGAGACGGCACCGTCCGGATCCTGCCGGGGCGGGCCGGGCCCGACGCTAGCAGGATCTACAAGAGCGGCCCCGGAGGAGCGGCCGCCGCTTGGCGCCGATCACCAGCGTCCGCGCCGCCCGGGCACCCCCTTCGTACGCTGGGGGGAGCCGCACCGCCGCCGCTCCTGCGGGCCGAGTCGCTGCGCGCCCGAGCGATGGAGCGATGAACCATGGACAGCACGACCTTCGAACTGCTCAACGCCGACTTCTACGGCTTCGAGTCGCGGCTCACCCCCGCCGAGAAGGAGCTCCTCGTGGGCGTCCGCGCGTTCCTCGAGGAGCAGGTCCGCCCGATCGCCGACGAGTACTGGGAGCGCGCCGAGTTCCCGCGCCAGCTCATCCCCGGGATCCACGCCACCGGCGTGATCGGCCTCTCCTGGCCCGAGACGCGCACGATCGAGAACTCGTCGGTGTTCCGCGGCTGGGTCGCCCTCGAGTTCGGCCGGGTCGACGCGAGCATCGCCACCTACGTCGGCGTGCAGAACGGCCTGGTGATGGGGACGGTCGGCGTCGCCGGCTCCGAGGAGCAGCGGGCCGAGTGGCTGCCGAAGCTCGCCTCGGGCGAGGTGATCGGCGCCTTCGGCCTGACGGAGCCGCACTCCGGCTCCGACTCCGCGCAGGGCCTGCGCACCACCGCCCGCCGCGAGGGCGACACCTGGATCCTCGACGGCGAGAAGCGCTGGATCGGCAACGCGACCTTCAGCGACGTCACCGTGATCTGGGCGAAGGACGTCGCCGACGGCCAGGTGAAGGGCTTCCTCGTCCCGACCTCGACCCCGGGCTACCGCGCCACGGCCATCGCCCGCAAGCAGAGCCTGCGCACCGTGCAGAACGCCGACATCGTGCTCGAGGGCGTCCGCGTGCCGGAGTCGCTGCGCCTGCAGGGCGCGAACTCGTTCCGCGACACGGCGAAGGTCCTCCGGCTGACCCGCGCCGAGGTCGCCTGGCAGGCGATCGGCGTCGCGATCGGCGCCTACGACGCCGCCCTGCGCTATGCCCGAGAGCGCGTCCAGTTCGGCAAGCCGCTGGTCGGGCACCAGCTGGTGCAGGACCTGCTGGTGAAGAGCATCGGCAACATCACCGCGAGCATCGCCCTGGCCACCCGGGTCTCCGAGATGCTCGACGCGGGCGAGCAGCGCGACGAGCACTCCGCACTCGCGAAGGCCTACACGACGGCGCGGATGCGCGAGACGGTCGCCTGGTGCCGCGAGGTGATGGGCGGCAACGGCATCGTCCTCGACTACGGGGTCGCCCGGTTCTTCGCCGATGCCGAGGCCCTCTACTCCTACGAGGGCACCCGGGAGATGAACACGCTCATCGTCGGCCGCGCGATCACGGGCAGCGCCGCGTTCGTCTGAGGCGCAGCCCGCCCGTTCGCCGGCCGCCCGCTCCCTAGACTGTTCGCCATGATCCGACGCGCCGCGCCCGCCGCTCCCCGAGCGCTCGCGGTGGCCGTGCTCACGGTGATGCTGGGCGGCCAGGCGCTGCGGAACCTCGCGGGCTGGTGGGGCTGGGGGGTCGTCGTCGCGGCGCTGCTGGTCGGCGTCGTCGTGCTGCTGGTCCGGGTGCGGCCTCGGCTGCGCTGGAGCCGGACGCCCAAGGCGCTCGTCGCCTTCCTCGCCCTCGCCGTGCTCTCGCTGCTCTGGTCGGCGTACCCCGGGGCGAGCGCGATCGGCGTCGTCGCGCAGCTCGCCACCTCGCTCGGGGCGGTCGCCCTCGCCCTGACGCTCAGCACGGCGCAGTTCGTCACCGCCCTCGGCCGCGCGCTCCGGATCACCGTCGGCGCCTCGCTCGTGTTCGAGCTCGTCGTGGCGGTCGTCGTCCGCGCGCCCGTGCTGCCGTTCGTCATCGACCTGCCGGCCGGCCGCATCCCGGACGCCTTCTACTGGTCGCAGGCCGCGCTGTTCACCGGCGAGCCGATCCAGGGGCTCGTCGGCAACCGCAACCTGCTCGGCTTCCTCGCCCTGCTCGGCCTGATCGTCGTGCTGATCGAGCTGGCCGCGCGCAGCCTCCGTCCCCGCTGGGGCGCCGTCTGGATCGTCCTGTTCGCCGCGACGCTCCTGCTCACCCGCTCCGCCACCGTGCTGCTCTGCGTCGTCGCCGTCGCGGCGGCCGCGGCCTTCGCGCTCTGGGCGCGACGCCGTGGCGAGTCGGAGCGGCGGCCCGTCTACGTCACGGCCGCCGCGACCGCCGTCGTGCTCGCGGGCGGCGCGATCGCGGGCTGGGGCACCCTGCTCGGCCTCCTCGGCAAGAGCGAGGACGCGACCGGCCGGCTCGACATCTGGCGCTCGGTCTGGGCGCTCGCCGCCGAGCGGCCCGTCCTCGGCTGGGGCTGGGTCAGCTACTGGGCGCCCTGGGCCGCCCCGTTCGACACCCTCGCCGAGCGCAAGGGCGTCCTCTACCTGCAGGCGCACGACGCCTGGCTCGATGTCTGGTTCCAGCTCGGCATCATCGGGCTGGTGCTCTTCACCGCCCTCGTGGTCTCGACCCTCTGGCGCGCCTGGTTCCGCGCCGTCGACCGCCCGCGCCGCAGTGCGACGACGGCGCTGCCCTACTCGGCCGTGTCGCTCGCGCCGCTGCTGCTGCTCGCCGCCCTCCTCGCGCAGGCGCTGTTCGAGAGCCGGCTCCTGATCGAGAGCGGCTGGCTCCTGCTGGCCGCCCTGGCGGTCCTGACCAAGCAGCCCGCGAACGAGGAGGAGGACGCGCTCACCGCCGAGCCGATCCCCCTCGCCGGCCAGCGCGCCATCCGATGAGGGGCGGTCGGCCGTCGGCTCTGCCGGCCGCCCTCGCGGACGCCCTGGCGTCCCCGCAGTTCGCGGCGGCCCTCGCGCAGACCTCCCTCGTCGTCGTGCTCTGCGCGCCGGCGGTGCGCGGGATGATCGGCTGGCCCGGCTACATCGCGGCGATCGCGACGCTCACCGCCCTCGCGGCCGTCATGCTCGTGCTGCGGCGCGAGCTGCTCGACTGGGAGGGGCTCCTGCCGACCAGCATCCTGGTCTTCCTCGGCTGGATCGCCCTCAGCACGCTCTGGAGCGGCTACCAGTGGGCCACCGCCTCGAGCGTGCTGTACCAGCTCGCCCTCGCCTTCCTCGCGATCGCGATCGGCCTCACCCGCGACATCATCCAGGTGATCCGCGCGGTCGGCGACGTGATGCGGTTCGTGCTGATCGGCTCGCTGGCCGTCGAGGTGCTCTCCGGCGCCCTGATCGACCGGCCGCTGCGCTTCCTCGGCGTCGAGGGCCTCCTGGCCGTCGGCGGCCCGATCCAGGGGCTGGTCGGCACCCGCAACCAGCTGGGGCTGGTCTGCCTGCTGGCGGTCGTCACCTTCTCGGTCGAGCTGATGACCCGGTCCGTGGCGCGCGGCCCGGCCCTCGCCTCGCTCGCGCTCGCCGTGGTCACCCTGGTGCTCACCCGCTCGGCGGTCAGCGCCGGCGTGCTCGTCGTCGCCGCGGTCGTCGCGCTGATCCTGCGCTGGGTGCGCCGCGCCACCGGCGAGCAGCGTCGGCGGCGGCAGTACACGACGCTCGCGGTGCTCGTGGCGTCCGCGCTCACCGCAGGGCTCTTCCGCTTCCGGATCGTCGACCTGCTCAACGCGGGCAGCGAGTTCGAGTTCCGGGTCACCCTCTGGCAGCAGGTCTGGCGCTTCACCGACCTGGCGCCGATCATCGGCTGGGGCTGGGTGGGCTACTGGCGCACCGACCTCTACCCGTTCAACGCGATCGACTTCCTCTCCGGCCGGCCGCACTCCTCCAGCCTGAACGCCGTGTTCGACCTGGCGCTGCAGGTGGGCGTCGTCGGGGTCGCGCTCTTCCTCGTGCTGGTCGGCCTCGCCCTCTGGCGCTCGTGGCTCATCGCCTCCGAGCGGAAGGCGGTCGTGCACGTCTGGCCGGTGCTGGTGCTCAGCGTCCTCGTCGTCACCTCGCTCGCGGAGAGCTCGCTCCTGGTCGACGCCGGCTGGCTGCTGCTGGTGATCTGCGCGATGCGCGCCGCGCAGGGGCTCAGCTGGCGGCGGCTCCTGCACCCCGGCGACCGGCCCGGCGGGCTGCCGCGACAGCCCGCAGCACCGCCAGGTGCTCCTCCCGGCAGCGCTCCCAGCTGAACCGGGCCGCGCGCTCGACGCCCTTCGCGCCGAGCTCGGCGGAGCGCTCGATCGCCTCGAGGATCCCGTCGGCGATCGAGCGCGGCTCGAGCGGATCGACGAGCACCGCGGCGTCGCCGCAGATCTCGGGCAGCGATCCGGAGTCCGCAGCCGCCACGGGGCAGCCGGAGGCCATGGCCTCGATCGGCGGGAAGCCGAAGCCCTCGTAGAGGCTCGGGAAGGCGAGGACGGCGGCGCGCCGGTAGATCTCCGCCAGCTCCTCGGCGCCCACGTGCCCGCGCCACTCGACGAAGTCGGGCAGCGGGCCGAGCTTCTCCAGGTCGCCTCCGGTGAGCACCAGCCGCAGGTCGTGGCCCTCGGCACGGAGCAGGCGCATCGCCTCGAACAGCCGCGCGTGGTTCTTGTGCGGCCAGGCGCGCGCCGGGTAGAAGACGAAGTCCTCGCGCGCGCCCAGGTGCGGGCGGAAGCGCTCGGTGTCTACCCCGAGGTGGGACACGTGGATCCGCTCCTCCGGGATGCCGAGCAGCTCGACGATCCTCCCCTTGGTGAAGGCGCTGATGGTGATGATCGCGTCGGCCCGGCGGGCGGTGGCCTCGTAGGCGATCCGCCGGAAGACGCGCTCGACGCGCGGGAAGAGCTGCGGGAGATCGCGGTGCTGGAGGTCGAAGACCATCTGCACGTGCCCCTGCCGGCGCGACGGCCAGGGCAGCGGGACGGTGAAGGGGAAGTAGAGGATCTCGTCCGGCCCGAGCAGACGCCGGAGCCGGAGCGTGCGCACGAGCGCCTGGAGCATCCCCGTCGCCCGGCGGCGGTGGCCGGCCCCGCTGACGACGCCCTCGGCCACGATCTCGGGCACGCCCTCGCTGAAGCCGCGGGCGTTCTCGGGGACGAGCGCCTGCACGCGCAGCCCCTCCTCCCCCGGCCGCGTCACGAGCAGCCGGGTCAGCGCGCGGGCGTAGGTCTCGCCGCCGCCCATCCCCCCGGGGTCGACGGTGAGCACGGCGAGCGTGACGGCGAGGCGTTCCGGCATGGCGTCCGATCGGATCGAGGCTCCCTCGCGGTGAGGGCCGGGTCAGACTACCCGCGCCCGCCCTCCGCCCCGCGGAGCGTTCGCGGCGGGTGCTCCCCGGCGCGGCGGAGGCCGGTGGGTAGTATGTAGCCCGCTGTCACCGACCCCGACGAAACGGACCACCACGTGCCCCGCGCTTTGATCACCGGAATCACCGGCCAGGACGGCCTCTACCTCGCCGAGCTGCTGCTCGAGAAGGGCTACGAGGTCTTCGGGCTCGTCCGTGGGCAGAACAACCCCAAGTACGAGCTCGTCCGCCGCACCGTCCCCGAGGTGACGCTGCTCACCGGTGACCTGACCGACGTGTCGAGCCTCGTGCGCGTGCTCGCCGCCTCGCAGCCCGACGAGGTCTACAACCTCGGCGCGATCTCGTTCGTCGCCTACTCGTGGGAGAACGCGTCGCTCACGACCGACGTGACCGGCAAGGGCGTGCTCAACATCCTCGAGGCCGTGCGCCTCTACGCCGGCGACGACATGTCGCGCGTGAAGTTCTACCAGGCGTCCTCGTCCGAGATGTTCGGCAAGGTCCAGCAGGTCCCCCAGAGCGAGGAGACCCTCCTCTGGCCGCGCTCGCCCTACGGCGTCGCCAAGGTCTTCGGTCACTACATGACCATCAACTACCGCGAGTCCTACGGCATGCACGCCTCGTCGGGCATCCTCTTCAACCACGAGTCGCCCCGCCGCGGCCCGGAGTTCGTCACCCGCAAGATCAGCCTCGCGGTCGCCCGCATCAAGCTCGGCCTGCAGGAGACGCTGGAGCTCGGCAACCTCGACGCCAAGCGCGACTGGGGCTTCGCCGGCGACTACGTCGACGCGATGTGGCGGATGCTGCAGCAGCCCGAGGGCGACGACTACGTGGTCGCCACCGGCGAGACCCACGAGATCCGCGAGTACCTCGACATCGCCTTCAACCACGTCGGCATCGAGGACTGGACCCCCTACGTCACGCAGAACCCCGCGTTCATGCGCCCGGCCGAGGTCGACCTGCTCATCGGCGACCCGGCGAAGGCGCGCGACGTGCTCGACTGGCAGCCGAAGGTCTCCTTCCCGGAGCTCGTCTCGATGATGGTCGAGAACGACCTCGCCGAGCAGTCCGCGCTGATCAAGTAGCCGCCGTGCCCGCAGCGTTCGTCACCGGGGCGAGCGGACAGGACGGGGGCTACCTCGTCGAGCGTCTGCTCGCCGACGGCTGGGAGGTCTCCGCGCTCGTGCGCGACGAGGACGCCTCCCTGCCCGCGTCCGTCCGCCCCTTCCAGGGCGACCTCCGCGACGCCGCCGGCCTCGGCCGCGTGATCGCCGAGGCGCGGCCCGACACGGTCTTCCACCTCGCCGGGATCTCCTCGGTGGCGCAGTCCTGGCAGGAGCCGGTGCTGACCGCCGAGGTGACCGGCACGGCCGTCGCCGCGCTGCTCGAGGCCGCGCTGGCCCTGCAGGAGTCGGCGGGCCGCGAGGTGCGCTTCGTGCAGGCCTCCTCCTCGGAGATCTTCGGCGCGGCGACCGAGAACCCGCAGACCGAGTCGACGCCGATCCGCCCCGTCTCGCCCTACGGCGCGGCGAAGGCCTTCGCGCACCACCTCGTCGGGGTCTACCGCGGCCGCGGCCTGCACGCGTCCTCCGCGATCCTCTACAACCACGAGTCGCCCCGCCGCCCCGAGAGCTTCGTCACCCGGAAGATCACGGCCGGCGTCGCCGCGATCGCCGCGGGCACCGCGACCGAGCTCTCGCTCGGCAACCTCGACGCCCGCCGCGACTGGGGCTGGGCGCCCGACTACGTCGACGCGCTCGTCCGCGCCTCGCGCGCCGGGTCGGCCGGCGACTACGTCATCGCGACCGGTGTCGCGCACTCCGTCCGCGAGTTCGTCGGCGCGGCCTTCGCCGCGGCCGGCATCGACGCCTGGGAGGACCGGATCCGGATCGATCCGCGCTTCGCCCGCCCGGTCGACGCCCCGGAGATGCGCGGCGACGCGTCGAAGGCCCGGGCCGAACTCGGCTGGGCCCCGACGGTCGCCTTCGAGGAGATCGTCGCCCGCATGGTCGAGCACGACCTCGAGCTCGCCCGCGCCGCGGGCTGAGCACCCGCCGCCGTCCAGCGCCCGTCGCCGTGCGGCGGCGCAGGCGTTACGTACAATGATCTGGCTGCCGCCCCGGCAGTGCTAGGGCTGGGAGTCCGATGAGCAGCAGGAAAACGACGATCACGCGCGCGGCCGACCGCGTCGACGCGATCGCACAGGAGCCGTTCCATCAGAGCGGGACCCAGCCGGGTCAGCGCTCGGGCGGCTTCGTCTCGTCGCTGATCGACATCTTCCGGCACCGCGAGCTGCTCAAGCTGCTCGTGAACCGCGAGCTGAAGGCGCGTTACAAGGACTCGAGCCTCGGCTTCGTCTGGACGCTCATCCGCCCGCTCGTGATGCTGATGATCTACTACGTGGCGATCGGCCAGTTCCTCGGCGCCGCCCGCGGCATCCCGGTCTTCGCGATCTTCGTCTTCTGCGGCCTGACGCTGTGGAACCTGTTCAGCGAGATCGTCGCCACCGGCACGACCTCGATCCTCGCGAACGCGGGACTGATCAAGAAGGTCTACCTGCCGCGCGAGATCTTCCCGGTCGCCACCATCGGCGCCGCGCTGTTCAACTTCGCCGTGCAGTTCCTGGTGCTGATCGTGGGCGCGATCGCGCTCGGGGCGCTCAACGTCAGCTGGCAGCTGCTCTTCATCATCCCGGCGCTCGCGGTCACCCTGGTCTACGGCCTGGCCCTCGCGCTCGCGCTCTCGGCGCTCAACGTCTACCTCCGCGACATCCAGTTCCTCGTCGAGGTCGGCCTGCTGATCTTCTTCTGGCTCTCGCCGATCACCTACGCGTGGTCCTTCGTCGTCCAGACCGTGCCGGGCTGGCTCGAGCAGATCTACCTGCTCAACCCGATGACCAACGCGATGCTCGCCTTCCAGCGGGCGATCTGGGGTCCCGGCTCGCGGGAGACCCAGGTCGAGCAGGCCGACGGCAGCTTCAACACCGTCGCCGGTCAGCCGTGGCCGGCCGACATGGCCCTCCACCTCTTCATCGTCTTCCTGGTCGGGGTCGTGCTCGTGTGGCTCGCCCACCGCGTCTTCCGCCGCCTCGAGGGCAACTTCGCACAGGAGATCTGATCCCATGACGCTCGAGTCCGAGGTCGCCCTTCCCGAGTCGACCGAGATGCCGACCATCATCCGCGTCCAGAACGCCTCCAAGCGCTTCGTGATCCGCAAGGACAAGAGCGTCAAGGAGCGCATCGTCAACTTCGGCCGCGGCAAGCAGCACCGCGACGACTTCTGGGCGCTGCGCGACATCGACCTCGAGATCCCGCTCGGCTCCACGGTCGGCCTGATCGGCGCGAACGGCTCCGGCAAGAGCACGCTGCTCAAGCTCATCGGCGGCATCATCCAGCCCACCACCGGGACCGTCGAGCGCCGCGGGCGCCTCGCGGCGCTGCTCGAGCTCGGCGCGGGCTTCCACCCCGACCTCACCGGCCGCGAGAACGTCTTCCTCAACGGCGCGATCCTCGGGCTCTCCCGCCGGGAGCTCGAGGAGAAGTTCGACTCGATCGTCGAGTTCTCCGAGATCGTCGACTTCATCGACACGCAGGTGAAGTTCTACTCCTCCGGCATGTACGTGCGGCTCGCCTTCGCGATCGCCATCCACACCGACCCCGACCTCCTGCTGGTCGACGAGGTCCTCGCGGTCGGCGACGAGCCGTTCCAGCGCAAGTGCATGGACCGCATCCGCGCCTTCCAGCGCGCGGGCAAGACCATCGTGCTGGTCACCCACTCGCTCGAGCAGGTCGGCGAGCTCTGCGACCGCACGGTCGTCCTGCAGCACGGCAACGTCATCTACGACGGCGAGACCGCCCGCGGCCTCGAGGTCCTGCGCAACGGCTTCGAGAACTCCCGCCAGGAGCGCGTCGAGCGCGAGACCGCCGAGGCGATCGTCGAGGCGGAGGAGGCCGGCGAGGAGCCCGAGCCGCTGCCCGCCGCCGAGATCGTCAGCGTCGAGCTCCAGGGCGGCACGGTCGAGGAGGGCAACCGCACCCTGCGCCCCGGCGACGACCTGACGGTGTCGGTGACCCTGCGCCCGCTCAGCGGCGCCCCGGTCGAGAACTGGTTCGTCGGCATGGGCGTGGACACCCCGCTCGGCCAGGTGGTCTTCGGCACCAACACCATGCGCCTCGGCTTCGAGCACCCGCCGCTCACGGAGCAGACGACCATCACGTTCTCCCTCCCGGACATCCGCTTCGGCGGCGGCACCTACGCCGTGCACGCGTCGGCCTCCACGCTCGGCAACGGCGAGTTCGTCCGCGTGCCGGTCGGCGCCCGCTTCACCGTCGAGCGCAGCGACAAGCGCGTCGGCCTCGTGAGCGTGGCCGCCTCGGCCACCGTCGACGGCGTCACCCGGGCGTGACCGCACGCCCGGTGCGGCTGCTCGTCGACGCGAGCCCCCTCGCGGCCGAGCGGCTCACCGGGGTCGGGCACGTGCTGCTGGAGACGCTGCGCGCCCTCGGCGAGGAGCGCTTCCGCCGCGAGGTCGAGGTGGTCCTCTTCGCCCCCGCGTCCGAGACCGCCGCGATCACCCGGCACGGGCTCGGCTTCCGCGTGCGCGGCATCCCGCTCCCCCGGCGCCTGGTCGGCCTGCTGACCCGGACGCCGGTGCCGATCGACCCGCTGGTCGGCCGCGGGGTCTACTTCTTCCCCAACTACCGCAACTGGGCGCTCAGCCGCCGCTCGCGAGCGATCACCTTCGTGCACGACGCCTGCTTCGCCGTCGCGCCCGAGCTCGTCCCGGCGGCCCGCCGCGCCCTCCTGCAGGCCCGGATGCCCGGCTGGCTGGCCCGCTCCGACCTGGTCGCCACCGGCACCGCGTCCGCGGCCGGCGAGATCGAGCGGCACCTCGGCGTCGCGGGCGAGCGGCTGCGGATCCTGCCGACGACGGTCGACGCGGCGGACTTCCGTCCCCGACAGGCCGACGAGGTCGCCGCCGTCACCGCGCGCGTCGGCGTCGAGCGCTACCTGCTCTACGTGGGCGCCGTCGAGCCGCGGAAGAACGTCGCGGCGCTCGTCCGCGCCTTCGCGGCCGCCGACCGCCCGGCCGGCTGCACCCTGCTGATCGTCGGCGCGACTGCCTGGGACGACGAGGACGTCCGCGAGGCCGTCGCCCGGGCCGCCGACGCGGGCGCCGACGTCCGGCTCTCGCCGGTCTTCGTCGAGGACGCGGAGATGCCCGCCCTGATGACCGGTGCCGACGCGCTCGCGCTCGTCTCGCTGCACGAGGGCTTCGGCCTGCCCGCCCTGGAGGCGGTCGCCACCGGCACGCCCGTCATCGTCTCCGACATCCCGGGGATCCACGACGCGCTCCGCGGGCACGAGGCGGCGGCGACGTTCGTCCCGGTCGGCGACGAGGACGCGCTGCGGAGCGCGATCGAGACCGCTCTCGCACGCCCCCGGCGGGTCGAGCCCGGCCGGATCGCCCCGTGGAACGAGGCCGCCGAGGCGCTCGTGCGGGCCGCGCGGGAGCTCGCGGGCCGCTGAGCCCGCGGACGGCGAGCGCCCGCGAGCCCGCGCTCAGAGCGTCGAGACGCCCGCCGGTGCGACGGCCGTGACGTAGGTCCAGACCTCGTCGGCGTACTCGGTCCAGGTGCGGTTGACCCGGGCGCGCGCCTCGGCGGTGAGCCGGGCGTGCACCTCGTCGTCGGTCAGCAGCGTCACGAGCGCGTCGCGGATCGAGTGGTCGTCGCGCGGATCGACGAGCAGCGCGCCGCCCTGCTCCGCGATGTCCCTCATGCTGCCGAAGCCCGAGGTGATCACCGGCGTGCCGACCGCGAGCGACTCGGCCACGGGCAGCCCGAAGCCCTCGTTCAGCGAGGGGAAGATCGTGCAGGTCGCGCTGCGGTAGGCACTCCAGAGCAGCTCGTCGGTGATCGCCGAGAAGGAGTCGACGTGACGGCCCTCGTCCTGGAGCGCGTGCATCCGCCCCTGGAACTCCTCGCTGCTCCAGGCGTTGCCGCCGATGAAGGCCAGCGTGAACTCGACGCCGGAGCGCCAGGCCAGCTCGGCCGCGTGCAGCACCGCGAGGTGGTTCTTGCGCGGCTCGTGGCTGCCGATGCAGACCACCAGCGGCTCGTCGCCCACGGCGCCGAGGGTCAGCCGGGTCGCGGCCTCGTCGAAGTCGTCGTCGCCGCCGGCGGAGGCGGGCAACGGGATCGCGTCGATCTCCGGCCCCCTCTCGCCCTCGAGCATGCCGCGCCAGCCGCGGTACTCGGTCTCGGAGGCACGGGAGACCGTGGTCACCCGGTCCATGTGCGAGACGGCGACGAGCGTCCGCGGGAACTGGCCGCTGATCCCGCCGTGCGCGGTCTCCGCGGTCGTCAGCGGCACGCAGTCGTGGCCGATCATCGTCGTCGCGTTGCCGCTGAACTCGGTGAAGGCGGCGAGGCGTCCGCTGCGCTCGTCCTCGATCGCGAGCTCGGGGAGCACGTAGAGCGACTCCCACGGGACGACCACGGGCGCGTGCGCGTCGAGCTTGGCGTCCGGCGCGGAGCCGTAGAGCGCGTTCGTCCGCAGCTCGTTGCCGACCTCGCGGAAGCCCGTCATCGCGTCGTCCCAGACGAGGAGGCCGATGTCGTGCCGGCTGTTCCACTCGACGATCGTGGTGCGGACGACCCGCTGGATCCCGGTCGCGAGGCCCGTGCGCGCGGTGTGGTGCACGTCGACCAGGACGGCGTGCCGGGCGATCACGACGGTGCTCGGCGCGCGGACGGCGTCGAGCACGCGGGAGGCCGGGGTCGGCCGGAGCAGCCCGGTCAGCAGCGCGGCGACGCCGTCGAGACGGGCGCTGCGGCGCGACTCGACGACCTGCTCGCGCACGGGCAGCTCGGCGTTCACCACCGCGAGCATGAGCCAGGTCTGCTCGAAGCTCGGCTCGCCGACCGCGTCGGCGACCTGCTGGACGAGCGCCGGCACCTCGCGCGAGGGCGCGGTGGTGGGCTCGAGGGTCTCGAGCAGCAGCGTCAGGCGCTCGAGGGCGGTGGACTCACGCATCGTTCTCCTCCTGCTCGCTCGAGGCGGAGGGCACGAGGGCCGCCCACAGCTCGGCGGAGTAGTCGTTCCAGGTCCGCTTCGGGCGCGCGTGCGCCTCGGCGGTGAGCTCGGCGACCCGCTCGTCGGAGTCGAGCAGCTCGCGCATCGCGGCGGTGAGCTGGTCGTCGTCGTACGGGTCGACCGTGATGCAGCCGCCGTCGGCCGCGATCTCGGCGAGCGAGCCGCGGTCCGAGGTGATCGCGGGGATGCCGAGCGCGAGCGCCTCGGCGACCGGGAGCCCGTAGCCCTCGTGGGTGGAGGGGAAGACGAAGAAGCGCGCGTTGCGATAGGACGAGAGCAGCACGTCGTCGCCGGCCCCGCGGACGACCTCCACGGTGCGACCGCGGCGCTGGGCCTCGCGGATCCGGACGTCGAAGACCTGCGTGGCCCACGGGTTGCCGCCGCCGATGAAGCGCAGGCGGAACCGCTTGCCCTCGCGCCAGAGCACCTCGGCGGCGAACAGGATCGCGAGGTGGTTCTTCCGCGGCTCGTGGCTGCCGACCGAGAGCACCAGCGGGAGGTCGTCCTCCTCCTCGAGGTGCTCGCCGTCCAGCGGCGGCGCCTCGACCGGGAGGGAGACCGTGGAGAGCTCGGGGCCCTCGAGGCCCTGCGCGGGGAGCGCGGCGTTGAAGCCCGCGAACTCCTGGGTCGCGGCCTCGCTGATGCCGGCCACCCGGCTGGAGTGCTTGACCACGGTGAGGTAGTTGACGAAGCGCAGGCTCTCCTGCGGCGGAACGGTGTCGGCGCTCACGACCGGGATCGCGTCGTAGCCGATCAGGCTCACCGTGTTGCCGGAGAACTCCGCGAGCGCGGCGAGCGGGGCGCAGATCCCGATGACCGGAACCTCGGGCAGGACGAGGGTGGAGCGGAACGGCACGATGAAGTCGACGCGCTCGGGGCGACCCGGATCCCACTCCCGGGTGCTGCTCGTCTCGAAGTCGATGACGCGCTCGAGCTCGCCCTCGCCGAGGCGGCGCAGGGCCATCGAGCCGTGCTCCCAGGCGGTGAGGATCGGGTCGTGGTCGCGGTGCCAGCGCTTCATCGTCTGGCGGACGACGCGCTGGATGCCGGTGGCGTGCGAGTTCCGCGCGCAGAAGTCGACGTCCACGACGACGGCGCCGGTGACGACGGAGAGCGTGGTCGAGAGGTCGTGGTAGCCGGTCGAGGCGCGCGTGCCGGCGACGAGGAAGACCCGCATCGCCTCGTGCGGCTTCGCGAGCTGCAGCGAGCGCTTGAACCAGCTGAAGAGGTGCGGCACCGGGTAGACGCCGAGGAACGCGGTGAGCGACAGCCAGGTCAGGTCGTCGGCGTCGCGCCGCTGGACGGTGCGCGCGATCTCGTCGAGGAACGGGCCGGGACCGCGGAGCGCGAGGTCGGCGGCCTGCTCGGGATCGTCGAGGACGAAGGGGGCGATCTGCTCGAGTCGCTGCACCACGAAGGCGCGGCGGGCGTCACGGCCCGCGAGGTCGACGGCGTTCACCGGCTGCGACCGCCGAAGCGGCGCTGCGCGTAGCGGATCGAGTGCTGCACCGCTCCCGGCAGACCGAGCTGGCCCACCCGGATCTGGAAGGTGCGCGCCGCGCGGAGCGGGCGGGTGACCCGCCACGAGAGCGTGCTCTCGAAGTCGGCGACGTAGTGGGCGCCACCACCGAAGTGCATGTTCGCGGCCCACTCGTCGAGCGGGTCGTTCAGCAGCTCGTCGAGGCGGGCGCGGAGCTCCTCGACCGTCTCCGGCGTCCGCGACTGGGACGTCGGAGCGTCCGGAGTCGTGGCGGTCGGAGCCGCGGTCATCGGAACCGAGGCGTCCGGAGCCGTGGCGTCCGGGCCGTCTCCGGCGGGCGTGAGGGCAGTCGTCTCTTCAGGCACCCCGCCATTGTAGGCGGGCACGTCAGCGGAGCTTGATCGACGCGGTGTCGTTCGCCGCCGCGGCGTCGTCCTCGAACAGCGCCGCCGCCGCCATCTGCGCCTCGCGCTTCTCGACGACGCCGCCGGAGCGGTGGTGGCCGAAGACCCAGAAGCGGTAGAGCACGAACCGGAAGGCGGTCGCGAGCAGGAGGCCGATCACGTTCGCCGAGATGTTGTCGGCGACGAGGTTGTCGAAGCCGAGCACGTAGTGCGAGATGTAGAGCGGCAGCAGGTTCACCAGCATGCCGGCGACCGCGACGACGCTGAACTCGGCGAGCTCGAGCAGGTAGTTGGCGCGGCGGTGCTCGCGGAAGGTCCAGTAGCGGTTGCCGAACCAGGTCACGACCGTCGCTGCGGCCACCGCGACGACCTTCGCACCGATGGGCCCGGAGAGGAGGTGCTCGCCGCCGATCCCGCCGACGCGCAGCAGGTTGAAGACGGTGACGTCGACGACGAGGCCGAGGATCCCGACGACGCCGAACTTCAGCACGTACGAGATCAGGCCGCTGTACAGCGCCTTAGCGAGCGCGACGGGACCCCTCCTGGCCATCGGCTCAGATCCCCGCGGTCTGCGGCGGACGGGTGCGCGAGCCCTCGCGGACGCGGATCTTGAGGAGGATCCAGAGCGCCTCGAAGCCGTCCTTGACGGTGATCTTCTTGCCCTCCTCGCGGGTGCGGGCCTTGTAGCTGATCCCGACCTCGTAGGGGCGGTAGCCGCGGGCGAGCAGCTTCGCGGTGACCTCCGCCTCCATGCCGAAGCCCTTCTCCTTGATCTCCAGCGAGCGGTACAGGCTCAGGGGCATCAGCTTGAAGCAGGTCTCGACGTCGGAGACGTAGGCGTTGAAGAGCACGTTCGTGATCAGGTTCACGCCCTTGTTGCCGATGACGTACCAGTAGGAGAACGAGGTGTGGCTGCCGAAGGTGCGGCTGCCGTAGACCAGCTGCGCCTCGCCGTCGAGGACGGGCTGCAGGAGCGAGGGGATCTCGCTGGGCCGGTACTCCTCGTCGGCGTCGCAGATGATGACGTAGTCGCCGGTCGCCTCCTGCACGGCCCGGCTGATCGCCGCGCCCTTGCCCTGGTTCATCGGCTGGTGGAAGACGCGGATGCGGGGATCGTCGAGCGCGTCGAGGATCTGCTTCGTGCGGTCGCGGCTGCCGTCGTTCACGATGACGAACTCGATCTCGACGCCGTCCTGGAACCGGATCGCGAGGACGCGGTCGACGGCCTTCTGGAGGGTCGCCTGCTCGTTGTAGACGGGCATGAGGATGGAAAGCTTCACGTCGGGATTCTCTCTCGTACGGCGCCGGGCGGGCTGCGGCGCGCGGTGGGGTCAGGGCGCGAGGGGTTCGGGGCGCGAGGGGTTCGTGGCGCGGTGGAGGGCGGGGCGCGGCGGCCTACGGCGCGGTGACGACGGTGGCCCGGAACCAGGCGATGGTCCGCGCCAGTCCGTCCTCGAGCGGGATCGTCGGCTGCCAGCCGAGGATCTCGCGCGCCTTGGTGATGTCGGGCTTCCGGCGCTCCGGGTCGTCGATCGGGCGGGGCTCGTAGTGGATCTCCGAGTCGCTGCCGACGAGCGCGACGATGCGGCGGGCGATCTCGCCCAGCTCCAGCTCGTCGACGCTGCCCAGGTTGATCGGACCCGCGTCCTTCGAGTCGGCCATCCGCAGGATCCCGTCGACGAGGTCGTCGACGAAGAGCAGCGAGCGGGTCTGGGTGCCGTCGCCGTGCATCGGGATCGAGGTGCCGGCCAGCGCCGCCTTCACGAACGCCGGGACGGCGCGGCCGTCGTCGATGTCCATGTTCGGGCCGTAGGTGTTGAAGATGCGCACCACGCCGGTGTCGACGTCGAAGTACCGGCGGTAGGCGAAGGTGATCGCCTCGGCGTAGCGCTTGGCCTCGTCGTAGACGCTGCGGGGCCCGTTCGGGTTGACGTTGCCCCAGTACTCCTCGTGCTGCGGGTGCACGTGCGGGTCGCCGTAGACCTCGGAGGTGGAGGAGACCACGAAGCGGGCACCGTCGCGCTTGGCGACCTCGAGCAGCGCCTCGGTCACCGTCGAGCCGGCGTGCAGCGTCTCGATCGGGTGCGCCAGATATCGCGGCGGCGACGCCGGCGAGGCGAAGTGCAGCACGACGTCGAACGGACCGGGCACCGCGAGCGCGTTCGCCGCGTCGTCCTGGACGAAGCTGAAGCACGGGTGGGCCAGCAGCGGACCGATGTTGCGGGTGGAGCCGGTGATCAGGTCGTCGATCACCACGACCTCGTCCCCCCGGCGGAGGATCTCAGCGGCGAGGTTCGAGCCGAGGAAGCCCGCCCCGCCGGCCAGGAGGAAGCGACGCGATGCGGTCACGGCTGCCTTTCGATGGAGGGGAGGAGGGGTCGCCCGTCGGACGGGCAATCGGAGAGATTAGCACGGGGCCGATCCAGGGCCCGGAGGCGGGCGCCGGTCGACGGTGCCGGTCACCCGCATGCACTAGATTCTCTGCGGCTGCGATCCGTCGGCCCGGGCGCCCAGGGAGCTGACGATGACGACCGAGGACGCGCCGGCTCCCGGTCTCGGCACACGCACGCTGCGCCGGCTCGGCGCCCACTCCGCGGGTCTCGTGTTCTGGATCCTCGCGGCCGTCGGCCTGGCTCTGCGGGTCCTCTTCATCGTCAGTCCCGCGCACACCTTCGACGCCGATCACGCGGTCGTCTACCTGATGGCCAAGCACGTCGCGGACGGCGAGCTCCCCGCCTTCTTCTGGGGCCAGTCCTACGGCGGCACGCTGCTGCAGACCACGGCCGGGCTGGCGATGCTCGTCTTCGGCGCGCACATCGAGGTGCTCGCGATCGTCTCCTCGCTGTGGTTCCTGGGGGCGGCCGTCCTGCTGCGCGTGATCGCTCGGCGCCTCGCCGGTCCGGAGGCGGGCGCCACGGCCGGCCTGCTGTTCTGGTTCCCCGGCGTCGTCCTGCTCCAGGTGTCGACCAGGGACCCGGGCTTCTACGGGCCGAGCATCGTGGTCGCGCTCGGCGTGATCGCGGTCGCCACCGCGTCGCTGCGGCGACCGCTGCTCTCCTGGATCGCCGCGGGCGCGCTCAGCGGTCTCGCGCTCTGGACCTCGCCGATGAGCGTCGCGCTGGCGGCCCCGGCCGTCCTCGCGCTGGTGATCCGCGACATCCGGCGCCCGCTGCACTGGCTGCTGGGCATCGGCACGGCGGTCGTCGCCGGCTCGCCGTGGCTCCTGGAGGCGCTGCGCAGCTCGAGCGCGACCGCGCCGCTCGGCGCCGGCACCAGCGACTGGGAGCCGACGATCGACAGCGTCACCGCGCTCTTCCACGACATGCTCCCCGTCGCGTTCACCGTCGCCCCGGGCGAGCCGGCCGACTCGATCGTCGGCTGGACCGCGGTCGTCCTGCTGGCCGGGCTGGTCCTCGTCGGCGCGGTCCGGCGGCGTCTCGCCCCGGTGCTGGTCGGCACCGGCACGCTGCTGCTCTGCGCCGTGCTGATCCTCGGCGCCGGGCTCGACCTCGACTACGACTCGGTGCGCTACAGCGTCTTCCTGATGCCCGCGTTCGCCCTGGCGGGCGCGTGGCTGCTCGCGCGCTGGCGACCGGTCGCCCTGGTCGCGGTGCTCGTCGCGGCGGCGCTGACCGTCTCGGGAGTGTGGGACCGCTCGGAGGGGTTCCGCAGCGACACCTCGAACCGCTTCGACGGCGGCTACCGCGCGGTGGTCGAGCTGCTCGAGCGCCGCGGCGCCGAGCACGTCTGGGGCGACTACTGGCTCAGCTACGCGATGACCGCGTCCACGAACGAGGAGGTCACGGTCGCCGCCCTCGTCACCCGCCGCTACCCCGGCTACGACGCCCTGGCGCAGGCCGACGGCCCGCCGGTGATCGTCGTCACGACCGGCGACTACAACGACCAGGAGCTGCGGACCTCCACCCTGCTGCCGCCGCACGAGCGGATCGTCCGCGGCGGCTACACCGTCTACTTCTACGACGAGCCGTTCGCCGTCACCTCGCAGCCCTGGGGCCTGTACTGACGCGACCAGTCATGCCGGTCGAGGCTCGCAGGGCCTTCATGCTGGTCGAGTAGCCGCGCAGCGGTGTATCGAGACCCACCCACCGGACGACGGTGGATCTCGATACGCCCGCTCCGCGGGCTACTCGATCAGCATGGAGCGCGCCCGCTCCCCGAAAGCAGCGCAGCCCCGCAGGGCCCCCTTCATGCTGGTCGAGCAGCCGCGCAGCGGCGTATCGAGACCCGCCCCGTCAGCCCTCGACGGGGAAGACCAGCCAGCGTCCGGACGAGGACTGCGCGATCGGGGTGAGCGAGCCGCTCGCCGCGAGCACGTCGCCGTACCAGGCGCCCTCGCGGCCGACGTAGGCCGCCGTGTCGACGTACACGGCGCACGCGCCGCTCGCCTCGACCGCGGCGGCGAAGTCCTCGGGCGTGCTCGCCCCGCCGAAGACGTCGAACCCGGTGGTGCCGCGGACCGCGCCGTAGCTCCACTCCAGGTTCGCGCCCTCCGTGTAGAGGTAGGGCAGCGCCTCGTCGTAGTCGGCCATCCGGCCGACCGACCCGCTGTCGGGGAAGCTCTTGATCGGCAGCTGCACGACGCCGCAGCCGTCCGGCAGCGCCGCATCGGCCTGCGCGACGAAGTCGGTCATCTCGGCGTCCTCGGTCGGCGCGATCGGCACCATCCGGGCGACCCCGGCGAGCTGGTCGAGCACGCCGACGACCACGACGAGCGCGACCACCGCGATCCGGATCCAGCGCCGGCCGATCCGCGCGAGTCCGATCGCCACGACGCCGAGCGCCAGCAGCGCCAGCACGATCGAGAGCCGCGACCAGGCCCGGATGGTCGACCCCGCGATCAGCGCGACCGCCATCCCGAAGCCGGTCACCACGTAGAACAGCAGCGTCCAGAGCGCCGCCACGGCGAGCACCCGCACGTGCTCGTCCGAGACGAAGCGGCCGAAGGCGGTGACCCGGAGCGCTCGCCCGCCGACCAGCCCGAGCAGCGGCAGGCTGACCAGCATCAGGCACAGCCCCGCGATCGCGATCAGCGGCAGCCCGGGCGGCTCGGTGTTGACCGCGACCGCCGTGGTCACCTGGTAGATGTTCGTCAGCGCGCCGATCTTGGGCACCTCGGTGCCCTGCCACGGCAGGAAGAGCGAGAGGATCTTGCCGGCGAAGTCCTCCGACTCCCCCACCCCGCGGCTCTCGAAGTACGGCGCGTAGCGCTCCCCCCAGTCGCCGCCCAGCAGCACCAGCTCGACCGCCACCAGGACGCCGAGCACGCCCAGCGGCAGGACGCGCGCCAGCACCGCGCGCAGCGGCACCCGGGTCGCGAGCCCGGCCAGTGCGCCGAGCAGCCAGACGCCGCCGAGCACCAGCACGCTGAAGACGTAGTAGTAGCCGCCCGTCGTCGCGATGAGCAGCGGCAGCACCACCACCGGGACGGCGCCGCGCAGCAGCCGCGCTCGGCGCGTCGCCCCGCGCAGCCGCCAGGCCCGGAACGGATCGGTGCGCTCCCCCGCCACCACCAGGATCAGGATGCCCAGCAGCGGGATCGCCCAGTAGTTGGCGAGGAAGGCGTGCCCCGCCCCGATCCGCTGGAAGTGGTACGGCGCGAGGCTGAAGACGACGGCGACGAGCGCGCTCGACCAGGCCGGCACGCGGAGGCAGCGGAAGAAGGCGTAGCCGGTCAGCGCGACGAAGGCGAAGGTGAGCAGGTAGAAGACGTTCAGCAGCAGGAAGCCGTCGTGGATCACCAGCGCGAGGGCCGAGGCGGTCAGCGCGGACGCGACGTCGAACTGCGCCGTGTAGAACGAGTTGTAGCCCGAGGGGAAGGCGAGCGCGCCGTTCTCGGCGAACGGGAAGGCCTGGGTGGCGCTGCGGAACAGCAGGTAGTGCAGGATCTGGTCGTCGCCGCCCGCCCGCCAGCGCTCGGCGAGCGAGCCCGGGGTCGCGCCGAGGGCGATCATCGCCGCCAGCACGCTCACCAGCGCGGCGGCGGCGGCCCAGCCGAGGTCGCGCCCGATCCGCCGCAGGCGGGGGCGGGGGGCGGCCCACGTCTCAGAAGCCACGCTCGGCGCTCGCCTTCTCGATGCTGGCGCCGACGATCGCGTTCAGCGCGGTCTCCCCGGGGGTGCCCGCGTAGTCGTAGACGTCGAACGTCGGGCAGGCGGTGATGGCAGCGGGCTCGCCCAGGTGGCCGAGCGCGAGCTCCGCCCAGTCCGGCTCCCGGTCGGCGAGGACGTAGCTGAAGTCCTTGCCGCGGTAGGACGCGGCGTTGTTCATCCAGAGCTGCGCCGTGAAGTCGAAGTTCACCTGCTGCACGTCGACCGACGCGTCCCCGTAGAGCTCCAGCGGACGCGTGCTCCAGAACGAGCCGACGCCCGAGAGCTCGCGGCCGTCGAGCCACTGCTCGAGGCAGGCGCGCTCCGGCGTGCTGCCGGCCTGCTCCGCCGCCGCCCGCACCGCGGGCCCGGCGACGACGCCCGCTGCGACGACCACGGCGGCCGCCGCGGCGGCGAGCGCCGCGCGCACGCCGGTGGAGAAGCTGCGCGGCCGGAGCAGCGGGACGCGCGCGGCGAGACGCCGCGGGATCCAGTCCTGGGAGGCGGGCAGCAGCATCAGCGCGGGGAAGACCGCGAGCGGCAGCAGATAGCGGCTGACCAGGCTGCCGGTGACGATCTGCCCGAGGACGAGGGAGGCGGAGGCGACGAGCACGAAGGTCGCCAGGACCACGCTCGAGTCCGCGACCGCCCACGGCGTCTCGGGCCGCACCTGGGTCGCGACGGCGAGGACCAGGGTGACCAGCGCGGCCAGCAGCAGCACGCCGACGATCAGGATCTCGAGCTTCCCGGTGGGAGCCGACCCCACGTCGCGCAGCTGCAGGAGGAACCCGTCGACCGCGGCACCCGCGCGCTCGAGGTGCACGTAGGTCCCGGCGTCGACGGCGACGAACCGGGCGACCGCGTCCCGGGCCGCGTAGCCGATCCCCGCGCCCGCGACCAGCGCGGCGGAGATCAGCAGCGCGCGCCGCCACGACATCCGCCGGAGCACGAGCACCGCCAGCAGCGAGACGACGGCCGGCGCGGTGAACTGGAGGGCGAAGAGCGGATTGGAGAGCGTCGTCGCCGCGGACACCAGGACCGCCCCGACGAGCGCCCACGCCGTGCGGACCCGCGACGGCGGCCGCGCGGGATCGAAGCCGCCGCTCGCCTCGGCCATCAGGGCGAGGGCGAGCACGGCGGCCAGCGCCACCCCGGAGTAGTAGGTGGTCAGCAGGATCCCGCTCGCGAAGGCGCCCGAGTTGATCAGCCCCCGGCCCTCGGTGGCGGCGAGCACGACGACGGTCCCGGTCGCCAGCGCGGCGGCGCTCACCCGCCACGGCCGGGTGCGCCCGGCCAGCACCCGCGCGGCCAGCCAGCGCACGCAGCCGTAGAGCGCGGCGGCGTTGACGAAGGCGTTCACCACGAGCGCGCCGACGACCGATCCGCCGGCGAGCGCGAGGCTCACCAGGTAGAGCGGGAGCTCCGGGAACAGCAGGAGCTGACTCGTCATCACCCACTGGAACGGCTCGCCCTCGGCGACCGAGCGCACCAGGAGCGGGAGCGCCAGCGAGTCGCCGTCCGACAGCAGGTACTCCCACCACGGAGTCGACGACAGGCGGCCGAGCACGAGCAGCGTCGCCGCGAGGACGAGGAGCAGGCCGGCCGCCTCGAGGACGACGGCCCAGCGACGGGAGGGAGCGGTGGCGACCGCCGTCATCGCGACCCGTCGCGTCCGAGGCGGATGCGCAGGACGAGCAGGAGGCTGCGGAGCAGGGTGTTGCCGGGGATCTTCGAGGTCCCCTCCGTGCGATCGAGGAAGACGATGGGGATCTCGCGCACCCGCCGCGCGGCGGTGAGCGCGCGGTGCTTGAGCGCGATCTGGAAGCCGTAGCCGGTGGCGTCGACGGTCTCGAAGTGGATCCGCTCGAGCAGCTCGCGGCTGAAGAGGTTGAAGCCGCCGGTCCAGTCGGTGAGGCGGGAGCCCAGGATCGCGCGGGCGTAGATGTTGCCGCCGCGGCTGAGGATCTTGCGGTCGAGCGTCCAGTCCGGGGTGCCGCCGCCGGGGATGTAGCGGGACGCGACGACGAGGTCGGCGCCCGCGCGCACCTCACGGAGGAAGTCGGCGAGGTACTTCGGGTCGTGCGAGAGGTCGGCGTCCATCTGCAGGATGCAGTCCGGGGCGTCGTCGGCCTCGAGGATCCGCTCGAACGCCCAGAGGTAGGCCGCGCCGAGCCCCTCCTTGGTCGCGCGCTCGAGCACCTGCACCGAGTACGACGGGGTCTCGAGCTCGGCCGCCAGGGCACGCGCCTTCTCCGCCGTCCCGTCCGGCGAGGAGTCGTCGACGACGACCGAGCGGACGACGACGTCGGTCTCGCGGGCCACAGCGGCGGCGACCCGGCGCAGCAGCTCGGCGATGTTGTCCGCTTCGTTGTACGTGGGGGTGACGATGGTGAGCGAGAGCATCTGGTTCCGATTCGGGCGGGGACGTGGACGGTCCGCCGGGGCGGAGGCGGTGGAACAGTATCAGCGTGCACCATGCCGTCCTGTGTGAGAGGAAGCAGGACGTCGCGTCGCGGTTCTCAGGTTCAGTTCCCCCTACGGAGGGTTCCAGTACAGATCGGCCGCGTACTCTCGCCCTCATCGCTCCCGCCCGGGTCGCGAGGACCCCGAGGAGCACCGTGTCGCGTCAGTCGAGTCCGTCTGCGGGGAGAGCGGCGCGCCTGCTGGAATCGCAGAAGGTGCGATTCCTCGTCGCCGGCTCGCTCAACACCGCCCTCGACTTCCTCATCCTCAACGCGCTCGCGCTGCTGGTCGGCCTGCCGACCCTGGTCGCGAACGTCGCCTCGGTGACCGTCGGCATCTCGATCTCGTACTTCCTCAACCACTTCTTCGTCTTCCGGCACCCCGACCGGCCGACCGTGCGCACCTTCGCCCAGTTCTTCCTGGTCACCGGCTTCAGCTCGCTCGTGCTCCAGTCGCTGATCATCTACGGCTTCGAGGTCTTCTTCGACACCCGGTTCGGCACCTCGCTCCTCTTCCTTCCCAGCGCGGGCGAGAAGGCCTTCCTCGCGATCAACGTCGCGAAGGCCGTCGCCGTGATGGTCGGCCTGGTCTGGAACTTCTGCCTCTACAAGTTCGTCGTGTTCCGCGCGCCGTCCGCGGCCGTCGCCCCCGAGCTGGGCGAGGTCGTCGACGAGGTGGAGTCCGCCGCGCGCTGAGCGCCGGAGGCCCGCTCGGGGCCCGTGCTAGCCTCGTCGAGTTCTTCCGACGGTGCCCCCGCCCGTCGACGCCGCTCCCCCGGAGGCTCTCATCGCCCGCTCGACGTTGCCCATCGCGGTCGTCGTCGTCACCCACTTCTCGGGTGAGGTCCTCCGCGCCTGCCTGGAGTCGATCCCGGAGGCGACCGCACACGACGTGCGCGTCGTCGTCGTCGACAACGCGACCACCGACGACTCCGTCCGCCGCGTCGTCGAGCGCCGCCCCGAGGTGCTCTTCCACGAGACCGGCGAGAACCTCGGCTACGGCAGGGCGATCAACTACGCGGTCGACCGGCTCGGCCCGGAGATCGAGTGGATCCTGGTCACGAACCCGGACACGGTCTTCCTCCCCGGCTCGATCGACGCCCTCTACGCGGCGGCGACCGCCGACCCCGGGATCGGCTCGATCGGCCCGCGCATCCTGGACTCTGACGGCACGATCTACCCCTCGGCCCGCGCACTGCCCTCGCTCGGCACGGGCGTCGGCCATGCGCTGCTCGCGCACGTCTGGCCGGGCAACCCCTGGTCGCGCCGGTACCGCCGCTCGCGCGCGGTCGAGACGATGCAGCACGGCAGCATGACGGCCGGCTGGCTGTCGGGCGCCTGCGTGATGGTGCGGCGCACCGCGTTCGAGCAGATCGGCGGCTTCGACGAGCGCTACTTCATGTACTTCGAGGACGTGCAGCTCGGCGACTCGCTCGGGCAGCGCGGCTGGTCGAACGTCTACCTCGCCGACGCGGTCGTGTCGCATCTGGGCGGGCACTCGACGCGACTGGCCTCGGCGCGGATGCTCGCGGTGCACCACCGCAGCGCCTACCTCTACCTCGCGCAGAAGTACGACGCCTGGTACCAGGCGCCCGTCCGCCTGGCGGTCCGCCTCGGCCTCGGCGTGCGCGTCGCGCTGATGCGCCTGCGGCCCAGCCGCTGACGGCGGGATCTCGATACGCCCGCTCCGCGGGCTACTCGATCAGCAAGAAGCACATGCTGGTCGAGCAGCCGCGCAGCGGCGCATCGAGACCCGCCGCGTCAGCGACCGAGCTCGAGCAGGCGCTGCAGGTACGCGCCGTAGCCGCTCTTCACCAGCGGGGCGGCGAGGTCGGCCAGCGCCGCGTCGTCGATCCAGCCGTGACGCCAGGCGATCTCCTCGATGCAGCCGATCTTGAAGCCCTGGCGCTGCTCGATCACCCGGACGAACTCCGTGGCCTCGATCATCGAGTCGAACGTCCCGGTGTCGAGCCAGGCGGTGCCGCGGTCCAGCACCTGCACGTTCAGGGTGCCGGCCTCGAGGTAGCGCTCGTTGACCGTCGAGATCTCGAGCTCGCCGCGGGCGGAGGGCTCGATCGTCTTGGCGATGCCGACGACGGAGTTGTCGTAGAAGTACAGACCCGGCACGGCGTAGTTGCTCTTGGGCTTCGCCGGCTTTTCCTCGATGGAGAGCGCGTGGAACGCGTCGTCGAACTCGACGACGCCGTAGGCCCGCGGATCCGCCACCTGATAGGCGAAGATCACCGCGCCCTCGATGTCGGTGTTCGCCGCGAGTGCCGTGCCGAGCGCCGTGCCGTGGAAGATGTTGTCGCCGAGCACCAGCGCGACGGAGTCGTCGCCGATGAAGTCCTCGCCGATCAGGAACGCCTGCGCGAGCCCGTCGGGCGACTCCTGCACCGCGTAGGAGAGGGTCATGCCCAGGCTCGAGCCGTCGCCGAGCAGCGCGCGGAACTGGTCGTTGTACTCCGGGGTGGTGATGATCAGGACCTCGTCGATCCCGGCCATCATCAGCGTCGACAGCGGGTAGTAGACCATCGGCTTGTCGTAGATCGGCATCAGCTGCTTCGAGATGCCCTTGGTGATCGGCCAGAGCCGCGAGCCGGAGCCGCCGGCGAGGATGATGCCCTTCACGACTGCGCTCCGTCCAGCTGGGCGTAGAGCGCCTTCGCCTCGGCCCAGGTCGGCAGGATGCCCTGCGCCTCCGCCTCGGCCAGAGTCGGCGCGTCGGTGTCCTTCGGCGAGAGCAGCGGCTCGCCCGCCTCCTCGGGGAAGCGCAGGGCGATCCGCTCGTCGAGCGGGTCGATGCCCTTCTCGCGGACCGGGTCGTAGGTCGAGGAGACGAGGTAGGAGACGACCGCACCCTCCGTCAGCGCGACGAACGCGTGGGCGAGGCCCTCGCCGAGATAGACCGAGCGGCGGTCGACGTCGTCGAGCAGGACCGAGTCCCACTGCCCGAAGGTCGGCGAGCCGACGCGCACGTCGATGATGTAGTCGAGCACCGCCCCGGAGAAGCAGGAGACGTACTTGGCCTGCGACGGCGGGATCTGCGCGAAGTGGATGCCGCGGACGGTGCCGCGCTTGGAGACCGAGGTGTTGCCCTGCTGCAGCGACAGCGGGTGCCCGACCTTCTCCGCGAGGCGGTCGAAGCGGTAGAACTCGTAGAACACCCCCCGGTCGTCGGGGAACTGCCGCGGTGTGACCTCGTAGGCGTCGGGGATCTCGAGCTCTCTGATCTGCACGGTCACGAGTGTACTGAGCGCTCGGCGGCCCGCCGACGCCCCGGTCGGCCGTCGTCGCCGGTGCGCCGGGGGTCCGCACGTCGGAGGCCTCCGGCATGATGAGCGGGTGACCTTCCTCCTCACGGGCGCCTCCGGCATGCTCGGCACCGACCTCCGCTCCTCCCTCGGCGATCGCGCCGTCACGGCGCTCGGCCGCGCCGACCTCGACGTGACCGACCTCGACGCGGTCCGCGCCGCGGTCGCCGGCCACGACGCGGTGCTGAACTGCGCGGCGTACACGCGGGTCGACGACGCGGAGAGCGACGAGGAGGAGGCCCGCCGCGTCAACGCCCTCGGCGCGCAGAACCTCGCGATCGCCACCGCCGAGATCGGCGCCGCGATCGTCCAGGTCTCGACCGACTACGTCTTCGACGGCTCGGCCACCAGCCCCTACGCCGAGTCCCACCCCCGCGGCCCGATCTCGGCGTACGGCCGCACGAAGGCCGAGGGTGAGGAGCTCGTGCTCGCCGCGAACCCCGAACGGGGCTACGTCGTCCGGACGGCCTGGCTCTACGGCGCGCACGGCGGCAACTTCGCCAAGACGATGGTCCGCCTCGCCGGCGCGCACCCCACCCTCACCGTCGTCGACGACCAGCGCGGTCAGCCCACCTGGACCGGGGATCTCGCCGACCGCCTGATCGCCCTCGTCGACGCCGCGGCTCCGGCCGGGATCTACCACGGCACCAACGCCGGCGAGACGACCTGGTTCGGCTTCGCGCGCGCCGTGTTCGAGAAGGCCGGGCTCGACCCGGAGCGGATCCGGCCGACCGACAGCGGCAGCTTCGTCCGCCCGGCCCCGCGGCCCGCCTACTCCGTCCTCGGCCACGACGCCTGGGCCGACGCCGGCCTCGAGCCGATGCGCTCCTGGCAGGACGCGCTGGCCGCCGCTCCGCTCGAGGCGGTCACGCCGTGACGACCACGCTGCGGGTGGTCGTCGACCAGATGCTCGCCCGCGTCCCCGGCGGCATCGGCCGCTACACCGAAGAGCTCACCCGCGAGCTGATCCGCACCGCCCCGCGCGACTGCGAGGTCGAGGCGGTCTTCTCCGCGCATCCGCCGGAGAAGGAGGAGGAGCTGCGGCTGCGCCTGCCCGGCCTCGCCCGACTGCACCGCCTGCACCTGGGCCGCCGCGAGCTGTCCCGCGCCTGGCAGTACGGCATCGGCATCCCCTCGGGCGGCGGCATGATGCACGCTCCGAGCCTGTTCGCCCCGCTGCGCAGCCACGAGGGCCGCGAGGGCGAGCAGATCGCCGTCACGATCCACGACACGGTGCCGTGGACGCACCCCGAGACGCTCACCCCGCACGGCGCCAAGTGGCACCGCGCGATGGCGAAGCGCGCGCAGAAGTTCGCCGATGCCGTCGTCGTCCCGACGCACGCGGTCGCTCAGCAGCTCTCCCAGGTCCTCGACTTCGGCGACCGGATCCGCGTGATCGGCGGGGCCGTCGGCTCCGGGCTCGTCCTTCCTGACGACGCCGACGAGCGCGCGGAGGCCCTCGGGCTGCCGGCCGAGTACGTCCTCAGCGTCGGCACGCTCGAGCCGCGCAAGGGCCTGGTCTCGCTGATCGCGGCGTTCGGCGAGGCGTCGGCCCCGGAGCTCCCGCTCCTGATCGTCGGACCGACCGGCTGGGGCGAGCTCGACATCGCCTCCGTCGCGGACGAGCAGGGCCTCGGCGAGGAGAGGGTGCGGGCGCTCGGCGTCCTCAGCGACACCGACCTCGCGCTCGTGCTCAGCCGGGCCACCCTGTTCGTCTACCCGAGCATTGCCGAGGGATTCGGCCTGCCGGTGCTCGAGGCCATGCACTTCGGCGTGCCGGTCGTGCACTCGGACGACCCGGCGCTGCTCGAGGTCGCGGCCGACGCGGGTGTCGCCGTCGAGCGCGCCGACGCCAAGCACTACCCGGAGCGGCTCGCGCTCGCGATGAGCAGCGTGCTCTCCGACACCGGCCTCCGCGAGCGCCTCTCGGTCGCCGGCCGCGACCGCTCCCGCGCCTTCAGCTGGCGCGACTCCGCCGAGCGCGTCTGGGCCCTGCACGCCGACCTCTGAGGCATGCGGGGTCTGCAGACCCTTCTCCTGATGCCGGTGGATCTACTTGGACGAGACGCCCGCAGACATGCTGGTCGAGTAGCCCCGCAGGGGCGTATCGAGACCCACCATCACCGAGAGGGCGGATGTGCAGACCCGACTCCGGGCACCGGTGGATCTCGATACACCCTCTGCGCGGGCTACTCGATCAGCATGAACGCGATCGGCCACCTCGGTCGATCGAGCAGCCCCGCAGGGGCGTCTCGAGACCGCGCCCGCCATCGGGGCGGTTGTCGACGCTACTGCGCCGTGGCGTCCGGGAAGAGGCCCTCGTGCACGAGGGAGCGGACGACGTCGTAGTCGGGGTCGCCGTCGACGTCGACCGCGGGCGGGACGAGCTCGACGACGCCGACCGGCTGGGACTTCGTCTTCAGGCCCAGCTGCACGAAGTAGCCGAGCATCCCCTGCGGGACGTCGGTCTTGATCACCTGGGAGCCGGCGGCGGCGACGTCCTGGAACTTCGAGAGCACATTGGCCGGCTCGAACTGCTCGAGCAGCGCGGTCTGCACCTGGCGCTGCCGTGCCATCCGGTCGTAGTCGCTCGTCGTGTAGCGCGAGCGGGCGTAGGCTAGCGCCTGCTCGCCGTTGAAGTGCCAGGGACCGGGGTCGATCCACTGGTTCACGCCCTGCATCACGCCGTCGGAGTCGGGGAGCCCGCCGAGCGGCAGGGGCTCGGTGCCCTGGTAGTCGACGTCGATGCCGCCGAGCGAGTCGATCAGCTGGGCGAAGCCCTCCATGTCGATCAGCGCGTAGTACTGGATCGGGATGCCGAGCATGCCCTCGACCGCGTCGCGGGTCGCCTCGATGCCGGGCTCGCTGCCCTCCGCGACCGCATCCGGGTAGAGCTCGGGGTGCTTCAGCTCGACCTCGGTGTAGATCGAGTTGAGCTTGCAGACGTCGACGGCGCAGTTGTCGGTCGTGTAGCCGTCCGGATACAGCTCGTGCATCGGGCTGTCCTCGGGGAACGGGATGTTCACGAACTCGCGCGAGACGCCGATCGTGGTCGCGGCGCCGGTCGACGCGTCGATGCTGACGACCGAGATGCTGTCCGGGCGCAGGCCGTCGCGGTCCTCGCCGGCGTCGCCGCCCAGCAGCATGATGTTGTAGCGGCCGTCGATCGGCGCCTCCATCGCCCCGCCGCCGAAGATCGAGGACAGCGTGCCGCGGGTGATCCCGATCAGGTAGGTGCCGTAGGCGGTCGAGCCGACCGAGACGGCCATCAGCGCGATCGTCGCGAAGGCGAGCACGGCCCGCATCCGCGGCCGCGCCCGCACCAGCCGGATCAGCCGGAGGGTGTCCAGGGTGAGCACGAGCCAGACCACGCCGTAGACGACCAGGGCCGCCTGCAGAGCGAGCATCGACAGATCGAAGGTCGCGAGCGTGTAGAGGCCCGTCGGGAAGACGAAGTAGAGGAGGACGGCGACCAGCAGCGCCGTCCAGAGCGCCAGGGTGAAGCCGAGGCCGAGCCGCCCGAGGCGCCGGTTGCCCGCGAGCACCTGCGCGGAGCCGGGAACGAGCAGGTTGCCGATCAGCAGCCACCAGGCGCGCCGGGTCATGAACGAGCTCGAGCGGACGTCCGGATGCCGCAGCGGCAGCGTCATCGCCGTCACAGGCCGGCCACCAGAGCGTCGTTCTTGGCGGCGACCTGCGCCTCCAGGTCCGCCGCGAAGGCGTCGAGGCGCTCGGACAGCGCGTCGTCGCCGATCGCGAGCATCTTCACCGCGAGCAGCCCCGCGTTGCGGGCGCCGCCGATCGACACGGTGGCGACGGGGACGCCGGCGGGCATCTGCACGATCGAGAGCAGCGAGTCGAGGCCGTCGAGGCGCGCGAGCGGCACGGGGACGCCGACGACGGGGAGGGAGGTGACCGCGGCCAGCATCCCGGGCAGGTGGGCGGCTCCGCCGGCGCCCGCGATCACGACGCGCAGACCCCGTGCACGCGCCCCGCGGCCGTAGTCGATCATCGCCTGCGGGGTGCGGTGGGCCGAGACCACGCGGACCTCGTGCGCCACGCCGAACTCCGAGAGGGTCGTCGAGGCGGCCTGCATGACCGACCAGTCGGAGTCCGAGCCCATCACGACGCCGACGAGCGGGGAGGGACCGTTGACGAGCGCGTCGGCGCTCACGGGGCGGTACCGGCGGGGGTGGCGGAGGGCGTGGGGCGGGTCACGGCCACCATGGTACGTCTCAGTCGGTGAGAACGGCCGCCGCGGCACGCGCCTCGTAGACGACGAGCTCGAGCTCGTCGCCGGTGGCGTTGACATGCCCGACCTTGCGCCCCGGACGCGGCTCCTTGCCGTAGTTGTGCACCTTGACCGCGGGGTGCGCGGCGAGCACGAGCGGGTAGCGGTCGGTCAGCGACTCGCCCACCGGACCGCCGAGGACGTTCACCATCACGGTCCACGGATCGCGGCAGCCGGTCGCGCCGAGCGGCAGGTCGAGCACCGCGCGCAGGTGCTGCTCGAACTGCGAGGTGGTCGAGCCGTCCATCGTCCAGTGCCCGCTGTTGTGCGGGCGCATCGCCAGCTCGTTGACGAGCAGGCGGTCGTCCGTCGTCTCGAACAGCTCGACCGCCAGCACGCCGGTGACGCCGAGGCTCTCGGCGATCGTCTCGGCGATGTCGGCGGCGGCGTCCGCGAGGCGGCCGGCCGAGGCGGGCGCGGGAGCGAGGACCTCGGCGCAGACGCCGTCGCGCTGGATCGACTCCACCACCGGCCAGAGGACGCTCTCGCCCGAGGGGCGCCGGGCGACGAGCTGCGCGAGCTCTCGGCGGAAGCCGACCAGCTCCTCGACGAGCAGCGCGCCGCCGCGGCCGTCCTCGGCGAGCGCCGCGAACCAGTCGTCGGCCTCGTGCGCGCCGCGGACGACGCGGACGCCCTTGCCGTCGTAGCCGCCGCGCGCGGTCTTCACCACACCGCGTCCGCCGTGCTCGTCGAGGAACGCGGCCAGCTCGTCGGCGGAGGAGACCGCCGCCCAGTCGGGCACGGGGACGCCGAGCTCGGTGAGGCGCTGCCGCATCATCAGCTTGTCCTGGGCGTAGAGGAGGGCGTCCGGGCCGGGGTGCACGGCCACGCCCTCGGCGACGAGCCGGCGCAGGATCGCCTGCGGCACGTGCTCGTGGTCGAAGGTGACGACGTCGACGGTGCGGGCGAATCCGAGCACCGTCTCCTCGTCGCGGTAGTCGCCGACGCGGGACGCGGCGAGGCCCGCGGGAGCGCCCTCGGCCTCGGCGAGCACCGCGATCTCGAGGCCGAGCTCGACCGCCGCGGGGATCATCATCCGGGCGAGCTGGCCGCCTCCGATCACACCGACGCGCATGACGATCCTCCTGGTTCCGCCCGCGGGCGCGGGGCGGCTCCATGGTAGCGAGGGGCGCGGACGCGGCGAGGGCTCCGTCGCGGACGCGGCGGTCAGAGCGGGTCGGGCGCGGGCCAGTCGGGCAGCGGCATCGGGACCGCCGCGATCGCGTCCCGCAGCAGCTCGGCGACGAGCTCGGGGTCCTCCACGTCGCGCAGCACGAACGCCTCGGCGCCGTCCCGGGTGATCCGCACGTCACCGCAGCGGGCGATGCGCTGGCTCAGGCTCCGCGAGACGCCGACCGCCATCCGCGGGTCGAAGTCGAGGTCGGCGCGGCGCACCGACAGGACGCCTCGGCGGGCGTGCAGCCCGCGCTGCGTGATCCGGTAGCGGATGCTCGCCCAGCCGGCGATGCCGGGCACGCAGAGCAGCAGCACGAGCACGGCCGCGCCGAGGGCGATGATCCAGCGCTGCAGCTCCAGCTCGAACTGCGCGGCGAAGTAGAAGCCGGTCCACGTGAGCAGGAGGAAGCCGGCGACGGGAGCGACGGCGCGACGGGCGCGCGGCGTGAGCCGGGCGAGCTCCCGGTCCCCCTCCGTGAGCCGGTCCCGGCCGCCGGCGCTCACTGGCGCAGGTGGGTGACGTCGCCCGCGGAGAACGAGCGCCGGGCGCCGTCCTGCTCGAGCACGAGCGAGCCGTCGGCGTCGAGCGCGACCGCGGTGCCCTCCTCGACGGAGCCGTCCGGCAGCTCGACCCTCACGGAGCGGCCGAGGGTGCCGAGGTGCGCGCGCACGACGGCGGCCGTGCCCGCGGCGTCGGCGTCGCCGAGCGCGAGGAGCGGCGCGAGCAGCGCCGAGAACTCGGTGAGGAAGGCGGCGAGCACGGCGTCGGCGCCGGTGGTCGCGGCACCGGCCAGGGCGAGCGAGGTCGCGGTCGGCACCGGCAGCTCCTCCTCGCTCAGCAGCAGGTTGATCCCGGTGCCGACGATCACGCGGCCGTCGGCGAGGCGCTCGGCGAGGACGCCCGCCGTCTTCCGCCCGTCGATCAGCACGTCGTTGGGCCACTTGACCTCGACCGCGCCGCCGACCAGCGGGGCGAGCGCCCGCGCGAGGGCCGCGCCGGCCAGCAGCGGCAGCCAGCCGACCGCCGCGGCGGGGAGGGCCGCCGCGTCCACCAGCGTGGAAGCCGCGAGGGTCCGCCCGGCGGGCGCCTGCCAGACCCGGCCCAGGCGTCCGCGGCCCGCGCGCTGGTCGTCGGTCGCCACGACGGAGAGGTGCGGCCAGGCCGCGGGCTCGGCCGTCGCGCGCTCGCGGAGCTCGTCGTTGGTCGAGCCCGCGCTCTCGAGCCAGAGGACCTGCGGCGACACGGAGAGGGAGAGCGGGAGCTGCATGCGGCCACGCTACCGGCGGGCCCCGCGAGAAGCCCCGGAGCCGGTCGCCGGCGCCGTGGCTTGTGCGGACCCTCCCATCGGACCCGCCGCTCCCTGTGCGGGTGCGACAACGGAGGGGTCCATCCGCGCCGATAAGGTGGGCGAGTGACCGCGAACATCGAACGTCCCGCGCCCGATCTCTTCACGACCGCGGGGAAGATCGCGGACCTGAAGGCCCGCTACCACGAGGCGGTCACCGCCAGCGGTGAGGCCGCGATCGAGAAGCAGCACGCCAAGGGCAAGATGACCGCCCGCGAGCGGATCGACACCCTCCTCGACCCCGGCTCGTTCGTCGAGCTCGACGAGTTCGTCCGCCACCGCACCCACGCGTTCGGCATGGAGAAGAAGCGGCCCTACGGCGACGCCGTCGTGACCGGCACCGGCACCATCCACGGCCGCCAGGTCGCCGTCTACTCGCAGGACTTCACGATCTTCGGCGGCTCGCTCGGCGAGGTGGCCGGCGAGAAGATCATCAAGGTGATGGATCTGGCGCTGAAGACCGGCGTCCCGATCATCGGCATCCTCGACTCCGGCGGAGCGCGGATCCAGGAGGGCGTCGTCGCCCTGGGCAAGTACGGCGAGATCTTCCGCCGCAACACCGCGGCGAGCGGCGTCATCCCGCAGATCTCGATCATCTGCGGCCCGGCGGCCGGTGGCGCGGTGTACTCCCCCGCCCTCACCGACTTCGTGATCATGGTCGACAAGACCAGCCAGATGTTCGTCACCGGCCCTGACGTGATCAAGACCGTCACCGGCGAGGACGTCGGCATGGAGGAGCTCGGCGGCGCGCTCACCCACAACAAGATCTCGGGCGTCTCGCACTACCTCGCCAGCGACGAGAACGACGCGCTCGACTACGCGCGCACCCTGCTCTCCTTCCTCCCCGACAACAACCTCTCGCCCGCGCCGGTGTTCGACAACGAGGTCGACCTCGAGACCACGGACTCCGACCGCTTCCTCGACACCGTCATCCCCGACAGCCCGAACCAGCCGTACGACATGCGCGCCGTGATCGAGCACATCGTCGACGAGGGCGACTTCCTCGAGGTGCAGCCGCTCTTCGCGCCGAACATCGTGATCGGCTTCGGCCGGGTCGAGGGCCGCTCGGTCGGCATCATCGCCAACCAGCCCAGCGCGATGGCCGGCACCCTGAACATCGAGGCCGGCGAGAAGGCCTCGCGCTTCGTCCGGTTCTGCGACGCGTTCTCGCTGCCGATCCTCACGCTCGTCGACGTCCCCGGCTACCTGCCCGGCACCGACCAGGAGTGGACCGGCGTCATCCGCCGCGGCGCGAAGCTGCTCTACGCCTACGCGGAGGCGACCGTGCCGCTGGTCACCGTCATCCTGCGCAAGGCCTACGGCGGCGCGTACATCGTGATGGGCTCCAAGCAGCTCGGCGCCGACATCAACCTCGCCTGGCCGACGGCCGAGATCGCGGTGATGGGCGGCCAGGGCGCCGTCAACATCCTCTACCGCAACGAGATCCGCAAGGCCGAGGAGGCCGGCGAGGACGTCGCGGCCGTCCGCACCCGGCTGGCGAACGAGTACACCTACAACGTGGCGAGCCCGTTCCTCGCGGCCGAGCGCGGCGAGCTGGACGGGGTCATCGAGCCGTCGGCGACCCGGGTGTCGGTGATCAAGGCGCTGCGCGCGCTCCGGACCAAGCGCGCGAACCTGCCGGCCAAGAAGCACGGCAACATCCCGCTCTGAGCCCCGGTCAGCCGGCCGTCGGCGCCTTCTCGGGCGCCGGCGCCGTCGGCTTCCCCTGCGCCGGGGTGTCGCCGCCGGACTTCTCGGCAGCGGGCTTCTCGGCACCGGGCTTCTCGGCACCGGGCTTCTCGGCACCGGGCTTCTCCGCACCCGGCTTCTCCGCACCCGGCTTCTCCGCGGGCGGCGTCTTCTCCTCCGGGCGCGCTCCCAGCGCCCGGGCGAAGGCGAGCGCCTCGCGCGGGGAGACGTCCGGCAGGTAGGCGCGCCCGATCGCCGCGCCGATCCGCGGCAGCTGCAGCGCGTCGGGGTAGGCCATCCACAGTCCCTCGTAGCGCGGGTGGAACTTGGCCTTGAAGCGGAACAGCGAGGTGAAGCCGTAGGCCGGCTCCAGGGTCCGCGCCAGGAACTCGAGCAGACCCGAGAGCGCGGTCGGCTCCGGCGGCTGCTCCCCCTCCGGCACGGGCGCCGTCGCGAGCGGTGCGCCGGACAGCGAGACGAACTCTGCGCCCTGCTCCTGCGCACGGAGGGCGGCGGACGCGATCAGGAACTCCATGATCCCGGGCATCGCCTCGTCCGAGCGGCGCATGAAGTCGAGCGTCCAGCCGACGATCCGGCCGTCGCGGTGCACGGGCAGCCAGCTGGTGATCCCCTGCAGCACCCCGTCCGGGCCGACGGCGAGCAGCAGCGCGACGTCCGGGTCGCGCGCCTCGTCGATCCCGCCGAGCGTGAACCCCATCTCCGGCAGCGCCTTCTCGGACACCCACTTCTCGGACAGGTCGACGATCTGGCTGGCCATCCCCAGCGACAGCTCCGGCCAGCTCGTCCAGACCGGCTCGATGCCGAGCTTGATCGCGCGGGTGAGCGGGTAGCGCACCTTCTGCCAGCGCTTCCCGGTCAGCTCGAAGCCACCGAGCTCGATGATCGTCTCCTCGCCCACCGAGATCCGCGACCAGCCGAGGCCGTCGAAGACCGGCAGCAGCTCGTCGTGGACGCTGTAGAAGACCGGCGTCCAGCTCCGCTCGTCGCAGAAGGCGACGAAGCCGGCGACCACCTCCGCGCGCCGCTCGGGCGCGCAGGCCGGGTCGGACAGCGTGATCGCGACCCCGCCCACGACGCGGTAGGCGACTCCGCCCTCGCCGTCGGGGGCGATCCAGTGCTCGTTGCCCTGCCAGGTGCCCTGGTGGCCGAGGCTGCCGGCGCCGTGGCGCACGAGCAGCCGGCGGTAGACCGCTTCGTCGCCGCGCACGCCCTGCACGTCGGTGGCCCGCAGGAGCGCGATCACCGCGACGACGACGAGGAGCCAGAAGACCGGCCCGACCCACTCGAAGCCGAGGCGGGCGAGCGGCTCCCGCGGCACCGCCAGCAGGCCGTGCCCACCGAGGAAGCTCGACGGCACGAAGCGCAGCAGCCCGTCGAGGAGGAGCCGGCCGATCCCGAGCACCGGCTCGAAGCTGGTCCGGGTCGAGGCCGAGAGCGCGAGGTAGCCGCCGAGCGAGACGACGAAGCCGATGCCGACCACCAGTGACCAGCGGCGCGCCGACTCCCGCGGAGCCCGGATCCGGAAGTGCCTGCTGCCGACCGCCAGGAGGACGATGACCGCGACCGGGACGACCACGGTGGTGGCCACCCAGAGCAGGTACTCGGCGTAGTACTGGAAGTCGGGGTGCCGCGCCGCGCGCTGCAGAAGGACGATGTCGAGGATCGCGATGGCGGCGTTGACGCCGATCGCGAGCAGCAGACCGAGACGGCGCCCGGAGCGCATCCCGTACGCCGCGACGAGCAGCAGGATCATCGGGACGAAGGTGAGCAGGATCGGCCCGGGCGAGATCAGGTTCAGCCGCACGTGGTGCGCGCAGTGCCGGACCGTGGCGCCGCAGGGGTCCTCGAGATCGGCGGCGCCGGTGAACGCGCTCTGCAGCAGCCGGCCGAGGAACGAGAACGGCCCGTAGCCCGAGTCGGAGAGCACGGCGACGAGCGGACCGAGGGCGGTGACCGCGACCACCGCGGCGAGCAGGGCGCGCGACTCCCGGTGCGAGCTCGGCGCGGGGCGCTGCGGGCGCAGTCCGCTCACCCCGTGCGCCAGCACGGCCCCGATCGCCAGGCCGGCGATGCCCGCGAGGAGTCGGTACACGTCGGCGGAGTCGCCGGCGTAGAGCACGAACATCAGGACCACCGCGAAGACGGTGACGCGCAGGCGCCGGCGCCAGAGGCCGCCCATGAAGGCCGTCGCGGCCAGCAGCGCGCCGACGCCGCCGATCAGCGGGTCGAAGGTGTGGTCGCCGACCGTGTCCCCGGCCCACCACTCGCCGACGGAGGCGCCGACGCTCTGCAGGGCCGCTCCGACCGTCGTTCCGAGCGCCCCGGTGAGCAGGAAGGCGAGGACCAGCCGGCGCGCTCCGAGACGGCGCTCGGCCGCGATCAGCAGCGGCAGGAGCAGGAGGACGACGAGGAGCAGCGCGGGCGGGCCCGACGCGATCAGCAGGCCGGTCACCGCGGCCCAGGGCCGGCCGCCGAGGATCGTGCCGGCGCCGGCCGCCCACCAGGCGCCGGTCTCGTCGCTCGCCGGGGCGACAAGGGTGCCGGCCGCCGCGCTGGCGAGCAGGACCGCCGCCGTCGTCGCGAAGGCCGCGGGCGAGGACCGGAGGACCGCGGCGACGCGACGGGCGGAGGCGCGGCCGCGCTTCAGGGACCACGACGGCATGCGGTGACACTCCTGTTCGGACGGAAGGGGCGTCGCTCCGGCGGCGTCCGGCGTCAGCATAGTCACCGGCCCGCACGCGGGACCGTGAACGGCATGCGGTACCGTCGCGGGATGAGCGCAGCCGACTCCGCCCCCACCGTCGTCATCACCACTCCCGGCCTCGATGCGCGCGAGATCGCCGCCGTGACCGCGGTCGTGACCGCGCTCGCCGCGCAGTCGCACCCGGTCGCCGAGGTGCCGGTCGTCCCCAGCGGCGGCTGGAGCGACCGCGCCGCCGCCGTCCGGGCACCGCTGCAGCCGGCTCCCGGAGCCTGGCGCTCGTTCTCCGGCTGAGCGCTGCGGGAGGCCTGCTCGGGTCGGAACGACGCGGTACGCGGGTTTTGTACCCCGATTAGTCCCCTAAAGTGCCGACTACCCGCCCCTCGCAGTCCTCGGCATAGTTATGCGTGTTAGGTGCTCACTCCACGGAGGGGGCATCGCCAATCACTCGCCGACCAGGGTAAGCAGGCGGGTGTTTTGGGGGCGAGTGAGGGTGACATTCGGGTTGTCACCCTCACTCGGGGTTTGACGGCGGGCTGGGCCCCCTCTTCGGAGGAGTGGACAGCCCGCCGCACTCTTTTAACGTCTCCTGCGGTTCAACGTCTTCTCGGCCGCCCGGCGCACCGGAGGTCCGCAGCGCACCGGGCGGCACGGACGGCTCGGTTCAGTCCTCGAGGACGCCCTGCTCGTCGCGCCGGATCTCGACCCAGGCGTCCACCTCGTCGCCCGCGTCGTCCGAGCCGAGGGCGCCCGCGCTGCCGTCGCCCGCGGTCCGCAGGCCCACGACCGTCACCGCCGACGGCGAGTCCGCCGACGCCGTGCGGACGACGACGCGGTCGACCCCCTCGCCGATGCCGCCGAGCGCCCGGGCGAGTTCGCGCAGCACCCGCCGGCTCTCCTCCTCCGTGGTCCGGTCCAGCCCGCCGTCGTCCAGCACCGATACCGTGACGCCCCGACGTCGCGCGTCGAGCACCAGGCGGCGGACGTCGTCGTCCAGCAGCCGCCTCCCCCGGATCTCGTCCCGGACGGACGCCTCCAGCAGGGCGCACTCGCGGCGCTCCTCATCGGTGAGGCCCACCGGGCTGGTGGCGATGCGCAGCAGCATCTCGGAGGCGATGGTGCGGGTCTGCTCCAGCCGCACCTCCCGCTCGGAGAGGTGCGCCTCCTCCGCCGCGCGCCACGACGCGGCGGCCCGCTCGGCGGCCTCGAGCACGCGCGCCTCGGAGCCGGCGCGGCCGAGCTCGATGATCAGGAGCTGCGCGATGCCGACCCAGGCGATGCCGCCGACGACGCCGAGGGTCGCCAGAGCGACGGGACCCGCCCAGACCGTCGTGTGCACGATCAGGAACGCCATCCCGGTCCACGCCGCCAGGGGGCGCCGACGGGCGCAGACGATCGTCATGAGCGTGCCGACCGCCGCGATGTACCAGGTGGAGTAGCCGTTGGAGGCACCGGGGTCCAGCGACGGCGAGACGAGCAGCGGCAGCCCCACCGCCACTCCCGCCATCGCCCAGGCGGTCACCGCGTTCATCCGCGTGGTCGAGCTCGGCAGGAGGGCGATCACGGTGGCGGCGATGTAGACGGCGACGGCCGTCAGATCGGCGGGAGTGGCGGGTGTCAGCCGGTAGGAGAAGAAGGCGAGGACGACGTGGTAGAGCGAGAAGCCCCCGCCCAGCGCGTAGAGCAGCGGGCGCGGGTAGGCGATCACGATCGGCCCTTCGCGGCGGGCCAGAGGACGACGACCCGGGTGCCCTCGCCGGGAACGGTGTCGACGCGCGCCGAGCCCTGCACCTGGTGCACCCGGTCGAGGATCGAGAGCCGGATGCCGAGCCGCTCGCGCGGGACGTCGGCGAGGAGGAAACCGCGGCCGTCGTCCTCGACGACGACCTCGACGGAGCACGCCGAGAGCTGCCCGCGCACAGATCGCCGGACGGCGTCGCTCGGGCCGGCGTGCTGGACGCTGTTGGTCAGGGCCTGCCAGACCGCGCCGAGGACGGCCTCCGCGACCGGCCGCGGCATCGTCGTCGTCCGCGGGTCGACGTCGCCGTCGAGGACGACCCCGAACTCCGCGACGAAGGTCGAAGCCGCGTGAGACAGCTGCCGCTCGAGCAGCTCCAGCGGCACCTCTCCTGCGTCGAGGTCGGACTCCTCGTCCGGGAGCAGCACCGAGAGCGTCTTCCGCGCCATCGAGGAGACGAGGGCGCGCTCGGCGCCCGACTCGGCCGTCGCCGCGGCGAGCAGGGTCGCGAGCACGTTGTCGTGCACGAGGGCGTCGACCTCGACCCGCTCGACCTCGCCGGCGTGCTGGCGCATCGCCCCCTCGTACTGCTCCATCGCGGTGCGCTGCGCACGGTCGACCCGGTCCGCCGACTGCCGGAGCACGGTGATCAGCACCAGCATGACGAAGCCGACGATGCCCACGTAGACGGCGTCGAGGGCGGCACGGGTGGGCGACGCTCCGCCGCCCGAGGGGAGGACGCGCAGGACGCCGAACAGGATCGTGGTGACGGAGGCGTACACGATCGCCAGCCGCAGCGGCGCGACGATCGTGCAGAAGGCCGTGCCGATCGTCAGCAGGTACCAGATCCACGGCGTCTCCTGGGGGACGGCGTCAGGGCGGATCGTCAGCGGCCAGGTGAGCAGCGCGAGCAGGAGCGACGCGGCGACGACGGCGCCGCTGACCTGCGTCCCGCGCCGCGCGACCGCGGTGACCACCGAGGCGCCGAGCGCGCCGAAGACGACGACCAGCACGGGCCAGGCGACCTCGGGCCGCAGGACCGGGAGCTGACCGAGGATGGGCGGCACGGTCTGCAGCGCGAAGCCGAAGCCGAAGAACGAGACGACCGTGCTGATGATCCGGTCGATGCGCTCGCGGTTCGCCGGAGCGCGCGCGGGGACGACCTCAGCGCCCGGCATCGCCGTCGTCCGGATCGATGCCCGGCAGGATGCCGTCCTCGACGGCGCGGCGCAGCAGATCGACCTTCGTCGGGGCCGGCCGCCCGATCTCGACGTACTTGTCGCGGATCCGGTCGAGGTACTCCTTGGCCGTCGACACCGAGATCTGCAGGCGGTCGGCGACGAGCTTGAGCGGCAGGCCGGAGGCGTAGAGGTGCAGCACGTCGCGCTCGCGGCGCCCGAGCACCGCGCGGGCGAAGTCGTCGTCCGCGTCGATCGCCGACGCCCACTCGAGGTTGTTCAGGACCTCGCCGCGCGCGACGGTGCGGATCGCGGCGACCACGGTCGACATCGGAGAGGACTTCGGGATCACTCCGGCGGCGCCCGCCGCGAGCGCCTCGCGAACGGCGACCACGCGGTCGGCGATGCTGTGGACCAGGACGGCCGAGCCGCGCACCTGACCCCACTTGACGTTCGCCGTGATGCTCGATCCGTCGTTCAGGGAGAGGTCGAGGACGAGCACCTCGATCTCCGAGCCGTCGAGGACCTCCTCGAGCGCGCGCACCGTCTCGGCCGCGGCCACCACCTGCATCCCCGCGGCCTCGACAGCGGCGGCGACACCCAGGCGGACGGACTCGTGGTCGTCCACGATGGCGACCCGCACCCTCGGCGCGGCAGCGGACTCAGCGGTCATCGGTGGTCTCCCTCGGGCTCATGCTGGCGACGCCGCGCTCAGGCGTCTCGGCGCACGAGGCGGGCGACGGCCTCCACGTGCGAGGTGTGCGGGAAGAGGTCGAAGCCGTCGAGCCGCTCGAGCTCGTAGCCGCCCGCGGAGAGCGCGCCGACGTCGCGGGCCAGCGCCACCGGATCGCAGGCGACGTAGACCAGCTGCGCGGGCGCCAGCTCGATCAGCGCGTCGGTCACCGCGCGGCCGGCACCGGCGCGGGGCGGATCGAGGACGACCGTCGCGGCCCGCCAGCGCCCGCGCTCGCGGGCGTCGGCCTGGGCGAGCGCGTCGCGGAGGTAGCGGTCGACCCGGGCGGTCACCGCGCGGGCACCGACCTGGTCCGCGAGGTTCTCCAGGGCGTGCTCCGTGGCCCGCGCGTCGCTCTCGACGCTCGTGACGCGGACGCCGGCACCGAGGTGGTCGGCCAGCGCGGCGGCGAGCAGCCCCACTCCGCCGTAGAGGTCGTGGTTCGCGGCCCGGACGTCGGCGACGCCGGCGTCGACGGCGGCCTGCACCGCGTCGAAGAGGGTCGCCGCGGCGCCGCGGTGCACCTGCCAGAAGCCGGAGCGGTCGACGCGGAAGGTGCGGTCGGCGACGAACTCGGAGACGACCGTCCGGTCCCTCCTGGCGCGCTTGTCGGACGGGTCGTGCACGAGCACGGCCGCGCCGTCCGAGCCGGCGGCGTCGACGAGGTCGACGACGGAACCCGGAGCCAGACGCTGGTCGAGCGGGGCCGCGGCCGAGGAGGCGGCGGTCGCGAGCGGCAGGCCCTCGACGTCGACGACGTGGTGACTGCGCGCGGCGTACGGCCCGACACGGCCGGAGTCGTCCACGTGCAGGCGGTTGCGGGTGCGCCAGCCGAGGCCGCCGGTCTCGTCGTCGCCCGCGACCGGTGCGACGACGACGTCGACCTCGCGCCGGGCGAAGCGGGAGAAGGAGTCGACCAGCACGGCGCGCTTGAGCTCGCGCTGGTACTCGAGCGCGGCGTGGCCGAACTCGGCGCCGCCGACGCGCTCCTCGGGGCGGCGGTCGATGCCCGCCTGCGCCCAGACGTGCTCGACGCGGTGCGGCGACGCCTCGAGCACCTCGAGCGCCTCACCGCGCCAGAAGCTGTCGTGGCGGATCTCGCTGACCCGCACGCGGACCCGCTCGCCGGGCAGCACATCGGGGACGAAGACGACCCGGCCCTCGTGCCGGGCGACGAAGACGCCGCCGTGGGCGACGTTGCTAATGTCGAGCTCGATCTCGGTCCCGAGTGCCTCGCCGGTCCCCGCGGCTCGGTCGGACGCGCGGGGCGGGGTCTGTGCCATCCGTCGAGCATCCCACAGCGTGGGCCCGATCGCAGGGAGCCCTCGTGCGCCTCCACCTCGCCTCCACCTCCCCCGCCCGACTGGCACTGCTGCGCGCCGCCGGGATCGAGCCCGTGGTCGTCCCCTCGGAGGTCGACGAGCCGGCCGCCGTCGCCCGGGCCGAGCGGGAGCGCGGAGCCGCGCTGGACGCCGACGCGACCGTGGCGCTGCTCGCCCGCGCCAAGGCGACGGCCGTCCTCGGGCCGGAGATCGACGGCCTGGTCCTCGGCGGCGACTCCGCCTTCGTGCTCGACGGCGTCGTGCACGGCAAGCCGCACGAGCCCGAGCGCGCCCGCGAGCGCTGGCGGGCGCAGCGCGGGCGCACCGGCCGCCTGCACTCCGGCCACTGGCTGATCGACCACCGCGGCGGGCGGATCGTCGCCGAGACCGGAGCGGTCACCTCCGCCGCCGTCACCTTCGCCGCGGACATCGAGGACGACGAGATCGACGCCTACGTCGCGACCGGGGAGCCGCTCGAGGTGGCCGGCGCGTTCACGATCGACGGGCGCGGCGCCGGCTTCATCACGGCGATCGAGGGCGACCCGTCGACGGTGATCGGGATGTCCGTGCCGACGCTGCGCTCGCTCGTGCGCGAGCTCGGGGTGTCCTGGCCGTCGCTCTGGAACCGCTGACGCCCGGCATCCGCTGACACCGCCCGCTCCCGGCCGCCCTTGTCGGGAACCGACGAAGCGCTCGCCCTTCTTTGTGGTGAGCCGCGCCGGGCATCCGCGGGCCGCCCTCTAGGGTTGGGGACCATGCCAGGTATCACGAAGGTGCTCATCGCCAACCGAGGCGAGATCGCCGTCCGCGTCGTCCGGGCCGCCCGCGACAGCGGCATCGCCTCCGTCGCCGTCTACGCCGACCAGGACCGCGACGCCGTGCACAGCCGCCTCGCCGACGAGGCGTACGCGCTCGGCGGCACGACCAGCGCCGAGACGTACCTCGTCATCGAGAAGCTGCTCTCGGTCGCCCGCCGCTCCGGCGCCGACGCCGTGCACCCCGGCTACGGCTTCCTCGCCGAGAACGCCGACTTCGCCCGCGCCGTCATCGACGCCGGACTGATCTGGATCGGCCCGTCGCCGGAGGCCATCGAGCGCCTCGGCGATAAGGTCTCGGCCCGCCACGTCGCCGAGAAGGTCGGCGCTCCGCTCGCGCCCGGCACTCTGAACCCCGTCTCGGGCGCCGCCGAGGTGCTCGAGTTCGTCGACCAGCACGGCCTCCCGGTCGCCATCAAGGCGGCCTTCGGCGGCGGCGGCCGCGGCCTGAAGGTCGCCCGCGAGCGCGACGAGGTCGAGGAGATGTTCGCCTCCGCCACCCGCGAGGCGATCGCCGCCTTCGGCCGCGGCGAGTGCTTCGTCGAGAAGTACCTCGACCAGCCCCGGCACGTCGAGACCCAGTGCCTCGCCGACGCCGACGGGAACGTCGTCGTCGTCTCCACCCGCGACTGCTCGCTGCAGCGCCGGCACCAGAAGCTGGTCGAGGAGGCGCCCGCGCCGTTCCTCACCGACGAGCAGAACACCGAGCTCTACCGCGCCTCGAAGGCGATCCTGCGCGAGGTCGGCTACGTCGGCGCCGGCACCTGCGAGTTCCTGATCGGCAAGGACGGCACCGTCTCCTTCCTCGAGGTGAACACCCGCCTGCAGGTCGAGCACCCCGTCTCCGAGGAGGTCACCGGCATCGACCTCGTCCGCGAGCAGTTCCGCCTCGCCGAGGGCGGCCTGCTCGACTACGACGACCCGCAGCCCCGCGGCCACTCCTTCGAGTTCCGCATCAACGGCGAGGACGCCGGCCGCGGCTTCCTGCCCGCCCCCGGCCCAGTGCACGTCTTCAAGGCGCCCGGCGGACCGGGCGTGCGCGTCGACTCCGGCGTCGTCGCCGGCGACGTGATCTCCGGCTCGTTCGACTCGCTGCTGGCCAAGCTGATCGTCACCGGCGCGACCCGCGCCGAGGCGCTCGAGCGCTCGCGCCGCGCCCTCGCCGAGTTCGAGGTCACCGGCCTGCCCACCGTGCTGCCGTTCCACCGCGCGATCGTCGAGGACCCGGCCTTCGCCCCCGCCGGCGACGAGCCGTTCTCGATCTACACCCGCTGGATCGAGACCGAATTCGACAACACCATCGAGGCGTGGAGCGGCGAGCCCGGCGCGATCGACGGACCGGCCGCCCGCCAGAGCGTCGTGGTCGAGGTCGACGGCCGCCGCGTCGAGGTCACCCTGCCCAGCGACCTCGTCGGCTCCGGCCCGTCCCGCGGTCCCGCTGCCGCCGCCCCCAAGCGCCGCGGCTCCGCCTCCGTCAGCACCGTCACCGGCGACTCCGTCACCGCCCCGATGCAGGCCACCATCGTCAAGGTCGCCGTCGCCGAGGGCGACACCGTCGTCACCGGCGACCTCGTCGTCGTCCTCGAGGCCATGAAGATGGAGCAGCCCCTCACCGCCCACAAGGACGGCGTCGTCCGCTCCCTGAACGCGGAGGCCGGCACCACGGTCTCCTCGGGCCACGTGCTGCTCTCTATCGAGAGCTGAGCCTTTTTCTGAGCCGCTCCCTGCGCGGCTCAGCGCAGTCGGCTTCGCGACGCGGTGCGTTCCGCAGAGCGTCCTGCGTCGCGCTGCCTCGAAACGCTGACACGCGTTTCTCGGTCGTGCGCTCCGGCTGTGCTCATGTCTGAGCCGCTCCCCGCGCGGCTCAGCGCGGTCGGCCCGTTCGCGCGGTGCGTCCCGCAGAGCGTCCTGCGTCGCGCTGCCTCGAAACGCTGACACGCGTTTCTCGCTCACGCGCTCTGCCTGAGTCTGCTCGTGGGCGAGCTGGGCCGCTCCACGCAGGCGGGCTGGGCCGCCGCTCGCGGGCGGGCTCGGCGGGTTCATGCTGGTCGAGTAGCCGCGCAGCGGCGTATCGAGACCCTCCCACGATCAGCAGTGCGGTTGAATGCCGCTCCCACCACCACCGCTGACACCGCGCCTCGGGCATCGCCGGATCTCGATACGCGCGCTCCACGCGCCACTCGATCAGCAGGGGGCGGGCACCCGCCGGAGCCGCTCACCCGCAGGGCAGAGCGCGCGAGCGAGAATCGCGTGTCAGCGATTCGAGGCAGCGCGACGCGACCCGCTCTGCGGAACGCATTCCATCGCAAAGCCGACTGCGCCGGGCCGCGCGGGGAGCGGCCCGGAAATGAACACTGCCGTCGGCTTTCAGCCGACGATGTGCATGGCGCGCGCCGCCTCCGAGATGGAGCCGGTGAGGCTGGGGTAGACGGTGAAGGCGCGGGCGACCTGGTCGACGGTGAGGCGGTGCTCGACGGCGAGAGCGAGGGGGAAGATCAGCTCGCTGGCCTTAGGGGCGACGATGACGCCGCCGATGACGGTGCCGGAGCCGGTGCGGGCGAAGACCTTCACGAAGCCGTCGCGGATGCCCATCATCTTGGCCCGCGGGTTGGCGGCGAGCGGGAGCTTGTAGATCTCGCCCTGGGCGAGGCCCTCCTCGATCTCCTTCTGGCTCCAGCCGACGGTCGCGATCTCGGGCTGGGTGAAGATGTTCGCCGCGACGTTGCGCACCTCGGTGGGGTTCACCGCGTCGCCCATGGCGTGGAAGACGCCGGTGCGGCCCTGCATGGCGGCGACGGAGGCGAGCGGCAGGAACGTGGTGCAGTCGCCGGCCGCGTAGATCGAGGGGACGCTGGTGCGCGCGACGCGGTTCACGCGGATGTGGCCCGACTCGGTGAGCTGGACGCCCGCCTCCTCGAGGCCGATGCCGGCGGTGTTCGGGATCGAGCCGACGGCCATCAGGCAGTGCGAGCCCTCGACGACGCGGCCGTCGGACAGCACGGCGCGGACACCGGTCTCGGTGCGCTCGACGCGGTCGGCGCGCGACTTGGACAGCACGACCATGCCGTTGCGCTTGAAGACGTTCTCGATCACGGCGGCGGCGTCGGCGTCCTCGCCGGGGAGGACCTGGTCGCGGGAGGAGATCAGCGTGACCTTGGCGCCGAGGGCGCGGTAGGCGGAGGCGAACTCGGCGCCGGTGACGCCGGAGCCGACCACGATCAGGTGCTCGGGCACCGTCTTGAGGTTGTAGAGCTGGGTCCAGCTCATGATCCGCTCGCCGTCGGGCGCGGCGGACGGCAGGATGCGCGGGCTGGCGCCGACGGACACGACGATGGTGTCCGCCTCGATCCGGTCGAAGTCCATGCCCTCGTCGCCGGGCGCGGTCGCGACGATCAGCGCGTTCGAGCCGTCGAGGCGTCCGTCGCCCTGCACGATGCGCACGCCGTGGTGGACGAGGTTCGCGCGCATGTCCTCGGACTGCTGGCGGGCGAGCCCGAGGAGGCGCTTGTTGACCGTGGCGAGATTGACCGCGACCTCGGGGCGGACCGGCTTGTTGGTCTGCTCGTGGCGGGTGAAGAACTGCACGCCGAGGTCGGCGGCCTCGCCGATCGCATTGGTGGCCTCGGCGGTCGCGATCAGCGACTTCGAGGGCACGACGTCGGTGATGACGGCCGAGCCGCCCACTCCGACCCGCTCGACGAGGGTGACCTCGGCGCCCAGCTGGGCTCCGGCGAGGGCGGCCTCGTAGCCGCCGGGTCCCCCTCCGAGGACGGCGATCCGCTGCGTGCGCTCGAACTCGTAAGGCATGCCTCCCATTGTCCTCCCGTGCTGGGAGTTCGCCCAATCGACGCGGGTCCAGGAGGGTCCGCAGGCCGAGCCCGCCCCCGCGTCGCGCGTGGATAGGGTGGGGGAATGGCTGACCAGACCCCCAATCCGCTCGACTCCGCCGACGCCGATCCCTTCGCGATCGCCGCCGAGGCCGCCGCCCAGATCATCGAGGCGACCGGCGTCGAGAAGCACGACATCGCCCTCACGCTCGGCAGCGGCTGGGGCAAGGCCGCCGACGCGATCGGCGAGACGACGGCCGTGGTCCCGGCGACCGACATCGTCGGCTTCACGAAGTCGGCCGTGCACGGCCACGGCGGCAGCCTCCGCTCGGTGCTGCTGCCGACCGGCAAGCGCGCGCTGATCATCGGCGCCCGCACCCACTACTACGAGGGGTACGGCGTGCGCCGGGTCGCGCACAGCGTCCGGGTCGCCGCGGCGACCGGCGCCTCGGTGATGATCCTGACCAACGGCGCGGGCGGCATCAAGGAGCACTGGACGCCCGGCACCCCGGTCCTGATCAGCGACCACATCAACCTCACCGCGGACTCCCCGCTCGAGGGCGCGACCTTCGTCGACCTCACCGACCTCTACTCGGCCCGCCTGCGCGCGCTGGCCCGCGAGACCCGCGCCGACCTCGACGACGGCGTCTACGTGCAGTTCCGCGGCCCGCACTACGAGAGCCCGGCCGAGGTGCAGATGGCCCGGATCATCGGCGGCCACATCGTCGGCATGTCGACCGCCCTCGAGGCGATCGCGGCGCGCGAGGCGGGCATGGAGGTGCTGGGCATGTCGCTGATCACGAACCTGGCGGCGGGCATCCAGAAGACGCCGCTGAGCCACGAGGAGGTCCTCGAGGCCGGGCGGAACGCCGAGGACGACCTCGCCCGCCTCCTCGCCGGGATCACGGGCGCACTGTGACGGCGGACGTCCGCGCGCGCGCCGAGGACTGGCTCGCCCAGGACCCCGACCCGGAGACGCGGCAGGAGCTCGTCGACCTGCTGTCGGCCGACGCCGCCGGTGACCCCGCCGCCGCGGCCGAGCTGGCGGACCGCTTCCGCGAGCGCCTCGCCTTCGGCACCGCCGGGCTCCGCGGGGCGATCGCGGCCGGGTCGAACCGGATGAACCGCGTCCTCGTCTCGCAGGCGGCCGTCGGGCTCGCCGACCATCTGCGCGCGCAGGGCCTCGAGCGACCGCTGATCGTCATCGGCTACGACGGGCGGAGGAACTCCCGCGTCTTCGCCGAGGACTCGGCCGCCCTGATGGCCGGCGCGGGTGCCGACGCCGTGCTGCTCCCCCGCCTGCTGCCGACTCCCGTGCTCGCCTTCGCCGTCCGCCACCTCGGCGCCGACGCCGGAGTGATGGTGACGGCGAGCCACAACCCGCCGCAGGACAACGGCTACAAGGTCTACCTCGGCGGCGACGACGACGGCTCGCAGATCGTGCCGCCGGTCGACTCCTCGATCGCCCAGCGGATCCTCGCGGTCGCGACCGAGCGCCGGGTCACCGAGCTGCCCCGGGGTGAGTACCGGGTCGCCGACGAATCCGTCGTCGACGCCTACATCGCCGCGACGGCGGCGGTCGGCCGCCAGTCGGCGCCGCTCCGCGTCGTCTACACGGCGATGCACGGCGTGGGCTGGGAGACGGCGCACCGGGTCCTCTCGGCCGCCGACTTCGACGAGCCGGCCGTGGTCGTCGAGCAGATCGATCCCGATCCCGCGTTCCCGACCGTGGCCTTCCCCAACCCCGAGGAGGCCGGCGCGCTCGACCTCGCCTTCGCGACGGCCCGCTCGGGCCGTGCTCAGCTGATCGTCGCCAACGATCCCGACGCCGACCGCTTCGCCGCGGCGATCCCGGACGCGTCGCTCGAGGACGGCTTCCGCCGCCTCTCCGGCAACGAGGTGGGCGCGCTGCTCGGCTGGCGCGCCGCCGAGCGCGCCCGCGCCGCGGGACGGGAGGGCGGCGCGCTGGCCTGCTCGATCGTCTCCTCCCCCGCGCTCGGCGCGGTCGCCCGCGACTACGGTCTGGAGTTCGCGGAGACGCTGACCGGCTTCAAGTGGATCTCCCGCGTCCCGGACCTCGTCTTCGGCTACGAGGAGGCTCTCGGCTACCTCGTGAACCCGGAGACGGTCCGCGACAAGGACGGGATCTCGGCGGCGCTCGCCTTCCTCGACCTCGCCTCGTCGCTCGCCGCGGAGGGCCGCACGATCGCCGACGAGCTCGACGCCTTCGCCGAGCGCTTCGGCCTGTTCGGCTCGGAGCAGATCTCGCTCCGGGTGACCGACCTCTCGGAGATCGGCCGGATCATGGCGGGGCTGCGCAGCGCGCCGCCCGCCGCGATCGGCGGCCTCGCCGTGCAGCGCACGGAGGACCTGCTCGCGGCGGGCGGAGCGCTGCCGCCGACGGATGCGCTGCGGTTCACCCTCGACGGCGCCCGCCTGATCGCCCGGCCGAGCGGCACCGAGCCCAAGGTGAAGCTCTACCTCGACGCGTGGTCGCACGAGGCGGACGCCGACGCCCGCCGCGGCGCGGTCGCCGCCCGCCTCGACGCCCTGCGGACGGGAGCCGCCGAGCTCCTGCGCTGAGCGGCGGTCAGCCGCGATCGGGAGCGTCCGCCAGCCCCGGGTCGGCGTCGCCGGTGTAGATCGGCTGCGCCCGGTCCAGGAGGAAGTCGGACACGGCGGCGCGTGTCCGCTCGAACGCCGCGGCCCACGGATCGTGGTCGGCGCCCGCGACGTAGACCGTCTGAGCACCGGGGATCGCCCGGGCGAGCGCGTGCTGGCCGCGCCAGTCGACGTGGTCGTACTGCGGTCGGACGAGCAGCGTCGGCACCTGCACCGCGCCGAGCTCGGCGAGCGTCGTCTCCCAGTGGGCTTCGAAGTCGGCGTTCAGCAGCGTGTTCGAGAAGATGTTGAGACCGCTGGGCTGGCCCGTCAGCGTCGCCGTCGCCCGTCTGCCGTCGTCCTGGGAGAGCAGGTTCACGGCGGCGTCGGGGCCGACGGTCCGCAGGAGCGCCAGGCCGGCGGTCAGGCGCAGCTGAGTGCCGAGCGGAAGAGGGGCCGACTGCTCGGCGTTCGGGTCCTCGCTCATGCGGGCATCGGCCGCCGCCCGCGCTTCGTCGGACGCGCGTCGCCCCTCCTCGGACGGGTCATAGGTTCCGGCGGCGATGAGGACCGCCTTCTCGACGTGCTCGGGGTGCTCAGCGGCGTAGGCGGCCGCGAGGAAGCCGCCCGCGGAGTGACCGACGAGGATCACGCGGTCCGCGCCGGTCCGCTCGCGGACGGCGTCGATGTCGGCGAGCGACCGCTCGAAGCTGTAGTCGCGCAGCGGGAGATCAGCGGAGTAGCCGGCACCGGCCTGGTCGAACAGGTAGACGTCGTGGCCGGTCTCGGCGAGGGTGGGCAGGGAGTCGAGGTCCGCGGGGGTGACGAACGCACCGGGGCCGCCGTGGAGGTAGACGATCGGGACGTCGGATCCGCCGGGAGTGGTCGCCGCGGTCTTCCAGTAGGCGAGGTGCGAACCGGTGGAGAGGTCCCAGTACTGCGGGGCGACCGGGCTGGAGCCTGCGGACGACCCGCCGATCGGCGCGAGGACGGTCCCGCCGGCGAGTGCGCTGACGGCGGCGGTCGCGACGACCGCGACGACGACCGGAGTGCGCAGGCGCACCGACCGGCGGACCGGCCGAGGCCGTCGCGGGAGCAGGCGCTGCACGGCCGAGACCAGCAGGAAGACGAGAAGCAGGGACAGGACCACCCACACGACGATCGCGAAGGGCAGGGACGCGGTGAGCGCGAACGCCGCCGCGACCGTCGACAGGGCGAGCCCGAGGACGACGGCGACGGCCGTCGCGAGGACGGACAGGAGTCGGCGGGGCAGCGGACGCGGATGTCGGGAGGCGTGCCGGAGGCCGGGCGAGGAGGGGTCGGACGGGATCGAGGACATGGGTGGTCGGCTCCTGGGAAGGGGGCGGGCGGAGAGGGCGGATGCAGAGAAGGGCGAGCGACATCGACGTCGAGGGCCGGATCCGGGGCGCGCCGCTGCGCCGCCCCGCGGGTCGGCGGGGCGGCGCAGCGAACGGGCGGGGGTCAGCCGGCGCGGTTGACGACCGCGGCGAACGCCCCCGACGGGATGGCCGTCCCGGAGCCCAGCGGAGACACCACGCCCACCGTGGAGGGCGTGTCCCGGTCGACGGACCAGTGGTGCAGTCCGGCGAGGCCCTGCGTCTTCACGAAGGCGGCGATCTCCTCGAAGTCCTCGACGGAGGTGACCTCCTCGGTCACGTCGTTGACGCCGATCATGGCGGTCAGCTCGAGCTTCGAGTACGGGATGCCGTACTTCTCGTGGACGTTCCGGGCGGCCTGGATCGCGGACGCTCCCATGTCGGTCCTGCCGGTCTTCGAGTCGATGACCGCGTTCGCGGCAGTGGCCGACCCGTAGTCCATGGCCATCAGATTCACGGTGTAGTGCTGCACGCCGGAGGCCTTGATCGCCTCGACGGTGGGGACTCCGACGTCGTTCAGGCTCGTCTTCGACCCGTCCGAGGCCGCCGAGGTGGGGAGGGTGAACTGGAAGCGGAGGTCCGGATACTTCACCTCGGCCACGGCCGCGGCGTCGGCGAGCTCGCGGATCTGCGCGGGAGTCTGCCCCCGTTCGATGTCGAAGTCGATGCCGATCAGGTTCTTCGAGGCGTAGCGGCTGATGAACGAGTCGAGCTGCGCGGCGTTCGCGGTGAACACCGCCGAGGCTCCTCCGGTGGCGAGCACGTAGTCCACATCCGCGGCGACGAGCTGGTCGATCGAGCTGCGGAACTCGTCCGCCGTGACGCCCGCCCAGCTCGGGGCGTCCCCGGTGCCGGAGGCGAAGGCGAGCGTGACCGCGCTGCTGCCGGTCCGGCTCGCCCAGGAGTCCGGCCCCGCGAGCGGGACGATCTTCCCGTCGAGCACCGTCCGCAGCTGGTGGGTGTTCCAGTCCATGTTGATGGTGATGTCCTTATAGCCGGAGCGCAGGACGGCGGGGGACGTTCCGGTCGCGGGCGCCGCCGAAGGTCTCGGGGCCTTCCCGGGATCGGTGGTCGGAGCGGGCGCGGGCGACGGGGTCGTGGTGCTCGCCGGCGTCGGAGTGACCGCGGGAGTCGGTGCCGGTGCCGGAGTCACCGCGGCGGCCGGCTGCCAGACCCTGCCGGAGCCGATCGGTCCAGAGTCCTCGCGGGGGTCCGCACCGCTGGTCCACCAGCCGGCGGTGTAGAGCTTCCCGTCGCGCACGACCTGCTGGCCGCCGGTGTAGGTCGCCGTCGCGCTCCACTCCGCGACACCCGGGAAGGGGTTCGTCGCGGGGGCGACCGGCGCGGAGTTCACGGGCGGCGCCGAGACGGTGACGGGCGCAGGAGCGCGGGTCGGTGCGGGAGCGGCGGTCGGCGCCGGCGCGGCGGCGGGGGTCGGAGCGACCGTCGGCACGGTCACGCCCGCGGCGGGCTGCCAGACCTTGCCGGTCCCGACGGCCCCCGAGACCAGCAGCGGGTCCGCGCCGCTGGTCCACCAGCCGGCGGTGTAGAGCTTCCCCTGGCGGGTCACCTGCTGCCCGCCCGTGTAGATCGTGGTCGCGCTCCACTCCGGGGTGGCAGAGGACTCGGCGGCGGCCGTCGACGAGACGGGGGACGCGGTCTGAGCGAGGGCGGGTCCCGCCCCCAGAACAGCACCTCCCGCCAGGAGCCCGAGGGTGGTGAGCCCGGCGATCGTGCAGCGGATGCGAGTGCGCACTTCAGTCCTCTCGATTCTATGAAGAGGCTCGGAGACGGAGCCACGTCGGAGAATCGCACGGCTGTCCCGACCCCGCCGTCCTGGCGCGGGACCTGGCGCACCACGTCGTCAGCGGGAGGGACGACTCCCCAGCTGCTCGCCGCGCCTCCAGAGCCACTCGACCGGGCCGACAGCGAAGCGGCGGAGCCAGAGATGCGCGGCGAGCACGACGATCGCCGCGATCAGGACGAAGGCGCCGATCGTCACCGGCACCCGCCACGGGGCTGCGGAGACCGCGAGCGCGAGACCCCAGCCGTAGAACAGAGCGCCCCCGAGCAGGTTCTGCAGGAGATAGGCGCTCAGAGCGACCCGGCCGACCTCGCGAGCGCGACGCGCGAGCCCGCCGTCGCTGCCCCGGCGCAGGCCGAGCTCGGCGAGGAGGGCGAGCAGCCCGAGTGCCACCAGCGGAGCGACGAGGTAGCGCTCGGCCATCAGACCGGCCGCGCTCCCGGTGAGTCCGAGCGCCAGATCGACCGGAGCGGCGACCGTACCGAGGACCATCAGCCGCCGCCGCCGCAGTCGCCCCTCCTCCGCGAAGAGGCCGGCTCGCAGCAGCTGGGCGCCGAGCAGGAACATCGCCAGGCTGAGGACGCCGATCAGCACGGGTTCCGCCCGGAAGACTGCCGCGTTCTGCAGCCGGAAGAGGGCGAGGCCGAGGAAGGAGGCGTCCGCGTACGGGCTGCGACCGGCGGGACCCTGACCGGAGGCACCGGGCTGCGTCGCCACGAGCGCCACGAGCGCCGAGATCAGCAGGACGTGCAGCGCGCCGAGGACGACCACCGTGCGCCGCTGCGTCCGCGGCCGGGTGAGCAGCAGCCAGGCCACCACCGCTCCCGTGACCGCGTAGCCCATCAGCACGTCGAACTCCGCGATCAGCACGTAGTTCACCGCGCCGTCGAGCAGGAGCAGCGTCGCCCGCCAGAGGTAGCGGCCGGGCCAGCCTCGCCCGCGGCGGACCGCGGACGCGTGCTGGATCGCCAGCCCGATGCCGAAGGTGAGCGAGAGCAGGGCGAGGAACTTCCCCTGCGCCAGAGCCATCAGCACCAGCTGCACGGTCTGCGCGCCCGGGGACGTCCCGGCCGTCACCGGCTCGCTGAGCATCCCGAGCAGTCCCCAGGGGTGGGAGAACAGCCAGATGTTGGTGCCGAGGGTCCCGATGATCGCGACGCCGCGGACCACGTCCAGCGAGTCGATGCGCGCTCTCGCCGTCTCAGCGGCGGGCAATACAGTCGTATTGGTCATGGTCGAGAGCGTAGCCTGCTCAAGCGGACGGATCGAGAGGAGCGCACGTGGCCGATCGGCGCGAGAGCAGGAGCGACATCCTCTCGGCGGTCGTCACCGTCCTCTCGACGCGCGGGGCGGATCAGCTCAGCATCCGGACCGTCGCCGCCGAAGCGGGCGTCTCGGCGGGCGCCGTCCAGCACCACTTCCCGACGAAGCAGGCGCTGCTGACGGGCGCGATGGCAGCGGTGGAGGAGCGGTTCCGCCGGCGGATGCTCGACCTGCGGGAGGAGGAGCCGTCGGCGGACGCTCGCCTGCGCGCCTTCTGCGAGGCGATCGCCTGCGTCGAGGACGCCGACGTCCCCGACGCCGTCGTCTGGACCGCGTTCGCCTCGCGCGCCGGCACCGACCCGGAGATCCGCGCCCTGCACACCGCCGGCTGGTCGCGCACGGAGGACGTCGTCCTGGAGCTGCTGCGCGCCGCGCACCCCACGGCGCCGCTCGACCCCGACGACGCTGCGCTCCTCCTCGCCGTCCTCGACGGCATCGCCGTCACCCGCGCCGCCGAGCAGCCGACCCGCCTCTCCCCCGCCCGCGCCCGAGCCCTCCTCACCCGCACCCTCACCCTGCTGGCCCCCTGACCCGCCGCCCCCTCCGCGAGATGCCACTTGCGCACGCTTCCCCCGGCGTGTCGCGCACCCAAGTGGCATCTCGCGACTCGGAACGCCCTCGCACCCACCAGGAACGAGCACCCTCAAGGCAGAGCGCGCGATCGAGAATCGCGTGCCAAGCGATTCTCGACAGCGCGACGCAACCCGCTCCACGGGACGCACCACGTCGACAAGCCGACCGCGATGAGCCGCGCAGGGAGCGGCTCAGAAAACGACGCAACTGATCCGCCTCCGGCGGATCAGCCGAGTGCGCGCTCGATCTTCGCCGTGATCTCGGTCTGGTCGAGGTAGTTGTCGATGACGACGACCTCGGCGAAGGTCTTGCCGATCCTGCCGATCAGCTCGCGGGAGGTGAGGATGACTTGCGCGTCGGCGGCGAGGGCGTCGACGGAGGCGAGGTCGGAGGCGACGACCTCGGCCTCGAGGTCGAGTGCTTCGAGGGCGCGCTCGGCGCCGAGCTTGAGGATGGCGGAGGTGCCGATTCCGGCGCCGCAGAGGGTGACGATCTTCATGCGCTTCTTCCGTGGTGCGGGGTGTCGTCGGTGAGGACGGCGTTGATGCTGCGGACGGTGCGGGCGGCGGCGAGGGCCGCGACCGCGTCCGGCTTGCTGAGGACGTCGGCGAGGCCGGAGACGAAGCCGACGTGGCCGTGCGCCTGGGTGGCGGCGATGCCGATGACGACCGAGACCGGGTCGTTGGTGCTGTGGCCGAAGGCGACGGGGTCGGCGAGGGTGACCACCGAGATCCCGTCCGCGAGCACGTCGTTGCCGGGGCGGGCGTGCGCGAGGGCGAGGCCGGGGGCGATCACGATGTAGGGCCCGAGCACGTCGACCTGCTCGACCATCCGGCGGGAGTAGGCGGGGTCGACGGCGCCGCTGCGCTCGAGGGCGCGGCCCGCCTCCATGACCGCCTCGCGCCAGCTGGAGGCGGGGTGGCGCAGTGCCACCGCGGCGTCGGAGAGCGGGTCGAGCGGCATGCTCAGGCCGCCTCGAAGCCGGCGCTGATCGTCTCGATCAGCTCGCGGCGCTCGTCCAGCGGCAGGAAGCTCGCCTCGGCCGCGTTGACCTGGAACGCCTCGAGGTCGTCGAGGTCGTAGCCGAACGCGTCCGAGAGCAGCGCGAGCTCGCGGCTGAGCGTCGTGCCGCTCATCAGGCGGTTGTCCGTGTTGACGGTGACGCGGAAGCCGAGCTGGTAGAGCAGGTCGAACGGGTGATCGGCGAGCTCGGCGCCCCACGCGGCGATCGCCCCGGTCTGCAGGTTCGAGGAGGGGCTGAGCTCGAGCGCGATCCGCCGGTCCTTCACCCACTCGGCGAGCTCGCCGAGCGTGACGTAGCTGGCGTCGTCGTCCTGGCGCTCGACGCGGATGTCCTCCGCGAGCCGGACGCCGTGGCCGAGGCGCAGCGCCCGGCCGTCCAGGAGCGCCGAGCGGATGCTGTCGAGGCCGTCGGCCTCGCCCGCGTGCACGGTCGTCGGGAAGTGCGCGGCGGCGAGGAGCTCGAAGGCGGGGCGGTGCCGCGACGCGGGGAAGCCCGCCTCCGCGCCGGCGATGTCGAAGCCGATCGCGCCGCGCTCGCGGTGGCGCAGGGCCAGCTCGGCGATCTCGAGCGAGCGGTCGGTGTGCCGCATCGCGGTGATCAGCTGGCCGACGCCGAGCCGCGAGCCGTGCGCGGCCGCCTCCTGGACGCCCTGCTCGAGTCCCTCCTGCACGGCCTCGACGGCCGCGTCGAGGGTGAGACCGGCGCGGAGGTGCTGCTCGGGGGCCCACCGGATCTCGCCGTGGACGACTCCGTCGGCGGCGAGGTCGAGCACGAACTCGCGGGCGACGCGCTCGAGCGACGCGGCGGTCTGCATGACGGCGATCGTGGTCTCGAAGGTGGCGAGGTAGTCCTCGAGCGAGCCGGAGTCCGCCGTGCTGGTGAACCACCGCTCGAGAGCCTCGGGGTCCTCGGCGGGCAGGGCGACGCCGGTCTGCGCGGCGATGTCGACGATCGTCTCGGCGCGGAGTCCGCCGTCGAGGTGGTCGTGCAGCGACACCTTGGGCAGGTCGTCGATGAGGATGCCCTCGCCCGGGAGGAGGTACTCCTCGTGGCTGCTGCCGGTCTCGGTGCTGTCGGTCACGGTGCTCCTCCGGTGGGACGACGGGTCGCCGACCACCTTACGGTGCCGCCCGCGCCGGCCCCCCTCGCCGCTGCCACCCCGTCCGGGTCAGGCGATGCGCTCCGCCACGAGCGGGCCGCCGTCGAGGACGGCGTCGCCCTCGTCGCCGATGCGGTACGCGCCGTCCAGCGCCTCGAGCGCGCGGGAGAAGCGGGACGGCTCGTCGGCGGACAGGGTGAAGAGCGGCTGACCGGCGCGGACCCGGTCGCCGGGCTTCGCGTGCAGGTCGATGCCGGCGGCGTGCTGCACCGCGTCCTGCTGGCGCGCGCGCCCCGCGCCGAGACGCCAGGCCGCAATGCCGAAGGGCAGCGCCTGCTGCTCGACCAGGACGCCGTCACGCTCGGCCAGGACGACGTGCGTCTCGCGGGCGACCGGCAGCGCGCCGTCCGGGTCGCCGTCCTGGGCGCGGATGACGGCACGCCAGGTGTCCATCGCCGCGCCGCCGTCGAGCGCGCCCTCGACGTCCGCGTCGGGCTGCCCGGCCAGCGCCAGCATCTCGCGGGCGAGCGCGAGGGTCAGCTCGCGGACGTCCGCGGGGCCGCCTCCGGCGAGCACCTCGACGGATTCGCGGACCTCGTTCGCATTGCCGATCGCGAGGCCGAGCGGCACGTTCATGTTGGTCAGCAGCGCCGTGGTGCGGACGCCGGCGTCGTTGCCGAGATCGACCATGGCGCGGGCCAGCTCGCGGGAGCGCTCGACGTCGGTCATGAACGCGCCGGAGCCGAACTTGACGTCGAGGACCAGGGCGTCGGTCCCCTCCGCGATCTTCTTCGACATGATCGAGGAGGCGATCAGCGGGATCGCCTCGACGGTGCCGGTGATGTCGCGCAGGGCGTAGAGCTTCTTGTCCGCCGGGGCGAGACCGGAGCCCGCGGCGCAGATGACGCCGCCGACGGTCCGCAGCTGCTCGAACATCTCCTCGTTGCTGAGGTCCGCGCGCCAGCCGGGGATCGCCTCGAGCTTGTCGAGCGTGCCGCCGGTGTGGCCGAGGCCGCGACCCGAGAGCTGCGGCACCGCGACGCCGAAGGAGGCGACCAGCGGCATCAGCGGCAGCGTGATCTTGTCGCCGACACCGCCGGTGGAGTGCTTGTCGACCGTCCGCTTGCCGAGGCCGTCGAAGCTCATCCGCTCGCCGCTCGCGATCATCGCGAGGGTCAGGTCGCGGATCTCGTCGCGGTCCATCCCGTTGAGCAGCACGGCCATCGCGAAGGCGGCCATCTGCTCGCCCTGGACGTAGCCGCGGGTGTAGGCGTCGATCAGCCAGTCGATCTGCGCGGTCGAGAGCGTGCCGCGGTCGCGCTTGGTGCGGATGACGTCGACGGCGTCGAACGCCTCGACGGGGGTGGACGGGGTCATGCGGGGTCCTCGGTTCAGGAGTGGGAGCGGGAGGCGGCGGCGCGGCACGGCCGCGGAGGGCCGTCGGCGCCGCGGAGGGCGTCGGCGGGGCGGGACTACTCGGCCGCGTACGCCTCGAGGGTGCGCGGACCGAACGCGTCGGGGATGACCTCGTCGATCGACTTCACGCCCGACACGGTCTGCAGGAGCATCCCGTCGGCGGAGTGCTCGAAGAGCAGCTGACGGCAGCGCCCGCAGGGCATCAGCACGCCGCCCTTGCCGTCGACGCAGGTGAAGGCGACGAGCCGGCCGCCGCCCGTCATGTGCAGCGAGGACACCAGCGCGCACTCGGCGCAGAGGGTCAGGCCGTAGGAGGCGTTCTCGACGTTGCAGCCGGAGATCACCCGGCCATCGTCGACCAGCGCGGCGACGCCCACGGGGAACTTCGAGTACGGCACGTAGGCCTTGCCCATCGCGTCGAGCGCGGCGGAGCGCAGCGCGTCCCAGTCGATGTCGGTCATCGGTTCCGTCCTCACGATTTCAAGTAGGGCTTGCCGGCGGCGGCCGGACCCCGCGACTGCCCGACCAGGCCGGCGACCGCGAAGATCGTCACCACGTAGGGCAGCATCAGCATGAACTCGCTCGGCACCGGCGAGCCGATGACGCCGAGCACGTTCTGCAGGTTGGTCGCGAAGCCGAACAGCAGCGAGGCGAGGGTGGCCTTGATCGGGTCCCAGCGGCCGAAGATGACCGCCGCCAGGGCGATGAAGCCCGCGCCCGCTGTCATCTCCTTGCCGAAGGCGCCGACCGCGTCGAGCGTGTAGTACGCCCCGCCCATGCCCGCGATCGCGCCGGCCAGCGAGACGTTCCAGAACCGCGTCCTGGCGACGTTGATGCCGACGGTGTCCGCGGCCTGGGGGTGCTCGCCGACCGCGCGGAGCCGCAGGCCCCACTTCGTCTTGAAGAGCCCCCACCACACGGCGAAGATCGCGAAGTACATCAGGTAGACGATGATCGTCTGGTTGAACAGCACCGGTCCGAGGATCGGCACCTGGCTGAGTCCCGGGATCGGCAGCCGGTCGAACTTGACCGGCGAGTTGAAGACGGCGGCGTCGCTGGTCAGCACCTGCGAGTAGAGGAAGCTCGTGAGCCCCGTCACGAGGACGTTGAGGACGACGCCGACGATCACCTGGTCGACCAGGTACTTGATCGCGAAGGCGGCGAGCACGAACGAGACCAGCACGCTCGCGATCATCGCCGCGAGCAGGCCGAGCACGGGCTGGCGGGTCAGCGAGCCGACCATCGCCGCGGTGAAGGCGCCGGCCAGCAGCTGGCCCTCGATCGCGACGTTGACCACGCCGACGCGCTCCGAGATGACCCCGCCGAGCGAGCCGAAGATCAGCGGAGTCGCGAGCCCGACGGTGCCGAGGAGCAGCCCCGGCAGCGGCAGCGTCGCGCCCGCGGACGCCCAGACCAGGAAGCCGACCAGGAAGACGAGCGCGAAGAGCGCCGAGAGCCAGAGCGGCAGGCGGCGGGCCGAGCGGGTGAACGCGACGGCGACCGCCGTCAGACCGACCAGGACGACCGCCACGACCACGCCGGTGGCGCGGGTCGGGAACGGCAGGTCCGGCAGGGCGAAGAAGTCGTTGCCGGAGGCGAGGCGGAACGAGCTGGTGCCGTCGCGGCCGAGGGCCACGAACAGGATCACGGCCAGCAGCGAGAAGATCCCGAACGCGATCGGGGCCTTCCAGCTGCGGACGGCGACCCGGGACGCGGTCCCGGGGGCACGGGAGACTGCGGTGGTCATGCGGACACCTCCGTGGTGCGGCGCGCGCGGCGCTTGGGGGCGACCCCGGGCGTCGGGAGGCGGAAGATCGCGCGCACCAGGGGCGGCGCGGCGATGAAGAGGACGATCAGCGACTGCACGACGAGGACCACGTCGATCGGCACGCCCTCGGCGGCCTGCATCGAGTAGCCGCCGGCCTTGAACGCGCCGAAGAGGATGCCGGCGAAGAACACGCCCCAGGGCCGCGAGCGGCCCAGCAGCGCGACGGTGATCGCGTCGAAGCCGATGCCCGCGTCGATCCCGGAGGTGAAGCCGGTGGTGACGGTGCCCATCACCTGCGCGCTGCCGGCGAGGCCGAGCAGACCGCCGGAGAGCAGCATCGCGTAGACGTAGCTGTTCTTGACGTCGATGCCGGCGACCCGGGCCGCGTGCGGGTTCTCCCCCACCGCGCGGAACTTGAAGCCGATGCTCGAGCGGTTGAGCAGCCACCAGACGAAGACGGTCGCGAGGATCGCGACGACGAAGCCGAGGTTGAGCGAGTAGCCGGAGCCGAGCAGGTCGGGGAAGACCGCCGTGTCCTTCATCCCGGGCGACTTCGGGTTGTTCGAGCCCGGAGCCTGGAGGGCGCCCGGCGTGCGCAGCAGATAGGAGACGAAGTAGAACGCGACGTAGTTGAGCATGATGGTGAGGATCACCTCATGAGCGCCGGTCCGCGCCTTGAGCAGGCCGACGAGTCCGCCCCAGAGCGCCCCGCCCAGGATGCCCGCGGCGAGGGTGATCACCAGGTGCACGCCGAACGGCAGGTCGAAGGAGAAGCCGACCCAGCCGGCGCAGGCGGCGGCGATCAGCATCTGGCCGCGGCCGCCGATGTTGAAGAGCCCGACGCGGAAGGCGAGGGCGACGCCGAGGCCGCCCGCGATCAGCGGCGTGGCGAAGGCGAGGGTGTCGGTCAGCGGCTTGATGCCGTTCGCGAAGCCTTCGCGGCGGAAGTTGTAGACCGAGCCCTGGAAGAGCGAGGAGTACGCCCCGGCGACCGACTGCCAGATCGCCTGCAGCGTGTCGAGCGGCCGGGCGAAGAAGTAGCCCGAGGCCGACTGGACCTCGGGGTCGGTGGCGGCGATCAGCACGCCGCCCGCGATCAGCGAGAGCAGGACGGCCAGCACCGACATCAGAGCGGTGCCGGAGAGGATCTCGCGGAGGACACGCGAGGCCCCGCTCTCGATCGGGCCGGGCCGCGCCTCCTGACCCGGCTTCTGGCCCGGCTCGAGACCGGTCGCCCTCTCGGACTCGGCGTCCGGATCGACGGCGGGCAACTGCGCGTCGCTCATGCGGCCGCACCCTTCTCGGCGGGCGACTGCCCGGCCATCATGAGCCCCAGGGTCTCCCGGGGAGTGTCGGCGGGGACGATCCCGATGATGCCGCCCTTGTACATGACCGCGATGCGGTCGGCGAGAGCCGCGACCTCGTCGAGCTCGGTGGAGACGACGATGACGGGCACGCCGGTGTCGCGGGTCTCGACGATGCGCTTGTGCACGAACTCGATCGAGCCGACGTCGATGCCGCGGGTCGGCTGGGCGGCGATGAACAGCCGCAGCTCACGGCTGAGCTCGCGGGCCAGGACGACCTTCTGCTGGTTGCCGCCGGAGAGGCGGCCGACGTGGGTGGTGATGCCCTGCGCGCGGACGTCGAACTCGCGGACGCGCTCCTCGGCGAACGTCTCCAGCGCCTTCAGCTGCAGGCCGAGACCCTTGACGAAGGGGCCGCTGTCGCTGCGGTCGAGCATCAGGTTCTCGGCGATGGTGAACTCGGCGACCAGGCCGTCCTCGGTGCGGTCCTCGGGGACGAAGCCGACGCCGGCGTCGAGCACCCGGCGGACGGAGAGGCCGTCGAGCCGGCGGCCGTCGAGGGTCACCGTGCCCTCGACACGCTCCTGCAGGCCCATGATCGCCTCGGTCAGCTCGGTCTGGCCGTTGCCCTGCACGCCGGCGATGGCGAGGATCTCGCCGCGGCGGACCTCGAACGAGACGTCGTCGACGACGGCCTGCCCGTTCGCGTCCCGGACGGTGAGGTTGCTGACGACGAGGGCCTCGTCGCCCGCCCGCGCCGGCTCCTTCTGGACGGTGAGCTCGACGGCGCGGCCGACCATCAGCGAGGCCAGCTCCGCGTTGCTCGCGGTCGGCGAGGCCTCCCCCACGACCTGGCCGAGGCGGATGACCGTGATGCGGTCGCCGACCTCGCGGACCTCGCGCAGCTTGTGCGTGATGAAGACGATCGCGGTCCCGGAGGCGCGCAGCTGCCGCATGATCGCGATCAGCTCGTCGGTCTCCTGCGGGGTCAGCACGGCGGTCGGCTCGTCGAAGACGAGGACCTTCGCGTCGCGGGAGAGCGCCTTGATGATCTCGACCCGCTGCTGGACGCCGACGGGCAGGTCCTCGACGATCGCATCGGGGTCGACGTCGAAGCCGAAGCGGTCGGAGATGTCGCGGACGCGGGCGCGCGCCGCGGCCAGATCGAGCCGCCCGCCCGACTTCGTCTCCTCGTGGCCGAGCATGACGTTCTCGGCGACCGAGAAGACCGGGACGAGCATGAAGTGCTGGTGCACCATCCCGATCCCCGCCTTCATGGCGTCGCCGGGGCCGGAGAAGCGCTGGACCACGTCGTCCAGCAGGATGTCGCCCTCCTCCGCCTGGTACAGCCCGTACAGGACGTTCATCAGCGTGGACTTGCCCGCGCCGTTCTCGCCGAGGAGGCAGTGGATCTCACCGGGTTCGACGGTGAGGTCGATGTGATCGTTGGCCACGAGAGCGCCGAAGCGCTTCGTGATGCCCCGCAGTTCGAGCTTCATGGGTCCAATCTAACTTTCGGTGCGGGCTGCCAGCGCGCGGGAGCCGGCGGGACAGCCGACGAGAGGCCGGTGGGCCCGAGCAGAACTCGGGCCCACCGGCCTCTTCGTCAGTGCGCTGCGATCGATCCGGAGATCAGGACGCGGCGGGAGCGGACGGCGACTCGACGGTGATCGAGCCGTCGATGATGCCCTCCTTGATGGTGTCCAGCTCGCCCTGCAGGTCGGCCGAGACCTTCGACTCGAAGTCGTGGAACGGCGCGATGCCGACACCGTCGTTCTCGAGCGTGCCCACGTACGGGGTCGCGTCGAAGGCGTCGGCGCCCGCGGTGGAGGTGACGTCGGTCGTGCCGGCCTCGATGCCCTTGAGGATCGAGGTCAGGTACAGGTCGCCGCCGTCGGGGTAGGTCTCGTACAGGTCGGCGTCGACACCCACCATGGCGATCTCCTTGCCGGAGTCGCGGATGGCCTCGATGGCCGACTGGAAGATCGGGCCGCCGACCGGGAGGATGACGTCGGCGTTCTGGTCGATCAGGGACTGCGCGGCCGACTTGGCCTCGACACCGGCGGCGAAGCCTCCGGTGAACGAGCCCGTCTGCGCGGCGACGTCCCAGCCGACGACCTTGACGTCGGTGCCCTTCTGCTCGTTGTGGTACGCCACGCCGTCCGCGAAGCCGTCCATGAAGATCGTGACGGTCGGGAACTGCTGGCCGCCGTAGGTGCCCACGACGCCCGTCTTCGAGTACGACGCCGCCGCGTAGCCGGCGAGGAACGCCGACTGCGAGGTGTCGAACGTGATCGGCTTGACGTTCGGCAGGTCGATTGACGCGTCGTCGATGATGGCGAAGTCGATGTCGGTGTTCTCCTCCGCCGCGGCCGAGGTGGCCTCGGCGAGGGCGAAGCCGACGGTGATGATCAGGTTGCAGCCCTGGTCGACGAGGCTCGTCAGGTTGGGCGCGTAGTCCGTCTCGGACTCCGAGGTGACGGTCTTCGGGGTGACGCCGAGGTCCTCGGACGCCGCGACCAGGCCGTTGTAGCCCAGCTCGTTGAACGACTTGTCGTCGAACCCGCCCGCGTCGGAGACCATGCAGGGCAGGAAGTCGCCACCGGCGGCGGCGCTCGAGCCGCTCTCCTCGGGGGCGGAGGCGCAACCGGCGAGAAGCGCGGTGACGCCCAGAGCGGCGAGACCGCCGAACGCGGCCTTACGCGTGGTGATAGTCAAGATTCGTCCTCCAAGATTCGGCCCCGCGCGCACGATCGGCACTGCAGGGCATCGATGACCTCACGTTACCCAAGGTGTCGGAACGCTCAGCCGCCGCGGAGGGCCAACTCGGGAAGCGTTACACAGTGTTGATCTTGGGGAGGAGCCGCGAGCGGCTCCTCCCCCGCGGTCGGCCCATCGAGGTGGTGCGTTCTGCAGAGCGTGTCGCGTCGGGCTGGCGGAAATCGCTGGCACGCGATTTCCGCTCGCGGCCCTCGACCCTTCGGGCGAGGGAGTCCGGGAGGCCCGCGCCGCGGAGGGCACATGTCCAGCCAGGGGCATTGCCAGCTGCTCACGGCGCGCGCCCTCAGGGCTCGCGGTCGCACGGGCATGCTGATCGAGGAGTGCGCGGAGCGCGCGTATCGAGATCCACCTGTTCCAGGACGACGGATCTCGGGTCGATCGACTAGAGGACGTCGGTGCGGCCCGAGAGGCGGAGGGCGTCGACGACGCCCTTCACCTTCTGGGCGTTCTCCGTGGTGGTGACGAGGAGGGCGTCGGGGGTGTCGACGACGACGATGTCCTTCACGCCGATCAGCGCGATGGTGCGATTGCCGCCGCTGACCACGATGCCGGTGGCGGAGTCGGCGAGGACGCGGGCGTCCTCGCCGAGGATCGCCAGGTCGGAGCGCAGGCCGCTCGCGTGCAGCTTCGCGATGGAGGCGAAGTCGCCGACGTCGTCCCAGGAGAAGTGGCCGGGGACGACGGCGAGCTTGCCCTCCGCGGCGGCCGGCTCGGCGACCGAGTAGTCGATCGCGATCTTCTCCAGGCCCGGCCAGATGCGGTCGACGACCGCGCCGCGCTCCGGGGTGTCCCACGCCTCCGCGAGCTCGAGCAGGCCGGCGAGCAGCTTCGGCTTCGAGCGGCCGAGCTCCTCGAGCAGGCGGTCGGCGCGGGCGATGAACATGCCGGCGTTCCAGAGGTACTGACCGCTCTGCACGTAGGTGCGGGCGGTGTCGGCGTCGGGCTTCTCGACGAAGGAGTCGACGGCGAGCGTGTGCGCGGCGCCCTCGATGCCGAGGTGGTCGCCGGTGCGGATGTAGCCGAAGCCCACCGCCGGCTCGGTCGGCGTGATGCCGATCGTCGCGATGAAGCCGGCGTCGGCGGCGACGACAGCCTCGGCCACCGCGTCGTGGAAGAGGTGCTGACCGCTGATCACGTGGTCGGCTGCGAACGAGCCGATGATCACGCCGGGCTCGCGGCGCTCGAGGATCGCGGCGGCGAGGCCGATCGCGGCGGAGGAGTCGCGCGGCTCGCTCTCGAGGACGACGTTGAGGTCCTCGAGGCTCTCGAGCTGCTGCTCCACCGCGGCGCGGTGCGCACGGCCGGTGACGACCATGATCCGGTCGGCACCCGAGATCGGGGCGAGGCGGTCCCAGGTGTCGCGGAGCAGGGTCTGGCCCGAGCCGGTGAGGTCGTGCAGGAACTTCGGGGCGTCGGCCCGGGAGAGCGGCCACAGCCTCGAGCCGATCCCGCCTGCCGGGATCACGCTGTAGAAGCGGTCGAGCGGGGCGCGGCCATCGGTCTCAGGTGATGTCATGTCCGCAGGATACAAGGGCGCCCGGACGTGTCCGTCCGTTCACCCGGGCGCGCTCCCGCGTTCACACGGCGCCCGTAGCGTCCGGAGGGTGAGAGTCGCGGTCGTCACGGAGAGCTTCCTCCCGTCGTTGAACGGTGTCACCACGAGCGTCCTCCGGGTCCTCGACGAGTTCGCGGCGCGCGGGATCGAGGCCCTCGTCGTCTGCCCTGCCGCGGGTGCGCCCGGGCACTACGCCGGCCACCGCGTCGTCGAGCACCCGGCGATCGCCTACCGCGACTTCCCCGTCGGCATCCCGACGCTGGCGCTCACCCGCGAGCTGGCCGCCTTCGAACCCGATGTCGTGCACGTCGCCTCGCCCTTCCTTCTGGGGGCGCGGGCCATCGCCTCGGCGAACCGGCTCGGGGTGCCCAGCGTCGCGATCTACCAGACCGACGTCCCGCGCTTCGCCGCCCGCTACGGGATCCGCGGCGCCCGGGCCCTGGCCTGGCGGGTGATCCGCCAGATCCACGCGGGCGCCGACCTGACGCTCGCCCCCTCGACCAGCGCGCTCGACGACCTCGCCGCGGCCGGCATCGAGCGCACCGCGCTCTGGGGGCGCGGCGTGCAGAGCGACCGCTTCCACCCGCGGATGCGCTCCTCCCCCTACGCCGCCGAGGTGCGGGCGCCGGTCGCGCCCGGTGACGCGCTCGTCGGCTACATCGGCCGTCTCTCCCCCGAGAAGCGCGTCGAGCGCCTGGCCTCCCTCTCCTCTCTTCCGGGCGCGGACCTGGTCGTCGGCGGCTACGGCCCCTCCTCCTCCCGGGTCGCGGCGGCGCTCGGCTCCTCGGCGCGGATGCTCGGACGGCTCGACGGGGAGCGACTGCCCGCGGTCTTCGCGGCCCTGGACGTCTTCGTGCACACCGGCACCGAGGAGACCTTCGGCCAGACCGTGCAGGAGGCGCAGGCCTCGGGCACGGCGGTCGTCGCCCCGCACGCCGGCGGCCCGACCGATCTGATCGAGCACGGCGTGGACGGGCTGCTCTACGCGCCGGAGAGCGATTCCGATCTGCGTCGGCAGGTCGAGCGGCTGCTGGACGATCCGGGGCTCCGCTCGAGGCTCGGCGAGGCGGGCCGGCGCCGCGTGCTGCACCGCACCTGGAGCGCGCTCACGGACGAGCTCCTCGCGCACTACGCGACGGTCGGCGCACCGGTGTCGATGGCCCGCGGCAGCTAAGGCTCGCCTAAGCCGCGGCGACCGGGCCCGGCGCTTAGAATCGTGGAGCGAGTGTTCTCGCCGCTCCTCCGCCCCGCCCGCGTCCTCGAGTCGCGGGTCCGGTCAGGCCGACGGAGCAGTCAACCAGGGAGGGTTGTTCGTGTCAGTTTCAGCTGCTCAAACCCTCGCACCCCGGAAGCAGGGGAAGATCCGCCGTCCGGCCGGAACCCTCTACCGCGGTCGCGAAGGCATGTGGTCGTGGGTGCTGCACCGGATCACCGGTGTCGCCATCTTCTTCTTCCTCCTCGTGCACGTCCTCGACACGGCCCTCATCGCCGTGAGCCCCGAGGCGTACAACGCGGTCATCGCCCAGTACAAGAACCCGATCATGGGCCTCGGCGAGACCGGCCTCGTGGCCGCGATCGCGTTCCACGCCATGAACGGCCTGCGCATCATCCTCGTCGACTTCTGGAGCTGGGCCACCCGGAACCAGCGCCTGCTCTTCTGGGTCGTCATCGGCCTGTGGGTCGTGCTGATGCTCGGCTTCGCGCCCCGCCACCTCATCAACGTCTTCAGCGAGGGAGGTGCCCATTGAGCACCGTCGCCGCACCGCGGACTCCGCATGTCCCGACCCGCTCCTCCGGCACCAACTGGGAGAAGTGGGGCTGGATCTACATGCGCGCCTCCGGCGTCGTGCTGATCGTCCTGATCTTCGGGCACCTGATCTTCAACCTGCTGCTCGGCGACGGCATCAAGGCGATCGACTTCGGCTTCGTCGGCGGCAAGCTCGCCAACCCGTTCTGGCAGTGGTGGGACGTCGCGATGCTCTGGCTCGCGCTCATCCACGGCGGCAACGGCATGCGCACGCTGGTCAACGACTACGCGACCTCGCCGCTGCTGGCCCGCGTCTTCAAGGGCGGCATCGTCGTCTCGGTCGTCGCGCTGATCGCGCTCGGCACCTACGTCGTCTTCGGCTTCAACCCCTGCCCCACCGGCGGGGACCCGAGCCTGCTGCCCTCCTTCTGCGCCGCCTAGGCGCCCGGTGCCGCGTGGTCCGTCCGCGCGGCACCGCCACGCCACCGGGAGCGCCCCTCCCCCACTCCCGCCCTTCCACCCCGTTCAACGGAGCAGTCACCCAGTGAGCACACCAGGCCACGTCCACAGCGGCGGCGCTGATCAGAGCGCCTTCACCCAGACCCTCGGCGCCGACGGCGTCCACTACCACCAGTTCGACGTGGTGATCGTGGGAGCCGGCGGAGCGGGCATGCGCGCCGCGATCGAGGCCGGGCCCAAGGCGAAGACCGCCGTCATCTCCAAGCTGTACCCGACGCGCTCGCACACCGGTGCGGCGCAGGGCGGCATGGCCGCCGCCCTCGCGAACGTCGAGGAGGACAGCTGGGAGTGGCACACCTTCGACACGGTCAAGGGCGGCGACTACCTCGTCGACCAGGACGCGGCGGAGATCCTCGCGAAGGAGGCCATCGACGCGGTCATCGACCTCGAGAACATGGGCCTGCCGTTCAACCGCACCGAGGACGGCAAGATCGACCAGCGTCGATTCGGCGGTCACACCCGCGACCACGGCAAGGCACCCGTGCGCCGGGCCTGCTACGCGGCGGACCGCACCGGCCACATGATCCTGCAGACGCTGTTCCAGAACTGCGTCCGCCTGGGCATCAACTTCTTCAACGAGTTCTACGTGCTCGACCTCGTGATGACCGAGGTCGACGGCGTGAACAAGCCGTCCGGCGTCGTGGCCTACGAGCTGGCGACCGGCGAGCTGCACGTCTTCAAGGCGAAGGCGATCATCTTCGCGACCGGCGGCTTCGGCAAGATCTACAAGACGACGTCGAACGCGCACACCCTCACGGGCGACGGCGTCGGCATCATCTGGCGCAAGGGCCTCCCCCTCGAGGACATGGAGTTCTTCCAGTTCCACCCGACCGGCCTCGCCGGGCTCGGCATCCTCCTCACCGAGGGAGCGCGAGGAGAGGGTGCGATCCTCCGCAACGCCTCGGGCGAGCGCTTCATGGAGCGGTACGCCCCGACCATCAAGGACCTCGCGCCGCGCGACATCGTCGCCCGCTGCATGGTCCAGGAGGTCGCGGAGGGCCGCGGCGCCGGCCCGCACAAGGACTACGTGCTGCTGGACTGCACCCACCTCGGCGCCGAGGTGCTCGAGACGAAGCTCCCGGACATCACCGAGTTCGCCCGCACCTACCTGGGCGTCGACCCGGTCGTCGAGCCGGTGCCGGTCATGCCGACCGCGCACTACGCGATGGGCGGCATCCCGACGAACGTCAAGGCGGAGGTCCTCTCGGACAACACCACCGTCGTCCCCGGCCTCTACGCCGCCGGCGAGTGCGCCTGCGTCTCGGTGCACGGCTCGAACCGCCTCGGCACCAACTCGCTGCTCGACATCAACGTCTTCGGCAAGCGCAGCGGCAACAACGCCGCCGACTACTCGCAGACCGTCGACTTCACTCCCCTGCCCGAGAACCCCGCCGGCGCGATCCGCGACATGCTCGCCTCGCTCCGAGGCGCCACCGGAACCGAGCGGATCGCCTCGATCCGCAAGGAGCTGCAGGACGAGATGGACAAGAACGCCCAGGTGTTCCGCACGGACGAGTCGCTCGAGCAGGTCACCGGCACCATCCAGCGCCTGCGCGACCGGTTCCGCAACATCTCGGTGCAGGACAAGGGCAAGCGCTTCAACACCGATCTCCTGGAGGCCGTGGAGCTCGGCTTCCTCCTCGACCTCGCCGAGGTCGTCGTCTACTCCGCCCGGAACCGCAAGGAGAGCCGCGGCGGCCACATGCGCGACGACTTCCCCAAGCGCGACGACGAGAACTACATGCAGCACACGATGGCGTACCTCTCCGGTGACGCCCACTCCTCCGACGCGGGCGACCACATCCGCCTCGATTGGAAGCCCGTCGTGATCACCCGGTACCAGCCGATGGAGAGGAAGTACTAGTCGTGTCGTCCGCCACTCTCGAGCAGCCCCCCGCCGCCCCCCCGGCCCCGGAGGCGTTCACCGTCACGTTCATCATCCGCCGCTTCGACCCGGAGCAGGACACCGAGCCGCGCTGGCAGGACTTCGACGTCGAGATGTTCTCGACCGACCGCGTCCTCGACGCGCTGCACCGGATCAAGTGGGACCAGGACGGATCGCTGACCTTCCGCCGCTCCTGCGCGCACGGCATCTGCGGCTCCGACGCGATGCGGATCAACGGTCGCAACCGCCTGGCCTGCAAGACGCTGATCAAGGACCTCGACATCTCGCAGCCGATCTACATCGAGGCGATCAAGGGCCTGCCCCTCGAGAAGGACCTCGTCGTGGACATGGAGCCGTTCTTCGCCTCCTACCGCGAGGTGCAGCCGTTCCTGATCGCGAACACCCCGCCCACCAAGGGCAAGGAGCGCGTGCAGTCCGTCGCCGACCGCGCCCGCTTCGACGACACCACCAAGTGCATCCTCTGCGCCGCCTGCACGTCGTCCTGCCCCGTGTTCTGGACGGACGGGCAGTACTTCGGCCCCGCCGCGATCGTGAACGCGCACCGCTTCATCTTCGACTCGCGCGACGACGCGGGCGGAGCCCGACTGGACATCCTCAACGACAAGGAGGGCGTGTGGCGCTGCCGCACGACCTTCAACTGCACGGAGGCCTGCCCCCGCGGCATCCAGATCACCCAGGCGATCGCCGAGGTGAAGCAGGCCGTCATCCGCGGCCGCGCCTGACGCTTCCTCCCCGTTCGGCCCGTCGTGATCCTCGGATCCGGCGGGCCGTTCGTCGTCCCCGGGCCCCGGCGAGGCGGAGCGGGGTGGGCACGACGGCCGCCCGGCGCCTCTACGCTGGAGGGCATGACGGAGGCGGCGACCGAGGCACCGCGCGGCATCCCGGCGCTGTTCGAGCGGATCATGCGGACGCGGCCGGTGCGGGTGATGCTGCACTACTCCGAGAGCGGCGGGCCGCTGTTCGCGTCGGGGCTCGCCTTCCAGGCGCTGTTCGCGATCTTCGCGGCGCTGTTCGTGTTCTTCGCTGTCTTCGGCTTCGTCCTGCGCGACAACGCGGCGCTGCGCGACTCGCTGCTGCAGCTGCTCACCAGCTCGGTGCCCGGGCTGATCGGGGACAGGAACGCGCTGGTCTCCATCGACACGCTGCTCGACTCCACGATCCTCGGCTGGACCGGAGTGATCGCCGCGGCGGGTCTGCTCTGGACGGCGCTCAACTTCCTCGGCAGCCTCCGGCAGGCGGTGCGGATCCTGTTCTCCCTGCCGGGTCCGACCGTCCTGTTCGTCCTGCTCAAGCTCAAGGACGCGGGGCTCGCGCTCGTCTTCGGCGCCGTCCTCGTCGTGTCCGCAGCGCTCTCGGTCTTCTCGACCTCGTTCGTCGACGTCGCGTTCGACGTCCTCGGGATCGGCAGCGACTCGACCCTCGGCCGGGTCACCGGCACCGTCGTCGGCCTGCTGATCATGCTCGCGCTCGACACCGCGACGCTCGCCGGCTCGTTCCGGATCCTCAGCGGCATCCCGATCCCGTGGAAGAACCTCTGGGTCGGCGCGCTGATGGGCGGGATCGCGCTCGGCGCACTCAAGGTCCTCGGAACCCAACTGCTCGGCGGCGCCTCGCGCAACCCGCTGCTCGCCTCCTTCGCCGTCCTGATCGGTCTGCTGATCTGGTTCAACCTGGTCTGCCAGGTGATCCTGATCGTCGCCTCCTGGATCTCGGTGGGCATGAGCGACGCCGGCATCTCGGCGCGCAAGCGCACGCCGGACGAGATCGAGCGCGAGCGCGAGGAGCAGCTGCGCCTCGCCCGCCGCACCCTCGCCGAGGCGGAGCGCGAGCGCCTCCGCGCCGCCCTGCCGGACGCGTCGCTGCTCAAGCGCCGGCGCCTGGAGAAGCAGCTCTCGCGCCTCGAGGACGAGCTGGCCAACGCGGCCGCCTGACTCCGCGACAGTCGCTCTCCTCGACACACGCTCTCCTCGACGCCGATGCGGCCGACGGAGCCCTGGCGCGGAACGACGTCTGTCGAACATGTCCGTTTCTGTTGACATCGGACACGAACGGGTCTAAAAAGATGTAAACGCAGATCCGAGGTCGACACCGACACCGCGGACGAGGCGTAGCATCTCGCGAGACGACGGAGTCCACATGTACGCACCGGAGCGGCACCAGGCGATCCTGGACCGCGCCCGCACCGACGGGCGGGTCGAGGTCCGCGACCTCGCGCAGTCCCTCGCGGTCACGCCCGAGACGATCCGCCGGGACCTCACCAGCCTGGAGAAGCGCGGCCTGCTGCGCCGGGCCCACGGCGGCGCGATCCCCGTCGAGCGCCTGGGCATCGAGCCCGAGGTCGCCGCCCGCGAGGGCCACCTCGCCGCGGAGAAGGACCGCATCGCCACCGCCGCACTGGCCGAGGTCCCCGACGGCGGCTCGATCGCCATCGACGCCGGGACCACCACGGTCCGCCTCGCAGAGCTGCTCCCCCTGGACCGCCGGCTGACGGTCGTCACCCATTCCCTCCCTGTCGCGGTGGCGCTCGTCGGCCGGCCCAACATCGACCTCCACCTGCTCGGCGGGCACCTGCGCGGGGTCACGCAGGCCGCCGTCGGGCCGTGGGTCGCCCAGGTGATCCCCACCGTCTCGGTGGACGTCGCCTTCATCGGCACGAACGGCATCAGCCGGGAGCGGGGGCTCACCACCCCCGACCTCGACGAGGCCGTCGTCAAGACCGCGCTCATCGCCGCCGCGCGCCGGGTCGTCGTCCTCGCCGACCACTCCAAGTTCGGCCGCCAGGACTTCGGGCACGTCGCCCCGCTGTCCGCGATCGACACCGTCATCACCGATCGAGGAGTCGACGACGAGCTCGCCGACGACATCGAATCGGCCGGCCCGGAGGTCGTCCGCGCATGATCGTCACCGTCACCGCCAACCCCAGCATCGACGTCACCCTGTCGACGAGCGGCTTCGCCGTCGGCGAGGTCAACCGCGCCCACGGCGTGCGCCGCGACCCGGCCGGCAAGGGCGTCAACGTCGCCAGGGCCCTCGCCCGCAACGGCGTCGAGGCCACGGCGATCTACCCGGCCGACGCCTCCACGGGCCTGGACCTGCGCTCCATGCTCGAGGCGGCCGGAGTCGCCTCGGCGAGTGCGCCCATCGCGCAGCCGATCCGCACCAACATCACCGTCGTCGACGACGCGACCGGACGCACCACCAAGATCAACGAGCCCGGCCCGGCCGTCACGCCGGAGGAGGCGAAGGCGCTCTCCGCTCTGATCTGCGACCACGTCGTCGCCGGCCCGCGCTGGCTCGTCGCCTGCGGCAGCGTCCCGCCCGGCCTCGGCGACGACTTCTACCCGGCGCTCGGCCGCCTCGCCACCCACTTCGGCGTCCCCCTCGCCGTCGACACCTCCGGAGCACCCCTGACCGCGATCATCGCGGCCGGCACCGCGACGCTGGTGAAGCCCAACCTCGAGGAGCTCGAGGAGCTCCTCGGCCGCTCCCTCGCGACCGTCGGCGACGTCGTCGACGGAGCCCGCACACTCCTCCGCCTCCCGGACGCGCGAGCGCTCGTGAGCCTCGGAGAGCACGGCGCCCTCCTCGTCACGGCGGACTCGTCGTGGTGGGCGGGCGCACCCCCCGTCGTGCCCCTCAGCACCGTCGGCGCCGGCGACAGCACCCTCGCGGGCTACCTGTCGGCGACCGACGCCTCGGAGGCGGAGCGTCTGCGGACGGCCGTCGCCTGGGGCACCGCCGCCGTCACCCTCCCGGGCAGTGAAGCCCCGGGTCCCGACTCCCTCCGCCTCGACGACGTCTCCGTCGTCGAGAACCCCGACCCCACCCTCCCGATTGGAGAACTGAGCGCATGACTGCTCTCACCGAGGCGTCGACGGTCATCGTCGACCTCACCGCCGCCACGAAGGACGACGCCACCGCGCAGCTCGCGAAGACGCTCGCCGACGCCGGCCGCGTCACCGACCTCGACGGCTTCCTGGCCGACGTCCGCGACCGCGAGTCGCAGATGGCCACCGGCATGCCCGGCGGCATCGGGATCCCCCACGCCCGCTCCTCGCACGTCGTCTCGCCCAGCGTCGCCGTCGGCATCGCCAAGTCCGGCGTCGACTTCGGCGCCCCGGACGGCCCCGCGGACCTGATCTTCCTCATCGCCGCCCCCGACGGCGCCGACCAGGCCCACCTCAAGATCCTCGCCCAGCTCGCCCGCAAGCTGATCCACGAGTCCTTCACCGGATCCCTCCGCGCCGCCGGAAGCGGCAAGGAAGTCGCGGACATCATCGCCCGAGAGGTCGTCGTCTCGTGAAGATCGTCGCCGTCACCAGCTGCATCGCCGGCATCGCGCACACCTACATGGCGGCCGAGGCCCTCGAGCAGGCCGCCAAGAAGAAGGGCTACCAGATCCAGGTCGAGACCCAGGGCGCGGCCGGCTCCGACCCGATGTCCGACCAGACGATCGCCGACGCCGACGTCGTGATCCTCGCCGCCGACCTCGAGGTCCGCGGCAAGGACCGCTTCGCCGGCAAGCCGACCCTCGAGGTCGGCACCTCGGAGGCGCTCGCGAAGGCCGCGGACGTCATCGACCGCGCCGCCGCGAAGGTCCAGGACGCTCCCGCCGCCGCCTCGACGGGCGCCCCGCGCTTCGTCGCGGTGACGAGCTGCATCGCCGGCATCGCGCACACCTACATGGCGGCCGAGGCCCTCGAGCAGGCCGCGAAGAAGCGGGGCTACCCGATCCACGTCGAGACCCAGGGCGCCGCCGGCTCGGACGAGATGACCGCGGGCGACATCGCCGCCGCGGACGTCGTCATCCTCGCCGCCGACCTCGAGATCCGCGGCAAGGACCGCTTCGCCGGCAAGCCGATCCTCCAGGTCGGCGTCGCCGAGGCACTCTCGAAGCCGGACGAGGTGCTCGACCGGGCGCTCGCCCTGCGCGGCACCGGCACGGCTCCGTCCGCCGCCCGCTCGACTCCGGCCGCGGCGCCCGCCGCCCCGAAGAAGGTCGGCGTCGGCACGCGCATCCGCCAGAACCTGATGACCGGCGTCTCCTACATGATCCCGTTCGTCGCGGCGGGCGGTCTGCTGATCGCACTGTCGTTCCTCTTCGGCGGCTACCAGATCGTCAGCTACACGCCGCAGCAGATCATCGACAACGGCTTCAACATCGCGAACATCACCGACTGGGCCGGAGTGATGTTCCTCATCGGAGGCGCGACCTTCGCCTTCCTGGTGCCGGTGCTCTCGGGCTTCATCGCCTTCGGCATCGCGGACCGCCCCGGCATCGCGCCCGGCTTCCTCGGCGGCGCCGTGGCGGTCACCGTCGGCGCCGGCTTCCTCGGCGGCCTCGCGTCCGGCTTCATCGCCGGCTACGCGGCGCTCTACATCTCGCGGATCAAGCTGCCGGCGGCCTTCAAGTCGCTGATGCCGGTCGTCATCATCCCGCTGATCGCGACCTTCATCACGGGCTTCCTGATGTTCGTCGTCCTCGGTGCGCCGCTGCGCGCGCTGAGTGAGGGACTGTCGGCCTGGCTCTCGGGCCTCACCGGCGGCAACCTGATCATCCTCGGGATCATCCTGGGCCTGATGATGGCGTTCGACATGGGCGGCCCGGTCAACAAGGTGGCCTACGCCTTCGCGACCACGGGGCTCGCCTCGGTCCCCGCGGACGGCGACCCGAACTCGGTGCAGTTCAAGGTGATGGCGATCGTGATGGCGGCCGGCATGACGCCGCCGCTGGGCCTCGCGCTCGCCACGTCGCTCCGCAAGCGCCTGTTCACCGACGCCGAGCGCCAGAACGGCAAGGCGGCCTACCTGCTGGGCGCCTCCTTCATCTCGGAGGGAGCGATCCCGTTCGCCGCGGTCGACCCGCTGCGCGTGATCCCCTCCGCCATGATCGGCTCCGCCGTCACCGGCGCGCTCGTCGCGCTCTTCGGCTCGACGCTGCGCGCCCCGCACGGCGGCGTCTGGGTGACCGGGCTGGTGGGGCAGCCGCTGCTCTACCTGGTCGCGATCCTCGTCGGCATGGTGGTCACGGCGGTCTGCGTGATCATCGCGAAGAGCATCAAGCGCGCTCCGATCGTCGCCGAGGTCCCGGAGCCGGCCACGGCCCGCCCCGTCGCCGTCTGATCCGCACCGACCGACCGTCCTGAGCGGTCCCGCCGGCGGTCCCGTCCCCGCGTCGCCCCTCTCCTCCGAGGGGGCGGCGCGGGGCGGGGCCGCCGGCTTCTGCGTGCCCGGGGGGCGAGGCGGTCCGCCGCTGCTCCGTGCGCCGCGCGCTGTCGGCGGTCCTCCGTAGACTGCTCCGGTGACTCGAAAGCCGCTCCGCATCGCCTCCGTCAACGTCAACGGCGTCCGCGCCGCCTTCCGCAAGGGCATGGGCGACTGGCTCACCGCCCGCGACGTCGACATCCTCGCCCTGCAGGAGGTCCGCGCCTCCACCGACGACCTCACCGGCCTGCTCGGCGACGAGTGGGACGTGCTGCACGACGAGGCGACCGCCAAGGGCCGCGCCGGAGTCGCGCTCGCCTCCCGCAAGCGCGCGACGATCCACCGGGTCGCGCTCGGCGCCGACGACTTCGACTCCGCGGGCCGCTGGCTCGAGGCCGACTACGAGGTCGGCGACCGCACCGTGACCGTCGTGTCCACCTACGTGCACTCGGGCGGCGTCGGCACGCCGAAGCAGGACGAGAAGATGCGCTTCCTCGACGCGATGATCGAGCGCCTCCCCCAGCTGCAGGCCCACAACCCGCTCGCCGTCGTGATGGGCGACCTCAACGTCGGCCACCGCACCCTCGACATCAAGAACTGGAAGGGCAACGTCAAGAAGGCCGGCTTCCTCCCCGAGGAGCGCGCCTACTTCGACCGCTTCGTCGGCGCCGAGGGCGAGGAGGGCTACAACGCCGGAGCCGGGATGGGCTGGGTCGATCTCGGCCGCCGCTTCGCCGGCGAGGTGCCCGGGCCCTACACCTGGTGGTCGCAGCGCGGCCAGGCGTTCGACACCGACACCGGCTGGCGGATCGACTATCAGCTCGCGACGCCGGAGCTCGCCGCCCTGGCCCGCAGCTACGAGATCGACCGCGCCAGCGCGTGGGACACCCGCTGGTCCGACCACGCGCCTGTCGTCGTCGACTACGAGCTCTGACCCCCTTCTCCCCCGGCGCCGACCGCGCCGCCATCACTCACGAGGCCTCACCATGACCCCCAGCACTCCGGGCGCGAAGCCCGTCATCTTCTCCGGCATGCAGCCCTCCTCCGGCTCGCTGCACCTCGGCAACTACATCGGCGCCCTCACCCAGTGGGTCGCGATGCAGGACGACTTCGACGCCCACTTCTGCGTCGTCGACCTGCACGCGATCACCGTGCCGCAGGAGCCCGCCGAGCTGCGCGCGCGCACCCGCGCCACCGCCGCGCAGTACATCGCGGCCGGCATCGACCCGGAGCGCTCGACGCTGTTCATCCAGTCGCACGTCCCGGCGCACGCCGAGCTGGCCTGGATCCTGAACACGGTGACCGGCTTCGGCGAGGCCAGCCGGATGACGCAGTTCAAGGACAAGTCGGCGAAGCAGGGCACGGAGGCGGCCTCGGTCGGCCTCTTCACCTACCCGATCCTGATGGCCGCCGACATCCTGCTGTACCAGACCGACGCCGTGCCGGTCGGCGAGGACCAGCGCCAGCACCTCGAGCTGACCCGCGACCTCGCAGGCCGCTTCAACACGCGCTTCGGCGAGACCTTCGCGATCCCGGAGCCGTACATCGCCAAGGAGACCGCGAAGATCTACGACCTGCAGAACCCCGGCGCGAAGATGTCGAAGTCGGCGGAGTCGGACGCGGGCCTCCTGAGCGTGCTCGACGAGCCGAAGGTCACCGCGAAGAAGATCATGCGCGCCGTCACCGACACCGAGTCCGAGGTGCGCTTCGACCGCACGGCCAAGCCGGGCGTCTCGAACCTGCTCACCGTCTACTCCGTTCTCGCCGGCCGCACGATCGAGTCGCTCGAGCAGGAGTACGCGGGCCGCGGCTACGGCGACCTGAAAAAAGGCCTGGTCGAGGTCGTCGCGGCGACCTTCGATCCGATCCGCGCGCGCACCGCCGAGCTGCTCGAGGACCCGGCCGAGCTCGACCGAGTGCTCTCCCGCGCGGCGGACCGCGCCTCGGAGACGGCCGAGCGCACGCTCGCGACCGTGTACGAGCGGGTCGGCTTCCTGCGCCGCAGTCGCTGAGCCCTCGATGATCCGGCTCGCCCTCTTCGACCTCGACGACACGCTCTTCGCGCACGCCCGCGCGGTGCGCGAGGGGATCGTCGCCTACGCGGCGTCCCTCGGCGACGCGTACGCGGGCGAGGCGGGCGCGCTGCAACTCCGCTGGTACGCGCTGGAGGAGGAGCACTACCACCGCTACCTCGCCGGCGAGCTCGACTACGAGGGGCAGCGGCGCGCCCGCGCCATCGCCTTCGCCGCGGACGCGGGCGTCGAGCTGACGCCGGAGCAGGCGAGCGAGTGGTTCGCCGCCTACCTGGGGCACTACGTCGCGGCGTGGACGCTGCATGACGACGCCCTGCCGGTGCTCGATCGGCTCGACGCGGCGGGTGTCCGGATCGGCGTCATCACCAACGGCGATGTGGACTTCCAGACGACCAAGACGGACGCGATCGGTCTGACGGAGCGGGTCGAGCACCTCGTCGCGTCGGGCGAGGTCGGCGTGACGAAGCCGGACGCGCGGATCTTCCACGTCGCCTGCGAGCGCTTCGGCGTCGCTCCGGCCGACGCGCTGTACGTCGGCGACCGGCTGGGCACCGACGCGATCGGCGCGGCACGCGCCGGGTTGCGCGGGGTGTGGCTCGACCGCGTCGGCGGGCCGGAGCACGGGCGCGAGCTGCCCTCCGAGGCCGTCGAGCTCGGGGTGGTGCGGATCGGCTCGCTGGACGAGCTGGACGCGGTCGCGGGGCTGCGCTGACCCTCGGCCGACGGGCTGACCGTTCACTCGTCCTCGGCGGAGCGTCCGGATGCAGCGTCAGCGCGCTACCTCTGTGCACGCCTCCGCCCGAGCGCCAGCGCGAGGTTCATCGTTCGCGGATCAAGGTGACGATCACCAGGGAGGCACAGGAGCCGCACACGCCGAGAGTCACAACGTCGTACGGATCGTCGATCCCTCCGACGATCGTCGTCACGACGGCGACTCCCATGCTCACTCCCAGCAGGGCGAGCGCGAAGCGGCGCACGCGGTCTTCCTTCTTCTTCGGCACTGTCATCCCGGGACCTTGCCACAGCGCGCGAGGCCCTCTTGTCGCTGGCGCGGATCGCACGACGTGCGTGCCGCTCCCGGCCCGGGTCCCGACGCGCGCTCCGCGCTACTCGACCAGCATGAGTGGACTCGACGCACGGACTTCATGCTGATCGAGTAGCCCGCGAAGCGGGCGTATCGAGATCCACCAGCGTCAGAGGACGAGCCTGCAAACCGGCCTTCTGAGGAGGGTGGGTCTCGATACGCCCCTGCGGGGCTACTCGACCAGCATGACGGGAGGTCGGCGCACGGTGGGCGCTGACGCAGGTCGGCGGGCCGACGCCTCCGGCTCTACCGCTCGCAGTCGGCCTCTCGGCCCGTCCGGGCGGCGACGGTCGAGGCCGCCGCCGCGCGCTTCCTCCGTCTGCGCCGCAGCTCGAGGGCGAGCGCCGCGATCGCCACGACGAGGAGCAAGGCGGAGGCGCACAGCGACGCGATCCCGACGGCGCTCGGTGCCGCGATGACCGCGGGGGCGTCGAGGACGCTTCGGACGAGGCCGTACAGACCGAAGACGACGAGAACGACGAGGTCGAATCGGGATCTCACGACAGCCACCGCCGTGCTGGGAGTCGTCTGCATGCTGCTGCGTTCGTCATACTCGTATGTCTAGCACCTACGTCGGCGCCCGGTGTCGAAGGCGCGCGCCGAGCTCGCCCGTGGCGCGCATCGGTGATCATCAGCTCGGTCGGCGAGTCGGCCTTGACAGACGTGAGCTTCAGTCGGCTACCATCCACGTATGGCAACCAGCCCAGGACCGATCCGCTCCGACGGAGACGCGACGCGCTCCCTCGATCGCGGCGACCGCGGCTCGCGAACGGCGCTCTCGACTCCGACCGGTCTCGCCGACGCCGACACGCGAGCGACCGCGGTGGATCGACGCGGAGTCGCCCGGGCCGTCCTCCAGTGGGTGACGGGTGATCGGGTCGACGCTCGACGGGTCGTGCGCCTCGCCGACCGGCGGTGGCGAGGAGCGGTGGAGCCACTGCTCGGGCCGGAGGACGTCCTGCTCCTCCCAAGCGAGAGCGTGACCGACGACGATGAGACCCGCGAGGCCCCGACCTGCGACCGCGCGGCCGTCCTCGACTACCGCGGTGGACTCGACGAGCCGGGAGACGTCGCCTGGTTCGGCGAGCTGCGGGTCCAGACGGAGGACTACGCCTCGATCGCGTTCCTCCCGGTCACCGGTGCGACGACCGCACGGCTCCGCGATGCGAACGGCTGGCAGGCCTATCTGGAGGACGCCGACGCCGCCCGCGCCTCCGGTCGGCTGGTCCCGCAGCTCCTGGGAGCCGCGGTCGCCGTGAGCGGTCTGCCGCTGACGGACGACCCCGCTGCCGGACCCGTCGCTGCCGTCGATGTCGGCCGGGACGGGGTCGCGACGCTCGGTCCGGACGGGCTGGTCCTCGGCGACGCCCGAGACCCCGACGGTCTCGCGGCCGCCCTCGACAGGTCGTACCGTCCGCTCGACCGGCTCGCCGCGCTGGGCGGCGGTGTCGCCGATGACATCGCGCGCCGCCCCTGGCTGGCGCTGTACCGCGCCGGCCTCGCCTTCGCCGCCGCCGACGACACCGGCCCGGCGTGGTCGGTGGTCGGGCTCGGAACGTCCCTCCGACCGGACGGGGAGGTGACGACGCTCACGCGCTCCGACCTGATCCTCCTGCACCGGGGCGACGAGCGCGTCCTGGTGGAGCCCCGGACCCTGCGGCGGTTCGCCCTCGCACCCGCCACCGCGGTCGTCGTCGAACGGCTGCTGAGCGACGGCCCGGACGACGAGCCGCGCACGCCGGCCGACGAGGCCTTCGTCTCGCGGCTCGTCGAGCGGTTCGAGCACGAGGGCGTCCACCTCCGGAGAGGAGCATGACGGCCTCGCCGGTCCTCGTGCCCCTGGTCTCGCCGACGGCGGCGGCCAGGACCGTCGCGGCGGTGAGCGCGACGGGGACGCGCATCCGCTTCGCCGACGGCGTCGAGGCGATCGACCTCACGAGCGGACTGTGGAACGCGCCGTTCGGCTGCGGCCGACCGGAGTTCACCGCTGCCATCGCCGCGGCTCTGGCCGAGGCCTCCTACCTGTCCCTCTTCCGGCGGAGTCACCCCTGGGCGGAGCGGGCGGCCGCGGCACTGCTCACGGTCGTCGGCGACGCGCTCCCGCACGCCTCCTTCCGGCGCGTCCTCCTCACCACCTCGGGCGGCAGCGCGAACGACGCGGTCATGAAGCTGCTCCGCCAGCGGGCCGCGCTCCTCGGTCGGCCGGAGCGCCGGCTGGTCGTCGGCCTGTCCGGCAGCTACCACGGGCTCACCTACGGCGCCCACGCCCTGAGCGGCGACGAGCTGGGCCAGGACGTCTACGGCGTCGATCGCTCGGGGGTCCGGCACGTGGCGCACGACGATCCGGACGCGCTGGAGTCGCTGCTCCACCGGGAGGGACGGCGCATCTGCGGCATCGTCGTGGAGCCCGTCCTCGGCTCCGGCGCCCTCCCGCTCTCGGACGCACTCCTCGCGGTGCTCGAGCGCGCGTCCCGGGAGGGCGTCCCCGTCGTCGCGGACGAGGTGGCGACGGGCTTCGGCCGCACCGGCCCGTTCCTCGCCTCCTCGCGCTGGCCGTTCGCGCCCGACGCGGTCGTTCTGTCGAAGGCTCTGACGAACGGCACGCTCGCGGCGGCCGCCGTGGTCGTCGGCGAGCGGCTCCTCGCGGAGATCGACGCCGCGGACGCCCCCTTCGTCCATGCGGAGACGCAGGCGGGGACACCCGCGGTCTGCGCCGCCGTCCTGCAGAGCCTCGCGCTGCTTCCCGAACTCCTCGGAGCCGACGGCTTCCCGCGCGTGAGCACCTGCCTCGACCGCGCCGTCACCGCGCTGTCCGCTCATCCTCGGGTGCTCGGATCCTCCGGCGTCGGGTCCTTCCGGGCCCTGCGGATCGCGGGGGTCGCCCACGCCGACGAGGTCCTCGGCCTGGTGGAGGACGTCCGGCGGCGCGGGGCGGTCGTGCATCCCGCGCCGGGCGGGATCCAATTCCTGCCTGCGGCGGTGTCCAGCGACCGCGACCTCGCCGACATCCCGCGCATCATCAGTGCGGCGCTCGACGCATGAGGGTCCGCAGCACCGATCTGCGGTCCGGTCTGGCGTCGGATGCAGCGACCACCGGCTCCCGGCGGACCCTCTTCGTGCTCGACAGCGCGCTCGTCCGGAGCGGAGCCGTCGAGCCCGAGCGACTGCACGGACCGGTGGTCGTCCTCGACGTCGCGATCGAGCAGGGTCTGCTGCTCGACACCGTCGACCGCGCCCTCCGCGCTGTCCGTCCCGACCGCCTCGTCGGCATCGGCGGCGGCAGGCTGCACGACGTGGCGGCGCTGGCGCGCCTGTTCGCCGCCGACCGCGCCCTCCGATCGCGCATCGACGGACTGATGAGCAGGCACGGCGGGCTTCTCGCTCCAGACCTCCCCGCGTCGACGGAGGTCCCTCGTCTCGTCCTGGTACCTACGACGATCGGACCCGGCAGCGAGACGAGCGCCGCGGCCTGCCGCGAGATCGGCGGCCTGCGCTCCGTCGTGGTCGGCGACGCACTCCGGGCCGACGCCGCCGTACTCGACGCCGATCTCACGGCAACGCTGACCCGCTCCTCCGTACTCGAGGGAGCGGCGGAGGCGGCCCTGCGACTGATCGGCTCGCGGTCCGGATCGCCCGCCGACCACTCCGCCGACGATCGGTCGAGGCGACTGCTGGGGGCGCTGGGCGAGGCCGGCGGCCGCGTCGCCGAGAGCGCCGGACTCGTCCGCCGCGCCGACCGCGCGACGCTCGCTGCGGCGAGCGCCAGCAGTCACGGCGTGCTGCGCTCGGCGACCGCCGATCCCTTCGCGGCGACGCACTGGTACCTCGCGAACGAGGTGAGCAGTCGCGCGGGACTGCGGAAGGTGCCGGCGACGATGCCGCTGCTGCCCGTCCTGTGGAGTCGCGACTCCCCGGAGCGTCGCGCGCGACGACGGGCCGTCTGGCAGTGGTTCGCCGCTCCCCTCGGGCTCGACGTCGATCCCGTCGTCGGCAGCGCCCAGTGGTCCGAGCGGTGGGGGATCACCGCTCCGGCCGTCGCCGACCGCGCCCTCCGCGACGCGGCACTCGCGATCGTCGCCCGCTGGGACAGCTCGGCGCTGCCCGGCCTGGCGCTCGACGACGCCCTCCGACTCCTGCGCGCGGCCTTCCCGCCGGCGCGGGCCCTACGACCGAACGAGGGAGGTGAACACATGAACACCACGAACGAGCTCGAGTTCCATGAGCTGGAGCAGGCGGTCGCTCCCGACTGGGAGTCGGCGGCCTCCGGCTTCACGACGGGGCTCCTCGTCGCGGGCGTCTTCGTCGGTCTCCTCACCTGACCGGGACCGACCGATGACATCCGGATTCCAGACGACGACACGAGGAGACGACGCATGCAACCACCCACCCCCCTGCGATTCGAGGAGATCGAGTCGATGGCCGCACCCGATTCCGACTGGTACATCGCCACGAAGCTCGGGATCGCTGTCGGCCTCGGGCTCGGCGCGATCGTCCTGACCTAGCTCTCGAGGAGAGCACCTCTTCACCGAGGACCTCATCACCGAGGAGGTGAGAAATGGAGAATCCCGTTCTCTTCCAGGAGATCGAACCCGCGGTCGCTCCGGCCGACGGCTGGCGGACCGCCGACGCCGGTCTGAGGATCGTGATCGCGCTCGGCAGCATCGTGCTGCTCGCGACCTAGCCGACCGTGCACCTCCCGCGGTCCCGGACGCTCGAGCGTCCGGGACCGCTCCCTCTCAGACCTGGAGCGACCATGCAGCACCCCTCGGACCCGCCGCCCCTCACCGCGGCGAGCGCCGCCCTCCTCGGCGCCCTCTCCCCCGCCACCGTGGCGCCGGAGGACCTCTACGGACCCGACGGGTCCGTCGTCTACGAGTACTTCACCGCGGAGGACCGCAGCGAGATCAGCCCGCTGCTGGCAGCGGTCCGCCGGACCGAGGGGCCGATCCTCGAGCTGGCCTGCGGCGGCGGACGCCTCACGGTGCCCCTCCTGGGCCTCGGCCGCCCCGTCGTCGGCCTCGACCTCTCGCCGACGATGGTCGACATCCTCCGGTCGCGGATCGCGGCGCTGCCCGCCGCCAGGATCGCCGACGGCTCCCGGGCGCTGGTCGGCGACATGACCTGCTTCCACCTGCCGGAGCGCTTCGGCGCCGTCGTCCTCGGCGCCACGTCCATCGCGCTCCTGGACCGAGCCGGCCGGCACGCCTTCCTCCGAGCCGCCCGCGAGCACCTCGGAGCGGACGGCATCCTCCTGATCACCGCGTCGAGCCCCGACCACGCCTACGTCGCCGGAAGCCGCAGCTCGCGCATCCGCGCCGTGCCCGGGCCGTCCGGCGGACCGGGGGCGGCCGTCGTGACGTCCGCCGTCACCCCCGACGGTCTCCACCGGGACGTCGAGGTCGTGCAGGTCGGTCTCGATCCCGAGGGGCGTGCGGCGGCGCGCTTCTTCCGCTCGCGGGTGAACGTCGTCGACGCCGACCAGGTCGCGGTGGAGGCCGAGCGCGCGGGACTGCGGCTCGTCGCGCGGACCGCGCTGGTGGAGACCGAGGACTCGACGCTGCTGCAGCTGGTCCGGGCATGAGCGATCCCGCGCCCCGGCTGGCGGACACCGTGACGATCGACGAGCCGATCGCTCCCGGCGCTCCGTGGATCCTCTCGGTGCGGGGCGTCCCGCGCGCACGGGTCGGTCCCGCGGTGGCGACCTTCGCCGCCGGGCTGCGTCCGAGCGCGCACGAGACGGACGAGACCGAGGGCACCGGGAGCACCTCCCTGACGGAGGAGGAGACGGCCGCCCTGCTCCGCGAGTTCGCGGCGGCCGGGCTCCTCGCCGGCTCCGAGCGCCGCGAGCCGCGGTCGCATCGGCTGCAGTTCCGACCGCCGGCGAGTCTCCAGCTGACCCTGCTCGATGCGACGCGGCCGGCGCTCGTGCTCGCGCGGCTCCTGCGCCGACGACCGGTCCGGCTGCTCGCGGTCACCGCCGTCGGCGCCGTGCTGCTCCTGGGCGGCGTGAGCGCGATCGTCCACTCCGTCGAGATCGCCGCTGTCCTCGCCGAGCCGCTGCCGCTGCCCTCGCTGCTCGCGGTGTCGGTCGCGTTCCTGCTCGCGGGAGCGGTGCACGAGGCCGGTCATGCGGTGTCCCTCGCCGCCTTCGGCGGACGACCCCGCCGGGCCGGGCTGATGATCTTCTACCTCGCGCCCGCGTTCTTCTGCGACGTCACAGACGGCTGGCGTCTCGGCGACCGGCGCTCCCGCGCGGCGGTCGCGCTCGCCGGCCCGGCGGTGCACCTCGTCCTCGCGGCGAGCGCCGCCACCGCCCTGCTGTGGGCGCCGACGGGCCGGTCCGCTCTCGCGTGCTTCGTCGTCGCGGCCGCACTCAGCGCGGTGACCAATCTCATTCCGCTCGTGCACCTCGACGGCTATCTCGCCCTGGTCGCGGTCCTCGACCGGCCGTTCCTGCGCAGAACCGCGATCGGCGCCGTCGGCGACGCCGTCCTGCGCCTGCTGGGCGGAACCGCGCCACGCGCCTCCCCCTGGCTCGTCCTGTTCGGGGTCGGCTGCCGCGGCTTCGCCCTGCTCCTGATCGGCTGGGCCTACGTCCGCAGCGTCCCCGTCCTGATCCTCACGGAGCCGGGGGCGATCATCGCGCTGGTGTTCGCGGCGGCGCTCTCCGGCGCGCTCGTCGTCTCCCTCGTCCGCTTCGCGCGAGCCGCGAGGAAGGCCCGGGTCGGAGGGCTCCGGGTCGCCATCGCGTCCGCGGTCCTCGCTGCCGCTCTCGCCGGAGTCGGCGCCCTCCCCCTCGAGGAGCGCATCGAGGCCGGCTACGTCGTCCGCGACGGCGAGGCCTCCCTCGTGCGGACCTCGGCCGACCCGAGGATCGTGCCGGGCACCCCGGTTCGGCTGACCAGCAACGGGATCGCGGTGCGGTCCCCGCGGTCGACGGCCGTCGTCAGCGGGCCCGCGGAGCCGCTGCTCGCCCCGATCGCCGCGCTCGCGCCCCTCACCGGGCTCGACGACGTGCCGGCCGTCGGCTATCCCCTCGCCCTGCCCGACTCCGCGAGGACTCCCCCGGTGGGCGGCGCCTCGGTCTCCCTCGGCGGCGGCACGATCGGCGGCGCGGTGCTCGATCTCGTCGCCGGGGACGCACTCCGCCGGCTGGGGGTCGGCCGGTGACCGGCGGGAACGCGCTCGAGCGCGCCTTCGAGCACGCCCTCCGCGTGCTCGCCGTCGCGAGGGACGGTGACACGGTCCCCGGCTGGCGAGGCAGGACCCTCTCCGGTCCTGTCCGGCGCGACCGCGAGCCGCTCTGGCTCCGTCTCGTCAGCTCCCCCTCGGCGCTCGCCCAGGGGGCGTGGTGGACCGGCACGGCGGACAGCGCCGTGCTCCCGGCCCTGCCCAAGCCGGTCGTGCTCGCCGTCGAGGAGTGGGACCCGCCCTCCGTCGAGGGGTTCCGGCTCCGCGCCGAGCTGATGACCCGCCTGCCCGGTCGCGCCCTGTCCCCGACGGCGGAGCTCGCCCTCGAGACGGAGGTCGATCCGGCGGTCTGGGTCGAGCTCGGCGAGATCCTCGACGCGCTCGCCGCCGTCCCGACGCAGCGGGAGTCGACCGTCCCCGCCACGGTGGACCGGCTGCTGCACAGCTTCTTCGGCGACCGGTTCCCGCGCGGCACCCCGTGCTGGACGACGGCGCACGGCGACCTGCACCCCGGCAACCTGCTCGTCGCACCGCTCGGCCTCGCCGACTGGGAGGCCTGGGGGCGCGGACCCGAGCACCTCGACGTCGCGACCCTCTACGTGCACAGCCTCGCCGCCCCGGACGCCCGGCGCTCCCTCGTCGAGGTGCTCGGCGAGCGGCTGCACTCGGACGCCGCACTGCCCGCCCTCGCCTTCGCCGCCGCGAAGGTGCTCGCGCGGTCGGTCTCCGGCGACTACCCGACGCTGGTCGACCCCGTGCACCGGCTCCTGGACGACCTGTCCGCGCGACCGCTCGGCGCCGGCGGGACGACCGCTCGACGACGATGACCCCCCTCCCTCGAAAGGCCCGCCCATGAGCTCTGCGCTCGACTTCCAGCACTTCACCAAGACCTTCCGCGGCCGCCGCGTCGTGGACGACCTCAGCTTCTCCGTGCGGCAGGGGACGGTCGTCGGGCTCCTCGGCCCGAACGGCGCCGGCAAGAGCACGGCGCTCCGCGGGCTGGTCGGACTGCTGCGCCCCGATTCCGGTGAGGCGCGGATCGGCGGCCACCGGTTCGCGGAGCTGCGCGCTCCCGCGCGGGTCGTCGGCGTGCACCTCGACGGCCTCGGCTTCGAGAACGGCATCACCGGCCGTCGGCACCTCGCGATCGTCGGCCGCGCGGTCGGCGCACCGCTCTCCCGCGTCGACGAGCTGCTGGAGACGGTCGGCCTCGCCGAGGCGGCGCGGCGGCCGGTCCGCGGCTACTCGACCGGGATGCGCCAGCGCCTCGGCCTGGCCACGGCCCTGGCGGGTGACCCGGAGATCCTCGTCCTCGACGAACCGGCGAACGGGCTCGACCCCGAGGGGATCCGCTGGCTGCGGCGCCTGATCCGCGCCGAGGCCGAGCGCGGACGGACGGTCCTCGTCTCCAGCCACCAGCTCGCCGAGCTCGAGCACACCGTCGACGAGGTCGTCGTCCTGCGCCGCCGGATGCTCTTCCACGGCCCGCTCGAGGACCTCACCCGCTCGGGAGGGCGGAGTCTCGAGGACGGCTACTTCGACCTCGTCGACGGCGAGGCCGGCCGATGAGCGGGGCCGGCGCGCTTGCACGGGCCGAGATCCTGCGCTCCCGCAGCGGCTCGTCGTTCCCGGTGCTCCTCGCCTACGCGATCCTGATCCCCCTCTTCGGCATCAACCTGGCCGACGTCACCGACCGTCTCGACGGCCTCGACGACGCCGGGGCGACACGCCTCGTCCTCGGCTTCGCCGCCTGCGCCGCCCTGGGCGCCTGCTTCTACGGGTCCTACGCCTACACCCGGGAGACGTACTACCACTCGCTCGACCGGACGCTGCTGCTCGGCAGCCGGGACGCGATCCTGGTGGCGAAGGCGCTGGCCGGCGCGGTCTCGGGCGCGGTCTTCGGGGTGGTGGCGGTCGTGGGCTGGTGGCCGATCACCGCTGTGGTCCTGGCGACGGCCGGCCGTCGCCTGACGCCGGACATCACTCTGCTGTCCGCCTCGGTCGGCGTCGTCCTCGCCTGTGCCCTGAGCGGCGTGCTGGGCGTCGGCATCGGCTACGCGGTGCGGAACTACTACGCCTGCATCCCGATCGTGCTGGTCCTCCCCGCCGCCCTCGCCGCGCCGCTGCTCACCATCGCCCGTGACGTCGGGCGACTGCTCCCGATCGGAGCCGTCGCGGGAGCGACCGGTGCGCCGGTCGAGGGGATGCTCCCCGCGCTGCTCGCCCTGGCCGTCCTGGCCGTCTGGGCGCTCCTGGCGATCGGCGGCGCGCGGATCCTCGAGCAGCGGCGGGCCCGGTGAAACGGGCGGCGGCGGAGAGACCTCTCGACCGCGCCGTCTCCGCGGAGCTCCGGCGCGTGGTCGCGAGCCGGACACCGCTCTGGGGACTGGTCTTCGGACTGCTGCCCGTGCTCCCCCTCCTCCTCGCCGTGACGCAGGTCGATCTCAGCGCGCTCCCACCCGGAGAAGCGGCCTCGCTCGAGCACGCGATCACGGCGGCGCTGCTGCAGGGCGGCGTCGTCGGGGCGGCGGCCTTCGGAGCACTGCGGACGGCGAGCGCCTTCGAGAAGGGGATCCTCGCGCGCGATGTGCTCTCGTCGGGGCTCCGGCCGGCGCTCGCGGCTCGGTTCCTGGTGACGGCGGGTGCCGGTGCGGTGCTCGCGACGGCGGTGGTCGCGATCGGAGTCGCCGGCGTCGCGGTCGTCTCGGCGGGAAGGGTCACTCCGGACCTCGGCGTCGTGACCCTCGTGCCTGTGGCCGGTGTCGGTGGTGCGATCTGGGGCGCGCTGGTCGGCACGATCGTCCGGGCACCGCTGTTCGTGCTCTTCGCGGCCCTGGTGCCGCTCAGCGCCGGGACCTTCACGAGCGGCACCGCCTTCGAGGACGTCGTGCCCCTCGCTGCCCTGTCGGCGTCCGCGCCGCCCACGGTCGCGGCCGTGCTGGCGGGCCCGGCCTGGCTGCTGGCACTCGCGCTCGTCGCGGTCGCGACGGGGCGTCGCCGCCCGCTGCTCTGACGGAGCTCCGCCGGGGGCGGGTCTCGAGACGCGCTGCGCGCTACTCGACCAGCATGTCTGCGGGCGTCTCTTCCCAGTGGACCCACGCACGAGGGCCCGCGCACTCTGCGTGCGCGGGCCCTCGTCGTTCAGTGGTGCAGTGCCTACTGCACGTCCTCGTCGACCCAGTCGAAGGTCTTCGTGACGGCCTTCTTCCAGAGGCGGTACTGGCGGGCGGCCTCGTCCTGGTCCATCTGCGGGGTCCAGCGCGAGTCCTCCTGCCAGTTCTGGCGCAGGTCGTCCAGGTTCTCCCAGAAGCCGACCGCGAGGCCCGCGGCGTACGCGGCGCCGAGCGCGGTGGTCTCGGCGACGACCGGCCGGACGACCGGGACGCCGAGGATGTCGGCCTGGAACTGCATCAGCAGGTTGTTGGCGATCATGCCGCCGTCGACCTTGAGCTCCTGCAGCGGGACGCCGGAGTCGGCGTTGACCGCGTCCAGGACCTCGCGGGTCTGGAACGCCGTCGCCTCGAGCGCAGCACGGGCGATGTGGCCCTTGTTGACGTAGCGGGTGAGGCCGACGAGCGCACCGCGCGCGTCCGCTCGCCAGTACGGCGCGAAGAGGCCGGAGAACGCGGGCACGAAGTACGCGCCGCCGTTGTCCTCGACCGTCGCGGCCAGCGCCTCGACCTCGGGGGCCGAGCCGATGAGGCCCAGGTTGTCGCGCAGCCACTGGATCAGCGAGCCGGAGACCGCGATCGAGCCCTCGAGCGCGTAGTGCACCTCGCCGTCGCCGAGCTTGTAGCCGATCGTCGTGAGCAGCCCGTTCTTGGAGTGCACGATCTCGGTGCCGGTGTTGAAGATCAGGAAGTTTCCGGTGCCGTAGGTGTTCTTCGCCTCGCCCGGATCGAACGCCGCCTGGCCGAAGGTCGCGGCCTGCTGGTCGCCCAGGATGCCCGCGATCGGGACCTCGCGCAGCAGCGAGGAGGACTCGACCTGCCCGTAGACCTCGGAGGACGAGCACACCTCGGGGAGCATCGACTTCGGCACGCCGAAGGCCTCGAGGATGTCGTCGCGCCACTCGAGCGTCTCGAGGTCGAGGAAGAGGGTGCGCGAGGCGTTGGTGACGTCGGTCTTGTGCACGCCGCCGTCGACTCCGCCGGTCAGGTTCCAGAGGACCCAGGTGTCGGTGGTGCCGAAGATCAGGTCGCCGGCCTCCGCCTTCTCGCGGGCGCCCTCGACGTTCTCGAGGATCCAGACGATCTTGGTGCCGGAGAAGTAGGTCGCGAGCGGGAGCCCGACGATCGACTTGAAGCGGTCCGCGCCCTCGTCGCCGGCGAGCCGGTCGACGATCGACTGCGTGCGGGTGTCCTGCCAGACGATGGCGTTGTAGACGGGCTTGCCGGTGGTCTTGTCCCAGACCACCGCGGTCTCGCGCTGGTTGGTGATGCCGACGGAGGCGATGTCGTGACGGGTCAGGTCGGCGCGGGAGAGCGCCTGGCCGATGACCTCGCGGACGTTGTTCCAGATCTCGATCGGGTCGTGCTCGACCCAGCCCGCGCGCGGGAAGATCTGCTCGTGCTCCTTCTGCCCGGTCGAGACGATCGAGCCCTTCTTGTCGAAGATGATCGCGCGGGACGACGTGGTCCCCTGGTCGATAGCGATGACGTAGTCAGCCATGAATGATTACTCCTTCGTAACAGGGTGAAGTGGAGTGCGGATCGCGAGCCGCAGCGGCCCGCAGGACCGGCTAGAGGATCGGCAGCAGCGCGGTCGAGGCGAGACCGGCGAGGACACCGCCGACGATCGGGCCCGCGACGGGGACCCAGGCGTAGCTCCAGTCGCTCGAGCCCTTGCCCTTGATCGGCAGCAGCGCGTGGGCGATGCGGGGGCCGAGGTCACGGGCGGGGTTGATGGCGTAGCCGGTCGGGCCGCCGAGGGAGGCGCCGATCGCGATCACCAGGATGGCGACGGGCAGGGCGCCCAGCGCCGCGAGTCCGCCGTCGCCCTGGCGTCCGCCGCCGAAGCCGATCACGACGAAGACGAGGACGAAGGTGCCGATGACCTCGGTGACGAAGTTCCAGCCGTAGCTGCGGATCGCAGGACCCGTGGAGAAGACGCCGAGCTTGTTGGCCGGGTCGGGCTCCTGGTCGAAGTGCTGCTTGTAGGCGAGCCAGCAGAAGACGGCGCCGAGGATCGCACCGATCATCTGGGCGAGGATGTACATCAGGATCGAGACGATGTTGACCGGGACGCCCGAGCCGAACTCCGTCGCTCCGCTGGCCGCGAGGCCGAGCGTGACGGCCGGGTTGAGGTGCGCACCCGAGTTGTAGGAGACGATCACACCGGCGAAGACGGCGAAGCCCCAGCCGAAGTTGACCATCAGGGTCCCGCCGTTGAGACCCTTGCTCTTCACGAGCGCGACGTTGGCGACCACGCCGCAGCCGAGGAGCACGAGCATCGCCGTTCCCACGACTTCCGCGAGGAACACCACTCCGAGATTGTCCACGTTGACCATTTCCTTTTCATCGGTCGGAACGCGCGAGCGCGTCCGCATCGGGCATCGATGCCCGACGAGTGTGAAGTTATCGGCGCCCCGTACCGGGGACAAGGAACGCCGCGTGCACGTTTGTGCGTTGTGACGACGGAAGTCCCGGCTCGAGATCACTCCTCGAACCGGGACTCCCGTCGATCCGCGCCAGTCGCCCCGCTAGGAGGCTGCGACCGCCGTCGGCACCTGCACCGAGGTGCCGCCGACATCGACGCCGTTGTACTTCTTCAGGTGCTCGATGGTCGCGTCGACCTCCTGGGCGCGGGCCGCCTCGTCCCAGCCGAGGACCTCGCCGGTGTGCTGGGCGAGCTCCTCGAGCAGCTCGCGGCTCAGGCCGCCGGTGAACGCGTGGTTGGTGCGGCGCATGACCAGGTCGATCAGGTGCACGACGCTCTCGCGCTGGGCGAGGTAGCGGATCTCACCGGTGGTGAAGTCCTTGTCGAAGTCGAGCGCCTCGTCGTGACCGTCGGCCAGGGCCTCGATGACCTCCTCCGCCCGGGTGCCGTAGCGCTCGAGCAGCTGGCCGGTGCGGGCCGAGGACAGACCGGAGCGGTGCTGGCTGATCCACTGGGCGCGCGAGGCGTCCGTGCGCGGGAAGCCCTTGCCGCCGCCGATCGCGGTCTTCACGGTGGAGACGCGGCGGGTGACGCCGATGCGCTTGAAGACCTCGTTCGAGAGGTGCTCGGACAGGGCGCGGAACGTCGTCCACTTGCCGCCGACCAGGCTCAGCACGGGGGTCTTCCCGCCGGGGAGGGTCGAGGGCTCGATGCGGTAGTCGCGGGAGACGAAGCCGGGGGTCTCGTCGTCGTGACGGGGCAGCGGGCGGATGCCGGAGAACTTGAAGACGATCTGCTCGCGGGTGACCGGGATGGAGGGGAACACGTGGTTCACCAGGTCGAAGAAGTAGTCGATCTCCTCCTCGGTGCAGACGGCCGGCTCGTTGGGGTCGGCCTCGATGTCGGTGGTGCCGACCATGACCCGGCCCTTGAGCGGGTAGATCAGCACGATGCGGCCGTCGCTGTGCTCGAAGAACATCTCGCGGCCTTCGCAGGCCTCGACCAGCTCGGGGTTGTCGAGGACGATGTGCGAGCCCTTGGTGCCGCCCATGAACTTCGTGGTCGTGCCGAGCGCCGTGTTGGTGAAGTCGGTCCACGGTCCGGAGACGTTGACGACGACGTCCGCCTGGAAGGCGAACTCCTCGCCGCTCTCGCGGTCGCGCAGCAGCACGCCGCCCTCGGCGGTGCCGACGGCCTCGACGTAGTTGGCCGCGCGGGCCTTCGTGCCGCCGACGAGCGCGTCGCGCAGCACGTCGAGCGCCAGGCGCTCGGGCTCGTGCACGGAGGCGTCGAAGTAGGTGGCGGTGTACTTGATCTTCGGGTCGAGCTTGGGCAGCTCGTTCAGCGAGCGCTTGCGGCCGTGGAACTGGTGGCGCGGGACGACGCCGCCGTCGCGGGAGAAGAAGTCGTACAGGGTCAGGCCGACCTTGATCAGCAGCGCGCCGCGCTCCTGGGGCTTGCCCGACTTGTGGGTGAGGAAGCGCAGCGGCGCGGCCAGGATGCCCGAGAACGTCGAGTAGATCGGGATCGTGGTCTGCAGCGGCTTCACGTAATGCGGCGCGATCTTGAGCAGGCCGTTGCGCTCGTGCACGCCCTCGTTGACGAGGCGGAACTCGCCGTTCTCGAGGTAGCGGATGCCGCCGTGGATCATGTGGCTCGAGGCGCTGGACGCGCCCGAGACGTAATCGCCGCGCTCGACGAGGGCGACGTCGACGCCGTTGAGCGCGAGCTCGCGGAACGTCCCGATGCCGTTGATGCCACCGCCGATCACGAGGACGGTCGCGCGGGGGGTGTCCCGCAGTGCGGAGACGCTCTCGCGGAGAGAGGAGCTTCCGGGAGTTCCGACAGACTGTGCCACTTCGTACTCGCCTTCGTGTCGTAGGTGTTGCGTCGAATGCCTCGTGCGAGTGTGGCCGCCCCAGATGGACGGTTGATATCGCGAGGGAATACAGCCATCCTTGACCCGACAACACATCCGGTCAAGACGGGTGGAAATACGTGCAAGGAGTGGCAATGACCCCTGTCCGACCGGTCGTCGAGCTGGACGAGACGACGCACGCGACCCACCCGGACAAGACGCGCGACGCGCTCCGGGCCGCGCAGCTGTACTACATGCAGGACCTGACGATGGACGCCATCGCGCACGAGCTGCACACCTCGCGCTCCTCGGTGTCGCGGCTGCTCTCGCACGCCCGGGCGACGGGGCTGGTGGACATCCAGATCCGCTCCCCCCTCGACCGGGCGAGCGCCCTGTCGGCGGAGGTGCGCGCGCACTTCGACATCACGGCGCACATCGTCCCGGTGCCGGACCACACCAGCGAGATCGACCGGCTCGAGCGCGTCGCGCTGTCGGCCGCGCGGATCCTCGGGCCGTTCATCGACTCGAACATGATCGTCGGCATCGCCTGGGGCTCGACGATGAGCGCGATGAGCCGGCACCTGATCGCCAAGGAGACGCACAACACCCAGATCGTGCAGCTCAACGGCGCGGGTAACACCGAGACCACCGGCATCAACTACTCCAGCGAGATCCTGAGGCGCTTCGGCGACGCGTACGCCGCGAAGGTGCAGCAGTTCCCGGTGCCGGCGTTCTTCGACGACCCGATGACCAAGAAGGCGGTCTGGCGCGAGCGCTCGACCAAGCGGGTGCTGGAGCTGCAGCAGCGGATGGACGTCGCGCTCTTCGGCCTCGGCTCGCCGTTCGCGGCGGTGCCCTCGAAGGTCTACATCGGCGGCTACCTGGAGCCGAGCGACTTCACCTCGCTCAGTGCGTCCGGCGTGGTCGGCGACGTCGCCACCGTGTTCTACCGGGCCGACGGCACCTGGGACGACATCCCCATGAACGAACGTGCAAGCGGCCCGGACCTCTCCACCGTGCGCCGCGCCTCCCGCCGCATCTGCGTCGTCTCGGGCGCCTCGAAGCTCCCGGGCCTGCGCGGCGCCCTCGCCGCCGGCCTCCTCACCGACCTCATCCTCGACGAGGGCACGGCCCGCGCCCTGATCTCCGGCTGACCCCGCCCTCCCCACCCCCTCCCGCGAGATGCCACTTACGAACACGACACGCCGCAGAATCTCGTCATAAGTGGCATGCCGCGCTGGAGGTCAGAGGCCGAGAGCGCGACGGACGCGGGCGGCTGTCGCCTCGGGGTGGTCGACGAGGCCGGCGGATGTGGCGGTAGCCGAGCGCCTGAATCGCCTCGCTGCGCGCGATGTCCCGCTCGTACTGCCGCGTGTCCGTCCGGTGCTGATCGCCGTCGTATTCGACGACGACCCACTGATTTCGATAGAGCAGATCCACCCGCGCGACGAAGACACCGTCCGCGTCGTACAGCTCGACGTTGAGCTCCGGCTCGGGCAGCCCCGCGCGGATCAGCAGCAGCCGGAGGAGCGTCTCCTTCGGCGACTCGGAGCCGACCCGGACGAACCCGACCGCCTCCCGAGCGCGCCGGCCGCCCCGCCCGCGATACCGTGCCGCCCGCGCCGCGAGGATCTCGAGATCGACGCGGAGGCCGCGGCGACCGAGCTCCTCGTCGGGCCGCACGAGAGCATCGCCGAGGACGACCAGCTCGTCGAGCGATCGCGAGTCGGCGAGATGGCAGAAGGTCGAGGCGGGATCCGTCACCGGATGGCCCGCGTCGACGACGGTCACCGCCTCGTCCCAGAGATGGTGCGACTTCACGCCGACCCGACGGGCGGCGCGCATCGGCGGCGTGACCGACACGTGCAGCGGAGTGGTCTCCGTCGCCCGCCGATCGGGCAGCTGGAGGAGATGAGCGGCGGTGACGTGCGAGAAGAACTCGCCCGGTCGCATCACCGCGGCGAACGCCGCGATCCTCTCGCCGTATGTCACCGGCTCGATCGCGGCACGAGCACCCCGGAAGACGCCGACCGGGTACTCCGCCACCAGCCGGTGCCGCGCCAGCTCGCTCGTCGACGCGTTCACGATCCTTGTCTCTGTGTCGTCCTGCATGCGAGGACCCTGCCGCACCCCGCGCTCCCCCGCGCGCGTTCTCCACAGCCCCCTCCCGCGAGATGCCACTTATGACCACGACACGCCGAGGAATCACCTCATAAGTGGCATCTCGCGGAGGGCGGCAGGGTTGGGGAGGAGGGTCAGGACTCGCGGGCGTGGGTGTCGAGGAAGGCGTAGACCTCGGCGTCGTCGATGCCGGGGAAGGTGCCGGAGGGCAGCGGGGCGAGGACGTGGGCGTGCAGGCGGGCGCTCGGCCAGGCGTTGCCGTCCCAGCGCTGGGCGAGCTCGGCGGGGGCGCGGCGGCAGCAGGACTCGTCGGGGCAGCGGGACTGCTCGCGGCGGTCGGTGTCGCGGCCCCGGAAGAAGCGCGCCTCGGCGAAGGGGACGCCGACCGTGATCGAGAACTCCTCCGTGGCGGTGGTGCCGGTCTGCGAGGCCGACCAGAAGGTGCCGGCCGGCGTGTCCACGTACTGGTAGTACTCCGTCGTCCGGTTGGTGCGGCTGAAGGCGGAGCGCGCCGACCAGTAGCGGCAGACGGTCTGCCCCTCCACCGCACCGGTCACGTCGGTCGGCAGCGGCAGGCCGTCGTTCTCGTAGGCCTTCTGGATCGAGCCGTCGCCGAGCACGCGGAGAAAGTGCATCCGGATATCGAGGTGCGAGGTCAGCAGGTTGGTGAAGCGCAGCGCCGCCGCCTCGTGCGTGACGCCGAAGCCGTCGCGGAAGTCCTCGACCGAGATGTCGCGCTCGCGCTTCGCCTCCTCCAGGAACGCCACGGCGGGCTCCAGCGGCATCAGGCAGGCGGCCGCGAAGTAGTTGATCTCGAGCCGCTGCCGGAGGAAGTCGGCGTAGGTGACCGGGCGCTCGTGGCCGAGCAGCCGGTGCGCCATCGCCTGCAGGGCGAGCGCCCGCAGCCCGTGCCCGCCGGGGATCGAGGCGGGCGGCAGGTAGATCCGTCCGTTGGCGAGGTCGATCACCGAGCGGGCTGAGTGCGGCAGATCGCCGACGTGGATGATCTCGAAGCCGAGGTGCCGCGCCATCTTCGAGACCGAGCTGTGGGTCAGCGCGCCTCCGCGGTGCCCGACCGTGCGGAGCATCTCGCCGGCGACCGCCTCGATCTCGGGCAGGTACGCGTTGCGCTCGCGCAGCTGCAGCCGCTGGGCGGTATTGGCGCGCCGCGCCTCCTCCGGTGTCGCGCTGGCCTCGCTCTTGCGGCGCGCCAGCTCGCGGTAGACGCCGAGGAACGCCTCGAGGACGGGCGTGGTCAGGCTCTTGTTGACCTTGAACTCCGGCAGCCCGAGCGAGCGGTAGAGCGACCCCTTCTGCACCCGCGCCAGCTCGATCTCGAGGGCGGCGCGCTCGCTCGGCGGCTCGTCCGAGAGCAGCGCGGCGAGCTCGACGCCGAGCGCGGTGGCGAGCGCCTGCATCAGCGAGAGCCGCGGCTCCCGGCGTCCGGTCTCGATCAGGGAGAGCTGGCTGCCCGAGACACCCACGCGCTCGGCGAGCTGCCCGAGGGTCAGCCCGCGGCGGGTGCGGAAGTGCCGGATGCGCTGCCCGAGCAGGGCGGCATCGGTCCCGGCGGTGGGGACGGTGGCGGGGTCGGTGGTGTCGGTCACGGCGAGCTCCAGCGATCGGTTGTGACGGAAGCGCAAAAACCGCGGTTCTTGACGGTCAAGGCCTCGCAAATACCCCTCGATCCTCCTCCATCCTGGCTTCAGGCGCCAGAGAGCGCCCCTCGCACCGTCGGATCACGACCGCCACGAGGACCGACTCCCCACCCCGTCGACGACGACTGCACCGAAAGCGGAGCCAGCATGAGCATCTACAGCAACACCCTCCTCCTCGAGACGACCACCATGACCGCGCCGACCCCGGTCGCCGCACCGGTCGTGCCGCCCGCCCCGCTGGCCCTGCGCCGCTGGGTGCGCGAGACGGCCGCGATCCTCCAGCCCGACGCGATCGAGTGGTGCGACGGCTCCCCTGCCGAGTGGTACCGCCTCACCGCCCGGATGGTCGAGGAGGGGAAGCTGATCGCCCTGAACCCGGAGTGGCGGCCCGGCTCGTTCCTCGCCCGCACCGACCCCGACGACGTCGCCCGCGTCGAGGACCGCACGTTCCTCTGCACCACGGACGAGGCCGACGCCGGCCCGACCAACAACTGGCGCGAGCCCTCCGCGATGAAGGCCGAGCTCGCCCCCTGCTTCGCCGGCTCGATGCGCGGCCGGACGATGTACGTCGTCCCGTTCTCGATGGGCCCGGTCGGCGGCCCGCTCTCGCAGCTCGGTGTGCAGCTGACCGACTCCGCCTACGCCGTGCTGAACATGCGGATCATGGCGCGCGTCGGCGCTGAGCCGCTCGCCGCCTTCACCGAGGAGACCGCCTTCGTCCGCGGTGTGCACTCGGTGGGCTTCCCGCTCCGCGACGCCGACGGCACGACCCGCGACGACGTCGCCTGGCCGTGCAATGCGACGAAGTACATCACCCAGTTCCCCGAGACGCGCGAGATCTGGTCGTTCGGCTCCGGTTACGGCGGCAACGCCCTGCTGGCCAAGAAGTGCTTCGCCCTGCGGATCGCCTCCGCGATGGGCCGCGAGGAGGGCTGGCTGGCCGAGCACATGCTCCTGATCCGCATCGTCTCGCCCGAGGGCCGCAGCTACCACGTGGCCGCCGCCTTCCCGAGCGCCTGCGGCAAGACCAACCTCGCGATGCTGCAGCCGACCATCCCCGGCTGGCGCGTCGAGACGCTCGGCGACGACATCACCTGGATGAAGAAGGGCGAGGACGGCCGCCTCTGGGCGATGAACCCCGAGACCGGGTTCTTCGGCGTCGCGCCCGGCACCGGGCAGAGCAGCAATCCGAACGCCGTGCACACCCTCTGGGGCAACACGATCTTCACCAACGTCGCACTCCGCGAGGACGGCGACGTCTGGTGGGAGGGCCTCACCGACGAGGTGCCCGAGCACCTCACCGACTGGCGGGGCGAGCCGTGGACGCCCGCCTCCGGGACCCCGGCCGCGCATCCCAATGCGCGCTTCACCGCACCGGCCCAGCAGTGCCCGACCCTCTCGGCCGAGTGGGACGCCTTCGAGGGCGTGCCGCTGGACGCGATCGTCTTCGGTGGGCGCCGGGCGAGCAACGTGCCGCTGGTGACCCAGGCGACCTCCTGGCAGCACGGCGTGTTCCTGGGCGCGACCATCGCCTCCGAGAAGACGGCCGCGGCGGAGGGGACGGTCGGCGAGCTGCGGCGCGACCCGTTCGCGATGCTGCCCTTCTGCGGCTACAACATGGCCGACTACTTCGCGCACTGGCTCGCGGTCGGCGCGGACCTCGGCGAGAAGGCGCCCGCGATCTTCCAGGTCAACTGGTTCCGCAAGGGCGCCGACGGCTCCTTCCTCTGGCCCGGCTTCGGCGACAACGCCCGAGTCCTGCAGTGGCTCGTCCGGCGGATCGAGGGGCTCGCGGAGTCGCGGCCCAGCGCGATCGGCGACCTGCCGCTGTCGATCGACACGCACGGGCTGAACCTCTCGGCCGCCGCGAAGGAGGAGCTGTTCTCCGTCCCGGTGGAGGCGTGGCTCGACGAGTGCGCCCTGACGGAGGCGTTCTTCGCCCGCTTCGGCGACCGCCTGCCGCCCGAGCTGACCGCCGAGCTGCGGGCGCTGCGGCTCCGGCTGCTCGCCGAGGAGCTGCCGGCCGCCCACGCGGCCTGATCCCGATCCCGCCGGCCGCGCGCCGGCGCCCCTGTGGCCCGCGGAGGGGAACCATCCCCTTCTTCGCATCCCCCTCCGCGGGTCCACTTCCCTCCGACCTTCATGCTGATCGAGTAGCCCCGCAGGGGCGTATCGAGATCCACCACCGCCGAGCACGTGGGTCTCGATACGCCGCTGGCGCGGCTACTCGACCAGCATGTGGAGATCCCCCTCCTCCGCACGACCAGACGGGCACCATGGACGACCGCATCACCCTCCGCTTCCTCGCCGCGCCGCAGGACGCGACCGCCGACGGCCGGAGCGCCCAGGCCGGCCGCGTGCTCGAGTGGATCGACAAGGCCGGCTACGCCTGCGCGGTCGGCTGGAGCGGCGGCTACTGCGTCACCGCCTACGTCGGCAACGTGCACTTCACCCGGCCGATCGCCGTCGGCAACCTGATCGAGGCGACCGCGCAGGTCATCCACACCGGCCGCACGAGCATGCACGTGCTGGTGCGCGTCGCCCAGGCCGACCCGCGCACCGGGCGCTACGAGGAGGCGACGCACTGCCTCCTCATCTTCGTCGCCGTCGACGAGGAGAAGCGGCCGCGCCCGGTGCCGGAGTGGAGCCCCCGCACGATCGCGGACCTCGCCCTCGCCGAGGGCGCCGCCGCCCGCATCGACGGCCGGCGCGCGCTGCACGAGGTGATGCGCGCGCAGGAGTACACGGAGGCGGGGACCGGCCCGCGAATCGTCTTCCGCTTCCTGGCCGCGCCCGGAGACGTCAACTGGGGCGGCAACGCGCACGGCGGCATCGTGATGCGCTGGATCGACGAGGCCGCGAACGCCGTCGCGCAGGGCTGGAGCAGCCGCGACGCGGTCGCCGTCTACTCCGGCGGCATCCACTTCTACCGGCCGGTGCGGATCGGGCACCTCGTCGAGGTGGAGGCGCGGCTGATCCACACCGGGCCGCGCTCGATGCACCTCGCGATCCACGTGCGCTCCGGCGACCCGCGGACCGGCGAGCTCGAGCTGACGACGCAGTGCATGAGCGTCTTCGTGGTGCGCGGCGACCACGGGGCGGCCGAGGCTGTACCGGCGCTCGAGCCGCGGAGCGACGAGGACCGCCGCCTGGACGAGCACGCGCGGGAGCTGATCCGGCTGCGCGCCGAGCTGCCGGCGCTGCCGGTCGGCCTCGCGGCGACGCTCGCCTGACCGGTCCGCGCCCGCGGGTCGCTAGGGTCGGAGCGTGAAGATCCTCGTCGTGAACGGCCCGAACCTGAACCTCCTCGGCACTCGCGAGCCCGCGGTCTACGGCTCCGACACGCTCGCGGATGCAGAGGCGCTCGCCACCCGCGCGGCGGAGCGGCTCGGCCTCGAGATCGAGTTCTTCCAGAGCAACTCGGAGGGTGCGATCATCGACCGCCTGCACGAGGCGCGCGGCACGGCCGCGGGCCTGCTGCTGAACGTCGGCGCCTACACCCACACCTCGATCGCGATCCGCGACGCCGTCCTCGCCACCGAGCTGCCGCTGGTCGAGGTGCACGTGAGCAACGTGCACCGGCGCGAGGAGTTCCGGCGGCACTCCTACCTGTCGGACATCGCGGTCGCCGTGATCGTCGGCGCCGGCATCGCGGGCTACGGCTACGCGGTGGACGTCCTCGCGCGGACCCTGGGGGCGACGGCTCCGGACGCGTAGCTCCGGGGCAAGTCGCCAGGGCGTAGCGTCGGGGGCATGACGCCCTCCGACGCGACACCCTCCGCCTCTCCCGCCGAGCTCGGCCGGTCCTTCGGCTCGGCCGTCGACGCCTACGACCGCGGGCGCCCGGGCTACCCCGACGACGCGGTGGACTGGCTCATCGGGCACGCGCCCGCCCGGGTGGCCGGTGCCTTCGTGCCCGAGCGCGCGCGGGCGGCCGGCGCGGACGCCTCCGACCGGGTGCGCGTCGCGGACCTCGGGGCCGGCACCGGGAAGTTCACCGCGTCTCTGGTGGCGCGCGGACTCGACGTGACCGCCGTGGAGCCGGACGCGGCGATGCTGGAGCGGCTGACCGCGCAGCTGCCGTCGGTCCGGGCGCTGGCGGGGACGGCCGAGGCGATCCCGTTGCCGGACGCGTCCGTCGAGCTGGTCACCGCAGCACAGTCCTGGCACTGGGTCGACCCCGAGCGCGCGAGCGCCGAGGTCGCGCGGCTGCTGGTCCCCGGCGGCGTGCTCGCGCTGGTCTGGAACATCCGCGACGAGTCGGTGCCGTGGGTGCGGCGCCTCGGCGAGGTCGCCGGCTCCTCGGCCGCCGAGCGCTTCGAGACGGTGCAGCCGCCGCTGGGCTCGGCGCTGGAGCGCGTCGCCTACGCCGAGTTCGACTGGAAGTACGAGCTCGACCGTCCGGCGCTGCTCGACATGTTCGCCTCGCGCAGCTACGTCATCGCGATGCCGGAGGAGGAGCGCGCCGCGGTCCTCGCCGCCGTCTCCGAGGTCGTCGACGCCCTGCCCGGCGACCGCGTCGCCATGCCGTACGCGACCCGCGTCACCATCGCCCGCCGCGCCTCCTAGCGCCTCATGTTGGTCGAGTGGCCGCGCCAGCGGCGTATCGAGACCCACCGCACTCCGAACACCTGGATCTCGATACGCCCCTCCGGGGCTACTCGATCAACATGGAAGCGGGCACCCGCACTGGGACGGCGGCGAGCACATCATGCTGGTCGAACAGCCGCGCCGGCGGCGGGGAATCATGCTGGTCGAGTAGCCCCGCAGGGGCGTATCGAGACCCACCATCACCGACTGGGCGGGTCTGCAGACTCGCGTTCCGACGGTGGTGGATCTCGATACGCCCTCTGAGAGGGCTACTCGATCAGCATGGCTTCCCCCTCCGTACGAGGCGATCTTCCCCAGGAGACCCCGCGTCAGACCTCGTTCGGGTCGCCGCCGACGCGGCCGGCGCGCTCGAGCGCGGTGATCGCGTCGCGCTCGTCGGACGTGAGCTCGAAGCCGAAGACGTCGATGTTCTCCACGATGCGGGCCTTCGTCGACGACTTCGGGAAGACGATGTGGCCGCGGTCGAGGTGCCAGCGCAGCACGACCTGCGCCGGCGTCACTCCGTGCGCCTCGGCCGCGCCGGTGATCACCGGCAGCTCGAGCAGCGGGTACTTGTTCTGCCCGAGCGGGCCCCAGGCCTCCGTCGCGATGCCGTGCTGCGCACCGAACGCGGTGACCGTGGGCTGCTGGTGGTACGGGTGCAGCTCGATCTGGTTGACGGCGGGGACGACCTCGGTCGCGGCGAGCAGTCGCTCCAGGTGCGGCACGAGGAAGTTCGAGACGCCGATCGAGCGGGTGCGTCCGGCGGCCTGCAGCTCCTGCATCGCCTCCCAGCTCTCGACGTAGCGGTCCTGCTTCGGCTTCGGCCAGTGGATGAGGTAGAGGTCGACGGCGTCGAGGCCGAGCTTCTCCAGGCTGGCGTCGAGCGCCCCGGCCGCCGTGTCGCGGCCCTGGTCGTCGTTCCACAGCTTCGTCGTCACGTACAGCTCGTCGCGCGCGATCCCGGAGGAGGCGAGCGCCCGCCCGACGCCCTCCTCGTTGCCGTAGATCGCCGCGGTGTCGATGTGCCGGTAGCCGGCCTCGAGCGCCTCGGCGACGATGCGCTCCGTCTCGGCGGGGTCGACCTGGAAGACGCCGAACCCGAGCTGCGGGATGCTCGTGCCGTCGTTGAGAGTGAGGGTGGGGATGCTGGTCATCCCTCCACCCTGCCAGCGGCCCCCGACACCGGGTACCGGGTTGCGCCCGGCGACCGGCGTCGGCGCGGGCGACTACCCTCGAAGGGCGCTCGCGAGGGCGCACCGATTCCGAGGAGGACCGCACGTGAGCATCATCGCCGCCGCAGACGGATCAGCGCTGGGCAACCCCGGCCCCGCGGGCTGGGCCTGGTACGTCGACGACGAGCGCTGGGCGGCCGGCGGCTGGTCGCACGGCACCAACAACATCGGCGAGCTCACCGCGGTCCTCGAGCTGCTCCGCGCCACCGCGCAGGAGAGCGAGCCCGTGCACATCCTCTGCGACAGCCAGTACGCCATCAAGGCCTGCACCGAGTGGCTGCCGGGCTGGAAGCGGAAGGGCTGGCGGAAGGCCGACGGCAAGCCGGTGATGAACGTCGAGATCATCAAGGCGCTCGACGAGGAGCTGCAGGGCCGCGCCGTCACCTTCGAGTGGGTGAAGGGGCACGCCAACCACCGGATGAACGAGGCCGCCGACGTGCGCGCCCGCGCCGCCGCGACCGCCTACCAGCGCCGCACGGCCGTGGACTCCGGGCCGGGCTGGCCGGGAGCCGCCCCCGCCGTGACGCCCGCCGTCGACACCGAGGACGCCCCCGCCACGCTGTTCTGACCCGACGCCTCGCGCTCAGGGCAGCCGCAGCATCCCGGTCGCGACGAGCTCGCGCACCCGCGGCAGCACGGAGTCCAGCACGGCGGCCTCCTCCACGTGCAGGAGCGAGGCCACCGCGGCCGTGATCGCCGCGATCGACAGCTCGCCGTCGCAGGCCCCGACGACCGCGGCGAGAGCCGTGTCCGCCTCCTCCACCCGGGCGAAGCCGCCGCCCTGGCGCAGCCGGAGCACGGTCGGGTCGTCGTTGCCCGGCCAGTAGTGCCGCTCCTCCGTCACGTCGCCGGCGACGACGAGCGCCAGCCGCGCGAGGTCGGCGTCGTCGAGCACCGACAGCGCGTCGAGCGCGTCGAGGCAGTGCGCGAGGTGCCCGCCCAGCCCCGCGGTCGCGAACGCCGCATCGAGCCGCTCGAGGCGGCGGATCGGCGGCCGAGGCGTCGCGGGGAGCCGCAGGGTCGCGTAGCCGAAGCCGACTCCGGTCACGCCGCGCCGCTCGAAGTCCTCGAGCCACGCGTCGACGAGGGCGTCGGACTCCGCGCCGCGGGTGGTCCCGCCGTCGCGGATCCAGGTCTCGGCGTAGATCGCCGGATCCTGCTGCTCGCGCTCCACGATCCAGACGTCGAGCGGCGAGGCGGTGCCGTCCATCCAGGCGGCTAGTCCGGCGTGCCCGGGTTCGAGCGCCTGCTCGAGCGGGCTGCGGTCGTCGGCCAGCCAGGCGCGGACCCGGTCGAACGCGTCCGCGTCGGCCCGGTACTCCCAGTTGCCGAGCAGCTGCGCGACACCGCCCGGCACCAGGTGCTCGGCGGCGCCGACGATCACCCGACGGACGATCTCGTCGCCCTCGAGGCCGCCGTCGCGGTACTCGTAGGCGGGGACGCCCGCGGTCCGCGGCGTGATCACGAACGGCGGGTTGGTGACGATCTGGTCGAACCGCTCCCCCGCGACCGGCTCGTAGAGGCTGCCGTGCCGGAACTCGATCGAGTCGATGCCGTTCAGCGCCGCATTGAAGGCCGCGATCGCCAGCGCGCGGTGCGAGACGTCGGTCGCGACCACGCGGTCGGCGTGCCGGGAGGCGTGCAGCGCCTGGATCCCGCAGCCCGTGCCGAGGTCGAGCAGGCTGCCGACCGGCCGCTGGATCATCAGCCCGGCGAGGGTCAGGCTCGCGCCGCCGACGCCGAGCACGTGGTCCTCGTCGAGCGGCCGGCCGAGCGCGAGCTCGCCGAGATCGGAGGCGATCCACCAGGAGGCGGCGCCGTGCAGGTCGACGAGGTCGTAGGGCCGCAGGTCGAGCGCGGCGGTGACCACCGCTCCGGCCTCGGAGCGGACGAGCTCCAGCTCCAGGGCGCCGTCGAGACCGAGCGACGGGAACGCCGCCGCCGCCTGCTCCGTCGGCACCGGATCGGCGAGGAGGAACAGCCGGGCCAGCGTGGCCAGCGGCCCGCAATCGCCGCTGCGCTCGAGCGCCCGCCGGGCCGGGACCCGGTCGCCGCGGTGCAGCGCCTCGCCCGCGGCCTCGCCCCACAGCTCGCGGACGGCGTCGACGCGGTAGCGGGCACGGGTGAGGTCGTCGCCGAGGAGCGCGATGCGGGCTCGGTCGAGCTGGTCTGCTGGCTGCACCGCTCCATCCTCGTGCACACCCGGAGCCCGGACGGTGCGGCTGCGGTGCAGAACATCAGCTGCGAGCCGAGTTCGTCGCTCATCGCCGATGAAGGACCTTCTCAGCTGATGTTCTGCGCGCAATACGATCGACTCATGCCCCTCACTGGAGAATACGAACCGAGCACGTCCGCCTGGGCCCGCGAGCAGGCGGAGCTCTACGAGGCCACCGGCGGCGCGGAGGGCAACCTCCTCCGCGGCAAGCCGATCATCGTCCTGACCACGGTCGGCGCCCGCAGCGGCAAGCTGCGCAAGACCGCGCTGATGCGCGTCGAGCACGACGGCTCCTACGTCGTCGTCGCCTCGAAGGGCGGCGCGCCCGAGCACCCGGTCTGGTACCTGAACATGGTCAAGGAGCCGCACGTCGAGCTGCAGGACGGCCCGGTGAAGAAGGACTACACCGCGAGCGTCCTCGAGGGCGACGAGCGCGCCGCCTGGTGGGAGCGCGCGGTCGCGGCCTGGCCCGACTACGCCGAGTACCAGACGAAGACCGACCGGCAGATCCCGCTGGTGCTGCTCACGCCCTGGTCCTGACCCGGCCGGCCGTCACTCCGGAGCGACGACGGTCGTCTCCGGAATGACGTCGTCCGTCCCCGGCGCGTCGTCCTCCGGCTCGACCCGGGCCGCGATGAGCGCCAGCACCCGCGGGTGCGACAGCAGCACGAAGTGCCCCACCACCGACACCGCGATGTTCTCGCGCGCGCCGGTGAGGCGGCTCCCGCCCGGGATGTACTGGTCGCGCATCCCGTAGATCGAGACGATGCGCCGGTCGGCGTCGCGCTCGGCCAGCAGCGTCCGGATCACGGGCCGGTGCGGACCGAACTCGCGCAGCGCCCGGGCCGGCGCGATGCGCGCGAGCGGTGAGCCGTTGAACGGCGTCGAGACGGCGATCATCCGGTCGATCCGGCCCTCGTCGCGGTCGTCGACGACCATCATGTGCTTGCCGATCAGGCCGCCCTTGCTGTGCGCGACGACGACGACGACCCCGCGCAGGTCGTGCTCGCGCAGGTACTCCTGCCCGAGCGCGGCCGACGCGACGATCGGCCGAGTGTTGTAGCCGAGCGCGGGCAGCACGTGGATGGGATGCCCGGCCGCGTGCAGCCGGTCGGCGATCGGCCGCAGGAACTGCCAGGTCTCGTAGATCCCGGGGATCAGCAGGACGGGCGCGCCGTCGCCCGAGGCGTAGCGCGAGACGTCCCAGCCCTCGCGCAGATGCGTGAACCGCGAGCCGTAGGCGTAGCGGTAGTCGCGCAGATAGGCCGCGCGCAGCGAGGCGGACGAGCGCCGCGGGCGCCCCCGCTCAGGCGCCGGCATAGGCCGCTTCGAGGGCGGCGACGTCGAGCTTCGTCATCCCGAGCATCGCCTGCAGCGCCCGCGCCGCGCCCTCCGCGTCGGAGCCGCCGAGCACGGTCGCGAGCGCGGTCGGCACGATCTGCCAGGAGAGCCCCCACCGGTCGCGGAGCCAGCCGCAGCGGCTCTCCTCGCCGCCGTCGGCGATCAGCGCGTCCCAGAGCCGGTCGACCTCGGCCTGGTCCTCGACCGAGACCTCGATCGAGACCGCCTCCGTGAACGGGAAGCGCGGGCCGGCGTTCATCGCTCGGAAGAGCTGCCCGTCGAGCTCGAAGGTCACGACCGTGACGGTGCCCGGGGAGGGCGAGCCCTCGGGCAGCACCTCGGTGCTCAGGATCCGCGAGTTCGGCACGAGCTCGGTGTAGAACTCGGCCGCCTCCCTCGCCTGGTCGTCGAACCACAGGAACGTGCTGACTGCACCCATGCCGGCCTCCTCGTCGATCCCCAGTGTGCCCCTCCGCGGGCCGGAGCGGTCGGAGCCGCCGATGTGTCAGCGGCCCGAGCGTCAGAGCGGGTTGACCCCGAACGCGGTCGCGAGCTTGTCGATCTTCTTCGCCCGGCCCAGTCGCGGCAGGTCGCTGCCGTCGCGGATGACGCGGCCGCGGGCCTCGAAGTCGTCGAGGAAGTCGCGCGCCCAGGCCACGTCGGACGGGGTCGGGCTGATGACCTCGTTGATGACCGCGAGCTGCTCGGTGTCGAGGCAGAGCTTGCCGGTGAGGCCGAGCGAGACGGTGAGCGCGGACTGCTCGCGCAGCACCGGGTGGCTGTTGGAGACGGTCGGGCCGTCGATCGGGCCGGGCAGGTCGCCGATGCGCGAGGCGACGACGAGGCGCGAGCGCGGGTAGGCCATCGCCAGGTCGTCGGCGCTGGTGCCGGTGTCGCGGCGGTAGTCGCCGCTGCCGAAGGCGAGGCGGAAGGTCCCGCGGGCGCGGGCGATCGAGACCGCCTCCTCGATGCCGAGGGCCGACTCGACCAGCGCGAGCACCGGGGTCGCGCCGCCGAGGCGGTCGAAGGTCTCGGTGACGTGCTCGCCGGCCTCGGTCTTCGCGAGCATGACGCCGGCCAGGCCGGGCAGGCCCTTCAGCGCGTCGACGTCGTCCGACCAGAACGGGGTGGAGTGGTCGTTGATGCGCACCCAGGCGCGCTTCTCACCGCTGAGCCAGGCGGCGACGTCCGCGCGGGCCTCGGGCTTGGCCTTCGGGTCGACCGCGTCCTCGATGTCGAGGACGACCTGGTCGGCGCGTGAGGCGTGCGCCGCGTCGAAGGTGTCGGTGCGGGTCGCGTTGACGAGCAGCCAGGAGCGGGCGATCTCGGGGGCGACGTCGCGCCCCTTGCGCTTCAGGCCGGTCTCGCCGGAGGGGGTGGAGGTGGTGGGCAGCGTCACGTGAGCAGGTCCTTCCGGTGGCGCGGTCTTCGCACCGCGAGCCCCGCCGCTCAGCGACGGTGCCGGGGTCCAGGGTAACGGCTCGGGGCGGAGCGGACGCGTCAGCGCCGCTCCCACAGCGTGATCGTCGCGGTCGGCACGGTCGAGGCGGGGCCGGCCTCGAAGCCCTCCGCCGCGAGCCAGTCGAAGGCCGCCGGGTCGGAGGCGGGAGCGGCGGTCCAGACGCGCTGCTCGCCCCCGAGGGCGGCCCGCAGCGCGTCGTCCTCGAGCAGGACGTCGGAGTAGGTGCTCGTCGCGGCGTACGAGCGCTCGAGGGCGACGTCGTCGAGCCCGGCGAAGGCCGAGGGGTAGGCGGCGAGGGCGATCCGCGGCCGCAGCGACACGGTCCCGCTGTCGCCGAGGAGGAACGCGTCGCCCGGGCGCGCGCCGGCCTGGATCGTCTGCGCGAGGGCGCGGAGGTCCTGGCCGGCCGGCTTCCCGGTCTCCGTCCGCATCAGGACGAGGGCAGGCAGCGCCGCGACGGCGAGGGCACCGACGAGGACGCCCGCCGTCACCGGGCGCCAGGAGGCGAGGGCCAGCCCCAGCACTGTCGCCAGCGCGGGCGAGCTGAGGCTGAGGTAGCGCGGGGTGAACATCGGCTCGATCAGCGCGGTGCCGAGGAGCAGGACCGCGGCCGGCAGGAGCAGCCAGACGGCCAGCACGAGGACGAGCGGCGGGTGGACCGCCCCCGCCCCGGTCGCGCGCGACCGCACCGCTCGCGTCCGGACCGCCGCGACGACCAGCAGCCCCACGGCGAGCGCCGCCAGCCACCACGCCGAGCCGAAGAACGACTCGACGACCACCGTGTAGGCGTTCACCGGCTGCGAGCGGAGCCAGCCGATCTGCCCGCTCTGCCCCGCCGCAGTGAGGATCACCGGACTCGCTACCCCGACCGACAGCACGGCGCCGAGCACGCCGGCACCGAAGACGCGGCCGCGCCGGGGCCCGACGGCCGCCGCGAGCAGCACGAAGGCCGGCAGCACGAGCACGCAGTAGAGGAAGACGGCGTTCGCGAGCCCCGCCACCGCGACGAACGCGACCCAGCGCAGCACTCCGCCGTCCCGCGCCGCTCGGACCACCAGCACCGCCGCCCACACGACGAGCGCCGTGGCGAGCGCGGAGGAGCGCGCCTCCGTCCCGTTGAACGACGTCCGGGGCAGCAGCACGAACACGATCGCGGCGAGCAGCGCGGCCCGCGGCCGGCCCAGCGAGCGCAGGAGCACCAGCACGCCCGCCGCTCCCGCCCCCGCCGCGAGGGCGGACGGCGCGCGCACGGCCAGCTCCGACTCCCCCGCGATCGCGATCCAGCCGTGCATCAGCAGCGCGTAGACGACGTGCACGGCGTCCTTCTGCTGCGCGAAGGCGAGCAGCTCGGGCAACGGCAGCCGCGCGAGGCGCAGGGTCGCGGCCTCGTCGTTCCAGTAGGAGGGGATCCAGGAGCCGACCAGGGTCAGCAGCGTCGCGACGACGAGCACGAGACCCGCCGGGATCGACTCCGCCCCGACCCCTCGGGCCCTCATCCCCCACCGCACCGTCCCACCGTAGGGGCGGCCGGCGTCGCTCAGAGCCCGGCGCGCTCCGCGAGGCCGACCGAGAACGCGGCCTGCCCCGCGTGCTGCGTGTCGTCGTCGATCACCGAGACGAGCCGCACCGCGAGGGTCACCGGCGGGTCCCAGTCCTCGTCGACCACGCGGGCGAGGTCGGCGTCCTCGAGGGTGTCGAGGTAGGCGAGCGTCCGCCCGTGCACGGCGTCGTAGTACTCGGCGAGCAGCTCTGCCGGCACCGCGGCGAGCCCCGCGACCTTGGAAGGCTCCATGCCGTAGCCGTTCGTCTCGGCCGGGAACGGCAGTCCGGAGCGCTCGTGGAAGCCGCCGGAGATCCAGACCTGCTCGCGGCCGGCGAGCGGGGCGAGGTGGTCGTCCTGCACCCGGGTCAGGTGCCAGACGAGCCAGGCCGCGGAGTTGGCCTGCGCGTCGGCCCGGAAGCCGAGGCGCTCGGGGGTGCTGTCGTCCAGAACGGCGTGCACAGTGCCGTGCACCCGGTCGAAGGCGTCGCGGAGGAGGTCGATGGCTGCAGTCATCCCGCCAGTCTGCTCGCCGCGCCCGTGTCGCGTCACCCCCTGCCGAGTGCTCGGAGGATCCCCGGAGGCGGGTGCCGGATACTCGCTCCGTGACCTCCGGAACCTCGAACCTGGCGATGAAGCCGTGGCTGACCTCCTACGCGGAGGGCGTCCCGGCCGAGATCGACCCGCCCACGCAGACCCTCGTCGATCTGCTCGAGGACTCGGTGGCCCGCTACAAGCGCGGCATCGCGCTCGAGTTCTTCGGCGCCGAGACGAGCTACGCCGAGCTCGGCGAGAAGGTCGCCCGGGCCGCGGAGGGGCTGCGCCGCCTCGGTGTGCGCGCCGGCGACCGCGTCGCCCTGGTGCTGCCCAACTGCCCCGAGCACGTCATCGCGTTCTACGCGGTGCTGCGGCTCGGCGCGATCGTCGTCGAGCACAACCCGCTCTACACGCCGCGCGAGCTGCGCCGGCAGTTCGAGGACCACGGCGCCCGCGTCGCGGTGGTCTGGAACAAGACCGCCGACGTCATCGCCGCGCTGCCCGCCGACCTCGGCGTCGAGCGCGTCGTCTCGGTCGACCTCACCGCGTCCTTCCCGCTCGGCAAGCGCCTCGCCCTGAGGCTGCCCCTGGCGAAGGCGCGGGAGGCGCGCGCCAAGCTCACCACGAGCCCGCGCACCCGCTCGCTGATCCCCTTCGACCGCCTCCTGGGCGGCCGCCGGATCGCCCGCTCGCACCCGCGCCCGGCGCTCGCCGACACCGCGCTGCTCCAGTACACGAGCGGTACCACCGGCACGCCGAAGGGCGCGATCCTCTCGCACGCCAACCTCCGCGCGAACGCGCTGCAGGGCCAGGCCTGGGTGCCCGGCCTGCGCGAGGGCGACGAGACCTTCTACGCGGTCCTCCCCCTCTTCCACGCCTACGGGCTCACGCTCTGCCTCACCTTCGCGATCAGCATCGGTGCCAAGGTCGTGCTCTTCCCCACCTTCGACGTCGGACTGGTCAAGGCCGCCGCGAAGAAGTCGCCGCCCACATTCCTGCCCGCCGTGCCGCCGGTCTACGACGCGCTGGCCCGCGCCTCCGAGCGCGGCGAGCTCGGCCTGCGCGGCATCCGCTTCGCGATCTCGGGAGCGATGAGCCTGCCCGTCGCGACCGTCGACCGCTGGGAGCGCGCGAGCCGCGGACTCCTCGTCGAGGGCTACGGGATGACCGAGAGCTCGCCCGTCGCGCTCGGCAACCCGGTCGGCCCCAGCCGCCGGCCGGGCACCGTCGGCGTTCCGTTCCCGAGCACCCGGATCCGCCTGGTCGACCCGGCCGACCCCTCCGTCGACCGCGGACCCGGCGAGTCCGGCGAGCTGCTGCTGCAGGGACCGCAGGTGTTCCAGGGCTACTGGAAGCGCCCCGAGGACACCGCGGCGACGCTGCTGCCCGACGGCTGGCTCCGCACCGGCGACATCGCCACGGTCTCGGCGGACGGCTTCGTCACGATCGTCGACCGGGCGAAGGAGCTGATCATCACGGGCGGCTTCAACGTCTCGCCCTCCGAGGTGGAGGGCGTGCTCGAGTCGCACCCGGACGTCGTGCGCGCCGCGGTCATCGGCCTGCCCCGCGCGGAGGGCGGCGAGAGCGTCGCGGCCGCGGTCGTGCTGCGCGCCGGGACGGTCGTCGAGACCGAGGCGCTGCGCGACTTCTGCCGACTGCACCTGACGGCCTACAAGGTGCCGAAGCGGGTGGTGACGGTCGACGCGCTGCCGACCTCGCTGATCGGCAAGGTGCTGCGCCGCGAGGTGCGCGAGACGCTGCTGGGCTGAGCCGGCCGGCTCCGCCCTTTTCCCGGTCACAGCTCGATGGGTCCCAGCTCGACTGGTCACAGCTCGACTGGTCACAGCCCGATGAAGGAGAACGCCATGACGCGATTCGTGCAGTACACCGAGAACGGCGGCCCCGAGGTGCTCGAGGTCGTCGAGGCGCCCGAGCCCGAGGCCCCCGAGGGAGGCGTCGTCGTCGCGATCCGCGCGGCCGGCGTGAACCCGATCGAGTGGAAGATGCGCTCCGGCATCCGCCCCGGGCCGCCCTTCCCCCGCCGCCTCGGCTCGGACGGCGCCGGCGTGATCACCGCCGTCGGCGCGGACGTCTCCGGCTGGAGCGTCGGCGACGAGGTGATCGTGAGCAGCGCGACCGGCACCTACGGCGAGTCCGTCGTCGTCGCGCCCGAGAGCCTCGACGGCAAGCCCGCGGGCCTCGGCTTCGAGGAGGCCGCCGCGCTCGGCGTGCCGATCAGCACGGCCCACCAGGCGGTCGTCTCGCTCGGTGTGGCGGAGGGCTCGGTCTTCCTCGTGCACGCGGGCGCGGGCGCGGTCGGCCAGGCCGCGGTGCAGTTCGCGGTGGAGCGGGGCGCGCGGGTGATCGCGACGGCGAGCCCGGCCAACCACGAGCGGCTGCGCGAGCTCGGCGCCGAGCCCGTCGCCTACGGACCCGGCCTCGAGGAGCGCCTGCGCGCGGCGGCTCCCGGCGGAGTGGACCGCGTGCTCGATGCCGCGGGCACCGACGAGGCGCTCGCCGCCTCCCTCGCGCTGGTCAGCGACCCCCAGCACGTCGGCACCGTCGTCGTCGGCGCGCGGGCGGCCGAGCTGGGCATCCGCGCCTGGATGGGCGGCAGCCCCGTCCCGCTGACCGACGAGGAGAAGGCGCTGCGCCGCGAGGGCATCCCCCGCGCCGCGCAGCTCGCCGCCGACGGCCGCTTCTCGATCGAGCTCGGCCCGCGCTTCGCCCTCGACGACGTCGCCGACGCCCACCGCCTCAGCGAGGACGGCCACACCCGCGGCAAGATCCTCCTCGTCCCCTGACCCACCGCTGATCGAGCACCCCGCCCACTGCATGCTGATCGAGCGACCCGCGCACCTCATGCGGATCGAGCACTACGCACACCACATGCTGATCGAGCACTACGTGCACCACATGCTGATCGAGCACTACGTGCACCACATGCTGATCGAGTAATACGCGCACCACATGCTGATCGAGTAGCCCGCGCAGCGGGCGTATCGAGATCCACCAGCTTCAGAACGCGAGTCTGCAGCCCCGCCCTGCTGATGACACCGGGTCTCGATACGCCCCTGCGGGACTGCTCGACCAGCAAGAGTGCAGATGCCTCCGCCAAAGCGACCCGCCCCAGGATGCAGATGCATGCTGATCAAGTAGCCCGCGCAGCGGGCGTATCGAGATCCACCCGCCGACGAAGGAGTCCCGCCATGACCACCGACGACACCACCCCCGTCATCCTCGGCGGCGCCCGCACCCCCTTCGCCCGGTTCCGCGGCGCCTTCGCCCCGCTCTCCGCGGTCGACCTCGGCGCCGCCGCCGTCCGCGCCGCCCTCGAGCGCTCCGGCGCGCACCCGAACGACATCGACGCCGTGATCCTCGGCCAGGTCATCCAGGCCGGCGCCGGCCAGGGCCCCGCCCGCCAGACCGCGATCCGCGCGGGCCTCGGCTGGGACGTTCCCGCCACCACGATCAACAAGCTCTGCCTCTCCGGCCTCACCGCCGTGATCGACGCCGCCCGCCTGATCCGCACCGGCGAGGCCTCCGTGGTCGTCGCCGGCGGTCAGGAGTCGATGACGAACACCCCGCACCTCCTGCTCGGCGCCCGCTCCGGCCTCGGCGTCGGCGCGCGGCCCCTCGAGGACGCGCTCCTGCACGACGGCCTCCTCGACCCCTTCGACGACCGGATGATGGGCCGCGTCACCGACGACGGCAACGCCGAGCGCGGGATCCGCCGCGAGCGCCAGGACGCCTACGCCGCCCTCTCGCACCAGCGCGCGGCGGCAGCCCGCGACTCCGGAGTCCTCGCCGAGGAGATCGTGCCGGTCCAGGTCCCGCAGCGCCGCGGCCCGGACCTCCTGGTGTCCGAGGACGACGGCATCCGCCCGGAGACCACGGTCGAGATCCTCGCGGGCCTCCGCCCCGCCTTCAGCCCCGAGGGGACGATCACCGCGGGCAGCTCCTCCCCGATCACCGACGGCGCGGCCGCCCTCGTCGTCGCGAGCAAGGGCTGGGCCCTGTCGCGCGGTCTGCCCTGGCTCGCCGAGATCGCCGAGCACGGCCAGGTCGCCGGCCCCGACAACTCGCTGCACTCGCAGCCGTCCGCCGCGATCCTCCGCGCCCTCGCCCGTCGCGGCGGCACCGTCGCCGACCTCGACCTGATCGAGATCAACGAGGCCTTCGCCTCGGTCGTCCTGCAGTCCGCCGACGACCTCGGCGTCGCTCCCGAGGCGGTCAACCTCGACGGCGGCGCCATCGCCCTCGGCCATCCCGTCGGCGCCTCCGGCGCCCGCCTCGCCCTGCACCTGGCCCTCGCCCTCCGCCGCCGCGGCGGCGGCCTCGGCGCCGCCGCCCTCTGCGGCGGCGGCGGCCAGGGCGAGGCCCTCCTCCTCCGCGCCTGACGCCCCCTCGCGAGATGCCACTTGTGCACGCCTTTCGCGGCGTGTCGCGTGCACAAGTGGCATCTCGCGGGGAGGGTCAGCCCGCCCGGCTACGCTCGCGGGATGAGCATCCTCAGCGCGGACGGCCTCGAGTTCGTGACGCAGCGGCACCTGGCCACCCTGTCGACCCCGTGGCAGCAGGGGCGGCTGCACGTCGTCGCCGTCGGCTTCACCTACGAGGACGGCGTCGTCCGTGTGATCACCTCGCGCGAGAGCCAGAAGGTGCTCAACGTCCGCCGCGGCGGCACCGCGACCGTCAGCCAGGTCGACGGCATCCGCTGGCTCAGCCTCGGCGGCCCGGCCACTATCGAGGAGGACCCCGAGGCCGTCGCGCATGCCGTCGAGCTCTACTCGCAGCGCTATCGGACGCCCCGCGAGAACCCGCTCCGCGTCGCGATCCGCATCGACGTCGACTTCGCCCTCGCCTCCTCGGGCCTGCGCGCGGAGTAGCCCCGTGCACTCCCCCGACGCGCTGCGGGCCGACGGCACCGTCTCGTCGCTGCGAACCTACCGCTACGTCCGGGTGTCGCTCGTCGCTGCTGTGCTGTTCCTCGGCGTCGGAGTGACCTGGCACCTCGCCACGCTCGGCCCCCTGCGCTCCATCAGCGCCGCCTACTACACCCCCGTGCGCTCGATCTTCGTCGGCTCGCTGCTCGCCGTCGCGGTCGGCCTCGTGGTCCTCGCCGGGCGCAGCCTCCGCCGCACATTGCTCGTGATCGCCGGCTTCACCGCTCCCGTCATCGCCCTGGTGCCCGCGCCGATCCCCTCCGACGAGCTGGCGCTGCTGACGGGCACCGGCTGCCCCGCGGGCGTCGCGCGCTGCGTCGCCCCCGGCACGGAGGACGCGATCGCCGTCGGGATGCTCGCCTACCTCGTCGTCGCCGCGGCGGCCCTGGTCGCCTCGCTCGCCTTCCTCGCCGTCGACCGCGCACTCGACCGCGGCGCCTGGCTGCGCGCCGGCGGTGCCGCCGTGCTTCTCGCAAGCCTCGCCGTGTTCTCCACCACCCCGGCCTTCGCCGACCTCGGCCACTACGCCGCCGCCGCGCTGTTCTTCCTGCTCATCGCCGCCGTGGCCGGCATCCACGCGCACGCGGTGCGCTCGCAGGGCGTCCGCGGACCGGGCTCGCTCCGCGCCTACTCGCTCGCCTACTCCGCGCTCGCCGTCCTCCTGGCCGCGGTCGACGCCGCCGCGATCGTCCTCCTGCTGACCGGCCGGGCCTCGGCGCTCCTCGGCGAGCAGTGGCTGCTGATCGTCGAGGCGATCGCCCTCGCTCTCTTCACCGCCTTCTGGACCCTGCAGACCATCGAGAACTGGCGCGACCCGGACGCGGCGGCCCGCTGAGCAGGAGCCACCCCGAACTTGCGTATCCTCTGTGGCGATTTGCGTGTGATACGACGGGGCCAGAGTCTCTCTGAGGCGCGAGGGTCTGCCGACCCGTTTGCGGACCGACTAGACGCGGCCAAACTTGTCGGGCCAGGAAAGACCAGAAGTGCGTAAGTTGAGAGGGTGGCCTCGTCGCCACCGAGAAATCTCGTCTTCATTAGCGCCGGAAGGACCGACCATGGACATCGACAACGAAGAGCAACTCAAGCAAAGGCTCGGTATCGACTCGTGGCGGAACTTGTCGAGGGAGAAGTTCGTTGATTTCGCCTCCGAGCTACCGAACATGAGCGAGGAACTCGCACTGAAGGTCATCGAGCAGTTCCCGGACTTCAAAACTCTTGTTCTCGACTCGTTCTCCGTCGTTCGAGACCAGGCTTCGGAAGCGGCCAAGTCGAACTGGAAGAGCCAGAAGAAGGTTCACAAGGCATTTGCCGACTATCGCGCAATGCTCTCTAGGGAGCTCGATCGTGAGAACCTCAGCTCAGCTGACCGTTTCGCGGTGATGCAACTCTTCAAGACCGCAATCGACGACGAAGCACTCAAAGACTCCGAGCACAAAGCCTTCGTCCTTCACGCCCTCAGCATGGTCGCTGCAGTCGGTGTCGTTGCGGTGGCAGCGGGAGCTGCCGTACTCGGCGGCCGTACTCGTATCGGTGGCGGGTCCTGATCTCACCATCGAAGCTCGCGGCTCACCCAGTCCCTTGCGGAGTGGCTGCGTAGCCTCCGTATCTGAGAGGAGCGGCCGCGTAAGACGCTGCGGTGATCACACGGTGGACCACGACCGCGAACGACTTTCCTGCGACCAGCATCCGGCAAACAAGCAGGCTAGGCGACGATCGATGCGATACTCATCCTCGTCTGACACTTCGTCACTCTCTATTGGATCCGGCGTTCGGTAGCGTCTCATCAATGAGCGACGGACCCGACCGAACTGCCGACAACTCTCGCGTTGACGCCTAGAAAAGGCATGGGAAGTTTCCCGGCGCTGTCAGCGCTCTGCTGCATAGCGGAACAGGCGCTTCTCCCGCACAAGGAGCGTCGCGGCCGCGCAGCCCGCGGCCGTCGCCGCCGAGGCCAGGACGAGCAGGCGGAGGCAGCCGTGCAGCAGGGCTGCCCGATCGCCGGGGCTCTCGGGCAGAGCGAGAACGAGCACGCCGACCGGGATCACGGCCCAGGCAGCGGCCAGCCAAAGCGCGTTCTCGGCCAGGAGTTGCACCAGCAAAGCCGATCGACGGACGCCCACGTGGAGCGCCGAGGCCAGCTCGAGGCGACGGAGGCGGACGAGTACCGCTCCGAGCACGACTCCGAGCACTGCCGCACTCGGCACCGCGAGAAGGGAAGACCTGGTGCGGACGGCCTCGCCGACGTCGTAGGGCTCGCCCAGTCGGGAGTTCAGCCGACTCACGGACGGCTTCTCGGCCGGACTCGGGGTGACCGCGGTGAGAAGGAACGACGCCGTGGGCGACTGGACGAAGGGGACGTCGAGCCAGCAGGCGTCGAACAGCCCGTCCGCCGGGACGACGGCGAGAACCGACCAGCCGAGTCCCGGCAGGCGGCCGTCGTCGGGGTAGTCGAAGATCCCCGCGACCGCGACGGGACCCGCCGTCGTCGCCACCGTCTGGCCGACGTCGGTGCCGAGGGCGACCGCGACCTCACGGGAGAGGAGCAGACCGGCGATCTCGGGATCGATCCGATGCGGCAGGAGGTCGACGAAGTGGGGCGTGACGTTCCGGCTCGGGACCGTCGTGGACGGCAGCGCCTCGAAGACGACCCCTCCGCCGTCCGACATGGCGCCGGCCGCTCCGGCCCCTGCTACTCCGGCGAGTCTCTCGCAGGCCCTGCCGGAGATGCCTCGCGTCGACCCCACCGTGCTGATGGTCGCACCGGCGGAGTGGAACGCCCGGAACTCGGACACGATCGACCTCACCGTCACCACGTCGTAGAGGCAGAGCGCTCCGACGACGACGACGAACGACACCAGCGCGAGGATCGGCCTGCTCGTGCGGGCGGCCGTGCTGCGGAGCGCCTCGGTGAGGACGGACGAGAGCCGCACTAGGGCGCCAGCTCGATGGCCGTCTCGCAGGCGGCCGCAGCACGCGGATCGTGCGTCGCCACGACGACGATGCTCCCGCCGCTCGAGACGTGGCCGAGCACCTCGATGACGGTCTCCGCACTCCTCGAGTCGAGCTGCGCGGTCGGCTCGTCGACGAGCAACAGGTCGGGAGCGGAGGCGACCGCCCGCGCGAGCATGAGCCGCTGCGCCTCCCCGCCGGAGAGCCGCGCGAACGGCGTCGCGGCGCGCTCCTCCAGACCGAAGGTGCTGAGCAGGGCCTCGGCGTGGACCTGGGCCGACCACCGTCGCTCGCCCCTCGCCAAAAAGGGGAGGACGACATGGTCGAGTGCCGAGCGCCTCGCCGTGCCGTGCGGGTTCTGCAGCACCCGGCCCGTCCGCGCGACGCCGCAGGTCCGGATGGTTCCGAGCGAGGGCGCGAGGGATCCCGCCAGGATCCCGAGCAGCGTCGACTTCCCCGAGCCGGAAGGACCGGTGAGCGCATAGGTCCGCGACGGCAGGAGGAGTCGGCTCACCGGAGCGAAGAGCGGTGCGCGGGCGTCGAACGAATGACTCACTGCCACCAGCTCGACGAAGACCGCGCCGGAGTCGAGTGTCTCGGCGGACTGCCGATCCCGACCGTTCAGCATCCTCCCGTCCTCTCCGGGGCCGTGCTGATCCGCGCGGGTGGCTCGGGCGAGGCGAAGCGGACGAAGGACTTCCCGAGCTCGGACGCCACAACCTCGACGGCGACCCCCTCTCCGCCGGCCAGCACGCAGCCGTGGCGCCCCTCGAGCGCGTAGATCGCGGCCGGAGGGACAGCCCAGGTCTCGATCGGCTGCGCGAGTTCGAGGGTCGCGTCGAGCACGACCGTGGCGGTGCCACCTACGATGCTCGCACCTCCGCCCGCGCCGGAGCCGACGGCTCGAACCGCCTGCTCGAACTCCGCGGACGACCGCAGCAGGCGGAGATCCTCCGCGGACCGGATCGCCCCGAGACCATCCACGGCCAGCCGATGCTCCGCGACGAGCACGACGCGCTCACCGGGCAGGAGATCACCGGGGATCGGATCGACGGCCGCCGCCAACACTGTCGACTCCAGCTCGGCGATCGCCGCGCCGGACTCCACCGTGGCGCCGAGCTCGACGGAGCAGCCAGTCACCTGAGCCGACGGGGATGGCAGCCAGACGAGGCTCTCCCTCGCGATGCCGTCCGGCTCCGTCGCCGCACCCAGCTCGCGCAGCCGCGTGTCGACGAGCTTCACGGACGTCCGCCCGAGGACGCCGTCCGCCCGGACCGCGTGACCCAAGCGGCGGAGTTCGTTCTGGAGCGCGAGGACGTCGTCTCCGGTGTCGCCGACGCGGAGGTCTCGGTAGAGCGGCGTCGCAGTGGCGATGCTGAGGAGCCGCGAGCCGTTGACCGCGAGGACGCTGCCCCAGGAGTCGATGGCGGTCCCGGGTGCGCAGTCCAGGGCAGTGATCGTGCCGGAACGCTGCACATGCAGCTGCTCCCGTCCGCCCTGATCCACCGCCAGCTTCACAGCCCGCGCATCGACCGTCGACTGGGCGGTCGGCTCGAACTCCGCAGGAGCGGAGCTCGGGAACGCGACCGATGGCGGCACCTCCGGCGTCGCCGCGACGGTCAGACCGATCGCGAACGCGGCGCCGGTGAGGACGACGGCCGCGAGGACGACAAGGCCGGGTCCCCGTTTGTCAGCCATGCTCGAAGAACGAACGAATCGCAAGAAGTGGCCGGTCCCCGACTGTGAGCAGACGGCTCACGAGCCGACTCCCAGGGGATCGATTCGGCACCCCTGCAGCGCCTCCCGCCCTGCGTCCTCGTCGACGAAGGGGAAGTCGTCGCGCGACGTGTCGTCCGCGTAATCACCCTTCGAATAGGAGGAGGGCACGACGCCGGAGCGGGCGAGGCACTCCACGATCAGCGTGGTCTCGTCAGCTCGATCCGGGTTGCGATGGGTCCAGCTGTAGAGGGCGCCGATCTCGGTCTCGCCCGAGCTGCGGGAGCAGCCCTTCACGTCTTCGTTGGCGGCATCGGCGTCCGTCTCCGGAGCGAACGTCAGGTGGAACGACCCGTCGAGCGCGTACTCGTCGATGCCGTAGCCGAGATCTGCGACGCACCTGGTGAAGCGGTCGATCATCTCCGAGCGCTCCTGCTCCGAGACCACGCCGTCCTCGATGACGGACCTGGTGAAGTCATCCGTCGCCCTGTCGTAGGAGGCGGCGAACTCCGATGCCCACGGACCGCTGAAAGCGGGGACCTCCCGGACGGGAGCGGACCCGTCGGCTGACGGTCCAGGAGCCGCGCATCCGGCCAGGCCGAGCACCAGCACTGCGCCTCCTACGACGAGTCGTTTCATCTTCGACATGAGGGGCGGACGACCTACTCGAGGACGTCGTAGTAAGCCGTGTTGCCCGAAGCTCGCAGGGGCGACCAGTGCGCTACGGCGAGCGTCGAGGACGGCTGCCAACCGCTGTACGCGCAGCCGCCGTGACCGCAGGCCGTCGCCTTGTGGCTCTTTCCACTGTGCTGGTACTCGGAGTAGACCTGACCGCCGCTTCCGTAGATGCCGCCGGAGCGGGTTCCGTGATCCCAGACCCCGCCCTCGGAGGGACGCTCCGTCACGGCGGAGGCGCTGACCGCACTACCCGCGAGGATGCCTCCTGCCACGAGGGCGCCTACTGCCATCGCCGTCGTCCTGCGTCGAACCATGTTTCTGCCTGCTCTCCAGCACCGTCGGTGCCGTTCATCGGATGGTGTTGTGAGAGAACCATACTCGTCTGGTTCGCTCAACAGGCAGATGGCGTAAGACGCAGTGACGGCGGGCGAAAGAACACGGACGAAGTCGGCGCCCTCGGCCCGGCAACCGGAGCCGGCCCGACGCGGCAGACGCTCACTCGAACGAACCCGCCCCCGAAACGACGGAAGGCCCGCTCTCTCGAGCGGGCCTTCCGTGTGGTGGTGGATCCGAGGGGATTCGAACCCCTGACCTCTTCATTGCGAACGAAGCGCGCTACCAACTGCGCCACGGACCCGTGCCTTCCGAGCCGTCACCGGCCCGAACAACTCGTCCACATTAGCACGTGGCCGAGGGGCGGAGGACCGGTCAGGCTCCGCGGCGGCGCTGCAGGGCCTGGTCGAGGTCGATCGCGTCGACGCCCTCGACGACGCCCATCGAGGCGAAGCGCGAGGACGGGCGGGGCGCCTCGGTCACAGGGACCGGGCCGGTCGCGCGGGGCGAGCGGATCGGCGCGACCTCGGGGGCCGAGGCGGCGGCGCGCTGGGCGATCTCGGCGTCCGCGGCGGCGGCGCGGAGGCGCTCCACGGCGTCGATCGAGGCCATCGCGCTGGCCGCGACGGTGCCGCGGGACAGGTAGAGGGGCTTGGGCAGCGGCTGCGGTGTCCAGCGCGTCTCCTCGGCAGCGGCGGCCTCCTCCTCGGGGGCGGCGGCCTCCTCGGCGAGCTCGGCCTCGAAGACCTCAGCACGGCGGCGGGCCACCTCGGCGGTGCTGGTCGAGACCGCGGCGGGCGCGGCGCTGCGCTGACGGCCCGGAGCGAGCAGGATCAGGGTGCCCAGCCCGGCGGCGAGCACCAGCACGCCGACGAGCGGTACGACGCCCGCACCGCCGAAGGGCAGCATGACCAGCCCGACGAGGGCGACGACGAGGCCGATCAGCACCGTCAGCGCCGCGCCCTGGCGCCAGCGCATCGCGCCGGGAGCCGTCCGCGTGCTCTGCCGTGTGCTCGCGGCCGCCCGCCGCAGCGCTTCGCGCGCCGCCTTCTCCGCCTGTGCCAGCTCCATCGCCTGTGCCTTCTCTTCGGCTCGTTGTTTGGTCTCGGTCGCCCGGAGGGTGCGCTGCTGCAGCGCGACCTCGCGGGCCGTCGCCTCCGCACGCACGTGCTCGGGCACCTCGGCGGTCTCGGCGAGGATCCGCAGGGTCTGCTGGAGCCTCACCGCGTTGCGCTCGGTCGCGTAGAACGACCGCCGGCGCATCCACGCGGGGATGAGATAGGCGACCCACAGAACGGCGGCGAGCGCCCAGACGACGCCCCCGCCCAGCCAGTCGCTACTCATGCGACCAACGCTAAGAGCACGGGACGCTCCCGTCCGTCATTACGGGTAGGTGTGTCCGTGCGGATCGCGGATCAATCGGCTCCCCGTCGGGGGGACGCCGGCGCCGTCGGGCGGTCCGGAGAGGCCCGATCGGCGGGAGGCGCGCTGGTCGGCGTCGGTCGGCACGCCGACGTCGCTCGGCACCTGGCCCTCGAGGTAGCGGCGCAATACTCCGCGCGGCACTTCCTCCGCCACCAGCGCGAAGCAGAAGTGGTCGCGCCAGTCGCCGTTGATGTGGATGAAGCGGCGGCGCAGGCCCTCGTAGCGGAAGCCGAGCTTCTCGACGACGCGCAGGCTCGGCCGGTTCTCGGGGCGGATGCAGATCTCGATCCGGTGCAGGCCGAGGTCGAAGAAGGCGTGGTCGGTGGCGAGCGCGACGGAGACCGGGGTGATGCCGCGGCCGGCGTAGCGCTCGGAGACCCAGTAGCCGATCGAGCCGGAGGAGAGCGAGCCGTAGCCGATGTTGGAGATGTTGAGCTGACCGGCCAGCTCACCGTCCCAGTCGATCAGGAACGGCACGCCGCCGCCGGCGCGCGCGTTCTGCTGCAGCGAGCGGATGCTGGCCCGGACGTCGAAGGCCGCGCCGCCGCGGGGGTCGGACGCCTCCCACTGCCGCAGCCAGGCGCGGTTCGCGATCAGCTCGCGCTCGAGGGGGCGGGCGTCCCGGACCCGGATCGGGCGGATGGTGACACGACCCTCGGTGAGCGTCGGTATCGGCAGCGGCATGTGCTGACCCTACTGCGCGGTCGCGGCGGTCGAAGGGGGTGGACCGGAGCGCCGGAACGCGGCAGGGGCCGGAGCAGCGGGGGGCCGCCACTCCATGCTGGTCGAGTAGCCCCGGAGGGGCGTATCGAGACCCACGTCCGCCAGAAGGGCGGGTCTGCAGGCTCAGCTGCAGACGACGGTGGATCTCGATACGCCCGCTGCGCGGGCTACTCGATCAGCATGGAACGAACGCCCCGCTAGGCGGGCTGCTCGATCGGCATGTGCAGAACGCGAAGCGTGCCGTTCGAAGAGCAGCGCCCGCCCACGCGGGCTCCTCACTCAGAGGCCCGCGACGAAGTCCTTCAGCCAGGGCTTGAGGTCGACGCCGAGGTCCTCGCGGTCGGAGGCGAGCTGCACGATGGCCTTGATGTAGTCGAGCTTGTCGCCGGTGTCGTAGCGGCGGCCGCGGAAGACGACGCCGTAGACGCCGCCGAACTCCGCCGGGTCCTGCGCCATGCGCTCGAGGGCGTCGGTCAGCTGGATCTCGCCGCCCTTGCCGGGCGCGGTGTGCTCGAGCACGCCGAAGACGTCGGGCTTGAGGACGTAGCGGCCGATGATCGCGAGGTTGGAGGGTGCGTCCTCCTTGGAGGGCTTCTCGACGAGGCCGGTGATGCGCACCACGTCGTCCTCGTCGGTCGTCTCGACCGCGGCGCAGCCGTAGAGGTGGATCTGGTCCGGGTCGACCTCGAGGAGCGCGACGACCGTGGTGTCGCGCTGCTCCGCCACGTCGATCATGCGGGTGAGGAGCGGGTCGCGCGCGTCGATCAGGTCGTCGCCGAGGAGGACGGCGAACGGCTCGTCGCCGACGTGGCGCTGAGCGCGCGAGACGGCGTGGCCGAGGCCCTTCGGCTCGCCCTGGCGGACGAAGTGCACGTCGGCGAGGTCGCTCGCGTACTGCACGTGCGCCAGCTTGGCGTCGTCCAGCTTCTTGGCGAGGTTCTGCTCGAGCTCGGGGACCGAGTCGAAGTGATTGGCGAGCGCGTTCTTGTTGCGCCCGATGATGACGAGGACGTCCTGGAGTCCGGCGTCCGCGGCCTCCTCGACCACGTACTGGATCGCCGGCTTGTCGACGACGGGCAGCATCTCCTTGGGGATGGCCTTGGTCGCCGGCAGGAAGCGGGTGCCGAGACCGGCGGCGGGGATGACGGCTTTGCGGATTCGAGTGCCCATGGGGCGCCATACTAGCGGCGGCCGTGGTCGGGCACGTTTCGGCCCCGAGAGGGGCTTGCCAACGGTGTACCCCGCTCGCGGACGGAGCCGCCGCAGGACTCCTCACGATCGCGACCCCGGACTCCACACGATCGCGACCCCGGACTCCTCACGACCTCGACTCCGGACTCCTCCACGACCGCGGCTCCGGCCGCGAGGACGGCCCGACACCCCCGATCTAGACTGAGCCCCATGCCAGCCGACATCACCCACGAGAAGCGGGCGCTGCGCGCCGAGCTCCGTGAGCGCCGACGCACGCAGACCGCGACCGCCCGCGAGCAGGCCACCCTGCACCTCACCGAGCACCTCGAGGAGCTGGCGACCCGGGTCGGCGCACGGTCGATCGCCTGCTACCTCTCGGCGCCGGACGAGCCGAGCACCCGTCCCTTCCTCGGCTGGGCCGAGAGCCGCGGGATCCGGGTCCTCTTCCCCATCTCCCGCCAGGACGGCCTGCTCGACTGGGCGGTCGGCGACGGCCACACCGAGACCCAGGGCCTGTTCGGGATGCCCGAGCCGGTCGGGCAGCTGCTCGGCCCCATCGCGATCAACGACGTCGACCTGATCATCGTCCCCGCCGCCACCGTCGACCGCTCGGGCATGCGGATGGGCTGGGGCCGCGGCTACTTCGACAAGACGCTCGGCTCGATGGAGAAGTGCCCGCCGGTCTACGCCGTGGTCTTCGACAGCGAGTTCGTCGAGCACGTGCCCAGCGAGGTTCACGACCAGGCGGTCGACGGCGTCGTCACCCCCTCGGGCATCGTCGACATCCCGCGCTGACCCGCTCCCCTCTTTTCCCACTCCCCCGCCGCCACCCGCCTCAGGAGCACCAGTGCCCACCTACTCCTACCGCTGCACCCAGTGCGGCAACGCCTTCGACATCCAGCAGAAGTTCACCGACGACACCCTCACGGAGTGCCCGAGCTGCCAGGGCGCGCTGCGCAAGGTCTTCAGCGCGGTCGGCGTGACCTTCAACGGCTCGGGCTTCTACCGGACCGACTCGCGCGCCTCGGGGTCCGGGTCCGGCTCGAAGGAGTCGAAGGGCGAGTCGGGCGGCGGGTCGTCCGCTCCCGCCTCGACCGGCTCGGGCTCCGGCGGATCGTCCTCGGGCGGCTCCGGCGCCTCGTCGGGCTCCTCCGGGTCGGGATCCTCCGGCTCCGGATCCTCGGGATCGGGATCGGGATCGGGATCGGGCTCCGGCTCCTCGGGTTCCTCCTCCTCCAAGCCCTCGTCCTCCGGGTCAGGGGCCTCCTCCTCTTCCTCCTAGGGCCGCCGCTCCCTCGGGAGCGAGCCCGCCTCCGCGCACCTCACTCCGCCCGCCGGCAGAAACGGAACAGATCATGATCAACGGCTTCAAAGAGTTCATCCTCCGCGGCAACGTCATCGACTTGGCGGTCGCCGTGGTCATCGGCGCCGCGTTCACCACGATCGTCAACGCGATAGTGACGGGCATCTTCAACCCGCTCATCGGCGTGCTCTTCGACGCGTCCTCGCTCGAGGGCATCGGCTGGACCCTCCGCGCCGGAGAGAACGGCGAGCCCGACACCGTCCTGGCCTGGGGCGCCGTCCTCTCCGCCCTGATCCAGTTCGTCATCGTCGCGTTCGTGCTCTACTTCGCGTTCGTGCTGCCGATCAACCACCTCAAGAACACCGCGTTCAAGAAGAAGATGGACGACGCCCCGGCCGCCGAGGACAAGGCGCCGACCGAGCTCGAGCTCCTCGCCGACATCCGCGACCTGCTCGCCAACGGCGGCACCGCGACCACCGCGAACTCCGGCAAGCACGTCGACTGACGCTCCGTGACGGAGGAGGGGGGCGGCGATCGCGAGGTCGCCGCCCCCCTCGCCGCGTCCGGCGATGTCCCCGGAGCGCACTCCCGCGGCGTCCGCCGTGTCAATATTTGTTAACGGTAACAAAGTGCTCGCGTGTCGCCCTCGCGAGCCTTTAGTGTGTGGTTCCTCACCACCCGTGCGACGGAGCACCGGCACCCTCACCCCCGAGGGCCCGCGGCCTCGTCGCCCTCTCGACGACGAGGAATCCTGCATGAGACGATCACGATCGACGTTGCGGACCGCTCTGGCGACCACGACGATCGCAGCCACCGCGCTGCTCGGAGCCGCCCTCCCGGTCTCCGCCTCCGGAGCGACGGCCCAGCCGCTGCTCCACTACAGCTTCGACACCGCGCCTACCGGCACGACCGTCGCCGACACCAGCGGCAACGGCTACAACGGCACCCTGCGCGGCAGCGGCGCCACCGTCGCCGCGGGCGCGCTGAGCCTGCCGGGCGGCTCCGCCGCCGCGGCCCCCTATGTCGACATCCCGACGACGGGCCTGGTCGGCAAGAAGGACCTCACGATCTCCACCTGGGTCTCGAACCGGACCGGGCCCGCGAACACCGCGGCCGCGTTCCTCGGCGCCCCGGTCGCGGCCGGCGCGTCCTACTCCTCCGGCTACTACCTGCTCAACCCGACGAACCCGGCCGGCTTCGTCAAGTCGGTCGTCACGAACGCGACCAACGCCGGCGCCCCGTGGGGCACCGAGGTCGGCCCCGGCTCGACGAACGCCGCGAGCACCGGCCTGCGCACTCCCGCCGGCTACTCGCTCTACACGACCGTCATCGACGGCACGAACGGCACCCTCTCGGTCTACGTCAACGGCACCCGGATCGGCCAGAACGCGATCGCGCGCAACGTCTCGTCCTTCGGAACCTCGCTGGTCGGCTATCTCGGCCGCTCGACCTACAACGACGCCGGCTGGAACGGCCTCGTCGACGACTTCGCGGTCTACGACAGCGCGCTCACCGCCGACGCGGTCACCGCGCTGTACTCGTCGCAGGCGATCGACCGCGCCGTCGCCTCCGTCAGCATCCCGACGACCGCGACCGCCGACTTCGCGCTGCCCACCAGCAGCGCCGGCGTCGCCGTGACCTGGCGCTCGAGCAGCGCCGCCATCGCGGTCTCCGGAGGCGGCGCCGTCGTCACGCGACCGGCCGCCGGCTCCCCCGACGCCGCCGTGACGCTCACCGCCACGTTCACCTCCGGCAGCGACACGCGCACCGTCGACTACCCGGTGCTCGTCACCGCGCAGCTCGCCGACGCCGATAAGGTCCAGCGCGACCTCGACGCCGTGACCGTCGCCCAGGCCGGCGACGTCCGCACCAACATCTCGGTGCCGGCCCGCGGCGCCCTCGGCTCGAGCATCGCCTGGAGCGTCATCGGCTCGAGCGCCGCGACGATCCGCGACGGCAGCACCGCCGACAGCCGCACCATCGTCGTCGAGCGCCCCGCCGCGGGCAGCCCGGCCGTCGACGTGACGGTCCGCGCGACCGCGACCAGCGGATCGGTGACGCGCACCCGCGACTTCACCCTCCGCCTCCAGCCGCTGCCCACGGGCACGGTCGACACCGAGGCCTACGTCTGGGCCTTCTTCACCGGTGAGGGCGCCGGCGCCGAGCGCGTCAGCCTCGCCGCCTCGAAGGGGAACGACGCCCTCGACTGGAACACCCTGAACGGCGGACAGCCCGTCTTCACCTCCGACCAGGGCACCAAGGGCCTGCGCGACCCGTTCATCCTCCGCTCGCACGAGGGCGACAAGTTCTTCATGCTCGCGACGGACCTGAAGATCGACGGCCTGGCCGGCGGCTTCGACACCGCGCAGAAGTCGGGCTCGAAGTACATCGAGGTCTGGGAGTCGACCGACCTGGTGAACTGGTCGGCGCAGCGCCACGTGAAGGTCTCGACCGACTTCGCCGGCAACACCTGGGCGCCCGAGGCGTACTGGGACGACGAGCTCGACACCTACGTCGTCTTCTGGGCCTCGAACATGTACCCGACGACGAACGCGGCCGACCGCACCGCCGTCACCTACAACCAGATGATGTACGCGACCACCGACGACTTCGTCACCTTCTCGGAGGCGAAGCCGTGGATCGACGTCCAGCGCGGCACCGGCCGCGGCACGATCGACTCGACCATCGCGAAGGACGGCGACACCTACTACCGCTTCACCAAGGACGAGGCGTCGATGACGCTGCGCGAGGAGAAGAGCACCGACCTGCTCGCCACGGTCAGCGGCTCGCTGCCCGGCACCTCCGGACCCGCGGACGAGTGGACCCTGGTCAAGGAGCGCGTCGCCTCCGGCCTGCCCAACGGCGAACCGAACGGCACCTTCACCAGCGGTGAGGGCCCGAATGTCTTCCCCGCGAACGAGGGCGACGTGAACGGCCTCGACTGGTTCCTCTTCATCGACCAGCCGGACTACCACGCGGGACCGAACCACTACATCCCGTTCGGCACCGACGACCTGGCCGCCGACGCCTGGCAGCCGCTCGGTGCGAAGCTGCGGGAGAACCTGCCGCAGAACTCCGACGGCGGCAAGCCCCGCCACGGCACGGTCATCCCGGTGACCCGCGCCGAGTACCAGCGCATGCTCGAGGCGTACGCCCCGGCGATCGCCGTCACCTCGGTCGCTCCGATCGCGGTCTCGACCGCGGCCGGCGTCGCCCCGGTGCTGCCCAGCGCGGAGCTCACGACGGCGGACGGCGCGAAGCGCACCGTCGCCGTCACCTGGGACGCCGTCGCTCCCGCCTCCTACGCCGCCGCCGGCACCTTCACGGTGCGGGGAGTGGCGCAGGACGACTCGCGGATGCCGGTGACCGCCACGGTCACCGTGCAGTCGTCGCTGAAGCTGACGGCCGCGGCGACCACCCGCTGCGTCGCCGGCAAGGTGGTGCTGACGGTCGTCGCAACCAACGGCGACACCGTCCCGATGGACGTCACGGTCACCTCGACGGCGGGCACGAAGTCCTTCGCCGGCGTCAAGGCGGGCTCGAACGCCTCCGCCGCCTTCACCGTCCGGGCCGCCCAGCTCGCGGCCGGCGAGGCGACGGTGACGGCGACCGCCACGGTCGGTGGCAAGCCCGTCACCTCGACGGCGAAGGCCCCCTACGCGGCCCGCACCTGCGGCTGACCCGCTACCGCGACGAAGACGGCCCATCCTGCTCCGGCACGGTGGGCCGCCGTCGTCCGCGGCCCGCGAGATGCCACTTGTGCGCGCGACACGCCGTGAGAAGCGTGCACAAGTGGCATCTCGCGGGAGGGGTCAGTAGTGCGGGGGGACGTCCTGGCGGAGGCGGGCGTCGTTCGGGCCCGTATCGGGGCGCAGGGCGGGCGCCTCGGGGTCGGGGACGACGGCGTCGTGCGGCGACGGGTCGGTGCCCGGCTTCGCGGGCAGGGTCGCCCGCCGGCCGCCGCGCGAGCGCCGGAGCGGTCGGTCGGCGCCGGCGGGCGCGGCGGCCCGGGAGTCCTCGGGCACGCTCAGTCGGCGGGCAGGGGCGTGATCGGCTGCGTCTCGTTCGACGCCGGGGCGGCGTCCTCGACGATCGGCGCGCCGGCGCCCACCGGCACCTCGATCGGACCGGTCGACGTCTCGTCCTGCGGGGCGCCGATCAGCCCGGCGACCCGCGCGGCCACGGCCTCGGGATCGGCGAACAGCTCGAAGTTGTGCACGCGGAGGTAGTGCCAGCCGAGGCGGCGCAGCAGCTCCGGGCGCAGCCGCAGCGAGACCCGGAGGCTCTGCGTGCTGACGTCGCGGTCGGTCTCGACGACGACGGCGCGGGTGCCGTGCGCCGCGACCAGCGCGAGCTTGCCCTTGTGCCCGATGTTGACGCGCAGTCCGCGGCGCTCGAGACGCGCGGCCAGGTCGACGAGCATCGGCTCGGAGTAGTCGTCGCGATCGCTCGGCTGGACGCGGTCCTCCGCCTCCTGGAGCACCTGGGCGAGCGCGACCATGCCGTAGCGCATCCGCGACTCGTCGATGTCGCCGGGGCGGAAGCAGGAGACGATGTCCATCGACCGGCGGGCCCGGGTCATGCCGACGGCGAGCAGGCGCTCTCCGCCCGGCTCTGCCAGCGCACCGAAGTTGGAGAGCAGGCGGCCGTGCGGGGTCCGGCCGTAGCCGATCGAGAAGATCACCCGGTCGCGGCTCTGCGCCACCGACTGCTCGAGCGTCACCACCGCGAACGGCTCGGGCCGGTCGCCGAGGATGAAGTCGTTGAGGTCGGCGCGCTTCGCGAACGCGGTGAGCACGGCCTGCTGGACCCGGACGGCGTGCCGCGGGCTCGCGGTGATCACCATCAGCGACTCGCGCGGGCGGATGACCGCGTGCTCGAGCACCAGCTCGACCACCTTCGCGACCTCGGCGTCGACGGACTCGACCGCTCCGGAGTCGTTCTCCGGCATGCCGTGTCCGCTGGCGATGTAGTGGAAGCGGAGCGAGTCGTGCCCGAGGAACGAGCCGGCCCACGGCAGCGAGTCGATCCGGCCGCCGTAGAAGCGTCGGTTCACCAGCTCGGCGAGGTCCTCGCCGCCCGCGCGGTAGCTGCGGGTGAGCGTGACGGTGTTGAGCAGCTCGCCGAGGCGGGCCAGCGCCGACTGCGCGTGCAGGGCCTCGACGTCGGTGCGCGAGGCGGCGCTGCCGAACTCGACGGTCTCGTCGACCCGGAGCGAGAACGGCGTCGGCGTCTGCGTCACCGGGTCGCCGAACGCGACGACCTGCTTGGCGCGGCGGATCGCTCCGACGTTCTCGGCGAGGGTCGTGGCGCCGGCGTCGACGAGGAAGACCGCGTCGAAGGTGGTCTCGGTGCCGATGCGGTGCACCTCGTAGGGCGAGGCGAGCCAGGCCGGAGCGAGCACCCGCGAGAGGTGCGGCGCGGCCTTCTGCAGCTCCTGCGGCGTGGTCGACGCCTCGGAGCGCAGCAGCGCGCGCAGGGCGTCGCGCTCGAGCTGCCAGTCGACGAGCCCGATCTTCCAGGTCTCCGAGAGCTTCCAGGCCAGCAGCTCGGCGCTGGAGGCGGCGTGCGCCTCGTCCACGAGCTTGAAGTCGGCCTCGAGGCGGTCGAGCACGCTGGTGTTGCCGCCGAGCAGGGCGCGCTCGTCGGTCAGCATGATCTCGAGCGCCGAGCGCCACCAGGCGAGGTCGAGCTCGATCGCGACCAACTCGGCCGGCACGTGGCGGCGCGAGAGGTCGGTCAGCAGCGGGTCCAGGCCCCACTCGCGCAGCGTCGAGAGCAGCGTCGTGCGCTCCTGCAGGTTGGCGAGCACCTCGCTGTCCTCGGCGAGCCCGGAGACCATCGAGACGAGCTCGGCGAGCGGCAGGGAGGCGAGCGGCGTGCTGCTGCCGCGACGGCCGAGCGGCTCGTCGAGCCGGCCGAGCTGGTCGGACACCTGCTGGAACGCGACCTGCACGTCGGCGACGCCGACCGGCACCTCGGGGACGGTGCCCGCGACGGCGTAGCGCTGCCAGAGCGTGCGCTGCTGCTGCACGCGCCGGAGCGACGCGTTGAGGTCGGTGACGTGCGCGCCGGGCCGCATGTACTCGCGGGCGAGCTTCTTCAGGCGGCGGCGGTTGGTCGAGGACATCTCGGCGGCCTCGCGGCGCGGCGAGGTGGCGACGATGAGGTCCTGGATCGAGCGGTCGAAGACGGCCGGCTGGAACTTGTCGAGCGTCTCGCGGACGTCCTGCAGCAGGCGCAGGTAGATGCCGAGCTCGGCGACCGACTCGAACGGGCGCATGCGCGTCTGCGCGATGACGTCCTGGGCGCGGTCGAGCAGGCGCGGCAGGTCGCGCAAGTGCAGGCGCTTGGCCAGCTCGTGCGCGGCCTCCGCGTCGGCGGTCGAGTCGAACTGCGCGCCGTACCAGGGCGAGTCGCCCGGTCCGTAGCGGAACTCGCCGAGCCGGGCCGACTCGATCAGCATCCGGGTCGCCTCGGGCCTGCTGTGCGCGAGGGCGGTGACGGCGCGGCGGTCGAGGCGGGCGGCGGTCGACGGGGGCGTGCGCAGCTGCGAGAGGCGCGCCAGCTCCTCGAGGGCCTGCAGCGCGGAGACGCCGAAGCTGGGGTCGCGGCGCGAGAGCGCGCCGCGGTAGTCGAGCAGCACCTTGCGCAGGCGCAGCAGAGCGTCGTCGATCTCGCTGACGGAGGGGCGCGCGGCCTTCTCGTTGCGGCCGATCGACTGGATCAGGTCGCGGCGGAGCGTGCGCGGGCTGACGGCGATGCCGCCGAGGCCGGCGGAGAGCAGTCGCTGGTGGATGCTGTCGAGGCTCGAGCGGCGGGCGCCGACGACGAGGACGCGCTTGTGCTGCGCGGCGAGCGCGCCGATCGCGTTGACGATCGTCTGCGTGCCGCCGGTGCCGGGCAGCGTCTTCACGACGAGCGAGTTGCCGGCCGCGATGTTCGCGATGACCTGCTCCTGCTCGGCGTCGGCGTCGAGGAGGAGGTTGTCGGTCGCCGGCGGACGCTCGTCCTGCGGGATGATCGACGCCACCTTCTGCGACTGCTGCAGCGCGCGCTTGGCGGCCGGGTTGCCGGCGACCGCGTCCAGGACGGGGTGCTCGAGCATCCGGGCGTCGCGGAGCATGTCGCCGGCGACGTCGGCGAAGCTCGACACCACCAGGCGCGGGTGCACGGCGAACCAGGGCAGGTGCGAGGTGAGTCCGCGGAGCTGGTCGATGACCGGCTGCGGCTTGAAGACGCCGCTCTGCACCGCGAGCTCGACGAACTGCTCGGGGTCGATCGTGATGCCGAACTGCTGCTTGAGCGCGCGGGCGAGCTGCGGGTTGAAGTAGGGCTGGCCCTTGAGCTTGAGCTCGAAGTCGCGGCCGTAGCGGCGGATCGCGAGCGGGCGCAGCAGGACGGGGGCGGTGAACTCCGTCTCGCCGGCGCGCCACTGGGCGAGGCCGATCGCGAGGTGCACGCCCTCGATGCCGCGGACCGAGCGCAGCTCGATCCCCTTGTCGGTGATGGCGGCGGCGGCGTTCTTCGCGGTGCGCAGCGCCAGTTCGTCACGGATGAGAGAGGAGAGCAGGGTCGTCTTGCCCGAGATGAACGGGGGCAGCCCGCCCGGGTGCGTGGTGGACAGCTCGATGCGGGTGCGCGGGGAGTCGACGAAGTGCAGGAGCGGCGAGGGGCCGCCGACCTTGGCGAGCTCCTCCCGCCAGGACTGCCAGACCGGGTCGGCCGCATTGCCGCCCTGGTAGCCTGCCTCGCCGCTCGTCACCTGGACGGGCGTGGTGGCGTTGGAGGGGAGCTGGAGGGCGGACGCCTCGCGCGGGTCACCGGACTCGGGGGAGGTCGCCACCGGTCCGGCTCCTGGGAAATCGTCGACACGTTGCACACGGACACCCTAAGCCGGGGATCTGCGAAAGGCCGTAGCGACTCGGATCGGCCGGACGACCGAGGCGTCACCCGCGTCTGGGGGTCGTGCGGGTCGGTCAGGCCGCGACGCGGGCGAGCCCCTCCTCGCCGGGTCGCGCTCCGCGATCGGGCCAGACGCCGAGCGGGGGCACGCTCTCGACCCGGCGCTCGCCGTCCACGACGACGACGCGGCTCTCGACGCGGTCGTGCCCGCCGGCGACGGCCACGGCGATCATGACGGCCTCGGCGTGGTCGCGGGTCAGGTGGCCGAACGCCGCGCGCAGGTCGACCGGGCGGCTGGTGGCGAGCGACAGCGCGATCCGGGCGACCGCCTCCTCGGAGAGGTCGAGCAGGTGCGCGCCGCGCTCGAGGACCGCCAGGTCGACCGCCGATCCCGCTGCGCTCTCACGGACCCACGGCAGTCCCGGGCGGGCGCAGCCGGTGCGCAGGAGCAGCTCCTGCGCGAGGGCGACGGCGGGGGTCGCGGTGGACGGGACGGCGGGCGCGGCGGTCACGAGGCGGCTCCGGTCGGCGCGGACGGCCCGCGGCTCGCCCGGCGGGCGGCGCGGACCGCCACCGACGTCACGGCCGTGAGGACGCAGATCAGCCCGACCAGCGCCGGCGCGACCCAGCCGAGCACGCCCGCCCGCTCGACGGTGGGCCCGACGTACGACCACTGCGTGAGGCCGTGGACGAAGAGGGCGAAGAAGCCGAGGGCGACGCCGGTCAGCGCGGTGACGAGATCGGCCGGGCGGAGGACCTCGTCGTCGTCGGAGAGGGCGGCGGGAGCGGGCGGCGCAGCAGCGGCCGGGTCGGTGGTCGGCAGCGCGAGGGTGCCGGTGGACGGAGTGGACATGGAACCGATGGAACCAGTCGGCGGCCGTCTCCTGCGTCCTCCGCTGGCATGATGGCGCGCGCCGTTCGGCTCACGTCGCGCGGCGCCGCCCGAGCGAGGACTGGAAGCGCAGGAGGTAGCCGTCGGGATCGGTGACGAGGACCTGGCGGACGCCCGCCTCCTCCTCCCCCGCGCGGTACCAGCGGGTCTCGGCGGGGGCGAACAGCGGCACTCCCGCGGCATCGAGGGCCGTCGCGACCGCGTCGGCGTCGTCGACACGGATCTGGAGGTTCGCGCCGCGGCCGAGCGGGCGCTCCAGCGGCGCGGTGATCCAGTCGCGGGTGCTGCCGATCCGGTCGAGCATGACGTGCGCGCTGCCGCGGACGAGGTACGCGAAGCCCTCCTCCGGCCGCGCGTAGCAGACCGCGAAGCCGCAGAGGCCGCACCAGAACGCGAGGCTGCGCTCGAGGTCCTCGACGAGGAGCTCGGGGACGAGGTCGGGCTCGGAGGCGGAGCCGGGCTCGGCGGCGGGGTCGGCGGCGGTCACGGCGCCATGCTGCCACGGACCCGCCGCGGATCGAGGGCCGGGCTAGGGTCGACGGCATGGGGGCCGGGAGCACGGGGATCAGGGACGACGGGAACCTCGAGGACGGCGAGTCGAGAATCCCGGACAGTGCGGACGGCGACAGGTCCGGAGCCGCGACCGCTCCGGTACCCGACGGGCCCCCGCGCTTCCCGCTCAGCCTGGTGGTCGTCGTCCCGGTCGGGATGCTGGTGCTCGGCGGCCTCTTCGGGAGCGTCCTCGCCCTGAGCACTCCGTGGCTGCCGATGGCGCTGACGCGGGTGGGACTGCCCTACGCCGTGCTCGCGCTGATCGTCGCCGTCGTGCTCCGCCTCCACGCCGTGCGCGCCGTGCGGGCGGACCGGTCGGAGCCGCTCGACGCGGTGATCGCCTCCGGCCGCAGCCTCGCCCAGCGGGCGACCCGGGCCACCGCTGCGACCCTGCTCGCGATCTGGCTGGTCGTCGCCACGGCGTTCGCGCTGCAGTTCGAGCCGGGTCTCCTCGTCCTCGCCGGCGGGCCGGTCATCATCGGCGCGCTGCTGTCGATCGTCGCGAACGCGCCCCTGCTCTACTCCCCGCGGATCGCTCGCTCGGAGGTCGCCGTGGTGCTCGCGCACGCGGACGGCCGGCGGCGGATCCTCGCGAACTGGATCCTCGCGCCGCTGTCCTGGTTCGCCTACGCGATCCCGGTGCAGGCGCTCGGGCTCTGGAGCGCCTAGCGCGCCTCGGCGGTCTCCGGCGCGGTCCTCGTGCGGCCCGGCAGCAGAAGCAGCCCGGAGACGCCGACGACGATCAGCAGGATCGCCGCGACGGTGACGAAGGCGGACAGCGCGAGCACCGGCATGATGACCGTGAGCAGGCCCGCGATCACCGAGGCGATGCCCGCGGCGATCGGCAGCCACACCGGGCCGGCCACGGTGCGGCCGCTGGTGATGCTCGAGACGCCGTCGAGAATCCAGCCGAGGCCGATCACGAGGCCGAGGATGCTCAGCGACTCGAACGGGTTGGACAGGCAGAGGATGCCGGCGACCAGGATCAGCGCGCCGAGCAGGCCCGCGAGCCAGCGCACCCGGTTCTGCAGGCGCGTGGCGGTGAAGGCCAGCAGGAGCCGGAAGACGCCGGCGGCGATCAGGTGGATGCCGAAGACGATCGCGACGGTGAGCAGGGTCGGGCCGGGGATCAGCACCGCGATCACGCCGAGGGCGATGGCGATCAGCGAGACGCCGATGATCCAGCTGCGCTCGACGGCGGTGCGGGAGAGGGCGGGAGAGGGAGTCGCGGCGGCGGCGTTCTCGGCCGTGTTCTCGGGCATGAGGGTCCTCTCGTCGGGGGCTGACCCCTCGAACGCTAGGGCACTTCCGCCCCGCGGCGAGCGGGAAACGGGGGCAGTCGCGCTCAGCCCGTGCGCCCGCTACCCTGCGGTGCCGGCGGCCCGGGTCAAAGCCGGCGGCCCGGGTCAGTGCCGGCGGCCGGCCCCGGTGCGGCGGGCGGCGCGGTGCCGGCGGATGCTGCGGACCACCAGCAGCAGCACGACCACGCCGATCGCGCCGTAGATGATCGCGTCGAGCACGCCCGCGTACTGGTCGACCAGCTCGTACTGGGTGCCGAGCGCCGCGCCGAGACCGATCAGCAGGCCGTTCCAGACGCCGGAGCCGAGGATCGTCAGCCCCGAGAACAGCAGCAGGTTCATCCGCTCGGCACCCGCGGGCAGCGAGATCAGACTCCGGACTCCGGGGATGAGCCGGCCGAAGAGGACGGCCCAGGTGCCGTGGCGGCGGAACCAGCCGACGGCCTTCTCGAAGTCCTCGCGGTCGACCAGGGGCAGCTTGGACAGCAGGCGGATCGAGCGCTCGGTGCCGATGCGGTAGCCGAGCCAGTAGAGGATCAGGCCGCCGAGGTAGGCGCCGAGGGTCGCGGTGATCACGACGAGCACCAGGTTCATCCGCCCCTGCTGGGCCAGGAAGCCCGCCAGCGGCAGCACCAGCTCGCTCGGGATCGGCGGGAAGACCGTCTCGATCAGTGTCAGCAGACCGACACCGGCCTCGCCCAGCGCCGCGATCACGCGGGCGGCGACGCCGACGAGACCGGAGAGCTCGTCGATGCTGTCGGTGGAGGAGGCCGCCGTCACGGTGGCAGGGGCGAGGGCGAGGGTCGCGATCGTCATGACTGAGAAGCTACTCAGTCCCGGGGCTCCGCACCTGGGAGATCGGGGTCGGCGCCGGACCCCGCGTCAGGGGCTGCCCGTGCCGGGGTGAGGTCCGCGTCAGGGGCTGCCGGTGAGGACGACCTGCTCGGAGCCCTGCAGGCGCACCTCGACCGAGGCGATCTCGGCCAGCGGCAGACCGGTCGAGAGGCTCGGCTCCACCGTCGAGCCGGGCGTGCTCGTCCACGAGCCGATCGGCTCCGTGGAGCCGGCCGTGTCGGTCACGTACATCACGTAGCCGACGGACGCGGAGCCGTCGGACGCGGCCCCGGCACCTGCGCTCTCCCAGCTGCAGTCCATGTCGATCCGGGTGCCCCACGCCTCCGGGACGAAGCGGACCGACGCCTCGACCGGGACGCCGGGCGCCGCGGCGAGAGCCACCGTGTTCTCGACCACCGTGGGCGGGGTGCCGATCACGAGCGGGAGGGCGATCGCGGCGGCCGCGGAGACCCCGGCGGCGGCGAGCACGAGGCCGGCGATGCGGAAGCGGGTGCGGCGGCGGAGCGCGTCGGTCGCCCGGGCGAGGTGCGCGAGCAGGGCGGGCGGGGCGGACTCCTCGACGCGCTGCTCCGTCTCGAGCAGCGCGAGCGCGTCCTCCTGCGGCAGATGCGCGAGCAGGCCGGGGATCGCGACGAACTCGCCCAGCGCCTCGCGGCAGCCGGCGCAGCCCCGCAGGTGCTGCTCGTAGGCGCGGCGGTCGGCGGGCGAGAGTGCGCCGAGGAGGTACGCCGCGTCCCAGTCGCGGAAGGCGTCGTCACGGAAGGCGTCGTCGCTCTGCTGCTCGGTGCTCACGGTTCGGTCACGCCTTTCTCCTGGAGGGCGAGCTTCAGCGCCCGCATCCCGTAGTGCATCCGCGACTTCACCGTTCCGGGCGCGATGCCCAGCAGCTCGGCGATCTCGCCGACCGTGCGCCCGCCGTAGTAGGCGTGCACGATCACCGCGCGGTGGTCGTGGCTGAGGGTGCCCAGCGCCTCCGAGAGCAGCCAGGCGTCGAGCACCTGGTCGGTCCGGTCGCCGTGCGCGCGCTCCGGCACCTCGTCGGTGCCGAACTCGCGGTTGTGCCGCGCGCTGCGGCGGTCGTCGATGACGATGTTGCGCGCGACGGTGTAGAGCCAGGAGCGGGCCGCGGCCTCGCCCTGGGCCAGGATCTCCGGGTGCTTCCAGGCGCGCAGCAGCGCCTCCTGCACCACGTCCTCTGCCAGCTGGCGGTCGCCCGTGAGCCGGAGGACGAACCGCCACAGCGCCGCCGAGTGCTCGTCGTGCAGGGCACGCAGCATCTCGGCCTGATCCTCGGACATCTCCACCTCTCCTACTTCAACGTAGAGGGGCGGCGTCCGGTTCACTCCCGCCGCCGGTTCGCGCCGGGCGCCGCACTCTGGTACTCCGGAGCGGTGACCTTCCCCGATGCCGCCGACGCCGCCCGCGTCCGCACCTTCCTCCGCGACCAGCGCGCGCGCATCCTCGACGACGTCCGCCACCTCGTGATGATGGAGAGCCCGAGCGACTCCCTCGAGGCGCTCGACGAGTTGCACGCGTTCCTCGTGCACTGGGTCGGCGAGCGGCTCGGACACGCGGGCGAGCTCGAGCACCTCCGCGAGCAGGACTGCCCGAGCGCGTCGAGCTGGACCTTCCCGGGCAGCGCCCCGGGGCGCGGACCGCGCGGGTCCCGCCCGTTCGTGGCGCTGGTGGGGCACTACGACACCGTCTGGCCGCTCGGCACGACCCGCGGCTGGCCGTTCGCGATCGACGGCGACCGCCTCAGCGGCCCGGGCAGCTACGACATGAAGGTCGGCCTCGTGCAGATGGTCTGGCTCGTGCTCGCGCTGCGGCACGCCCGCCTGGCGCACCCGGCCGTCCGCCTGGTGATGAACGGCGACGAGGAGGTCGGCAGCCTCACCTCGCGGAGCTTCCTCGAGCACCAGAGCCGCGGGGCGGAGGCGGCGCTCGTCTTCGAGGGGGCGATCGGCACCGCGGTGAAGACGGCGCGCAAAGGCATCGGCAACTTCGTGGTGGACGTCGTCGGAGTCGAGGCGCACGCGGGCGTCGAGCCCGAGAAGGGGGCCAGCGCGATCCACGAGCTCGGCGCGCTGATCCCTCGCGTGCTCGGGATCGCCCGGCCGGAGGCGGGGACGACCGTCAACATCGGCGTGGTGAAGGGCGGCAACCGCGTGAACGTGACGACCGCGAAGGTGCGGCTCGAGCTCGAGGTGCGGATCCGCGGCGCGGCCGAGGCGGCGCGGGTGGAGGCCGAGATGAACGCGCTCGAGGCGTCGGACCCGCGGATCCGGATCGAGGTCCGCGGGTCGTGGCAGCGGCCCGTCTTCGAGCGGACGGCCGCCGTCGGCGCGCTCTACCGCCGGGCCGAGCGGGTGGCGAAGACGATGGACCTGCCGCTGACCGAGACGGCGGTGGGCGGCGCCAGCGACGGCAATCTGATCGCCGCGCTCGGGATCCCCGTGCTCGACGGGCTCGGCGCCCCTGGCGAGGGCGCGCACGCCCGGGGAGAATCGGTGAGCATCGAGGGGATGCTCGAGCGGACCGCGCTCGCGGCGCTGCTGGTGGCGAGCTTCGCCGCGGAGGGAGACTGAGATGGTCCTGTACGAGTCGCGCCCGGTCGGCGTCGTGATCGACGCGCCGGCGGACGAGGTGTACTCCTTCGTGGTCGATCCCTCGAACCTGTCGCTCTGGGCGGCGGGGCTGGCGCAGGCCTCCGTCGAGGAGGTGGACGGCCACTGGTTCGCCGATTCGCCGATGGGCCGGGTCGAGATCGTCTTCGCGCCGCGGAACCCCTACGGCGTGGCGGATCACCGGGTGATCACCGAGGGCGGCCGGGTCTTCGACAACCCGCTCCGGATCCTCGCCAACGGCGACGGCGCCGAGGTCGCCTTCACCGTCCGCCGGTACGACGGCATGACGCTCGAGCAGTGGGACGAGGACTGCGACCGGGTCGCGGCGGACCTCGAGACGCTGCGGGGGCTGATGGAGCGCGCGGAGGGCTGAGCGCGCGGGGCCGCGGGTCTCCTCCCCAGGAGCGGACCTCGCGGAGTCGTCCACCGGTCTTCCGGCCCGCCGCGATCGGGCGCCGATCCTGCACTACATTCGACAGGATCCGGCGTTCGCCCGGGCCTTCCGCGCGACAACGAGGGATGTCATGACCTCTCCCGAACCGACCACCCGCCCCGCCGGCGGCATCGAGCTCAACGGTCTCGACACCATCCAGGAGTCGGAGCGGCACGGCCGCCCGCGCGACCTGTTCTGGCCGTGGTTCGCGGCCAACGTCTCGGTGCTGGGGCTGAGCTACGGCTCGTTCCTGCTCGGCTTCGGCCTGTCCTTCTGGCAGGCGACCGCGGTCGCCGTGATCGGGATCGTCGTCTCCTTCCTCTTCTGCGGCTTCGTCGCGGTCGCCGGCAAGCGCGGCTCGGCCCCGACGATGGTGCTCAGCCGCGCCTCCTTCGGCGTCGACGGCAACCGCCTGATCGCGGTGATCTCCTGGCTGCTCACGGTGGGCTGGGAGACGGTGCTCGCCTCCCTCGCCGTGCTGGCGACGGCGACCGTCTTCGAGGAGTTCGGCTGGGACGGCGGCGTGCTGACCAAGGTCGTCGCGCTGATCGTCGTCGCGGCGCTGATCGTCATCGCGGGGATCGCCGGCTTCCGGCTGATCATGCGGCTCCAGCTCGCGATCACGATCGCGACCGCCGTGCTGACCGTCGTCTACGTCGTGCTCGTGCTCGACCGCATCGACCTCGCCGCCGTCGGCAGCCTGCCCGCGGGCTCGGCCGGAGCCGTGATCGGCGGACTCGTCTTCATGATGACCGGCTTCGGGCTGGGCTGGGTGAACGCGGCGGCCGACTACTCGCGCTACCTCCCGCGCACCGCCGGCACCGCCGGGGTCATCGGCTGGACCACGATCGGCGGCGCCGTCGCGCCCGTCGTGCTCGTGGTGGTCGGGCTGCTGCTCGCCGCCTCCTCGACGGAGCTGTCCGACGCGATCGCGGCCGACCCGATCGGCGCGCTCGCGAGCATCCTGCCGACCTGGTTCCTGCTCCCCTTCATCGTCGTGGCCCTGCTGGGGCTGATCGGCGGTGCGGTGATGGACATCTACTCCTCGGGCCTCGCGCTGCTCAGCACCGGCCTCAAGGTGTCCCGGCCGGTGGCAGCCGGCATCGACGGCGTGCTGATGGTGCTCGGCGCGATCTACGTCGTCTTCGTCGCGGGCGACTTCCTCGGCCCTTTCCAGGGCTTCCTCATCACCCTCGGCGTGCCGATCGCGGGCTGGCTCGGCGTGTTCCTGGCCGACCTGCTCCTCCGCCGCCGCGACTACGACCAGGAGGCGCTCTACACCTCGCGGGGCCGCTACGGCAGCGTCTCGCTCGCACCGGTGCTGCTCGTGGTGATCGGCGCCGTGATCGGCTGGGGCCTCGTCGTCAACTACTCCCCCGGCTTCGAGTGGGAGGGCTACCTGCTCGGCCCGATCGGCGGGCGCGACGGCGAGTGGGCCGGGGCGAACCTCGGCGTGCTGGTCGCCCTCGTGATCGGCTTCGCCGGCACGCTGGTCCTCTCGCGGTCCGCGGTGCGACGCCAGGAGGCCGACGCGTGAGCCTGCTCGTCGCGATCGACCTGCAGCACGTCTTCGCCGACGAGGGCTCGCCGTGGGCGTCGAAGGAGTTCGACCGTGCGGCGGAGGGGACGACCCGGCTGCTCCCGCACTTCGGCGAGCGGGTGGTCACCACCCGCTTCGTCGCCCCGGCCGAGCCCCGCGGCGCCTGGATCCCCTACTACCGGGACTGGCCGTTCGCGCTCGTCCCGGACGAGGATCCGCTCTACGCGCTGGTCCCCGGCTTCGAGGGGCACCGCACGATCACCGCGCCGACGTTCGGCAAGTGGGGCCCCGAGCTCGAGGCGCTGCTCGACGACTCCCGCTCGATGGTGCTGACCGGGGTCTCGACCGACTGCTGCGTGCTGGCGACGGCGCTCGCCGCGGCCGACGCGGGCGTCGCCGTGCGCGTGGTGACGGATGCCTGCGCGGGCGCCTCCGTGGCCGACCACACCCGCGCGCTCGACGCGATGGCGCTGTTCGGGCCGCTGATCACCCTGACCACGGTGGACGAGGTGCTGGCCGGACTCCCCGCCGGAATGTGACGAGGCGCGGGAGGTCTCGCGGCGGCGCCGCGCGGACCGGCATGATGGCGGGATGTCCTCCACCGACGTCCGCGACAGCGCGGCGCCCCGCATCCTGGTCATCGGCGAAGCCCTGATCGACATCGTCGAGCGCGACGGCGAGAGCACCGAGCACGTGGGCGGCTCGCCCGCGAACGTCGCGCTCACCCTCGCTCGCCTCGGCCGCGAGGCGACCCTCGTCACCGACATCGCCGACGACGAGCGCGGCCGGCGCATCGCCGAGCACCTGGGCGCCTCCGGCGTGACCGTGCTGCACGGCGACGCCGAGCGCACCTCGACCGCCCGGGCCCGCCTGCAGGCGGACGGCTCGGCCGAGTACGACTTCGACCTCTCCTGGAACCCGCCGGCCGCCGATCCCTCGAGCGCGACCCACGTGCACACCGGCTCGATCGCCGTCTACCTCGAGCCGGGCGGCTCCGCGATCGTCGAACTACTCGAGGCGCTGCCGGCCGGCGTCACCGCGAGCGTGGACGCGAACATCCGCCCCGCGCTCGTCGGTGAGCACAGCGACGCGCTGGCCCGCTTCGAGCGGGTCGCCGCGGCCTGCGAGATCGTCAAGCTCAGCGACGAGGACGCGGAGTGGCTCTACCCGACGATGCAGCTCGACGAGGTGCTGACCCGCCTGCTCGAGCTGGGCGCGCAGCTCGCCGTCGTGACCCGCGGCGGCGAGGGCCTGCTCCTCGCCTCCTCCGTCGCCCGGGCCACCGTCCCCGCCGCCCGCATCGTCGTCGCCGACACCATCGGCGCGGGCGACTCCGCCATGGGCGCGATCCTCGACGAGGCCTTCCGCCAGGGCCTCGGCGCCCCGAACGGCCTGCTCCTTGACGAGCCCTCGCTGCGCGCGATCGGCCACTGGGCCGCCCGCGTCGCCGGCATCACCACCTCCCGCTCCGGCGCGAACCCGCCGACCCGCGCGGAGCTGTAGAAGCCGCGCCGTCCCCGCCTGCCGGACACGGGGATCTACTGGGAAGAGACGCGCGCAGACATGCTGGTCGAGTAGTCCCGCAGGGGCGTGTCGAGACCCGCGGCATCAGCAGGGCGAGTCTGCAGACTCGGCCTCTGACGCTGGTGGATCTCGATACGCCCGCTGCGCGGGCTACTCGATCAGCATGTGGTCGCCCGCTCCGCGGGCTACTCGATCAGCAGGGGGACACCCGCTGCGCGGACCGGGCGATCAGCAGGAAGGCGGCCGTTGCAGCGGGATCGCCGACGGGTCGATACTGGGGCCCTCCTCGAGCGGAAGGCACCCCATGTCCACGAGTCTCAGCCCCTACATCGGCTTCCGCGACAACGCTCGCGAGGCGATGGAGTTCTACCACTCGGTCTTCGGCGGGGAGCTGGTGTCGAGCACCTTCGCGGACTTCCACGCGAGCGAGGATCCGGCCGAGCAGGACCTGCTCATGCACTCGCAGCTCACCACCCCGAGCGGGCTGATTCTGATGGCGTCCGACACCCCGGGCTCGATGACGTTCGAGGAGGGCGCGCGCATCACGGTCGCGCTCTTCGGCGACGACGACGCCGAGCTCGGCGGCTACTGGGACGGGCTCGCCGCCGGCGGCTCGGTCCAGGAGCCGCTGACCACGTCGCCCTGGGGCGACCGCTTCGGGATGCTGACCGACCGCTTCGGCGTGCACTGGATGGTCAACATCTCGGGCGCGTCCGCCTGAGCGTCCCGATCGCCGCCCGCGCGGGCGCAGAATGGAGGGACCGCCCGGTGTCCGGAGCGGTCCCCTCCCTCTGACGAAGGCGGCACTATGACGATCACGCTCGGGTACAAGGCATCGGCGGAGCAGTTCGGGGCGCGCGAGCTCGTGGAGCTGGCCGTCGGCGCCGAGCGGCACGGCTTCGAGAGCGCGGTGGTCTCCGACCACTTCCAGCCCTGGCGCCACACCGGCGGCCACGCGCCGTTCTCGCTCGCCTGGCTCGCCGCGGCCGGCGAGCGCACCTCGACCATCCGGCTCGGCACCTCGGTGATGACGCCGCACTACCGCTACAACCCCGCCGTCATCGCGCAGGCGTTCGGCACGCTCGGCGTGCTCTACCCGGACCGCATCATGCTCGGCGTGGGCACCGGCGAGGCGCTGAACGAGGTCGCGACCGGCTACCAGGGCGCCGGCGAGCAGAGCTGGCCCGACTTCAAGGAGCGCTTCGCCCGGCTGCGCGAGGCCGTGCGCCTCATGCGCGCCCTCTGGGCCGGCGACCGCGTCTCCTTCGACGGCGAGTACTACTCCACCCATGAGGCGTCCATCTACGACAAGCCCGAGAACGGCGTCCCCGTCTACATCGCCGCGGGCGGGCCCGTCGTCGCGAAGTACGCCGGCCGCGCGGGCGACGGCTTCATCTGCACCTCGGGCAAGGGCATGGAGCTCTACACCGAGAAGCTGCTCCCCGCGGTCGAGGAGGGCATCGCGGCGGGCGGGCGCGACTCCGCCGCGCTCGACCGGATGATCGAGATCAAGCTCTCCTACGACCCCGACCCGGCTCTCGCGCTCGAGAACACGCGCTTCTGGGCGCCGCTCTCGCTCGCTCCCGAGCAGAAGCACTCGCTGACCGACCCGGTCGACATGGAGCGCGCCGCCGACGAGCTGCCGATCGAGCAGGTCGCCAAGCGCTGGATCGTCGGCTCGGACCCGGACGAGACGGTCGCCCAGATCAAGCCCTACGTCGACGCGGGCTTCAACCACCTCGTGTTCCACGCGCCGGGCGACGACCAGCAGCGCTTCTTCGACGCGTTCGAGCGCGACCTCGCGCCGCGCCTGCGCGCCCTCTGATTCCGTCGCGACCGGGCGGCGCCGTGCCGCCGGCCGTCCGACCCTCCCGTGCCCCGACCCGTCGGCGCCCGCCGACCGACCCCTCCGGAAGAGCCGCCTCCGCATGACCGTGCCCACCCTCCTCGCCCGCCTCGCCGAGGGCGAGCCGATCACGCGCGCGAGCGCCGAGGTGCTCCTCGAGGCGCGCGGGGACGACCTCGACGCGGTGCTGCTGGCCGCCGGGCGGCTGCGCGACGAGGGGCTCGCCCGCCGCGGCCGGCCGGGAGTGATCACCTACTCCCGCAAGGTCTTCGTGCCGCTGACCAAGCTCTGCCGCGACCGCTGCCACTACTGCGTGTTCGTCGAGACGCCGGGCGGCCTCGCCCTCAAGCGCGAGTCGACCTTCATGGAGCCGGAGGAGATCCTCGAGGTCGCCCGCGCGGGCGCCGCGCTCGGCTGCAAGGAGGCGCTGTTCACCCTCGGCGACCGCCCGGAGGACCGCTGGCCCGTCGCCCGCGCGTGGCTCGCCGAGCACGGCTACGCCTCGACGCTCGAGTACGTGCGCGCGATGGCGGTGCTGGTGATGACCGAGACCGGCATGGTGACGCACCTCAACCCCGGAGTGATGTCCTGGGCCGAGCTGCAGCGCCTGCGCCCGGTCGCGCCCTCGATGGGGATGATGCTCGAGACGACCGCCGAGCGGCTGTGGTCCGAGAAGGGCGGCGTGCACTACGGCTCGCCCGACAAGGACCCGGCGCTGCGGCTGCGGGTGCTCGACGACGCCGGGCGCAGCCGGATCCCGTTCACCACGGGCGTGCTGCTGGGCATCGGCGAGAACACGGCGGAGCGGGCCGACGCGCTGTTCGCGATCCGCGACTCGCACGCGCTCTGGGGCCACGTGCAGGAGTGCATCGTGCAGAACTTCCGCGCCAAGCCGCGGACCGCGATGCAGAACGAGGTCGACCTCGAGCTGCAGGAGTACGTCGCGAACGTCGCCGTCGCGCGCCTCGTCCTCGGCGCGGACATGACGATCCAGGTGCCGCCGAACCTCACCGACGAGCAGGAGCTCGGGCTCCTCCTCCGCGCCGGGATCGACGACTGGGGCGGGGTCAGCCCGCTGACCGCGGACCACGTGAATCCGGAGCGGCCGTGGCCGAACATCGACGACCTCGCGCGGCTGACCGCCGACTCCGGCTACCGGCTGCACGAGCGCCTCACCGCGCACCCGCGGTACCTGAGCGACGCGGAGACCTGGATCGACCCGCGGGTCGCGCCCTATGTGCTCGCGCTCGCCGACCGGGAGTCGTGGCTGGCCGACGAGGCCGCGCCGATCGTCCCCCGCGCGTACGAGGAGGAGCCGCCGCCCGCACCGCGCCCGGCCGCGCCGACCCTCGCCGCCGTGCTCGAGCGCGCGAGCGCCGACCCGGCCGGTCTCGACGACGCCGACTACCGGGCTCTGCTCGCCGCCGACGGCGACGACCTCGACGCACTGGCCGCCCTCGCCGACGACGTCCGCCGCGCCGCCGTGGGCGACACCGTCACCGTGGTGGCCAACCGCAACATCGACACCGCGCTCTGGGGCGCCGGCGGGCTCACCGTCGAGACCCTGGAGCAGCTCGCCGACGAGGCCGTCGCGCTCGGCGCCACCGAGCTGTGCCTGCAGGGACCGCTCCCGACGCCGGGCGAGGACCACCTGCTGATCGTGCGCACCCTGCACGCACGGCACCCCTCCCTGCACCTGCACGCGTTCCGGCCGGGCGAGATCCTCGACGCCGCGACGAGCACCGGGCGCACCCCCGCCGAGATGCTGGCCGCGCTGCGCGAGGCGGGCGTCGACTCCGTGCCGGGGACCGCGGCGCGGATCCTCGACGACCGGGTGCGCGCGATCCTGAGCGAGGGTGCGGACCCGAGCGTCGCCGAGTGGCGGGAGTCGGTGACGACGGCGCACCGCGGGGGCCTGAAGTCGACGGCGACCATGGTCTACGGGCACGTCGAGACGCCGCAGCAGCAGATCGATCACCTCCGCGCGCTGGCCGCGATCCAGGACGAGACGGGCGGCTTCACCGAGTTCATCGCGATGCCGTTCGTGCCGGCGGAGGCGCCGCCCGCGGTCGTCGCGCAGACCCGTGGCGGGCCGACCCGGCGCGAGACGCGCGCGGTGCACGCGGTGGCGCGACTGCTGCTGCACGGGCGGATCGAGCACGTGCAGACGGCCTGGACGAAGCTCGGGCTGCAGCTGTCGCAGGAGCTGCTGCGCGGCGGCGCGGACGATCTCGGCGGGCTGCTGCTCGACGGCGCGATGAGCCCGGAGGCCGGCGCCGAGGCGCACCGCTCCCTCGACATCGCGACCGTGGCACGTCTCACCGGCGAGATCGGCCGGCCCTGGCGTCAGCGCACCACCGACTACGGACACGTCGCCCCCGAGCGCGCGATGACAGCGCCGGCGCCCGGCAGCACCCGGACACGACGGCTGCGGCTGCCGGTGCGCGAGGCCGGCCGCGCCTCGTGACGCGGTCGTCGGCGTACCTCGAGCGGCAGGCCGCGCTGATCCGGGAGTCGACCCTCACGGTGGGTGACGACACGGTCCGCCTGTACTCCGGTGGTGAGCCGGCGACGGACGTCGTCCTGCTCGCGACAGGGCCGGGGCGCGGTGCCCGGGCCGACGGGGCGCTGCTGCTGCCGATGCTCGCTCGCCGGCACCGGGTGGCGGCGCTCGAGCTCGCCGACCTGCGGGATCCGCTGCGCGACGCGCCTCGCGCCGTCTCCGCCGCGCTCGACCGGCTCGGCGCCGAGCGGGCGGCGGTCGTCGGCGTCTCCCTCGGCGCCTGGGCCGTGATCACCGCCGCCGAGGCGGACCCGCGCGTGGTCGCCCTGGTGCTGGCCGCCGGCTGGCTGCGGCCCACCGAGCGCCTCGTCGCGGTCGCCCGGCTGTGGGAGTCGCTGGCCGGCCTCCCCGACGCCCGCGCGGACCTGGCGCGCGTGATCGGCGTCCGCACACTCGCCGACCTCGGACCCGGGCGCGCGACTCCGCTGGCCGCCGACGCCGCGACCGCCGCGCTCCTCGCCGCGGCCGCCCGCGCCGACGCGACCGAGGCCGCGGCCCGTCTGCGCGTCCCCGCGCTCGTCGTCGGCTGCACCGCCGACGCCGCCGTCGGCGTCGAGGGGGCGGAGGCGCTGCTCGGGGCGATCGACGACGCCCGCTACGCCCTGATCGACGCGGGCCACTGCGTGCTGGCCGAGCGGCCGGCCGAGCTGCTCGCACTCGTCGAGCGCTTCGTCGCCGACCCGCACCGCGACCCGGCCGGGTCGACACTCCCCCGGACGATCGTCTGATGGCGACCTCGGTCGACGTCGTCGTGGTCGGCGCGGGCTTCGCGGGCATCGGAGCGGCGGCGCGCCTCGCCCGCCGCGGCGGCGTCTCCTTCGCGGTGCTCGAGCGGGCCGAGCGCGTCGGCGGCACCTGGCGCGACAACCGCTATCCGAACGTCTCCTGCGACATCCCCTCGCACCTCTACTCGTACTCGTTCGCGCCCGAGACGGACTGGTCGGCGTTCTACGCGCCGGGTGCCGAGATCCAGGCCTACCTCGAGCGGGTCGTCGAGCGCGAGCGGCTCGCGCCGCAGCTGCAGCTCGGCACCGACGTGCTCGAGATGACCTTCGACGAGGACGCCGAGCGCTGGCGGGTCCGCACCTCGCGGGGGGACTTCGACGCCGCCGTCCTCGTGGTCTGCGCCGGGCGGCTGTCCGAGCCACGCCTGCCCGATGTGCCCGGAGTCGAGGGCTTCGCCGGACCGGTCTTCCACTCCGCCCGCTGGCGCGACGACGTCGACCTGGACGGGGCGCGCGTCGGGATCGTCGGCTCCGGCGCCTCCGCCGTGCAGATCGTGCCGCACCTCGCGGAGCGCGCGGCCGAGGTCGTGCTGTTCCAGCGCTCGGCGCCGTACGTCGTGCCGCGTCGGAACCGCGCCTACCCGCCGGAGGAGCGCCGCACGCTCGCTCGCGTGCCGGGCGCCGTCGAGCGGCTGCGCTCCGAGCTGTTCTGGCGCGCGGAGCTCGGCTTCGCCGGCCGCGTCGGCGTGCCCGACGCGATCGGCCGGCTGCGGGCGGAGGCGCTCGGCCACCTCGCCGCGCAGGTCGTCGACCCGGAGCTGCGCGCGGTCCTCACGCCGGACTACGAGATCGGCTGCAAGCGGGTGCTGCTCTCGGACGACTACTACCCCGCGCTCGCGCAGCCGCACGTGCGCGTCGTTCCGAGCCCGCTGCGCCGGATCGAGGGCTCGGCGGCGATCGGGGACGACAGTGTCGGCCACGAGGTCGACGCGCTGGTCTTCGCGACCGGGTTCCACGCGACCCGCCCGCCGTTCGCCCGCCGGATCCGCGGCCGCGGCGGCGAGCTGCTGGCCGACCGCTGGGGCGACGGGATGTCGGCGTACGAGTCGACCGCCGTGCACGGCTTCCCGAACCTCTTCGTGATCAACGGCCCGAACGCGAGCCTCGGCCACAACTCCGCGGTGCACATGATCGAGTCGCAGATCGACTACGTCCTCGCCGCACTGGAGCACCGCGAGACCGCCGGCGTCGAGCTGCTGGAGGTGACTCCCGAGGCCGAGGCCGCCGCGCTCGCCCGCCTCGACGCGCTCAGCGCCGACACCGTCTGGACGAACGGCGGCTGCCAGAGCTGGTACGTCGACTCCACCTCCCGCCGCCTCACCCTGCTCTGGCCCGACTTCGCCTTCGCCTTCCGCGAGGAGCTCGGCCGCTTCGACCCGTCGGCCTACGCGCACTGACCACGCTGACACGCGGTAGATGCGGTGCGGGCATCCTGCTGATCGAGTAGCCCGCGCAGCGGGCGTATCGAGATCCACCAGCACCCACCCTCAGACGCGCGATCATGGACGCATCCGATCCCCGCTCGACAGGACCCCCGCCATGCCGTCCGACGCCGCTCCGCCGCCCCCGCCCGCGCTCGATCACGAGGTCGCGGCCGCCCTGCTGCGCGAGCGCTACGGGCTGCACGGCGCACTGCGGGAGCTGGGCAGCAATCAGGACCGCAACGTCCTCGTGGACACCGGCGACGAGCGGCTGCTGCTCAAGATCGCGAATCCCGCGACGCCGAGAGGGCGGATCGAGGCGCAGACGGCGGCCGTCGCGCGCCTCGCCGAGCACCTCGAGGGCGTCCGGCTCCCGCGCGTGCGCCCCGACCGCGAGGGCCGCACCCTGCACGAGATCGACCTCGGCGGCACGACCGCCGCGGCCCGGGTCCTCGACTTCGTCGCCGGCCGGACCCTCTCCGGCTCCGGCTACCTCTCCCCCGCCGTCGTCCGGGCGATGGGCGACCTCGCCGCCTGCGTCGACGTCGCGCTCGCCGAGCAGCCGCTCGACGGCCTCGAGGAGACCGACCAGTGGGACCTGCGGCGGGCGGGCGAGGTCGTCGACGCGCTGATCGGCCGGGTGCCCCGTCGCTCGGCGCGGGCGATCCGGGCGGCCGTCGACGCAGCGCTGGCGGTCGTCGATCCGCTCGCCGCCGCTCTCCCGGTGCAGCTCGTGCACGGCGACCTCACCGACGACAACGTCGTGGTCGACGCGGGCGTCCTCCCCGACGGCGTCATCGACTTCGGCGACCTCGGCGCGGGCTGGGCGGTCGGCGAGCTCGCGATCACGCTGTCCTCGCTCCTGCACCACGCGGACGCCGACGCGGCCACCGTGCTCCGCGCCGCCACCGCGTACGACGCCGTGCGCCCGCTCGCCGACGCCGAGGTCGAGGCGCTCTGGCCGCTCGTGGTTCTCCGGGCGGCGGTGCTCGTCGTCAGCGCCCACGACGTCCTGACCGGCGACCCGGGCAACGACTACGCCCGGGAGAACCTCGAGCACGAACGGCTGATCCTCGACCGGACGATCGCCGCGCCGCTGCCGGTGCTGCAGGCGCTGGTCCGGCGGGCCCTCGGCCGGCCGAGCGCACCGGTCGCACTCGCCCCCGCGGTCCCCGTGCTCGGCGGCCTCGACGCCGTCGTCGTCGACCTCTCGCCCGAGAGCCCGGCGCTCGACGCCGGCCGCTGGCTGGACGACGACGCCGAGCCCGCCCTCGCCCGAGCCGCGCTCGCCGGCGGCGCCGAGGCCGCGGTGCTGCGCTACGGCGAGCGCCGTCTGACCCGCGGCCGCCCGCACACCGCGCAGGAGCCGGAGACGACCGCACTGGTCACCGAGGTCCACCTCGCCGCGGAGACCCCCCTGACCGCCCCGTTCGACGCGGAGGTCGGCGGCGGCGTCCCCGGCGGAGTCACCCTCCTCGCCGACGGGGTCCGTCTGCGGCTCGACGGGGTCGACGACGCTCCCGCGCCCGGCACCCGGGTGGGAGCGGGCGATCCGGTCGGAACGGCCCGCAAACTCCTGCGCGCCCAGGCCGCACCGCGCGCGCTCGACGCGGTCGACCTCCCGCCCTTCGCGAACGCGCGCTGGGCCGGCGCCTGGCTCGACGTGCTCCGCGACCCGACCCCGCTGCTCCTGGGACGCGTCATGCCGGCCCCGCAGCCGGACCCCGAGGTGCTCGGCCGGCGGCTCGCGCACCTGGCCGAGGCGCAGGAGCACTACTTCGAATCGCCGCCCACGATGCTGCGCGGCTGGCGCGAGCACCTCGTCGACGACTCCGGCCGCGTGCACCTCGACGTGCTCAACAACGTCACCTCGATCGGCCACGCCCACCCGCTGCTCGTCGAACGGGTCGCGCGGCAGTGGCGGCTGCTCAACACCAACTCGCGCTTCTCCTACCCCGCGATCGGCGAGTTCTGCGAGCGGCTGGCGGCCCTGCTGCCGGACGGGCTCGACACCGTGCTGCTCGTCAACAGCGGCACGGAGGCGGCCGATCTGGCGCTGCGGATCGCCCGCGCCTGGTCGGGCTGCGACGACGTGCTGGCAGTGCGGGAGGCGTACCACGGCTGGTCGGGTCTGTCCGATGCGGTCTCCACCTCCGTCGCCGACAACCCCGACGCGCTCGCGACCCGGCCGCCCTGGGTGCACACCCTCGACGCGCCCAACAGCTACCGCGGCACGCACCGCGGGGCCGAGGCGCACCGCTACGCCCCGGAGGCGGTCGCCCGGATCGAGGAGCTGGCCGCGGCCGGCACTCCCCCGGGCGGCTTCATCGCCGAGACCTTCTACGGCAACGCCGGCGGCATCCCGCTGCCCGACGGCTACCTCGCCGCCGTCTACCCGGCCGTCCGCGCGCACGGCGGGCTCTGCATCGCCGACGAGGTGCAGGTCGGCTACGGCCGCCTCGGCGACTGGTTCTGGGGCTTCGAGCAGCAGGGCGTCGTGCCCGACGTGGTCGCCGTCGCGAAGGCGATGGGCAACGGCCACCCGCTGGGCGCGGTCGTGACGACGCGCGAGATCGCCGACCGCTACCGCTCGCAGGGCTCGTTCTTCTCCTCGGCGGGCGGCAGCCCCGTCAGCTCCGTGGTGGGGACGACGGTGCTCGACGTACTCGCCGGCGAGCAGCTGCAGCAGAACGCGCGGACCACCGGCGCGCACCTCCGCCGCCGGCTCGAGGAGCTCGCCGAGCGCCACCCGCTGATCGGCGCCGTGCACGGCAGCGGGCTGTACCTCGGCCTCGAGCTGGTCCGCGACCGGGAGACTCTCGAACCGGCGACCGCGGAGACGCGCGCGATCTGCGAGCGCCTCCGCGAGCGCGGCGTGATCGTGCAGCCCACCTCCGACCGGCAGTGCGTGCTGAAGATCAAGCCGCCGCTCTGCTTCACCGTCGAGAGCGCCGACTTCTTCGCCGACCAGCTCGACGAGGTGCTGACGACGGGCTGGTGAGCGCGCCGGCTGGCGGGCGCCGCCTCACGCCCGCGCCCCGCCCGCCAGCACCCGCCGCACGATCACGCGCTCGCAGAGCGTCCAGGTCGTCGTGACCGTCAGGTAGAGCGTCGCCGCGAGCGGCACGAACGCCGCGAACACCACCGTGAGGAACGGCATCCAGCTGAGCACCCCCGTCAGCTGCGCGACGGCCGCGGGTGTCCCCTGCGGCACCGGGGTGAGCGCCGCCTGCCGCAGCGCGACCCGGCGCGCGAGCCACGAGACGAGCGCGATCACCCCGAGGAGCACCGCGAAGACACCGAGCTGCGCGGGCTCGCCGCCGCCGAGCGCCGTCACGAACGAGCGCCCGAGCGGTACGTCCAGCAGCCGAGCGTCGAGCAGCGCGTTGCCGTGCCCCGCGATGTCCGGGTGCACGAACAGCCCGTACAGGAGCGAGACGACGGGCGCCTGCAGCAGCACCGGGAGACAGCCCGCGAGCGGTGAGGCCTTCTCGTCGGCGTAGAGCTTCATCGTGGCGCGCTGCAGCGCCTCCGGATTCTTCGCGTGCTTGCGTTGCAGCTCGCGCAGCAGCGGGGCGAGCCGGCGGCGGGTGATCTCGGCCCGGCCCTGCGAGATCCCGACCGGGATCAGCAGCACGCGGACGAGGAGGGTCACCAGCACGATCGCGGCGGCGGCCGAGGCGCCGCCCGCGAGCGGCTCGAGGGCCGAGGCGAGCCCGGTGACGAGGTGGGAGGCGGCGTCGAGCGCCGCAGCGATGGGCGGGAAGTCGTAGAGGTTCAAGAGAGTCCTGTCGTCGGGAGGTGAGCGCGATCGCGAACGGTCGCGCCTCCCGAGGCAGAGCTCCGGGCTACGCGACCAGTCCCGGCAGGCCCGGCGCCCGCGAGCGCACGCGACCCGCGGTGCGCGGGTGCTGCGGCGAGGGCTGCGCGGCGAGGCCGAGCCGGTGCTCCCGGGCGCGGCGGCCGATCGACAGCACGGGCCGGCGAGCGCCGACGGCCAGGTAGCGCGCCCCGAGGACCAGGGCGGCGACCGCGGTGGTGGTGACGACCAGCACGACGGCGGCGTCGGGACTCGAGACGAGCGCGAGCAGCAGGAACGTCCCGCTCAGCAGAGCGAGGAGCTGCTCGAGGTGCGCGCGCACGGGGGTCCTTCCGACCCGACCAGGCTAGCGGCAGGTGCGCAGCGGCGGGCAGGGTAGGCCTCCCGCGCCGCCGCGGCCAGCCGTCGCCCGGCACCGCCGGGGCCGACGATAATCGGGGGATGCGTGAAGACGACGATGTCGATCTGGTGATCGACGCGTGGGCCGACGCCCTGCCCGATCTCGACTTCGCCCCGCTCGACGTCCTCTCCCGCCTGCGCCGGCTCAGCCCGCGGGTGCAGGAGGTGCGGCGCCTCTCCTTCGCCGCCGGCGAGCTCGCCCCGTGGGAGTTCGAGCTGCTCTCGCTGCTGCGCCAGAACCCGGCCGGCACGATGACGCCGTCCGTCCTCTCCACCCGCCTGGGCATCTCCAGCGGCAACCTCGCCAGCCGCGTCGACCGGCTGGGCGCGCGCGGCCTGGTCGTCCGCGAGCAGAACGCCGCCGACTCGCGCAGCAAGATCGTCTCGCTCACCCCGCGCGGCACGAAGCGCGTCGACGACGCGATGCGGCATCTCGTCGCGGCCGAGGGCGAGGTCCTCGCCGACCTCGACTCCCGGCAGATCGGCGTCCTCATCGAATGCCTGCGGACCATCAGCGCGACCCTCGATCGCCTGGACTGACCGCCCGCTCCCCGTGCGCCGGTCGCGCCGCACCGGCGATACTCGACGGGATGCGGATTCTGGTGGTCGACGACGAGGCGGTCTTCGCCGACGGCGTCCGCCGCGGTCTCGAGGCCGAGGGCTTCTCGGTCGACGTCGCGCACGACGGCGTGGACGGACTGTGGCGGGCCCGCGAGACGGTCTACGACGCGATCGTCCTCGACCTGATGATGCCCGGGCTCAGCGGCTCCGCCCTCTGCCGCACCCTCCGCGACGAGGGCGACTGGACCCCGGTGCTGATGCTGACCGCCAAGGACGGCGACCGCGACCAGATCGAGGGTCTGGACGCCGGCGCCGACGACTACGTGGTGAAGCCGCTGGAGTACTCCGTCCTGGTGGCGCGGCTGCGGGCGCTGGTGCGGCGCGGGCGGCCGGAGCGGCCGGTGGTCCACCGCGTCGGCGATCTGCTGATCGACCCGGCGCTGCGCGAAGTGCACCGGGGAGACGTCGCGATCCGGCTGACCTCGCGCGAGTTCGCCGTCGTCGACTTCCTCGCCCGCCACCGCGACCGGGTGGTCGCCAAGCGCGAGATCCTCGAGGGTGTCTGGGACGACGCGTTCGACGGCGACCTCAACATCGTCGAGGTCTACGTGGCGCGGCTGCGCGCCAAGCTCGACCGCCCGTTCGGCACGGAGTCGATCACCACGCTCCGCGGTGCCGGCTACCGGCTCGTCGAGGGCTGAGGACCGATGGCTCCCCGCCCGCCCTGGAGCATCCGCGTGCGGCTGACCGCCCTGGTCTCCGCCGCGATCCTCGCCGTGCTGGTCGCCGGCTCCGTCGCCTTCACCGCCCTGCTGGAGCAGTCCCTCGTCGACGCCGAGGCGTTCACCGCGAACCAGCAGGCCCGCCAGATCGCCACCGACACCGAGAGCGCCGGGCGTCTGCCGCCGTTCAACACCGACGAGGTCGTCATCCAGCTGCAGCGGGAGGGCTCCGTCGTCGCGGTCGCGGACGACGACTTCGTCTACGCCGTGCCGCTGCCGGTCTCCGACGAGCCGCAGATCACCTCGATCGACGGCGCCCGCTTCGTCGTCGGCTCCGAGAGCCTCCAGCTCGGCGGCGACCCGGGCGAGACGGTCGTCGTCGCGCGCACCCTCGCCGGCGCCGACGATGCGGCGGGCTCGGCCGTCCGGCTTCTCGCGGTCGCCGTCCCGCTCGTCACGGCGGTGGTCGGAGCGCTGGTCTGGTTCGTCGTCGGCCGCTCGCTCCGGCCGGTCGAGCGGATCCGCGCCGACGTCGAGGCGATCGAGGCCGCCGACCTCCGGCGCCGCGTCCAGGAGCCGCCCGGCCGCGACGAGCTCGCCCGCCTGGCCCGCACGATGAACGGCCTGCTCGACCGCCTCGAGCGCTCGCAGGCCGCCCAGCGCCGCTTCGTCTCCAACGCCTCGCACGAGCTGCGCTCCCCGGTCGCGGCCGTCCGGCAGCACGCCCAGGTCGCCCTGCGGCATCCGGAGGCGGTCCCGCTGGCGGACCTCGCCCGGGTCGTCGAGGACGAGGGCGAGCGGATGCAGCACCTCGTCGCGAGCCTCCTGCTGCTGGCCCGAGTGGACGAGCGCGACGAGGGAGCCGAGCAGGACGTCGACCTCGACGACCTCGTGCTCGCCGAGGCCGCGCGGCTGCGCGCGCTGGGCGTCGACGTGCGCACCGAGGACGTCGGACCGGCCCAGGTGCACGGGCACGAGCCGCTGCTGCACAGCGCCGTGCGCAACGCCGCCGAGAACGCCCGGCGGCACGCGGCGGGCGTCGTCGCCTTCACCGTGCGCGAGGAGGACGGCACCGCGGTCCTGCGCGTCGACGACGACGGCCCGGGCGTGCCGGCCGAGGACCGCGAGCGGGTCTTCCTCCGCTTCGAGCGCCGCGACGACGCCCGCGCCCGCGACACCGGCGGCTCGGGCCTCGGCCTCGCGATCGTCGCCGAAGCGGCGCGGGCGGGCGGCGGCACGGCGCGCCTGCTCGACTCCCCGCTCGGCGGCGCGCGGCTCGAGATCCGCCTGCCGGCTCCCGGCTGACCGCAGGACACCGAGGCTGTTCAGGCTGGCGAAAGGTCCCGCCGGTCACGCTGACGCAGTGGAAATGCCGACCTACCTCCTCGTCCTCTGGCGCTGCAAGCTCCTCGTCGTCGCGAGCGCCGTCCTCGCGGTGATCGTCGCGACCGCCGTGCACTTCACCGTCACCGACGAGGGGCTCACCCTCCGCGGCGACCGCGAGCACAGCGCCGCCGTCACCGTGCTGCTCGGCGGCGGCCCGAAGAACCCCTACGCCGCGCAGATCCCCGGGGTCGAGCGCGTCCCCGGCGTCGAGGACGACCAGGTCAGCGACCTCAGCAGCACCGCCGTGATCTACGCCTACCTCGCCAGCGGCGAGGAGGTGCGCGCCACCGTCGCCGAGCAGGCCGGTCCGCTCGAGGAGGGCGACGGCGTCGGCGCCGTCCGCCGCACCACCCAGCCGCGCGGCGACGAGTCGAACGGCGGCCGCTTCACCCTGCCGTTCCTCTCGGTGATCGGAACCTCGTTCGATCCCGCCCGCGCCGTCGAGCTCTCCCGCACCGCCACCACGGCCCTCCTCGACCGGATCGCGCGGGAGCAGGACGCCCAGGGCGTCCCGGAGTCGATCCGCGTCACCCTCACCGTCACCGACGAGGGAGACGCCGTCCCGGGCGCGCTCGGCACGGTCGCGATCCCGATCGCGGGAACCGGTCTGGCCGTCTTCCTGGTAGCGCTCGTCGGGATCGTGCTCGGTCACCGGTTCCGCGTGCAGCGCGGTCTCACCGCCCCGCTCCCCCGTCGCGGCGAGCCGGACGAGGACTGCTCCCTCGACGCCGAGCTCGAGTCCGCCCTCGCCGCCGAGAGGCAGGACACGGTGTCCCGTCGGTGACTACCTCCACGCACCTGGGAGGTCAACCCCGTTCGGGAAGGACACCCGCGGACCTAGCGTGAGGACGCACGGTCGAGGCGGAAGCCTTCCGAGCACGATGCACGCGAAAGAGCACCAATGACCCAGATCCCCATTCTTCAGCCCGCACGATGGAGTCGCAACGGAGTCCGGATCGTCGTCGTTCCCGGGGCGGAGCTGCCCCGCTTCCGACTCGAGATCGAACCCGGACGAGCCGTCCTGACCGGGGCCTTCACCGGGCCTTTCGCCACCGTCGAGGAGGCCGAGCGCGCCGCCGAGGCCATCACCTCGGCCGCCGACCGCAAGCTGTCCGCCTGACGCCTCAGCCGACGAGCTCGTCCAGCCCGCAGGTCGGCAGGGCGATCCAGCCCTCGGCCTGCGCGGCCTCCCGAAGCTCCTCCGGCACCGGCACCGTCCGTCCGAGGGCGTGCGCCCGGGCGTTCAGCGCCGCGATCACCGCATCGAAGGCGTCGTCCGAGCGCGCCATCAGCGCCGCCGCATCCGCCGGCAGCACCAGCCACGGCGCCGCCCGGCGCAGCGCCTCGACGGCGAGCGCCACCGCCTCGGGCCGCGTCTTGTAGCCGGTGGTGTCGACGCCCCAGAGCCGGAGCGCGGCCGCGGGATACGCCTCGACGAGCCTGCCTCCCCCGGAGCGGTCGACGTCCTCCCCTGTCGCCGCGAAGGCGTCCAGCAGCTCGGCGCAGCGCATCGCCGTCATGCCGAGCCGATCGGTCGACACGCTCAGCGGCCATCTCTTCGTCACCTTCTGAACGGCGCGGTCGGTCTCCCGGTAGGCGAGCCGTCGCCGCCAGTCGCGCCCGGCGAGCGTCCGCGGCGCACTGACCTCCCGGCGGGTGTGAGCCGAGACGAACGCCGCGAACTCCAGCGGCCAGCCGAACGCGCAGTCGATGCCGATCGTCGTCGCCTCCCGGGACGCGGCGACGACGTCGTCGTCGGAGGCGCCGAGCACCAGCGAGCGGACGACCGCCCCGCCGCCGCCCCACTCCAGCGCGGCGACCGCCGTCCGCACGGGCTCCGCGGCCAGGTCGACACCGATGGTGAGCATCGGATCAGGCTACCCGCCGGGCGCGCCCCGGCCCCGCGCTCGCTACGCTCGTGCGATGACGCCGCCCTCCCCCGCCCTCGGGACGCGCGCGACCCGGATCCCGGTCGCCGTCCTGCGCCTCGTCGTCGCCCTGACGGTCCTCGCGGCCGTCGTCGGCACCGCCCTCGACACCGCCTCGCGGACGCCGATCGTGCCGGTCAACTTCTTCGGCTACTTCACGATCCAGGGCAACATCCTCCTGGCGATCGTGCTCCTGATCACCGCGGCGGTCGCGCTCGGCGACCGACCGCAGGGACCGCTGCTGACGCTCGTCCGAGGAGCGGCGACGAGCTGGATCCTCGTCGTCGGCATCGTCTACAACACCCTGCTCATCGGCACGGCGGGGGGCGTGACGCTGCCCTGGGCCAACACGGTGCTGCACGTGGTCTTCCCGATCTACGGACTGCTCGACTGGCTGCTCGTCGCCGATCGGCCGGCCCTGCCCTGGCGCCGCCTCTGGGTCGTCACCGTCTATCCGATCGTCTGGCTGGTGGTCGTCCTCGTCCGCGGCGCGACCGACGGCTGGGTCCCGTACCCGTTCCTCGACCCCGCGAACGGCTATGGCGCGGTCGCGATCGCGGTGCTGATCGTCGCGGTCGCGTTCGTCCTCTCCGGTGCCCTCGTCTGGGCGCTCAGCCGGGTGCGGCTGATCGGCGACCGTCCCGGCTGACAGGGCAGGGCTCGGCGGGCCCCGTTCTGGGGCCACGCGCGCAGGACCGCCGGTGACCCCGCAGGCCTAACGTCAGGATCGGCGGCCCCCACCGCCGTCCCCCGACCGAGAGCGGTTCCCCTCATGCGCCTCCCCACCTCCCTCCGCCCGCGCCGCATCGGGAGCCGCCGCGTACGCGCCCTCGCCGTCGGTGCCGCGCTCGCCCTGGCCGCGGCGGTGGTGCCCGCGGGCGCCGCCTCCGCCGCGACCCCGACCCTGTCCGTGCTCAGCCTCGGCGACTCGATCACCCAGGCCTACGGCACCTGCGGCCAGTTCGCGGACTGCCCGCGCAACAACTGGTCCACCGGCACGAACGCGACCGTCAACTCCTTCGCCAGCCGCCTGCGCACCGCGAACCCGGGCACCACGGTGACCACCGCGAACTACGCGCAGACCGGCGACCTGATCGCCGGCGTCCCCGCGCGGATCGACGCCGCCGTCGCCGCCGGCGTCCGCCCCGACGTCGTCACCCTGCTGATCGGCGGCAACGACCTCTGCTCCGCGAAGAACCCGGTCGCCGCCGACGGCTACACGATGACCACGGCCGCTGCCTTCAGCACCGGAGCGAGCGCCGCGATCACGAAGATCCGCAGCACCTGGCCCGCCGCGAAGATCGTCCTCTCCTCGATGCCGAATGTGGCCGCCGAGTGGGCCGTCGTCAAGGGCGGCTTCGGAGCCGTGATCTGGTCTTCCGGCAACCTCTGCCGCACCACCCGCGGCGTCAGCGCGACCGGCGGTCGCCTCAGCAGCACCGCCGCCTCGGCCTCCGCCACCGCCGCGAAGACCCGGACGACGCAGTACAACACCGCCCTGCAGCAGGCGTGCACCGCCGCAGGCACCCTCTGCGACTACGACGGCGGCGCGCTCACCGCGACGCCCGTCACCATGGCGCTGATCGGCACCACCGACTACTTCCACCCCAGCATCGCGGGCCAGGCGAAGATCGCCTCGGTGCAGTGGACGGCGTCGAACTTCGGAGCCGCGGGCTAGCGCCCGGCGCGGCCGCTCGGCGCCTCAGGCGTCCTGCGGCCGCTCGCCCTCGCGGAGTCGCCGCTGCTCCTCGGCGAGCCGCGCGTAGTGCGCCTCCTCGCGCTCGAGATCGGCGAGCTGCTCCTCCGTGCTCTTCGTCGGCGGCCGCACCACCATGGTCGGCGGCGGCGGCGTCTTGGAGCGGCGGGGCCGGCGGGTGCGCCCACCCGGGACGAAGGACGCGCCCTCGCCCTTCTTCCAGTCGTGCCCGAGCAGGAACCAGATCGTCACGCCGATCAGCGGGATGAAGACGATCAGCAGGATCCAGACGATCTTGGGCAGATTGCGGACCACGTTGTCCGGCTGACGCACGACATCCACGAGCGCCAGCACCATCAGCACGACGGTCAGCAGCGAGAACAGAAACCCCATGCGTCCGAGGGTACGTCGCCGATGCTCTGAGCATCCTCGCAGTCGCCGTTCCGCCGTGTCCGGCGCCGCGGCGGTGCACCTCGAGGCACGCGGCGACCGCGTCTCCCGCGCCAGCGGCCTCCGAGCAAGATGCGGTCGCGGCTAGCGTCTCCTCCCGAGCCGAGGGTCGGCACCGGCCGATCGGAGGATCCCCGAGCACGGCTGCGGACCCCGGTCCCGCCGCGTCGAGGGGATCCGGGCGCGCCCGGAGGAGTGCGAGTGACGAGCGACCCCCTCCCGACGACGGCGGCCGCAGCGCCCCGGCTCCCCCGGCCCCTCGCAGGCGCACTGCTCAGCAACGCGGTCTTCGGCGGCATCACCGCGGTCGGCGTGCCCGTCGCGCTGAACGCCGCCGGACTCGCCAAGGTGCAGATCGCGGTCTTCTTCGTCGTGAACGCCGCGATCGCGATCGGCTACAACACCCTCCTCGTGCCGCGGATCCGCCGGGCCGGCTACCCGCGGTCCGCCCTGCTCGCGACCTCGCTCGCGGTCCCGGCCGGGCTCCTGCTAGTGCGCGCCAGCGGCGGCCACGTCCTCGTGCTTTACCTGGGCGGCGCGCTGATGCTGTTCGTCAGCACCCTCGTGCCCCAGCTCTTCGGCCGCGTCGCCGCGCAGGGTCGCGGTGACACTCAGGAGTCGTCGATCGCCCGGATGCGCGCGGTACTGATCTCCGGTTACATCCTCGGCCTGATCCTCTACGCCCTGCTCGCGCAGGCGGGTCTCGATCCCCTGCTCGCCGCGGTCGCCGCGGCCGTGCTGACGACCGTCTGCGCGACCGGCTGCCCGTCGACCCCCGCAGTGGAGCCGGAGGCCCGCGTCGCCTCCGCCGCGGCTCGCCCGCGCCTCGCCCTCGTCTTCCTCGCGGCCCTGGCCCTGGTCGCCCTGCTGAAGTCGGTCGACACCCTCCGAGCGATCTATCTGCCGCTCTTCGCCGTCTCCTCCGGCGTCCCCGCCGCGCACGTTCCGCCGGTGCTGCTCGCGTCGGCGGTCCTCGAGCTCGTCGCACTGCCCGCGCTGACCCGGCTCAGCTCGGCCCGCGGCAGCGTGCTCACCCTCGCCGTCGTCGCCCTCGCAGGGGTGCTGGCGTTCTCGATCCTCGCGGGCACCCAGTCCTATCTCGCGCTGCTCCTCTCGCAGGCGGTCTACGCGGTCGCGGCCGCCGGCTACCAGAGCATCGGCCTGCTCCTGCTCGAGCGGACCAGCGGCGGCGGACCCGGCGCCGGGGCGAGCGCCTACATGGCCGTCGTGCAGATCGGCACCGTCCTCGGCGCCCTGCTGCCCCTCGCGGTCACCGGCTACGACCCGCGGATCTTCCTCCTCGCGGTCGGCCTGGCGGCGGCGGCGCTGCTGCTCGCGGTCACTCTCAGGCTCGCGGGCCAGCGGCTCTGAGCCCCGTTCGACCGCCTCCGCCCGACCACCACCGGTTCGATCTGCAGGTGATCGGCGGTCTCCGGAGACCGCCACGCGGCGGAACGCGCACTCGCCTCAGGATCACCTGCAGAACGAACAGCCACCTGCACGACGTACCCGCCTCCCAGCCGCCGCGTGACACCATCGACGGATGAGCGCGCCGACCCCCGCCCCCGCGAGACGCCGCTTCCTCACCCCGCGCCGCGTCGCGCTGCTGGCCGCACTCACGGCGCTGGTCGTCGGCCTCGCCCTCCTCGGGCTGGTCGCCCTGCAGTACTCGACCCTCGCCGCGCAGGGCTTCGACGACGTCTGCCTCAACGGCGTCAGCCGCGTCCCCGCCGAGGAGGGCTCGCTCGTCGCCGGCTCCTGGTCCTGGTGGCCGCTCGGCGGCACCTGCCGCTGGGAGCTGCTCAACGGCACCGTCGTCGACTCCGCGCCGGACTGGTCGACCACCGCCGTCGCGATCACCGGCGCCGCGCTCGCGCTGCTGGGAGTGGTGGGCACGGCGCTCGCACTCCTCGTGCGGCGCCGCGCCCGCTGACTCAGCGGTCGAAGAGGTTCCCGAGCCCGCCGAGATCGGGCATCTCGAAGTTCGAGCCGAAGTCCGAGACCTGCTCGCCGAGCCCCGACACGTGCTCGCCGGCGCCGGAGACGAACTCGCCCGCGCCGCCGGTGATGTCGCCGAACTCGCCCAGGTCGCCGAACTCGCCGAGCCCGCCGGCCAGGTTCTCGAAGTCCACGCCCATGCCGGCCGCCTGCGCGAGCAGCGGACCGGCGACGCTGCTGAGCACCGCGCCGCCCGCGACCGCCGCGAGCAGCCCGCCCGCGGCTCCCAGGCCGACGCCGGTGACGGCGCCCACTCCGGCACCGGCCAGCGCGCCCTTCGTCCCCGGCTTGGAGAACATCCTCTTCAGGAACCCGGGGTTGTGCGCCTCGCCGCGTGTCGCCGCCCGGGCGAGATCGTCCGGGGCGGAGGAGCGCGGCTGCTCGTTCGCGGGCAGCTCGTCGCGCAGGCGCCCCTCGACCTGGGCGCGCTGCGCGGGGGTCAGCTTGGCGAACGCGTCGCGGTGCACCTGCTCCAGCTGCTCGGGGTCGGCGGTGCGGAGGAGGTAGTCGTAGCGGGCGATCGCCGCGCGGTCCTCCGGCGCGACGGCGGCGGGCCGGGCGTCCTGCGGGCGGGCCGAGGGGTGCGGCGAGCCGTAGGCGGGGGTGGGTGTACGGGGCGCCGAGGCGGTCGAGGCGGCCGTGCTCGGGGACGCGGGTCGGGAGTCGCCCGTCACTGCGTTCGCGGCCGAGCGGACCATGTCGCGCCAGTCCGTGCCGCCACCGGTCGCGGGGCGTGCGGAGGAGCTCGGCGAGCTCTTGGAGTCGAGCGCCTTCGACGCCATGCTGAGGATGCGCTTGAGAGTGCTCACAGGGGACCTTCCGTCGGGTAACAGGTTCGATAGTGGCGGGCCCTCCTGAGCGAAGCCCGGTGGAACGCCCTCCGGAAGCCGAGAGCGCCCGCTCCGACCCGGGATCGCCCCCGCGCTCCGCTGTCAGCGGACTCGGGTCCTCCGGGGAGGCGCCGCCGGAGGATCGCGGGCAGACTCCTGCCATGGAACTGCTCTTCGTGCACGGCGCCCTGGTCCGCGACGGCGACTGGTGGTGGCACCGCACCGCCGAGCTCCTCCTCGAGCGCACCGGTGTCGCGAGCCGTGCCGTCGCCCTGCCCTCCTGCGGCGAGTCGGCGGCGGACCGCGCGGGTGCAGGCCTGGTCGAGGACGCCGCCGCCCTGCGCGCCGCACTCGACGACGTCGATGACGACGAGGCGATCGTCGTCGGCCACTCCTACGGCGGCACCGTCATCGCCGAGGCCGGCGCGCACGCCGCCGTCGCCCACCTCGTGTTCGTCTCCTCCTACCTCCCCGACATCGGCTCGGCGCAGGGCGACATCATGAGCGGTGAGACGGACCCCGTCTCGATCGCCCCCGGCGACGACGGCACGCTCGGCGTCACCGGCTACGACGCCGCCTCGTTCGGCCGCCGCTTCCTCCAGGACGCCGACGAGAGCACCCAGCGCGCCGCCTGGGAACGGGTCACCACCCAGTCGATCGCCGCCTTCACCACCCCGACCACCGTGGCCGGCTGGCAGGGCGTCGACTCCTCCTACCTGGTCTGCACCGAGGACCGCAGCACCTCGGTCGGCCTCCAGCGCGTCCACGCCGAGCGCGCCACCCGCTCGATCGACCTGCCGACCGGCCACCACCCCTTCCTCTCCCGGCCCGACCTCGTCGTCGCCGAGCTCGAGGCGATCCTGCGGTCCTAGCCGACCCGGATTCGGACGCCGGGCCTGAAGGACGCGCCGTCCGAGCTGCGCGACGATCGGACGGTCGTCAGCCGTTCGTCACCCGGCCGCCCTCGACCCTCAGCACCTCATCGCTGAGCATCTCGATGTCGCTGTCGCGATGACTGGTGAACACGATGGTCGTGCCCTTCGCCTTCTCGGCGACGAGGATCTCGCGCAGGCGCTCGACCGATTCCGCGTCCAGGGCGTTGAACGGCTCGTCGAGCAGGAGGACGGCGGGGTGCTCGAGCAGCGCCTGCGCGAGCGAGAGCTTCTGCAGCATGCCCAGCGAGAAGTTCCGCGCCTTCAGCGGCGACGTCGGCGAGAGACCGACCTGCTCGAGGACCTCGTCGATGCGGTCCTCGCCCACCTGCTTGCGGATGGCGGCGAGGTCGGCGAGGTTCTGGCGAGCGCTCCTGCCGGCCAGGTAGCCCGGGCCGTTGATCGAGACGCCGAATCGATCGGGGTAGTCCCGACCCCGGGAGAGGTAGGCCGGATCGATCGCCACGGTGCCGCTCGAGGGTCGCAGCAGACCGCACATCAGGAGCAGCAGCACCGATTTGCCGGCGCCGTTCGGTCCGACGAGGCCGTAGGTCCGCCCGTCCTCGATCCGGAGGGACACGTCCCGCAGGATCTCCTTCCGGCCGAAGCTCTTGCCGACCTCGGCGAGGGTGATCACATCCACCGGACCACGACCTTTCTTCGTGCAGTGCGGGCGAGGAAGCCGACGCTTCCCAGCGGCAACAGGGCGAGCAGGGACGCCACGAGGACGGCGATCCGCAGAGGGATCCGGTCATCGCCCAGGCCGTCGTCGGCGAGTCCGCCGAGGAGGAACGGGTTGTGAGGGGAGATCGAGCGGGACAGGACGACGGCGACGGCGAAGAGGCACACGGCGACGAACCTCGGCTGAACACTCGAGAGCGAGCAGCGCAGGACGACCCCGACGCTGCAGTACAGGGCCGCGCACACTCCTCCCGCGGCGACCACACCCGCCGCCGCGATCCACTCCGGCGAGGGCGGGACGATTCCCCGGGCCGCGCAGAGGACGCCGGCGAGCACGAGCAGAGCCGCGACCGTCCACGCCGCGAACGAACCGGCCGAGTTCCGGACGACCTCGCGCCGTAGCCGGGCCGCCCGGCTCCCGACTCTGATGAGCTCGTGATGCTCGCGCTGAGGTGTAGGCGACCCCCGGCCGATCATGCCGGCCAGGAGGAACGGGAGGAAGACGAGCAGGTACTGCATCGACTCCGCGATCGATCCGAGCGGACTCGGCACCAGGAGACCAGCGACCTCGAGCAGGTCCCGGCCGGCGGACGCCTCGAGGAAGGAGAAGAGGACGAGCAGCGCCGAGACGGCCAGGAGAGCGGAGACGGCGACCCGGTCCGCATGGCTCGAGGCCCGCGCGGCGAGCCGCACCACCAGTCCGACGCCGAGGAGGACGATCATCGACCTCGATGCCGTCCCGACAAGGGAGGTCCTCTCCAGTCCGACCGCCACGTCGAGGAAGGCGGCCGCGCTGAGGGGCGCACTCGGCGGAACGACAGCGAGCACCGAGAGGACGACCCAGAGGAAGAGCCCGCCGGCCGACGCCCAGGCAGCGGCGGCCCTGCCGGAGAGCAGGCGGACGGACACCACGACAGCGGCCGTCGCGCAGAGCGACGCTCCGAGGAGGCCGACCTGCGCGATCAAGGCCGCGACCGGAGCGAAGCCGTGCGCTCGGAAGACGGCGGCGACGCTCTCCGGAGGCGCGAACGACGTCGGCTGCAGACCCGCACCGCAGACGAGGCAGACGGCGAGGGCAGCCGCCGCCGCCTTCGCGTACAGCGTCGCCAGGCCCGTGAGGGTCCCGCCCCAGGCTCGGAGGAGCGACCCGTGGCGGAGCAGCGCTCCGGGCGAGGCGGTCCGGGTCGCCCGCAGCGCCGACAGCACCAGCCACAGCGGAACGACGACGAAGCCGAGGTAGTACGGATTGCCGGCCAGGTCCATGAGGAGGTCCCAGACGCCCAGCGATCGACCGGTAGCTGTCTCCTCGAAGACGCGCGAGTGCAGGGCATAGGCGCCGGTGAGCGCCAGGAAGACCAGCGCGGTGAGTCTCTGCCCCGTCACAGGAGGTGCCTGCTCTCGCTCGGGCGCCGCACGATGAACAGCCAGAGCGCGGCCGCGACTGCAGCCGTGACGAGCGTCGGAGACGCTGCGACCAGCCACGGAGACTGCTGAAGACCCGCGGGGAAGACGGAGTACAGCGGCGTCAACGCCGGCTCGTGGAGAACGGAGAGTACGACGGTCATCGCAAAATACGCCGCGAACGGCAGAAGCAGGGCGACGGCTCTGTTCGGGACGAGGACCAGACTCGCCGACGTGAGCACCGAGTAGACCGCCGCCGCGAAAGCGAACCAGAGCGACATCAGCAGCCCGAAGACCAGAACGCTCCCACCGCTGAGATCGGCGAAAGTGAACCGTTGCTCGAACGGCACAAGAGGGTGGTAGCCAGAGGGATCGATCGCCGGATCCCCGATCAGTGGCCAGACGACCGCTGCGATGAGGGTGGCGATTCCTCCGAGCAGGAAGAACACCGTCGCCGAAGCGAGTGCAGCGGCAACGATCTTCGCCGACAGCAGCGCCGAGAAAGGCTGCCGGTACCGCTCGTTCACGAACGATCTTCGCGCGATATCGTCTGCAAGAGAACGCGAGCCTACTAGCGCGACGAGCAACGGGAACACATAGACCAAGGGCGAATTGAGAAGAGAGACCAGGACGTCGCCCTCGTCTCGGAAAAGCGCGTTGGCGGTCTCGGTGACTCCTTGCAGAGTCGGCAGGAGAACTATCCCCGCTGCGGCGCAGAGAGTCCACGGAGATCGCCCTCGGACAAGCTCCCGTCTGATCGCCGTCGTCAGATCTCGACGGGAGCGACCGACGAAGACCATATGTATCCCCACCCTCTTTCAGCTGCCGCGATCGGGCTCGAATCGCGTGCTCGGAGACGAGCACGAGCGTGACGAAGCATCAATTGCTTCGCCACGTCCCCTGCACCTGCACCTTCACGACGTTGCCGCCGCCGCCCACCCGCATCTGCAGCCTCACCTTCGAACCGGCGGCGAATCCGTTCGGCAGGTCGGCAGTACTCCTGTCGTTCAGCCCGAATCTCTTCGTTCCGCAGACCAGCAGTACGCTCTGGCACATCTCGACGTCCACTACGTAATCGCTCCCCACGGAACCGACCCTGACGTGTCCGTCTCGGTTCGAGATCTCCTTGTGCTGGTCGTCCGTCCAGCCGGGCATCTGGAAGGTCGGCAGAGTCTCGTTGAACGTACTGTCCTGCGTCCCGGCGTACGCAGTGCCGGTCGCTCCGACCATCAGTGCGGCCACGAGAGCGCCGGTCGCAAGTGCTTTCGTCGAATTCTTCATGTCAGTCACTCCATCTATGAGCGCGTCCATCTCCATTGCGGACGCCATACGGGTATGAAACTGCAATGCGCGCTCCTGGACAAGTGATTCGACCGCTCTGGCGCGAAACAGTGCGCGGGACGAAGGCTCTCTTCACCGAAAGCGGACCGGGACGACTCTCACCGTGCTTGCGAAAGACGCAGGCGCTCGGCGCACCGGGATCCACCCCGCCGAGCGAGCCGCCCGTACACTCGCGAGCATGCCCTCCGCGCGCTCTCTCGAGCACCCGATCGGAGCCGTCTGAATGCCCGACATCGAGCTCGTCAGCGCCGACGGCTCCGTCCGCGCCTCGATCAACCCCGTCGCCGCGAGCATCCGGACCCTCGTGGTGCGCGGCCGCGCCCTCGTCGAGCCTTACGACGGCGACCAGCCGCCCGGCGCCGCGGGCGCGGTGCTCGCCCCCTGGCCGAACCGGGTCCGCGACGGCCGCTGGCTCCTCGACGGCGCCGTCCAGCAGCTCGCGATCACCGACCCGGCGACGCACTCGGCCAACCACGGCCTGCTCGCCACGACCCGCTACCGCGTCGGCGAGCGCACCGCCGACAGCGTCGTCCTGCACGCCCGCCTCGACTCCCCGCCCGGCTACCCCTTCACCCTCACCACCAGCGTCCGCTACCGGCTGCGCCCCGCCGGGATCGACGCCCGCCACGTCCTCGTCAACGAGTCGGACCGGCGCGCCCCGGTCGCGCTCGGCGTCCACCCCTACCTCCGCGTCGGCGACGCGACCGAGCCGCGCCTCCATCTCCCCGCCCGCGAGCGCCTCGTCCTCGACGAGCGCCACCTCCCCACCGGCGAGCGCCTCCCGGTCGCGGGCACGCCCTTCGATCTCCGCGCCGGCGTCCCGGAGCGCGACGCACCCTGGCACGCGAGCTTCACCGCTCTCGACCGTGACCCCGACGGCACGGTCCGCGCCGAGCTCAGCGCCCCGGGCCACGGCCGCACCGCGCTCTGGGCGGACGCGTCCTTCACCGTCCTGCAGCTCTACATCGACCGCGACCGGCGCCCGCCCGCGATCGCGATCGAGCCGATGACCGCCCCGCCCGACGCCCTGAACTCGGGCGAGGGACTCCGCTGGCTGGAGCCGGGCGAGTGCGCCGAGTTCCGATGGGGAATCGATGCGGACTGAGCAGGTTCGTTCAGGCCGCCGCATGGAATACCCGGTGGAGCAGTCAGAAAGAGGATCGATCGCCCGCGAATCGTCCAGGTGACGCGGCAGATCGCCCATTCCTCCACGCGCGCCGCGCTCCGTACCCTCGTCCCATGGCAGTCATCGCAGAAGCCTCGCAGCTCATCGCGCCCCCGCCGGCGGCGGCCGACCTCCTCGCGCAGGGCGCGGCAGCCGTCTGGGAGACGACGATCACCCTCCCGACCTACACCCCCGAGGAGCCGGTGCAGCTGCCGATGTTCCTCGACCGCCGCGTCTACCAGGGCTCGAGCGGGCGGGTGTATCCGCTGCCCTTCATCGACCGGATCGCCTCCGAGGCCGTCGACCAGGAGTGGCGCGTCGTCGTCCTCGAGAACGAGTTCGTCCAGGTCGTCGTCCTGCCCGAGCTCGGCGGCCGGATCTACTCCGGCTACGACAAGACCACCGGCTACGACTTCTTCTACCGCAACACCGTCATCAAGCCGGCGCTCGTCGGCCTGGCCGGCCCGTGGATCAGCGGCGGCGTCGAGTTCAACTGGCCGCAGCACCACCGCCCCGGCACCTACCTGCCCACCGGCTGGAGCCTCGAGCGCGCCGACGACGGCTCGGTCGTCGTCTGGTGCAGCGACCACGACCCGTTCAGCCGGATGAAGGGCCTGCACGGCGTCCGCCTGCGCCCCGGCTCGAGCCTCGTCGAGCTCGACGTGCGCCTGCACAACCGCACCAGCGAGCGGCACACCTTCCTCTGGTGGGCGAACGTCGCGGCCCGGGTGCACGACGACTACCAGTCGTTCTTCCCGCGCGACGTCCGCTACGTCGCCGACCACGCCCGCCGCGCCATCACCGCCTTCCCGGCGGCCGACCGCCCCTACTACGGCGTCGACTACCCCGCCCTCGCGGCCGAGCGCGGCGACGGACCGACGCCGGACGGCCCGCCCGCCGACCGGATCGACTGGTACCGCAACATCCCGGTCCCCACCTCGTACATGGTCGTCCGCACCGACGACTCCTTCTTCGGCGGCTACGACCACCGCGCCGGCGCCGGCTTCGTGCACTGGGCCGACCGCCGCTTCGCCCCCGGCAAGAAGCAGTGGACCTGGGGCGACGCCCCGTTCGGGCACGCCTGGGACGCCCAGCTCACCGACGCCGACGGCCCCTACGTCGAGCTGATGGCCGGCGTCTACACCGACAACCAGCCCGACTTCTCCTGGCTGATGCCCGGCGAGACCAAGACCTTCTCGCAGTACTGGTACCCGATCAGCGGCATCGGAGTGGCGCACCAGGCGACCCGCGACGCGGCCGTGCACCTCGACGTCGCGGCCGGGAGCGTCCGCGTGGGCGTCGCGACGACCCGCCGCTTCCCCGGAGCGACCGTGACGCTGCGCGCCGACGGCGCCGTCCTGCACGAGTGGACCGTCGACCTCGAGCCCGGGCAGCCGCTGCTCGCCGACCTGCCGACCACCCGCACCGGCCCGGAGGGTCTGCGCATCACGGTCGTCGCGCACGGCTCGACCCTCCTCGACTACGAGGTGCCCGCCGGGTTCGACGACGCCGAGCCGGAGATCGCGACCGAGCCGCTGCCACCCGCCGAGACCGCCTCCGTCGACGAGCTGTACCTCGTCGGCGTCCACCTCGCGCAGTACCGGCACCCGACCCGCTCGCCGCTGCCCTACTGGGAGGAGGCGCTGCGCCGCGATCCCGGCGACGCGCGAGTGCACCTCGCCCTCGCCGACCACGCCTACCGCCGCGGCGAGTACGCCGACGCGCTCGCCCACGCCGACTCCGCGATCCGCCGCCTCACCGCCCGCAACGGCAACCCCGCCGACACCGAGGCCTTCTACCTGCGCGGGCTGATCCTGCGCCGCCTCGGCCGCACGACCGAGGCCGCCGCCGCGTTCGGCAAGGCCGCCTGGGACGGGAAGTGGGCGCACGCCGCCCTGTTCGAGAGCGCGAGGCTCTCCGCTGCCGCCGGCGACCACGCCGCGGCGCTGGAGGACCTCGCCACCTCGCTGCGCCTCGACACCGACGACCTCCGCGCCCGTGCCCTGCGCGCGGTCTGCCTCCGCGCGCTCGGCCGCGTCGGCGAGGCCGAGCGGTCCCTCCACGAGACCCTGCGCCTGGATCCGCTCGACCAGCTCGCCCGCACGCTCACCGGCACCGACCCCGCCGACGCGCACGAGAGCATCGACGTCGCGCTCGACCTCGCCTCGTTCGGCGAGACCGGCGAGGCCCGCCGACTGCTCCGCGCCGTCGCCGGCGGGAACGCCGGCACCTCGGGAGCGGGCAACGCCGCGCCGATCGCCGCCTACCTCCTGGCCCGGCTCGGCGAGCCCGTCGACACTCGCGCGCTCGATCTCACCCGCGCCTTCCCCGCCGGCCTCGACGCGCACGACGCGCTGACCGCCGCGGTCGCGGCGGACCCCGCCGACAGCACCGCGCGGTCGCTGCTCGGCATGCTCCTCTACGACACCGGCCGCCGCGCCGAGGCCGCCGAGCACTGGCGCCGCGCGATCGCGGACGGCGGCGCCGACGCCGTGACCCACCGCAACGCGGGCCTCGCCGCCTACAACGACGAGGCCGACGACGACGCCGCCTGGGCGCACTACCTCCGCGCCCGCGAGCTCGCCCCGCGCGACGCCCGCCTGCTCTACGAGCTCGACCAGCTCGCCGACCGCCTGGGCCACTCCGCCGCCGACCGCCTGGAGCGCCTCGAGGACGAGCACGACCTCACGCTCTCCCGCGACGACCTGACCGTCGAGTACGCCGGACTGCTTATCGCCGCGGGACGCGCGCAGGAGGCGCTGTCGCTCCTCGAGTCGCGCCGCTTCCAGCCGTGGGAGGGCGGCGAGGGCCGCACCCTCGCGGCCTGGGACGCGGCCCGCGCCGCGCTCGGCCTCGAGCCGGCGACGCCGCCGTCGACGCTCGGCGAGGCGCGTCCCCGCTTCGACGCCCCGCAGGCGACGCTCGAGGACGGCTCCACCGACTACTTCGCCACGAGCCTGCCCGCGCTGCTGCTCTTCCACCGCGACTGAGCGGGGCGGGAGCGTCACGCGCCGCGCACACCGCGCACACGAGGAGAGGGCCGGCTGCGAACAGCCGGCCCTCTCCTCGTGCATCCCCCTACTTGCTCGAGCCCACCATCAGCCCCGAGACGAACTGCTTCTGGAACGCGAAGAACACGATCGCGGTCGGGATCGCCGCGACCACCGCCCCCGAGGCGACCACGTTCCACTGACTCACGTAACCGCCCTGGATGTTCAGCAGCGCCGCCGTGATCGGGAAGTTCGTCTCGGTCCGCAGCACGGTCACCGCCCAGATCAGGTCGTTCCAGATCCAGGTCGTCGCGAGAGCGCCGAGCGCCGCGAGCGACGGCCGGCACAGCGGCAGTAGGATCCGCCAGTAGGTGCGCAGCACCCCCGCACCGTCGACCTGGGCGGCCTCGAAGATCTCGGCCGGGATCGACCGCATGAAGCCGTGCAGCACGAAGGTGTAGAAGCCGAGCCCGAAGCCGACCTGCACCACGATCAGCGCGAAGAGCGTGTCGTAGATGCCGAGGCTCTCGGTGATCCGCGAGACCGGGATCAGCAGGATCTGCGGCGGCAGCAGGTTGCCGGCCAGCATCAGCAGCAGGATCCCCCGGCGGAACGGAATGTGGAAGCGGCTGAGCGCGAACGCCGCCCAGGAGGCGAGCAGCAGCGAGAGGAACACGGTGAAGACCGTGACGATCAGGCTGTTCACCAGCGCCTCGCCGACCAGCCCGGCCGTGAACACCGTGACGAAGCCGTCGAAGGTGAAGCTCGCCGGCAGCGCGCCGAGTCCGTTGCCGGTGATGTCGTCGAAGCTGCGGACGGCCACGAAGAGCACGAACAGCATCGGCAGCACCCAGAGCAGCGCGACCGGCGCCATGATCGCGTGGAAGATCCACGAGCCCTTCACCCGGCGGCGAGGGAGGGTCGGCGCGGCGAGGCCGGGCCCGACCGGAGCGATGACGGCCATCTCAGTCCTCCTCCTTCGTGGCGCGCACGAGATAGCTGATGATGAAGACGATCGCGAGCAGGAAGATGACGACCGCGATCGCGGAGCCGTAGCCGAGGTTCAGCACGGTGAAGCTCTCCTGGAACATGTAGGTCGAGAGCAGCTGCGTCGAGTTGTACGGACCGCCGCGGGTCATCGCCCAGACGATGTCGAAGGTGCGCAGCGAGTCGATCACGGTGACCGCGAAGACGACGCCGTTCACGCCCTTCAGCTGCGGCATCACGATCCGCCAGAAGCGCTGCGTCCGCGAGGCGCCGTCGACCTGGGCGGCCTCCTCGAGACTCGGGTCCACGCCCTTCAGCCCGGCCAGGTACAGCACCATGATGTAGCCGCACTGCCGCCAGACCGCGGCGACCAGCACCGCGTAGAGCGCGAGCGTCGGGTCCGCGAGCCACTGCCGCTCGAGGTCGCCCAGGCCGATCCCGCCGAGGAAGCTGTTGACGACGCCGTCCGGCTGGTAGATCACCCGCCAGAACAGGCCGGTCACCGCGAGCGAGAAGACCATGGGCAGATAGATCGCACTGCGGTAGATCCCGACGCCCCGCCGCGGCTTGTTCAGCGCGACGGCGAGCGCCAGCCCGATCGCCACGGAGAGCCCGCCGAAGCCGACCACCCAGATGACGTTGTTGACCAGCGCGGTCGCGAAGATCGGGTCGGAGCCGAGGTCGGTGAAGTTCTCGAGGCCGATGAACTCGGGCTCGCCGATCCCGTTCCACCGGGTGAGCGAGAGGTAGAAGGAGTTGATCGCCGGCCAGAAGACCCAGGCCAGCTCGACCGCGAGCGGGATGAGCAGGAAGAGCCAGACCACCGCGGGCACCCGGGTGATCCGGCGCCCCTTCCCCGAGCGGACCAGCGGGCGGGCCTTCGGCCCCGGCGGCGTCCCCGGCGAAGGGGCGGGCGGCCGCTCCACGGCGGCCGCCCTGGTCGTCCCGGTCACGGGTTGAAGACCTTGTCGGCCGCCGTCTGCCACTCCTTCAGGATGCTGTCGACCTCGCCGGGCTGGGCGATGAACTTGGTGAGCGCCGCGTCGGCCGTGGTCTGCAGGTCGTCGGAGGAGTCGCGGTTGAAGAACTGGGTGATCTGCTCGGTGCCGGCCAGCAGCGCGACGCCCTTCTGCACCAGCGGCGAGAACACCGAGGTGTCGACGTCGGGCGAGGTCGGCAGGTTCGACGACTGCGAGGCCGCGATGTACGCGGACTGGCTCTCGGCCCCCGCGAGGTAGGAGAGGAACGCCTTGGTGGCGTCCGCGTCCTTGGTCTTCGCGCTGGCGAAGTAGCCGTCGGTCGGCGCCTCCTCCGCCGTCGGGATGCTCGCGTCGATCACCGGGACGGAGAAGAAGTCGAGGTCGTCGCCCTCGCCCTCCGGCATGTTCTGGCTGATGAAGGCGCCGACGAGGTACATCGCGTTCTTCTTCTGCACCAGCGGCGTGACCGCGTCCTGCCAGGCGTAGGAGGGGGCGTTCGGATCCATGAACGGCACGATGTCGGCGTAGTACTTCATGACGTTCTTCACCTCGGTCGAGTCGAACGACGACTTCCCGGCCAGGAGCTCCTTGTGGTAATCCGCGCCGTTCACGCGGAGGTTGAGGATGTCGAACCAGCCGGACGCCATCCACGGCGTGGAGCCGATGCCGTTGGAGAGCGGCACGATCCCCTGGCCCTGCAGCGTCTCGCAGAGGGCCATGAACTCGTCCCAGGTGGTGGGCACCTCCACGCCCCACTCCTCGAAGGCCGATTTGCGGTAGAAGACGCCCCACCAGTAGTAGTTCGTCGGCAGGAAGATCTGCTTCCCGCTCGCGTCGGTCGAGAGGTCCTTGAGGGCGGCGGAGTAGCCGGCCGCGGCGCCGTCGCCGGTCCAGAGGTCGGAGAGGTCGAGCAGCAGGTCCTGCGCGGCGTAGTCGCGGGCGACGGAGCCGGCGTACCAGGTGAGCACGTCCGGCGGGTTGCCCGAGGTCAGGTAGGTGGAGAGCTGCGCGCGGAACTGCTCGATCGCCACGGTGTTGAGGGTGACGGAGCCACTCGAGTAGCTCTTCACGAGCGCCTCGAGGGCCGCCTTCGGAGCCGGGTCGGAGAGGGAGGACTGCAGGACGATCCCGCCGCCGCCCGCGCCGCCGCCACCCCCGCCGCCGCCCATGCAGCCGGTGAGGAGCGCGGTGCTGCCGAGCGCGGTCGCGCCGTACAGGAAGCCTCGTCGGGTGAGGTTCGGGAATCGCTGTTCGTTGGTCATGGTGTCCTCCTTGACTCCGTGATGCCGGGGGGGGGGGCCGTGCTGTGCTGTGGTGCCGGTCCTTCTGTCGTGCTGGTCGTGCCGGTCGTGCCGTCGCCGGATCCGCCTAGGCGGGCGCGGCGAAGATCGCGTTGCACTCGCGCTGCAGGGCGACGTCGTCCCACATCGGGTGCTGGGGAGCGCCGTTCGAGCAGACGATCGATCCCCGGGCACCGACCCGCCGCGACTCGCGCATCGCGAGCCGGCAGTACTCGGCGCCGATCGGCCCCTCCTCGAAGCGGCCCTCGAGCGGTGTGTAGCCGACCCAGCCCTCGCCGAAGACGAGCGGCACCCCGCGCAGGGCGGCGTGGTCGGCGGCGACGGCGATCCAGATCCTCAGCGTCGAGCGCATCTCGAGGTGGTGCGCGCCGTAGCGCTCGTACAGCCAGCGGTCGATCTGCTCGGCGTCGCCCCAGTCGTGCGCGTAGATCTCGCCCTTGCCGACGATCGTCGCGGTCAGCTTCCACTGGTCCTCCGCCGGGAGCGTCCACTCCGCGATGGGCGGCGCGCCCTCGAGCAGAAAGGCCTCGGCGGCGAGGTCCTGCTCGAACTCCTCGACCGGGCTGCGGAGCGCGAACTCGGCGATGAACTCGTTGAGCACCCCGTAGATGTAGGGGTGCAGGACGAGCACGTCCGAGTTCCACGGAATCCCGCGCATCCCGCCGACGGGCACGTGCGCGTAGTTGACGGAGCACGGGACGCCGTCGGTCAGCTCGTGGAACCGGTCGATGCCGCGGGTGAGCCGCGGCGTGAGAGCGAGCGTCGCCGCGTCGAGGTCGGCGCGGTCGTAGTCGAGCCCCTCGGTGAGGTGCCCCGCCTGCACCTCGTTGTGCAGCTCGACGAAGGCGATCCGGTCGTCGAGGTCGTGCTCGGCGAGGAAGACGACGAGCGCGGCCTGCGCCTCGGCGAGCCGCTCGGCGCGGTCCTCCGGCGGCACCGCCATCAGCGCGTCGAACCAGTCCCGTTCGAGCGCGAACGAGGAGGACTGCTGGTACTCCCAGGACGAGACGATGACGAACACCCCGTGCCGCTTCGCCGCCGCGAACAGCGCGAGCAGGTGGGCGCGACCGTCGATGACGGTCGGCTCGGCCACGTCGTACCAGCGCACCCGCTGCGCGTAGGAGCCGCCGAGCGGTCCGAGCCGGAGCTCCCGGGTATCGAGACCGGACTCGAACAGCAGGAACGGCATCGCGCAGATCCGGATGGTGTTGTACCCCCGTTCGACGGCGCCGGCGAAGGCCGCGTCGAGATCCTCGAAGGGCTCGCCCTGTCCGGTGCGGACGTACCAGGAGAAGTCCCAGAGGGTGATGGTGAGGCGCTCGGGGAGGTGGTCCGCGAGCGGCACCGGCTGGTAGGGGGACGAGGGGTACTCCGCAGTGAGCATGGCGCCAGCCTAGGCACGCGCCCAGCGCCGACCAATGAAGCGTTGGACGCCATTAGCTGGACGATTCTCTGGCCTGACCTACACTCGTCGACATGCTGATCCCCGACGGCTTCCTCGGCCAGCGCCTGCATGTCCTCCCGAAACCGCGGGTGGCCGAGGCGCTCGCGGCCCCGATCACCGAGCGTCTGCTGGTGACGGATGCTGGACACTTCCCGCACGCCGCCGCTCACGGCCGCAGCCGCCCCGAGGGCACGCGGGAGGCCGTGGTGATCCTCTGCACCGCCGGCCGGGGCTGGGTCTCGATCGCGGACTCGACCGTTCGCGTCGATCCCGGCGAGGTCGCCGTCATCGCCGCGGGCACCCCGCACCGGTACTGGGCTGACTTCGACGACCCGTGGACGATCTGGTGGCTGCACGTCGCCGGCGCCGATGCCGCCGCCCTGATCTCCGCCGTCGTCCACGAGCGGACGTCCCCCGTCGTCACCGCGCGCGACGCCTTCTCCGCGAGGACCCTGATCGAGCACGCCGTCGCCGCCCTCGAGCGCGACGAGACCGACTCGAGCCTCTACGCCGCGAGCGGCGCCGCCTGGAACCTCCTGGCCCAGCTCGCCTCCGACCGCACCCGCGGCACCCTCGAGTCGGGCGACCGGATCCGCATGGCCCAGGACCACCTCCGCGAGCACCTCGACTCCCCCACCAGCATCACTGAGCTCGCGACCCTGGCCGGCATGAGCACCTCGCACTTCTCCGCCCTCTTCAAGAAGGCCGCCGGCATGAGCGCCGTCGAGTACGTCAAGCGCCTGCGCAGCGCCCGCGCCCGCGAGCTCCTGATCACCACCGACGCCTCGATCGCCGACATCGCCCGCGCCGTCGGCTACTCCGACGCCTTCTACTTCTCCCGCCAGTTCCGCGCCATCAACGGCACGAGCCCCTCGGAGTACCGCGCCGAGTTCCACGGCGAGGCGCTGCGCTGAAAGCCCCCTCCCTCGCCACTTCGCTCGCGGCTGCCGGGACATCGCACAAACCGGTCGCGGATGTTCTCTTCCTACCCGTCTCTCCTCGCGAGGACTTGTCCGCGACAACCCGCGCCGCTGCTCACGTCGTCGTCGGAGGCGTACGGATCGCCGTAGAGCGCCTCGAATTCCGGCGAGCCGTACTTCTCGTCGGACGAGGGCAGACCCTCTCCGTTCTGAGAGAGCGGTCGATCCCACCAGAGCACGAAGTCGTAATCGAACCCCTTGTCGCGCATGCACCCCGCCGTCTCGGACTGAACTTCGACCCACTCCCGCGCAGCCGCCAGTTCGACGGAGTCGAACGACGTGGGGTAGGCGATCAGCGAGATGTCACTGGAGGCGTCGTAGTGGGGCACGCCGTCCTCCGCGCTTGCGCTGCTCGCTGCTGCCGGAGGATGCGCGACGTTCGGAGCAGGAGCCGATTCGTCCTCAGCAACAGCCCTTGGTACGCGATTCACGGTCTCGCTGGACCGCGCGCCAGTCGCCTGCTGGCCGGCAAAGGCGACCTGAACACCGGCAACGGCACACGCCACGAGAACGCCTGCTATGCCGAAGACAGCAATGATTCGTTTCGCGATTGACATCGAAGCTCCCGGAAGTCTGCCAGTGACTATTCGGCCACTTTGATCGTGCCCGCACGCCGCCAGGAGCTCGACGTCGCGTCGAGCGCGAACGGCATTGTGAGCGGACTCTGCGTGGTGCGGACACCGTACATCCGATGGTGCCCGATCATCGCAGAAGCGGCGCCGATCAATGTTCTGGCAGCCGATGTGCATTTCGATCGACGATCAACGCCACCTCCTCCGCGACCCGGAAGCAAGGAGCGCCCGCGCAGGGAGACCCTGAATCTCGTCGACGGACGACAGATTCGACGAAATCCGCCAATACTGCGGCGAACTGCCACAGTGATGCATTTCCGCCTCGAATGATCCCCGCGACACCACCGCGTGGCACCGTGCTTCTTGCAGTTCCCCTCAGGCGCTCTCCCGTTCCCTTCCGTACCCCTGGTCGCGCGCCGGACCCTTGCCGAATCGCCGCATCTCGGCCGGCCGATCGATCAGGAGATCTCGATGCGCGTCCTCTCGCATCCCTCGCGCCGGGCGTCCGGTCCACCCTGGGCCAGTACCTCGGCAGGATCGACCTCCATCGGCTGGGACTTCGCCGGTACTCCGAAGGTCTCGCTCTCGAACGTGACCCACGACGGCGACGGCGTCGACGACATCGCCGCGGAGGCGATGACGCGAGAAGTACCACGGCCGATGGATCGAAGAGCACCGCTTCGACGCAGGATCGCAAGCGCGACCGCCGTCGGGAGTGTGTTGCTCCTCATCGCCGGCTGCGCACCGACCGAGATCGACGTCTTCGTCTTCGGCAGAGCAGCGCGCCGAGTCCATACCGTCGCTGAGTACCTCGGCGACGTCTACGCCGAACAGAGCGACTTCGCTGGCGTCGAACTGCAACTCAGGCGCGAATCAGAAGCAGAGGTCCCCCGTGCCCGACTCTGGGACGACACCGAACAGCACGCCGCGTGGGGCGGGAACTGGATCACAGGCATCGACCAGGGCTCATCGGAGACCCACATCGTCGCTGACGCCCTGATCACCATCGCGGCTTCGTCGTCAGATGAGTTCTTCGGATCCGAATCCGCCAGCGTCTTCCTCTGCGTTCATTACCTCGGCGAATTCAACTCGAAGAGAGTGAGTGCCGTTGAGGGACGTTGTCCTGACGGAGTCGAGACGAAGCTTCCCTCCTTCCAGCGGGTGACCGTCGACCAACTGGCCGATTACGAGGTCGACGAGTGAGCGGGGACCCCAATTCGACCAGTGGCCCGGTGCGCTCTCAGCTAGTAGCGGACGACTCCGGGTCCTCGGATCGAACTAGGCATACCCACGTTCCCGTATGCGTCTCAGAGCAGTCGTTCCACCGGAACAGCATGGTTGCGGCACTCTACGCACAGGTCATGCACGCAGCGCTCAGAGGTGTTGACCAATGACGAGCTATATTTCGCGCCCGGCCGGAACTGAGGGATCAGGTCGACGGGTCTTCACCTCCGTCGCTATTGGCGTCGCCACTCTTCTGGCCCTGTCGGCCTGCACATCGTCGAAGGTTGCAGACTTCGTTTATCGCGACGCCGCCTATCGTGTGCACTGGCTGGGCGAGTACATGGGCAAGGTCTTCGCCGAACAGCGCACGCCGTCGGGCGTCGAGAAGCAAGTGGAGAACGAAGCTCGATCCGCATACGGTGGAGCGGATCTGTGGGTGAAGGGTGAGTCGACCATCTCATCCGGCGGCAACTGGATCACCGGCCTCGATTATTTTGGAGCCAGCGCCGATATCACCGCAGATGCGCTGATCACCATCCGCGGCCAGCTGTCGAGCGGACCGTTCTCAACGAGACCCGCCAGTGTCCTCCTCTGCGTCCGCTACCTCGGGGAGCTGGGATCGAAGAAGGTGGAGGTCGTCGACGGATTCTGCCCCGACGGCGTCGAGGAGCAGCTCGACACCTACCACCGGGTGACGATCGACCAGATCGCCGACTACGAGGTCGACGAGTGACCGGACTGCCGACGAATCGGCCTCACCCGACGCGGGCAGCCCCAGCTGCACCCACGCGTCAGCGGGCGCACTCAGCTGACGGTCCTCGGTACTGAGGCGATTCGAGGACTTCCACCTCGCCGAACCTCGCGACGACGCGATACCCGTCCGCCAGCGCGTCGTCGCGGATCGTGGTCGTCCGCAGCTCCAGCCCGCGCACCGACCCCGCTTCCTCCTGGCTCAGGTCCAGGAGGAGGAAGTCGGGCGGCCGACTGAGTACGCCGGGCAGCGATACCCGGTTGCTCCACGTCAGCAGGGGTACGAGCCGGTCGTCGGCCGCGATGCACGTGCTCGCCGGCACCCTCTCGATCGCGGCGACCTGATCCCTTCGATGCGCCGTCCGTGACCACGTATCGCCGGTGACCATCCGCGCCAGCGGGAAGGCCTCGTCGTCGAGGCACACGATCGTCCCGATCACCGGCACGGCGAAGACGACCGCGCCGACGACCAGCGCCGACCGAGCTCTCCACTCGGAGGACGGAAGCCGCCGCAGGAGCCGTCCTCCCCCGTCGATCGCGCCCAGGACCAGCACGACCCAGACGGGCGCGTCGTAGTGGAACCCGCTCGTCCAGAGCGCGGGCCGGTCGGAGAGGAACCTCTCGGCCAGGAGCGGCAGCGCGAGCAGCGACACCGGCGAGAGCAGCGGAAACAGGAGGAGGGGTGAGAGCAGCCCCAGAAGCGTCATCGTCTTCACGATCGGCGTGAAGAAGAGCCCGACCACCATCCACGGCCGCTCGAGCATCGTCCGGACGACCTCGCCCCCGCTTGCTCCGAGCGCTCCGTAGTCCCAGTAGGCGTACCCGCGTCCGCCGATCGAAGGGATCACCACCCCGACGACGACCGCGAACGCCGCGGCCCCCGAACACGCCAGCAGCACCCCGACGATCCTCGGTCTCCTCGCCGCTCGCAGCAGTCCGAGGATCAGCACCACCGCCCCCATGTCCTCCCGGATCAGGAGGAGGACCGCCGACGCGGCGACGAGCTGGCGATCACTCCTCCTGTCGAAGGCGTCGACCGCCCAGGCGAGGACCGGCACCGCGAACGCGACCTCGTGGAAGTCGAAGTCGGCCAGCGACTGCAAAGGCCGGCCGAGGAGATAGCCCACGGCCAGCAGGCAGCTCGCCCCCACTCCCACGCGCCGGCGCGCGACGCGCCAGACGAAGACGGAGGAGCCGGCCACCAGCGCGGCCTGCGCCACGAGCAGCACCCGCGCGTCGTCCCAGATCCAGTACAGCGGAGCGAGGACGACGAGGATCGGATGGAAATGGTCGCCGAGCAGGGTGAAGTCGTCGCCTTTCAGCGGCGAGAGCGGCGGACGGAACTGCGAGTACGCCCGCACCGCCTGGTCGAAGATGCCGAGGTCGTACCCCGCCGTGAGCAGCTGGTCGGCCCGGGAGATCGAGTAGACCGAGTAGACCGCGAACGCGAGGAGCGCGAGCGGGACGATCGGCGAGCGCAGCAACGCGAGACGCCCACTGCACACCGGCCGGCTCCCGCCGCGCCCCGTCCAGCGCATCCGCACCTCCGCTGACGGCGGACGGCGCACCACTGACCGAGGAACCCGAGGTCTCTGCGGACAACGATAGGCGAGCTTCCCTCAGCATCGCCGGACTGGCGCCTGACGCCGCCTCACAGTGCTCGATCGAGCGTGGCCACCAGAGCGCCGCGGACGCAGCTGCCGTGCCGCCGAACGGGATCCGGCGAACGACCGGACGCGATTCGCGGAGAGAAGAGCAGTGGTGCCCCTGGAGGGACTCGAACCCCCAACCTGCTCCTTAGGACGGAGTCGCTCTTCCATTGAGCTACAGAGGCCGGTGCCGTCCAGTGTACCGATCGCCCGGAGCCGTCGCTCTTGACACGGCACGAGCTGCATGATTGGTTAGTTACTGCACCAACGAACCAACACACCACGAACCACCGACACCGAGGGAAGGAGCCCCATGGACGACTCCCGCCCGATCTTCCTGCAGATCGCCGAGCAGATCGAGAACGACATCATCGCGGGCGCGCTGCCCGAGGAGGACCAGGTCCCGTCCACGAACGAGTTCGCCGCGTTCCACCGCATCAACCCGGCCACGGCCGGCAAGGGCGTGAACCTGCTCGTCGACGAGGGCGTCCTGTACAAGAAGAGGGGGATCGGCATGTTCGTCGCCGAGGGAGCGCGCGACCGCCTGGTCGAGAAGCGCCGCACGCAGTTCCGCGACCAGTTCGTCGCACCGCTCCTCGCGGAGGCCGCCAAGCTCGGCCTCACCCGCGAGCAGCTCACCGCCATGATCACCGACATCGAAGGAGGATCGCGATGAGCGCGGTCATCGAGGTCGCCGGCCTCAGCAAGCGCTACGGCAGCACGCACGCCGTCGCCGACGTCAGCTTCACCCTCGAGGAGAACCGGATCCACGGCCTCCTCGGCCGCAACGGCGCCGGCAAGACCACCCTGATGTCGCTGCTCACCGGCCAGGAGTTCGCGAGCACCGGCAGCATCCGCGTCTTCGGCGAGACACCCGTCGAGAACGCCGCCGTCCTCTCCCGCACCTGCTTCATCAAGGAGAGCCAGAAGTACCCGGAGGACTTCAAGGTCACGCACGTCCTCCGCAGCGCCCGCTGGTTCTTCGAGGGCTGGGACGAGGAGTTCGCCCAAGAGCTCATCGTCGACTTCCGCCTCCCGCTCGACCGCCGCGTCAAGAAGCTCAGCCGCGGCCAGCTCTCCGCGATCGGCGTCATCGTCGGCCTCGCCTCCCGCGCCCCGCTGACCTTCTTCGACGAGCCGTACCTCGGCCTCGACGCCGTCGCCCGGCAGCTCTTCTACGACCGCCTGCTCGCCGACTTCGGCGAGCACCCGCGCACCGTCGTCCTCTCCACCCACCTGATCGACGAGGTCAGCAGCCTCCTCGAGCACGTCCTCGTCATCGACGACGGCCGCCTGCTCGTCGACAGCGACACGGAGGAGCTGCGCGGTGCCGCCGCGACCGTCACCGGCAGCCGTGCGGCGGTCGACTCCTTCACCGAGGGCCGGGAGGTCCTCTCCCGGAGCGGAGTCGGCGGCCTCGCCACCGCGACGCTCCCCCACCTCGGCACCGCCGACCGCGACGAGGCCCGCCACCGCGGCCTCGAGCTCGAGCCCGTCTCGCTCCAGCAGCTCGTCGTCCAGCTGACCACCGGAAAGGCCGCCTCATGACCGCCCTCGCCCCGCAGCGCTCCGTCGCGCGCCACCGCCTGCTCAGCATCGTCCGCCTGCACCTCGCGAACCCGGCGACGCTGCTCGTCACTCCGCTCGCGATCCTCGGCGCGATCTTCGTCGGCAGCCTGATCATCTGGCTGCTCGTGCTGCGGATGGTCGGCGTCCCGGCCGCCGGCGGCGACTCCGGCGTGCAGATCACCGGCGGCACGACCTTCATCTTCATCTACATGCTGGTCGTCGCCGTCCAGGCCACCAACGTCACCTTCGCCCTCGCGCTGGGCTACGGCTCGACCCGCCGCGACTACTCCCTCGGCACAGCACTAACCTTCTTCGGCATGTCCGCCGCCTGGACCGTCCTCTACTCCACGATGTCCGCGCTCGAGCAGGCGACGAACGGCTGGGGGCTCGGCGGCTACATGTTCCGCGCCGCCCCCTACAGCGACGTCTCCTGGCTCGCCCAGACCTTCGCGGTCTTCAGCCTCTTCCTGTTCTTCTTCTTCGCCGGCTCGGCCGTCGCCGCGGTCTTCGTCCGCTGGCGGGCCACGGGGATGACCGTCTTCTTCCTCGCCCTCGCCGCGCTGATCGTCGGCCTGATCGCCCTGCTCACCCTCACCGAGAGCTGGGACTCCGTCTGGCTCGCCTTCCAGGCCATCGGCTTCACGGGCGCCTTCGCCCTGCTGCTCGTCCCGACGGTCCTGTCCGCGGTCCTCGGCGCCCTGATCCTGGGCCGAGCCACCCCGCGCGGCTGATCCGGCCGCACAACATCAGCTGAGCGAGGGGGGCGTCCGCTGAGGAGCGATGCCCTCCCGTCTCAGCTGATGTTCTGCGGCGAGCAGCCCCGTCCGGACGGCGCCCCGCCACCCGCAAGGCCCCGCCGCCCGCAAGGCCCTTCCGCCCCGCCCGCTCGCCTGGGAGCGTTGCAGCATGGCCGCATCCCTCACCACCGCCGCTGCTCAGCACGTCTGGGCCGCCCGCGACGACAGTCCGCTCGACCCCGCCACCCTCGACACGATCGACGCGTGGTGGCGCGCCGCGAACTACCTCGCGGTCGGCCAGATCTACCTCCTCGCCAATCCGCTGCTGCGCGAGCCCCTCGCGAGGGAGCACATCAAGCCGCGCCTGCTCGGGCACTGGGGCACGACTCCCGGCCTCAACCTGATCTACGCGCACCTCAACCGCGCCATCGCCGAGCGCGCGCAGCCGACCCTCTACATCACCGGCCCCGGCCACGGCGGACCGGGCATGGTCGCCAACGCCTACCTCGACGGCACCTACAGCGAGATCTACTCGCACATCGACGAGACCGAGGACGGCCTGCGCCGCCTCTTCCGCCAGTTCAGCTTCCCCGGCGGCATCCCGAGCCACGCCGCCCCCGAGACCCCCGGCAGCATCCACGAGGGCGGCGAGCTCGGCTACTCGCTCAGCCACGCCTACGGCGCCGCCTTCGACAATCCGGACCTGCTGGTCGCCGCCGTGGTCGGCGACGGCGAGGCCGAGACCGGCCCGCTCGCCACCAGCTGGCACTCGAACAAGTTCGTGAACCCCGCGACCGACGGCGTCGTGCTGCCGATCCTGCACCTCAACGGCTTCAAGATCGCCAACCCGACGGTCCTCGCCCGCATCCCGCACCAGGAGCTCGAGAGTCTCATGCGCGGCTACGGCCACGAGCCGTTCACCGTCGAGGGCGGCTTCGACGGCGAGGACCCGATGCGCGTGCACGAGCGCTTCGCCGCGGTCCTCGACACCGTGCTCGACCGCATCGCCGCGATCAAGGCGCGCGCCGCCGAGGGCGACCTCACCCGCCCGGCCTGGCCGATGATCATCCTGAAGACCCCGAAGGGCTGGACCTGCCCCGCGGAGATCGACGGCGTGCAGGTCGAGGGCACCTATCGCGCGCACCAGGTCCCGCTCGCGAACGCCCGCGACACCGAGGCGCACACCCGCCTGCTCGAGACCTGGATGCGCTCCTACCGTCCGGAGGAGCTCTTCACCGAGGAGGGCGGGATCGCCGACCGTGTCCGCTCACTCGCCCCCGAGGGCGAGCTGCGGATGAGCGCGACGCCGCACGCCAACGGCGGCCTGCTCCGCCAGACCCTCCGGCTGCCAGACTTCCGGCGCTACGAGGTCGTCGTGCACGAGCCGGGCGGCACCGTCGCGGAGGCGACGAAGGTGCTCGGCGAGTGGCTCGCCGACGTCATCCGCGAGAACCCGGCGAACTTCCGGATCTTCGGCCCCGACGAGGTCGCCAGCAACCGGCTGCAGAGCGTCTACGCCGCGACCGACAAGCAGTGGAACGCCGAGCTCAGCCCGCTCGACGACCACCTCGCCCGCGCCGGCCGCGTGATGGAGGTGCTCTCCGAGCACCAGTGCCAGGGCTGGCTCGAGGGCTACCTGCTCACCGGCCGGCACGGGCTCTTCACCTGCTACGAGGCCTTCATCCACATCATCGACTCGATGTTCAACCAGCACGCGAAGTGGCTGGACGGCACCCGCGACATCGAGTGGCGCCGCCCGATCGCGAGCCTCAACTACCTGCTCTCCAGCCACGTCTGGCGCCAGGACCACAACGGCTTCAGCCACCAAGACCCGGGCTTCATCGACCACGTCGTCAACAAGAAGCCGGAGGTGGTGCGCGTCTACCTGCCGTTCGACGCCAACACGCTGCTCTCCGTCTACGACCACTGCCTCCGCAGCGTCGACTACGTCAACGTCGTCGTCGCCGGCAAGCAGCCCGCTCCCGCCTGGCTCACCATGGCGGAGGCGGTGGCGCACTGCACCCGCGGCCTCGGCATCCTGGAGTGGGCGAGCAGCGAGCGCCGCGGCGAGTCGCCCGACGTGGTGATGGCCTGCGCCGGCGACGTCCCGACCCTCGAGACCCTCGCGGCCGTCAGCATCCTCCGCGAGGCGCTGCCCGACCTCGCGATCCGCACCGTCAACGTCGTCGACCTGATGCGCCTGATGTCCGAGTCGGAGCACCCGCACGGCCTGTCCGACCGCGAGTTCGACGCGATCTTCACACCCGACCGACCGGTGATCTTCGCGTACCACGGCTACCCGTGGCTGATCCACCGGCTGACCTACAAGCGCACCGGCCACGGCAACCTGCACGTCCGCGGCTACAAGGAGAACGGCACGACGACCACGCCGTTCGACATGGTGATGCTCAACGACCTCGACCGCTACTCGCTGGTGATGGACGTCATCGACCGCACACCCGGCCTCGGCGCGAAGGCGGCGGGCCTCCGCCAGGAGATGCAGGACGCCCGGATCCGCGCCCGCGCGTACACCCGCGAGCACGGCGAGGACATCCCCGAGGTCGCGAACTGGACCTGGTCCGGCTCCCGCTCCGGCAACGCCTCGGAGGCCACCGGCGGCGACAACGAATAGCCCCGCCTCCGCCCCCGCCCCCCGCGAGATGCCACTTGTGCACGCGACACGCCGTGTCGGGCGTGCACAAGTGGCATCTCGCGGCGGGGGTCAGGCGGCCGCCGACGTGAGGTAGTCGTCCCACTCGGGCTGGGTGCGCTCGGCACCGCGCACGAGCCAGGAGCCGGCGCGCGGCATCCGCGGCACGGAGCGCAGCTGCCAGCCCATCTCGAGCGGCGTCCGGTCGCTCTTGACGTTGTTGCAGCGGTGGCAGCAGGCGACGAGGTTCTCCCAGGTGTCCCGCCCGCCGCGCGACTTCGGCTGGATGTGGTCGATCGTGTTCGCGTGCTGGCCGCAGTAGCCGCAGCGGTGGTTGTCGCGCCGCAGCACCCCGCGGCGCGAGACCGGCACGCTGCGCGAGCTCGGGATGCGGACGTAGCGCGTCAGCACGATCACCGAGGGCCGGACGTAGTCGCCGGTCGCTCCGTGCACCGGGTGCTCCTCGTCGGCGACGATGATCATCGCCTTCTCGGTCATCAGCAGCACCAGCGCCCGCTTGAACGACACCACCGCGAGTGGCTCGTAGCCGGCGTTGAGGACGAGTGTGCGCATCAGTGACCTCCGTGCTGTCGCACGCCGCCGCACGGAGACGCCGCGACCACGCGAAAGGGCGCCGTCGTGATGACGGCGCCCTTCGAGGCCGCGGCGCAGAGCCGCACGGTGACGTGGTGCCGTATCCGAGTGTCGGCGGAGTGGAGTGCGGCAAGGAGGATCCCCGCCCGGATCGCGTCGGTGCGCCGCACGCGCGAACGCAGCCCCACGCAGTGGTGCCCGTTCCGCTCGGCCATCCCGGCACTCCGTCCCTCGACGAATCGCTCCGCTCGCCACGCGAGCGGACTGAGGTTCAGATTAACCCTTCGCGCCTGGAACACCAGAGGAACCGGGGTTTTCGTCATCCGCAGTTCACACGGCGCGCGGTGGGCCGGCACTGCCGGGCACGCGGAAGAGCCCGCCCCGGTGAGGGGACGGGCTCTCGGCCGATGCTCGCGGTCGTCGTCAGCCGGAGATGCGGACGATCGTGTAGTCGGTCGTCCAGATCGGCTGCACGCGGACGCTCGCGCCCTCGTACGGCGCGTGCAGGATGTTGCCGTTGCCCGCGTAGAAGCCGTCGTGGCCGGGCATGATCACCAGGTCGCCGGGCTGCGCCTCGGACACCGGGATCTGCGTGCCCATGGCCGCCTGGCCGGCCGCCGAGTGCGGCATCGAGATGCCGTACTGCGCGAAGACGTACATGACGAGGCCGGAGCAGTCGAAGCCGCTCGGGTCCGCACCGCCGAAGACGTAGGGCACGCCCTGGTACTGCAGCGCCGTGTCGAACACGGCGGAGAGGCTGTAGCTCGTGCTCGGCGCGCTCGCCGCGAGCTCGCTGGCCGAGGCGCCCTCGTAGGAGTTGAAGCTCTCTGCGGTCTCGGCGCGGGCCTCGGCGACGTCGCTGGTGTCGACGACGGGCTCGACGACCGGCTCCGGCTCGGGCGGCGGCGGCGCGGCCTCGGCGGTGAAGCCGTCGCGGGCGATCGCGGCCTGGACCACTCCCCCGGCGACGGCGACGGTCTGCGCGTCGCCCTGTCGCAGAAGGTCGGCCTGCGAGGCGGCGAACAGCCCGTCGCTCTCGGTGCCGGGCGAGAAGGCGTAGGCCGGCAGCGCCATCGTCGCGACGAGCGCTCCGGCGAATCCGACGATGGCGACCTTGCCGATCGTGCGGCCGCGGCTGCGCTTGCGCGGCGAGCCGGCAGGCGTCGGGACGAAGTCGGTGACGTCGGCCCGGCGGGACGGCGCCGTGGGCACGGCCCGGCGGGCGACGGGCGCCTCGTCGGTGTAGCGGGCGCGGATCACCGGCGGACGGTTCTCGAAGGAGGACGCGTTGCGGGGGCTGTCCGGGTGGGTGGAGCGGAACCGGTCGGGGGAACCGGCGGGGGTGGTGGGGTTCTGGGGCAAGGGGGAGGACCTCCGACGTCCCGCCAGCCCAGGCAGCTGTCCCGTCTCGAGTGCGCGAAGCATCGGCGTTCACGGAGTCCGAGACGGGAAGGGACGTCGGACCCCGCGCCTCACGACCGGGGTTCGGGCGCAGGGCTTTACAGAGCGTAAGCGACCGTTACCGATTTGTCACCAACCGGAGACGAGATCGTATCCCGCTCCGACCCTCCGATGCTGTAGTGCGCGTGGAGCGGACGTTCAGCTGACGAGGAAGATGTGCGCAGCGACCTCGTTCGGCAGCTCGATGCCCGCCTCCGCGCCGTCGATGCGCACGAGCACGTAGCCGTTGAGCGCCGAGAACTCGCCCTCGGCCCCGGGGACGACGCCGGCCTGCTTGAGCTGCAGCAGCAGCTCCGGGTCGACCTGCGCGGGCTCGCCGAGCCGGCGCACGGTGCCGCGCTGCGGCTCGGCCGAGCCGGCGACGAAGCGGGGGATGCTGATGACGCCGTCCGCAAAGCGCGACGCCGGGGTGTCGCCCAGCTCGTCGAGCCCCGGGATCGGGTTGCCGTAGGGCGACTCGGTGGGGTGGTCGAGCATCTCGAGGAGGCGGCGCTCCACCTGCTCGCTCATCACGTGCTCCCAGCGGCACGCCTCCTCGTGCACGAACTCCCAGTCGAGCTTGATGACGTCGTGGAGGAGGCGCTCGGCGAGGCGGTGCTTGCGCATGACGTGGATCGCCTTGCGGCGTCCGTCGCCGGTCAGCTCGAGGTGGCGATCGCCGGAGACGACGACGAGGCCGTCGCGCTCCATCCGGCCGACGGTCTGCGAGACGGTGGGGCCCGAGTGGCTGAGCCGCTCGGAGATGCGGGCCCGCAGGGGGATGATGTTCTCCTCCTCCAGCTCCAGGATGGTGCGCAGGTACATCTCGGTCGTGTCGATCAGATCCGTCATCTCAGCCTTCCGGTCTCAGCGCGCACAACCTTACTGGGCACCGTGTCCCGTCTTCGTCGACGGGGCAGGGCGCAGGGCCTCCGATGGTCGAAGGCGGGGCGGGCCGGGAACCCTAGTATTAACGCATGCCGGACGTCACCATTCCTCGCGAGCTCCTCCCCCACGACGGGCGGTTCGGCTGCGGCCCGTCCAAGGTGCGGCACGACCAGCTCGCGCACCTCGCGACGCAGGGCGCGCACCTCCTCGGCACCTCGCACCGGCAGGCCCCGGTGAAGAACCTGGTCGGGTCCGTGCGCGAGCACCTCGCGACGCTCTTCCGCATCCCCGAGGGCTACGAGGTCCTGCTCGGCAACGGTGGCTCCACCGCCTTCTGGGACGCGGCCGCCTTCTCGCTGATCGACCGCCGCGCCGAGAACCTCACCTTCGGCGAGTTCGGCCAGAAGTTCGCGAAGGCGGCGTCCGCGCCGTTCCTCGAGCCCGCGCACGTCGTCTCGGCCCCGGCCGGATCGCGCAGCGAGGTCGAGGTCCTCGAGGGCGTCGACGTCTACGCCTGGCCGCACAACGAGACCTCCACCGGCGTCATGGCGCCGGTCCGCCGCGTGCACGGCGATGAGGGCGCGCTCACGGTGATCGATGCGACCAGCGCCGCCGGCGGCATCGACTTCGACGCGGCCGAGGCCGACGTCTACTACTTCGCTCCGCAGAAGAACTTCGCCTCGGACGGCGGCCTGTGGTTCGGCCTCTTCTCGCCGGCCGCGATCGAGCGGATCGAGCGGATCGCGGCGAGCGGCCGCTACATCCCCGAGTTCCTGAGCCTGCAGAACGCCGTCGACAATTCGCGCCTGAACCAGACGCTGAACACCCCGGCCCTTTCCACTCTGCTGCTGATGGAGTCGCAGCTCCAGTGGATGAACGAGAGCGGCGGACTGGCCTGGGCGTCGGCGCGCACCCTCGAGTCCTCGTCGGCGATCTACGACTGGGCCGAGGCCTCGCCGGTCGCGACCCCGTTCGTCGAGGTGCCCGAGCACCGCTCGCAGGTCGTCGCCACCGTCGACTTCGACGCCTCCGTCGACGCCGCGCTGATCGCGAAGATCCTGCGCGCGAACGGCATCGTCGACACGGAGCCGTACCGCAAGCTCGGCCGCAACCAGCTGCGCGTGGCGACCTTCGTCGCCATCGAGCCGGACGACGTCCGCTCGCTGCTCGGCTCCATCGACCACGTCATCGAGCGCCTGGCCGACTGAGCGACCGGGGAACGGGGAGGCGCGGGATGAGGCTCTGGCTCCGTCCGGACGAGCGCCGCCCCGCTCCCCCGCCCTACGCCTCCGACGACGCGACGGCGCTCCTCGCAGGCTGCATCGTCTGGGTGCTCGCCCTCGTCGGCGTGCTGATCGCCGTGGCGGCCGGCGCGTCCGTACCGCCGCTCGTCCTGTCGACCGTCGTGATCGGCGTCGTCCTCGGCGCGATCGGCCTGTTCTACAGTCGCAACCGCCGCTGATCCACCGGCGTCCGCGCGCGTGGTGCGCGAGGTCGGCGCCGTGGCCGAGCGAGGGCGTCCCCGCTCGGCCGGGTCCTCACCGGCGGCGGCGCCGTCGTCCGCGACCGCTGCCGCCGCGTCGTCCGGCGGCCGAGGCCACCGACCCGTCCTCGGCGCCGGAGTCCTGGCCGTCCGAGTCGTCCTCATCGGAGTCGTCGTCGTCGTCGGAGTCGTCCTCGTCGGAGTCGTCGGAGTCGTCGTCGTCGTCGTCGTCCGAGTCGTCCTCGTCCGAGTCGTCGTCAGCCTCGTCGTCGTCAGCCTCGTCGTCGTCGAGGATCTCGTCCTCGTCCGCCTCCGCCGCGTCGCCGTCGACGACGGTGTCGTCGTCGTACTCGTCGTCCTCGGTCTCGTCGCGCTCACCGCTGGCGTCCTGCGCCGCGCGGTAGTCCGCGAGCCGGACCGACCACGGCACCCAGTCGGGCGCGAGCACCGAGCCCTCGCCCGGCAGCAGCTCGACCTCGAGGACGTTGACGTCCCCGGACTCGTCGATCCTCGACAGCGTCGCCGTCCAGAGCCAGCCCGGGTAGCCGCGCATCAGATTCGTGAACTGCAGCGAGACCACGTGCTCGCCCTGGGCGAGCGTCGCGACCAGGTCGCCGATCGTGTCGGCGGTCGTGATGTCGAGGAGCGCCTCGCGCGCTCGGTCCTCCGAGCCGGCGAGGACGGCGTCGAGCTCGTACACGGGCGCGGGCTCCAGCTCTCCGGCGGCCGCTGCGGACCCGGCGTCCGGGTCTCCTCCGTCGTCGGAGTCGGAGTCGGAGTCCTCGTCGGAGTCGTCCTCGTCGATCTCGTCGCTCCAGACCGCCGGCACGGGAGTGCGCGACGCCGGGACGCCGTCCTGCGAGTCCACGGGACCCTCGGTCGTGGCCTCGGACTCGGTGTCCGGAGTCTCGTCGGTCTCGGGCGAAGGATCGCCGGTCGTCTCGCCGGCGTCAGGCATCGAGCTCGTCCGCGACCCGGCGCAGCAGCGTCGCGATGGTGCGCCCGTGGGCCTTGTCGGGGTAGCGGCCGCGCTTGAGGCCGGTGCCGATGCCGTCGAGCAGCTTGACCGTGTCCTCGACGATCACGGACATGTCGTCGGCCGACTTGCGGCTGAGCTTGACCATGCTGGGCGGGGTGTCGATGATCCGGGCCGAGAGGGCCTGCGCACCGCGCTTGCCGTCGGCGATGCCGAACTCGAGGCGGGTGCCGGCCTTGACCGCGGTCCCGGAGGGCAGCGCGGAAGCGTGCAGGAAGACCTCCTGGCCGTCATCAGTGCTGATGAAGCCGAAGCCCTTCTCCTCGTCGTAGAACTTGACCTTGCCGGTAGGCATGCAGAACCCCTCCTGGAAATGAAGCAGCCATCAGTTTAGAGGACGGCACCCGCCCTATCCTTGACCCGTGAAGCCACAGCAGCCCGCGGGCATCGGACGCGCGGAGCGCGTGCTCGCCTACATGTTCGTCGCGATCATCGTCGTGACCGTCATCGCGTTCATCGCCGTCCTCGTCGCGCCGATGATGGGCGTCCGCGACTACAGCGGGAGCCTCTGGCAGTTCGTCCTCGCGCTGCCGCTCGTCGGCCTGCCGATCGCGTTCCTCATGATGATCGCGATGCTCGTGGTCGGCGTCCGCCGCCGCCGTTCCTCCTAGCGGAGACCTCTCCGGCCGTGCCGAGCCCTCGACGAGCAACCGGTCACACGACTCCCAGACTTCATCCAGGCCACGCGCAGATACTGTCCGCATGGACGGACCCCGCATTCTCATCGTCGACGACGAGCCCAACATCCGCGACCTGCTCACCACGAGCCTCCGCTTCGCCGGCTTCGCCGTGCGCGCGGTGGGCAACGGCGCCCAGGCGATCTCCGCAGTCCTCGAGGAGGAGCCGGACCTCATCATCCTCGACGTGATGCTGCCGGACATGAACGGCTTCGGCGTCACCAAGCGCCTGCGCTCGGCCGGCTACACCTCGCCGATCCTCTTCCTCACGGCGAAGGACGACACCGAGGACAAGATCACCGGTCTCACCGTCGGCGGCGACGACTACGTCACCAAGCCGTTCAGCCTCGACGAGATCGTGGCGCGCATCAAAGCGATCCTCCGCCGCACGATGCACGCCGAGGAGGACGCGGTCATCCGCGCCGGCGAGCTCACGATGGACCAGGACACGCACGAGGTCCTCGTCGGCGACGAGCCGGTCGAGCTGAGCCCGACCGAGTTCAAGCTGCTGCGCTACCTGATGCTCAACCCCAACCGGGTGCTCAGCAAGGCGCAGATCCTCGATCACGTCTGGGAGTACGACTTCAACGGCGATGCGGGCATCGTCGAGTCCTACATCTCCTACCTGCGACGTAAGCTCGACACGCATTCGGAGGAATCGCTCATCCAGACCAAGCGAGGATTCGGATACATGCTGAAGGTCGCGAAGGTCTGACCTCCGCCGCCCCGGCGCCGGCCCCGTGAGGGGGCGGGCGCCCGCACGATCTCGAGGGAGTTCCACCGCCATGCACCAGGGTCTGGCCGAGCGGTGGAACTCCATCTCGCTGCGCACGAAGATCACGGCCGTCACCGTCCTCCTGCTGACGCTCGGCCTGCTGGTCTCCGGCATCGGCACGATGACGATGCTGAAGCCGCAGCTGATCTCCCAGCTCGACGCGCAGCTCGCGGACAAGGTGCAGAAGGTGGCGACCGACCTGTCGGCACAGGGGGTCTCGCAGTTCTCCGAGTCCGACGACTACTACGGCGCCGTGTACGACTCCTCGGGGACGCTCGTCTACTCCAACGCTGCGCAGGGCACCGACCCCGCCTTCCCCTCGCGCTACACGATCGAGGAGGCCCTGAACGCCTCCAGCGAGCCGAACACGCTGATGAGCGTCAACGACCGGATCGAGTACCACGCCGTCTCGACGGTCTACTCCCGCGGGAACGACTACCAGACGCTGCTGCTCGCCACGTCGACCCGCGACATCGACAACATCATGACGATCTACCTGACGATCTTCCTCGGGTTCGGCGTCGCGATCGTCGTCATCGGCGCGATGCTGACGCGGCTGCTCGTCACCACCACGTTCGCTCCCCTGCGCCAGGTCGAGCAGACCGCCGCCGCCATCGCCGACGGCGACTTCAGCCAGCGCCTGGACGGCACCACGCCGAACACCGAGGTCGGCCGCCTCAACCGCTCGCTCAACGCGATGCTGGTGCGCATCGACAGCGCTTTCCGCGATCGCGCCCGCACCATCGACCAGATGCGCCGCTTCGTCGGCGACGCGAGCCACGAGCTGCGCACCCCCCTCGTCTCCGTCCGCGGCTACGCCGAGCTCTACCGGATGGGCGCGCTGCAGACGCCCGAGGCGGTCGGCCAGGCGATGGAGCGCATCGAGAAGGAGGCGATCCGGATGGGCGGACTCGTGGAGGACCTCCTCGAGCTCGCCCGCCTCGACGAGACCAAGCCGCTCGCCCTCTCCCCCGTCGACCTGATGCCGCTCGCCCGCGACGCCGCCATGGACGCGATGGCCTCCTGGCCGGACCGCGACTTCGGCGTCGAGACCCGCGACGACACCCCCGTCGAGACGCCCGCGCTCGAGATGGACGAGCCGTCCGGCACCGCGACGCAGACCATGGAGGTTCCGGCCGCCGCCGGGCTCACCGGCCCGATCGCGGCCGCCGGCGCACGCCTGGCGCGCTTCCGCCGCCGCCCGCGCCGTGTCCCGGCTGAGGACCTCGCGGCGGGCACTGCCCCCGAGCCCGAGCAGGTCGGCGTCCCGGCGCTCGTGATGGCGGAGGAGAACAAGATCCGCCAGGTGCTGACCAACCTGATCGGCAACGCCGTCCGCTACACCCCCGAGGACACCCCGATCGAGGTCGGCGTCGCCGTCGACCGCGCGCGGAGGCTGGCGTTCCTCGAGGTCATCGACCACGGCGAGGGCATTCCGCCGCAGATCCGGGAGAAGATCTTCCAGCGCTTCTGGCGTGCCGACACCTCGCGCACCCGCGAGACCGGCGGCAGCGGCCTGGGGCTCGCGATCGTCTCCTCCATCGTCGCGGCGCACAAGGGCCGTGTCGACGTCGTCGAGACTCCCGGCGGCGGCGCCACCTTCCGGGTCGCCCTGCCTCTCCTCACCGTCGACCCGGACGGCGATCCGTCCCCAGCTGCGGCCTGACGGCCCGCGCGGCCGACGCGGTCCGCCCTAGGTTCTCTCCCACGCGCCGAACGGCGCGGACAAGTGAGAGGACCTGACATGACCCACTTCCAGACCGACATCGAGGCGATCAGCACCGCGAGCGGCTCGATCCACGGCTCCGCGGACCGCATCCGCGCCGAGGTGGCCGGCATGCTCGGCCTGCTCACCGGCCTCGAGAGCTCGTGGACGGGGCAGGCCTCGACCGCGTTCCAGGGGGTGGTCGGCCTCTGGCGGACCACGCAGGGGCAGGTCGACGACGGGCTCGAGTCGATCGCGCTCGCCCTGGGGGCGGCGGGGCAGCAGTACGCGGAGACCGAGGAGGCCAACGCGCGCCTGTTCGCGTTCTGACCCGCCGGCGGCGTCCTCGACCGACTGCGGGCCGAGGACGCCGCCCGGGAACGCCGAAGGCGGCTCCCCCGGAGGGGAACCGCCTTCTGCGTCGTTCGGGTCGGACTAGAAGTCCATGCCACCCGTGGGGTCTCCGCCTGCGGCGACGGGGTTCCGCTCGGGCTTGTCGGCGACGACGGCCTCCGTGGTGAGGAACAGACCGGCGATCGAGGCGGCGTTCTGCAGAGCGGAGCGCGTGACCTTGACCGGGTCGATGATGCCGGCGGCGATCAGGTCGACGTACTCGCCGGTCGCGGCGTTGAGGCCGTGTCCGGTGGGCAGCTCGCGGACCTTGGCGGCGACGACGCCCGGCTCGAGACCGGCGTTCAGCGCGATCTGCTTGAGCGGCGCGTCGATGGCGACCTTGACGATGTTCGCACCGGTCGCCTCGTCTCCGACGAGCTCGAGCTTCTCGAAGGCGAGCTTGCCGGCCTGGATGAGGGCGACGCCACCACCGGCGACGATGCCCTCCTCGACGGCGGCCTTCGCGTTGCGGACGGCGTCCTCGATGCGGTGCTTGCGCTCCTTGAGCTCGACCTCGGTCGCAGCTCCGGCCTTGATGACCGCGACGCCACCGGCGAGCTTCGCGAGGCGCTCCTGGAGCTTCTCGCGGTCGTAGTCGCTGTCGGTGTTCTCGATCTCGCCGCGGATCTGCGCGACGCGACCGGCGATGGCCTCGGCGTCGCCGGCACCCTCGACGATCGTGGTCTCGTCCTTGGTGATGACGACCTTGCGGGCCGAGCCGAGCAGGTCGAGGGTGACGTTCTCGAGCTTGAGGCCGACCTCCTCGGAGATGACCTGGCCGCCGGTGAGGATCGCGATGTCCTGGAGCTGCGCCTTGCGACGGTCGCCGAAGCCGGGGGCCTTGACGGCGACCGACTTGAAGATGCCGCGGATCTTGTTGACGACCAGGGTCGCCAGCGCCTCGCCGTCGACGTCCTCGGCGATGATCAGCAGCTGCTTGCCCGCCTGGATCACCTTGTCGACGACGGGGAGGAGGTCCTTGATGTTCGAGACCTTGGAATTGACGATCAGGATGTACGGGTCCTCGAACACGGCCTCCTGGCGGTCGGGGTCCGTGACGAAGTACTGCGACAGGTAGCCCTTGTCGAAGCGCATGCCCTCGGTCAGCTCGAGCTCGGTGCCGAAGGTGTTCGACTCCTCGACGGTGACGACGCCCTCCTTGCCGACCTTGTCGATCGCCTCGGCGATGATCGCGCCGATCTCGGGGTCCGCAGCGGAGATGGAGGCCGTGGCCGCGATCTCCTCCTTGGTCTCGATCGCCTTGGCACCGGCGACGAGCTCGGCGGTGACGGCCTTGACGGCCTTCTCGATGCCCTTCTTCAGGCTGATCGGGTCGGCGCCGGCCGCGACGTTGCGCAGGCCCTCGCGGACGAGCGCCTGGGCGAGGACGGTCGCGGTGGTGGTGCCGTCGCCGGCGACGTCGTCGGTCTTCTTGGCGACCTCCTTGACGAGCTCGGCGCCGATCTTCTCGTACGGCTCGTCGAGCTCGATCTCCTTGGCGATCGAGACGCCGTCGTTCGTGATGGTGGGGGCGCCCCACTTCTTCTCGAGCACGACGTTGCGGCCGCGCGGGCCGAGGGTCACCTTGACCGCATCGGCCAGGGTGTTGAGTCCACGCTCGAGGCCGCGGCGGGCTTCTTCGTCAAAAGCAATGATCTTGGCCATGTGTGTTCTTCGTCCCTCCCGGACGTCAGGGGAATTCCGTCGTTGGCACTCGACTGGAGCGAGTGCCAACAGCGATTCTGGCACTCACCCGGGAGGAGTGCAAGTGACGTCGGCGCCTGGCGCAACGCGAGGAGCCGCCGTCCGCACGAGGCGGAGGACGGCTCCAGGCAGGGCGGGGGCCTCAGACCACGCGCACCGATTCGGCCTGCGGACCCTTGGACCCGGTGCCGACCTCGAACGCGACGTGCTGGCCCTCTTCGAGGACCTTGTATCCCGACATGTCGATGGCGGAGTAGTGGACGAACACGTCCTGTCCGCCGCCGTCGACCGTGATGAAGCCGTAGCCCTTCTCAGAGTTGAACCACTTGACGGTTCCGTTCGCCATCTCTCACTCCCAAAGTGCTGTGCTGCCTGCGACACGAGCGATGCGCAGGTGCCTGACTAGGGAGCATAAGCCAGCGTTTCGGCCCGGAATGGGGCGGAAAGCGCCCGGGGGAAAGAGTTGTCCGGGATTCAACATGAATTAAACGTGCCGGAAACAGAGCGCCCCCGGAGAGCGGCTCGACGACCGTGTTCCGGGGGTGCTCGCGGCCTCTCGCTACGGCGTCGGGTAGTCCGAGCCGAGCACGACGACGACGGCGCCGGTCTCGACGAAGTCCGCGGTCAGGACGATCGTCCCGACGCCGAGCGACTGGACGACGCCGAGCGCCGCTCCCTCGAGTCGCGGGTCGGTGTAGTAGACGGTGGTGGCCGCCTCGTCCTCGGTGTTCGCGTTCGCGACCGTGGGCACGCTCCAGCCCGCAGCGGCCAGCGCCTCCCCGGCGTTCGCGGCGAGGCCCGCCGTCGCCGTTCCGTTCAGGACCGCGAGCGCGAGGGTCGGGTCGACGGTCGGCGTCACCGCCGGGGTCGCCTCCGTCTCGGCGATGCCGGTGGGCGGTGTGAAGACGTCGTTGAACTGCACCCGGTTGTCGATCACCAGCAGTCCGATGAACCCGAGCAGCACGATCACTCCGGTCGCCAGCGCCGCCCAGGCCAGGGCGACGGCCCGGGCGTGCGGGGCGGGCGGGCGACGGTGGGCGCCGACGCGGCCCTCGGTGGCCGGGATCTCGTCGAAGCGGTCCTTCGGAGCGGTGGTGGTCATCGTCGGTACGGCCGGCCTTCCGTCAGTGGGCCCGAGCAGCTCGTCTACTCGGGGCGCCCGAGGCGGCGCGCGGCGCGGGCGCCGGCGCGCCCGTCGCGGATGCGCTGCAGCCGCTTGACGAGCATCGGGTCGTGCGCGAGGGCGGCCGGTGAGGCCAGAACCGCGCTGAGCACCTGATAGTAGCGGGCGACCGAGAGGCCGAACCTCTCGCGGATCGCGTCGTCCTTGTCCCCGGCGCGGACCGTCCACTCACCCTCGAACTCGAGGACGCGGCGGTCCCGCTCGGACAGGACGGCGCCCGTGCTGCGCTCGACGTCCGTGGCCCTGCTCATCCCTCCACAGTAGGGAGGGACGGCTCGGCGGCGGCTGAGGCGCTCCGGTACATGCCGATGTGCGGGATGCCCGCCTCGTCGAACTCGTCGCCGAACGGCTCGAAGCCCGACCGCGCGTAGAGACCCGAGATGTACGACTGCGCGTGGAGCAGGAGCGGCTCGTCCCCGTGGCGATCCAGGACCGCGCTCACCAGCCGGTGCGCGAGGCCCTCGCCCCGCCGGTCGGCCCGGGTCACCACCCGCCCGATCACCCGGTGGGCGTCGCGGTGCTCGGGCCGCTCGTCCCGGAGGGTGCGGAGGTAGGCGGCCGTGCCGCGCTCGTCGGCGATCCACCAGTGCCGCGTCGTCGGCTCCAGATCGCGGCCGTCGAGCTCCTCGTCGTCGACCCGCTGCTCGCGCAGGAACACGTCGGTCCGCAGCCGCGCGAACGCGTAGACCTCCTCGGTCGTGAGTTCGCTCCACGCCTTCGAGATCACGGAATTCAGCTGCACGGCGGAGAGTTTACGAGAGGACAGGGGGAGCGCCCTCCCCCGTACACTGACCAGGATTCCTAGGGAGACCCATGTCGTCGTATTCCGTCAACAAGACCGACGCCGAGTGGCGCGAGGAGCTCGACCGCGAGCAGTACTCGGTGCTGCGCCAGGCCGCCACCGAGCGCCCGTGGACCGGCGAGCTGCTCGACGAGCACCGCGAGGGGCTCTACACCTGCGCGGCGTGCCACGCCGAGCTGTTCAAGAGCGGCACCAAGTTCGACTCCGGCTGCGGCTGGCCGAGCTTCTACGAGTCCATCCGCCCCGACGCGGTGCAGCTCATCGAGGACAGCACCCTCGGCATGGTCCGCACCGAGGTCCGCTGCGCCAACTGCGGCTCGCACCTGGGCCACGTCTTCCCGGACGGCTTCGGCACGCCCACGGGAGACCGCTACTGCATGAACTCGATCGCGATGAACTTCACGACCGAGGGCGAGTGACCGTGTCCGCGACTCCCGTGCTCGAGGCCGTCCTGGCCCGGCGCTCCCGCTCGAAGGTGACCGCGGAGGCGCCGGGGCACGAGGAGATCGCGGCGTACGTCTCGGCCGCCTCGCGGCTCGCCGACCACAGCTCGCTGCGGCCCTGGCGGGTCATCGAGATCCGCGGGGCGGCGCGCGACCGCATCGGGCGCAGCTTCGCCGCCGCGTCCGGCGACAAGAAGGACGCGCGCAAGCACATCGAGAAGACGCACCGCGCCTCCCTCCTCCTCGCGGTCGTCGTGAGCGTGAAGAAGTCGAAGGTGCCCGCCTGGGAGCAGGAGGCCGTCGCCTCGGGCGTCGCGCACCTGCTCAGCCTGCTGCTCGACGAGGCCGGGTGGGGCGTCTTCTGGCGCACCGGCTCGTACACCCGCGCCAAGGCCGTGCGGAAGGCGCACCGCCTGGAGAAGGGCGAGGAGCTCCTCGGCTGGCTGTACGTCGGCCGGCCCGACGGCAAGATCGGCGGGCCGAAGCGGCCGACGCCGGCCGAGCGGCACCTGAGCATCCTCGAGCCGTGATCCGCCCGCGCGGGCCGGAGCCGAGGCGGCTTCCGGCCCCGCGATAGGGTGGCCCGGTGCGGTGACGCACCTGCCGACGTGGCGCAATTGGTAGCGCACCCGACTTGTAATCGGGCGGTTACGGGTTCAAGTCCCGTCGTCGGCTCCGAGGCGGCCTCGTGAGCAGCCGATCGACCACCCGCTCCCCCGCGACCCCCTGCTGCTTCAGGCCGTCCGGCGGCAGTCCGGCGTACGGCAGTCTCCGCAGCCTCCGCGTGATCGGCTTCTCGACCCAGCGGTGGATGACGATCCCGGCGACCAGCGAGACGGCGATCGTGCCCGCGGCGGAGAGCACTCCCGATCGCAGGCCGATCAGTGCCAGGACGGCGGGCACGACCGGCCCGATCAGGGGGTGGAAGAGGTACAGGCTGTAGGACGCCTCGCCCAGGGCGAGCAGCGGTCGCCGGAGGACGCGGTTCGCGCCACGACGCGATGCGAGTCGCCGGAAGAGCGGTTCGGCCAGGACCACCGCGACGAACGCGGCGGTGACGATCCCCTTCCGGAAGAGCGCGTCGCGCTCCCAGGAGATCCCCTCCGGCGCGAGAGCCGCGACGACGGTGAACACGGCGGCGGCGCCCAGCGCGAGGAGCAGGCCGCGGCGCGCGCGCGGGAGCCCGGCGATCCTGCCGATCGCCATGCCGACCGCGAAGTACAGGACGAGCGGGTCGAAGTAGACCGCCCAGGCCGGCCAGTCCTCGGCGGGGCGGAGGAGATGGCCGGACGCGACGACGAGCACGACCGTCGACGCGAACACGAGGACGTTCCGCCGCAGGAGCAGCCCGAGAGTGAAGACCGCGTAGAAGGCCGTCTCGTAGGTGAGGGTCCACCCGACGCCGAGGAGCGGCTCCACAGCGCCATCGGGGTTGCGCGCGGGCAGGAAGAGGTAGGACGCGACTCCCGACCACGGGGTGAGGGCGGCGTGCAGCACTGCCCCGGGCAGGACGAGGATCGACGCGATCTTGAGGGTCGTGGCGATCCAGTACAGCGGGACGATCCGGATCACGCGGCGGACGGCGAAGAACCGCCAGCCGCCCCGCACCTCGAAGGGACCCGCGGTGACCGCCATCACAAAGCCGGAGACGACGAAGAAGACGTCGACGCCCGCGGCGCCCCCGTTCCAGACGGTGATCGAGTCGTCGAGGCGCTCGTGCGCGTAGAACGTGGCGTGCGTGAGGACGACCAGGAGAGCCGCGACGAAGCGCAGGGCCTGGACGCCCTCGAAGATCGGTGTCCTGGCGGTCGTCGGCGTGACGATCGGCGGCGTGGTCATGGCTGCCCCCCGGTGAGAACGGGTGAGCCTATCCACGAGAGCAAGCGGCCGACGCGGAGGCGCGGAACCGGCTGTCGCGCGATCGCGGGCCGTCCTCCTCCCCGCAGCGCCTGCCCCCTGTGGCGAACGGGCTCAGGCCTCCCGAGGAGCACGACGAAGGGCCCCGGTCTCCCGGGGCCCTTCGTGTGTTCCGACCCGTCTCAGCGGGCTCGCGGTCTAGCCCGCGGCGGGCGTCGGGGTCGGCGTGGCCGAGGAGTAGGTGTCGGCGGCGGCCGAGAGCACGAAGGAGCTGAAGGCGTCCGCGTCGGTCAGCGAGCCGGTGTAGGCCTCGCCGTTGACGAGGACCGTCGGGGTGCCCGAGACGGACGCGACCTCGGTGCCCGGCAGCGGGCCGGAGGTGGCGCGCTCGGTGGCCGCGCGCACCCAGCTGACGAAGGACTGGTCGTCGATGCAGGAGTTCACCGCGGCGGTGTCCTCGACGCCCGCGTCGGCGGCGGCCTGCTTGAGCTGGTCGTCGGAGAGGCCGTCGGTGCCCTCCGCCGGCTGCTCGGCGAACAGCGCCGCGTTGAAGTCGAAGAAGGAGTCGGGCGACCGGTCGGCGACGCAGGCCGCGGCGTTGGCCGCGCGCTCCGAGTACTTGGTGCCGTTCGAGCGGGTGGTCAGGATGGCGATCGGGTGGATCTCGACCGTCGCGGCACCGCTGGTGACCCACTCCTTGATCTGGTCGCCGTTGGTCTGCTCGAACTGGCCGCAGTAGGGGCAGAGGTAGTCGAGGTAGACCCGGATGTCGACGGTGCCCGTGGAGGTGTCGAGCACGCTCGGGGTCGGGGTGCCGTCGGCCGGGATCGCCGGGGTGGTCGAGGCGACCAGACCCTCGGTGACGAGGACGCCGTCGCTCGCCATGTTGGCGGGGCCGGGGCCGGCCGGGCGGATGCTCGAGGTGACGGCGAAGACGACGACCGCGACGATGGCGATCACCACGATCGCGAGACCGCCCTGCAGGGCGAAGCGGCTGACGCGATCGCGGCGCTTCTGCTGCTCGCGGAGTCGGCGGGCCTTCTCGCGGGCGGCCTCTCGACGCTGGTTCTTCGAGAGACGGTCGTTGGCTCCGCCGATGGTCATGACAAGAACGCTCCGAATGAGAGAGGAAGAAGTGCCGCCGGGCTGCGACTCGCCGGAATCCTACGCGCGAGCCCTGGGAAACCTCCAAACGACGGATACCGCCGGGTCCCGGCGCCCGCCGTCGGACCGCGGCTCCCCCCGTCCGGTGGCGCGTGGCATACTGTGACGGTTGGTCGGAGTCGCCCACGCGACGACGACCGTCACTTCCATTCACTCGGATCGTCCGGCACGTACCTGCCGGTGAAGGAGCAAGAACAATGGCGTCCGTAACCTATGACAACGCGTCCCGCGTCTACCCCGGGGCCACGCGTGCCTCGGTCGACAAGCTGAACCTCGAGGTCGGAGACGGCGAGTTCCTCGTCCTCGTCGGCCCCTCCGGCTGCGGCAAGTCCACCTCCCTGCGCATGCTCGCCGGCCTCGAAGAGGTCAACGAGGGCCGCATCCTGATCGGCGACCGCAACGTCACGGACGTTCCGCCGAAGGACCGCGACATCGCGATGGTCTTCCAGAACTACGCGCTCTACCCGCACATGTCGGTCGCCGAGAACATGGGCTTCGCGCTCAAGATCGCCGGCATCAACAAGGACGAGCGCGCCGCGCGGGTCCTCGAGGCCGCGAAGATGCTCGACCTCGAGCCCTACCTCAACCGCAAGCCGAAGGCCCTTTCGGGTGGCCAGCGTCAGCGCGTCGCGATGGGTCGCGCCATCGTCCGCAAGCCGCAGGTGTTCCTCATGGACGAGCCGCTGTCGAACCTCGACGCCAAGCTCCGCGTCCAGACCCGCACGCAGATCGGCACGCTCCAGCGCCGCCTGGGCATCACCACCGTCTACGTCACCCACGACCAGACCGAAGCGCTCACCATGGGCGACCGCATCGCGGTCCTCAAGGACGGACTGCTCCAGCAGGTCGGCACGCCCCGCGACCTCTACGAGAACCCGAACAACGTCTTCGTGGCCGGCTTCATCGGCTCGCCCGCGATGAACCTGTTCCACGCGGACGTCACCGACGGCGGCGTCAAGTTCGGCGACACGGTCCTCCCGATCGCCCGCGAGGCGCTCGCGAAGACCACCCAGAAGGTCGTCACGCTCGGCGTGCGCCCCGAGGACGTCACCGTCTCGACCCAGCCCGGCGGCCTGCCGATCGAGGTCGACCTGATCGAGGAGCTCGGCTCGGACGGCTACCTCTACGGCCACACCGAGGTCGAGGGTCGCCGCACCGACATCGTCGCGCGCGTCGACGGCCGCGTGCACCCGACCGCGGGCGACCGCGTCTACGTGACCGCGAACCACCGCGTGCACATCTTCGACGGCGAGTCGGGACTGCGCCTCTCCTAGGCTCCGCCCCCGCGCACACGCTGCCGCCGTCTCCTCCGAGGCGGCGGCAGCGTTCGTCCGGGCCCCTCCACCGTCCGACTCCCGACACGAACGGCGCGCCATGTCCGGCTCCCTCAACATCACCTCGGCCACGGTCGACCCCGCCCTCCTCGACCTGCCGTGGAACCTGCGGCTGAACGACTGGCCCGACGAGTACATCGCCGCGCTGCCCAAGGGCATCTCGCGGCACACGGTCCGCTTCGCGCACCTCTCCGGCCACGTCGTCGCCGTGAAGGAGACGACGGCGGAGATGTCGCGGCGCGAGTACGAGATGCTCAAGACCCTGCAGCGGCTCGACGTCCCGTGCGTCGTGCCGGGCGCCGTGATCACGAACCGCACCGACGACGAGGGCGACGAGCTGCCCGCCGTGCTGGTCACCCGGCACCTCAAGTTCTCGCTCCCCTACCGCGCGCTGTTCTCGCAGACGCTGCGTCCCGACACGGCCACGCGCCTCGTCGACGCACTGGCGCTGCTGCTGGTGCGCCTGCACGTCATCGGCTTCTTCTGGGGCGACGTCTCGCTCTCGAACACGCTGTTCCGGCGCGACGCGGGCGCCTTCGCGGCGTACCTCGTGGACGCGGAGACCGGGCAGCTCTACTCGGGCGGGCTCTCCAACGGCCAGCGCGAGAACGACCTCGAGATCGCCCGGGTCAACATCGCCGGCGAGCTGCTGGACCTCGAGGCGGGCGGCCGCGTCGACGACGACCTCGACCCGATCACGGTGTCCGACGGCATCGTCGCGGCCTACCGCAGTCTCTGGAAGGAGCTGACCGGGGCGGAGTCGTTCTCGACCTCCGAGCGCTGGCGCATCAACGACCGGGTGAACCGGCTCAACGAGCTGGGCTTCGACATCGAGGAGCTCGCGATCAAGACCGACGAGGCGGGCTCCACTGTGCGGATCCAGCCGAAGGTCGTCGACGCGGGCCACCACCAGCGCCGCCTGCTGCGGCTGACCGGGCTGGACGCGCAGGAGAACCAGGCGCGCCGCCTGCTGAACGACCTCGACTCCTACACCGCCACCTACGACAAGCAGGGGCTGGACGAGGAGATGGTCGCCCACGAGTGGCTCGCGCAGGTGTTCGAGCCGGTCATCCGCTCGATCCCGCGCGACCTGAAGGGGCGGCTGGAGCCGGCGGAGATGTTCCACCAGCTGCTCGAGCACCGCTGGTTCATGTCGCAGCAGCAGGCGCGCGACGTGCCGCTGGCCGAGGCGGTCACCGCCTACGTGAACGACATCCTGCGGCACCGCCGCGACGAGGCGACGATCATCGCCCCGCCGACCGAGGCGATCACCCTGCCGAACCTCGTCATCGACGGCGCCGGCGACGCCGAGCTGACCGACGAGGACGCCGACGTCGACTGGATGAAGAACGTCTGACCCGGCACGCCGAAGGGCTCGTGCGGATCCCGGATCCGGCACGAGCCCTTCGTCGTCTGCGGTGCGTGCTGTCGCGGATCTCGATACGCCCGCTCCGCGGCCTACTCGATCAGCATGAAGCGCCCCCTGCTGGCGATGACCGATCAGCATGCGCCCCCGCTCGCCGAAGGCGGCGCCCCTTCGGCCGTCGTTCGCCGCGGGCGGCACCCCTTCATGGTGGTCGAGTAGCCGTGCAGCGGCGTATCGAGACCCACCGTCACCAGCAGTCCGGCCTGCAGCCTCGACTGCGGACGCGGGCGGATCTCGATACGCCCGCTCCGCGGCCTACTCGATCAGCATGAAGCGCCCCCTGGCCGGCGATGACCGATCAGCATGCGCCCCCGCTCGCCGAAGACAGCGCCCCGCGGCCACTGCTCGCCGAAGGCGGCGCCCCTCAGCCCCCGCTCGCCGAAGGCGGCGCCCCTCAGCCCCCGCTCGCCGAAGGCGGCGCCCCCTGCCTCCCCCGGCGTCAGCGCGGGTGCCGGCGCGGTGAGCTGCAAGGCGGAGGAGGAAGCGATACCGGCGGTATCGCGCCCGACGACAACGCCGCAGATCGCCGTGCCGGCGCCCGCGCGATACCGGCGGTATCGCGCCCGACGACAACGCCGCAGATCGCCGTGCCGGCGCCCGCGCTGCCTGTGCTACTCGGAGGCGGCGCGGAGTTTGGAGATCTCGTAGAGCGCGACCGACGCCGCGATGCCGGCGTTGAGCGATTCGGTGGCGGCGCTGATCGGGATGGAGACGACGGCGTCGCACTGCTCGGTGACGAGGCGGGAGAGGCCCTTGCCCTCGCTGCCGACGACGACGAGCAGTGGGCGGTCGGCGAGCTCGAGGCCGGGGAGCATGGTGTCTCCGTCGCCGTCGAGGCCGATGACGAAGACGCCGTCGCGCTTGTAGTCCTTGATCATCGCGGTGAGGTTGGACGCCATCGCGACGGGCACGCGCGCGGCGGCTCCGGCCGAGGTCTTCCAGGCGGCGGAGTTCAGGCCGACCGAGCGGCGCTGCGGGACGATGACGCCCTGCCCGCCGAAGGCGGCGACGGAGCGGATGATCGCGCCGAGGTTGCGCGGGTCGGTGATGCCGTCGAGCGCGACGAACAGCGGGACGACGCCGCGGGAGACGCTGCGCTCGAGCAGGTCGCTCGGGTGCGCGTACTCGTACGGGGGGACCTTGAGCACGAGGCCCTGGTGCACGGAGTCCGGGCCGGCGAGGCGGTCGAGCTCCGGGCGCATGACCTCGAGGACGGGGATGCCGCGGGCGGTGGCGAGCTTGAGCGCCTCCTTGACCCGGTCGTCCATCTCGATGCGCGTCGCGAGGTAGAGCGTCGTCGCGGGGATCTTGGCGCGCAGCACCTCGAGGACCGAGTTGCGGCCGGTGACCATCTCGGACTCGTCGCCGCTCTTGGGCTTCCGCGACGGGGCCGGACGGCCCTGGCCGCGGGCCGCGCCGTTCAGCGCCGCTCCGGGTCGGCCCTTGCCGCCGGCGGCGACGAAGCGCTCGCGCGCCAGCTTCGCCTTGCCCGCGGGGTGGTACGGCCGGTCCTCGGCCTTGGGTGTGGGCTTCTTGCCCTCGAGGGCCTGACGGCCCTGACCGCCGGAACCGACGGCCTTGCCCTTGCTCTTCTTGCGGACCGCTCCTGGGCGGCCGGGCTTATTCGCCATCGAGACTCCAATGCGCACCCGTCTGGGTGTCTTCGATCGTGATTCCCGCAGCAGCGAGATCGGTTCGGATGCGGTCGGCGGCCGCCCAGTCGCGCTGCTCGCGCGCGGTCTGCCGCTCGGCGACCAGGCGGTCGACGAGCACGGTGAGGGCCCGGTAGGTGGGCTCGTCGTCGGAGCGCGCCCACTCGGGGGCCTCCGGGTCGATCCCGAGGACCGAGGCCATGGCGAGGACCTGGGTGCGCAGCGCGGACACCGTGCCGAGGTCCTCCGCGTCGAGGGCGGCGTTGCCGGCCCGCACGGTCTCGTGCAGGACGCCGATGGCCTGCGGGACCGAGAGGTCGTCGTCCATCGCCTCGGCGAACTCGTCGGGCACGACCGGCTCGCCGACGGCGGCGAAGCGGGTGCCCTCGAGGCGCCGACGGGAGCGGTCGAGGAAGCCCTCGATCCTCTCGAGCGCCGCCTCGGCCTCCTCGAGCGCACCGTCGTGGAACTCGAGCGTCGAGCGGTAGTGCGCGGAGCCGAGGTAGTAGCGGACGACCAGCGGACGGGCGGAGTCGAGCAGCTCGGAGGCGAAGACGGAGTTGCCGAGCGACTTGCTCATCTTCTGCCCGGTGACCGAGACGAGCCCGTTGTGCAGCCAGTAGCTGGCGAAGGCGTGGCCCGCGGCGCTCGACTGGGCGAGCTCGTTCTCGTGGTGCGGGAAGCGCAGGTCGAGCCCGCCGCCGTGGATGTCGAACTGGGTGCCGAGGTACTTGGTCGACATGGCGGAGCACTCGATGTGCCAGCCGGGCCGGCCCCTCCCCCAGGGCGAGGCCCAGGAGGCGGACTCGGGCTCGTCGGGCTTCATGCCCTTCCACAGCGCGAAATCGTGCGGGTCGCGCTTGCCGCGCGGGTCGGCGTCGGTCGCCGCCTCCATGCTCTCGAGGCGCTGGTGCGTGAGCGCGCCGTAGTCGGGCCAGGAGCGGGTGTCGAAGTAGACGTCGCCGGAGTCGTCCGGAGCGGGGTAGGCGTGGCCCAGCTCGATCAGGCGCTGCACGAGCGCGACCATCTCGGCGATGCTCGCCGTCGCGCGCGGCTCGTAGGTGGGCGGCAGGATGCCGAGCGCGGAGTAGGCGGCGGTGAACTCGAGCTCGACCCGGTAGGCGAGCGCCCACCACTGCTCCGAGGGCTCGCCCTCCCCGGCCGCGCGGCGGGCCTGCTCGGCGATCGCGAGGATCTTGTCGTCGATGTCGGTGACGTTGCGGACGAGGGTGACCCGGTAGCCGCGGTAGGCCAGCCAGCGGCGCAGCTGGTCGTAGACCAGGGCGGAGCGCAGGTGCCCGATGTGCGGCGACGACTGCACCGTGGGTCCGCAGACGTACATCCCGACCTCGTTCTCGCGGAGGGGGACGAAGTCGACGAGGGCCTGGGCCTTCGAGTCGTGCAGTCGCAGAGTCACGCCGCGAGTTTACCGGGCGGGGCGGGCGCGGCCGGGCGGCGGGCTGGCGCGGTCGATCAGTGCGCGGATCCGGGAGTGGGGAGGACGAGTGCCGTGGCCGTCGCGGCGACCCCCTCCCCGCGACCGGTGAAGCCGAGCGCGTCCGAGGTCGTCGCGGCGACGCTGACCGGGGCGCCGAGGAGCGCGGACAGCAGCTGCTGGGCCTCGTCCCGCCGCGGGGAGAACTTCGGGCGGTTGCCGATCAGCTGGACCGAGACGTTGCCGATTGTGAAGCCGGCCGCCTCGACGAGCTCGCGGGTGGCGCGGAGGAAGACCTCGCCGTGCGCATCCTGGAACCGCGGGTCGTCCGTGCCGAAGCGGGAGCCGATGTCGCCGAGGTTCGCCGCGGCGAGCAGCGCGTCGCAGATCGCGTGCGCGACGGGGTCGCCGTCGCTGTGCCCGGAGAGTCCGCGCTCCCCCGGCCAGTGCAGTCCGGCGAGCCAGAGCGGCGACGCGTCGTCGAAGGCGTGCACGTCGGTGCCGATGCCGACGCGCGGCACCGCGGACGATAGCGGCGGCGCGAGCAGCTGCTCCGCGCGGGCGAGGTCCCAGGGCGTGGTGATCTTGAAGGCGAGCGGATCGCCGGGGACGACGACGGAGCCGCGGCCGTGAGCGGCGAGGAGGGCGGCGTCGTCGGTGAACTCCCGGCCGGCGGCCGCGTAGGCCTCGTCGAGCAGGCGGCGGGGGAAGCCCTGCGGCGTCTGCACGGCGGCGAGCTGCGAGCGGTCGACCGTGTCGAGGATCGCCGCGTCGGCACCGACGAGCTTGATGGTGTCGGTGACGGGCAGGCCCGGGATCGCGCCGCCGCCGGTCGAGCGGACGGCGGCGAGCACCCGCTCGAACTGCGCGACGGGCGTGAGGGCCCGGGCGGCGTCGTGCACGAGGACGGTGGCGACTCCCGGGTGCAGCAGGGTGAGTCCGCGGGCGACGGACTCCTGGCGGGTCGATCCGCCGGCGGTGACGAGGACCTCGACGGCGGACCCGGCGGCGCGGCGGCAGAGCTCGACGGTCGCGTCGACGAGGGACTCCGGTGCCACCACGACCACCTGGACCGGCTCGGCGAGGGTGAGCACCGTGCGGAGGCTGCGCTCGAGGATCGTGACGCCGGCGCACTCGACGTAGGCCTTGGGCAGCTCGCGCCCGAGGCGGGTGCCGCTGCCGGCGGCGACGATCACGACGGCCGCGGTCGGCGCCGATCCGGAGACGGTGTTCAACGGGACGTCCTTTCGCCGCCGGTCACAGTAGCAGCGGGCGGGAGGAGGGGGCAGCCCGGCCGGGACGCCGACGAGGCTGCGCTAGTCTTTTTCCGGCTCCTGCACCTCGATTCCGCCCTGTCCGGGGCGGGCGGAGCCGATGATCTGGAGGAACCCGTGAAGGCGCGCATCGCTGCATCCGTCGTTCTCGCGGTCGGCGTCACGTTCGCCACCGCCGGCTGCAACCTGGTCGCCCCGCAGGCGACGCGGGCCATCTACGACCCGAGCGACGGAGTGGGTGCGACGATCGGCGATCTCGCCATCCGCAACGCGATGATCATCTCCGAGGACGGCGAGACCGGCACGCTGGTCGTGTCCCTGGTCAACGACACCGACGAGACGGTGAGCGTCGAGGTGCAGTACGAGGCGAGCACCGGCCGCACCAGCGACACGGTGGACGCTGTCCCCGGTCGCACGGAGGTCCGCCCGGGCAGCACCGAGTCGGTCACCATGGAGGGCCTCGACACGATCCCCGGCAGTCTGTTCCCCGTGTACTTCCAGTACGGCTCGGAGGAGGGCGAGGAGCTGCTCGTCCCGATCCTGACGAACGCCCTCGAGGCCTACGCGACGCTGACCCCGGCCCCGTCGGCCACGCCGACCCTCACGCCCACGCCGGACCCGGCGCAGACGGCGCTGCCCACCCCGACCGTGCAGCCCGGCGTCGACGCCCCGGCGGAGTAGCACCCGCTCCCGCGAAGGGCCGTCCACCTCGGTGGGCGGCCCTTCGTCGTGCGACCAGATGCTGATCGAGTAGCCCGCGCAGCGGGCCCACTTGCTGATCGAGTAGCCCGCTGCGCGGGCGTATCGAGATCCACCGGCATCAGAAGCCCGGTCCGCAGACTCCGCGCCCCGGCGACGGCGGGTCTCGATACGCCCCTGCGGGGCTACTCGACCAGCATGTTCCACCGCACCCGGCGACGACGCCGCAGACGCCCCCGCCAGGCCCCGCGATCTCAGGCGTCGAAGCGGTAGCCGAGGCCGCGGACGGTCACCAGGAGCACCGGCTCCTTGGGCGTCTTCTCGATCTTGGAGCGGATGCGCTTGACGTGGACGTCGAGGGTCTTGGTGTCGCCGAAGTAGTCGCTGCCCCAGACGCGGTCGATCAGCTGGCCACGGGTGAGGACGCGGCCGGCGTTGCGGAGCAGCATCTCGAGGAGCTCGAACTCCTTGAGAGGCATCGGGGTCTCGACGCCGTCGACCTCGACGGTGTGGCGCTCGATGTCCATGCGGACGGGGCCGGCGACGACGATGCGCTCCTCCCCCGGGTCCTCGGTGCGGCGGCGGAGGACGGCGCGGATGCGGGCGAGCAGCTCGCGGGTCGAGTACGGCTTGGTGACGTAGTCGTCGGCGCCGAGCTCGAGCCCGACGACGATGTCCACCTCGGAGTCCTTCGCGGTGACCATGATGATCGGGATCGCGGAGCGGGTGCGGATCTCGCGGCACACCTCGGTGCCGGGCATGCCGGGGAGCATGAGGTCGAGCAGGATCAGGTCGTACTCGCCCTCGTCGAAGGCGGCGACGGCGCGCAGGCCGTCCTCGGCGACGGTGACGTCGTAGCCCTCGCGTTCGAGCAGGTAGCTGAGCGGCTCGCTGAGGGCGCTCTCGTCCTCGACGAGCAGGATGCTGGTCACGCGGTGTCTCCTATCGGGGCGGCGGACGCGAAGGGCGTCCTGGCCGGGTCTACTTCGGGGAGTCGGATGGTGAAGGTGCTGCCGCGGCCCGGCTTGGACCAGACCCGGACGTCGCCGCCGTGGTTCTGCACGGCGTGCTTGACGATGCTGAGGCCGAGCCCGGTGCCGCCGGTGTGGCGGGAGCGGGCCTGGTCGACGCGGTAGAAGCGCTCGAAGACGCGGTCGAGGTCCTCCTCGGGGATGCCGATGCCCTGGTCGGTGACGGCGATCTCGACGACGCCGCCGGTCGAGCGGACGCCGATCCCGACGCGGGAGCCGGGCGGGGAGTACTGGATGGCGTTGGCCAGCAGATTGTGCAGCGCCGAGACGAGCATCTTCTCCTGGCCGGCGACGTACGCCTTCTTCATCCCGCCCTTGACGAGGGTGACGTCGTGCGACTCCGCCATCACGTGCGTCGTCTCGAGCGCGGCGACCACGATGTCGTCGACGCGGACGACCTCGGCGGAGCCTGCGACGTCCGCCGACTGCAGGCGGGAGAGCTCGATGATCTCGCGGGTGATCTTCGCGAGGCGGTGCGACTCCTGGGTGAGGCGGTGCGCGAACCGGCGGACCTGCTTCGGGTCGTCGGCGGCGGAGTCGAGGGCCTCGGCGAGCAGGCCGACCGCGCCGATCGGCGTCTTCAGCTCGTGCGAGATGTTGGCGACGAAGTCGCGGCGCACCGCCTCCAGCCGGCGGGCCTCGGTGTGGTCCTCGGCGAGGACGAGGACGAAGCGGGAGCCGAGCCGCGTGGCGTGCACGACGAGGGTGACCGCGGCGTCCGAGAGCGGGCTCGTCGCCAGCTCCAGGTCCTGCTCGATGTCGTCGCCGAAGCGGCGCACCCGGTCGACGATCGCGACGAGGTCCGGGTGAAGGAGCGTGTCCTGGGAGACGAGGCCGAGCGAGATCGCGCGGGCGGACGCCTTCAGCACGTTGTGGGAGGGGTCGGTCACGAACGCGGGAGCGCCGACGGCGTCGATGATCGCGCCGATGCCCTCGGGCAGGCCGACGGTGACGACCTCCGCAGCGATCCGGCCCTGGCGCGCGGCGAGGGTGACGACACTGGTGAGGACGATCCCGATGACGATGCCGAGAACGAGCGACAGCACGACGATCAGGCCCGGATCCACGCTCCCAGGCTATCCATCCACCGCGCGTCTCCCTACCGGATGCCCGGCGACGGGTCGCGGGTCGAGTACTGTTCAAACGCTCGGCACCGTTCGTTAACCTGCCGTGGTCATCATGGCTGCGCCTGCGCCGGACTGGTGCAGTCGCAGCGCCGTGCGCGGCGCGGATCGGCACCGGTCTCCGTGCGTGCCGCAGAGAGGGTCGAGAAGAAGATGCGCGAAGTTTTCCAGCAGGAGCTGGCCGAGGTCCAGGATCGGCTCGTCGAGATCTCCGGGCTCGTCGAGATCGCGATCGAGAAGGCGACCCAGGCGTTCAACCACTCCGACGTGTCCCTCGCCGAGGAGGTCATCGCCAGCGACGCCCGCATCGACGAGCTGGCCATCAGCCTCGACGAGCTCGCGATCGACATCCTCGCCCGCCAGGGCCCCGTCGCCCGCGACCTGCGGACCGTCGTGTCCGCGCTGCGGATCAGCGCCTCGCTCGAGCGGATGGGCGACATCGCCGAGCACATCGCTCAGCTCTCCCGCTACCGCTTCCCCGACAAGGTCGTGCCGAAGTCGCTCCGCCCGACCTTCGTCGAGATGGGCCGCCTCGACGTCGTCGTCGCGCACAAGCTCACCGAGCTGCTGCGCACGCAGGACCCCCGCCTCGCCGAGGAGATCCGCGACGAGGACGACAAGATCGACGAGCTGCACGTCAGCGTCTTCGACAAGGTCCTCAGCGAGGCGTGGAAGGGCCAGGCCGCCGACACCGTCGACGCGACCCTCGCCAGCCGCTACCACGAGCGCTTCGCCGACCACGCGGTGTCCATCGCGAAGAAGGTCCAGTACCTGATCTCGGGCGACTGGGGCTGAGTTCATTTGTCGATGTCGCGCGGAGCGCGATATCGACCGCGGTCGGCAGACCGCGTGGGCGCGTTCCGCAGAGCGGGGTGCGAACGGCTAGGGCGAATCGCTGGCACGCGATTCGCCCGTTCGCCTTGTGGGGGGCGGCTGGTCTGCACTCTCAGCGCCCGGGCGTCGAGTGACAGCTGCCGTGCCTCGCTGGTCGATCGCCCGCGCTTCCATGCTGATCGAGTAGCGCGCGCAGCGCGCGCATCGAGATCCGCCGTCGTACGGACGCGGGGTCTCGATACGCCGCGTGCCGCGGCTACTCGACCAGCATGCAAGGGGCGCGTACCGCGACCCGGCTCGTTCATGGTGATCGAGTAGCGCGCGCAGCGCGCGTATCGAGATCCACCGTCAGGCGAGGGCGGGGTGCAGACGCGGACGGCCCGCGGGAGTGGGACTCCGGCGGGCCGTGCGGGGTGCGGGGGGTGGGCTACTTCTTGGCGCCCTGGGCGGCGACGGCGGCGGCGCCCGCGGCGGCGGCCTCGGGGTCGAGGTAGCGGGCCTCGCCGATCGGCTCGAAGTTCTCGTCGAGGGTGTAGACGAGGGGGATGCCGGTCGGGATGTTCAGCTCGGCGATATCAGAGTCGGAGATGCCGTCGAGGGTCTTCACCAGCGCGCGCAGCGAGTTGCCGTGCGCGGTGATCATGACGGTCTTGCCCGAGGCGAGATCCGGCTTGATGTCCGACTCCCAGTAGGGCAGCATCCGCTCGATCACGAGCTTGAGCGACTCGGTGCGGGGCAGGTCGTCGCCGAGGTCGGCGTAGCGCTCGTCGTGCGCCTGCGAGTACTGGTCCTCGTCGTCGATGGGGGGCGGCGGCACGTCGAACGAGCGGCGCCAGGTCATGAACTGCTCGGGGCCGTACTCGGCGAGGGTCTGCGCCTTGTCCTTGCCCTGCAGCGCGCCGTAGTGGCGCTCGTTGAGGCGCCAGGAGCGCTTCACGTCGATCCACAGGCGGTCGGCCTTCTCGAGCGCGATGTTCGCGGTCTGGATCGCGCGCGTCTGGCGGGAGGTGTACACGACGTCGGGGTGCAGCTCCGCCTCGACCAGCAGCTCGCCGGCGCGAGTCGCCTCCGCGACGCCCTGCTCGGTCAGCCGCACGTCGACCCAGCCGGTGAACAGGTTCTTCTGGTTCCACTCGCTGTTGCCGTGGCGCACGAGGATGAGGGTGTAGGTCTCGGACATGCGTCCAGCTTAGAGGCGGCCCCTGCGCCCCCGGATACGCTGGAGACCATGCCGATCGGAGCCGTCACCCGCGGCACGACGGGCACGAACCGCCTCCGCCGGGTGGACCGCCGGCTGGCCGAGCTGCCGGTCCTGCGCACGACCCCGGAGCCCGTCGTCGTCGACCTCGGTTTCGGCGCGAGCGCGGTCACCACGCTCGAGCTGCACCGCCGCCTCGTCCGCGCAGCACCCGGCGTCGACGTGGTCGGCTTCGAGATCGAGCCGGCCCGCGTCGAGACCGCGCGACGGCAGCTGGAGCGGGTCCGTGAAGGGGGCACCGCCTTCCCGGCCGACGCCCGGGTGCGCTTCGAGCGCGGCGGCTTCGAGGTCCCGCTGCCCGGGCGGCAGCGGGCGAGCGTGATCCGCGCCTTCAACGTCCTCCGGCAGTACGACGAGTCGGCGGTCGCGGAGGCGTGGCGGACGATGACCGACCGGCTGACCCCCGACGGCGTGCTGGTGGAGGGGACCTGCGACGAGATCGGCCGGATCTGCACCTGGATCGAGATCGGACGCGAGGGGCCGCGCTCGCTCACCCTGTCGCTCCGGCTCGGCGCCGTGCCCTCCCCTATGATCGCGGCCGAGCGGCTGCCGAAGGCGCTGATCCACCGCAACGTCGCGGGCGAGCCGGTGCACGCCTTCCTGCTCGCGCTGGAGCGGGCCTGGCTGCACGCCGCCCCGCTCGCCGTCTACGGGCCGACCCAGCGCTGGATCGCCGCCGTCGAGTCGCTGCGCGGCGAGTGGCCGATCCTCGGCGGCCGGCGGCGGTGGCGGCTCGGTGAGGTGACCGTCGCGTGGGAGGCGGTGGCTCCGCTCGACCCGGCCCCGTCACTGTGAGCATTCTCATATTCACGCCCGCTACCCTCATGCCCCATGGACGACCCTCCCCCTGAACCCTCGGGCACTGCTCCCTCCTCCGCCGCACCGACCGCGACCCTGATCGGCGGTGCCGCGGGTGCCTGAATGGCTCGGCATCGTCATCGGCCTCCTCCTCACCGTCGGCACCGGTCTCTTCGTCGCCTCCGAGTTCGCGCTGGTCAACCTCGACCGCAACGAGCTCGAGGAGCGCCGCGCCCGTGGCGAGAAGCGCCTCGACCCGACGATCTCGGCCCTGCGGATCACCTCCACCCATCTCTCCGGCGCGCAGCTGGGCATCACGCTCACCACGCTGCTCACCGGCTACACCTTCGAGCCCGCGATCAGCTCGCTGCTCGGCGACCCGCTGCGCTCGCTCGGGATCCCTGCCGAGATCGTGCCGGGCATCGGCACGGTCGTCGGCGTCCTGCTGGCGACGGTCTTCTCGATGGTGATCGGCGAGCTCGTCCCGAAGAACTTCGCCCTGGCGCTGCCGCTGAGGACCGCGCAGGTCGTCGTGCCGTTCCAGATCCTCTTCACCACGGTCTTCAAGCCCGTGATCCTGCTCTTCAACAACACGGCCAACGCCCTGATCCGCGCGATGGGCATCGAGCCCAAGGAGGAGCTCTCGGGCGCCCGCAGCGCCGACGAGCTCGGCTCGCTGGTGCGCCGCTCGGTGCTCGAGGGCACGCTCGACAGCGACCACGCGGACCTGCTGCACCGCACGCTCCGCTTCTCGAGCCGCAGCGTCGCCGACGTGATGACGCCGAGGGTCCGGATGGCCTCCGTCCCGCTCGCGAGCACCGCGGAGGACGTGGTGCGGCTCGCGAACCGCACCGGGTTCTCGCGCTTCCCCGTCATCGGCCGCGACTCCGACGACGTCCGCGGTGTCCTGCACGTCAAGCACGCCTTCGCACTGGCCCCGGAGGACCGGGCGCAGGCGACCGCCGAGTCGCTGATGATCGCGCCGATGCGCGTCCCCGAGACCGCGCGTGCCGACGCCCTGCTCGCTCCCCTGCGCGGCAGCGGCCTCGCGATCGCGGTCGTCGTCGACGAGTACGGCGGGACCGCGGGCGTCGTGACGCTCGAGGACCTCGTCGAGGAGATCGTCGGCGAGCTGGAGGACGAGCACGACCGCAGCCGCGCCGGCGTCGTCCGCTCCGGCCGCTCGGCGACCTTCGGCGGCGAGCTGCGCCCCGACGAGGTCGCGGAGCGGCTCGGCGCCGTGGTGCCCGAGGGCGAGGACTACGACACGGTCGCGGGCTTCCTCGCCTCGGCCCTCGGCCGCGTGCCCGAGCTCGGCGACGAGGTCGCCGTGGCCGGCGGCGTGCTGCGGGTCGACCGCGTCGCCGCCCACCGCGTCGACCGCGTCCGCTTCACCCCGGCCGCTGCCGGAGACGAGACCGACGGCGGCGATGCCGTCGGCGTCGCCGCGCTCCGAGCCGAGGGGGCCGTCCATGAGTGAGTACCTGCCCGGGATCGCCTGGCTCGTGGTCCTGCTGATCGTCAATGCCTTCTTCGTCGGCGCCGAGTTCGCCGTGATCTCGGCTCGCCGCTCGCAGATCGAGCCGAGAGCCGATGCGGGCAGCCGCGCGGCGAAGACCACGCTGTGGGCGATGGAGCACGCCACCCTGATGCTCGCGACGAGCCAGCTGGGCATCACCGTCTGCTCGCTGGTGATCCTCAACGTCTCCGAGCCGGCGATCCACCACCTGCTCGAGATCCCGCTCGGCTTCACGGCGCTGTCCGCGGAGGCGATCGGCGTGATCGCGTTCGTCGCCGCGCTGCTGCTCGTCACCTTCCTGCACGTCGTGTTCGGTGAGATGGTGCCGAAGAACCTGGCGTTCTCGGTGCCGACCCGGGCCGCGCTGCTCCTCGCTCCGCCGCTCGTTCTCGTCTCGCGCCTGGTGAAGCCGGTGATCTGGTCGCTGAACGCGGTCGCCAACGGCATCCTCCGCCTCGTGCGGGTCGAGCCGAAGGACGAGGCGACCAGCGCCTTCACGCTGGACGAGGTCGCCGCGATCGTCCGCCAGTCGACCCGCGAGGGCGTGCTGGTCGACGCCTCCGGCACCGTCACGGCGGCGTTCGAGTTCACGACCAAGCGGGTCGCGGACGTCGCGGTCCCGCTCGAGCGGATGGTGCTGCTGCCTGCAGAGGCCACGCCCGCGGACGTGCGCCGCGCAGTGGCCGAGCACGGCTACTCCCGCTACCTGCTCGCGGACGGCGACGGACTGCCCGGCGGCTACCTGCACCTCAAGGACGTCTCCGACCTCGACGCGACCGAGATGCCGGTGCCGCGCAAGCGGATCCGCCGGCTCGCCGCGGTCTCGGCCGGCGACGAGCTGGAGGACGCGCTCGCCGCGCTCAGGCGCACCGGCGCGCACCTCGCCCGGGTGGTCGACGCCGAGGGTCGCACCACCGGTGTTCTCTTCCTCGAGGACATCATCGAGGAGCTCGTGGGCGAGGTGCAGGACGCCACCAACGCGTGAGCGCCGGAGGAGCCCGGCCGGTCAGGCGAGCTCGGGCAGCGCGGCTCTCGCCTCGGCCGAGCTCGCCCCGGTCGCCGTCAGCAGGTCGACGACGAGCGGGCGGAGGATGACCAGCAGCGTCTTCTCCGCCAGCCGCGCCTCGGGGATCAGCGCCTGCGGGTCGAGGGTCGTCGCGAGCAGCACGAGGTCCTGACGCGCGAGCGCGAGCACAGCGGGCTCGGTGACGGCCCGGCCGAGCAGGGCGATCCCCGGGCCGAAGTCCGCGACGACGTCGGCGAGCGCCGGCCGCGGCACGGCGTCGCCGACCAGGAAGTCGGTGCGCCGCGCGACGATGCGGAGGTTGCGGGTCGCGAGGTCGAGCGCGGCGAGCATCGTGCGCTGGCGCTCCAGCTCCGCGCGGTGCCGCCGGACGAACGGCGAGATCCGCGCGACGCCGATCGCCGAGTCGAGGGCGGCCGTCCAGCCGTCGATCACCGGCTGCGTGCCGCGGACGCGCTCCAGCGCCGCCGCGGAGGCCGCCTGATCGCCCCGGCGGAGCGCGTCGGCGAGCGCGTCGATCGTCTCCGCCAGCGCCGCCACCAGCCGCCGCGCCTCGGCGCGCGCCGCCCGGAGCGGGTTGCGCGGCACGATCGCGGTGCACAGCAGCGCGGCGAGCCCGCCGACCAGCCCGTCGAGGCTCCGGGTGAACACTCCCCCGTCGGGCGCGGGCAGGATCATCACCAGCATCGCCTGCGTGCCGGCCGCGACCGCGAAGCCGGGCGACGGCGAGAGCGCCCGCCCCACGGTGAAGACGATCGCGAGCACCACGGCCAGCTGCCAGACGCCGGTGCCCCAGAGCAGCAGCAGCACCTCGCTCGCGGTGATCCCGATCAGCATGCCGATCGCGGTCTCGGCGACCTGCTTCGGCCGGGTGTCGCGCGCGATGCCCAGGCTCGAGATGGTCGCCGTCAGCGACAGCACCGGGGCGGGGTGCCCGAAGACGAAGCGCGAGACGGAGTAGGCGAGGATCGCCGCGAGGACGATCTGCAGCACCGCGGGCAGCGACGCCACGGCGCGCGCGACGCCTCGGCCGGGCCGGACGTCGTCGAGGCGGACGAGCGCCCGGATCCGCGCGGCCGCCCGATCCCGCCGAGCGGGTCCTGCGGCCACCACGGCGTGGCCTACCTGGTCGCTGCCCCGAGGCGGGGCAGGCGGGGCACTCCCGCCTCGGCGCCGGCGCCCGGCGGCACGACGACCTCCTGGGCGGCGGAGACGCGGATCTCGCCCGCCAGCACGGTGAGCTCGAGGTCGACGGGGACCGAGCGCTTGACGACGGCGAGGGCGATGGGGCCCTCCTCGTAGTGCCAGGCGCTCGCGGTGACGGTGCCGACCTCGACCGGCTCGCCGCCCTTGAGCGCCGTGACGACGTCGCCGTGCCCGGGCAGGGCGGAGTCGGAGCCGTCGAGCTGCAGCAGCACGAGGCGGCGGGGCGGGTGACCGAGGTTGTGCACCTTGGCGACCGTCTCCTGACCGCGGTAGCAGCCCTTGGCCAGGTGCACCGAGGAGCGGAGCAGGTCGAGCTCGTGCGGGATCGACCGGTCGTCGACCTCGGTCGCGTGCCGCGGGCGCCAGGCGGCGATGCGGAGCGCCTCGAGGGCGTCGGAGCCGGCCAGCGCCACGCCCGCCGCGCGGGCCCGGGACTCGAGCCCGTCGAGCGCCGCGCGCGGCACGAGGGTCTCGCGGGCGGTCCAGCCGGCCGCGGGATGCGTGGGAGCGGTGGCGTACTGCCAGCCGCCGGGCTGCACCTGCGCCCACGGGTCGAGCCAGCTGATGCCGGACTCCCCCGCGAGCTCGAGGGCCAGCGCGGTCGCGGGGCCGTCGCCGAGCGTCGCGAGCGTCGCGAACTCGGCGGTGCGGTCGGCGATCTCGACGCGGAGCATGAAGCGCATCCGGTCGAGCCAGGCCGCGAGCCCCGGCGTCTCGTCTCGGTCGAGGAGGAGCCAGGCGGTGTCGCCGTCGTCGACGACGCGGATCAGGTGCTCGATCCGGCCGGACGGGTCCAGCAGCAGGGTCTCGGCCGAGTCGCCGGGGGCGAGGCGGGCGAGCGCCTGGCTGGTCAGCGAATCGAGCCAGGTGAGGCGGTCCGGGCCGGTGACGGTGACGACGCCGCGGCCCGAGAGGTCGACGATCGCGGTGCCCGCGGCCAGCGCCCGCTGCTCGCGGAACGGCTCGCCGTAGTGCGCGGCGACGCCGGGCTCGGCCGCACTGGTCCCGACGACGGCGCCCGAGACCGACAGGAGCGGGGAGATCGGCGGCCGCTCGGAGGACGCGGTCTCATTCGACACGGGCGAGCCTTCCGGAGGAGTGGGTGCGGAGCCCCTGGCCGAGCGCGGCGATGTCCCACGCCCAGAGCAGGTGGTCGTCGACGAGGCCGTAGAGGCGGGTGGCGGCCGCGTAGTCCTTCGCGGCGGCGGTGCGCATGACCGCGTCGGTCGCGAGGTCGATCCTCGGGCCCTTGACCTGGCCGAGGTACAGCTCGCTGACGCCGTCGGGGTGCACCAGCGACACCTCGATGTCGAAGCCGCCCGCGCCGTTGCGCAGCGTCTCGACCGACTCGGCGTCGGGGAACGCGGGCGCACCGCGGCCCGGCAGCATCGCGGGGCCGGCGTCGGCGTCGGTGAGCGGGCGGCTGAGCCGCCAGTAGCCCATCTCGCTCACGAGCGGCCGGTGGCCGACCTCGCTGTCGTCCTCGAGCAGCCAGGTGTACGAGCTGTAGTTGAGGTAGGGCAGGCCGTCGTAGCTGAAGCTCACGCGGTGGCCGAACTCGGCCTGCACGGAGTCGTCGCCGACGGCGTAGTCGATGACGCCCGATCCCTCCCAGACGCCGAGCAGCCAGGAGAGCGGGACGAGTTCGGGCGGGAGGCCCGAGGGGAGGGAGATCAAACCTGCTCCGGCGGCGGCTAGCGCTGGCCGCGGTAGAGCTTGTAGACGACCACGCCGGAGACCCACGCGATCGCGAGGGAGGCGAGCCCGAGCAGTCCGAGATAGAAGAGTTCGAGGGCGAGAAGCATGACTCCATCCTATCCGGCGGCACCGACGCGACGGGGTGGAGGAGGCCTGATCAGAGCGAGGTGAGGGCGGCGATGCCGCTGGCGACCGCGACGACGACCATCGCGCCGACGACGCTCGTCATCGTGCGCACCAGATAGCCGTCCGCCTTCGCCACGGCGAGCTGGACGGCGAAGGTCGCGAGGACGCAGCCGCCGAAGGTCAGCGCCAGCCAGAGCTGCTGCGAGCCGGCCGGGGCGATCACCAGGGTGACGACGGAGCCGAGGAGCGCGAGCACCCAGACCGCTGCCACTCCCGCGCGATCCCTGCCCATCCCTCAATTGTGCCCCAGGGAATCGGCCTCTCCGACCCGCCGCTAGTATTGCCGGAGACCAATCCTGGAGGATCCGTGGCGCAGTTGTTGATACTGACCTCAGCCGGTGGCTCGGAGGTCCTCCCCGCACTGGGCCTGCTCAGCCACAAGACCCGGCAGATCCCGGCGGAGCCGGCGCACCTCGTGAACGCCCCGAGCTGCGACCTCATCTTCGTCGACGCCCGGCAGGACCTGGCCAGCGCGAAGTCGCTCTGCAAGATCCTGACCACCACCGGGATCAACGTCCCGCTCATCCTCATCCTCACCGAGGGCGGTCTCACCGCGGTCTCCGCGGACTGGGGCGTGAACGACGTCATCCTCGACTCGGCCGGCCCCGCCGAGGTCGACGCCCGCATCCGGCTGGTCATCGGCCGGCTCGCGCAGGAGCAGTCGACGTCGCGGATCCAGGCGTCCGGCGTCGTGATCGACGAGGCCAGCTACTCCGCGAAGGTGCACGGGCGCCCGCTCGACCTCACCTTCAAGGAGTTCGAGCTGCTGCGGTTCTTCGCGACGCACCCGTCGCGCGTCTTCACCCGCGAGCAGCTGCTCAGCGAGGTCTGGGGGTACGACTACTTCGGCGGCACCCGCACGGTCGACGTGCACGTGCGGCGCCTGCGCGCCAAGCTCGGCGATCTGGAATCGCTCATCGGGACGGTCCGCAACGTCGGATACCGCTTCAACGTGTACGAAGAGGACAATGAACGAGTCGCTCAATCTCTCGGTTGAGAACCTGGCCGATCCCGCCGTCGCCGCGGGGCTCGAGCACCTGATCGGCCGGGCCGCCTGGTTCGACGGCCGGCCCCCGTTCAGCGATCAGACCCTGATCGACGCGCGGGCCGGGTCGCGCACGCTCCTCGTCGGCCTGCGCGCCGACGTCGTGGTGGCGGCCGCCGTGCTCGGCCAGGGCGAGCTCGAGTTCGTCGTCGACCCGGAGTGGCGCGGCGTCGGGTTCGGCCGCGCCGTCCTCGATCAGGTGCTCGCGAGCGGGCGCACCGGGCTCCTGGCCTGGGCGCACGGCGACCACCCGGCGGCCAGGGCCCTCGCCGCCTCGCACGACTTCGCGCCGGTGCGGACGCTGCTGCACCTCGCGCTCGATCCGCTCGTCGCCCCCGAGGTGAGCGTCCCCGAGGGCTTCGCGCTCTCCGACGGCCGCGACCTCGACCCGGCCGAGTGGGTCGCCCTCAACGCCCGGGTCTTCGCCGCGCACCCGGAGCAGGGCCGGATCACCGAGGACGACCTGGCCGCGCGCCGGGCCGAGCCCTGGTACGACGACGGGGACTTCCTCCTGCTCCGCGACGCCGACGGCGCGCTCGTCGGATACGACTGGCTGAAGATCGAGCCGGAGTCGACGACGGGCGAGATCTACGTCCTCGGCGTGGCCCCCGAGACCGCCGGTCGCGGGCTGGGGCGGACGCTCCTCGGGGCGGGACTCGCCCGGATGCTCGAGCGCGGCTGCACCGTCGCGGACCTCTACGTCGAGGCGGAGAACCGCTCCGCCGTGGCGCTGTACCGCTCGCTCGGCTTCACCGACGCGGCCGTCGACGTGCAGTACCTGCACCGCCGCCCCGCGGTGCGCTGAGCGGCGCACCGGCTCCGCGGCTCCTCCCCAGGGCGGGTTCACCCGGCATTCACCACGGGCGGCGCGGGCGCGTCCGGCGCGGTGCCAGGATGGTCGCATGGACGGCGACAACCTGATTCTCGAAGACGGCCTGAGCGACGAGCTCGACGACGACTTCGACGAGGAGGAGGAGGGTCACTCCGACCCCCTGCTCCCGGACGACCGCTACCTCGACCGCGAGCTGAGCTGGCTGGCGTTCAACCAGCGCGTGCTCGAGCTGGCCGAGGACCCGCTGGTCCCGGCGCTCGAGCGGGCCAACTTCCTCGCGATCTTCTCGTCCAACCTCGACGAGTTCTTCATGGTCCGCGTCGCCGGGCTGAAGCGCCGCATCCTCACCGGCCTCGCACTGCCCACCAACATCGGCCGGGTGCCGGTCGACGTGCTGACCGACATCTCCGAGAAGGCGCACCTGCTGCAGCAGCGGCACTCGCGCGCCTTCAAGGAGCTCGTCGAGCCGGCCCTCCGCGACGCCGGGATCGACATCGTCCGCTGGAGCGAGCTCAGCGACGCCGAGCGCGAGGTGCTCGACGACTACTTCTCGGCGCAGGTCTTCCCCGTGCTGATGCCGCTGGCCGTCGACCCGGCGCACCCGTTCCCCTACATCTCGGGGCTCTCGCTCAACCTCTCGGTGCGCGTGCGCAACCCGAAGACCCAGAAGACCGAGTTCGCCCGCCTCAAGGTGCCGCAGATGCTGCCGCGCTTCGTGCGGATCGCCGGCGTCGCCGCTCCCGGTGAGCCGATGCGCTTCATCTCGCTCGAGGACCTGATCGCGAACCAGCTCGACGACCTCTTCCCGGGCATGGAGATCCTCGACCACCACGTCTTCCGGGTCACCCGCAACGAGGACGTCGAGGTCGACGAGGACGAGACCGAGAACCTGATCAAGGCGCTCGAGAAGGAGCTCCTCCGCCGCCGGTTCGGCCCGCCCATCCGCCTCGAGGTGACCGACGACATGGACGACGAGACCCTCGGGCTCCTCGTCCGCGAGCTCGACATCACCACGCAGGAGGTCTACAAGCTCCCCGCGCCGCTCGACCTCGGTGGCCTGTTCAGCCTGCAGAAGATCGACCGACCGGACCTCAAGTACCCCAACCACGTCCCGACGACGGCCGTGCAGCTCTCGCCGAGCGAGCCGAACCAGCGCCAGGACATCTTCAAGGCGGTCTCGCGCGGCGACGTGCTGCTGCACCACCCCTACGAGTCCTTCGCGACGAGCGTCCAGGCGTTCCTCGAGCAGGCCGCGGCCGACCCCGACGTGCTGGCGATCAAGCAGACGCTGTACCGCACCTCGGGCGACTCCCCCATCGTCGAGGCGCTGATCGACGCCGCGGAGTCCGGCAAGCAGGTGCTCGCGCTCGTCGAGATCAAGGCGCGCTTCGACGAGAAGGCCAACATCTCGTGGGCCCGCAAGCTCGAGAAGGCCGGCGTCCACGTGGTCTACGGCCTCGTCGGGCTGAAGACCCACTGCAAGCTCGCGCTGGTCATCCGCCAGGAGAAGGGCGGAGTGCTGCGGCACTACTCCCACATCGGCACCGGCAACTACAACCCGAAGACCTCGCGGATCTACGAGGACCTCGGCCTCCTGACCGCCGACCCCGAGGTCGGCAAGGACCTCACCCGCCTCTTCAACGAGCTCTCCGGCTACGCGATCGAGAAGAAGTTCAAGCGCCTGCTGGTCGCGCCGCGCCACCTGCGCAAGGGACTGCTGAAGCGGATCGCGGCCGAGACCGAGAACGCCCGCGCCGGCCGCCCCTCGGGCATCCGGATCAAGATGAACTCGATCGTGGACGAGTCCGTGATCGACGCGCTCTACCGGGCGAGCCAGGCCGGTGTGCCCGTGGACGTCTGGGTCCGCGGCATCTGCGGTCTGAAGCCCGGGCAGGAGGGACTCTCGGAGAACATCCGCGTCCGCTCCATCCTCGGGCGCTACCTCGAGCACTCCCGCATCTTCAGCTTCGTCAACGGCGGCGAGCCCGAGGTCTTCATCGGCAGCGCCGACATGATGCACCGCAACCTCGACCGCCGCGTCGAGGCGCTGGTGCGGATCGTCGAGCCCGCGCACCTCAGCGAGATCGCCGACATGTTCGACCGCGCGATGGACGAGAAGACGGCCTCCTGGTGGCTCGGCCCGGACGGGATCTGGACGCGGCACCACCTCGACGAGGACGGCGCACCCCTCTCCGATCTGCAGAACCGGCTGATGGCGCACATCACGCATCGCAAGCGCACGGCGACGCGGACCGGCTCCCGAGCCTCCACCCGCTGACGCCGTGACGGGGACCGTCTACGCGGCCGGCGCCGTGTGCTGGCGGATCATCGAGGGGCGTCTGCACGTCCTGGTGATCCACCGGCCGCACCGCAAGGACGTCAGCCTGCCCAAGGGGAAGGTCGATCCGGGCGAGTCGCTGCCGGAGACCGCGGTGCGCGAGATCCGCGAGGAGACCGGGTTCGCGGTCGCGCTCGGAGTGCCGCTCGGCACCGTGCAGTACGCGCTGCCGAACGGGCGACCGAAGACCGTGCACTACTGGGCGGCACGGGTGACCGAGAAGGCGGTGCTCGCCTCGGACTTCGTGCCGAACCGCGAGGTCGAGGCCCTCGAGTGGGTCACGATCAAGCGCGCCCGCAGCTACCTGACCTACCCGCACGACATCGAGATCGTCGACGAGTTCTCGCGGATCGTCTCGCGCGGCACCCACGACACCTTCGCGGTCGTGGTGCTCCGGCACGCGAAGGCGGTCCCCGCGTCCTCCTGGGACGGTCGCGACTCGACCCGGCGCCTCAACCGCCGCGGCGAGGAGGAGGCGGCCGCGGCCGGCCGCGCCGTCGCCGCGTGGCGGCCCCGCCGGCTGGTCTCGAGCACCGCGAAGCGCTGCCGCACCACGATCACTCCGCTCTCCGCGCTGCTCAAGCGGCCGGTCCGCCTCTCGGAGGACCTCAGCCAGGACGCGCACGAGCACGGCACCGCCGACGTCCGCTCCGTCGTCGGCAAGCGGGTCCGCGCGCGCAAGAGCGCCGTGCTCTGCAGCCACGGTCCGGTGATCCCCGAGATCCTGCGCGAGCTGGCACTGGCCACCGCGACCCCGATCGGCCCGTACCTCGAGGAGGCCTCCGACCTGCCGACCGGCGGCTTCGCGGTCGTGCACCTCTCGGTCGAGCACCCGGGCTCCGGCATCGTCGCGATCGAGACGCACGCACCGCTCGAGTGAGCCCGCGCGCGGGACGCAGACCTGCCGCGCGAATACTGCTCCTCCGCGCTCGGCGGCGCCTGAGGGCGGCCCGTCGTTCACCGCGCGTTCACCGAGCGGACGGGGCCAGGACACGACCCCTCCGTACTCTCGCTGGCGGGCCGCACCAAGCCCGTCCATCCCCCTGCTTTCCTACCCGAAAGGGATACTTGTGCGTTTCTCGCGTCTCGGCCAGGCGGCCGTCATCGCCGCCGTCGCAGCCATCACGCTGACCTCCTGTGCTGCCAACGAGGGGCCCGCCGCCACCGGCGACTCGTCCTCCTCCGGCTCCGCCAGCACCCTCGAGGGCACCCTCAACGGCATCGGCGCCTCCTCGCAGGGCTCCGCCCAGGAGGCCTGGGTCTCCGCCTTCCAGCAGGCGAACACCGGCGTCACCGTCAACTACTCCCCCGACGGCTCCGGCGCGGGCCGTGAGGCCTTCATCGCCGGCGGCGCCGACTTCGCCGGCTCGGACCGCGCGCTGAAGCTCGAGGAGCTCGACGGCTCCTTCGGCAAGTGCGCCGACGGCACCTCCGCCATCGACGTCCCGGCCTACATCTCGCCGATCGCGATCGTCTTCAACGTGGAGGGCCTCGACGAGCTGAACCTCGACGCCGCCACCATCGCGGGCATCTTCAAGGGCACCATCACCACCTGGAACGCCCCCGAGATCGCCGCGCTGAACCCCGACGCGACGCTCCCGTCCTCGAACATCACCGCCGTGCACCGCTCGGACGACTCGGGCACCACCGAGAACTTCGCCGCGTACCTCAACGCGACCGCGCCCACCGTGTGGGACGCCGAGCCCGACGGAGTCTGGCCCTACGAGGGCGGCGAGGCGGCCCAGGGCACCTCGGGCGTCATCGACACCGTCACCAACGGCCAGAACACCATCGGCTACGCCGACGCCTCGCGCGCCGGCAGCCTGGGCACCGCCAAGGTGAAGGTCGGCGACGACTTCGTCGCCTACTCGCCCGAGGCCGCTGCCGCGATCGTCGACGCGTCCCCCGAGGCGACCGACCGTCCCGAGAACGACATCGTCTACGAGATCGACTACGCCTCCGAGGAGTCCGGCGTCTACCCGGTCGTCCTGGTGAGCTACCTCATCGCCTGCCAGGAGTACCAGGACGCCGCGACGGGCGAGCTCGTCAAGGCGTACCTCGGCTACGTGACCAGCGAGGAGGGCCAGCAGGAGGCCGCCACCTCCGCCGGCGCCGCGCCGCTCTCGTCCGAGCTGTCGACCCAGGTCGCGACGGCCATCGAGTCGATCAAGTAACCTCCCCCTCATGACGCGGCCCCGGACCCCAGCCGGTCCGGGGCCGCGTCACGGCTCGGCCCCCTCCCCCACACCGAACGCAGGGACACCCACATGACCACCGCAGAGCGGCCCGTCGGCGCCATCAAGGCGAAGCAGCGGCCCGCAGACCGGATCTTCTCCGGAACGGCAGTCGCCTCCGGCGCGCTGATCCTCGTCATCCTCGCCGCCGTCGCCCTCTTCCTGGTCGTCCAGTCGATCCCGGCTCTCACGGCGTCCCCCGACACGATCTCCGGCGGAGCGGGCTTCTGGTCCTACGTCGGCCCGCTCGTGTTCGGCACCGTCTACGCCGCCGGGCTCGCGATGGTGATCGCCGTCCCCATCGCGATCGGCATCGCGCTCTTCATCTCGCACTACGCCCCGCGCAAGCTCGCGCAGGGCCTCGGCTACGTGATCGACCTGCTGGCCGCCGTGCCGTCGGTCGTCTTCGGCCTCTGGGGCATCACGGTGCTCGCCCCCTTCGTCCAGCCGTTCTACGCGTTCCTCACGGACGCCTTCGGCTGGTTCCCGCTCTTCAACGGCCCGGTCTCCGGCACCGGCCGCACGATCCTCACCGTCGCCCTCGTGCTCGCGGTCATGATCCTGCCGATCGTCACGGCGATCTCGCGCGAGGTGTTCCTCCAGACGCCGACGCTGCACGAGGAGGCCGCGCTCGCCCTGGGCGCGACCCGCTGGGAGATGGTCCGCACGGCGGTCCTGCCCTTCGGCCGCCCCGGCATCATCTCCGCGTCGATGCTCGGCCTCGGCCGCGCACTCGGCGAGACGATGGCGGTCGCCATCGTGCTCTCGCCGTCCTTCGTCGTGAACTTCGCGCTGCTGCAGTCGACGAACTCGAACACCGTCGCCGCGAACATCGCGCTGAGCTTCCCCGAGGCCTACGGCCTGAAGGTCAACGAGCTCGTCGCCTCCGGCCTGATGCTCTTCGTCATCACGCTGCTCGTCAACATGCTCGCGCGCTACATCATCAACCGCCGCAAGGCCTTCTCGGGAGCGAACTGATGGTCACGATGACTCCGCCCCGCCAGCGCCGCGTCGAGGACGCGGTCCCTGCGCCGGTCAACACGCTCACCAGCGGCCAGCTGCCCAAGTGGGCGCCCGTCGCCCTCCTGGTCGGCAGCATCGCCGTGATGGCGCTCGTCTACGCCCTCCTCGCCGTCACCGGCACCACCCAGGGCTTCGACGTGGTCGGCACCGTCTTCTTCGGCGCCGTGCTCTACACGGTCGCCGTCTTCGTCCTCGCCCGCCTGGTCGAGGGCCCCCGCCGCGCCACCGACCGGGTCGTCACCACGCTGGTCACCGCCGCGTTCGTCGTCGCGCTGATCCCGCTGATCTCGCTGATGTACACCGCGGTCACCGCGGGCGCCGCGCGCTTCGACATCCTCTTCTTCACCTCCTCGATGCGCAACGTCGTCGGCGAGGGCGGCGGAGCGCTGCACGCGATCATGGGCACGCTGATCATCACGGCGCTGGCCGCGGTCATCTCGATCCCGATCGGCCTGATGACGGCCATCTACCTCGTCGAGTACGGCCGGGGCGCGCTCGCCCGCGGCATCACCTTCTTCGTCGACGTCATGACCGGCATCCCCTCGATCGTCGCCGGCCTCTTCGCTTATGCCCTGCTGGTGCTCCTCTTCGGCGACGGCATCCGGATGGGCTTCGGCGGCGCGATCGCGCTGTCGGTGCTGATGATCCCGGTCGTCGTGCGCTCCACCGAGGAGATGCTGCGCCTGGTCCCGAACGAGCTGCGCGAGGCGTCCTTCGCCCTCGGCGTGCCGAAGTGGCTGACCGTCGTGAAGATCGTCCTGCCGACCTCGATCGCCGGCATCGTCACGGGCGTCATGCTCTCGATCGCCCGCGTCATCGGCGAGACCGCCCCGCTGCTCATCGTCGCCGGGTTCACCCAGTCGATGAACTACAACCCGTTCGACGACCGGATGATGACCCTCCCGGTCTTCGTGTTCCGCCAGTACGCCGACCAGGGGGCCGACGCCGCCGCCTACATCGATCGGGCCTGGACCGGCGCGCTGGTCCTCATCCTGATCGTCATGCTGCTCAACCTGCTCGCTCGCCTGGTCGCGCGCATCTTCGCCCCCAAGCTCGGCCGCTAACCCTAAGGATCTCCGTTGTCCAAGCGCATCGAAGTCAACGACCTCAACGTCTACTACAGCAAGTTCCTCGCGGTCGAGGGAGTCGGTCTCACCATCGAGCCCCGCACCGTCACGGCGTTCATCGGCCCCTCCGGCTGCGGCAAGTCGACCTTCCTCCGCACGCTCAACCGCATGCACGAGGTCATCCCCGGCGCCTACGTCGACGGCGAGGTGCTGATCGACGGCAACAACCTCTACGGCCCGGGTGTCGACCCGGTGCTCGTGCGCCGCCAGGTGGGCATGGTCTTCCAGCGCCCCAACCCGTTCCCGACGATGTCCATCCGCGACAACGTGCTGGCCGGCGTCAAGCTCAACAACCGCCGCATCTCGAAGTCCGACGCGGACGACCTCGTCGAGAAGTCGCTGCAGGGCGCGAACCTCTGGAACGAGGTCAAGGACCGGCTCGAGAAGCCCGGCTCCGGCCTCTCCGGCGGCCAGCAGCAGCGGCTCTGCATCGCCCGCGCCATCGCCGTCTCCCCCGACGTGCTGCTGATGGACGAGCCGTGCTCGGCCCTCGACCCGATCTCGACCCTCGCGATCGAGGACCTGATCGAGGAGCTCAAGAACGAGTACACGATCGTGATCGTGACCCACAACATGCAGCAGGCCTCGCGCGTCTCGGACCGCACCGCGTTCTTCAACATCGCGGGCACCGGCAAGCCCGGCAAGCTCATCGAGTACGACGACACCGCCACGATCTTCTCGCGGCCGTCCGTCCAGGCGACCGAGGACTACGTCTCGGGCCGCTTCGGCTGAGCCTCCGGCCGGCACGCACGAGAGCCGCACTCCCCCGGGGGTGCGGCTCTTCTGCTGTCCGGGAGCCCGTGAGAGCCGCCTGCAGCCGGCGGCCCCCGGTGGGGAGCGCAGAAGAGCCGCACCCCCTCGGGGAATGCGGCTCTTCTCTCCTCGATGCTGTGGCGGTGTCAGGCGGTCGCGATGGCCAGGATCGGGTCCGTGGTCGGCGCCTCGGAACCGCCCGCGTCCTCGACGGTCACCGCGACGACGGCGCCCTCGGCGAGCGTGCCCTCGAGCGGTGCGACCGTGCGGCCGTCACCCCCGTCGAACGTGCCGGCCGAGACCGGGCCGGACGAGCCGATGTACCAGAGCTCGTAGGTCTTGTCGTCGGGCAGCGGCGCGAGGTCGTCGACGACGAGCGCCGAGCGGCCGAGCGAGGCCGACCAGACCAGGGTCGCGGTCTCGCCGGTCGCGACGGCTCCGGCCGTCTCCTGCACGTCGGGAGCGCTGCGGATCTGCTCGAGCGCGGTCAGCTGCTGGCTCTGCCCGGCATCGGGCGTGAGCAGCGGCGGGAGCGCCACTCCCCCGACCACGATGACGGCCGCGGCGGCGGCGGCGGAGAGGTAGACGGCGGGGCGGGTGAACCAGCGTCCGCGGGCGCGGGCCTCGGCGCCGTGACGGCCGGAGGTCGCGGTGGCGGACGGCGCAACGGCCGACGGCCCGCTCGCGGCGGCCGCGGAAGGCTCGACGGCGCGCAGGGTCGGGACCGCTTCGCGCCGGTCGGCGAGGTCCTCGGCCGGAGCATCGGAGGTGTCGTCGCGGGGCAGCTGGGGCGTGGTCGCGATCAGCGCCATCAGATCGGCCTTGAGGGCCGGCGACGGTGCGACCGCCGGAGCGTCGGCGGCCAGCGCGTCGGCCACGGTCGAGAACGCGTCGGCCTCGCCGCGCGCCTCCGGATTCTCGTCCAGGAATCTCTCGTACCGGGCGGTCTCGTCCGGGGTGAGGATGCCGAGTGCGTGTCCTGCTGCGAGTTCGCGCGGATCTTCGGGGAGTTGCACGTCGTTCACAGGGCCACCCCCATCTCTTCTCTCAGTCGTATCATCCCGTCGCGCAGGCGCGTTTTTATGGTACCGACGGGGCAGTTCAGGATCCCGGCGATCTCGCTGTGCGAGTAGCCGCCGTAGTACGCGAGCTGCAGCGCTTGCCGCTGGAGCTCGGTCAACCGCTCCAGGGCGGCGGTGACCTTCTCGTGCTCGAGGGACACCTCCGCCTGCTCGGCGACCTGGTCGTAGTCGCGACCGAGGTCGCGGATTCCTATGCGGACGTCCCGATCACGGCCCGCTTGGGCCGCGCGAACCCGATCGATGGCCCTGCGGTGTGCCATCGTGAGGATCCAGGTCGTCGCACTTCCCTTATTCGGAGCGAAGCGTCCAGCGGTTTGCCAGATCTCGAGGAAGACCTCCTGGGCCACCTCCTCCGATTGGGCGCGGTCGACCAGGACCCGCGTGATCAGTCCGAGGACGCGCGAGGCGACGAGGTCGTAGAGCTGCGAGAACGCGGCCTGCTCCCCCGCGGCGATGCGCTCGAGGAGAGCGCCAAGGTCGGGGGCGGTGCCCTCGGCGGTGGTGTCGTCGCTCATGCGCCCTGCCCTGCTCGTGCCCGGGACTTCAGATTCCGGGTCATCCAGAAGGCTGTCACGGCGAGTCCCGCGATCACGACCGACACTTCGAGGGGGAGGACGACGAAGCGGACGTCGAGAGCGAAGCCGCCCACGTCGACCAGCGCCGCGGCGCCCATCCGCGGGGCGAGCCACAGTCCGATCACGGCGGCGAGGGCCGCGGTCAGACCGGCGGAGCTGCGCGGACGGACGAGCACCCAGAGCGCGGCGGCCGTGTCGAGCACGGCGAGCGTGCGCATCAGCGCGCCCTGCGAGAAGACGACGCCGTTGCCGAGGAGGGCGCCGATCTCGTCGTCCACGCCCGGGGCGGAGAGGAAGAGGAGGACGGCGATCACCAGGAGGGCGATCCCGGCCCACCATCGCGCGCCGATCCGGAGTGCCCTGCGGTTCTTCATTCCGGATGTCGCCTGTCTGTCGGGGACTCTGCCGGGAGGGGAGGACTCGCGCCTCGGACCGCCCGCCACTGGGCCCTCGCTCGCCGCCGGGATCCGCTGGGGATGCTGTCGAGAGGAGAAGGGGCCGGATCGCAGAAACGCCTCTCGGCGCGAGGCCGCTCGAAGCGGCTATAAGTGGAGCCCGGGGTTACTGCGATCCGGCTCCGACCAGTGTACCGGCTGTCCCTCGCACGCCCGCGAGGGGCGTTCGCGGAGCGAGAACGCGGGGTGCCGCAGGGCGCCGCGATCGGGTAGCGGAGTCCGCTCCTACTCGAGTGAGTCGCTGCGCCAGAGGCGTGCGCAGCTCACCAGCTCGGCCGCGGTGGTCGAGAGGCGGAGGGCGCGGGTCGTCAGCTGGCTCGCCCGCGGTCCGTCGATCAGCTCGACGTCGTCGGCCACCGAGGCGGCACCGGAGGCGCTCACCCGGCAGAAGGCCGCCGCGCGGTCGAGGGCGACGGCGAAGTCGCCGTCGAACACTCCGCGGAGGATGCGGTCGGCCAGCTCGGTGATCTCGGCCGGTCCGGTCGGCGTGACCGCGCCGGCGACGACCGGGTCGATGGTCGCCGAGAGCTCGACGCCGCGCTGGTAGAGGAAGCTCGTGCTCTCCGGGTCCTGCCGGATCACGAGCCGCAGCAGGTAGATGCGCCAGAGGGCGCCGGGGAGGCTGGACGGGCTGGAGCGGGCCCAGAGCTCGGCGAGCGCGTCGATGCCGTTGTGGTCGGTGTACTCGACCAGGCGGTCGATGACCACCGGATCCGGGTCCTCGCGCACCCGGCTGAGCAGTGCGATCGCCGTCTCGTGGGCGACCCGGCTGATCTGCGCCGGGTCCTCCCCGCCCTGGAACGCCTCGAAGACGCGGGAGGGGAACTTGGTCGGCTTGTGGAAGCCGTCTGTCATGGGGCCGCCTTCCGCGGTCGGGCGGGACGCGCGGACGCGTCCTGCTTCGTGGGGGTTCGAGGAGGGTAACGCCTGCGCCTGGGCAGGTATGCCCGACGCCGCTCCGGGCGCGCGGGGGCGCTACCCTGGATGCCGCGGGCCTCTAGCTCAGTTGGCAGAGCAGCGGACTTTTAATCCGCGGGTCGTCGGTTCGAGCCCGACGGGGCCCACTCCTCCCGCCGTCTCCCGAGCACGACCGCCGCGAACGTGCGTCGGTGGACGCGGCGGAGCAGCAGCGCTCGACGCCCTTCCCGCCGACGGCCGAGATCACTCGTGGCAGAGGGACCAGGCGGCGTCGGGGTAGTCGCGCTCCTCGCCGTCCTCGGTCGAGAGCAGGCGCCAGACGCCGTCGTGGTGCTCGAGGAGGCGGCCGCGGACGATCTCGGACTGCCAGCCGTCCACGGTGCGGAACCAGCGGACCAGGCGGACGGTCGTGCTCTGGTGGGGCTGGAGGCGGTGGGTCATCGGGGGTGTCCTGTCGGGGCGGGGTCGTGGCGGGGCGCCTGGTGGAGCTGCTCGGGCGGTGGGCGGGTCTCGATACGCCGCCTGCGGCGGCTACTCGACCAGCATGAGTCGGTGGCGGGGAGGGGCTGCTCGAGAGTCGGGTCGACTGGGAAGAGAGGGCGCAGAGCTTGCTGGTCGAGTAGCCCCGCAGGGGCGTATCGAGACCCACCTCCCCATGAACCTCGGTCTCCTCATCGCCCTGCGATGGCGGCTGAGCGATCAGCAGGGGTGGCCGCGGGGGCGGGGCGACCGGCGGAAGGGGACACCGCCGGCCGCCCCTGCGGGTCAGCGCGTGGGGTCGACGCGCCAGTGGCAGACCATCGTGGTGGTCGAGCGGTAGGAGTAGGTGACCGCGTCGACCCTCGGCACCTCGCGCTCGTAGTCCGGGTAGAGCTCGGAGGCGGAGTCGACGCCGGGCGGGAGGCACGAGCCGAGGGAGACGTACCGGGTCAGCCGGGTCGGCGCCGTGTAGTCGTCACCGGTGACCGTGTCGTCGGCGGGCACGAAGGCGGGGATGCCGGTGAAGACGCAGACGAGCGTCAGCGACGTCCCGGACCGGACGAAGCGGTAGTCCTTCGTCTGGAGGCTGTAGCCGGGCGCGGCGGGCAGCAGGGCGCCGTAGTAGCAGGAGCCGTTCGACGAGATGTCGGTCGAGGCGTAGCCGTCGAGGTTGGCCCCGGCGTTGTGATCGGCGAGGGCGGGGGTGGCGGCGGCGCCCACGAGGGCGACAGAGGCGGCGAGGGCGAGCAGGGTGGAGCGGAAGGACGGCATGACGGTCTCCTCATCGAGACGGCGTCGGCGCTGGGCGTCGGCAGGGAGCGGTCGCTCGTCGTGCGAGCGGACGGCGGGCCCGGCTCGTGGGACGACGTCGTCCCCGTGCTCGGCCCCGCGGGCGTCCGGCGGACCGGATGACCCGAACTCTAGACCGCTGCGCGCGCGCTGTCTGCCCCCTGCGAGGTCACGCAGGCGCTCCAGCCACAGCCCTCAGACCAGGCGACCGGCGCGCAGCCTGCGGGAGCGGCGGCGCAGCGTCCGGTCGCTCGGACCGAAGCTGTCGGATTCGAGGAGGAGTCTCAGCGAGAGCGAGACCTGGCGGGCGAGACGCGGGTCGATCCCCTCCGGGATCCGTACCGCGTCGATGAGATCGAGAGCCGTCTGCGTGGTCCGGGACATCGCCATGCCCGTGACCCTAGAGAGGGTGGGCGCGCCCTGACGGCCCCGACACGGGGGCGCACGACGGCAGCAATGCTCAGCCGTCGTGCGCCCCGGTGCGGGTGGTGCGGGTGACTACTTGCTGCCGTCGCCGCGGCCGGTCGCGGACTGCAGGCGATCGATGTGCTCGGACGCCTCCGCCTTCGTGATGTCGGCCGGGAGGGTCTCGCCGGCCTCGCGGGCGAGGGTGTCGAGGTAGCTGCGCTGCGGGCCGGTCATCGGCTCGTCGCCGGTGACCCAGTCGGACGGGTCCTTGCTGGCGCTGGTGTCGCTGCCGTCATCGGCACGGGCGCCGAGGACGTCGCCCTCGGTCTTGACGTCGGGATCGGTGGTGTTGGGGATGTCGTCGCTCATGCTGCGACCGTACGCCCGACCACCGACACCGGCGAGGGCTTGCGGAGCGGGCCCGGGCGACCCGTTCCGATCGCGCGCCCGATCCGGCGGGCGTCCCGCGTCAGGAGCCCAGGAGAGCGTGGGCGACGGTGAAGATCACCAGGCCCGCCAGCGAGCCGACGACGGTGCCGTTGATCCGGATGAACTGCAGGTCCTTGCCGACCTGCAGCTCGAGCTTCTCGGAGGTCTCCTGCGGGTCCCAGCGGCCGATCGTCTCGCCGATGATGCTGGCGATGTCGCCCCGGTAGCGGTCGACGAGGTTCGCCGCGACGGTGCCGATCCAGGTGTCGACGGTCGAGGCGAGCGCCTGATCGGTCGAGAGCCGGCGGCCGAGGTCGACGACGATCGACTCGATGCTCGCGCGCAGCGGGCTCTCGGGGTCGTCCATCGCGCCGAGCAGCGACGACTTCGTCGACTCCCAGGCGTCCCCGGCCAGCTCGCGCACCCGGGGGCTGTCGAAGGCGCGGTTCTTGATCTCCTCGACGCGCAGGATCAGGTCGGGGTCGCTGCCGAGGTCCTTCGCGAGCGTCGCGAGGTAGCCGTCCACCGCGATCCGGAACGGGTGGCCCTGGTCGTCGCGGATCGTCTCGACGAGGACGAGCGCCTCGCGGTAGAGCCGCTCGTCGACCGCCCGGCTGACCGCGGAGGGCAGCCAGCTGGGGAGCCGGCCGCTGACCATCCTCGTGAAGCTCTCGGGATTCGCGATCAGCCAGGCCTCGGCCTGCTCGACCAGCGTGTCGACGAGCCGGCGGTGGTGCCCGGCCTCGACGACGCTGCCGACGAGCGAGCCCAGCGGCGGGCCCCACTGCGGGTCGAGCAGGTGGCGCCGGGCGAGCGCCTCGATCACGCGCTGCACGTCGGAGTCGTCGAGCAGCGCGATCGCGGAGCGGACCGCCGCCGCGCTCTCGCCGCCGACGCGATGCGCGTTCTCGGGCTCGGCGAGCCAGAGCCCGGCACGGCGGGCGATGCCGAAGGAGTCGAGCTTCTCGCGGACGATCGCGCCGCGGAGGAAGTTCTCCTCCACGAACTGGGCGAGACTCGCGCCGATCTCGTCCTTCTTGGTCGGGATGATCGCCGTGTGCGGGATCGGCAGCCCGAGCGGCCGCCGGAAGAGCGCCGTCACCGCGAACCAGTCCGCGAGCGCGCCGACCATGCCGCCCTCGCTCGCCGCGCGCACCCACTGCAGCCAGGGGTAGCGGTCCTGGAGCGCGAAGGACACGGCGAACACGATCGCCATCAGCACCAGCAGACCGGTGGCGAGCCGCTTCATCGCGACGAGTGCGGCGCGCTTCGCCTCGTCGTCGCGGCCCGCGGAGGTTCCGGCCGTGGCGGTGCTGACGGCGCTCGTGCTGCTCGTCGTCATGACGAGGCGGGGAATCCCTCGTGGCGGATGCCCCAGGCGACGCTCCACTCCTCGCCGGGCTCGAGCCAGCGCAGGCCCTGACCGGAGTTGAGCGCCTCGGCGGGCGCGGTCATCGGCTCGACCGCGATGGCGGTCTTGACGTCGTCGCCGTCGGGGAAGATCCGGGTGATGAAGACCTGGATGAAGTTGTGCGAGGCGTCGGCCCAGAGCAGCACGCGGCGGCCGTCGTCGGCGAGGAGGCCGTGGACGCTCTCGCCGTCGACGATCGTGACGTCGGCCCAGGCGTCGTCGAGCTCGAGCTCGCCGATCCGGCGGCCGCGGCGGAGGTCCCACTCGGTGCCGTCGACCGGGCTCTGACCCGTGGGGTTGAGCCGCTCGTCGACCTCGATGTGCACGGCCGCGTCGACCGTGATCTCGAGCTCGTCGGTCGGGACGTCGCCAATCGCGAGGAACGGGTGCGTGCCGATCGCGACGGGTGCCTCATCGGCGCCGACGTTGACGACGCGGTGCACGACCTTCAGGCCGTCGGCCTGCAGCTCGTAGCGGACCGTGGTCTCGAGGTGGAACGGGTAGCCGGCCTGCGGGACGACGGGCGCGGCGAGCTCGACGAAGGACGGGCCCTGCTCGACGACGCGGTAGGAGGCGCTGCGCAGCAGGCCGTGGATCGCGTTGTGGTACTTGGGCTCGGTGATGTCGAGCTGCTGGGTGCGCCCGGCGTGGTGCCAGCGGCCGTCCTTCACGCGGTTGGGCCAGGGCATCAGGACGATGCCCGAGCCGAACGGCGGGACGACGGTCTCGGGGTATCCGGCGGTGATCTCGACGCCGTCGACGGAGAGGTGGCGCAGCCCTGCGGCCACCTCCGTGACGACGGCGTGCAGGGTGCGTCCCTCGGCGGTGAGGTCGAGGGCGAACTGGCGCCCGGTTGCGGGGGCGGGAGTGAAGTCGGCCATCCCTGAATCCTACGGACCGGCACCGCCGTCGGCCTGCGGACCGGGCCGGAGCGTGCCGCAGCGGGTGACGGCGAGGCCCGCCGCCTCGAGCCGCTCCACGACGGCGTCGCCCGCGGACGCACCGGTGAGCAGGCGGTCGAACTCCTCGGTGCCGGCGACCCGGCCGAGGTCGACGACGCCGAGCTTGCTCGAGTCGGCGACCACGACGCGGCGGGTGGCCGCGTGCAGCATGCGGCGCTTGAGCGTCGCCTCGGGCAGGTTCACGTTGGTCACGCCCGCCTCCGGGTGGACGCCCGTGCAGCCGACGAAGACGACGTCGGCGCGGATCCGCTCGAGCACCTCGGAGGCGAGCGGCTCGACGAGGGAGTGCTGCAGCGGGCGCAGGGTGCCGCCGGTGACGACGACGGTGAAGCGCGGGATGGCGGGCTCGAGCGCGAGGGCGACGCTGAGGCCGTTGGTGACGACGGTGACATCGCGGAGGTCGTCGCGGGCCACGAGTGCGTGGGCGATCGCGAGCGTCGTGGTGCCGACGTCGAGGATCACGCTCTCGCCGGAGACCACCGAGGCGGCGGCCTCGCGGCCGATCGCGGCCTTCTCGTCGGAGGCGGAGGCGAGGCCCTCCTCGAACGAGCGCTCCCCCGAGCGCTCGCCGGTCGGCACGGCTCCCCCGCGGACGCGCTGGACGGTCCCCTCGCCGGCGAGCCGGTCGAGGTCGGAGCGGACGGTGACGACGGAGACGCCCAGGCGGTCGGAGAGGTCCGCGACGGAGACGAAGCCCTGCTTCTCGGCGAGCAGCCGCATCTCGAAGCGGCGCTCGAGCGCCGAGCGGCCCTCCTGCTCCCCGTCCGTCCTCATCGCTCCATCGTGTCCTTCGCGCCATCGACTTGTCAAAGAGAAACCACGCTTTCCTTTCCGAAGGTCGCGGTCTATCGTGGGCGGTGCCATGAACGAAGCGATCCCCCTCTCCGCCGGCGTCGTCAAGCGCCCGCACGTCCTCGCCGACGGCCGCGACCTCATCTACTTCGATGACGCGGACACGTCCCTCCCTCCCGAGCGCTCGGCGGACGCCCGCGAGCTCGATCCCCGCCCCGCGACCGCGCGCATGCGCCAGGACGTCCTCACCGGGGAGTGGGTGTCGATCGCCGCCTCCCGGCAGAACCGCGTCTTCCTGCCGCCCGCCGAGCTCGACCCGCTCGCCCCGGCCTCGCCGACGAACCCGTCGGAGGTGCCGAGCGTCTACGACGTCGCCGTCTTCGAGAACCGCTCGCCGTCCTTCGGGCCGCTGCTCGAGGACGAGGACGCGCCCGCGTCCCTCGAGGACCTCCGCACGCTCGGCCTCGGACGGACCCTGACGAGCGTCGGCCGCTGCGAGGTCGTCTGCTTCAGCCCCGAGCACGAGGGCTCGTTCGCGACCCTCTCCGCCTCGCGGGCCCGCACCGTCGTGGAGGCGTGGGCCGACCGCGTCGCCGCGCTGTCGGCTCTGCCCGGGGTGCAGCAGGTCTTCCCGTTCGAGAACCGCGGAGAGGCGATCGGGGTCACCCTGCACCACCCGCACGGCCAGATCTACTCCTACCCGTACGTCACCCCGCGCACGACGCGGCTGCTCGCGTCGCTCGACGCCTACGGCCCCGGGATGTTCGCCGACATCCTCGCCTTCGAGCAGGCCGGCGAGCGCGTGCTCGTCCGCGGCGAGCACTGGACCGCCTTCGTGCCCTTCGCCGCGCGCTGGCCCATCGAGGTGCACGTGCTGCCGCACCGCCACGTGGCCGACATCAGCGAGACGACGCCCGAGGAGCGCGACGAGCTCGCCGTGGTCTACCAGCGGCTCCTGCGCGGGATCGATGCGCTCTACGACTCGCCCACCCCCTACATCTCCGCCTGGCATCAGGCGCCGGTGCACGAGCGGCGCGACGAGGTGCGGCTCATGCTGCAGATCACGTCGCCGCGCCGCGCCGCCACCAAGCTCAAGTACCTGGCGGGCAGCGAGGCGGCGATGGGCGCCTGGATCGGCGACATCGCCCCCGAGACGAGCGCCGCCGCCCTGCGCGAGGCGATCGAGCGCGCCGACGCCGCGACCCTGGCCGCCGAGACGGCCGCGAACCCCGACGCGTCGCTCCCCGCCGCCGACACCACCCCCGAGGAGAACCGATGACCACCTCCGCCTCCCTCGACGCCGTCGCCGAGCGCGCCGCGCAGGACTTCGAGCGCGCCTACGGCCACCCGGCCGTCGGCGTCTGGGCCGGCCCCGGCCGGGTCAACCTGATCGGCGAGCACACCGACTACAACGACGGCTTCGTCTTCCCGTTCGCCATCGACCGCGCCACCGCGATGGCCGTCGCGCCGAGGGAGGACCGGGTCGTCCGGATCTCGAGCGCCTTCTCCCCCGAGCACGTCGAGATCTCGCTGGACGACCTCGGGCCGGACGCGCTCGACGGCTGGTCTGCCTACCCGCTCGGTGTCGTCTGGGCGCTCACCGAGTACGGCGTCGACCTCGGCGCGCGCTCGGGCTTCGACGCGTTCGTCGACTCCGACGTGCCGGTCGGCGCGGGGCTCTCCAGCTCGGCCGCACTGATGTGCGCGATGGCCGTGGCGCTGAACGAGCTCTGGGAGCTCGGGCTCGACCGAGCGACGCTCGCCCGCGTGGGCCGTCGCGCCGAGAACGTGGCCGTCGGCGCGCCGACCGGGATCATGGACGAGTCCGCCTCGCTGTTCGGCGAGCGCGACGCGGCCGTCTTCCTCGACTGCCGGAGCCTGGACACCGAGGTCGTGCCGCTCGGCTTCGAGGAGGCCGGGCTGGTGCTCCTCGTCATCGACACCCGGGTCGAGCACGCGCACGCCACCGGCGGCTACGCCGAGCGCCGTGCGTCCTGCGAGCTCGGTGCCTCGACGCTCGGGGTGGAGTCGCTGCGCGAGCTGTCGGTGGACGACCTGCCGCGCGCCGAGGAGCTCCTCGACGACGTGACCTACCGCCGGGTGAAGCACGTGGTGACCGAGGACGCCCGCGTCCTCACCACCGTCCGCACCCTCCGCGAGCAGGGGCCGCGCGCGATCGGCGAGCTCCTCGACGCCGGCCACGTCTCGCTCCGCGACGACTTCGAGATCTCGATCCCGGAGCTCGACACCGCCGTCGAGGCCTCCCGCGGCGCCGGCGCGATCGGTGCGCGGATGACGGGCGGCGGCTTCGGCGGCTCCGCCATCGCGCTCACCCCGGTCGAGAAGGAGCAGGAGGTCCGCGCGGCGGTCCTCGCCGCCTTCGCCGACAAGGGCTTCCGCACGCCCGAGCTCTTCCTCGTGACCGCGGCCGACGGCGCGGGCCGCGTCCGCTGATCCTCCGATCTCCTAGGAGAGATCACCTGGTAGGCATGGGCGAACCATGCTGATCGAGTAGCCCGCGGAGCGCGGCGTATCGAGATCCACCACCGTCAGAACGCGAGTCTGCAGACCCGCCCTGTCGAGGGCGGTGGGTCTCGATACGCCCCTGCGGGGCTACTCGACCAGCATGAGAAGGGGCGCGGCGCGTCCTTTTCCTCACCACGAAACGCGGAGCGGGCTACTCGGCCGGCGCCGGCGGGACGACCGAGCGCAGAGCGCCTCCGGTGACGCGGACGAGCTCCGCGGCGCTGGTCGGGTAGACGGTGTGGGCGTGGCCGGCGGCCGCCCAGACGGTGTCGAACTCGGCCAGGGCGGAGTCGACCACGGTGGGCAGCGGGGTCGGGTGACCGACCGGCGCGACGCCGCCGATGGTCTGGCCCGTCGCGGCCTTGACGACCGCGGCCGAGGCGCGGGTGATCTCCCCGCCGAGCTCAGCGCCCAGCCAGTCGGTGTCGACGCGGTGCGCGCCGCTGGTGAGGATCAGCAGCGGCGACCCGTCGAGGAGGAAGACCAGCGAGTTCGCGATCTGGCCGACCTCGATGCCGAGGGCGGCCGCGGCGAGCGCCGCCGTCGACGCCGCCTCGTCGAGCCAGCGGACCGGCGGCCGCATCCCGTGCGCCTCGAGATCGGCCAGGACGCGGTCGACCGCGGGGTGGCTGCGCTCGCTCATGCGAACGACCGTAGCCGACCCCGCGACCGGTGGAACCGCTACTTCGTGAGCGTCGCGATGTCGATGACGAAGCGGTAGCGCACGTCCGAGGCGAGCACGCGCTCGTAGGCCTCGTTGATCTGCGACGCCGAGACGACCTCGACCTCGCTCGCGATGCCCTTCTCCGCGCAGAAGTCGAGCATCTCCTGGGTCTCGCGGATGCCGCCGATGCCCGAGCCCGCGAAGGAGCGGCGCGCGGCGAACAGGGTGAAGACGTGCAGCGGCAGCGCCTCGGCCGGAGCGCCGACGTTCACCATCGTGCCGTTGCGGCGCAGGAGGCCGAGGTAGGCGTCCAGGTCGAGCGGCGCGCTGACCGTGTTGATGATGATGTCGAAGGTGTTCTTGAGCGTGGAGAACGTCTCCTCGTCCTTCGTCGCGTAGTAGTGGTCGGCGCCCAGACGGAGGCCGTCCTCCTTCTTGCTCAGCGACTGCGAGAGCACGGTGACCTCGGCGCCCATCGCGTGCGCGAACTTGACGGCCATGTGGCCGAGCCCGCCGAGACCGACGACGGCGACCCGCTTGCCGGGGCCCGCCTCCCAGTGCGAGAGCGGCGAGTAGGTGGTGATGCCGGCGCAGAGCAGCGGCGCGGCGGCCTCGTAGGGGATCGACTCCGGGACGCGGAGCACGAAGTCCTCGACGACGACGACGTGGGTGGAGTAGCCGCCCTGGGTGACGGTGCCGTCGCGGTCGACGGAGGCGTAGGTGCCGGTGTTGCCCTTCAGGCAGTACTGCTCCTCGCCGGCGAGGCAGTTCTCGCACTCGCGGCAGGAGTTGACCATGCAGCCGACGCCGACGCGGTCGCCGACCTTGTGCTTGGTCACCTCGGAGCCGACCTCGGCGACGACGCCGACGATCTCGTGGCCGACGGTGAGGGGGTACTGGACGGGGCCCCACTCGCCGCGGACGGTGTGGATGTCGGAGTGGCAGATGCCCGCGTAGGCGATCTCGATGAGCACGTCGTGCGCTCCGACGTCGCGGCGCTCGATCGTGGTGGGGACGAGCGGCTCGGTGGCGGAGGGGGCGGCGTAGGCGTTGACGGTCAGCATGTTTTCTCCTTCGTGGGGGCGCGCTCGAGCGGTGGTCCGGAGGGGGTGGGAACGCGAGCGCGTCTACCCACGCTAGCGAGCCCCGGCTGGACGCCGCCCGTAGGCTCGGAGGATGCGGAGGACGATCGATCTGAACGCCGACCTCGGCGAGGGCTTCGGTGTGTGGTCGCTCGGCGACGACGACGCGATGCTCCGGATCGTCACGAGCGCCAACGTCGCCTGCGGCTTCCACGCCGGCGACCCCTCGATCATGCTCGCCACCTGCCGCACCGCCGCCGAGCGCGGTGTGGCGATCGGCGCCCACGTCGCCTACCGGGATCTCGCCGGCTTCGGCCGCCGCGACCTCCCCGTCGACCCGGCCGAGCTGCACGCCGACGTCGTCTACCAGCTCGGCGCCCTGCAGGCGATCGCGCGAGCCGCGGGCACGGAGGTGCGCTACGTCAAGCCGCACGGGGCTCTCTACAACCGCATCGTGCACGACGAGCGGCAGGCGGAGGCGGTGGTCGCCGCCGTCCGGGACACCGCTCCCGCACTGCCCCTGCTCGGCCTCGGGTCCTCCGCCGTCGAGCGCGCGGCGGCGAGCGCCGGCCTGCCGTTCCTCCGCGAGGCGTTCGTCGACCGCGGCTACCGCGCCGACGGCACGCTGGTGCCCCGCGGCGAGCCGGGCGACCTGCTGACCGACCCGGCGGTCGTCGCCGCCCGGGCCGTGCGGATGGTCCTCGAGGGCGCCGTGACGGCCGCCTCGGGCGAGGACCTGCAGCTCGACGTCGACTCCCTCTGCGTCCACGGCGACACCCCCGGCGCCGTCGCGATGGCGGAGGCGGTGCGCGCGGCCCTCTCCGAGGCGGGCGTCACCCTGGTGAGCGCTGCGCCGTGATCCCGGTGCGGCTGCTGCCCTCCGGCGACCGCGCCGTGCTGGCCGAGGTCGACGGCCTCGACGAGGCGCTCGCCCTCGCGGCGGCGCTCGACCGCTCCCGGCCCGCGGGCGTCCTCGACCTGGTCCCTGCCGCCCGGACGGTCCTCGTCGTGCTGGACGAGTCACTGCCGGTCGCGACCGCGTCCCCGTGGATCCTGCGGACCGCGGAGGCGACGGAGCCGAACGTGCCGGGCACCGTCGGCCGCCGGCACGAGATCGCCGTCCGCTACGACGGCGTCGACCTCGCCGAGGCGGCGGACGCCCTGGGCTGGACGACCGCCGAGCTGATCCGCCGCCACACGGCGACCCCGTGGCGCGCGGCCTTCGGCGGCTTCGCCCCCGGCTTCGCCTACCTCGTCGCGCTCACCCCCTGGCCGGAGGTCGCCCGCCGCGCCGAGCCGCGCACCCGCGTCCCCGCCGGCGCGGTCGCCCTCGCAGCCGGCTACTCCGGCGTCTACCCGCGCTCCTCCCCCGGCGGCTGGCAGCTGATCGGCTCGACCGACGCGGAGCTCTGGGACATCGAGCGCCTGCCGCCCGCCCTGCTCGCCCCCGGCGACGAGGTCCGCTTCCGGGCACTGCCGTGAGCCTGCGCATCCTCGACCCCGGCCCCCTGGCCCTCGTCGAGGACCACGGCCGCCCCGGCCACGCCGCCGTCGGCGTCGGACGCTCCGGCGCGATGGACCGCGGCGCTCTCCGCCTCGCGAACCGCCTGCTCGGCAACGCCCCGGACGCGGCTGCGCTCGAACTGCTCGGCGCCGGCTTCACCGCCCGCTTCGAGACCTCCGCCTGGATCAGCCTGACCGGAGCCGCCGGAGCCGCGACCCTCGACGGCGCCGCCCTCGCCCGCGTCCTGCCGACGCTCGCCCCCGAGGGCTCGGTCCTGCGACTCGGCCCCCTGACGACGGGCCTGCGCCGCACCCTCGGCGTCCGCGGCGGCATCGCCGCGCCACCCGTCCTCGGCTCCCGCTCCCGCGACACCCTCTCCGCCCTCGGCCCGGCCCCCCTCCGCCCCGGCGGCCTGCTCGCGTTCGGCACCCCCGCCGGCGAGGTCCTCCTCCCCGACTGGTGGCCCTTCGACCCGCCCCGAGACCCGGTCCTGCGCGTGCACCCCGGCCCCCGCCTCGACCTCCTGCCCCCCGGCACGTGGCAGCGCCTGCTCACCGGCCCCTGGCACCTCAGCCCCTCCGCCGACCGCATCGGCCTCCGCCTCACCGGCACCCCCCTCCCCACAGGCGACGCCCCTGAGCTCCCCAGCGAGGCCCTGGTCCACGGCTCGATCCAGCTCCCGCCCTCAGGCCTCCCCGTCCTCTTCGGCCCCGACCACCCCACAACGGGCGGCTACCCGGTCCTCGCCGTCATCGCCTCGACGTCCCTCGACGCCCTGGCCCACCTGACCCCAGGGGACGAGGTCCGCTTCCACTCCTGAGTGCCCCGTCGCCTGGTCCCGCCGCCCCTGGTCCTCAACACTCGGTGCTCCGGTCCCCAACGAGCCTCAGCGCCCCCGACCGGCGAAGCCCGGTCCCCCGTCCGCCGGCCCGGAGGGGCGCGGTGTCTCGTCGCGGCTCCTGGCTCGGGTCTGGCGGGCGCGCCGAAGGCGCGCGGGAAGGAGCCGCGACGAGGCACCGCGCCCCTCCCCCCGTCAGAACGGCAGCAGCAAGCACCCCCCGACGTCGAACTAGCGCAGAGCCCGCTCCGCCGCCCCCACCACGTTGTGGATCAGCATCGCCCGCGTCATCGGCCCGACCCCGCCCGGCACCGGCGACAGCCACCCCGCGACCTCCGCGACTCCGGGAGCGACGTCGCCGGTCAGCTTCGCCTTCCCCGTCTCCGGATTCTCGACCCGCGTGATCCCGACGTCGAGCACCGCCGCCCCCGGCTTCACCCAGTCCGCCGCGATCAGCCCTGGAACACCCACAGCGGCGACCACGATGTCCGCCCGCCGCACCTCCGCCGCGAGATCCGTCGTCCGCGAGTGCGTCAGCGTCACCGTCGCGTCGAGCCCCTTGCGGGTCAGCAGCAGCCCGAGCGGGCGGCCGACCGTGAGCCCGCGCCCGACGACCACGACGTGCTTCCCCGAGATCGGGATCTCGTGGCGCTTCAGCATCTCGACGATGCCGTTCGGCGTGCAGGGCAGCGGGCTGTCGAGCTCGCCCTCGACGCCCAGCACCAGCCGGCCGAGGTTGGTCGGGTGCAGTCCGTCGGCGTCCTTGTCCGGGTCCATCAGCTCGAGCATCGCGTTCTCGTCGATGCCCTTGGGCAGCGGCAGCTGGATGATGTAGCCGGTCACCGAGTCCGATTCGTTGAGCTGTCGGATGGCCGCGCGGATGTCCTCGGCGGAGGCCGTGGCGGGCAGGTCGACGCGGATCGACTCGATGCCCACCTCCGCGCAGTCGCGGTGCTTGCCCGCGACGTAGGAGCGGGAGGCCGGGTCGTCGCCGACCAGCAGCGTGCCGAGACCGGGCACGACGCCCTTCTCGCGCAGCACGGCCACGCGCTCGGCGATCTCCGCCTTGACCGTCGCGGCGGTCGCGACGCCGTCGAGTACCTGTGCCGTCATCGTGGAACTCCTCGTTCGTCGGCGCTCCCGCGCCTGTCGTGCAGTAGTGCTCGGCGGTGTCCGGAGGCGCGCTCGGCGCTCCGGACCCCGCCGAGCGCAGGGTCACCCGAAAGGGGCGGGGCGGCCTACAGCCCGGGGTACAGCGGGAAGTCGTCCGTGAGCCCCATGACCCGGGCGCGCAGCGCCTCGAGGTCGGCCGAGGGCTTGAGCGCCTCGGCGATCACGTCGGCCACGACGGTGAACTCGGCGTCGCCGAAGCCGCGGGTCGCGAGCGCGGGGGTGCCGATCCGCAGGCCCGAGGTGACCATCGGCGGGCGCGGGTCGAACGGCACCGCGTTGCGGTTGACCGTGATGCCGACCTCGTGCAGGCGGTCCTCCGCCTGCTTGCCGTCGAGCGGGGAGTCGCGCAGGTCGGCGAGCACGAGGTGCACGTCGGTGCCGCCGGTGAGCACGTCGATGCCCTCGGCCTTCGAGTCGGCGGCGGTGAGGCGCTCGGCGAGGATCTGCGCGCCGCGGATGGTGCGCGCCTGGCGGTCGGCGAACTCCTGCTCGCCCGCGAGCTTGAACGCGGTGGCCTTCGCGGCGATGACGTGCATGAGCGGTCCGCCCTGCTGGCCCGGGAAGACGGCGGAGTTGAGCTTCTTGGCGTACTCCTGCTTGGCGAGGATGAGGCCCGAGCGCGGGCCGGCGAGCGTCTTGTGCACCGTGGTGGTCACCACGTCGGCGTGCGGGACGGGCGAGGGGTGCAGGCCCGCGGCGACGAGTCCGGCGAAGTGCGCCATGTCGACCCAGAGCTTGGCGCCGACCTCGTCGGCGATCGCGCGGAACGCTTCGAAGTCGAGGTGGCGGGGGTAGGCCGACCAGCCGGCGATGAGGACCTGCGGGCGGACCTCGAGGGCCTTCTCGCGGACCGCGTCCATGTCGATGCGGAAGGTCTGCGGGTCCACTCCGTACGCGGTGGCGTTGTAGAGCTTGCCCGAGAAGTTGAGCTTCATCCCGTGGGTGAGGTGGCCGCCGTGCGCCAGCTCGAGACCGAGGATGGTGTCGCCCGGCTGGACGAGGGCGGCGAGCGCCGCCGCGTTCGCGGTCGCTCCGGAGTGCGGCTGGACGTTCGCGAACTCGGCGCCGAAGAGGGCCTTGGCGCGGTCGATCGCGAGCTGCTCGGCGACGTCGACGAACTCGCAGCCGCCGTAGTAGCGACGGCCGGGGTAGCCCTCGGCGTACTTGTTGGTGAGGACCGAGCCCTGCGACTCGAGGATCGCGCGCGGCACGAAGTTCTCGCTGGCGATCATCTCGAGGTAGCCGCGCTGGCGGTCGAGCTCCTGCTGCAGGACGGCGGCGATCTCGGGATCGACGACGGAGACGGGCTCGTTGAACGAGGCCGAGACACCGGTGCTGGCGGTGCTCGAGGCGGGAGAAGAGGACACGTGCGCTCCTTGGCTGCGAAACGGATGGCGTCCGCGAGGCGACGAGGCACGCTCGGGCACGCAGAACAACGGTATCCGTTCCGGCCCAGGCGAGCGGCAGGAAAAGTGTCCGGAAGAGGTCTCCGGAGAGGGTGCCGCTCCCTGATGGTCACCCATCCGAACGCCAGTCGCGACGCGGCCAGTGTAGCAACGGGCGGCCGATATCCTGAGCGGATGCAGACCGATTCCGCCGCGCCCGCTCCCGCCCGAACGCCCGCCGACGCGGCGAGCGGCGCCGGCGACGACGGTCCCGGCAACCACTGGACGCTCACCTTCGCCTGCCCCGATCTGCCCGGCATCGTGCACGCGGTCTCGGGAGCGGTGGTGCAGGCCCGCGGCAACATCACCGAGAGCCAGCAGTTCTCCAGCGCCGACACCGGGCGCTTCTTCATGCGCCTGCAGGTGCAGTCGCCCGTCACCCGCGACGAGTTCGAGGCCGCGCTGCTCCCCGTCACCGAGCACTACGGCATGACCTGGCGGCTCGACGTCGTCGGCCGCCCGCTGCGCACGCTGCTGCTCGCCTCGACCGCGGGGCACTGCGTGAACGACCTGCTGTTCCGCCAGCGCGCCGGGCAGCTCGCCATCGACGTCCCGCTGATCCTCTCGAACCACGCCACCCTGCAGGACCTGGCCGGCTTCTACGGAGTGCCGTTCGAGTCGCGCGCGGTGACGTCGCCCGAGACCAAGCGCGCCTTCGAGGAGCGCGTCGTCGAGGTCGTCGAGGAGCACGACGTCGAGCTGGTCGTCCTCGCCCGCTACATGCAGATCCTCTCCCCCGAGCTCTGCGCGCGCCTGGCCGGCCGGGCGATCAACATCCACCACTCCTTCCTGCCCGGCTTCAAGGGCGCGAACCCCTACAAGCAGGCGCACGCCCGCGGGGTGAAGCTGATCGGCGCGACCGCGCACTTCGTGACGAGCGACCTCGACGAGGGCCCGATCATCGAGCAGAACGTCGTGCGGGTCGACCACTCGCACTCGCCCGCGCAGCTGGTCGCGATCGGGCAGGACGAGGAGAGCCGCACGCTCACCCAGGCCGTGAAGTGGTTCGCGGAGGACCGCGTGCTGCTCGACGGCGCCCGGACGATCATCTTCCACTGACCGCCGCCCCGCTCCGGCGCGCGGCGTCGACTCGCCCGGAACGGCTGACCACAGGGCGGGAGAACGAGCCCTCTCGGGCGACTCACCGCGGGCGGATACGATGGTCCGCGTGAATCGAGCGACAGCGGGCACTGCACGGACCGATCCGAAGGTCGGGCCGAACGACGTCCCCCGCCTCGTGCTCGAGCTGTTCGCGTTCGTCAGCCTCGGACTGTGGGGCTTCCTGTCCTGGGATCTGCCGTGGAGCATCGTCTTCGGTGTGGGCGCACCGGTGCTGGCGATCCTGCTCTGGGCGCTCTTCCTGTCGCCGCGCGCCGTCCTCGCGATCGACCTCTACGGCCGCTCGCTGATCGAGCTGCTGGTCATGGGCGCTGCCGCCCTCGCCTGGCTCGACCTCGGCCAGCCGGTCGTCGCGATCGTCTTCGGCGTGGTCGCCGTGGTGTCCGGCGTGATCTCGGGGCGCCGCGCGCTGAGCTGACGGCGCTGTGCGAGTGCACCTTCGCTGGCAGACGAGGGCGTCGCTTCATGCTGATCGAGTAGCCCGCGCAGCGGGCGTATCGAGATCCACCACCACCCGAACCGGAGCCTGCAGACCACCCTGCGAACGACGGCGGGTCTCGATACGCCCCTGCGGGGCTACTCGACCAGCATGCAAGGGGCTGCGGCTCAGCAGACGAGGGCGTCGCTTCATGCTGATCGAGTAGCCCGCGCAGCGTGCGTATCGAGATCCACCTCCATCAGGACAGTGGTCTGCAGACCACCCTGCTGACGACGGTGGGGCTCGATCCGCGCGCAACGAGCGACGGCCGCCCCGCCGCCCCCGGAGGGGCGTGCGGAGCGGCCGTCGCCGGGCTGCGGAGAGCTACTCCGCGGCGCCCGCCTCACGCTGCGCGAGCGCGCGGCGACGCAGTCCCGTCAGCACCGCTCCGGCGCCGATCAGCGCCAGGGCGCCCGCTCCGAGCAGTCCGCCGCCGAAGCCGGTGGAGGGCAGGCCGCCCGCGCCGTGGCCGGGCGCGCCCGGTCCGGCGGTGGGCGTGGAGGTCGGCGCAGGAGGCGCGGTCGGTCCGGCGGTCGGCGTCCCGGTCGGAGCCGGCGTCGCCGTCGGTCCGGCGGTCGGCGTCGCGGTCGGCTCGGCCGTGGGTCCGGCCGTCGGCGTCGCGGTCGGAGCCGGCGTCGCCGCCTCCGTCACGTCCACGCTGACGAGGGTCCGGAGACCCGAGTCCGCGTAGTCGACGCTGCCGAGGTACTGCGCCGGGCCGGCGAGGCCGGTCCAGGACACGGAGTAGCTCGTCGGCTCACCCAGGACCGCGTCGACGGTCTCGGGCGCGGTGGTCAGCGAGCCCTCGCCGCCGTCCGCCGCGATGAGGAAGCTCCGGAGGTCGAAGGTCGCCTCCGGCTCCGCGCCCACCGCGTAGATGTCCGCGGAGACCAGGTAGCTGCCGGCCTCAGGGGCGTAAAGGTCCACCCGCTCGTCGGCCGAGCCGGTCGCGCTGGTCGCCGTGGTCACCGGCTTCCCGTCAACGATCTGCGCGATCGTCAGGTCGAGGTCGGCCGTGTCGTCGAGCGAGTCGAGGTCGAAGCGGGCGAACTCGGTGCCCTCGGGCACCTCGACGGTCGTCTCGAAGGTCTCGCCCTGCGGCAGCGTGCCGGTGTGGCCGTCCGCCGCGGTCGCGTCCTCGGCGAGGACTCCCACCGCGAGGCCGCTCGGAACCAGCGGCAGCGGGCCGTCGATGCCGGGGATGATCTCGACGCTCGTCGAGCCGGTCGAGCCGGAGCCCGACACCTCGTACGGCGCGTCGAGCAGCACGGGACGCACGGCCACGGGGCTGCGCACCTCGTGCTCGGCGCTCGACCAGGTGAGGTAGCCGGTCGCGAACTCGGCGAGCTCGGCGTCGGTCCGGGTGAAGGTCACCGTGTACTCGGCGGTCTGGCCCGCTCCGGTGAAGGAGAGGGTCGACGGGGAGACGACGGCGTCGACTCCCGGGATGTCGAGGCCGGCGGTGTAGCTGCCGGCCTCGGTCGAGGTGACCGTGCGGGTGACCGTCTGGGTCCCGGCCAGGGCGCCGATCGCGATCGAGGCCTGGTTGAGGTCGGACGGGTCGATCGCCTCGACCGCGTCGAGCTCGGGGTCGGCGAAGACGTAGCCGGCGCCCTTGAGGAAGGCGATCCAGTCGCTCGTGCCGCTCTCGTAGAGCAGTCCGGGGTCGAGGAACGCGGTCGGGTCGACGTGTCCGGCGCCCTGCGCGAAGACGTCGTCGGACGCGGCACCCGACTGGTCGACGCTGTCGTAGGAGGTCGTCATCATGGCCGACTTGACCGCCGACGGCGACGCGTTCGGGGTCACGCCGAGGATGAGGGCGGCGAGGCCCGCGATGTGCGGGGAGGACATCGAGGTGCCGGACTCGAACGCGAAGGCGGGGTCGTCGCCCTCGGCGTTGAAGCTGTCGGCGAGGATCGCGACGCCGGGCGCCGTGAGGTCGGGCTTGAGCACGTCGGTGCCGTCCGCCTCGGCCGGGCCGCGCGAGGAGAATCCTGCGACCTGCGGCACCGGGATCTCGGTGCCGGTCGCGTTGCCCTCGGTCAGCGTCGCCGTCGCGCCCGCGGTGCCGGCGTACGCGGTGATCGCGTCGTAGGCCTGCGAGTCGATCTGGATGCTCGGGACCGAGTGGTCGTCGACGTGCAGGGCGTTCGGGAACGGGTTCAGCAGCAGCATGCCGATGCCCCCGGCCCGGTCGACCTCGGCCGACTTGGAGACGCGCGCGGTGACGCCGGCGGTGCAGGCGACGATCTTCCCGGCGACCTTCGCGGCGTCGAGCGAGCCCGGCGCGCAGATGTCGGCGTTCTCGGTTCCGGCGACGACGACGTCGGCGCTGTTCACGAGGGGGCCGGTGACGTCGTCGTGCACGCTGATCGATCCGCCGACGAAGGCCTGGCCGTCACCGAGGGTGGCGGTGGCCGTGTAGGTCGGGATCGAGGACGCGGCGACCGTGGTGTACCAGGGCGAGGCGTGGTCGAGGGTCGAGACGCCCGGGCCGGAGTTGCCGGCCGAAGCGGCCACGAAGACACCCGCGGCCGCGGCGTTCAGGAACGCCTCGTCGTAGGGGGTCAGCGTCGACACGGCGGAACCGCCGCCGATCGAGAAGTTGATCACGTCGACGCCGTCCGCGACGGCCGCGTTGATCGCGGCCAGGATGCCCTCGCCGGAGCAGTAGTCGTCGTCGTCGGTGCCGTCCACGTCGCCGTTCCAGCAGACCTTGTAGGCGGCGACCTTCGCGGCGGGTGCGACACCGGAGATGGTGCCGTAGTCGTAGCCGTCGACCGAGGCCTCGACGTCGGCGTTGCCGGCCGCCGTGCTCGCGGTGTGCGAGCCGTGGCCGTCCGCGTCGCGCGGGGAGCGGTACTCGGGGTTGTCAGCGGAGCCGGCCTCCTCGTTCTGGCCGAGGAACCAGCGCGCGCCGATCAGCTTCTGGTTGCACTCGCCGCCGTCCCACTGCTCGGAGCCGGCGAGGCCGGGCGAGCAGGAGCCGGCGAAGGTGGTGCCGTCGGACTTGCGGTAGCTGACGGTCGTGCCGTCCGTGTAGGGAGCGGCGCCCGGGGAGGTCGCGAGCGGAGCGCCCGCGAAGGACGGGTTCTCGGGTGCGATGCCGGAGTCGATGACGCCGACGACGATGCCCTCGCCGGCCTTCTCGACACCGCCGACGGTGTCCCAGACTCCGCCGTCGCCCTCGAGGCCGAGGAAGCTCGTGGAGGACTCCTGACCGGTGTCGGGGACGGGGATGCCGGCCTCGGCGGTGGCGCCGGGAGCCGACGTGGTGGAGGCCGCGGCGCGGTCGAGCTTCAGGTCCTCGAGCTCCCGCACCTGCGCGACGTCCTTGCGGCCGGCGAGCTCGCTCGCCTGCGCGGCGGTGAGCGAGGCGGAGAAGCCGTTGAGGGCGACCGTGTAGTGGTAGCCGATCGCGGCGTCGACGGCGGCGGCGACGTCGTCCTGCCGCTGCTCGAGGTGCGCGGAGTAGTCCTCGACCGGAGCCGAGCGGGCCTGCAGCTGCGCGCCGGCGTCCGGAGCGGTGCGGGCGAAGCGGGCGTCGGTGCCCTCGTAGGTCGCCGCGGACGGCTCGACGAGCGTGACGACGTAGTCGCCGTCGTCGAAGGTCTGGAGGGTGGAGAGTCCGCCGACGAGAGCGGCCCCGCCGACGAGCGGGGCGGCCGAGGCGGCCGAGACGGCGAAGGCGCCGGAGGCGGCGATGCCGAGGGCGGCGAGGCCGGCGAGGATGCGCTTCTCAGCGCGGCGGACGGGTGGACGGTGGGACAAGTGAAGCGGCAATCGATGTCCTTTACTCACAGTTGCTGAGAACCGGATCGGTTCTCGCACAGAGTCGACCCTACGAACTGGATCGCCCAGCTCTGTTACGAACAGGTAACGAAGTCCTTGTTCGGGGGACAGCGGCGTCCGATCTCCGGGGATCCGGATGCCCCCATTTCGGGGACTCCACCCCGCCGGTCCTACGCTGGCGGGATGCGCTCTCCGAATCCTGACGCCGCCGTCGGCGTCCTGCTCCCCCGCGATCTCCCCGCCGCCGAGGTCCTGCCCTACGCCCGCCGGGCCGAGGAGCTCGGCTTCGACGAGCTCTGGGTCGTGGAGGACCTCGGCTTCCGCGGCGGCGTCGCCCAGGCCGCGGCCGTCCTCGCCGCGACCGAGCGGATCGTCGTCGGCATCGGCATCCTGCCCGCCGCGGTCCGCACCGCCGCCTTCACCGCGATGGAGCTCGGCACGCTCGCCGAGCTCTTCCCCGGCCGCGTCCACGCGGGCATCGGCCACGGCATGCCGGGCTGGATGCGCGGACTCGGCGTCTGGCCGAAGAGCCCGCTGACCCTGCTCTCGGAGCAGTTCGACGCGATCCGCGCACTGCTCGCCGGCGAGCAGGTGACCCGTGACGGCCGCTACGTCCACGTCGACGGGCTGCGGCTCGAGTCGCCGCCGCGGGTCGTGCCGCCACTGCTGGCCGGCGTGCGCGGACCGCGCTCGCTCGAGCTCGCCGGGCGCATCGCCGACGGGGCGATCCTCGCCGAGCCGGTCGCTCCGGAGTACCTCGCCCGCGCCCGGGAGCAGATGGGCACGCCGGGCCGCGTCGTCGCCTACAACGTGGCCGCCGTCTCGGACGACGCCGGAGAGGCCCGCGCCGCCGTGCGCCCCGGACTGGAGTGGGTCGGTGAGCCGGACTGGGCGCCGCACATCGAGCCGCTGCTCTTCGCCGAGGAGTTCGCGCAGCTGCGCGCCCGGAGCGCCGACCGCGCCGCCTTCGTCCGCGATCTGCCGGACGAGTGGGTCGACCGGCTCGCCGTCGTCGGGACTCCGGAGACGGCCCGCGCGCGGATCGACGAGCTGCACGCGGCCGGAGCGGCCAGCACCGTGCTCATGCCGGTCGGCAGCGATCCCCGGGCGGCGATGGAGCAGCTGGCGCGCGTGCTCTGACGGCGGTACCGACCGCCACCGCACCTCCGGCACGCGGAAACGGCTCCGGCTCGCGGAATCCGAGGATTCCCGCGAGCCGGAGCCGTTCGTGCGAGCCCGAGGCCGGGCCGAGGGGCGGAGCTCAGCTCGCCATGCGCGCCTTGAGGTTCTCGTCGAGCGTGGCGAGGAACTCCTCGGTCGTCTGCCAGGCCTGGTCGGGGCCGACGAGGAGCGCGAGGTCCTTCGTCATGCTGCCGGACTCGACCGTCTTGATGACGACGTCCTCGAGGGTCAGCGAGAAGTCGATGAGCTCCTGGTTGCCGTCGAGCTTGCCGCGGTGCGCGAGGCCGCGCGTCCAGGCGTAGATCGAGGCGATCGGGTTCGTCGAGGTGGGCTTGCCGGCCTGGTGCTGGCGGTAGTGGCGCGTGACGGTGCCGTGCGCCGCCTCCGCCTCGACGACGCTGCCGTCGGGGGTGGAGAGGACCGAGGTCATCAGGCCGAGCGAGCCGAAGCCCTGCGCGACGGTGTCGGACTGGACGTCGCCGTCGTAGTTCTTGCAGGCCCAGACGTAGCCGCCCTCCCACTTCATGGCCGAGGCGACCATGTCGTCGATGAGGCGGTGCTCGTAGGTGAGACCGGCGGCCTCGAAGCGCTCCTTGAACTCGGTCTCGAAGATCTCCTCGAAGATGTCCTTGAACCGGCCGTCGTAGGCCTTGAGGATCGTGTTCTTCGTGGAGAGGTAGACCGGGTAGTTGCGGGTCAGGCCGTAGTTGAGCGAGGAGCGCGCGAAGTCGCGGATCGACGAGTCCTGGTTGTACTGGACCTGCGCGATGCCGTCGTCGGGGGCCTTGTAGACCTCGAACTTCATCGGCTCGGAGCCGTCCTCGGGGGTGAACTCGACGGTGAGCGTGCCCTTGCCCTTGAAGACGAAGTCGGTGGCGCGGTACTGGTCGCCGAAGGCGTGGCGGCCGATGATGATCGGCTTGTTCCAGCCGGGCACCAGGCGCGGGATGTTCGAGATGATGATCGGCTCGCGGAAGATGACGCCGCCGAGGATGTTGCGGATCGTGCCGTTCGGCGACTTCCACATCTTCTTCAGGCCGAACTCCTCGACGCGCGCCTCGTCGGGCGTGATGGTCGCGCACTTGACGCCGACGCCGTGCTTCTGGATGGCGTGGGCGGCGTCGATCGTGACCTGGTCGTCGGTCTGGTCGCGGTACTCCATGCCGAGGTCGTAGTACTCGAGGTTCACGTCGAGGTACGGGTGGATCAGGGTGTCCTTGATCTTCTGCCAGATGATCCGCGTCATCTCGTCGCCGTCGAGCTCGACGACGGTTCCTTCAACCTTGATCTTCGACATTGCACTCCCAGGGTCTCGTTGCACCGCCCCGCTGCTGCGAGGGACGGGTGGCTCCGCGGCCGCTCCAGACGGCCTCGACCAGCCTACCCGAGGCCGGAACTGTCTCGACGTCGAGACACTTCTCCGCGAGGAGGAGCCCCGCACCCTGCGCGCCGCGACGCTCGTCCGCGAGGAGGATGACCGCCGCCGAGCCGGGCCGCTAGATTGGGCGGCATGAGTGACCTCCGCCTGGAAGAGCTGTCGGCCGCGAACATCTCCGCCGTGAACGGACTGAGCCTCAAACCGGGTCAGGAGCAGTTCGTCGCACCGGAGTCGTACTCCGCGGCCGCCGCCGTGATCGACCCGGGCGCCGCCTGGCAGCGGGCGATCCTCGACGGCGACGAGCTCGTCGGCTTCATCCACGCGCACTTCGACCCGCAGGCGCCGGAGGAGTTCCGCAGCTGCATCTGGCGGATCAACATCGACGCGGCCAAGCAGGGCCGCGGTGTCGGCACCTTCGCCGTCCGCGCCGCCGCCGACGAGGCGCGCGCCCGCGGCTTCGACACGCTCACCGTGATCTGGGAGTCCGGCGCCGACGGCCCCGAGCAGTTCTTCCGCTGGATCGGCTTCGAGGTCATCGGCGAGACCCCGTACGGCGAGAACATCGGGGCGCTGAAGCTCTGACCGAGCGTCCCGACGACGCGGCGGACCCCGCCGACTTCGTCTCGGCGGTCCTCGCCGTCGTCGACGGGATCCCGCCCGGCCGCGTGATGGCCTACGGCGAGATCGCCGCGGTGCTCGGCACCCGCGCCGCCCGCGCCGTGGGAACGGTGCTCGCCCGCTACGGCTCCGACGTGGCCTGGTGGCGGGTCGTCCGCTCCGGCGGCGCCCCGGCGATCGGGCACGAGGAGCGCGCCCGCGAGCACTACGAGCGCGAGGGCACGCCGCTCGTCACGACGCCGGGCGGCTACCGGGTGGACGTCCGCGCCGCGCGCTGGACGCCCTGACCGCGGCGGCGGACCCTCCGGCTCAGACCAGGGAGTCGCGCCAGGCCGCGTGCAGCGTGGCGAAGCGGCCGTCGCCCGCGATCAGCGCCTCCGGTGTCCCGTCCTCGACGATGCGGCCGTGCTCCATCACCAGCACCCGGTCGGCGATCGCGACCGTCGACAGCCGGTGCGCGATGATCACCGCGGTCCGGTCCGCGAGCAGCGTCTGCAGGCCGAGCTGCACCAGCCGCTCGCTCGGGATGTCGAGCGAGGAGGTCGCCTCGTCCAGGATCAGCACCGCCGGGTCCGCCAGGAACGCCCGCGCGAACGAGATCAGCTGGCGCTGACCGGCCGAGACCCGTCCGCCGCGCTTGTTCACGTCGGTGTCGTAGCCGTCCGGCAGCGCCTGGATGAACGCATGGGCGCCGACCGCCTTCGCCGCGTCGACGATCTCGTCGTAGGAGGCCGAGGGCCGGCCGATCGCGATGTTGTCCGCGACGGAGCCGGAGAAGAGGTACGCCTCCTGGGTCACCATCACGATCGCGCGCCGGAGGTCCTTCGGGTGCAGCTGCCGGAGGTCGACGCCGTCGAGGGTCACCACTCCGTCGGTCGGGTCGTAGAAGCGCGAGATGAGCTTCGCGAGCGTCGACTTGCCGGCGCCGGTCGAGCCGACCAGCGCGATCGTCTGGCCCGCGGGGATCCGCAGGTCGAAGCGCGGCAGGATCTCCCGGTCGGTCGTGTAGGCGAAGCGGACGCCCTCGAAGCCGAGCGCCCCCCGCGCCTCGCGGAGGTCGACGGGGTGCGCCGGATCCGGGACGCTCTGCTCCTCCGCGAGGACGCCCGAGATCTTCTCGAGCGCGGCCGCCGCGGACTGGTAGGAGTTGTAGAACATCGCCATCTCCTGCACCGGCGCGAAGAACCGCCGGGTGTAGAGCAGCACGCCGAGCAGGGCGCCGATCTCGAGACCGCCGTCGAGCACCCGCATCCCGCCGAAGAAGAGCACGGCCGCCATCGTGACGTTGCCGATCAGCACGAGACCGGGGTCGAAGGTGCCGAAGACGCCGAAGACCTTCTTGTAGGCGACCCGGTAGCGCTCGACGACGACGCCGAAGGCCGACTCGTTGCGCTCCTGGGTGCGGAAGGTCTGCACCGCTCGGATGCCGGTCATCGTCTCGACGAACTGGACGATCAGGCGGGACGACGCGACGCGGGTGCCGCGGAAGAGCGACTGCGAGCGCTTCTGGAACCAGCGGGTCAGGATCGCCAGCGGCACGAGAGCGCAGGCGAGCACGAGGCCGCTGACGCCGTCGAGCGAGACCAGCGCGATGGCGACGAAGCCCATGTAGAGGGCGCCCTGCACGAGCTGGTTGATGCCGGAGTCGAGCAGCTCGCGGATGGAATCCAGGTCGCTGGTCTGCCGGGAGATGATCCGGCCGGAGGTGTAGTTCTCGTGGAACTCCAGGCTCAGCTTCTGGGTGTGCAGGAAGACGCGCTTGCGCAGGTCGATCAGGATCGCCTGGCTCACCCGCGCCGACAGCACGGTGTACCAGGCGACGAGGACGGCGCCGACCACGCCGGTCAGGACGTAGGCGACGACGGTGAGGACCAGCGGGGTCGCGTCACCGTCGAGGATCGCAGGCAGTCCGTTGTCGATGCCCAGCGCGATCAGCGCCGGCCCCGCCACCTGGGCGGCGGTCGAGATCACCACGACGACCGCGGTCAGCACCAGTCGCAGCCGCAGCGGGCGCAGCAGCGACCCGAGCAGCGCGAGCGAGCGCCGGCGCAGGGCCGCGGACTCCGCGCGGGTGAGGTCGTCGCGCTCCTCGGTGGATCCGAGAGTGCTCATGATCGGGTCTCCAGCTCCGTGAGGTCGGTCAGGTCCGTCAGCTCGGCCTCGGCGCGCGGGCGCGAGCCGACGCGCTCGGTGCCGCGGGGGCGGGCGAGCTCGTCCTCCTCGAGGCTCGAGATGACGAAGCGGTAGTGCGGGCTGCTCGCGAGCAGCTCGGTGTGGGTGCCGACCGCCGTGACGCGGCCCTCCTCGAGGAGGGCGACGCGGTCGGCGAGGGCGACCGTCGAGGGGCGGTGCGCGACGATCAGCGCGGTGGTGTCGCCGAGCACGCGGCGCAGGCCCTTCTCCACCCGCGCCTCGGTGTCGACGTCGAGGGCCGACAGCGGGTCGTCCAGGACGAGGACGGCGGGCCGCGCGGCGATGGCGCGCGCGAGGGCGAGCCGCTGGCGCTGGCCGCCGGAGAGGCTCATCCCCTCCTCGCCCACGGTGGTGTCGAGCCCGTTCGGCAGGGAGTGCACGAAGTCCGCCTGCGCGATCTCGAGCGCCTCGAGCAGCTCCGCCTCGGAGGCGTCGGGGCGGCCGAGCAGCACGTTCTCGCGCACCGAGGTGGAGAACAGCGTCGCGTCCTCGAAGGCCATGCCCACGTGGGAGCGCAGCTCGTCGCGCCGGAGGTGCCGCACGTCGACGCCGTCGATCTCGATCGCCCCGCCGGTCACGTCGTAGAGGCGCGGCAGCAGCGCGGTGAGCGTCGTCTTGCCGGAGCCGGTGAGGCCGACGAGCGCCATCGTCTCGCCGGGCTCGACCTCGAGGTCGACGCCGTCGAGGAGGTCGGCGAAGCGCTCGGGCGCGTCCTGGTAGCGGAAGTGCACGTCGCGGAAGCTCACTCGGCCGAGCGGCCGGGCGATCGTCGCGGGTGCCTCCGGGTCGGTGATCGTGTTCCGGCTGTCCATCACCTCGAAGTAGCGGTCGACGGCGGTGCGCGCGTCGAACGTCATCGAGAGCAGGAAGCCGATCGACTCCACCGGCCAGCGCAGCACGGTCGCGGTGGCGAAGAAGGCGAAGAGCTCGCCGACGCTGAGCTGTCCGTCGGCGGCCAGCCAGACTCCGGCGAGGAGGCAGAGCGCGAAGGCGATGTCGGGGATGAGCAGCAGGACCACCCAGATGCCCGCGATGGCCTTCGCCTTCTCCACCTCCGTGCCGCGCAGCTTCTCCGCCTGGTCGGCGAAGCCGGCGAGCGCGTGCTGGTGGCGGCCGAACGCCTTGAGGACGCGGATGCCGTGCACCGACTGCTCGACCGTGGTGGCGAGGTCGCCGGCCTGGTCCTGGCTGCGGCGCGCGATGCTCGAGTAGCGCTTCTCGAAGGCGAAGCCGTAGATCCAGACCGGGATCGAGCAGGCCACGAACAGCGCGCCGAGGATCGGGTTCCAGTAGACGAGGACGCCGAAGCCGACGACGATCGTCAGCGCGTTGACCACCAGCAGCACGAAGCCGAAGGCGATCCAGCGGCGGATGAGGCTGAGGTCGCTCATCGCGCGCGAGAGCAGCTGCCCGCTCTGCCAGCGGTCGTGGAACGAGACGGGCAGGTCCTGGAGCTGGCGGTAGAGCGCGGTGCGCATCCGTGCCTCGACCCGCGTGCTCGGGGTGAGCACCATCCGCCGACGCAGCGCGATGGCGGCGGCCTCGAGGACGCCGAGCAGGAGCACGACGACGACCGGGCCGATCAGCGGGCCGAGATCGCCGGACCCTGCGGCGGTCGCGCCGTCGCCGAGCGGTCCGTCGACCAGCTGCTGGAGGACGATCGGGATCGCGAGCGAGACGAGGCTGGCCACGAGGGCGATCGCGATGCCGCCGACCAGGCGGGGCAGCGCGTCGCCGACGAACGGGACCAGGCGCAGCAGAGTGCGGAGGGTGTTCGGGCGCTTCGGAGCGGCGGGCGGAGAGGACTGTGCGAGCACGGTGCTGGGCTTTCGCGACGGAGGACGGAGCCCTGCGGCACCGTGGCGTCGCGAGGGCGGGGATGCCGCCGGCCCCTTGCGGGCTTCTGGGCAGCCTTGAAGGCTATACCCGGTCCCTCGGCGGCGTCCACCGCTCGGCGACCGCGGGCGCGGATCGCCGGGTCGCCTTCTCCACCACGACCGGCCCTGCCGAGTGCCCGCGCGAGCGGCGCGAGGCGGTCAGCGCACCCGCACCGACAGACAGGTCACGCAGCCCTCGAGCTTCTCGAACTCCGAGATGTCGACCGCCACGACGCGGTAGCCGAGCTCGCGGAGCAGCTCCGCGCTCCGCGGCGCGGACGCCGCCATCAGCAGCGTGTCCGGGCCGAGCACGACCACGTGGGCGCCGCCCTCCTCCGGCATCGGCAGGAAGGAGGGGAAGAGCCGCGGCTCGTCGACGACGGACTCCCAGCCGATCACGGTGCCGTCCGGCAGCGCGGTGACGGCGCTCTTGAGGTGCAGGGCGCGGGTGAGCGGGACCGCGACGACCCTCAGGCCGAGCGGACGGAGCAGGACCCGCAGCTGCGCGACGCCCTCGGCGTTGGTGCGGCCACCGCGGCCGACGTAGACGGTCGAGCCGATGCGGAGGACGTCGCCGCCCTCCAGGGTGCCGGGCGCCTCGATCCGGTGCACGATCAGGTCGAGGGCGCGGGCCGCCTCCTCCGCGCCGTCGACCTCGCCGCGGCGCGACTCGGCGCCCGGGCGGGTGAGGACCGCGTGCCCGTCGACGACGAGCAGCGCGTCCTCGAGGAAGACGGAGTCGGGCAGCTCGGGCGCCGTGGCGACCTGGACGGTCTCCCAGCCGGCCTCCTCGAGCGCATCGACGTACTCCTCCCACTGCTGCAGCGCCTTCACCCGGTCGACGGGGACGCGCTCGAGGTGGGTGAGCTCGCCGGCGTCGAGGTCGTCCGCGGGCTGCCGGATGAGCGCGAGGCGGCGCTCCGGGCGGGCGGCGGTGGCCGAGGACTTCGCGGACCTGGCGTGCGTCAAGGCGACGGCGATGCGGTGGCCGAGGGTCGCGGCGGCGACCACGAAGGCGAGCAGGAAGACGAGGTTGAGCCCGCCGAAGGTCTGCACGATGGAGAACCAGACCTCGCCGGTGATCGGCTCGCCCGTCGCGCTGGCCTGCACGAGGGTGCCGAAGACGGCGCCGACGATCCCCGCGACGAGCCCGGCGATCGCGGCCGTCCAGGCGCGGGCGAGCAGCCCGGCCGCGGCGAGGACGAGCACCACCACGAAGGCGAGCACGCTCGAGAGCAGGAAGTAGGCGTTGACCTGCGGGATCGACGTCGGCGCCAGCTGGTTGCCGATGAAGAAGGCGAGCAGGTTGGCGAGGTGGGCCGCGATCGCCGTGGCCGCCGCGGCGGCGAGCGCCGTCAGCAGGCGCCGCCTCCCGGTCGGAGCGGTGGCGGCGGTCGGGGCGGTGGGCGCGTTCAGCGTCGAGTCGGAGGGCACCCGGAGACCCTACGCGCTCGCACCCCTGCGCCCCCTGCCCAGACCCTTGCAGCCGTCTGAGAGCCGTCGCCCGTCCGCGCCGCGCCCGCTCGGCTCCCCCACCACTCCTCCCAAGTCGCGGTACTCGCACCCCACTACCGCGACTTCCGGCGGATGGAGCACCCGGCCCGCCCTCGCCGGACACCGACTCCGCGGAAGTCGCGGTACTCGCACCCCACTACCGCAACTTCTGCGGAATGAAGCCGCCCGCCCGCCTCGCGCCGCCAGTGCGCAGAAGTCGTCGTACCCGACGCCCCACTACGACAACTTTTGGAGAGCGGAGCGGCTCCTCCGCGCTCGGAAGCCGCCGACTCCGCAGAGTTGCGGTAGTCGCGCCCCGCTACCGCAACTTCTGGAGAGTGGGTGCGCGGCGCCGGGCTCGCTCCCCGAGTCCGCAAAAGTTGTCGTACTCGACGGTCGCCTACGACAACTTCTGGAGAGCGGAGGGACCCGTCCGCGCTCGGAGGCCACCGACTCCGCAGAAGTTGCGGTAGTCGCATGCCACTACCGCAACTTTTGGAGAGTGGCGGCGCGGCGCCGGGCACGCACCCCGAGTCCGCAAATGTTGTCGGACTCGACGCTCGACTACGACAACTTCTGAGGAGTGGAGCGGGCAGACCCCGACTCCCGAAGGGAGAGGCCGCGCGCGGGGATCGCGTGCCAAGCGATTCCCGCGGCGGCCGACGCGACCCGCTCTGCGGAACGCACCACCCCAGGAGGCCGACCGCGCCACGCCGCGCAGGGAGCGGCGTGGAAGAAGGCGCCCACTGAGCGCCTGCGGCGCTCAGTGGAAGAAGGCGCCCACTGAGCGCCTGCGGCGCTCAGTGGAAGAAGTGCCGCTCCCCCGTCGTGTACATGGTGACGCCGGCGCGCTTCGCGGCCTCGATGACCTCGGGGTCGCGGACGGAGCCGCCGGGCTGGACGACGGCTTTGACGCCGGCGGCGAGGAGGACCTCGAGGCCGTCGGCGAAGGGGAAGAACGCGTCGGAGGCGGCGACGGAGCCGGGGGCGCGGTCGCCGGCGCGGGAGACGGCGAGGTGGCAGGAGTCGACGCGGTTGACCTGGCCCATGCCGACGCCGACGGAGGCGCCGCCCTTGGCGAGCAGGATCGCGTTCGACTTGACGGCGCGGCAGGCCTTCCAGGCGAACTCGAGGTCGAGCATCGTGTCCGCGTCGGCGGGCTCGCCGGCGACGAGCTCCCAGCCGGAGCTGACCTCGCCGGGGCCGCCGACGAAGCGGTCCGGCTGCTGCAGCAGGATCCCGCCGGAGATCTGCTTGAACTCGGTCTCGACCGGGGCGTAGAAGTCGGGCAGCTGCAGCAGGCGCAGGTTCTTCTTGGTCTTCAGCACCTCGAGCGCCTCGGGCTCGAAGCCGGGGGCGACGAGGACCTCGGTGAAGATCTCCTTCACCGTCTCGGCCATGGCGAGGGTGACGGTCCGGTTCGCGGCGATGACGCCGCCGAAGGCCGACACCGGGTCGCACTCGTGGGCGCGGCGGTGCGCGGACGCGATCGGGTCGATGGCCTTCGCGCCGGCGATCGCGATGCCGCACGGGTTGGCGTGCTTGATGATCGCTACGGCGGGGAGGACGAAGTCGTAGGCCGCGCGGACGGCCGCGTCGGCGTCGACGAAGTTGTTGTACGACATCTCCTTGCCGTGCAGCTGGCGCGCCTGGGCGATGCCGGTGCCGTCGGGCGAGACGTAGAGCGCGGCCTTCTGGTGCGAGTTCTCGCCGTAGCGGAGCACCTGCTGCCGGGTGCCGCGGATCTCGACCGAGCCGGGGAACTCGGACTCGCCATCCGCCTCCTGCCCGGCGAACCAGGCGGCGACGGCGGAGTCGTACGAGGCGGTGTGCGCGAAGGCGCGCGCGGCGAGAGTGCGCCGAGCGGCGAGGGTCGTGCCGCCGGTGCCGAGCGCGGCGACGACGCCGGCGTAGTCGGCCGGATCGACGACGATCGCCACGTTCGCGTGGTTCTTCGCCGAGGCGCGGACGAGCGCGGGGCCGCCGATGTCGATGTTCTCGACCACGGTCGGCGCGTCGGCGCCGCCGGCGACGGTCTCGCGGAACGGGTAGAGGTTCACGACGACGAGCTCGAACGGCGCGATCTCGAGCTGCTCGAGCTGCTCGCGGTGCGAGGCGAGGCGCACGTCCGCGAGGATGCCCGCGTGCACGCCGGGGTGCAGGGTCTTCACCCGGCCGTCGAGCGACTCGGGGAAGCCGGTCACGGCCGAGACGTCGGTGACGGAGTGGCCTGCGTCGCGGATGGTCGCGGCGGTCGAGCCGGTGGAGACCAGCTCGACCCCGGCGCCGGCCAGCGCCGAGGCGAGCTCGAGCAGTCCGGTCTTGTCGCTGACCGAGATCAGCGCCCGGCGGACGGGGACGACGTCGCGGTCGTCGTAGCTGCTGGGATCGTGTGCGGTGATGCTCATGCGCGGGCGAGCTCCTCGAGATCGACGGTTCCGTGGGCGATGTCGAGCACCGTCTGCACCAGCAGGCGACGCTCGATGGTCTTGATGCGCTCGTGCAGCGCGTGCTCGCTCTCGCCGGGGAGCACGGCGAGGCTCTCCTGGGCGATGACCGGGCCGGTGTCGACGCCGGTGTCGATGACGTGCACCGTCACTCCGGTCTCGGTGGCGCCGGCGGCGAGGGCGTCGCGGACGGCGTGCGCGCCGGGATACAGCGGCAGCAGGGCGGGGTGCGTGTTGATCATCCGCGGGCTGAGCGCGTCGACGACGACGGGCGGGAGGATCCGCATGAAGCCGGCGCAGACGACGAGGTCGGGCTGCCAGCCCTGGATCTGCGCGAGCAGCTCCGCGCCCCAGGCGTCGCGGGAGGCGAAGGCGCCGGGCGTCACGGTGAAGGAGGGGACGTCGTGCGCCTCGGCGTGGCGCAGGCCGTCGGCGTCGGTGTCGCTGCCGACCGCCACGACGCGGGCGGGGAAGCGGTCGTCGCGCGTCGCCTCGAGCAGCGCGCGGAGATTGGAGCCACCGCCGGAGATGAGGACGACCAACTTCAGCACTGCGCAAGTCTAGGGGGACGCCTCCGCGGCGACCACCGGCGGTCGGGCCCGGCGCTCAGCCGCGGCGGAGGCGGCCGGCCGCCAGTCCGAGACCCGCGGCGAGCGCCAGCTCGAGCGCCGCGAGCGCCCCGACGAGCAGCGGGTCGGGCCCGACCTGGACGAGGCGCCCCGGCCCGGCCGCTCCCGCCGAGAACCAGGCGAGCAGCCCGAGCAGCAGACCGCCGACCACGCCGATGCCGCCCGCCGCGGCCGCACCCCAGCGCAGCAGCGACCGGCCGTCGAGCCCGTCGACGACCTCCGCGCGCATCCGCCAGCCGGCGAGGAAGCCCGCCAGGAGAGGCACCAGCAGACCGAGGAAGGCGAAGGCGAGCTCGCCCTGCGGCAGTGCCGCGAGCACGGGGATCGAGGGGATCGGGCCGAGGAGGGTCCCGGCCGGTGCGACGGACGAGCCGGCGCCGAGGGCGAAGCCCGGTCCGATCAGCCAGCTCGCCGCCCAGATCACCAGGTTCGGGAGGATCGCCAGCTGCCCGAGCGTCAGCGCCAGGCCGCCGAGCGCCTCCCCGCCGAGACCCTCGTAGAGCGCGACGACGGCGGCGTAGTCGGCGACCAGTAGCACCGCGACGAGCACGCCGGCGACGCCGATCACACCGGCCGCCGCGAGGGTCCCGCCGCGCAGCGAGGCGAGGACGAGCGGCGCGGCCGGGTCGGGCAGGCGGTGCAGCGTCCGCTCGGCGAACTCGCCGATCGGGTCGCGCTCCCCGCTCCTGGCCGAATGGGTCGCCGCTCCGATCACCACGCCGAGGCCGAAGACGAGCGGCGGGAGCAGCGTGCCCTGCACGACGTCGACCCGTGCGACGTCGGTGGTCGCGCCGAGGGTGACCAGCAGCGCGACGAGGAGGTAGGTGGCGATCGCCGAGCCGATGCCGAGCAGGCGGTAGGGCGACTCCTGCGCGCGGCGGCCCGTGCGGGCGCCGAGCAAGATCGCGAGGAGCGCGAAGGCGAGCGGCGCGATCGTGATCGCGAACGGCTGCCCGCCGTCCGGCAGCCCGAGCGCCAGCGGGGAGTCGGGGGCGAAGGCGGCCTGCAGATCCGCGCCGTGACCGAGCAGCCAGGCGTCCGCGGCGACGCGCCAGAAGACGCTCCAGTCGACCGCCGTGTCGTACTGGACGGCCCAGAGGATCGTCAGCGGCACGAGCGGGATCGCGAGCCCGATCAGCGCCGAGAGCGCGGCGTCGAAGGCGGCGAGGAGTGCGACGGTGATCCGGTTCATGAGCCTGTCGAGCCTATCGGCGGCCCCGCCCGGCACCGCTCAGCGACGCCCCGGACCGGGGCCGGAAGCCCCGCTGACGATGCGGGGTCTCGATACGCCCCTCCGGGGCTACTCGACCAGCATGCACATTGCCGGGCCGTGCTGATCGACGCGCGCCGGACGGCCCGCTCATGCTGATCGAGCAGCCCGCGCAGCGGGCGTCTCGAGATCCACCTGCGTCACCAGAGCAGCCGTCCCCTAGGGTCGAGCCGTGACGACCAGCGCCTCCCGCACCGAGCGCGGACTCGACCGCCTAGTGAATTTCACCGACGCGACGGTCGCCATCGCGATCACGTTCCTCGTGCTCCCCCTCGTCGACGTCGTCGAGGAGGGCGGCGCGACCGACCTCGGAGCGCTGCTCGGCGGCCACTACGGCACGCTCTCGGCGTTCTTCATCACCTTCGCCGTGATCGGGCGGCTGTGGCTGGTGCACCACTCGGTCTTCGAGGGCGTGGCCCGCTACTCCCCCGCGCTGGTCGCGGTGAACTTCGTCTGGCTGGCGGCGATCGTGCTGCTGCCGTTCGCAGCCAATCTGCTGTCGAACGTCTTCACCACCGACCCGAGCGTGTTCGCGCTCTACATCGGCACCATGATCGTCGCGAGCACCGCGACCCTGGCGATGCAGCTGATCCTGCGCCGGGACCCCGCCCTCCTCGTGCCCGGCACGGACCCGCTCCGCTCGCTCTCGCGCTCGCTGATCGTGCTCGCGCTGCTGGCCGCCGCGCTAGTGCTCGCCGTCACCGTCCCGAGCGTCAACATGTTCGCGCTCCTGCTGCTGCTGCTCTCCGGCCCGATCGAGCGCCTGGTGCACCGCGGGCACGCGCCCGAGCGGCACCGGCCCACCCGCACGGAGCGGGGCCTCGACCGCCTGGTCAGCTTCTCCGACGCGACCGTCGCCATCGCGATCACGATCCTGGTGCTCCCGCTGGTCGAGCTCGCCCCCGAGATCGGCCGCGACGGCGGCGGCGTGGGCGAGGTCCTCGGCCGGCACCTCGACTCGGTGCTCGCCTTCGCGCTCTCCTTCACGCTGATCGCGGTGTTCTGGATGCCGCACCACCGGGTCTTCGAGCTGGCCGGCGACTACGACGCGGGGCTGGTCTGGCTCGATCTGCTCTGGCTGGTCGCGATCGCCTTCTTCCCGTTCTCGACCAGCGCCATCGCCCTGCTGCCCGACTCGCGCGCGACGATCGGCCTCTACATCGGCACGATGGTCGTGGTCAGCGGGGCGCTGCTGCTGATCGAGCTGCGGCTGCGGCGCCGGCCGCACCTGCTGCGGGAGGGCGCCGGACCGGTCCGGCTGGCCCCCGCCGTCGTCCCGTTCGCCCTCCTCGTGCTCGCCCTCGCGCTCGCACTGCTCGTGCCCTCGGTCGGGCTCTGGTGGCTGCTGCTGCTGATCGCGCAGCGCCCGCTCTCGCTGCTCCTGCTGCGCCGCAGCTAGGCGGCGGGCGTCCAGCCCAGCCGCGGCGCGATCTCCGCGGCGATCGTCCGCAGGATCCGCCGGTGCGACTCGACCCCGCCGACCGCGGGCAGTGTGATCGTGAGCGAGTCCGCCTCCGCCAGCGCGGGGTCGGCCGAGAGCGACGCGACGATCTCGTCGGCCGTGCCGAGGTGCAGCGGGCTGAAGCGCATCGGCGCCGCGATGATCGAGCGGTCGGCGGTGCGCGGCCGGCCGTCGTCGTCCATCCGCGCGAGGTAGCCCTCGATGAAGGGGCGGTGCGCCTCCTCGTCGGCGGGGCCGGTCAGCGGCAGCACGATGCGCCCCGCCGTCACCCGCGAGGTGCGCCCGGGGTGGGCGGCGGCGAACGTCTCGCGGTAGGCGCGGATCTGCGCGGCCTGCTGCTCCGCGAACGACAGCCCGGTCTCCTCCGTGTTGAGGGTGGAGACCTGGAGGTGCATGCCCTGCTCCCCGGCGCGGACCGCGGAGGCGGTGGTGCCGGCGCCGTACCAGAGCCGGTCGGCCAGACCGGGCGCGTGCGGCTGCTGCACGAGCGGATCGCCGACCGGCACCGACATCAGTGCCGACTCCGCGATGCCGAGCACCGAGCCCGAGAGCGCGTCGCGCAGGCGCTCGATCCGCTCCTGCGCCTCGGCGCGGAACTCCCGCTCGGCCTGCCCGAAGACGCCGTCGAAGACCGAGGCGAGGTGTGCGAAGCCGCTGCTGACGCCGAGGTCGAGCCGGCCGCCGGAGAGCAGGTCCACAGTGGCCGCGTCCTCGGCGAGCCGGACGGGCGACTCGTAGCGCGCGCCGATCACGGCGGTGCCGAGGCGCAGGCGCCGGGTGCGCTGCGAGGCGGCGGCGAAGAAGGTCATCGGCGAGGCGAGGAAGCGCTCGAAGTGCCGCACGCGCACCCAGCCGGTGTCGTAGCCGAGCTCCTCCGCGAGCTCGAACAGCGCGAGGCCGTCCTCGAGGCTGCGCGCCGCGTCGCCCGGCTGCTCGGGGCCCTCCGGGTAGGGGACGAAGGTCAGGAAGTCGAGTCCGAGGCGGCGGGTCACCCCTGCACGCTACCGCCGCCGGGGGCCCGAACGACCGACGGGACCCCCTGCCGAGGCAGAGGATCCCGTCCGATCGCGTCCCGCGGCGCGCGGGACGGTGGTGCGCTACAGCGCCGCGTAGACCTCGCGGAGCAGGTCGGCCGTCTCGGAGGGCGTCTTGCCCACGCGGACTCCGGCGGCCTCGAGGGCCTCCTTCTTCGCCTGCGCGGTGCCCGCGGAGCCGGAGACGATGGCGCCGGCGTGGCCCATGGTCTTGCCCTCGGGAGCCGTGAAGCCCGCGACGTAGCCGACGACCGGCTTGGTGACGTTCGCCTTGATGAAGTCGGCCGCGCGCTCCTCGGCGTCGCCGCCGATCTCGCCGATCATCACGATCGCCTTGGTCTCGGGGTCCGCCTCGAACGCCGCGAGGGCGTCGATGTGCGTGGTGCCGATGATCGGGTCGCCGCCGATGCCGATGGCGGTCGAGAAGCCCAGATCGCGCAGCTCGTACATCATCTGATAGGTCAGCGTGCCCGACTTGGAGACGAGGCCGATCGGGCCCTTGCCGGTGATCGTCGCGGGGGTGATGCCCACGAGCGACTCGCCCGGCGTGATGATGCCGGGGCAGTTCGGGCCGATGATCCGCGTCTTGTTGCCCTTCTCCTGCGCGTAGGCCCAGAACTCGGCCGAGTCCTGCACCGGGATGCCCTCGGTGATGACGACGAGGAGGCCGATCTCGGCGTCGATCGCCTCGATGACGGCGTCCTTCGAGAAGGCGGGCGGGACGAACGCGATCGAGACGTCGGCGCCGGTGGCCTCGATGGCCTCCTTGACGGTGCCGAAGACCGGGAGCTCGACGTCGCCGTGGGTGACGGTCGTGCCGGCCTTGCGGGCGTTGACGCCGCCGACGACGTTCGTGCCGGCCTTGAGCATCAGCGCGGTGTGCTTGGTGCCCTCGCCGCCGGTGATGCCCTGGACGATGACCTTGGAGTCCTTGTTGAGGAAGATCGACATGCTTGTTCTCTGATTCCTTGAGTCGAGGGGGTCGTTACGCGGCGGCGAGTGCGGCGGCCTTGTCGGCGCCCTCGTCCATCGTCGCGGCCAGGGTGATGAGCGGGTTGGCGGCGGCCTCGAGGATCGCGCGGCCCTCCTCCACCTTGTTGCCGTCGAGGCGCACGACGAGCGGCTTGGTCGCCGAGTCGCCGAGGATCTCGAGGGCCTGCAGGATGCCGTTGGCGACCGCGTCGCAGGCGGTGATGCCGCCGAAGACGTTGACGAAGACGCTCTTGACCTGCTCGTCGCCGAGGATCACGTCGAGGCCGTTCGCCATCACCTGGGCAGAGGCTCCGCCGCCGATGTCGAGGAAGTTGGCGGGCTTCACGCCCTTGTGCTTCTCACCGGCGTAGGCGACGACGTCGAGCGTGGACATGACCAGGCCCGCGCCGTTGCCGATGATGCCGACCTCGCCGTCGAGCTTCACGTAGTTGAGGTCGTTCTCCTTGGCCTTGGCCTCGAGCGGGTCGGCCGCGTCCTTGTCCTCCAGCGCGGCGTGCTCGGGGTGGCGGAAGCCGGCGTTCTCGTCGATCGAGACCTTGCCGTCGAGCGCGACGATGTCGCCCTCCTCGGTGAGCACGAGCGGGTTGACCTCGACGAGCGTCGCGTCCTCGCCGGTGTAGACGTCGTAGAGCTTGACGAGCACGGGGGCGACCTTGGCGATCAGCTCCTCCGGGAACTTCGCCGCGCGGGCGATCTCCTCGGCCTTGGCCTGGTCGATGCCCTGGCCGGGGACGACCTCGACGCGCGCGAGAGCCTCGGGGCGCTCGACGGCGAGCTGCTCGATCTCCATGCCGCCCTCGTAGGAGGTGAGCGAGAGGTAGGAGCGGTTCGCCCGGTCGAGCAGGACCGAGAAGTAGAACTCGCGGTCGATGCGGGCGCCACCGGCGACCATGACGCGCTTGACGACGTGGCCCTTGATGTCCAGGCCGAGGATCGACTTCGCCGCCTCGAACGCGTCGTCCGTGGTCTTCGCGACCTTCACGCCGCCCGCCTTGCCGCGGCCGCCGATCTTGACCTGCGCCTTGACGACGGTGACGCCGCCCAGCTTCTCCGCCGCGGCGCGCACCTCCTCCGGCGTGTCGGCGATGATGCCGGGGAGCACGGGCACGCCGTACTTCTCGAACAGATCACGGGCCTGGTATTCGAAGAGATCCACGCTGCATTCCCATTCCGCGCCGAGCGCGCTTGCGTTCCGAGTCCGAGGTCGGCCCACGGCGCCGGCGGTCCGTGCTGTCCGGATCCGCGCTGGTGGTCCGCTGCGCTGTCCGGAGTCTCGGCACGGTTCTGTGTCGGCACTCTTCCTGGGCCGCGCCAACTCTACTCCGGACCCCGCGAGGCGTTCCTGCGCCGCGGGGCGCGCAGCGGCGGACTGTGGAGGGACCACCGGATCGCCGCGTGTGGAGGGACCTGCCCCGCGTACCGTGGAGGGATGCCCCTGCGAGCACCCGCCGACCGCGACGTCTTCCGCGAGGGCGTCTTCCTCGTCGCGGGCGCGCGCGCCATCCTCCTGCAGATCGCGCACCCCGCGGTCGGCGCCGGCGTCGCCGAGCACTCCGACTTCGTCCACCGCGCGCTCGGCCGGCTGTTCGGCACCCTCTCCTACCTCTACGCCCTGCAGTTCGGCAGCCCCGAGGACGTCCGCTCCGTCCAGCGCCGGGTGAACCGCGCGCATGCGCCGGTCCGCGGCCCCGGCTACACCGCGTTCGATCCGGAGCTCCAGCGCTGGGTCGCCGCCACCATCACCCAGTCGATGCTGCAGCTCCACGAGGGCGCCTTCGGCCCGCTCGGCCGCGAGGAGGCGGACGAGATCGTGCACCGCTCCCGCGTCGTCGGCACGGCGCTGCAGATGTCCGAGGAACTCTGGCCCGACTCCCGCGCGGCCTTCGACGCCTACTGGGAGCGGGAGCTCGCCCGGCTCGAGGTCACGCCCGCCGCGCGCCGGGTCGCCCACGACCTGCTCGACGGCGGGATCGCCGCCTGGTGGCTGCGACCGGTCGGCCCCTACCTCCGCCTGATGACGGCGGGCCTCCTGCCGCCCGAGCTCCGCGCGCCGTTCGGCTTCCGCTGGAGCGCACGACAGCAGGCGCGGTTCGACCGGGCGCTCGCCCGCACCTTCGCCGTCTACCGCGTCCTGCCGACCGCGGTGCGCACGGCGCCGAGCCGGTTCTTCCTGGCCCGGGTGCGCGCGGAGTCCGACCGGAGTCTCAGAAGCCGGCCGTGATCGTCCAGCCCGCGTAGGCGGCGAGCTCCAGCCCGAGCGCCTGCGCGGCGGCCCGCGCCTCGTCCTGCCCGCGCTCGTCGCGGACGTCGACGCTGATCGGCACGCTGTCGCCGAAGCCCGCGACCGAGACCCGCGCACTGGTCGGGCCGCTGTAGAGCGGCACGTGCGCATCCGCCGTGCGCGCGCCGACCACCCGCGAGCCGGTCGCCTCCGCGATCACGGCCAGCGCGAACGGCGCCGTCGCGATCGTCTCGGTGTAGAGCGTCGCCTCACCGCGCATGAGCGCCTCCTCCGTCGTCGCCTCGACTGTACGGGCGGCCGTGCTCGGCTGCAGGCCCTTGTCTCCGGCGGGATCCGCTCCCTCGCCGACGACCACCACCAGCCTGCCGCCGCGCTGCCGCAGAGGGAGGGCACGCTGAGCATCCGATGCGCAGCGCTTGAACGGCGCCCCCGGCGGATCTACCGTGAAGCACCCGGCGAACGCGCCGCGGCGGTCAACGACGACTGGAGCCCCGATGAGCATCACCGAACCGCGCACCACCGAGGCACCCGCCGCACCCCCGCCCACGGCCGGGTTCGGCAGCGTCTCGGTCGCGGCGATCCTGGCGGAGGCGGCCCGACGGACGCCGGCGACGATCGCGGTCCGGGTCGGCCCGCAGGCGATCGACTACGGGAGCCTCTGGGAGCAGACCCGCGCCTACGCCGGAGCTCTCCGCGCGCGGGGCATCGGCCCCGGCGACCGGGTCGCCCTGCTGATCCCCAACGTCCCCGACTTCCCGCGCGGCTACTTCGCCGTGCTCGCCCTGGGCGCCGTCGTGGTGCCCGTGCACGCGCTGCTCAAGCACGACGAGATCGCCTACGTGCTGCGCGACTCCGGAGCGACCGCGCTGATCTGCGCGGCTCCGCTGCTGGCCGAGGGCGCCGCCGGAGCGGCCCTGGCCGACGTCCCCGTGCTGAGCGTGCTGGTGCCCGACGGCACCGAGAGCCCCTTCCCCCGCCTCGAGGACCTCGCCGCCGACGCGACGCCGGTCGACACCTACGTGCCGCGCTCGCCGTTCGACACCGCGACGATCCTCTACACCAGCGGCACCACCGGCCGGCCCAAGGGAGCCGAGGGCACGCACTTCGCGATCGTCTCGCAGTCCGACGTGCTCCTGATGAACACCTTCGACCTGCATCAGGGCGACGTCGTGCTGGGCGCGCTGCCGCTCTTCCACACCTTCGGCCAGGTCTGCGCGATGAACACCGCGTTCCGCACCGCCGCGACCGTCGTGCTCGTGCCCAAGTTCGACGGCGACGCCGCGCTCGAGGCGATGATCGCGCACGAGTGCACCGTGTTCGAGGGCGTGCCGACGATGTACGTCGCACTGCTCGACGCCGCGACCCGCCGTGAGGACCGCCCGCCGCTGCGCTACGCGGTCTCCGGCGGAGCAGCCCTGCCCGTCGCGGTGATCGAGCGGTTCCGCGAGGTGTTCGGCGTCGAGATCTACGAGGGATACGGCCTGACCGAGACCTCCCCTGTCGCGACCTTCAACCACGTCGGCGTCCCGCCGCGCGCAGGCACCGTCGGCACGCCGATCTGGGGCGTGGACGTCGAGGTCGCCCGCGCCGAGGTCGCCGACCGGATCGAGCTGCTCCCCCGCGGCGAGCTGGGCGAGATCGTGGTCCGCGGCCACAACCTGATGAAGGGCTACCTCGGCAACCCCGAGGCCTCGGCCGCCGCGGTCGTCGACGGCTGGTTCCGCACCGGCGACCTCGGCACCAAGGACGACGAGGACTACATCCGCATCCTCGACCGGACCAAGGACATGATCATCCGCAACGGCTACAACGTGTACCCGCGCGAGGTCGAGGAGGTCCTGATCGGGCACTCCGCCGTGGCCAACGCCGCTGTCTTCGGCGTCCCCGACGAGAAGCACGGCCAGGAGATCATGGCGGCCGTCGTGCTGCTGCCCTCGGCGACGGCGACCGCGGAGGAGCTGATCGCCTACGCGAACGAGCACCTCGCGGCCTTCAAGTTCCCCCGCCGCATCGAGCTCGTCGACGCTCTCCCCCTCGGCCCGAGCGGCAAGATCCTGAAGCGCGAGCTCGTCGCCCAGTACTCCTGACCCCTGCGTCCCCTCCGCGAGATGCCACTAGTGCACACCTCTCACGGCGTGTCGCGCTCATAAGTGGCATCTCGCGAAGAGGTGAGCTTGGGAGCGCTGTGCAGAGTCTGCCCTGTAAGGGGGACACGGGGAGGGGCGCGCGTGGGGCATGCTGAGGCGTCCCGCCGCGCCACCAGGAAGAAACGACGATGAGCCCCCGCCACCCGCACCTCCCGCCCGATCTGCCGGGTCGCGCCCGCCGGAACGCCCGCTCCGCCGATCCTCGTTCCAGCGTCCGCCGGCGGGCGGCCGCCCTGCCCCACCTCCTCCGGTCCGGGGGCCGGCCGCAGGACAGCGTTCCCGCCGCCCCCGCCTCCCCGGACCGCAGCCCGTCCGGGCGCCGGCCGCTGCGGGCGGGATCGCTGCGGCTCACCCGCCTCCGCCTCACTCCGCTGCAGTGGGTCGTCGGCGGCGTCACCGCCTTCCTCGCCCTCGTCGCCTGGCTGACGGGCGGGCCCTGGTCGGCGCTGATCATGGTCGCTCTCGTCGTGCTGATCACGGCCGCCTACGGCGTGCTCCTGCGCCGGCCGACCTGGCTCGGACTGCCGCGCCGCCGCCGCGCCTCAGCGATGACGGGGGCCGCCGCGATGCTCGTGCTCGTCCTGAGCACGTCGGCGTTCGGAGCCACGTCCGCGCCGGCACCGGCCGACGAGCAGGCGGTGGCGTCCGGGACCGAGAGCCCGGCGTCGTTCGCCGCCGCTCAGACTCGCACGACCACGCCGGCGCCCACCCGCACGCCGACGCCGACCCCGACCCCGACCGTCGTGATCACGACCGAGCAGGTCACCGAGACCGCTCCTATCGCCCGCTCCTCGCGCACCGAGGACGACCCGAGCGCCGCGCAGGGCACGAGCACCGTCGTCGCGGGCGTCGACGGCGTGCTCACGCGCACCTTCGAGGTCGTCAAGCACGACGGCGTCGAGGTCTCCCGCGCCCAGCTCTCGGAGGCGGTCACCACACCCGCGGTCGACGACGTCACCCGCGTCGGCACGCTGGTCCCCGCCCCCGCCCCGGTCGCCGCGGCAGCCGACGCCGGCTGCCACCCCAGCTACGCCGGCGAGTGCGTCCCCATCGCCTCCGACGGCGACTGCGCCGCGGGCTCCGGCAACGGCCCGGTCTACATCCAGGGCCCGGTCACGGTCGTCGGCCCCGACGAGTACGACCTCGACCGCGACGGCGACGGCATCGCCTGCGACGCATAACCCCCTCTCTCCCTCCGCGAGATGACACTTGTGCACGCGACACGCCGTGAAAGGCGTGCACAAGTGGCATCTCGCGGCGGGGGTCAGCTCAGGAGGGACCAGACGAGCGAGGCGAGCACGGCGCCGACCAGGGCGCCCGCGATCACCTGAGCGGGAGTGTGCGCGCCGAGGCGTACGCGCGACCAGCCGGTCCAGAGTGCGATCGGCACGGTGATCAGCAGCGACCACGGGCCGTAGGCGATCAGCACCACCACCGCGCAGGTCGCGACGACCGCGGCGTGCCCCGACAGCTTCCAGCCGAGGTTGACGATCCCGATCACCGTGAGCACCGCCACCGTCACCACCCCGAACGTCGTCACCGCGGCCGGCGCGCCGAGCACGGCGAGCAGCACGAGCCCGACCACGATCGAGACCAGCGCGAGCCCGATCGGCAGGGCCCGCTCGCGGCGGTCCGGCACGTGGTGATCGCCGCGGATCCGCCCCGCGCGCATCAGCAGCCGCACCACGAGGTACGGCAGCACGCCCACGAACAGCGCCGCGAGTGCTCCCCAGGCCACGCCGCGCAGCGGCGGGTCCGCGACCCGCGCGCCCACGATGAGCGGGACGACCATCGCCAGCACCGGCGGCGCGAACGCCTCCGTCGCCACCCGCGCCGCGAGCGGCCCGCGTCCGCTCGTCGCGGTGTCGGCCGCAGGGCCCCTGAAGCGGCTCACGGCTCGTCGACCGGCACGGGGCATCCGGACCGGTTCAGATCTTCTCGATGGGCGCGACCTTGATCAGCAGCTTCTTGGCGCCGACCTGGTCGAAGAGCACGTGCGCGACCCGCTTGCTGCCCTCGCCGGTGACCGCGTTCACGCGGCCCTCGCCGAAGTCGGTGTGCCGGATGCGGTCGCCCGCGATCAGCTCGAGGTCGCCGTTGTCGCGCACCATCCCGGTGATCCGGTTGGGGAACTCGCCCTTCGCCTTCGGCGCCGCGGCGAGCGCCTGGCGGAACTCGGTGTTCGACTTCGAGCGGCCGAACCCGGGCCGCTGCGCGTTCAGCGCCCGCGGCTGGGTGCCGCCGCGAGAGGTCGCCGCCCCCGGCGACTGGCGCCACTCGATCAGCTCGGCCGGGATCTCCTGGAGGAACCGGCTGGGCATCGCGACCGAGGTCTCGCCGTACTGCGCGCGGGTCATCGCGAGCGAGAGGTAGAGCCGCTTGCGCGCGCGGGTGATGCCCACGTAGAACAGCCGCCGCTCCTCCGCCGGGCCGCCCGGCTCGTTCGCCGAGATGCGGTGCGGGAGCAGGTCCTCCTCGATGCCGGTGAGGAACACCGCGTCGTACTCGAGCCCCTTCGCGGTGTGCAGGGTCATCAGCGACACGGTCCCGGAGTCGTCGTCCAGGTCGTCCGCCGCGGCGACCAGCGACACCTCGGTCAGGAAGTCGACCAGGCCGCCGTCGGGGTTGTTCCGCGCGAACTCCTTCGTCACGGCGATCAGCTCGTCGACGTTCTCGGCGCGCGCCTCGTCCTGCGGGTCGCGGCTGGCGCGGAGCATGTCGATGTACCCGCTGCGGGAGAGCAGCGCCGACAGCACCTCGTGCACCTTCGCCTCGCCCTCGGGCCGCCCCGGGTCGAGCATCAGGGCGCACTCGTCGAGCAGCGTCGCGAGGTCGACGATCGCCTTCGTCACCTTCGGCCCCATGCCCAGCGACCCGGCGTTGCGCATCGCCTCGCGGAGGGTCACCGCGTTGGTGTCCGCGAAGGACTGCAGCTGCGCCTCCGTCGCCGGGCCGATGCCGCGCTTGGGCGTGTTCATGATCCGCCGCAGCGCCAGCACGTCGGCCGGGTTCGCGACCGTGATCAGGTACGCGAGCGCGTCCTTGATCTCGGCGCGCTCGTAGAACTTGGTGCCGCCGAGGATCCGGTAGGGCAGCGCCGAGCGGATGAAGATTTCCTCCAGCGCGCGGGTCTGCGCGTTGGTGCGGTAGAACACCGCGATCTCGTCGTAGCCGGTGCCGGCCGCGTGGATCCGGGCGATCTCGTCGACGACGAACTGCGCCTCGTCGTGGCCGGAGTACCCGGTGTAGCCGATGATCTTCTCGCCCTCGCCGCTGGCCGACCAGAGGTTCTTCGCGCGGCGGTCGAAGTTGTTCGAGATGACGGCGTTCGCGGCCGAGAGGATGTTCTGGGTGGAGCGGTAGTTCTGCTCGAGCAGGATCACCCGGCAGCCGGGGAAGTCGCGCTCGAACTCGACGATGTTGCGGATGTCCGCCCCGCGGAACGCGTAGATCGACTGGTCCGAGTCGCCCACGACCGTGAGCGAGGCGCCGGGGATCGAGCCGTCGGCCGTCACCGGGCCGCGGTAGGGCCGGTCGAAGGCGGCCGCCGCGATCGTGGCCGGCGGAACGGCCCGGGTCAGCTCGTGGATCAGCGAGTACTGCGCGTGGTTCGTGTCCTGGTACTCGTCGACCATCACGTGCCGGAAGCGGCGCTGGTACTTCGCCGCGACGTGCGGGAACGCGCGGAAGAGGTAGACCGTCTGCGCGATCAGGTCGTCGAAGTCGAAGGCGTTCGCGCTCTCGAGCGCGCGCGAGTAGGCGCGGAAGACCTGGAGGAACATCTCCTCGTTCGGGTCGCTCATGTTCGCGGTCCGCGCGTAGGAGTCGACGTCGGCGAGCTCGTTCTTGAGCTTCGAGATCTTCGACGAGGCGCTCGCGACCGTGATGCCGAGCGAGTCCGCCTCGAGGTCCTTCACGATCCGCTTGAGCAGCGCCCGCTGGTCGCCCGAGTCGTAGATCGTGAACGACGAGGTCATCCCGAAGTTCTCGGCCTCGCGCCGCAGGATCCGCACGCAGGCGGAGTGGAACGTCGAGATCCACATCCCCTCGGCCGCCTGGCCGACGATCTTCTCGACGCGCTCGCGCATCTCGGCGGCCGCCTTGTTGGTGAAGGTGATCGCGAGGATCTGGCTGGGCCAGGCCTCGCCGCTGCCGAGCAGGCTCGCGATGCGCCGCGTCAGCACGCTGGTCTTGCCGGACCCGGCGCCCGCGACGATGAGCAGCGCGTCGCCGCGGTACTCGACCGCCTCGCGCTGCTGCGGGTTGAGTCCCGCGACGAGGCGCTCGTGCTCGGGGTCGGTGCGCGCGGAGTCGCCGGAGGGCCCGCCGGGCGCGCCGACGATGACCGGGGTGGCGCGGGAATCGCTCGGATCGAAGAGGAGGCTCATGTCCCTCCGAGTGTAGATCGCGCCTCCGACACCCCGCCGCGGGACGCCGCGCGGTCGGGCTCCGATCAGGCGGCGCGCGACCGCCGCGCGGGCGCGGTGAGCGGCCCACCGATGTCGAGCCCGCGCCAGGCCAGCGCGAAGCCGACCACCGCGACGGTGGAGGTCGCCACCGCGAGCACCTGCAGCAGCACGAACGCCGTGAGGTCCTTCGTGTCGTCCGGGTAGTACTGGATGCCCTGCACGGCGAGCGCCCCGAGCGTCAGCACGAGCACGATCGAGCAGACGAGCAGCACCCGCAGCACCGCCCGCCGCGGCGGCTTCCGCGGCGCCCGCCCCACCTGCGCCCGCGTCGACAGCCAGGCGCAGGCCAGGGAGGCGGAGGCGAGACCGACCAGATCGGCGCCCAGCACATCGCTCGCGCGGTGCCAGGAGGCGGCCATCGTCAGATTCCCGACCAGCACCACCACGGCGCCGCCGATCGCCAGCACGACCGTGCGCCCGCGCCCCGGGACGACCATCGCCAGCGCGAAGACCACCGACACCGCCGCCGCGGTGTGCCCGCTCGGGAAGCTGCCGCCGGTGTACCAGGAGTCGGTCTCCACGAGCAGCGGCCGCTCGAGCACCACGTTCTTCAGCAGCTGCGTCAGCCCGGCCGTGACCACGATCGAGCCGACGGAGGCGAGCGCCAGCGCCGGACGCCGGCGGATCAGCGCGATCGCCGCGACCAGCAGCGCACCGCCGATCATCGACACCGGGGTGACGTCGGCGAGCGCACCCGCCGCGGTGCCGGTGGCCCGGCCGAAGACCAGGTCCGCGCCGCGCAGCCCGGAGTTCTCGGCTGCCTGCCCCTGCGGGGTGAGCACGGCGAGCCCGTAGACCACGGCGACCCCGAGCGCGGCGAGCACGGCGAACACGATCCAGCGGCGGGTGATGCGGGCGCGGGTCTTCACGGTCGGGCTCCTCTCGGGATGCGCGGGGCGGGGTCGGTCGGCACCGGCGGGGGCGCCAGGCGGCGGGGTCGTCGGCCCGATGATGCCAGCGGAGGCTCCCGGTCGCCTGCGCACTCGCCGGGCCGCGCGCTCGGGATCAGCCGGCGGACCCCGCCCAGGCGTCGTCCTCGGCGGCGCGCGCCTCGATCGCCAGGTCCGGCTGGTCCGCGAACACGCCGTCGATCCCGGTGCGCAGAATCGCGCGGAACTCGTCCTGCCAGGCGCCGTACGCCTCCGGCTCCTTGCCGATCCGGTGCACCTTCTCCAGGAAGCGGTTCTCGGCGCGCAGCGTCCACGTGTAGACCTGCAGCCCGACCGCGTGCGCGGCGACGACCAGCGAGTTCGTCCCCACGGCCCGCCCGGCGCCGTCCCGCCCGAAGAGCATGCTCTTGTCCACGCTGACGCCGTCGACCGTTCCGGCGAGACCGCGCAGGCCCGCGGGGGTGACGAAGTCGGCGTAGGGCGTCGCCCGGGAGCCGTGGGCGGCGACGAGATCGGGCGGGGTGCCGCGGGACTCGATCAGGTAGACGCGCCGAGTGCCCACCCCGCGGACCGCGAGGCGCTCGAGGACGGTCTTCTCGAAGCTCTCGATCGTCAGCCGCGGATCGGTGCGCGCCCAGCCCGCCGCGGCCAGCTCCTGCTCGAGGAGGACGTCCAGCGGCAGACCCAGCGCATCGAAGTACGTGGCGTGCTTGATCTCGGCGACGAGCCCCGGCGGCGACGGGGGCGACTCCTCCCCCGCCCGGTCGAGCAGGGCGAGGAGATCGCGGAAGCGCAGGATCGGGAACTGCCCGTCGAAGGTGGCGCTCGAGGCGCGGACGGCCGGCAGCCGCTCCCGCGCGCGGAGCGTCGACAGCTCGGCCCAGGTGAAGTCCTCGGTGAACCAGCCCGTGATCTCCTTGCCGTCGACCCGCTTCGTCGTGCGGCGCTGCGCGAACTCGGGGCGACGTTCCACGTCAGTCGTGCCGGAGATCTCGTTCTCGTGCCGGAGCACCAGCACCCCGTCGCGCGAGGCGACGAGGTCCGGCTCGACGGCGTCGGCGCCGAGCGCGATCGCCAGCTCGTAGGCCGACCTGGTGTGCTCCGGGCGGTAGCCGCTGGCCCCGCGGTGGCCGATGACGAGCGGGACGGGACGGGTCGGCATGCGGCGATCCTACGGGCGGCGGCAGGCGACTCCGGGCGGAACCGGGGCTCCCGCGAAGGGAATAGCCAGACTCTGAGAGATGTTCTCAGATACTGTGGACCTACCGCCTGCGGCCCGAGAGGGCAGCCGGTGGATCCCGCAGTCACAGCGACTCAGCTCCGCGAGTCCCGACGGATCCGTCCGTCACCGTCGAGCGCACCTGAGAGAAGAGGAACCATGGCAAGCAACAACCCGGCGTTCGGTCGTCCGGAGTTCAGCAACCGGGGCTACGCCGGCCGCGTGCAGGACGTCCCGGACGTGTCGCCCGGCACGCTCGACCAGATGTACAACCGTCCGGCCGCGGGCTCGGCCGACACCAACCGGATGACCGTCGAGGACACCCTCGCGAAGACGGCACTCGCCTTCGTCGTGCTCCTCGCGGGTGCCGCGGTGGGCTGGTTCGTCCCCTGGCTGATGCTGCCGGCCGTGCTCATCGCGCTGGTCCTCGGCATCGTCAACGCCTTCAAGAAGGTGCCGTCGCCGGCCCTGATCCTCGGCTACGCGGCGACCCAGGGCATCGGAGTCGGCGCGATCTCGCGCTTCTTCGAGAGCGCCTACGAGGGCGCGGTCGTCCAGGCCCTGCTCGCGACCGTCGTCGTGATCGGCGTCACCCTGGCGCTGTTCATGAACGGCAAGATCCGCACCTCGCCGAAGCTGAACAAGATCTTCTTCATCGGGATGATCAGCTACGCGGTCTTCTCGCTGGTCAACCTCGGCCTCGGCCTGTTCGGCGTCGGCGGCGGCTTCGGTCTCCGCACCGGCTTCATCGGCATCGTGATCGGCCTCATCGCCATCGCGCTCGCCACCTACTCCCTCGTGATGGACTTCGAGTTCATCCAGCAGGGCGTCCGCAACGGCGCCCCTCGCATCTACGGCTGGACGGGCGCCTACGGCATCCTCGTCACCGTCGTCTGGATGTACCTCGAGCTGCTGCGCCTGATCTCGATCTTCCGCCAGTAGTCACGTCCCCTCCGGAGCGGTCCGGACCGGCCCGACGGGCGCTCGACCTCACGGTCGGGCGCCCGTTCGTCGTTCTGCGGCCGGGCCGCGCAGCCCCGCCCGCCGCTTTTGAGACGATGGAGGAATGATGGCCGCCGCTCCGACCCGCATCGTCGGCCTCGACGTGGCCCGCGGTCTCGCCGTGCTCGGGATGTTCGCGGCGCACCTCGCCCCCACCGAGCGCGAGATGATCTGGGACGGCCGCAGCGCCGTCCTCTTCGCCGTCCTCGCGGGCGTCTCGATCGGCCTGATGTCCGGCGGGGCGACGCGGTCGACCCGGCCGTTCCTGGACACCGCGTCGATCCTCCTGCGCGGCCTCTACCTCCTCGTCATCGGGGTCGGTCTGACTCTGCTCGGCACGCCGATCGCGGTGATCCTGCCGCACTACGGCCTGATGTTCGTCGTCGCGGCGCTGCTGATGTTCCTGCAGCGGGCGGTGCTCGCGGCCCTCGCCGCCGTCTCCGCCGTCGGCGGCCCCCTGCTCGTCGACCGGATCGTCACCGCCGGGAACGACTGGATCACGACGCTGTCCCCCGAGGACGCCCTGCTCGCGCGGATGCCGCTCACCTGGCTGACGCAGTACTATCCCGTGCCCTCCTGGCTCGCCTACGTGATGCTCGGGCTGCTGATCGCGCGCTGCGACATCCGCTCGGCCACGACGCAGCGCTGGCTCGTGATCGGCGGCGCGATCGCCGCGGTCCTCGGCTACGGTGTCGGCCTCGCCCTCGGCGGGCCGGAGAGCGTCGAGGCGCACTCGAGCACCACCGCCGAGATCGTCGGCGCCGGCGGTGTCGCGGCCGTCGCGATCGGAGCGCTCACCGCGCTCACCGCGCGCCTCGCCGTCGTCCGTGCGGTCACCGCGCCGCTCGCCGCGGTGGGGGCCATGCCGCTCACGGTCTACTCCGTGCAGCTCGTCGCGCTGGCGGTCTACCTGATCCCCTACGAGCCCTTCGACTTCGCCGCCTGGCAGAGCTGGACGCTGCTCGCGTCCTTCACGGTCGTCGCGGTGTTCGGCGCCCTGCTCTGGCGCCGCTTCGTCGGCCAGGGGCCGCTGGAGTGGCTGGTCGCGCGGGCCTCGCTCCGACCGCGCACCCGGGCCGCCCGCCCGGCGCTCGGCTAGGGTGATCCGATGATCACGCGACGCGAAGCCGCTCAGCGCCTCGACATCCCCGTCGAGATGGCGACGCGGCACGGGCTGCCCACGCGCCTCTCCGAGGAGGAGCTCGTCGCCCTGGAGCAGGATCCGCCCGCCTGGCTCGCCCAGTCGCGCGAGAACCGCACCGGGAAGCGCCCGGTCTGGGTGACCCTGGACTGCGCCGTCTGCGGTCGCTCCGAGTCGGCCCGCCCGAAGAAGTGGTGGCCCGACTTCAGCTTCCTCGTCTGCGAGGACCACTCCCCCGACGCGTGGCCGCACCACCCCGAGGGTCACCGCCGCGACGAGTACGACGGCATCGGCACCCGCTTCGTCGGCGTCCTCGACACCCCCGTCTGACCCGCCCGCCCCGCCTGCCCCCGTCCGATTCGCAGGCGATCCGGCCGCCCGCTCACGTCCGGCGCGGGTGAGCGCGCTCTCGCGCCGGGATCACCTGCTCATCGGACCACCCGAGCACGACGAGGAACGGGCCCCCGCAGGAGGCCCGTTCTCAGACCGCGGTCGCGGCTACTCCCATTCGATGGTGCCTGGCGGCTTCGAGGTCACGTCGAGGACCACGCGGTTCACGCCGCTCACCTCGTTGGTGATGCGGTTGGAGATGCGGGCGAGCAGGTCGTAGGGCAGTCGCGTCCAGTCGGCCGTCATAGCGTCCTCGGAGGAGACGGGGCGCAGCACGATCGGGTGGCCGTAGGTGCGGCCGTCGCCCTGGACGCCGACGGAGCGGACGTCGGCGAGCAGCACGACCGGGCACTGCCAGATCTCGCCGTCGAGCCCGGCGGCGGTGAGCTCGGCGCGGACGATGGCGTCGGCCTCCTGGAGCAGGTCGAGCCGCTCCTGGGTGACCTCGCCGACGATGCGGATGCCGAGGCCGGGGCCGGGGAACGGCTGGCGGCCGACGATCGCCTCGGGCAGCCCGAGCTCGCGGCCGATCGCGCGGACCTCGTCCTTGAAGAGGGTCCGCAGCGGCTCGACGAGCGCGAACTGCAGGTCCTCGGGGAGGCCGCCGACGTTGTGGTGCGACTTGATGTTCGCGGTGCCCGTGCCGCCGCCCGACTCGACGACGTCGGGGTAGAGCGTGCCCTGCACGAGGAAGTCGATCGAGGTGCCCTCGCCCTGCGCCTCGAGCACGAGCGCCTCGGCGGCGCCCTCGAAGGTGCGGATGAACTCGCGGCCGATGATCTTGCGCTTCTGCTCGGGATCGCTGACGCCGGCGAGCGCGTCGAGGAACTGCTCGCGCGCGTCGACCGTCACCAGGCGCACACCCGTGGCGGCGACGTAGTCCTCCTCGACCTGGCGGCGCTCGTCCTTGCGCAGCAGGCCGTGGTCGACGAAGACGCAGACCAGCTGGTCGCCGACCGCGCGGTGCACGATCGCGGCGGCGACGGCGGAGTCGACGCCGCCGGACAGGCCGCAGATGACGCGGCCGGTGCCGACCTGCTCGCGGATCAGCGCGACCTGGTCGTCGATGACGTTGGAGGAGTTCCAGTCGGCGGGGATGCCGGCGGCGCGGTGCAGGAAGTTCTCGATGACGGCCTGGCCGTGCGCGGAGTGCTTGACCTCGGGGTGCCACTGCACGCCGTAGAGGCGGCGCTCGTCGCTGCCGAACGCGGCGACGGCGGTCGAGCCGGTCGAGGCGAGCACGTCGAAGCCGGCGGGCGCCTTCGAGACCTGGTCGCCGTGGCTCATCCAGACTGTCTGGTCGACGGGCTGGTCGCCGAGGAGCACACCGCCGTCGGCCGTGACGGACGCGTCGGTCGCGCCGTACTCACGGAGCCCGGTGTTCGCGACCTCGCCGCCGAGCGTCTTGGCCATCACCTGGAAGCCGTAGCAGATGCCCAGCACGGGGATGCCGAGGTCGAAGATCGCGGGGTCGAGCTGCGGCGCCCCCTCCTCGTACACGCTCGAGGGACCGCCGGACAGGATGATCCCGACCGGCGACTTGGCGGCGATCTCCGCGGCCGTCGTGCCGGACGGGACGATCTCGGAGTACACGTTCGCCTCGCGGACGCGCCGCGCGATCAGCTGCGCGTACTGGGCGCCGAAGTCGACGACGAGCACGGGCTGGGCTGCGAGGTGCGGCTGCGGGGCGGACTGCGGCGCGCTGGCGCCGGACTGCTCACTGATGGGGGGCCTCCACGGAGTCGGTCGGGGTCGTCGGCTCGAGGGCGGCGGTGCGCCGCTCGAGGTACTGCTCCACCTCGCGGGCGATGCGGGTCTCGACGAAGAAGGACAGGGTCGGCACGACGCCGCCGAGCGCGATGAGGACGAACCGCGAGAACGGCCAGCGCATCAGGCTCCAGAGGCGGAAGTCGGCGAAGAGGTAGACGACGTAGAACCAGCCGTGCGCGATCAGGATGCCGGTGGACAGGTTCGCGCCCGTCCCGCTCGACTTCCACTCGCCGCCCGGCACCTCGTACATCGGGGCGAAGTGCGCGATCCCCTGCTGCCCGAAGACGAACAGCTCGAGGTGGAACACGTACTTCAGCAGCATCTCCGCGCAGAGCAGCAGGAGCATCACGCCGGTGATGATCGAGGTCACCCGGTAGAAGCGCAGCGCGCTCCGGATCGCAGGGAACTGCGCGGGCTTGGGCTCGAGGGGCATGGGGTCCAGTTTACGGGGCGGAGACGGTGACCGGGCTCTGCGCGAGCTCGGCGGCCTCGAGGGCCTCCTCGGTCTCGCGCTCCCAGGCGTCGCGGACGAGGCGGAACCACAGGTAGAGCGCGAAGCCGGCGAAGACGACCCACTCGATCGCGTAGAAGACGTTGAGCCAGTTCAGCGAGACGTCGGTGACGCGGGCGGGCGAGTCGATCGCCTCGAGGCCGGAGACCGGCTGGTCGACGACGACGTAGCCCTGGTAGACGTCCAGCGGCGGGTCCGGCCAGCGGTTGATCAGCGCCGGGATCGAGAGCGCGGTGAGGGTCATCGGATCGGTGCCCTCGGCGGGCACCTCGGCGGCCTCGTTCGCGACGAGGCGGCCGGTGAAGCCGGTCGGCGCCGCCTCCGCGCCGTCGTTCAGACGCTCGGCGACGCTCCGCGCCTGCTCCTGGTCCGCGGTCCAGCCGTAGGCGACGACGAGGTCGGCGTCAGCGGTGCGGGTGCGCGCGATGACCCACCAGCCCGGCTGCTCGCCGTTCAGACGCCCGCCGAGGATCTCGGCGCCGCCCGGGACGAACTCGGAGCTGCCCTCCACGCGCTGGCCGTCGGCGGTCGCGGTGATCGGGCGCGACGGGGCGGCGACCTCGTCGAGCGGCAGCACCGTCTCGGAGACGCCGGAGTCGGGCGCGGCGGCCTCGACCGCGCGTCCCACCTGCCACTGGCCGAGGGCCGCGAAGAGCCCCGCGATCACCAGCGCAAGGGCCAGGGCCGCGAGCCAGCGCGGTCGCCGGGCGACCTGCCAGACCGTGCTCTGCGGCGGGGCGCTCTGCGTCATGCGTTCCTCGTTCGGGGCGGATCCGCTCGGCGGCGGCGGACCGCTGAAGCCTAGCCAACCAGGGTGGGAGGACCCTCGGATCGCTGCCCCTCCTGCTGGTCGAGCAGCCCCGCAGGGGCGTATCGAGACCCACCGTCACCGACAGGGCGGGTCTGCAGATCCCTCCTGCTGATCGAGGTGGATCTCGATACGCCCGCTCCGCGGGCTACTCGATCAGCAGAGGGCGTCCGCCGAGCGACCGCGCCGGGCGGCTCAGTAGTCGGGCTCGCGCGGGCGCCGCGGCCGGTCGGAGTCGATGCCGTCGGACTGCTGCATCGCCTGGTCGATGAGGGCCTGCCGCATCGGGTCCGGGAACTCGTCGTCCAGCTCGTCGGGCTCGACGGGTCGGCGCGGTCGGGGAGCAGGCTCGGCGACCGGCGCCTCGGCGGGGTCGGCCGCCGGACGCTCGTCCGCCGCCCCGTCCGCCATCGCCGCCTCGACCAAGGCGAAGTCCTCCTCCGCCATCGCGCTGCGGGTGGCCGGCTTCGGCCGGTGCCGCCGCCGCGAGAGGAACTGCCCGATGCTCTCCGAGCGCGACGCGAGGATCGGGCCGACGATCGCCATGATCAGCACGTAGAGTCCCGCGAACGGCTGGATCCGCTCGTCGAGCCCCGCCGAGAGCGAGAGCGTCGCGAGGATCAGCGCGAACTCGCCCCGGTTGTGCAGGATGAAGGCCGCGTTGAGCCCGGCCCGGGGCCCGAGCTTGTTCAGCCAGGCGACGAACTGGCCGGCGCCGAGGTTGAGCACGATCGTCATCACCGCGGCGGCGATCACCGGCAGCACGACGTCGGGGAAGGCTCCCGGATCAAGGCCGAGGCCGAAGTTCACGAAGAAGAAGGCGCCGAACACGTCGCGCAGCGGGATCGCGATCCGCTCGACCCGCGCGCGGAAGCGGGTGGCGCCGATCACCAGGCCGATCAGGAACGCGCCGATCGCATCGGTCACGCCGAGCACCTCACCGATCCCGCCGAAGAGGATCGCGAGACCGAAGAACAGGATCGTGAACAGCTCGTCGTCGCGGGTGCGGAAGAACCGCGAGACCACCCGGCCGCCCCAGCGCGCGATCGCGAACATCACCACGAGGAACGCGAACGCGATGACCAGCTTCAGGACGACCGGCCACGGCTCCGTCTCGCCCGAGAGCACGACCGACACGATCGCCAGGTAGACCGCGATGAAGATGTCCTCCACGACGGTCACGCCGAGGATCATCGGCGTCTCCGGGTTGGCGAGGCGCTTGAGCTCGATCAGCAGCTTCGTCACGATCGCGCTCGAGCTCGTCGCCGTGATGCCCGCGATGATCAGCGCCTCGCGGCTGCCCCAGCCCAGCACGAACCCGAAGGCCAGGCCGGCCGCCATGTTGACGGCGATGTAGGAGCCGCCGGAGAGGATCAGCCGCGCCGCATTGCCGTAGAACTCGTCCTGATCGAACTCCAGGCCGAGGTTGAACAGCAGCAGGATCAGCCCGAAGACCGCCGTCAGCTCGATGTAGGACGACTCGAAGTCGAGCGGGAAGAGGTGGAAGTTCGGGCTCGCGAGCAGGCCGACGACCATGTAGATCGGGATGGCCGGAAGGCCGATCGTGCGCCCCAGCCGCCCGAGGACGTAGGCGACGACGAACAGGACACCGAGGACGATGAGGTCTTCGCCGTGGTGCATCCTCAGGCTCCGGGCGGCGTCTCGGTAGCCTTGGCGAAGACGCCGGAGCGGAAGAAGGCGAAGGCCTTGGCGACCTTCTCCGGGCTGCCGGCGACGACGAGCGTGTCGCCCGGGAACACCCGGAAGTCGGGGGCGGGAGCGGGGTTCGCGGCGTCACCGCGCACGACGGCGACGACGGTGAGGCCGACGATGCCGCGGTCGGCGGGCTTGCCCAGCTGCTGGCCCGCGATGTGGTCGTCGTAGTCGACGGTGAACCAGTCGATGGAGAGCCCGGGGATCTGGTCGAGCGCGGTGAGCGACTCGGTGATCTGGGTGCCGCCGAGCAGCTCGGCGAGGGTGTGCGCTTCGTCGTCGCTGAGGCGGAGCGAGACCTTCGCGCCGTCCTGATCGCCCTCGGCGAAGGTGATCAGGTCGCTGTGACCCGAGCGGTGCGCGATGACGCCGACCTTGCCGCCGTCGGCGGTGAGGAAGGTGTGCAGGACACCGACACCGGGCAGCTTGACCCTGCGGACCTCGACCATGCGTGCTCCATCCGCGCCTGACAGCGCTCCGACCTCGGGATTCCTCCCAGTTTAGGCGGCCACCGCCCGCCCCCGGCCCCCGTTCGCCCACGGAGGACCCGGTCACGTCGGCCTCCTCGCTCGGTCGAGGTGCGTCCCCTCTGCTGATCGAGCAGCCCGCGCAGCGGGCGCATCGAGATGCACGCGCATGAAGACATGAGTCTGCAGATCCGCCGTGCTGATCACGGTGGGTCTCGATACGCCCCTCCGGGGCTACTCGACCAGCGAAGAAGGGCGCACGAACGAGCAAGGACGGGCGACCGGACCTCGGACTCCGCTCCCTGATCGCAGCACACCTGACCCATGCTGATCGAGTAGCCCGCGCAGCGGGCGTATCGAGATCCACCCGCGTCAGACGACGAGTCTGCAGACCCCCCTGCTGAGGACGGTGGGTCTCGATACGCCCCTCCGGCGCTACTCGACCAGCAAACAAGGGCCCATGAGCGCGAGCCATCCGGCGAAGACGGCGAGCGGTCACCTCGGCCGGCCGGCGGGCTAGCTGGGCTGGTAGGGGGCGACGACGACCTCGACGCGCTGGAACTCCTTGAGGTCGGAGTAGCCGGTGGTCGCCATCGAGCGGCGCAGGGCGCCGATCAGGTTCGCGGTGCCGTTCGCGTCGGTCGCGGGGCCGTAGAGCACCTGCTCGAGCGTGCCAACGGTGCCGACCTGGACGCGGCGTCCGCGCGGGAGCTGCTGGTGGTGCGCCTCGGCACCCCAGTGCCAGCCGCCGCCGGGCGCGTCGGTGGCGCGGGCGAGCGCGGAGCCGAGCATCACGGCGTCGGCGCCGACCGCGACGGCCTTGACGATGTCGCCGGAGGTGCCGAGGCCGCCGTCCGCGATGACGTGCACGTAGCGTCCGCCGGACTCGTCGAGGTAGTCGCGGCGAGCGCCGGCGACGTCGGCGACCGCGGTGGCCATCGGCGCCTGGATGCCGAGCGTCGCGCGGGTCGTCGAGGCGGCGCCGCCGCCGAAGCCGACGAGGACGCCCGCGGCGCCCGTGCGCATCAGGTGCAGGGCGGCCGTGTACGTCGAGGCCCCGCCGACGATGACCGGCACGTCGAGCTCGTAGATGAACTTCTTGAGGTTGAGCGGCTCGGTGTCCCGCGAGACGTGCTCGGCCGACACGGTCGTTCCGCGGATGACGAACACGTCGACCCCCGCGTCGACCACCGTCTGGTACAGCTCGGCGGTGCGCTGCGGCGACAGCGCACCCGCGACCGTCACGCCGGCCGCGCGGATCTCCGCGAGCCGCGCCGTCACCAGCTCCGGCTTCACCGGCTCCGAGTAGATCTCCTGCATGCGCTGCGTCGCCCGCTCCGCCGGCAGCTCCCGGATCTCCGCCAGCAGCGGCTCCGGGTCCTCGTAGCGCGTCCACAGCCCCTCGAGGTCGAGGACGCCCAGCGCCCCCAGCCGGCCCAGCGTGATCGCCGTCGCCGGCGAGACCACCGAGTCCATCGGCGCCGCGAGGATCGGAGTGCTGAACTGGTACGCGTCGATCGCCCACTTCACCGAGACCACCTCCGGGTCGCGGGTCCGGCGGCTCGGGACCACCGCGATGTCGTCGAAGGCGTACGCGCGGCGGGCGCGCTTGGCGCGCCCGATCTCGATCTCCATGAGCGGCAGTTTACCTGTGGCTCCATCCTCGCTCCGCGCCTCGCTCCGCTCAGCACTCCGCTCGTCTGTCGCCCGCAGTCGGCTCGAGCAACGGGTCGCGTCCCGTAGAGCGTCTCGCGTCCGCGCACGCCTATCCGCTGGCACGCGGATCGGCGGATAGCGCTCCCACCCTGCTGCCGCGCGTGTCTGGCGGGGCAGTCGCGGCGGCGCGTCAGCGCCGCTCGCGCTGAGTCCCTCGGTCTCCCCCAGGTCCGCGTGCCCCGAGTGGGAGGCGTCGGGTCGTGAGGGCGGCCCCTCCGGCGTGGTGGGCGTATGGGCCGAAGGCCCATCGGGCAGAGGGGCCGCCCTCACGACCCGACGCCGACCCCCACCCAGAGCCCCAGCAGCAGAATCAGCGCCGGTAGTTCGGCGCCTCCACCACCATCTGCACATCATGCGGGTGCGACTCCTTCAGCCCCGCCGCCGTGATCCGCACGAACTTCCCGCGCTCCTTGAGCTCCGAGATCGTCCGCGCCCCCACGTAGAACATCGACTGCCGCAGCCCGCCCGCAAGCTGGTACGCCACGTTCGCGAGCGGCCCGCGGTACGGCACCTGGCCCTCGATGCCCTCCGCGATCAGCTTGTCGTCGGTGGGGACGTCGGACTGGAAGTAGCGGTCCTTCGAGTAGGAGGTCCGCTCGCCGCGGGTCTGCAGCGCGCCGAGCGAGCCCATGCCGCGGTAGGTCTTGAACTGCTTGCCGTTCTGGAAGACGAGGTCGCCGGGGCTCTCCTCGCAGCCCGCGAGGAGCGAGCCGAGCATGACGGTGTCGGCGCCGGCGACGAGCGCCTTCGCGATGTCGCCGGAGTACTGCAGCCCGCCGTCGGCGATCACCGGGACGCCCGACTCGCGGGCGGCGAGCGACGCCTCGTAGACGGCGGTCACCTGCGGCACGCCGACGCCGGCGACGACGCGGGTGGTGCAGATGGAGCCGGGGCCGACTCCGACCTTGATGGCGTCGGCGCCCGCGTCGACGAGCGCCTGGGCGCCGGAGCGGGTGGCCACGTTGCCGCCGATGACGTCGACGCCGGCGAAGGCCGAGTCGGCCTTGAGGCGGCGGATGATCTCGAGGACCCCGGCGGAGTCGCCGTTGGCGGTGTCCACGACGAGGACGTCGACCCCGGCGTCGAGGAGCGCGGTGGCGCGCTGCCAGGCGTCGCCGAAGAAGCCGATGGCGGCGCCGACGCGCAGGCGCCCCTCCTCGTCCTTCGTCGCGTTCGGGTACTGCTCGGACTTGTCGAAGTCCTTCACCGTGATGAGTCCGGCGAGCTTGCCCTGAGCGTCGACGAGGGGCAGCTTCTCGATCTTGTGCTGCGCGAAGAGCGCGATCACCTCGCTGTCGGGGATGCCGACGCGGCCGGTGATCAGGCCGGCGCTCGTCATCACGTCGCGGACGAGGGTGGACGCCTTCTCGAACGGCGAGACGAAGCGCATGTCGCGGTTGGTGATGATGCCGACGAGGACGCCGCTCGCGTCGACGACGGGGAGGCCGCTGATCCGGTACTGCCCGCAGAGGTCGTCGACCTGCGCGACCGTCGCGTCGGGGGTCGTGGTGACGGGATTCGACACCATGCCCGACTCGCTGCGCTTGACGCGGTCGACCTGGTCGGCCTGATCGGCGATCGAGAGGTTGCGGTGCAGGATGCCGAGCCCGCCCTGACGGGCCATGGCGATCGCCATCCGCGACTCGGTGACGGTGTCCATCGCCGCGGAGAGCAGCGGGGTCGCGACCGTGATGCGCTTGGTGAGCCGGGAGGCCGTGTCGGCCTCGCTCGGGATGACGTCGGTGTGCCCGGGGAGGAGCATGACGTCGTCGTAGGTGAGTCCGAGGAATCCGAAGGGATCCGGCTGGTCCATCAATGCCCCTTAGCAGGTCGTGCGGGTGGCCCGGTGGTGGAGGTCGCGCATCCGGTCACGGGTGTCCCGGATGCTCAATCTTAAGCGCGGCGACGCGCCCGGTATTCCTGCCAAGACGTCCCTTGGATGTGCTCCGGGTGCGCTCGCGACCCGTGCGGGGGACACGGGAGCGCTCTCCGCCCCGCATAATGTCGTCACGCAGTAGTGCAGGTGGGGAAACACCGCCGACACATGCGGAACGTATGGTCAACCAACGTTGTTTGACGACGGCGATCCGGGCGCGCCCGAGGACCCCATCCGTCTGTGCACCCTGACGAGAGGTAGACGTCTTGCTCACAGCCAGCCGTTCGACGCGCCACAAGCGCGCGACGACCCTGCATCCGACGGACCGGGAGGCTCCCCGTGCCTAGGCGGCTCCCCACACTCCGCACGCTCCGCGACGGCCTGGTCGCACTCGGCCTGCTCGCCGCGACCCTGACCGGCGTCGCCGCCGCGGCGCCCGCTGCGACCGCCGAGACCACGGCCGACCAGTCGATCATCGCCTGGGTCCGCGTGCAGGGCACGAACGAGAACCTGGTGGGGGTGACCGTCGAGCTCGGCGGCGACGCCACCGCGACCCTCACCACGGGCGACGACGGCCGCGCCGTCTTCCCGCTCGAGGAGGCCGGCACCTTCAGCGTGACGGTCGACGAGGAGACGCTCCCCGCCGACAAGGGCTACCCGGCAGCGGGGCAGAACCCGAAGCAGGTGACGATCGTCTCCTCGCAGAACCAGATCGTGAACTTCATCGTCTCGACGGCCAACCCGATCGGCACGGGCGCGAGCGCTCCGGTCCCGACCGACTCCGCCGCCCCCACGAACCCCGCCACCGAGGGCACCACGGGCAACGACGCGACGAACCCCGACGGGACCTCGACCGCGGCGAACCAGCCGGTCACGGCGAACACCTTCTGGATCATCTTCTGGCCCAAGGTCGTCACCGGCCTGATCTTCGGACTCCTGATCGCCCTCGCGGCGATCGGCGCCTCGCTGATCTACGGCGTCACCGGGCTGAACAACTTCGCCCACGGCGAGCTGGTCACCTTCGGCGCGCTGATGGCGTACCTCTTCTCCGGCGTCTTCGGGCTGCCGGCGCTGCTGGCGATCCCGATCGCGGTGATCCTCGGCGGGGTGTTCGGCTTCGCGCAGGACGGACTGCTCTGGAAGCCGCTGCGCAAGAGGAACATCCAGCTGATCCCGCTGATGATCGTGACCATCGGCCTGTCGCTCGCGCTGCGCTACACCTTCGTCTTCTTCTTCGGCGCGGACCGGCTCTCCCTGCCGAACAGCACGGCGCCGTTCTTCACGGTCCCGGCGCTCGGCATCAGCCTCAAGTTCACCGACCTCGTCGGCGCAGCCGTCGGCATCGTCTGCATCGTCGGTGTCGCCCTGCTGCTCACGAAGACCAAGATCGGCAAGGCGATGCGCGCGGTGTCCGACAACCGGGCCCTCGCCTCCGCCTCCGGCATCAACGTCGAGCGCGTCATCCGCGTGGTCTGGGTGCTCTCCGGAGCCCTCGCCGCACTGGCCGGCGTCTACATCGGCTACTACCAGTCGCTGCGCTGGGACACCGGAGCGTCGATCCTGCTGCTGATCTTCGCGGCGATCACGCTCGGCGGACTCGGCTCCGCCTACGGAGCGCTGGTCGGCTCGCTCATCATCGGCCTGATGATGAACATCTCGACGATCTGGATCCCGGAGAACCTCAAGTACGTGGCTCCGCTCGTCCTCATGATCATCATCCTGCTGGTCAGACCGCAGGGCATCCTCGGTCGCAAGGAACGGATCGGCTGACACCATGAACCTCAACTTCATCTGGCTGGCGATCGGGCAGATCGTCGATCCCACCGTCGCCGCCTACGCGCTCGCGACCATCGGCCTGGTCATCCACTTCGGATTCACCGGCCTCCTCAACTTCGGCCAGGCCGGCTTCATGGCGGTGGGCGGCTACGCCTTCGCCATCACCTCGGTCAAGTTCGAATGGCCCGTCTGGGGCTCCCTGCTCGCGACGATCGTCGCGGCGACCCTCTTCGCCCTCATCCTCGGCATCCCGACGCTGAGACTGCGGGCGGACTACCTCTCGATCGTCACGATCGCGGCGGCCGAGATCGTCCGGCTCTCGGTCAAGACACCCGAGTTCTCGGCGGTGACCGGCGGCTCGGAGGGCATCAACGGCGCGGCGAAGGCGTTCAACGACCTCAACCCGCTGCCGGAGGGGCGCTTCGGGATCGGGATCCTCACCTACAACCAGGACCAGTGGTGGGTCCGCATCGTCGGCTGGGGCCTCGTGCTCCTGGCCTGCCTGCTGGTCTTCCTCCTGATGCGCAGCCCCTGGGGTCGCGTCATCAAGGGCATCCGCGAGGACGAGGACGCCGTGCGCTCGCTCGGCAAGAACGTCTTCTCCTACAAGATCCAGGCGCTGATCCTCGGCGGCGTGCTGGGCGGCCTGGCCGGAGCGCTGTTCATCCTGCCGCGCTCCCTGCAGCCCGACAACTACGGCACCCAGCTGACGTTCTTCCTCTACACGATCATGCTGCTGGGCGGTGCCGCGACGGTCTTCGGGCCGGTCGTCGGCTCGATCATCTTCTGGGTCGTCCTCGGTCTGACCGACGGACTGCTCACGCTCGGGATCGACACCGGGGTCCTCAACAACGACCTCATCAAGCTCACCACCGTGCAGACCGGACCGATCCGGTTCATCGTGGTGGGTGTGGCCCTCATGCTCCTGGTGATCTTCAGACCCCAGGGAATCTTCGGCAAGAAGAAGGATCTGCACTTTGCCTAAAACGCCGGTCTCGGACATCACCGAGCAGGAAATCGTCCCCGGGGTCGTCAAGAAGGACCCCATCCTCGTCGCCGACGGCGTCAGCCGCCGCTTCGGCGGCCTCACCGCGGTCGACGTCGCCCACGTCGAGATCCCGCGCGGCTCGATCACCGCGCTGATCGGCCCGAACGGCGCCGGCAAGACCACGTTCTTCAACCTGCTGACGGGCTTCGACAAGCCCAACACCGGGCGCTGGAACTTCAAGGGCAAGAACCTCGCGAACGTCCCCGCCTACAAGGTGTCCCGGATGGGCATGGTGCGCACCTTCCAGCTCACCAAGGCCCTCGGCGGCATGACGGTGCTCGAGAACATGCTCCTCGGCGCCAAGGGGCAGAAGGGCGAGAACATCCTCACCTCGCTCATCCGGCCGCTGTGGTCGAAGGAGGAGGAGTCGATCGAGAACCGCGCCATCCGGCTGCTGGAGAAGTTCAAGCTCGACACCAAGAAGGACGACTACGCGTCCAGCCTCTCGGGCGGCCAGAAGAAGCTGCTGGAGATGGCGCGCGCCCTGATGTCGGAACCCGAGCTGGTCATGCTCGACGAGCCGATGGCCGGCGTGAACCCGGCGCTGACACAGTCGCTGCTGGGCCACATCGTGAACCTCAAGGACGAGGGCATGACCGTGCTCTTCGTCGAGCACGACATGCACATGGTCAACACGATCGCCGACTGGGTGATCGTGATGGCCGAGGGCAAGGTCGTCGCCGAGGGACCGCCGTCGACGGTGATGAACGACCCCGCGGTCATCGACGCCTATCTCGGCGCGCACCACGACACCGACCTCGGCACGATCGAGGGCCAGCTCGAGGTGGCGGAGGAGATGGACTCGGACCTCGTCCGCGAGGACGTCGAGAAGCGGGCCGAGGCGGCCGGCGTCGACGTGCACCCGCACCGCGACGACGCGGCCACCGCTGCGCCGTCCCCCGCCGTCGCGCACGCCGTGGACGCCGCCCCCGCGACGGCCGTCCCCGCGGACGGCGCACCGACGAGCATCGCGCCGACCACCGACGCGCCCGCCGTCGACTTCGGAAAGGACGAGAAGTGACCCAGAACACGCTCGAGACGCACGACCTCCACGCGGGGTACGTGCCGGGAGTCAACATCCTGAACGGGTCGAACGTCTACGTGAAGAAGGGCGAGCTCGTCGGCATCATCGGCCCCAACGGAGCCGGCAAGTCGACGCTGCTCAAGGCGATGTTCGGGCTGGTGAACATCCGCCAGGGCACGGTCCTGCTCAACGGCGAGGACATCACCGGCTTCAAGGCCGACAAGCTGGTCTCCAAGGGCGTCGGCTTCGTGCCGCAGAACAACAACGTCTTCCCGTCGCTCACCATCGAGGAGAACCTCGAGATGGGCATGTACCAGAAGCCGAAGATGTTCAAGGACCGCCTCGAGTTCGTGACGGAGCTCTTCCCCGAGCTGACCAAGCGCCTCAAGCAGCGCTCCGGCTCGCTCTCGGGCGGCGAGCGCCAGATGGTCGCGATGTCGCGGGCCCTGATGATGGACCCGTCGATGCTGCTGCTCGACGAGCCGAGCGCCGGTCTCTCGCCGATGCGCCAGGACGAGACCTTCGTCAACGTCCAGCGGATCAACCGCGCCGGCGTCTCGATCATGATCGTCGAGCAGAACGCCCGCCGCGCGCTGCAGATCTGCGACCGCGGCTACGTGCTCGACCAGGGCCGCGACGCCTACGAGGGTCCCGGCCGCGAGCTGATGAACGATCCGAAGGTGATCGAGCTCTACCTCGGCACGCTCGCGACGACCAACGAGGTCACCACGAGCACGCCCACCGTCGGCGGCTGAGTCCGCCGCACCCCCGGGCCCGTCACCCGCCGAGAGGCGGGGGCGGGCCCGTCGTCGTCGAGGAGGAGGACCGGATGCGCCGCAGCGCCGCTCTGGTCGTCGTCGCGCTCGCGGCAGGGCTCCTCTCCGGCTGCGCACCCGGGCCGGTCTCGGACCTGCCGGCGGGCGTCTCCGTCGGCGTGCAGCAGAACCGCGACGACTACGGTCCCCGCCGGCTCGAGGTCCTGGTGACCAACACCGCCGACGAGCCCCTGGACGTCTGGGAGGCGCGGCTCGACTCCCCCGCCTTCACCGACCCGGCCGCCACCGACGGCCCGACCACGGTGCGCCCGGGGACGACGACCGCGCTCCGGCTGCAGCTCGCTCCCCCGGACTGCGCGGACCCCGGCGCGGACGCCCGTGTGAGGCTCGCCTTCACGCAGGGCGGGGTCTCGGGGACGGCCGTGGTCGCGCCGGACGATCCGCTCGGCAGCCTGCCGCGCATCCACGGCGAGGACTGCCTCGCACAGCGCGTGGCGGAGGTGGTGTCGATCGTGCCCGGAGACGCCGTCACGGTGGCGCAGGAGGGCGGACAGCCCGTCGCGCACCTGCCGCTCACCCTGACGCCGACGGGGGCCGATGGGGGCGTCTCGATCGACTCGGTCGGACGCACGATCCTGCTCCGACCCGCCTCGGGACAGGACAGCTGGCCCGTCGGGGTGCCGATGGACGCCGGCGCCGCCACGACCCGCGTCGACCTCGCGATCGTGCCGAACAACTGCAACACGCACACCGTCTCCGAGGACAAGCGCGGCACGTTCTTCCCGGTCGCCGTCACGCTCGACGACGGCACCTCGGGCGTCGTCGCCGTCGGTGTCTCCGACGCCGTGCGCGGGGCGCTCTACCGCTTCATCGCCGAGGACTCCTGCCGCTGGCAGTGAGCGCCGGCGCACCACGGACATCGAGTCTCTCTCTGCGCTGGCACCCCCCGCCCGAGGGCCAGGACAGCGGCCGCCGTGCCGTAATTTTGGGGACAAGAAACATCGGCGCCGACACCTCGACCGGACTCCTCTCCCCCTGATCAGGGCCGGATTCCCGCTCTCCCCGGCACCGATTCCTTCCCCTTCCGCGTCCCCTCCCGGCGCCGCGGTCCCCGTCTTCGAAGGAGCCGACCCATGAAGAGCTACACCCCCGCACCCGTCGCCCTCGGCGCGACCTTCGGCACCGGTGCGATCGGCGACTACGAGCGCTGGTCCGTCGTCGGCGTCTACGCTCAGGTCGTCATCGCCGAGACCACCGGCGGCAAGCGCCGCAACTACAGCCGCTCGTTCGTGACCTACCGCCTGGCTCAGGAGGCGGAGCTCCTCCGCGCCTCCTGAGGCCGCACCGCCCCGCCGCCGAGCGCGCGTCCCCCCGGGGGCGCGCGCTCGACGCGTTGTGCGGCCAGCCCGCCGGCGACCGACGCCACTTCGGCCATGCTGGTCGAGCAGCCGCGCAGCGAGACCATGCCGGTCGAGCAGCCGCGCAGCGGCGTATCGAGACCCGCCCACCGGTCCCCCAGCACCGAGCGCCGCGTCCCTGCCGGTCAGCAGCCGAGCAACGACTCCCGGGGACGACGAAGGGGCCCGATCGGATGACCGGGCCCCTTCGCGCGTCGCGGCCGGAGCCGCAGGCGGGGTGCTAGTTCAGCGAGCCGTCGACGGTCTCCTCGAACGAGGTGACGTTGCCGGGGCCGTACTTGTAGATCGAGACGGACGCCTCGGTCGGGTCGCCGTTCTCGTCCCACGAGATCGGGCCGGAGAGGCCGTCGTAGTCGATGTCCTCACCGTCGGCGAGCAGCGCGGCGCAGTCGGCGAACGTGGTGCACTTCGTGCCCTCGGTCGAGACGTCCTGCAGGTTGTCGCGGATCGTCGCTCCGTCGGTCGCGCCACCCTTGAGCGCGGCGAGCGCGGCGAGCACCGTGGCGTCGTACGACTCGGGGGCGTAGCTGAACACCGTCAGCGCGTCGTTCCCCTGCTCCTCGACGAGAGCCTGGAGGTTCGACTGGAACTCGTCGGACGCCTGCACACCGGGGTTGGTGAACTGGGCGCCGTCGATGTCGACGTTGGTGTCCGCATCGGTGATGACGCCGTAGTTGCCGTCCGTGCCGTAGAGGTTCGCGAAGTCGAAGCCCTTGGCCGCGAGCTGCTCGGCGATCGTGGTGATCTCGTCGAACGAGATGACGACGAGCGCGTCCGGGTTCGGGGCGAGCAGCGAGGTCAGCGCCGAGTTGAAGTCGGTCGAGGCCGGCTCGAAGATCTCCTCGGCCGCGACGGTCGCGCCGCCCGCCTCGAGGGTCTCCTTGATGTTCGACTCGAGGCCGGTGCCGTACGCGTCGTTCAGGTACAGGATCGAGACGTTGGTCTTGCCGTCGCCGAGGATCTTGTTGCCGAGGATGCGGCCCTGGAGCACGTCCGAGGGGGCGGTGCGCCAGTAGTAGCCGTCGTCGTCGTAGGTGGTGAAGTCCGGCGAGGTGTTGGCCGGCGAGATCTGGACGACGCCCGCCTGGGTCACCTGGTCGATGAACGTCTTCGAGACGCCCGAGGAGGCCGCACCGATGATGACGCTCGCGCCGTCGGCGATCAGCGAGGTCGCGGACTGCGTCGCGATGTCCGTCGTGGTGTCGCCGGAGTCCTTCTGCTCGACATCGATGGTGAGGCCGGCAGCGGCGTCGTTGATGTCCTTGACGGCGAGGTCGACGCCCGCGATCTCGGGCGGGCCGAGGACGGCCAGGGTGCCGGTCTGCGGGAGGATCGTGCCGATCTTCAGGGACAGGTCGCCGGACTCGCCGCCGTCGGTGCCCGCGTCTCCGCCGCCGCCGCTGGCGCAACCGGCGAGGACGAGAGCGCTGGCGCCCAGGAAGGCGACCCCGCTCAGGGTCGCCCGGAGGGATCGCGTACGGGCCGTCCCGGCCTTCGCGTGAACGCGCATGTTTCTCCTTGAGAGGTTCTGTCGTGGGAGCGGTGCCGGAGGCAACCGCTCGGCCAACCTAACCTTCGGAGAAGCCGTGAACAATACGGGGGTGTTTCAGATGCGTTTCGCGACCTGATCGTTACTTTTCGTCGTCGGAGCGCTCTCCCGCGACGCGATCCGCAGGTCCGGCCGTCACGCGTCGCCTCCGGCGCTCGGCCGAGACGAGGTCGACTGAGAAGATCGCCAGGGCCGCCCAGACGAGCGCGAAGCCGATCCAGCGCTCCGGCGGCATCTCCTCGTGCAGGAGGAAGGCGCCGACGACGAACTGCAGCACCGGTGTCAGGTACTGGATGAAGCCGACGATCGAGAGCGGCAGCCGCCGGGCGGCGCCCGCGAAGAGCAGCAGCGGCACGGCGGTGACGATGCCGGCCGAGGCGAGGATGAGCGCGTGCCCGGTGCCCTCCGTCGCCAGCGTCAGGCCGACGGTCGAGCCGACGACCAGCAGCTGCACGATCGCGAGCGGCGTGAGCCAGAGCGTCTCGAGCGTGAGACCGCCGACCGCGTCCATCCGGCCGCCGACCCGGCTCTTCACCAGGCCGTAGAGGCCGAAGGAGAAGGCGAGCGCCAGCGAGACCCAGGGGAAGGAGCCGTAGCCGACGGCGATCACAAGGACGGCGACGGCGCTGATCGCCATCGCGATCCACTGCGCCCGCCGCAGCCGCTCGCGCAGCACGATCACGCCGAGCAGCACCGTGACGAGCGGGTTCATGAAGTAGCCGAGCGCCGCCTCGATCACGTGGCCGGTGGTCGTCGCGATGACGTAGACCTGCCAGTTGATGTAGATCAGCACGCCGGCGATCGCCATCACGCCGAGCAGCCGCGGCTCGCGGAAGAGCGCCGCGAAGCCGCGCCAGCTGCGCGTCACCGTCAGCAGGAGCAGGCAGAAGACCAGCGAGAAGAGCACGCGCAGCGCGACGATCTCGAACGGCGAGGCGGGGGCCATCGCGATGAAGTAGAGCGGCATCGCGCCCCAGAGCAGGTAGGCGGCGAAGCCGAACCAGAGGCCGGTCGACGACAGCGCGCCGCCGGCGCCCTTCACGGGCAGGGCCTCGACGCCCTCGCCGGCCGCGGCGTCGCCCGTCGTCGGCGAGGCGGGATCGGCGGGGAGGCGGGAGGCGGGCACCCGTCCGATGCTACGCAGGGCCGACGCCCGCGGACCGCCCGGAACAGTCACCGGACGTCAGGATCAGGCCACCGGTCGCGAAGAGGACCGGGCGCACGACGGTGGGCCCGGCGACTCGCGTCGCCGGGCCCACTGCGCTGAAAGACGAAGGGCCCGGCGACTGTCGTCGCCGGGCCCTTCGGGGATCCGTCTCTAGCGGACCACGACCGCGAGGACGTCGCGGGCGGAGAGGACCAGCAGGTCGTCCCCACCGAACTTGACCTCGGTTCCGCCGTACTTGGAGTAGATGACCTTGTCACCGACGGCCACGTCGAGCGGGACGCGGTTGCCGTTGTCGTCGATGCGGCCGGGGCCGACGGCGACGACTTCGCCCTCCTGGGGCTTCTCCTTGGCGGTGTCGGGGATGACGAGACCGGAAGCAGTGACCTGCTCGGCCTCGACCTGCTTGATGACGATGCGATCTTCGAGCGGCTTGATGGACACCGACACGGTTGACCTCTTTCTTGACGACGACGGGGGCGGAGCGCCGCCGTTGGCAGACACGCTCCGAGAGTGCTAGCTCCACTGTAGAGGCTCCGCTGGCACTCGTGCAATCAGAGTGCCAGGCAGGCGCGCCGCGTCGTGCGGAGGGCGTGGCCTAGCATGGCCGGATGCAACGCGCCGAGCTGGTCGAGCTCCTCTCCCCCGAGGGCCTCCGGCTCCTCGACTCGCTCGACGGCTACCGCGCGGACGACCTGGTGCGCGCCGTCGCGGCGCTCCGCTCCGCCGGCCACTCCCCCGGCCTGGTGTCGGCCGTGCTGACCCAGGCGCGGCTGCGGGCGAAGGCGACCGGGAAGTTCGGCGAGTTCGCCCGGTCGATGCTCTTCACGGACGCCGGGCTCGAGCAGGCGACCCGCCTCCGGGTCGCCGCGCTGCACGCCGGCCGCTTCTCCTCCGCCCGGCTCACCCGCATCGCCGACCTCGGCAGCGGCATCGGCGGCGACGCCCTCGCGATGGCCGCCATCGACCTCGAGGTGACCGCGGTGGACGCGGACGAGATCACCGCGACCCTGGCCAGCTTCAACCTCGCCCCGTTCCCCTCCGCGCAGGCCGTGCACGGCGACGCCGAGGCGTTCGACCTGGACGGCTTCGACGCCGTCTACCTCGATCCGGCCCGCCGCACCGCCGGCCACCGCGAGACCCGGCGCCTCGACGATCCCGACGACTACTCCCCCTCGCTCGACTTCGCCTTCGGCCTCGCCGAGGCGCGGCCCGTGGGCGTGAAGCTCGGGCCGGGCTTCGACCGCGAGCGGATCCCCGCGGACGCGGAGGCGCAGTGGGTGTCGGTCGACGGCGAGCTCGTCGAGACGGGGCTGTGGTTCGGTCCGCTGGCGCGGCCGGGTGTCCGCCGGTCCGCGCTCCTGCTCTCGGCGTCCGGCGCCGTGGAGCTCGCCGCACCGGCCGACAGCGACGACGAGGAGGTGGGCGACCTCGGCGCGTTCGTGCACGAGCCGGACGGGTCGGCCATCCGCGCGCGCCTGCTCGGCGAGCTGGCCCGCACCAGCGGCTCGCGGATGCTCTCGCCCGGCATCGCCTACCTCACGGGCGACGAGCCGTCCGCGTCGCCGTTCCTGCGCAGCTTCCGCGTGCTCGCGGAGCTGCCCCTGGACGAGCGCACCCTCGCGCGCGAGCTGCGCGCCCGCGGCATCGGCGTCCTGGAGATCAAGAAGCGCGGCGTCGACGTCGACCCCGCGTGCTTCCGCAGGAAGCTCGGCCTGGCCGGGCGGGGCAGCGCCGTCCTGATCCTCACCAGGATCCAGGGGCGCCACCGCGCCCTGCTCGCCGAGCGCGTCGTGTGAGACCGGGGGCCGGCGCCTAGTAGCCGGAGGAGGAGGTCGCCGCGTCGAGGGCGACCACGAAGATCACGATCGTGACGGCGAGGTAGATCAGCGAGACCACGACGCCGGCGATGCCGGTGATGATCGCGGTCAGCGCGAAGCCGCGTGCTCCCGGCTCGCGACGGCGGCCGAGGAAGCCGAGCACGATCGCGGGCGCGGACAGGATGAAGCCGAAGCCCCAGCCGAAGATCGAGATGACCAGGCCGACGATGCCGAGGATCATGCCGGTGAGGCTCAGGGTCTTGGGCACCGTCGTGGGCGCCGGGACGTAGGCGTACTGCGACGGCGCGGCGCTCGGGGCCGGCGGGAGCGGCGTCCCGTACGCGGGCGGCGGGGTGTCCTGGGCACCCTGTCCCGGTGCCGTCGGGGTGCCACCCGAGTACGCGGGCGGGGCCGGGGGCACCGGAGTGCCACCGGACTGCACGGGCGGGGCTGGGGGCGCCGGCGGCACGGGGGGAGCAGGGGGGACGGGAGGGCCCTGTCGGTCGTCGGACCCGGGCCGGCTGCTGTCGCTCATGCCTCGAAGTCTAGAACGAGGCCGCCGACCGGCTCAGGCCGGGAGGTAGCCGTCCGTCCGGAGTCCGCCGACGAAGGCCGAGTAGGCGAGAGCGCCGACCAGCAGCAGCACGAGCGCGAGGTAGCCGAGGAGGAAGCCGGCGATCGCGAGTCCGCGGCCGCGCTGCCCGGAGCGGCGCGCCTGCGCGAAGCCGACGTGCCCGAGGACGATCGCGGCGGGCGCGAGCCCGAGGATGCCGCAGATCAGGGCGGCGACGGCGAGGCCGTTCAGCGGCGGGCGCGGCGCGGGAGCGCCGGGATGCGCGGCGCCGTCGAAGGCCTCCGGGCCGCCCGGGGCTCCGGAGGGAACGGCCTCCCCGGTCCAGCCGGACGCGGCGCCGGCCGCCGCCGGCGCCGGAGCGGAAACGGGGGACGGTGCTCCGGAGGGCGGCGCGTACCGCGGCGGCGGGGGCGGCACCGACCCCGGTGCCGGATCGCCGTTGTACTCGTCGTTCACGTCGCCCTCCTCGAGCGCTCCGCCGTCCCCGCCGTGCAGGGCGGGGCGGAGTGGATCAGTAGTTCGTCGTGCCCGCGATGCCTGCGAGGGAGAACAGGGTGACGAACAGGACGATGTAGACGATGATCGCGACGAAGCCGATCACGACGGCGGCGATCGCGAGTCCGCGGCCCTTCTCTCCGGTCCGCTTGATCTGCGAGAGAGCGATGAAGCCCAGGACGATCCCCACGATCGCGATGAAGAACGAGGCGATGAAGCCGATGATCGCCAGGATGTTGTAGCGGTCGGACGCGGGCGTGTACGGAGCGGTCATGGAAGATCCCCCTTGATCAGGAACGAGTGGATGCGCTCAGAGTGGCAGCGTCCCCGGAGGCCTGTCAAAACCCTGGACGGCGCTTGTGACGCGAGACGGCACTGCGGTAGAGCGCCTAGCGCACCTGGATCTCGGTGACGGGCAGCGTGGAATCGGCGCCGAAGGAGAGGCTCGAGGGCGCGTGCCCCGCCTCGATCAGCTGGGCGCCGAGCGCCGCGATCATCGCGCCGTTGTCGGTGCAGAGCGAGAGCGGGGGGATCCGCAGCGCGATGCCCGCCGCCGCGCAGCGCTCCTCGGCGAGCTCGCGGACCCGCGCGTTGGCGACCACTCCCCCGCCCAGCAGCAGCCGGGGCACCTCCCGGTCGACGCAGGCCGCGATCGCCTTGGTGAGCAGCACATCGGCGACCGCCTCGCGGAAGCTCGCGGCGACGTCGGCGACCGGCACCTCCTCGCCCGCGTCCTGGCGCTTCTCCACCCAGCGTGCGACGGCGGTCTTCAGCCCCGAGAAGGAGAAGTCGTAGCGGTGCTTCTCCCTGTCCTTCGGGAGGGTGAGGCCGCGGGGGAAGCGGATGGCCCGCGGATCGCCGTCGGCGGCGACGCGGTCGATCTGCGGGCCGCCGGGGTAGGGCAGGCCGAGCACGCGGGCGACCTTGTCGAACGCCTCACCGGCCGCGTCGTCGATCGTCTCGCCGAGCAGCTCGACGTCGGAGACGAGATCGCGCACGTGCAGGAGCGAGGTGTGCCCGCCCGAGACGAGCAGCGCGATGGTCGGCACCTCGACCGGGCCGCCCTCACCGCCGTCGGCGCGCAGGACGTCGGCGCCGACGTGCCCGACGAGGTGGTTGACCGCGTAGAGCGGCTTCCCGAGCGAGACCGCCAGCGCCTTGGCGGCGCCGACGCCGACCATCAGCGCCCCGGAGAGCCCGGGGCCGCTGGTGACCGCGATCGCGTCCAGCTCCTGCAGCGTGACGCCGGCCTCGGCGAGCGCCGTCCGCAGCGTCGGCTCGAGCGCCTCGAGGTGCGCGCGGGCGGCGACCTCGGGCACGACGCCGCCGTAGCGGGCGTGCTCCTCCATCGACGAGGCGATGGTGTTGGCGAGGAGCGTCGTGCCGCGGACGATGCCGATCCCGGTCTCGTCGCAGCTGGTCTCGATGCCGAGGACGAGCGGACCGGCGGTCATGGCGACTCCTGTCGAGGGGCGGCGATCGGCGCGCGCATCACGAGCGCGTCGACGTTGTCGGGCTGGTAGTAGGCGGGGCGGACCCCGATCTCCTCGAAGCCCTCCGAGCGGTAGAGCGACTGGGCGGCCGGGTTGTCGGCACGGACCTCGAGGAAGACCTCGCGGGCACCGCGCTCGGCGGCGATGGCGACGAGGGCGCGCAGGAGGCGCCTGCCGAGTCCGGTGCGGCGCGCGGAGGCGAGCACCGCGATGGTCTGCACGTCGCCCTCGTGCGCGCCGACCGGGCAGAGCAGCCCGGCGTAGCCGACCAGCTCGCCCGCGTCCTTGGCGACCAGGTAGCGGGTGTGCCGGCTGCGGATCTCCTCGCGCATCATCGTGCGGGACCAGGCGTCGCTGGTGAACTCGGACTCCTCGATCGCCATGATCGCGTCGAGGTCGTGGACGGTGGCGTCGCGCAGCTCCGCGCTCACGCGGTGACCCGCTTGGGACCGGCGGAGAGCGTGACGTCGGGCGAGCGGAGGTAGAGCGGCTCGTCCGCCGCGGGGGCGCGACCGGCCGCGCGGGTGAGCGCGGCCACGACGCCCAGCTCGGCGGCGGACACCGTCTCCGCCTCGAGGCGGGGAAGCTCGGGGAAGGGCAGCGCGGGCGGCTTGTCGAGGCCGGGTCCGGCGGTGCGGACGGGCAGGCCCTGCTCGTCGAGGCCGGCGTAGGCGCTCCAGTAGAGCTCGCGGCGGCGCGCGTCGGTGACGACGAGGAAACCGTCCGCACGGCCGTGGCGCAGCACGCCGAGTGCGACCGCGTCGTGCGAGACGACCGGGAGGGTGGGCACGCCGCGGCCGAACGCGAAGGCGCGGGCGGCGGCGATGCCGACCCGGAGTCCGGTGAAGGGGCCGGGGCCCATGCCGACGGCGACGGCCTCGATCGCGTCCGGGCCGATGCCGGCCGCCTCGAGGGCCTCCTCGATCAGCCGGCCGACGACCTCGGCGTGCCGCATGGTGTCGGTCTCAGTGCGCTCGGCCCGGACCGCCCCGTCCGCGCCGACGACGGCGACGGAGGTTCCGGAGGAGGTGTCGATCGCGAGCAGCACCCTGACAGGGTACCCGCGGGCGACGGGGCACCGGCCGAGGAGCCCGCGGCGCTCCGCAGCTGCTCGGTGGATCTCGATACGCCCTCTCCGAGGGCTGCTCGATCAGCACGGCCGGCGGACCTCTCCGACGGCTGTCCGGTCAGCAGGCGGACCGTGCTGGTCGAGCAGCCGCGCAGCGGCGTCTCGAGACCCGCCGTCAGCAGAGCGGTCAGCGCCAGCCGGTGCCGCGGAAGCGCACCGTGCGCGGCTCGATCGGCTCCTCGCCGTCCTCCGCGTCGGAGCCGCCGGTCGGGCGCTCCAGGACGACGTCGAGCCACGAGTCCGCCACGCCGTCGAGCAGACCGGCGCCCCACTCGACCACGACGACCGAGTGCTCGAGGTCGAGGTCGAGGTCGTCCAGCTCTACCGCGGAGCCGACGCGGTAGGCGTCCACGTGCACGAGCGGCGGACCGCCGTGCAGCGGCGGGTGCGTCCGCGCGATCACGAAGGTCGGGCTGGTCACCGGCCCGCGCACCCCGAGCCCCTCGCCGAGCCCGCGGGTGAAGGTCGTCTTGCCCGCCCCGAGCGGCCCGGTCAGCACCAGCAGGTCGCCGGCGCGCAGCACCCGGCCGAGGGAGCGGCCGAGCTCCTCCATCGCCTCCGGATCCGCGATCTCGACGGTGCGGTCGGCGAACCAGTCCCGCTCAGGCACGGACGCCTCCCGCAGAGCCGCCGACCGTCCTCCGTGGAACGCGGTGCCCGACCCGGGTGACGAGCTCGTAGTTGATGGTGCCGCACCAGCGCGCCCACTCGTCGACCGACGGGACCCCGGTGGTCGGGTCGCCCCAGAGCGTCACCGGGTCGCCGACCACGACGGGAGCATCCCCGACGTCGACGACGAACTGGTCCATCGCCACCCGCCCGGCGATGCGGTGCCGGCGCCCACCGATCGACACCTCGGCGACACCGGAGGCGGCGCGCGGGATCCCGTCGGCGTAGCCGAACGGCACCAGCGCGAGCGTCGTCTCGCCGGACGCGCGGTAGGCGTAGTCGTAGCTGACGCCCGTCCCCGCGGGCACTCGCCGCACTCCGGCCACCCGCCCCTGCAGGGTCATCGCCGGCACCAGGCCGAGCCCGAGGGACGTCTCGTCGTCGAACGGCGAGAGCCCGTACACGCCGATCCCGGTGCGCACCTGGTCGAGCCGCGCCTCCGGCAGGCGGAGCGCCGCGGCCGTCGCGGCCAGGTGCACCAGCGGCGCCGGCGTGCCGTGCGCGCGCAGCACCTCCTCCGCGCGGCGCAGCAGCGCGAGCTGCGCGAGGTCCTCCTCGCGCGAGGTGTTGGAGAGGTGCGAGAACAGCCCGGTGAGCTGCAGCGAGCCGCGCGCCGCGTGCTGCACGAGGGACTGCGCGAGCGGCACCCACTCCGCCTCCGCCGCCCCGTTGCGGCTGAGTCCGGTGTCGACCTTGAGCTGCACCGCCCCGCGCACGCCGCGGTCCTCGGCGGCCTGCGCGAGCCGGTCGAGCTGACCGACCGAGGAGACGGCGACCTCGATCCCGTGCTCGAGGGCGGTGTCGAAGTCCTGCTCGGGGTCGTGCAGCCAGCAGAGCACCGGCGCCAGGATCCCGGCCTCGCGGAGCGCGACCGCCTCGTCGAGATCGGCCGTGCCGAGCGCGTCCGCGCCGCCGGCGAGCGCCGCCTGCGCGACGGCGAGCGCGCCGTGCCCGTAGGCGTTCGCCTTGACGACCGCCATCAGCCGGGGCGCGGACGTCAGCTCCCGGAGCCGCGCCGTGTTCGCCGCGACGGCGTCCAGATCGATCAGCGCCTCGCGGAAGGCCAGCGGCGCGATCACGACTCGGCCACCACGAACGCGCAGGCGACCCCGGCGTCGTGGCTCATCGAGAGGTGCACCCGCGCGATCCCGCGCGACTCCGCCGCCGCGCGCGCCGCGCCGTGCAGGACGAAGGACGGATTCCCGTGCTCGTCCCGCTCGACCACCATGTCGTGCCAGCGCGCGCCGGCGGAGTCGCCCAGCGCCTTGATCAGCGCCTCCTTCGCCGCGAACCGTCCCGCCAGCGAGGGCGTCGGCAGGTCGCGTTCGCTCTCGGCGAACAGCCGCTCGCGGAGCCGGGGCGTGCGGGAGATCGCCCGCTCGAAGCGCGCGAGATCCACCACGTCCACGCCGATCCCGACGATCACGGCAGGGTCACTCGACCGTGACCGACTTGGCGAGGTTGCGCGGCTGGTCGACGTCGAGGCCCTTGGCCGAGGCGAGCTCCATCGCGAACATCTGCAGCGGCGTCACGGCGAGCAGCGGCTCGAACAGCGGGTCGGCCAGCGGGATCGGCACGACCTCGTCGGCGATCTGGATCGCGGCCGCGTCGCCCTGCTCGGCGATCGCGATCACCCGTGCCCCGCGCGCCTTGATCTCCTGGATGTTCGAGATCACCTTGCGCTGCAGCTCGTAGGACTCGCTCGGGCTCGGCACGATCACGAAGACGACCTGACCCGGCTCGATCAGCGCGATCGGCCCGTGCTTGAGCTCGCCCGCAGCGAAGCCCTCGGCGTGGATGTAGGCGAGCTCCTTGAGCTTGAGCGCGCCCTCGAGTGCCACCGGGTAGCCGACGTGGCGGCCGAGGAAGAGCACCGCGCGGGTGTCCGCCATCCAGCCCGCGAGCTGCGCGATCGCCTCGGAGGCGTCGAGCACCCGCGAGAGCTTCTCCGGGATCGCGGCGAGCTGCGCGGCCTGCGAGGCGATCAGCTCGGGCGTGGCCGCACCGCGCACCGCGGCCAGGTGCAGGCCGAAGAGGTAGAGCGCCGCGATCTGCGCGACGAACGCCTTGGTCGAGGCGACCGCGACCTCCGGGCCGGCGTGGGTGTAGAGCACGGCGTCGGACTCGCGCGGGATCGTCGCCCCCTGCGTGTTGCAGACGGAGAGCGTCTTCGCGCCCTTCTCGCGGGCGTACTTGACGGCCATCAGCGTGTCCATGGTCTCGCCGGACTGGCTGATCGAGACGACCAGGGTGCGCGGGGTCAGCACTGGGTCGCGGTAGCGGAACTCGTGGCTCAGCTCGACCTCGACGGGCACGCGCGCCCACTTCTCGATCGCGTACTTGGCGACCATGCCGGAGTAGGCGGCGGTGCCGCAGGCGATCACGGTGATGCGGTCGATGTCGGTGAGGGTCGCGTCGAGCGACGCGAGCTCCGGCAGCACGATCGCGCCGTCCTGGATGCGGCCGAGCAGCGTCTTGGCGACGGCCTCCGGGCCCTCGCTGATCTCCTTGGCCATGAAGCTCGACCAGCCGCCCTTCTCGGAGGCGGAGGCGTCCCAGGCGATCTCGAACGGCTCGGTCTCGACGGGGTTTCCGAAGAAGTCGGTGACGGTCACCTCGTCCGGCGTGATGGTGACGATCTGGTCCTGCCCGATCGCGACCGCGCGGCGGGTGAACTCGACGAACGCGGCGACGTCGGAGCCGAGGAAGTTCTCGCCGTCGCCGAGGCCGATCACGAGCGGCGAGTTGCGGCGCGCGCCGACGACGACGCCGGGCTGGTCCTGGTGCAGCGCGAGCAGCGTGAAGGCGCCCTCGAGGCGCGCGACGACGGCCTGGAACGCGAGCACGAGATCGCCGGTGCGGCGGTGCTCGCGGGCGATCAGGTGCGCGGCGACCTCGGTGTCGGTCTCGCTCTCGAAGACCGCGCCCTCGGCGAGCAGCTCCTCCTTGAGGGGCTGGAAGTTCTCGATGATGCCGTTGTGGATGACCGCGAGGCGCCCGTCGTCCGCGAGGTGCGGGTGCGCGTTGCGGTCGGTCGGGCCGCCGTGGGTCGCCCAGCGGGTGTGCCCGATGCCGGTGGTGCCCTGCGCGATCGGGTGCGCCTCGAGGTCGTCGACGAGGACGCTGAGCTTGCCGGAGCGCTTGCGGCTGTCGATCCGGCCGTCGGCGTCGATCACGGCCACACCGGCGGAGTCGTACCCGCGGTACTCCAGTCGCTTCAGTCCCCCGAGCAGCACGGCCAGGCTGTCGCGCGCGCCGACGTATCCAACGATTCCACACATGCGCTCGATCCTAATCGCGCGCGGGGGCGCTCCTGCGGCGACGGGGCCGAGCCGCGACGGCCGCTAGGATCGTGCAGATGTCCTCGTCAGCTCGCGAACCCGGGCGCGAGGCGCACCCCTCCCCGTTCGTCGAGATCGTCCGCTCCGACTGGGCCGAGCTCGCCCGCAGCACCGAGCTGCCGCTGAGCGAGACCGAGGTCGTGCAGCTGCGCGGGCTGGGCGACCGGCTGAGCCTCACCGAGGTCGCCGAGGTGTACCTCCCGCTGTCCCGGCTGCTCACCCTCTACGCCGGCGGCGCGCGCCAGCTGCACCGGGCGACGAGCACCTTCCTCGGCGAGCGCGCGCAGCCCACCCCGTTCGTGATCGGCGTGGCCGGCTCGGTCGCGGTCGGCAAGTCGACCATCGCCCGCCTGCTCCGCGAGCTGCTCGCCCGCTGGGACGACACCCCGCGCGTCGAGCTCGTGACGACCGACGGCTTCCTCCTGCCCAACAGCGAGCTGGAGCGGCGCGGGCTGATGAGCCGCAAGGGCTTCCCGGAGTCGTACGACCGCCGCGCGCTCCTGCGCTTCGTCTCGGAGGTGAAGGGCGGGGCGGCCGAGGTGCGCGCTCCGTTCTACTCGCACCTCTCCTACGACATCGTCCGCGACGCCGAGATCGTGGTGCGGCGGCCCGACGTGCTGATCGTCGAGGGACTGAACGTCCTGCAGCCGCCCGCGCCCGGGCACGGCCTCGCGGTCAGCGATCTCTTCGACTTCACGGTCTACGTCGACGCGCGGACGAGCGACATCGCGCGCTGGTACGAGGAGCGGTTCCTCGCGCTGCAGCAGGGCGCCTTCGCGAGCCCGAACTCCTACTTCCACCGCTACGCCTCGCTGACGCCCGACGAGGCGCGCGAGCGGGCCCGCAGCATCTGGTCCTCGATCAACGAGCCGAACCTGCTGCAGAACGTGCGGCCCACGCGCTCGCGCGCGAGCCTCGTCCTGCGCAAGCAGGCCGACCACACCGTCTCCTCGGTGCTCCTCCGCAAGATCTGACGCGGAGTCCCGGCCGCTGACGCGCCGACGACGGCAGGTCTCGATACGCGCCTCCGGCGCTACTCGACCAGCATGGGAGGCGGCAGGTCTCGATGCGCGCCTCCGGCGCTGCTCGACCAGCACGCGGCGAGCAGGCCGAGTCATGCCGTGCCTCGCCCGGCGAGCAGGCGGAATCATGCTGATCGAGCAGCCCCGCAGGGGCGTCTCGAGATCCCCGGGCCAGCGGCGGGCGAGGACGCTAGACCGCGACGCGCAGCTGCTCGAGCACGACGGCCGCGAGGGACTCGGCCAGCCGGTCGGCGGTCTCCTTGGTGGAGGCCTCGACCATGACCCGCACCATCGGCTCGGTGCCCGAGGGTCGGAGCAGCACGCGCCCGCCGGTGCCGAGCTCGCGCTCCGCCTCGGCGATGGCGGCCGCGATGACGGCGTCGTCGTGCACGCCCTCGCGGTCGACGCCGCGGACGTTGACGAGCGTCTGCGGGAACACCCGCATCACCGAGGCGAGCTCGGCGAGCGACTTGCCGGTCCGCGCCACCTCGGCCGCGATCTGCAGCCCGGTGAGGACGCCGTCGCCGGTCGTCGCGAAGCGGCTCATGATGACGTGACCGGACTGCTCGCCACCGAGCGAGTAGCCGCCGTCGTTCATCGCCTCGAGCACGTAGCGGTCGCCCACGCCGGTCTCGATCACGCGGATGCCGGCGTCGGCCATCGCGGTCTTGAGGCCGAGATTGCTCATCACCGTGGCGACGAGCACGTTGTCGCGGAGGACGCCGCGACGGGCCATCGAGGTCGCGAGGATCGCCATGATCTGGTCGCCGTCGACGACGCGCCCCTCGGCGTCGACCGCGAGGCAGCGGTCCGCATCGCCGTCGTGCGCGATGCCGAGATCGGCGCCCGCCTCGCGGACCGCCTCGGCGACGTGGTCGAGGTGGGTCGAGCCCACCCCGTCGTTGATGTTGATGCCGTCCGGATCGTTGCCGATCACGGTGACGGTCGCGCCGGCGTCGGTGAAGACCTCCGGCGAGATGCCCGCGGCGGCGCCGTGCGCGCAGTCGATGACCACGTGCAGTCCGTCCAGGCGGGTGCTGCCGAGCGAGCCGAGCAGGTGGAGGACGTAGCGGTCCTCGGCGTCGGCGAAGCGGCGGATGCGGCCCACGTCGGGGCCGAGCGGCGTGAGCGGCGGGACGCCGAGAGCCGCCTCGATGCGGTTCTCGAGCTCGTCCGGGAGCTTGCGGCCGCCGGCCGCGAAGAACTTGATGCCGTTGTCGGCGGCGGGGTTGTGCGACGCCGAGATCATCACGCCGAAGTCGGCGCTCTCGTCGGCGATGAGGTAGGCGGCGGCGGGCGTGGGGATCACTCCCGCATCCAGCACGTCGACGCCGGCGCTCGCGAGGCCGGCCGCGACGGCGGCACCGATGAACTGGCCCGAGATCCGAGGATCGCGGGCCAGGACGGCGAGGGGCCGACGGCCCTCCGCCCGGGCGGCCGCACCGAGTACACGGGCGGCCGCCTGAGCGAGGCCGAGGGCCAGGTCGGCCGTGACGTCGCGATTCGCGAGGCCACGGACGCCATCTGTTCCGAACAGGCGCGGCATGATGCCAGTCCCCTTCTGAAGCTGCTGATCGGCGGCCACGGGGGCCGCAGCGACTAGCGCTTCGAGAACTGGGACGCCTTGCGGGCCTTCTTGAGACCGGCCTTCTTGCGCTCGATGACGCGAGCGTCGCGGGTGAGGAAGCCGGCCTTCTTCAGGATGGCGCGGTTGTTCTCGCGGTCGATCTCGTTCAGCGCACGCGCGATCGCGAGGCGGAGCGCGCCGGCCTGGCCGGAGGGGCCGCCGCCGGTGATCTTCGCGACGACGTCGTACGAGCCGAGGAGGTCGAGGACCTTGAACGGGTCGTTGATCAGCTGCTGGTGCAGCTTGTTGGGGAAGTACTCCGCGAACTCGCGGGCGTTCACGGTCAGGCTGCCGGAGCCCGGGACCAGGCGCACGCGGGCGATGGCCTGCTTGCGACGGCCCACGGCTGCGCCGGAGACGTTGAGGACGGCGCGGGGCGTCGAGGACGCCTCGGTGGCCGGGCTTTCGGTGGAGTAGCTCTCGGGAGCCACGTCGATCTGGTCTGCGATCTTCGCCACGGTGTAGGTGATCCTTTGTCTTCGAAGTCTGGGGTGTCGGGGAGGGCCGGAGCCTACTGGGCGACCTGGGTGAAGGCGTACGCCTTGGGCTGCTGAGCCGCGTGAGGGTGCTCGGTGCCCGTGTAGACCTTCAGCTTGCGCAGCTGCGCACGACCGAGGGAGTTCTTGGGGAGCATTCCGCGGATGGCCTTCTCGACGGCGCGGATCGGGTTCTTCTCGAGGAGCTCGGCGTACGTGGTGGCCGTGAGGCCGCCCGGGTAGCCGGAGTGGCGGTACGCCTTCTTCTGGAGGAGCTTCTGGCCGGTGAGGGCCACCTTCTCGGCGTTGACGATGATGACGAAGTCGCCCATGTCCATGTGCGGCGCGAACGTCGGCTTGTGCTTGCCGCGCAGGAGCGCAGCGGCGTGGGTGGCCAGACGGCCGAGCACGACGTCGGACGCGTCGATGACGATCCAGTCGTGCTGGACGTCAGCCGGCTTCGGAGAAAAAGTGCGAGTCACGTGAGTGCTGCTTTCTGATCGGAGTGAGGAGTTCGTGAATCCCGCTCCGTGGCCGTTCGACCCGCGAGGGGGCCGAACCGATCCGGTGGAGGGCTCAACTTCGGGTGCCGGCACGCGGCCGAGAACACCAAGGGTCGACAGTACAGCAATCCGCACCGGAGCGGAAGCTCACGGGCTCGCCGCCGCGCTCCCCCGGGCGGTCCGGGTCAGGAGTCGTCCTGTCCCAGCGCGGCCAGGACCTCGGTCGCCAGCTCCTCGAGCGGGGCCTGGCCGCCGACGTAGGAGCGGAGCGAGAGCAGCCGGTCCCCGGCCAGCACGACGACCGTGGCGGCCGGGTCGACCGCCGGGTCGCCGGCGCGGAAGAAGGCGGCGTCGCCCAGCCCGCTCGGCTCGACGGGGGCTTCGGACTCCTGCGCGGTGACGTCGGCCGTGGTGGCGCCGGTCGCCGTCTGCAGGACGAGCGCGGCGGGGTTGCCCGCCATCGCCCAGGCGCAGCCCGAGCCCTGGTCCGAGGCGGTGACGAAGCCCTCGGGCAGCTCGAGGGCCGCCTCGATCGCCGTCACCGGCAGCACCGCGGCGCAGTCGAGGACCTCGACCGTCGCACCGGCGGTCGACTCGGCCGCGGGAGTGGTCGGCACCGCGGTGGGCACGGCGGTCGGCGCGGTGGTGTCCACCGCGGCGGCGGGCGCCCGGTCCGGCACGTCGATCGCCGACGACGAGCAGCCTGCCAGCAGCAGCCCGGCCGGCAGGACGAGCGCGGCGACGAGCGCCCTCCCGCGGTGGTTCCTGCGGATCACTCGTCGTCCTCCCCCTGGGCGTCCCCGCCGGGCAGGGTGCGCTTCACCCGGGTGAGCACCGCCCGCTCGGCCAGTTCCGAGTCCTCAGGGTAATCGACCTCGCGCAGGATGAGGCCGCGCGCCGGCATGACCGCGAAGGCGTTCGTGCGGCGGGCGGCGTCGCGCAGCAGCGGGAGCTCGCCGGCCTCCAGCTTGCCGATCCCCACGGCCACGCAGGAGCCGACGAGGGCGCGCACCATGCTGTGGCAGAAGGCGTCGGCGCGCAGGTGGGCGTGCAGCACGCCGTCCTCGTCCCGCTCCCAGGTGAAGTCGAGGAGGCTGCGGATGGTGGTGGCTCCGACGCGTGCGCGGCAGAACGAGGCGTAGTCGTGCAGGCCGAGCAGCGACTCGGCCGCCTGCGCCATCACGCCCTCGTCGACCGCCTCGTTGATCCAGGTCGTGAAGCCGCGCTCGAGCGGCCGCCGCAGCGAGGTGCGGTCGGCGAGCCGGTACTCGTAGCGCCGCCAGCGCGCGGAGAAGCGCGCGTCGAAGCCCTCGGGCGCCCGGGTCACCCGGTGCACGGACAGGTCCGAGTACTGACCGAGGATGCCCTGGAGCTTGCGCTGGAGCACGACCTCGGGCGCGACCTTCTCGGTGCCGGCCCGCGGGCTGCCGTTCAGGCGCGACCACTGCTGGGGCGTGAGGTCCAGGTGCGCCACCTGCGCGCTCGCGTGCACGCCGGCGTCGGTCCGGCCCGCGACGGTGACCACCGTCCGCTCCTCCGAGCGCAGCAGCACGCCGAGCGCGTCCTCGAGGACGCCCTGCACCGTGCGGAGGCCGGGCTGGAGCGCCCAGCCCGCGAAGTGGGTGCCGTCGTAGGCCAGATCGAGGCGGACGCGGTGGAGCACCCGACGAGTCTAGGTCGTCCGCCGGGCCGTTCCGGGTCGCCGGATCAGCCGGCCGAGAGCCGGACGCCGAGCGAGTCGAAGACGGCCACCGCCCAGTCGGCGAGGACGTCCTGGTCCCCGACGAAGGACTCGACGTGCAGCTCGTAGCCGCCCGCCAGGACGGCCAGCTGGGACGGCGTCGCCGCCGAGCCCTCGAGCCGGTAGGCCGCCTCCCCCAGCGGAGCCGGCACGGCGCCGACGGCCTCCCCCGCACCGGCGAACGTCTCCGCGAGCCGCGCGGGCCCGACGCTGACGAGGACCGCGGACGGATTTCCGGCGATGCCGTAGGAGCAGGAGTCCTCCGCCTGGACGAGCACGGCCGTTCCGGCGGGCAGTCCGACCGCCGTCTCGACCGCTGAGGCGGGCAGTGCCGCGGAGCAGTCGAGGGCGGGAGCCGACGCCGCGACGGTCGCAGCGGTCGCGCTGGGCACGGACTCGGGGGCGGCGACCGAGCTCGGTGCCGTCGTGCGCGCCGACTCCGGCACGTCGACGACCCCGGTGGAGGAGCAGCCCGCCAGCAGGGCCGTAGCGGCGAGGAGCAGGACCGCATGGTGCGCGCGCACGGAACTCCTCCTGCTGGCCGACGAGGACGGGGGTCCGGGTACCGGACGCATCCCGACCCTCTGTCGGGACGATCCCGCCATCGTAAGCGACGTTCCGCGCCACCGAGCACTCAGGAGTGCCACGGCCGGGAACGACGAGAGCCCCCCGTCCCCGAGGGGGCGGAGGGCTCTCGAGACGTGCTCGGGACTACTTGGTCTCGGCGGTCGTCTCGACCGGGGCGTCCTCGACGGGCGCGTCCTGGACGGTCGCGTCGGCCTCGGTCGTGTCGGCGACGGGCGCCTCCTCGACAGTGGCGTCCTCGGCGGGGGCGTCCGCGACGACGGCCTCGTCCTCGACCGGAGCCGAGACGGGAGCGGCGCCGGTGCGCGACTTCTTGACCTTCGGCGTCACGGGCTCGAGGACGAGCTCGATGACGGCCATCGGGGCGTTGTCGCCCTTGCGGGGACCGATCTTCGTGATGCGGGTGTAGCCGCCCTCACGCTCGGCGACGAGCGGCGCGATCTCGGTGAAGAGCTCGTGCACGACGCTCTTGTCGCCGATGGTCGCGAGGACGCGGCGGCGGGCGTGCAGGTCGCCGCGCTTCGCGAACGTCACCAGACGCTCGGCGAGGGGACGCAGGCGCTTGGCCTTGGTCTCGGTCGTCTTGATGCTCTTGTGCGTGAACAGGGCCGCGGCCAGGTTCGCGAGCAGCAGACGCTCGTGTGCGGGACCGCCTCCGAGGCGGGGGCCCTTCGTGGGCTTGGGCATGGCTTTACTCCAGTACTAAAGGGGTGTCAGAAGGTCGAACGCCGGAGCGGAGACCTAGATGCTCTCGTCGTCGTAGCTGTAGAAGTGGGCGCCGTCGAACCCGGGGACCGAGTCCTTCAGCGACAGGCCCAGCTCCGTCAGCTTCTCCTTGACCTCATCCACCGACTTCTGACCGAAGTTGCGGATGTTCATGAGCTGCGTCTCCGAGAGGGCGACGAGCTCATTGACGTTGTTGATGCCCTCGCGCTTGAGGCAGTTGTAGCTGCGCACCGAGAGGTCGAGGTCCTCGATGGGCATGGACAGCTCGGTCGAGAGGACGGCGTCGACCGGCGCGGGGCCGATCTCGATGCCCTCGGCCGCGTTGTTCAGCTCGCGGGCGAGTCCGAACAGCTCGGTCAGCGTGCGACCGGCCGACGCGATGGCGTCGCGCGGCGTGATCGCCGGCTTCGACTCGACGTCGACGACGAGGCGGTCGAAGTCGGTGCGCTCGCCGGCACGGGTGGCCTCGACGCGGTAGGTGACCTTGAGCACGGGCGAGTAGATCGAGTCGACCGGGATCTGGCCGGCCTCGGAGAACTCGCTGCGGTTCTGGGTCGCCGACACGTAGCCGCGGCCGCGCTCGATGGTGAGCTCGAGCTCGAACTTCGCCTTGTCGTTCAGGGTCGCGATGACGAGGTCCGGGTTGTGGATCTCGACACCGGCCGGAGCCGAGATGTCGGCGGCGGTGACCTGGCCGGCGCCCTGCTTGCGCAGGTAGGCGGTGATCGGCTCGTCGTGCTCGGAGGAGACGACGAGTCCCTTGATGTTCAGGATGATCTCGGTGACGTCCTCGCGGACGCCCGGGACGGTCGTGAACTCGTGCAGGACTCCGTCGATCCGGATGCTGGTGACAGCGGCGCCGGGGATGGAGGACAGCAGGGTGCGACGCAGCGAGTTGCCGAGCGTATAGCCGAAGCCGGGCTCGAGGGGCTCGATGACGAAGCGGGAACGGAACTCCGAGATGTTCTCCTCGGTGAGCGTCGGACGCTGTGCGATAAGCACTGTTGATTCCTTTCGATCACGTGTCCGCTATATGACACGTGCGTTTGCGAGTCTGAAGTTGTGAAAGAAATGCGCGATCCGCCGGCCGGCCTCACGTCGCGCTGGAGAGCGCTTCGTTCGGCCGGCCGACGGCTGCGAGTGCTGCGTTAGACGCGACGGCGCTTCGGCGGGCGGCAGCCGTTGTGCGCCTGCGGGGTGACGTCGTTGATCGAGCCGACCTCGAGGCCTGCGGCCTGGAGCGAGCGGATCGCGGTCTCGCGACCCGAGCCCGGGCCCTTCACGAAGACGTCGACCTTCTTCATGCCGTGCTCCTGCGCCTGACGCGCGGCCGACTCGGCAGCGAGCTGGGCGGCGAACGGCGTCGACTTGCGCGAGCCCTTGAAGCCGACTCCACCGGACGAGGCCCAGCTGATGACGGCCCCGGCGGGGTCGGTGATCGACACGATGGTGTTGTTGAACGTCGACTTGATGTGGGCCTGGCCCACAGCGATGTTCTTCTTCTCCTTGCGGCGCGGCTTGCGCGCGGCCGACTTGGGGGTAGCCACTTGTTATCTCCTCTAGGTCCGTGTCGCCCGCGTTACTTGCGGCCGGCCTTCTTCTTGCCGGCGACGGTGCGCTTCGGGCCCTTGCGGGTGCGAGCGTTCGTCTTGGTGCGCTGTCCACGGACCGGGAGGCCGCGACGGTGGCGGATGCCCTCGTAGGACCCGATCTCGACCTTGCGGCGGATGTCGGCGGCGACCTCGCGGCGGAGGTCTCCCTCCACCTTGTAGTTGCCCTCGATGTAGTCGCGGAGCGCGACGAGCTGGTCGTCGGTGAGGTCCTTGACGCGGATGTTGCCGTCGATCCCCGTGTCGCTCAGCGTCTTCAGCGCGCTCGTGCGGCCGACTCCGTAGATGTAGGTCAGTGCGACCTCCACGCGCTTCTCGCGCGGGATGTCTACTCCTGCCAGACGTGCCATGGTGGCTTCTCCTGTGAGTGAGTGGAGGTGTGAAGCAACGTCGGTGCCTCGGCCTCCGACCGAAGGTGTCCTCGCCGTTCACTCCGGGAGACCCGGGGTGCTGCGCGATTTCTGACGTTGCGGGGTGGTGTGTTGCCGTGCTGCTGGGCGGTTTCCCGCCCGCGCTCCTCGCAGGAGCGCCGGGAGTCCCGGAGGACTAGCCCTGGCGCTGCTTGTGGCGGGGGTTGCTGCTGCAGATGACCATCACGTTGCCGTGGCGGCGGATGATCTTGCAGTGGTCGCAGATGCGCTTGACGCTGGGGTTGACCTTCATTGTTCTGTTCCTTGTTTTCGCTGGCGTCGTGCTCCCGGCGGATGCCGGGGCCGTTCCTTACAGGACACGCACGTCGCGAACTGAGCGGAGCGAACGTCTACTTGTAGCGGTAGACGATCCGGCCGCGGGTCAGGTCGTAGGGGCTGAGCTCCACGATCACGCGGTCCTCGGGGAGGATGCGGATGTAGTGCTGACGCATCTTGCCCGAGATGTGGGCGAGAACCTTGTGTCCGTTGGTGAGCTCCACGCGGAACATCGCGTTGGGGAGCGCCTCGACAACCGCACCTTCGATTTCGATGACACCGTCTTTTTTGGCCATAGCCTCACTGTCGTTCGGAAGTAGTGTGTGTACTGGTCGTGCGAATGCTTCCGCGACGATCCTCCCCCCGGGCGGAGCCTGGGGAGCGGTGCGCGGGCGTGCCGGAGCACGCGCAAACACCAAGGGTCGATACTACGCGAATCCCCGCTTCTCCGCCAGCCCGGGCGTGTCGCCTCAGGGCGGGGGCGGGCACCCGTCGGGGACGGCGGTGTGCGCGCCGCGGAGCGCGAGCACGACGGCCGCCGCCTAGGCTCTCCCTCGTCGAAGGGACCGCGGATGGCGCGCACGGAGAAGACGACGGACGGCCCGGCGAGGAGCCGGCGGAGCTGGTACTCGCACCCCCTGGTGACCGTGCTCGTCGCGATCGTCGTCATCGCCCTCGTGCAGACCTTCTTCGTGAAGGTGTACACCGTGCCGACCGGCTCGATGGAGAACACCCTGCAGGGCGGCGGCTTCTTCGGCGACCGCATCCTGGTCGACCGCACCGCGGCGCTCCACGGCGAGCCGGAGTCGGAGCAGATCGTCGTCTTCTCGCGGGACGCGCGCTGGGGCGCGACCGACGCGGTCGGGAACCCGCTCTCCGAGGCGGTGAAGTACTTCGGCGACGTCACGAGCATCGGCCCGTCGCACGAGGAGTTCCTCGTGAAGCGCGTGATCGCGACCGCCGGCCAGACGGTCTCCTGCTGCGACGCCGAGGGGCACGTGCTCGTGGACGGGCAGCCGCTCGCGGGCGACTACGTCTTCGAGGACTTCCCGTTCGCCCCCGGCACCCAGGACTGCGACTCGCAACCGGCCTCCACCCGCTGCTTCCAGGAGTACACGGTGCCGGAGGACACGCTCTTCGTCCTCGGCGACCACCGCTCCAACTCCAACGACTCGCTCGGCGACTGCCGCGGGGCGCCGGGCCCGATCGACTCCTGCGTGAAGACGGTGCCGATCGAGCGCGTGGTCGGGCGCGTCTTCGCCGTGGCCTGGCCGCTGACCCGCTGGCGCCTCTTCTAGTCCGGGTCGCGTTCCGGATCGCGACGCGAACTGCGAAGGGGCGGGACCGGATGCCGGAGCACCCGATCCCGCCCCTCCGGACGCGGCCTCGCGGAGGTCAGCCGCGGACGACCGCGACGACCTGCTCGAACAGCGGGTGGTCCGCGCCGAGGCCGGTCACCTCGGTGACGAACTCCTCCGGCGACAGCGCCGCCAGCTTCTCCTTCAGCTCGACGCTCTGCGGGTCCTCCGGCACGTCGAAGCGGAGGGCCGCGCCGATCGCCGTCAGCAGTCCGCTCGGCACGTGCCCGCGCTCGGCGAGCTCGGCCGCCGGGCCGATGAAGCGCTCGTGCCGCGAGAGCTTGCGCAGCGGCTGGCGCCCGACCCGGTCCACCGTGTCGGTCAGACCCGGGTTCGCGAAGCGCTTCAGCGTCTTCTGGAGGTAGGCCTCCTGCTCCTCGTCGCTGAAGCCGTGCTTCTCGACGATCAGCGTCTTGGTGTCCTCGAGCGCGGCCTTCACCGCGTCGTGCACCTCGGGCAGCGCGAGCGCGTCCGACAGCTTGTGCGCGCCGGCCGCGAAGCCGACGTACGCCGCGGTGGCGTGCCCGGTGTTCACCGTGAAGAGCTTGCGCTCGATGAACGGCTCGAGGTCGTCGACCCAGGTCGCCCCGGGGATCTCGGGCTCGGAGCCCTCGAACGGCGTGCGGTCCACGACCCACTCGAAGAAGCTCTCGACCGTGACGTCGAGACCCTGGCCGGCCGCCTGGTTCGGCACGATGCGATCGACCGCGGTGTCGGCGAAGACCGCGCGGGTGCGCAGGCGCTCCCACTCGTCCGCGCCCAGGCTCGCGGCGACCTCGGTCTGCAGCAGCCGGGTCGCGTTGATCGCGTTCTCGCAGGCCATCACGGCCAGGCGGGGCGCCGACTCCGCGCGGGCCGCGAGGCCCTTCGCGATGACCGGGGCGACGAAGCGCAGGATGTTCGGCCCCACCGCGGTGGTGACGATGTCCGCGGCGGCGATCTCGCGGACGAGGGCCTCCTCGTCGCTCGCCGAGTTGATCGCGCGGAAGCCGTCGACGACGTGCGTCGCGGACGACTCCCCCACCTCGTGCACCTCGTAGCTGTCGGCGGCGGCGAGCTGGTCGATCAGTGCCGCGTTGACGTCGGCGAAGACGAGCTCGTAGCCGGCACCGTGCAGGATCAGCCCGACGAAGCCGCGGCCGATGTTGCCGGCGCCGAAGTGGACGGCGGTGGGCATCAGGAGTTGACCTCGCCCAGCAGCGCGTAGAGCGACTGCGCGTCCGGGGCGTCGAGGAGCTTCTGCACCTCGTCCTCCTCGGAGAAGATGATCGCGATCTTCGAGAGGATCTCGAGGTGCTCGTTGTTGACGCCGGCGATGCCGACGACGAAGCGGACCTCGTTGCCGTCCCAGTCGATCGGCTGCGCGTAGCGGACGAAGGACAGCGCCGAGGAGCGGATCTCGTCCTTCGCGTCGTTCGTGCCGTGCGGGATGGCGAGCAGGTTGCCCATGTAGGTGGAGACGGTCGCCTCGCGGGCGAGCATCGCCTCGTGGTAGGCGGGCGTGACGGCGCCGACGCCGACCAGCATGTCGGCGGCCTCCTTGATGGCGGTCTCCTTCGACGTGGCGGTGCCGGAGGCGTTGATCTGTCCGATGGTGAGCACATCGCTCATGGCGTGCGTCCTTTCCGTGGGTGGTGAACGAATGAGGGAACCCGCAGGGGCGAGCGGAGCGTCTCCGCCACGTCGCACCCTACGGGCTCCCTCAGGGGTGTTCCCGACTACTTGCCGTGCTGCTCCGCGACGAGCGAGACGACCTCGTCGTACTTGGGGCTGTTCATGAAGTTGTCGACGGAGACGTGGATCGCGCCCGGCGTGCGCTGACGCGCCCGCTCGGTCAGCTCGGCCTGGGTGATGACCAGGTCGACGTCGTCCTCGAGAGCCGCGATCGCCTTGTTGGTGACCGTGACGTCCTCGAAGCCCGCCTTCTTCATCTTGTTGCGCAGGACGGAGGCGCCCATGGCGGACGATCCCATCCCGGCGTCGCAGGCGAAGACGATGTTGCGCACCTGCGTGGCGGTGGCGGTCGCCGAGGCGCCGTCCTGGTTGGACGCGCCGCTCGCGTTGAGGAGCGAGCCGACGGCGCTCTCCTTGCCCTTGTTCGACGAGTTGGCGGCGACGGCGGCGGCGAGCTTGTCGTCACCGGCCTCCATGGCGTCGAGGTCGCGCTTGCGGCTGCCGCGGATGATGAACGACGCGACGACGAACGACACGGCCATCGAGAGCAGGACCGAGAGGATCACGCCGAGGTAGCTGTCACGCGAGGTCTGCAGGAGCACCGCGATGATCGATCCCGGGGACGCCGGGGCGACGAGGCCGGAGTCGAACGCGACGTTGGTCGCGACGCCCGTCATGCCGCCGAGGATGACGGCCGCGACGAGCGCGGGCTTCATCAGCACGTAGGGGAAGTAGATCTCGTGGATGCCGCCGACGAAGTGGATCAGCGCGGCGCCGGGGGCGGAGCCGCGGGCGATGCCCACTCCGAAGATCGCGAAGGCGAGCAGCACGCCCATGCCGGGGCCGGGGTTGGCCTCGAGCAGGAACAGATACGACTTGCCCTGGTCCTGCGCCATGACGGTGCCGAGCGGGGTGAGGACGCCCTGGTTGATGGCGTTGTTGAGGAACAGGATCTTGGCCGGCTCGATGAAGATCGAGGTCAGCGGCAGCAGGCCCGCGTTCACCAGGAGGTCGACGCCGTCGCCGAGGATCTTGGTGAGGAACGAGATGATCGGCGCGATGCCGAAGAACGCGCCCAGCGAGAGGAGCATGCCGAGGATTCCGGCGGAGAAGTTGTTGACCAGCATCTCGAAGCCGGGCTTGATCTTGCCGTCCCAGATCGAGTCGACCTTCTTCATCAGCCACGCGGCGAGCGGGCCGATGATCATGGCGCCGAGGAACATCGGGATGGTGGCGCCGACGATGACGCCCATGGTGGCGATCGAGGCGACCACGCCACCGCGCTGGCCGTAGACCATGCGGCCACCGGTGTTCGCGATGAGCAGCGGGAGCAGGTAGGTGATCATCGGGGCGACGAGACCGATGTACTGCTGGAAGGTCGCGCCGTCCTCACCGGCGGCGAGCTGGGTGCGGGCACCCTCCCAGCCGATCTGGGCCGCGTCGCCGAAGCCGCCGAGGATGCCGTTGGGCAGCCAGCCCGCGGCGATGAAGAGCGAGGTGATGAGACCCCACGCGATGAAGGCCGCGATGTTCGGCATGACCATCCCCGAGAGGAAGGTGCCGAATCGCTGGACGTGGACGCGCGTACCTCCGCGCGTCGACGTCGCTGACGTCGTTGTCATGTGGTGTGTTCTCCGATTCTGAGGGTGGGAGATCCGGTCGCTCCTGAGGCGGGCCGGGCTCCCGCGGGGCGGGACGAGACGGGGTGGTGCAGGGGTGGTGCGGGATGGTGCGGTGGTGCGGGGTGGTGCTGCGGAGGATCGCGCGGATGCGGGCCGCGCGATCCCCGGGATCAGGAGGCGGCGATCGCCTCGGTGACGGCGGACCGGGCGTCCGCCGCGCTGTCGGCCGCGAGGGCGAGCTCGGCGTAGCGCCTCGCGTCCTCGAGGGTGTGCTCGGCCAGCTCGGCGCGGACGTCGGCGAGAGCCGACGGCGACATCGAGAGGGTCGTCGCGCCGAGGCCCACGAGGACCACGGCGAGCAGCGGATCCGCGGCGGCCTCGCCGCAGATGCCGACGGGCTTGCCCAGTGCGGCGCCCGCGCGGCCGACCTCGCCGACGAGGCGGAGGACGGCGGGGTGCCACGGGTCCTGGAAGGCGGACACGGTGCCGAGCATCCGGTCCGCCGCCAGGGTGTACTGGGTCAGGTCGTTGGTGCCGATGGAGGCGAAGTCGGCGACTCCGAGGATCCGGTCGGCGAGCAGGGCGGAGGAGGGGACCTCCACCATCACGCCGGCGGTGCGGATCCCGAGCTCCTTGGCCATGGAGGTGAAGTAGCGGGTCTCGTCGACCGTCGCGACCATCGGCGCCATGACCCAGAGGTCGGCGTCGGTCGCGGCGTCGGCCTGGGCGAGCGCGGTGAGCTGGTCGCGGAGGATCTGCTCGCTCGCTCGCAGGGCGCGGAGGCCGCGGAGACCGAGCGCCGGGTTCTCCTCGTGGTTGTCGTTGAGGAAGGCGAGCGGCTTGTCGGCGCCGGCGTCGAGCGCGCGCACCACGACCTTGCGGCCGGGGAAGGCTGCGAGGAGGCGGGTGTACTGCTCGGCCTGCTCGGCGACGGTCGGGGCCTCCTTCGCGTCGAGGAAGAGGAACTCGGTGCGGAACAGGCCCACGCCCTCCGCGCCGAGCTCGACGGCGTTCTCGGCGCCGTCGGCCGAGCCGAGGTTCGCCAGCAGCGGCACGGCGTGACCGTCCGCGAGTGCGCCGGGGACGACGGGGGCGGCGAGCATCTCGGCGCGCTCCGCGATCGAGGACTTCGCGTCGCCGATCTCGACGTCGGACGGGTTCACCGTCACGACACCGGAGGAGGCGTCGAGGATGACGAGCTGGCCGTCGCGCAGGTCGAGTGCGCCGGTGGTGCCGACGATGGCGGTGATCGACTTCTCGCGGGCGAGGATCGCCGTGTGCGAGGTCGGGCCGCCGTCGCTCGTGATCAGGCCGAGGACCTTCTCGAGGTCGAGCAGCGCGGTGTCGGCCGGCGCGAGGTCGCGGGCGACGAGCACGAACGGCTCGTCCGACTCCGGGACGCCGGGCGCCGGGACGCCGCGCAGGTGGGCGACGACCCGCTGCGAGACGTCGTCGAGGTCGGTCGCGCGCTCGGCCATGTAGCCGCCCATCGCGACCAGCAGGTCGCGGAAGCCGGCGAACGCCTCGTGCACCGCGCGCTCGGCGGTCTTGCCGGTCGCGAGCCGCGCCTTGACGTCGTCCGCGAGCGAGGGGTCCTCCGCCATCAGCGCCTGCGCGTCGAGGACGTCCTTCGCCGAGCCGCCGGCGCGCTCACCGCGGTGGCGGATGGTCGCGGCGGTCGCCGACAGCGAGGCGACCGCGCGCTCCTCCTCCTGCGCGACGGAGCGGGTGCTGGCGGTGTCCTCGGGCTCGGGGAGCGGGTCGGGCATGCGCAGCACCGGCCCGAGGGCCAGGCCGCGGCCGACTCCGGTGCCCTGGAGCTTCGCGGAGGCGTAGGCGGTGGAAGGAGTGGACAGCGTCATGGGTTCCCGGTTCCTGTCGTGCGTCTCGTCGGTGAGAGGGCGGTGGGGGTCGAGGGGGTGGAAGTCAGGAGGAGCTGATGCGACCCATTGAGGGTCGCCGTCACGACTCGCGGTCTTCCGCGGCTGCCGGCGCCGTGTGCGCCGGGGCTGCCGCCTTTCGTGACGCTATGCGTCACGCATCGTGATCGGTGGAGAGGAAGTCGCTGAGCTCGTCGAGGACGGTCTGCTCGTTGTCGCCCTCGACCGAGAGGGTCAGCGAGTCGCCGTGCTCGATGCCGAGCGAGATGATGCCGAGGATCGAGGCCGCGTTCACCGCGGTGCCCTCGCCCTTCTTCACCAGGACCTTCTGACCCGACTTCGCCGCAGCCTGGCTGAAGAGCGAGGCGGGGCGGGCGTGGAGGCCCTTCGACGATGCAACCTGCACGGTGCGCTCGACCATGAACGTTTCTCCTTGATCCTGCAGTCGGAACTGCGTCAGTGGTTCCCGGCGCCGGGCGCGAGGCCCGGGGCGGGAGGTGAGGCGTCCCCGTCCGATCCTGCGACGACCGCGCGAGCGGCGAAGAGGACGGGAAGGGTGTCGAGCACGGCATCGGCACCGTGCGCCCCGAAGACGTCGTGCGGGAGGAGTGCTGCCGCGGCGCCGACGTGCACCGCGCGCTGGCGGAGCTCGTCGAACTGCGGCTCGAGGTGCGGTCCGACCAGGAGGACGTCCGCCTGGGGCAGAGCGTCCGCGAGACCGGGAAGGGTCTCGGATCGGAACACGGCATCGATGCCGCGTTGCTTCGCGCCCGCTCGCAGCCGGTGGGCCAGGAACGTGCTCGACGCGCCTGCACCGCAGACGATCAGGATCGTGCGCACCTCGTTCGCCTCCTCGCGTCCGGGTCTTGCCTCATCCAAGCATCTCGGGGGCCGCGCGTCCGCCCCCCGCAGACAATCTTCCGCGGGGGCGGAAGAGCGCTCCCGGCGGCTTCGGCGCGGGTCCGACCCCGCCGACCCGGAGATGGTTGACTGGAAGACCGATGCCTGACAACCGCGAACGACTGCTGGAGTACCTCTCCCGCGCCGACGGCTGGGTGACCGCGCACGAGCTGGCCGACCGGCTCGGAGTCACCACCCGGAGCGTCCGCAGCTACGTGACGGCGGTGAAGGCCCAGGCGGCCCCGCTCGAGCCCGTGGAGTCGTCGGCGAACGGCTACCGGCTCGCCCGCGACGCGTACACGGCCTTCCTCGAGACGCGGCTGCTCCGCGACGACGAGCCCGACACCCCGCGCGACCGGCTGTACAGCATCGTCCGGCGCCTGGTCGACTCCGACGAAGGACTCGACCTCGCGGCACTGGCGGACACGCTCTCCGTCAGCGAGTCGACGATCGACGCCGATCTGCGCCGGGTGAAGGCGCTGGCGGACGAGTCCGGCCTGGCCCTCGTGCGCCGGGGTCCTTCCGTTCGTCTCGAGGGCAGCGAGGAGGCCCGGCGCCGGCTGATCTCGCGGATGTTCCGCGACGAGAGCGCGCAGGGCGTCTTCACGCTCGACGACGTGCAGCGCGAGTTCGCCTCCCCCGGTCTCGGCGCGTTCAAGACCGAGCTGCTGGCCGAGCTCGAGACCCGCGGCTACTACATCAACGACTACGGCGTGAACAGCGTGCTGCTGCACATCGCGATCGCCGTCGACCGCGTCTCGCGGGGCATCGGCGACCCGTCCGGCTCGCGCCCCTCCCCCGCGGTGCACGGCGAGCTCGCCGCCCTGCTCGCCGAGCTCGTCGAGCGCCACTTCGCCACGCGGCTCACCGACGCCGAGCTCGCCCAGCTGGCGATCCTGATGACGACGCGGGTGGCGACGCCGGGGCAGAACGAGCCCGTCGCCGCCGTCGTCGAGAACTACCTCGATCCGGAGGACGTCGCCGTCGTCCGCGAGCTCGTCGCCGATGTGAACGAGGCCTATCTCGTCGACCTGGACGACGAGGGCTTCATCGTCCGCCTCGCACTGCATGTGCGGAACCTCGTCGCGCGGGCGGCCGAGGGCGGCTACTCGCGGAACCCGCTCACCCGCTCGATCAAGACCAGCTTCCCGATGACCTACGAGATCGCGGTGTTCCTCGCGAGCGGACTGCAGCGACTGCGCGGGATCACCGTCAACGAGGACGAGATCGCCTACATCGCCCTGCACGTCGGCTCCTTCCTCGAGCGGGTGTCCCGGCGCGAGGAGCGGCTCTCCTGCGTCATCGTCTGCCCCAACTACTACGACCTCGCGCACATGCTGCGGCTGCGGGTCGAGCGCTCGCTCGGCACCGAGGTGGAGGTCCGCTCGCTGATCACCAGGAGCGACGTCGACTGGGACCGCCTCACCGCGGATCTGGTGATCACCACGATCGACGAGCGGCCCGCCTCCGAGGACGTCGTCGTGGTGCAGCCGTTCCTCACCGACCACGACGTGGACGCCGTGCGCCGCGCGATCGCCCGGGTGCGCCGGCACCGCCGCCGCGCGCGGATCAAGGACGAGCTGCTGCAGTTCTTCGACGAGTCGCTCTTCTTCCGGAACGTGCACGCCCGCGACGAAGCCGCGATGATCCGGCTGCTCGGCGAGCGGATGATCGCCGGCGGCATCATCGACGAGGACTACGTCGACGGCGCGATCGAGCGCGAGCGGATGAGCTCCACCGCGTTCACCGACAACCTCGCCGTCCCGCACGCGATGGCGATGAGCGCGCGTCGGACCGCGATCGCCATCGTCGTCAACGACGTGCCGATGGCGTGGGGCGAGCAGCGGGTGAACGTGATCGCGATGATCGCCTTCGCCTCGGCCGGGCGCAGCAGCTTCCAGTCGGTGTTCGACCAGTTCGTCGAGGTCTTCGCCGACCGCGCGGAGGTGCAGCGCCTGATCCGCCGCTCCGCGGACTTCGGCGGCTTCATCGAGGAGCTGGTCAGGGTGATCGACAGCTAGCTGTCGGTCGCCCTGACCAGCTCCTCCAAGGCGGCCAGCCGGGCGGTCCAGTGGACCGCCCTCACCGCGGAAGACTCGACAACGCGACGGCGACCCTCAATGGGTCGCATCACCGCGACGAAGTCCTCCCCTACGCGATCGGCGTCGGCACGATCCCGTACTGCGCGAGGCCGGCGGCGCCGCCGTCGGCGAGCGTCGTCACCCAGATGCCGTCGCGGTGCACCGCGACCGAGTGCTCCCAGTGCGCCGACATGCTGCCGTCGATGGTGGCGACGGTCCACTCGTCCTCGCGGACGACCGTCTCCGCGCTGCCCGCGGTGACCATCGGCTCGATGGCGACGACGAGACCGGGCTTCACCTCCGGGCCGCGCTGGCGGACCCGGTAGTTGAACACCGGCGGCGCCTCGTGCATCGTCCGGCCGATGCCGTGGCCGATGTAGTCGGTGAGGATGCCGTAGACGGCGCCGGAGGCCTCCGCCTCGTCCTCGATGTACTCCTCGATCGCCGCGCCCACCTCGTTGAGGTGCCGGGCGGACGCCAGAGCTGCGATGCCGCGCCAGAGCGAGCCCTCGGTGACGCGGGACAGCGCCTCGCGGCGCGCGACCTCGTCGGGGCGCTCGGCATCGGGCAGGACGATCGTCATGGCGGAATCGCCGTTCCAGCCGTCGATCTCGGCGCCGCTGTCGATGGAGACGATGTCGCCGGGCTCGAGGACGCGGCCGCCGGGGATCCCGTGCACGACCTCCTCGTTCACCGAGGCGCAGATCGTGTGCCGGTAGCCCGGCACGAGCTGGAAGTTCGAGTGCCCGCCGAGCGCGACGATCGCGGCCTCGGCGATCGCGTCGAGCTCGAGCGTGCTGACGCCGGGTCGCACGGCGGCACGGACAGCGTCCAGAGATGCGGCGGTCGCCAGCCCGGGCGCGATCATCGATCGCAGCTGGGCCGGCGTCTTGTAGAGGGAGGAGCGCAGCGCCACGGGTCAGGCGGCCGGCGAGTCGCCGACGAGGCGACCGACGCGGTGGCCCTCGAGGGCGACGACGATGCGCTCGGTGACCTCGTCGACCGGGCCGAGGCCGTCGACGACGATGACGAGCCCGCGCGCGGCGTAGATGTCGATCAGCGGCGCGGTCTGCTCCTCGTAGAGGGCGAGACGGTGCCGGATGACCTCCTCGGTGTCGTCGCTGCGGCCCTGCTCCGCGGAGCGCTTGAGCAGACGTGCGACGACCTCGTCGGGATCGGCGGTCAGCTGCACGACCGCGTCGAGCCGGTTGCCGTCCGCCGCGACGATGCGGTCGAGCTCGTCGACCTGCTCCGTGGTGCGCGGGTAGCCGTCGAGGAGGAAGCCCGTCGAGACGTCGGCCTCCTGCAGCCGGTCATGCACGATGGCGTTGGTCAGCTCGTCGGGCACGTAGCGGCCGGCGTCGAGGTAGGACTTGGCCTGCAGGCCGAGCTCGGTCTCGTTGGCGACGTTGGCGCGGAAGATGTCTCCGGTCGAGATCGCGGGGACCTTCAGGACCTCGCTGAGCCGAGCGGCCTGAGTCCCCTTGCCGGCGCCCGGAGGGCCGATCAGCAGCAGACGGAAGCCGACCGGGGTCGAGGTCATCGGAGGAGCCCTTCGTAGTGGCGCTGCTGCAGCTGGGAGTCGATCTGCTTCACCGTCTCGAGTCCGACTCCGACGATGATCAGGATGGACGTGCCGCCGAACGGGAAGTTCTGGTTGGCGCCGACGAGCGCGAGCGCCACGAGGGGCACGAGCGCGATCAGACCGAGGTAGACCGAGCCGGGCAGCGTCACCCGGGTCAGCACGTAGTTCAGGTACTCGGCGGTCGGACGGCCGGCGCGGATGCCGGGGATGAAGCCGCCGTAGCGCTTCATGTTGTCGGCGACCTCGTCCGGGTTGAAGGTGATCGCGACGTAGAAGTAGGTGAAGCCGACGATCAGCAGGAAGTACAGCGCCATGTAGAGCGGGTGATCGCCCTTGGTGAGGTAGTTCGTGATCCAGGTCACCCAGAACGGCGCCTCCTGGCCGGCCGCGGGCTGGTTGAACTGCGCGATGAGCGCGGGCAGGTACAGCAGCGACGAGGCGAAGATGACGGGCACGACGCCGGCCATGTTGACCTTGATCGGGATGTACGTGTTGTTGCCGCCGTACGTTCTGCGCCCGACCATCCGCTTGGCGTACTGCACGGGGATCCGCCGCTGCGACTGCTCGACGAAGACGACCGCGACGACGAGCACGAGCCCGACCGCGAGGACGAGGAGGAAGGTCTCGAAGCCGCGCGACTGCGCGATCGACCAGAGAGAGGTGGGGAACTGGGCGGCGATCGAGGTGAAGATCAGGAGCGACATGCCGTTGCCGATGCCGCGCTCGGTGATGAGCTCGCCCATCCACATGATGATGCCGGTGCCCGCGGTCATGGTGATGACCATGAGCAGGATGGAGTACCACTCGTCGGTGATGATGAGCGCCGAGCACTCCGGGACACCGGAGTTGCCGAACAGCGCGCCCGAGCGGGCGACGGTGATGAGGGTGGTCGACTGCAGGACGCCCAGCGCGATCGTGAGATAGCGGGTGTACTGCGTCAGACGGCCCTGGCCCGACTGGCCCTCCTTGTAGAGGGTCTCGAAGTGCGGGATGACCACGCGCAGGAGCTGCACGATGATCGACGCCGTGATGTACGGCATGATGCCGAGCGCGAAGATCGACAGCTGGAGCAGGGCTCCACCGCTGAAGAGGTTCACGAGCTCGTAGAGACCCGAGGTGCCCTGGTTGCCGGCGAGGCAGGCCTGGACGGCCTCGAAGTCGACGAACGGAGCGGGGATGAAGGATCCCAGCCGGAAGATCGCCACGATCGCGAGAGTGAAGCCGATCTTGCGGCGGAGGTCGGGGGTGCGGAAGATCCGCGCTACGGCGCCAAACATCTACCTAGGGTCTCCTGCTCAGTTCTTGGTGCGGGATACAGGTCGAGCTTGCCACGCGCTCTCCAGGGGCGAGGTGCCCGTGGGGAGTCGTCGTGGCAAGCCCGACCGACAAGCTGCTGGTGCTACTTGATGGATCCGCCCGCGGCGACGATCTTCTGCTCGGCAGAGCTGGAGACCTTGTCGACCGCGACGTTCAGCGTAACCGCAATGTCCCCGTCGCCGAGAACCTTGACCTTCTCGTTCTTGCGGACGGCACCCTTCGCGACCAGGTCGCTGATGGTGACGTCGCCGCCCTGAGGGTAGAGCTCCGCGAGAGCGGACAGGTTCACGACCTGGTACTCGACGCGGAACGGGTTCTTGAAGCCGCGGAGCTTCGGGGTGCGCATGTGCAGCGGCATCTGCCCACCCTCGAAGCCGACGCGCACCTGGTAGCGGGCCTTGGTGCCCTTGGTGCCGCGACCGGCGGTCTTTCCCTTGGATCCCTCACCGCGGCCGACGCGAGTCTTCGCCTTCTTGGCGCCCACTGCGGGTCGGAGGTGGTGGACCTTGAGCACGTGCTCCTTGGTCGAGGCCTGCGCGGGAGTCGTGGACTCCGCGACGGCCTGGTTCTTCTCAGCCATTAGTCAATCTCCTCGACCTTCACCAGGTGGGCGACGGTCTTCACGTATCCGCGGTTCTGAGAGTTGTCCTCGCGGACGACGCTCTGACCGATCTTCCTGAGGCCGAGCGAGCGCAGCGTGTCGCGCTGGTACTGCTTCTCGCTGACCTTCGACTTGATCTGGGTCACCTTGAGCTGGGCCATCAGGCACCTGCCTTCGACTTGGACGCGGCGGCGAGGGCGTCGGCCTCGGCACGGACGAGCCGGGGCGGCGCGACCTGGTCGAAGTCGAGCCCGCGACGAGCGGCGACGGCGCGCGGCTCCTCGAGCTGCTGCAGGGCCGTCACCGTCGCGTGGACGATGTTGATGGTGTTCGACGAGCCGAGCGACTTGCTCAGGACGTCGTGGATGCCGGCGCACTCGAGCACGGCGCGGACGGGACCGCCGGCGATGACACCGGTACCCGACGACGCGGGGCGCAGGAGCACGACACCGGCAGCGGCCTCACCCTGGACGGGGTGCGGGATGGTCGAGCCGACGCGCGGGACGCGGAAGAAGTTCTTCTTCGCCTCCTCGACGCCCTTGGAGATGGCGGTGGGGACCTCGCGGGCCTTGCCGTAGCCGACTCCGACGAGTCCGTTGCCGTCGCCGACGACGACGAGCGCGGTGAAGCTGAAGCGACGACCGCCCTTGACGACCTTCGACACGCGGTTGATGGTCACGACGCGCTCGAGGAACTGGCTCTTCTCGGAGTCGCGGCCACCGCGGTCGCGGCCACCCTGGTTGCGGTCACGGCCACCACGACGGGGCTCGCGAGCCTCCTGCTGGGGCTGCGTGGACGCAGCGGTCTCGACGGGGGCCTCCGACACGGCGGCGACCTCGGGTTCCTTGCTCTCTGCGGCGGTCACAGGTTGAGCCCTGCCTCTCGTGCTCCATCGGCGATCGCGGCGACGCGACCGGCGTACTTGTTGCCTCCGCGGTCGAAGACGACCGCCTCGACTCCTGCGGTCTTCGCGCGCTCGGCGAGAAGCTCGCCGACCCGGCGGGCCTTGGCGGTCTTGTCACCGTCGAACACGCGGAGGTCGGCCTCGAGGGTCGACGCGGACGCGAGGGTGCGACCCAGCGAGTCGTCGACGATCTGCACGAAGACGTGACGGGCCGATCGGTTGACGACGAGACGGGGGCGCTCGGCGGAGCCGACGACCTTCTTGCGCAGACGGTCGTGTCGACGACCGCGCGCAGCGGACTTGCTCTTTCCTCTGGTTCCGAGTCCCATGATCACTTACCGCTCTTTCCGGCCTTGCGGCGAACGACCTCGCCGGCGTAGCGCACGCCCTTGCCCTTGTAGGGCTCGGGCTTGCGGATCTTACGAATGTTGGCGGCCACTTCACCGACGGCCTGCTTGGAGATGCCGTGCACGGTGACCTTGTTGTTGCCCTCGACCGTGAACGAGATGCCCGCGGGAGGGGTGACGACGACCGGGTGCGAGAAGCCGAGGGCGAACTCGATGTCCGAGCCCTTCACCAGCACGCGGTAACCGGTTCCGACGACCTCGAGGCCCTTGGAGTAGCCCTGCGTGACACCGATGATGTCGTTCGCGATGAGCGTCCGGGTGAGGCCGTGGAGCGAGCGCGACTCGCGCTCGTCGTCGGGGCGGGAGACCAGGACCTGGCCGCCTTCGACGGCGACCTGGATGGGGCTGGCGACCGGGATGGTCAGCTCGCCCTTGGGGCCCTTGACGGTGACGAGGGATCCGGCGACGGAGACGTCGACGCCCGCCGGGATCTCGATGGGGAGTCTTCCGATTCGCGACATGGGGTTACCACACGTAGGCGAGGATCTCCCCACCCACGCCCTTCTTCTCGGCCTGACGGTCGGTCAGCAGACCGCTCGACGTGGACAGGATGGCGACGCCGAGGCCACCGAGGACGGTGGGGATCTCGGTCGACTTCGCGTAGACGCGCAGGCCGGGCTTCGAGACGCGCTTGATGCCGGCGATGGAGCGCTCGCGGTTCGGTCCGTACTTGAGGGAGATGGAGAGCGTCGTGCCGACGCGCGCCTCCTCGACCTTCCAGTCGGAGATGTAGCCCTCGCGCTTGAGGATCTCGGCGATGTTCGCCTTGAGCTTCGAGCCGGGGAGGGCGATGGAGTCGTGGTGCGCGGAGTTCGCGTTGCGGATTCTGGTCAGCAGATCTGCGACCGGATCAGTCATGGTCATGGCTGATGGTGCCTTTCTCGCCTGGTTTCGGCACCCTTTACAAGAGTGACGACCTGTGGTGTGGGACGGCGCCGACGACGTCGACGCCCATGCGGCCGCGCGAGCGCAGGCCAACGAGCCATGGTACACGGCTGAGGGCCGGCGGTCGAGGGCCGACGGCCGATCCTCCCGGGAGAGGACCGGAGCTCTGAGAGTGCTTCCGCGCCGCGGGGCGGGCGGGTGCACAGCGAGGCCGGAGGGCGGGTGATCCGCCCTCCGGCCTCGGGGGTCGTGCTACGCGTTGTCCGCCGACTTGAACGGGAAGCCGAGCTGCTTGAGCAGCGCGCGACCCTCGTCGTCGGTCTTCGCGGTGGTGACCACGGTCACGTCGAAGCCGCGGACGCGGTCGATGCGGTCCTGGTCGATCTCGTGGAAGATCGACTGCTCCGTGATGCCGAAGGTGTAGTTGCCGTTGCCGTCGAACTGGCGGTCCGAGAGACCGCGGAAGTCGCGGATGCGCGGCAGCGCCACCGAGAGCAGGCGGTCCAGGAACTCCCACGCGCGGTCACCGCGGAGGGTGACGTGCGCGCCGATGGCCTGGCCCTCGCGCAGCTTGAACTGCGCGATGGACTTGCGGGCCTTCGTGACCTGGGGCTTCTGGCCCGTGATCGCGGTGAGGTCCTTGATGGCGCCGTCGATGATCTTGCCGTCGCGGGCCGCCTCGCCGACTCCGGTGTTCACGACCACCTTCACCAGGCCGGGGACCTGGTGGATGTTCGAGAAGCCGAACTGCTCCTTGAGAGCGGGGATGATGTCGGCCTGGTACTTGGCCTTGAGCCGCGGCTGAACCTTCGCAGCCACTGCGGTGGTGTCAGTCATTACAGTTCCTCACCCGACGCCTTCGCGTAGCGAACGCGAACCGTCTTGGTCACGCCGTCCTTGGTGACGGCCACGTTGCGGTGGCCGACCCGGGTCGGCTTCTTGGTCTTCGGGTCGACGACCGCGACGTTCGAGATGTGGAGGGGGGCCTCGATGGTCTCGATGCCGCCCTCCTTCGAGCCGCGCTGCGACTGGCCGACGCGGTTGTGCTTCTTGACGAAGTTCACACCCTCGACGACGACGCGGTTCTTCTCGACCAGGACCTCGAGAACCTTGCCCTGCTTGCCGCGGTCTCCGCCGCGGGCCTGGGTCGCGCCCGAGATGACCTGCACGAGGTCACCCTTCTTGATCTTGGCCATGACTAGATAACCTCCGGTGCCAGCGAGACGATCTTCATGAACTTCTTGTCGCGGAGCTCGCGACCGACCGGTCCGAAGATGCGGGTGCCGCGGGGGTCCCCGTCGTTCTTCAGGATCACGGCGGCGTTCTCGTCGAACTTGATGTACGAGCCGTCGGGACGACGGGTCTGCTTGATGGTGCGGACGATGACGGCCTTGACCACATCGCCCTTCTTGACGTTTCCGCCGGGGATCGCGTCCTTGACGGTCGCGACGATGACGTCACCGAGGCCGGCGTAGCGGCGGCCGGAGCCACCGAGCACGCGGATGGTGAGGAGCATCTTGGCGCCGGTGTTGTCGGCGACCTTGACTCGGGATTCTTGCTGAAGCATGTGTCTCTCCTGCTAACTCAAGCGGGCCGGGGCCTACTTGGCCTTCTCGAGGATCTCGACCAGGCGCCAGCGCTTGGTGGCGCTGAGGGGACGGGTCTCGCTGATGACGACGGAGTCGCCGATGCCGGCGGAGTTCAGCTCGTCGTGGACCTTGACCTTGGACGTGCGGCGGATGACCTTGCCGTACAGCGGGTGCTTCACCCGGTCCTCGACCTCGACGACGATGGTCTTGTCCATCTTGTCGCTGGTCACGTAGCCGCGACGGGTCTTGCGGTAACCGCGAGCACCCGCCTCCTTGATGTCGTGGGCGGCCGACTCGTGGCCGGCGCTGTCAGTGACGGTTGCCATTACTTGGCCTCCTCGTTCGACTCGGTCGCCGCGACCTCGGCCTTGGCGGCCTTCTTGGTCTTCGGCTTCTTCTCCGCCTTGGCCGGAGCCTCGACGGGGGCGGGGGTGGCGCGGATGCCCAGCTCGCGCTCACGGATGACCGTGTAGATGCGGGCGATGTCGCGCTTGACGGCACGCAGGCGGCCGTTGGTGTCCAGCTGGCCGGTGGCCGACTGGAAGCGGAGGTTGAACAGCTCCTCCTTGGCCTTCTTCAGCTCCGAGACGAGACGCTCGTCCTCGAAGGTGTCGAGCTCGGTGGGAACGAGCTCCTTGGATCCGATCGCCATTATGCGTCTCCCTCCTCGCGCTTGATGATGCGTGCCTTGAGGGGCAGCTTGTGGATGGCACGGGTCATGGCCTCACGAGCGAGCTGCTCGTCGACGCCGGCGACCTCGAAGAGGACGCGACCCGGCTTGACGTTCGCGACCCACCACTCCGGCGAGCCCTTACCGGAACCCATGCGGGTCTCGGCGGGCTTCTTGGTCAGCGGGCGGTCGGGGTAGATGTTGATCCACACCTTCCCACCGCGCTTGATGTGGCGCGTCATGGCGATACGAGCGGACTCGATCTGACGGTTGGTCACGTAGGCCGGGGTGAGGGCCTGGATGCCGTACTCACCGAACGACACCTTGGTGCCACCGGTGGCCTGGCCGGAACGGCCCGGGTGGTGCTGCTTGCGGTGCTTGACTCGACGCGGAATCAACATGGTTATGCCTCAACTCCTGCTGCGACGGGCGCCTCGCTCTGCTGGCGGGGGGCGCGACGCGGACGGTCGCTACGCTCGGGGCGCGACGACTTGCTGTTCGCCTGCTCCCGAGCGAGCTCCTTGTTGGTGATGTCGCCCTTGTAGATCCAGACCTTCACGCCGATGCGGCCGAAGGTGGTCTTCGCCTCGTAGAAGCCGTAGTCGATGTTCGCGCGGAGGGTGTGCAGCGGCACGCGTCCCTCGCGGTAGAACTCCGAGCGGCTCATCTCGGCGCCGCCGAGGCGGCCGGAGACCTGGATGCGGACGCCCTTGGCGCCGGCGCGCTGCGCGCCCTGCAGACCCTTGCGCATCGCGCGGCGGAAGGCCACGCGGGCGGAGAGCTGCTCGGCGATGCCCTGCGCGACCAGCTGAGCCTCGGCCTCGGGGTTCTTCACCTCGAGGATGTTCAGCTGGATCTGCTTGGCGGTGAGCTTCTCGAGGTCGGCGCGGATGCGCTCGGCCTCGGCGCCGCGGCGACCGATCACGATGCCCGGGCGGGCGGTGTGGATGTCGACGCGGACGCGGTCGCGGGTGCGCTCGATCTCGATGCGGGCGACGCCCGCGCGGTCGAGCTGCGTGGCGAGGAGCCGGCGGATCTTGACGTCCTCAGCGAGGAAGTCGCTGTACCGCTGGCCCTTCTTGGTGCTGTCGGAGAACCAGCGCGACACGTGGTCGGTGGTGATTCCCAGACGGAAACCGTAGGGGTTTACTTTCTGACCCATTACTTGGTCCCCTCCTCAGGAGTGGCCAGCACGACGGTGATGTGGCTGGTGCGCTTGTTGATGCGGAAGGCACGACCCTGAGCACGGGGCTGGAATCGCTTGAGGGTGGTTCCCTCATCGACGAAGGCGCGGGACACGAACAGGTCCTGGTCGTCGAGGTACTCGTTCGAGGCATCGGCCTTGACGCGAGCGTTGGCCATCGCCGAGGCGACGAGCTTGTAGACGGGCTCGGACGCACCCTGCGGGGCGAACTTGAGGATGGCCAGGGCCTCCTCCGCCTGCTTCCCGCGGATCAGGTTCACGACACGGCGAGCCTTCTGGGGGGTGACGCGGATGTGTCGCACGCGTGCGATCGACTCCACCATTTCTCTCCTCCTTCTCGTCGCCGCGTCAGCGGCGACGGCCCTTCTTGTCGTCCTTCTCGTGACCGCGGAAGGTCCGAGTGGGGGCGAACTCGCCGAGCTTGTGGCCGACCATGGTCTCGGTCACGAACACGGGGATGTGCTTGCGACCGTCGTGGACCGCGATGGTGTGACCCAGCATCGCCGGGATGATCATCGAGCGGCGCGACCAGGTCTTGATGACGTTCTTGTTGCCGGCTTCGTTGGCCGTGAACACCTTGCGGAGCAGGTGGTCGTCAACGAAGGGGCCCTTCTTGAGACTGCGAGGCATCTTCTACAACTCCTACTTGCGCTTCTTACCGGCGGTGCGGCGGCGAACGATGAGCTTGTCGCTCTCCTTGTTGGGGCGACGGGTGCGTCCCTCGGACTGGCCCCAGGGGCTGACCGGGTGGCGACCACCGGAGGTCTTGCCCTCTCCACCACCGTGGGGGTGGTCGACCGGGTTCATCGCGACACCGCGGACGGTCGGGCGGACGCCCTTCCAGCGCATGCGGCCGGCCTTGCCCCAGTTGATGTTCGACTGCTCGGCGTTGCCGACCTCGCCGATCGTGGCGCGGCAGCGCGCGTCGACGTTGCGGATCTCGCCCGACGGCAGGCGGAGCTGCGCATAGGGGCCGTCCTTGGCGACGAGGCGGACCGAGGTGCCGGCCGAGCGGGCGAGCTTGGCGCCGCCACCCGGCTTGATCTCGATGGCGTGGATGACCGTACCGGTCGGGATGTTGCGCAGCGGCAGGTTGTTGCCGGGCTTGATGTCGGCGCCCGAGCCCGACTCCACGACGTCGCCCTGCGAGAGCTTGTTCGGAGCCAGGATGTAGCGCTTGGTGCCGTCCACGAAGTGGAGCAGCGCGATGCGCGCCGTGCGGTTGGGGTCGTACTCGATGTGAGCGACCTTGGCGTTGATGCCGTCCTTGTCGTTCCGACGGAAGTCGATCAGACGGTACTGGCGCTTGTGGCCACCACCGATGTGACGCGTCGTGATGCGACCGGAGTTGTTGCGGCCACCGGTCTTGGACAGCGGGCGAAGGAGCGACTTCTCAGGCGTCGATCGGGTGATCTCGGCGAAGTCGGCAACGCTGGAGCCGCGGCGACCGGGGGTCGTGGGCTTGTACTTACGAATAGCCATTGTCTGTTTCCTCTACGCTTCTTCGGCTCAGCCGACGCTCGTGAAGATGTCGATGGAGCCGGACTTCAGCGTGACGATCGCGCGCTTGGTGTCCTTGCGCTTGCCGGCCCCGAACTTCGTGCGGCGGGTCTTGCCCTGACGGTTCAGCGTGTTGATCGACGCGACCTGGACACCGAAGATCTTCTCGATGGCGAGCTTGATCTCGGTCTTGTTGGAGCGCGGGTCGACGACGAAGGTGTACTTGCCCTCGTCGATCAGGCCGTAGGACTTCTCCGAGACCACCGGCGAGATGATGACGTCGCGGGGGTCCTTGTTGAACGCGGCGGACTGGCTCATGCGTTCACCTCTTCCTTCTTGGCGCCGGACTTCGAGGCGACGAACGCGTCGAGTGCGGCCTTCGTGAAGACGATGTCGTCGGAGACGAGCACGTCGTACGCGTTGAGCTGGTCGGACGGCAGGATGTGCACGAACGGCACGTTGCGGAGCGAGAGCTCGGCGATGAAGTCGTCGCGCTCGAGGACCACGAGGACGTTGCGCGACACCGAGAGGGCGTCGAGCAGGACGAGGACGTCCTTCGTCTTCGGGGTCTCGCCGAGGGCGAGGGACTCGACCACGTGCACGCGCGAGCCGCGGGCGCGGTCCGAGAGAGCACCGAGCAGAGCCGCGGCGATCATCTTCTTGGGGGTGCGCTGCGCGTAGCTGCGGGGGGTGGGTCCGTGGACCACGCCACCACCGGTCATGTGCGGGGCGCGGATCGAGCCCTGACGAGCGCGACCGGTTCCCTTCTGCTTGAACGGCTTGCGGCCGGCTCCCGAGACCTCGCCACGGTTCTTCGTGGAGTGGGTGCCCTGGCGCGCCGCGGCGAGCTGCGCCACGACGACCTGGTGGATCAGGGGGATGTTGGTCTGGACGTCGAAGAGCTCGGCGGGGAGCTCGAACGCACCCGACTTGTTGCCCTGGACGTCGATGATGTCGACAGAGGTAGCCATGGAACTACGCTCCCTTCACGGCGTTGCGAACGAACACGAGGCGACCGCGCGCACCGGGGACGGCGCCCTTGACGAGCAGCAGACCCTTCTCGGCGTCGACGGAGTGCACCTTGAGGTTGAGCACGGTGACGCGCTCGCCACCCATGCGACCGGCCATGCGCATGCCCTTGAAGACACGGCTGGGGGTCGAGGAGGCGCCGATGGAGCCGGGCTTGCGGTGGTTGCGGTGCGAACCGTGCGAAGCCGAGACGCCCTTGAAGTTGTGACGCTTCATGACACCGGCGAAGCCCTTGCCCTTGGAGGTGCCGACGACGTCGACCTTGGTGCCGGCTTCGAAGACGGCGTCCACGGTCAGCTCCTGGCCGGCCGAGTAGTCGGCGGCGTCGGAGGTGCGGACCTCGGTGAGGTGGCGGCGGGGGGTGACGCCCGCGGCGTCGAAGTGACCGGCGGCGGGCTTGTTCACCTTGCGCGGGTCGATCGCACCGGCGGCGAGCTGGACGGCGGTGTAGCCGTCCTTCTCCTCCGTGCGGACCTGGGTCACGACGTTGGGGCTGATCTCGATGACCGTGACGGGGACGAGCTTGTTGTTCTCGTCCCAGACCTGGGTCATGCCGAGCTTCGTGCCGAGGAGGCCCTTGCTGGTCTTCAGCGTGGGGGAAACAGTGACAGACATGGTGGCACTCCTCCTTAGAGCTTGATCTCGATGTTGACGTCGGCCGGGAGGTCGAGGCGCATCAGCGAGTCGACGGCCTTGGGCGTCGGGTCGATGATGTCGATGAGGCGCTTGTGGGTGCGCATCTCGAAGTGCTCGCGGCTGTCCTTGTACTTGTGGGGAGAACGGATCACGCAGACCACGTTCTTCTCGGTCGGAAGCGGCACGGGGCCGACGACCGTTGCACCGGCACGGGTCACCGTGTCGACGATCTTGCGCGCCGACGTGTCGATGACCTCGTGGTCGTACGACTTCAGTCGGATGCGGATCTTCTGTCCCGCCATGTGTGATCTCTCACTCTCTTGTTATTGCGTCGTACGCCACTCCCCCGGCCGGAGCCGGGCTCGTGTCGCATAGGACGCGCTCGCGAAGGAACATCCGGAGAACCGGAGGAAGTGCACCAGTGTTCTTCTGTCAAAAGCACCGCGCTCGAGGCGCTCTGAGAGCCGTGCAGAACGCACGACGCACGGAGAGCCCGTTGAGTTGTCGGTTGTTGTCGTTCTGCTACCCGCCGCCTCGACGTCGCACTCGCGGGGCCGCCCTCTCGGGTCGAGCCGCTGGGGCGCCGTCTCGGCACTGCCTGGCAGTGTTCCACCCCCTCGCAGCACGCTGCGCGGGCGGAAATTTTGAACTAGAAGAGTCTCTCACGGATCCAGCACCCGTGCAACCCGGGCGTGTCGCGGCGCGGAGGTCGGTGGCCGCGGACGTCCGGCCGCGGAATCCCGGGCCTCAGCGGGCCCGGCCGGCGCGGGCCGCTCACTCGAAGAGCAGTGCGCGCAGCGTCGTCTCGGCCGACCCGGGGCGGGACGGATCGATCGTCTCGCCCGCCCGAAAGTGATCGAGCACCCGCGGGTCGACGTAGCTCGCGCGAGCCACGGTCGGCGTGTTCCCGAGCACCTCGGACGCGTCCTTCATCGCCTGCGAGATCGCCCTCGTGCGCAGCCGCTGGGTGGGCTGCGGGCCCGCCTTCGCGAGGCTCAGCGCCGCGGCGACCGTGCCGTGCAGAGTGCGGAAGTCCTTCGCAGTGAAGTCGTCGCCGGCGCGCTCGCGCACGTAGTCGTTGATGTCGGCCGCGGAGACCGGGCGCCAGACGCGGCCGTCCTTCCAGGCCAGGAGCCGGGCGTTCGGGCCGCGGCGCTTCAGTGCCCGGACCACCCGGGCCAGGTCGTGGTCGAGGATCTCGCTCGTCCAGGCCTGGTGGCTCTTGCCGGGGAAGGCCAGTGCGACGCGATCGCCGTGCGTCGTCGCGTGCGAGCAGAGCAGCGTCGTGAGGCCGATGCTGCCGTGCTCCTTCGCGTACTGCTCGCTGCCGACCCGCAGCGAGCCGGTGTCGAGCATCCGGAAGCCGGTCGCCAGCGCGCGCTCGCGGGTGGGCCCGTCGTCGCGGAGGGCGATCGTCACCCGGCGGCGGGCGCCGGGAAGGGCTTCCGCGAGACGGAGCGCCCGGTCGAACTTGATCCGGTCCTTCTGCTCGCGCCAGGTCGGGTGGTAGATGTACTGCCGCCGACCGGCGCCGTCGACGCCCGTGGCCTGGATGTGCCCGTTGGGGTACGGCGCGATCCAGACCTCCTGCCAGGCCGGCGGGATGCCGAGGTGGTCGAAGCGGTCCCGCAGCTCGGGGTCCGTGACCGTGGCGCCCTTGGGGTCGCGGTAGCTGAAGCCGGTACCGGAGCGGACCCGGCTGTAGCCGCGACCGCTCGAGTCGGTCCGGCGGAGTCGTTGAGTGAGCGGATCGGCCATCGACCCGACGATAGGGCGGGGGCTCCGGCACCGTCAGCGGGTTGACGGGCGCCCCCGGCCCTGCGCTACTCGTTGCCGAGGCGCTTGTCGGCCTGGCGCTTGAGGTCCTCGATGCGGTCGTCGTACTTGCCCTTGGTGAGGCGGCTCGCGATGTCGCCGGTCTTCTCGAGCACCTGGTCCGAGACGCCCTCCGCCTTCTCGCTGCGGAGCGTCTCCTGGACCTTCTTGCTGTTGAGCAGCTCGCCGGCCTGTCGTCCGAGCTTGCCGAAGTCCACCATGGTTCCTCCTTGATCCGTGCGGGCAGGGGGCCGCGCGAGCCTCAGTGTGGCGACGTCGCCTGGACGAACGGTGCGGGACGCGCCGGGGAGATCAGAGAGCGAGGACGCGGGCCGCGGCTTCGGCGAGGGCCCGGCCGTAGGAGGGTCCGTGGCCGGCGGCGTGCACCGCGAGCGGGTGGAGCTGGTGCAGCGGCACGCGATCGGCGGCGCCCGGCCGCAGCGGGTGGACCTCCTCGTAGCCGGCGAGGACGTCGTCGAGCCGGGGCAGCCCGAACAGTGCCAGCATGGCGAGGTCCGTCTCGCGGTGGCCGCCGTGCGCAGCCGGGTCGATCAGCACCGCGCCCTCGTCCGACCACAGCACGTTGCCGTTCCAGAGGTCGCCGTGCAGGCGCGCCGGGACGTCGTCGTCGTCGAAGGCTCCGGCCCGGACGAGGTCGAGGGCGCTCTCGACGGTGCGGGCGTCGGCGGAGGACAGGTTCCCCGCCTCGAGGGCCGGGCGGAGGAAGGGCCGGACCCGCTGCTCCGCGTAGAAGCGGCCCCAGGAGTCCTCCGGAGTGCAGGGCATCGTGCGGCGTCCGATGAAGGCGGGGCCGGACCAGCCGACCGGCGGCGCACCGAAGGCGGCGGCTCCCGCGTCGTGCGTGCGCGCGAGGGCGCCCCCGAAGCGCCGGGCGGCCTCCCGCGTCGGGCGGGCGAAGCGGACCTCTTCGAGCTCGATGCGGCCGGGCTCGACGAGCAGCACCTCGGCGCAGCGCGCTCCCCCGGCCTCCTCGGCCTCGGCCAGCCAGCGCAGTCCCGCCGCCTCCCACTCGAAGAACTGCGCGGGAGCGGACGGGTTCGTCTTCACGAAGGGCATGCCTCCCACGCTAGTCAGCCTCCGCCGAGCGGATCGAGACCGGGGCCGACCTGCACCGGGAACGACGAGAGGGGCCGCCCGCCGAAGCGGACGACCCCTCTCGAGAGATCAGTAGGAGAACCTACTTGACGATCTTGGTGACCGTTCCGGCACCCACGGTGCGGCCACCCTCACGGATGGCGAAGCCGAGGCCCTCCTCCATGGCGATCGGCTGGATCAGCGCGACCGTCATGTCGGTGGTGTCGCCGGGCATGACCATCTCGGTGCCCTCGGGCAGCGTGATGACGCCGGTGACGTCGGTGGTGCGGAAGTAGAACTGGGGGCGGTAGTTCCCGTAGAACGGGTTGTGACGCCCACCCTCGTCCTTGGACAGGATGTACGCGGTGCCCTCGAAGTCCGTGTGCGGCGTGACCGAACCCGGCTTGACGACGACCTGGCCGCGCTCGACGTCCTCGCGCTTGGTGCCGCGGAGGAGCAGACCGCAGTTCTCGCCGGCCCAGGCCTCGTCGAGCTGCTTGTGGAACATCTCGATGCCGGTGACCGTGGTCTTCTGCGTCGGGCGGATGCCGACGATCTCGACCTCGGAGTTCAGCGAGAGGGTGCCGCGCTCGGCGCGACCGGTGACGACGGTTCCACGACCGGTGATCGTGAAGACGTCCTCGATCGGCATGAGGAACGGCTTGTCCTTGTCGCGGATCGGGTCCGGGACGGAGGCGTCGACGGCGTCCATGAGGTCGAGGATGGACTGGGTCCACGCCTCGTCGCCCTCGAGGGCCTTGAGGCCGGAGACGCGGACCACGGGGGCGTCGTCGCCGGGGAAGCCCTGCGAGGACAGCAGCTCGCGGACCTCGAGCTCGACGAGCTCGAGGATCTCCTCGTCGTCCACCATGTCGGCCTTGTTCAGGGCGACGAGGAGGTACGGCACGCCGACCTGCTTGGCGAGGAGGACGTGCTCACGGGTCTGAGCCATCGGGCCGTCGGTGGCGGCGACCACGAGGATCGCGCCGTCCATCTGAGCCGCGCCGGTGATCATGTTCTTGATGTAGTCGGCGTGACCGGGGGCGTCGACGTGCGCGTAGTGGCGCTTCGGCGTCTCGTACTCGACGTGCGAGATGTTGATCGTGATGCCGCGCTGGCGCTCCTCGGGAGCGGAGTCGATCGACGCGAAGTCACGCTGGACGTTGGTCGCGGACGGGTACTTGTCCGCCAGAACCTTCGAGATCGCCGCGGTGAGGGTGGTCTTTCCGTGGTCGACGTGACCGATGGTTCCGATGTTGACGTGCGGCTTGGTCCGCTCGAACTTGGCCTTAGCCACTGTGGGTCCTCCTCAGGACTTAGGTGCAAGCATCCGCATCCGACGCCGCACGGGGCGGCACGAGGACAGGAGGACTTGCGGGGGTTTTGTGTAGGTATGTTACCGGCAGTGGTCGCGCGGGCCATCCGATGAGGATCCGAGGCGCGCAGAACGCGGCAGCAAACCCGCACGACACTACCAGGCCCGCCGCGGTTCCGCAGAACCGCGGCGGGGGTGGGACGAGTGCTACTCGCCCTTGTTCTTCTGGACGATCTCCTCGGCGACGGCCTTGGGGACCTCGGCGTAGGTCTCGAACGTCATCGAGTAGACCGCGCGGCCCGAGGTCTTCGAGCGCAGGTCGCCGATGTAGCCGAACATCTCGGACAGCGGGACGTTGGCCTTGATGACCTTGACGCCCGCGGCGTCCTCCATCGACTGGATCATCCCGCGACGCGAGTTGAGGTCGCCGATGACGTCGCCCATGTACTCCTCGGGCGTGCGGACCTCGACGGCCATCAGCGGCTCGAGGAGGACCGGCTGCGCCTTGCGCGAGGCCTCCTTGAACGCGATGGAGCCGGCGATCTTGAACGCCATCTCCGAGGAGTCGACGTCGTGCGCCGCGCCGTCGGTCAGGGTCGCCTTGATGCCCACCATGGGGTAGCCGGCGAGGACGCCGACCAGCATGGCGTCGCGGATGCCCGCGTCGACCGAGGGGATGTACTCGCGGGGGACGCGACCACCGGTGACGCCGTTGACGAACTCGTAGGTCTTGTCGGCCTCGACCTCCATCGGCTCGATGGAGATCTGGACCTTCGCGAACTGGCCCGAGCCACCCGTCTGCTTCTTGTGGGTGTAGTCGTACTTCTCGACCGTGCGGCGGATCGTCTCGCGGTAGGCCACCTGCGGCTTGCCGACGTTGGCCTCGACGTTAAACTCGCGCTTCATGCGGTCCACCAGGATGTCGAGGTGCAGCTCGCCCATTCCCTTGATGACCGTCTGACCGGTCTCCTGGTTCTGCTCGGTGCGGAAGGTGGGGTCCTCCTCCGCGAGCTTCTGGATCGCGGTGCCGAGCTTCTCCTGGTCGGCCTTCGTCTTGGGCTCGATGGCGACCTCGATGACGGGCTCCGGGAAGGTCATCGACTCGAGCACGACCTGCGCGGTCGGGTCGCTCAGGGTGTCACCGGTGGTGGTGTCCTTGAGGCCGATGACGGCGTAGATGTGGCCGGCGGTGACCGAGTCGACCGGGTTCTCCTTGTTGGAGTGCATCTGGAAGATCTTGCCGATGCGCTCCTTCTTGCCCTTGGTCGAGTTGATGACCTGGGCGCCGGAGTCGAGCTTGCCCGAGTAGACGCGGACATAGGTGAGGCGACCGAAGAACGGGTGCACCGCGACCTTGAACGCGAGCGCCGAGAAGGGCTCGGTCGAGTCCGCGTGGCGCATGATGACCTTCTCCTCGTCGCGGACGTCGTGCGCCTCGATGGCGGGGACGTCGAGCGGGGAGGGGAGGTAGTCGACGACCGCGTCGAGCATCGGCTGGACGCCGCGGTTCTTGAACGCGGAGCCGCAGAGCACGGGGTAGATGTCCGAGTTGACGGTCAGCTTGCGGATGGCGCCCTTGATCTCGGCGACCGTGAGCTCCTCACCGCCGAAGTACTTCTCGAGCAGCTCGTCGGAGGTCTCCGCGACGGTCTCGAGCAGCTTCTCGCGGTACTCGGCGGCCTTGTCGGCCAGGTCCGCGGGGATCTCCTCGATCTCGTACTTCGCGCCGAGCGCGACGTCACCCTTCGAGTCGCCGCGCCAGGTGAGCGCGCGCATCTCGACGAGGTCGACGACGCCCTCGAAGCTGGACTCCGCGCCGATGGGCAGCTGGATGACCAGCGGCTTGGCGCCGAGGCGGTTGATGATCGTGTCGACGGTGAAGTAGAAGTCGGCGCCGAGCTTGTCCATCTTGTTGACGAAGCAGATGCGCGGGACGTCGTACTTGTCGGCCTGACGCCAGACGGTCTCGGACTGGGGCTCGACGCCCTCCTTGCCGTCGAAGACGGCGACGGCGCCGTCGAGGACGCGCAGCGAGCGCTCGACCTCGACCGTGAAGTCGACGTGACCGGGGGTGTCGATGATGTTGATCTGGTTCTTGTTCCAGAAGCACGTCGTCGCGGCGGACGTGATCGTGATGCCGCGCTCCTGCTCCTGCGCCATCCAGTCCATCGTGGCGGCGCCGTCGTGGACCTCACCGATCTTGTGCGTGATACCCGTGTAGAACAGGATGCGCTCGGTGGTGGTGGTCTTGCCGGCATCGATGTGGGCCATGATGCCGATGTTGCGGACCTTGTTCAGGTCGGTGAGCACATCTTGTGCCACGGAGTTCCTCCGATAGGTGATGGAGCCAGCGCAACGGGTTCATGGCCGATCGGCTGGGATCGTGATGGTGGCGGTCGCCCGTCCACGCCGGATCCGAGGATCCGCCGCCGGGTCCGGTCCCGCGGCGCGCGCACTGAGGCGCGCGCCGCGGGACCGGGGGTCGCGCTCGCCGGGGGCGGGCGCGGGGTGCGCTACCAGCGGTAGTGCGCGAAGGCCTTGTTCGACTCGGCCATCTTGTGGGTGTCCTCGCGACGCTTGACAGCGGCGCCCAGACCGTTCGACGCGTCGAGGATCTCGTTCATGAGACGCTCGGTCATCGTCTTCTCGCGACGGGCCTTCGCGTAGCTGGTGAGCCAGCGGAGGGCGAGGGTGTTGGCGCGGTGCGGCTTGACCTCGACGGGGACCTGGTAGGTCGAGCCGCCGACGCGGCGGCTGCGGACCTCGAGGGTCGGACGGACGTTGTCGAGCGCCTTCTTGAGCGTGACGACGGCGTCCTGGCCGTTCTTGGTCGAGACCCCCTCGAGCGCGCCGTAGACGATGCGCTCGGCGAGGCCCTTCTTGCCGTCCAGGAGGATCTTGTTCACGAGCTGGCTGACGACCGGGGCGCCGTAGACGGGGTCTGCGACGACGGGGCGCTTAGGAGCGGGTCCCTTACGAGGCATTACTTCTTCTCCATCTTCGCGCCGTACCGGCTGCGAGCCTGCTTGCGGTTCTTGACGGCCTGGGTGTCCAGGGCGCCGCGAACGATCTTGTAGCGGACACCGGGGAGGTCCTTCACACGACCGCCGCGGACGAGCACCATCGAGTGCTCCTGGAGGTTGTGGCCCTCACCGGGGATGTAGGCCGTGACCTCGGTGCCGTTGGAGAGCTTCACGCGGGCCACCTTGCGGAGGGCCGAGTTCGGCTTCTTGGGCGTGGTCGTGTAGACGCGCGTGCAGACGCCGCGCTGCTGGGGGTTGGCCTTCAGGGCGGGCGCCTTGGTCTTGGTGACCTTCGGCGTGCGTCCCTTTCGGACCAACTGCTGAATCGTTGGCACTGATTTGCTCCTTGAATGCTGCACGGTGACAGCGGATCGATGGTCGACATTCGGCCTGCCCGTCTCCGGGACGGCCGAGTTCATCTGGACCCGACTCCCTCTCGGCCCCGACGAGCGGAGACCTGGAGGAGGAGGGGTATGCCGTGGGGGCCGCCCGATCGGACGAACCCGCGGGTCCTCGCGGACCCGGTGGAGCGAAGCGCGGCACTGCGCCGGCCCGGAGGCACGACACGAGCGCACGACAAAGCGCACACCCGAAGAATATTACGGGGAGTGACGGGGGCGGTCAACCGGACGGCGTTCGCCCTGGGAGAGAACGCCGCCCGGGAGCCTCACTCGCGCTCGTCGCCCTCCCAGCCCCAGTGCGGGGTCCCGCCGCCGGCGTCGCGGCGGGCGAGCATCGCGAGGAAGAGGATCTGCACCGCTCCGGCCAGCACGCCCGCGGCGATCGCGAAGGGCGTCGCGGCGTGGTCGACGACGAAGCGGAGGATGGCGCCCGGCTCCCCCAGGCCCAGGCCGTAGATCGCGCCGCCGACCAGGAGGAAGAGCGCGTAGACGACGACCGCCGTCAGCAGCGAGGGGCCGACGAGACGGCTGACGCCGGGCCGGGCGGCGAGTGTGATCATCGAGACGAGGACGGCGAGGACGCAGACCGCCACCACGACCGGGCCGAGGATCGGGCCGGCGTCGCGCTCGGGGACGACGTCCTGGTCCAGCAGCAGGCTGAGCACGCCGAACGCGCAGACCACGAGGGCGAGGTAGAGGAAGGACGCGAACGCCGCGAGGGCGATGCCGTAGCCGAGCCCGGCGCCGCGGCCCTGCTCCCCCGGGCCGGCGGCCGTCACGACTGCGCGGCGGCGTCGCGCTCGGCGTTGCGGCGCTTCACCCCGCGCGCCCGGCCGGCGATGAGGCTCCCGCCCCAGACGCTGACCTCCCGGGCGAGCACTGCGGCCGCGGCGACGGCGAGGAGGGTCGCGGGGTCGCGGAGGAAGTCGACGACGGCGGTGCGGTCCTGCGGCACGGCGAAGCCGCCGACCGCGGACCAGGCGCCGACGAGGGCCGCCGCGCCGGCGAGCAGGGCGACGAAGAAGCCGCCGAGGACGTAGGCCCACCAGCCCGCGCGGTTGACGGCGAGGACGATCAGGGCGAGGCCGACGAAGAAGGCGGCCACCGGGAGGAGGAAGACGGCCGTGGGGCCCTGCGCGAGCGCGATGGACGCGGGGTCGCCCGCGACGGCGTCGATCAGCACGCGGATCGCGGTGAGGGCGACGAGGTACAGGGCGGCGAAGACCGCGGTGGTGAGCAGGGCGATGGCCAGGCCGGCGAGGCGGTTGCCCTTCCGGCGGGCGGGCTCCGGCTCCGGCTCGACGGAGCCGAGCGGGGACGGCGACGCGGGCTGCGCCTCCTGCACGGCGGTGGCGCCGGTCGCGGGACGTCGGCCGCCCGGCTCCGGCTCGGGCCAGACGTACTCCCGGGTCGGCTCGGTCCCGTCGCCCGTCGTCGGCATCCGCGTGGTCTCGGCTTCGCTGTTCCCCGTCACTCCGACAGCTTAGGCACGGGTCCGCACGGGTCGAGCGACCGCCGCGCCCACCCCGGGACGGGGGACGCCGCCGCGGGCCGGTGGACGCCTCTGCGGGCCGGTGCGCTACTCGAGCGGGTGCAGCAGGCGGTGCAGGAACTGCCGGGTGCGCGGCTCCTGCGGCTCGCGGAGGATCTGCGCAGGGGCGCCGCGCTCGACGACCACGCCGTCGGCCATGAAGACGACCTCGGAGGCGACCTGCCGGGCGAACTCCAGTTCGTGCGTGACGACGAGCATCGTCCAGCCCTCGCCCGCCAGCTCGCGCATCAGCGAGAGGACGTCGCCGACCAGCTCGGGATCGAGCGCCGACGTCGGCTCGTCGAAGAGCAGCAGGTCGGGCCGGAGCGCGAGGGCCCGGACGATGCCGACCCGCTGCTGCTGGCCGCCGGAGAGCTCGAAGGGGTAGGCGCCGCCGCGGCCGCCGAGACCGACGCGCTCGAGCAGCGCCTCCGCCTCCGGGACCACGTCGGACGCCGGGCGGCGCTGCACGCGGAGCGGGCCCTCCGTGACGTTCTGCAGCACGGTGAGGTGCGGGAAGAGATTGAAGTGCTGGAAGACCATCGCCGAGCGGTCGCGCAGCGCGGTGAGCGCGCGCTTGCCGACCGGCCCGCCGAAGTCGAGCACCGAGCCGTCCGCGAGCTCGAGGACGCCGCCATCGGGGACCTCGAGGCTGTTCAACGAGCGCAGCACCGTCGTCTTGCCCGAGCCGGACGGGCCGATCAGCGCGATGACCTGACCGCGGCGGATCTCGAGGTCGATGCCGCGGAGGACCTCGACGCCGCTGAAGGACTTGCGCAGCCCGGTGGCGCGGAGGACGGGCCGGTCGCCGTCGGCGGGGCGGCCTGCGGTGCCGGAGGAGGCGTCAACGGGCGACATAGCGGTCCAATCGCTTCTCGAGGAGGCTCTGGCCGCTGGAGAGGACGAGGCAGATGAGCCAGTAGATGAGGGCGGCCTCGAGGTAGAGCAGCATGAACTCGCTCGAGGCGGTGGCGATCTTCTGCGCCTGGCGGAAGAGCTCGGTCACCAGGATCAGCGAGGCGAGCGAGGTGTCCTTGACCAGCGAGATGAACGTGTTGGAGAGCGGCGGCACCGACACCCGCGCGGCCTGCGGCAGGATGATCCGCCGCAGCGCGAGTCCGCGGCCCATGCCGATGGTGTGCGCCGCCTCCCACTGCCCCTTGGGCACGCTGAGGATCGCGGCGCGGATGACCTCTGCCGCGTAGCCGCCGACGTTCAGGGCGAAGGCGATGATCGCGCTCGGCCAGGGGTCGATCCTGACGCCCAGGCTGGGCAGGCCGTAGAAGATCACGAAGAGCTGCACCAGGAGCGGGGTGCCGCGGATCACGGAGATGTACGCCCGGGCGATCCAGGCCAGGACCTTCACTCGCGAGAGGCGCATCAGCGCGACGGCCAGCGCGAGGGCCAGGCCGAGCACGAAGCTCGACAGCGCCAGCGGGATCGTGCCGACGATGCCGCCCGACAGGATCGGCCAGAACGACCTGAAGAACAGTTCCATCTTGTCTTCTCCCGCCGGAGGCGGGAGAAGACCGCGGTCGGCATTTCGAGGTGGATGCGTGGGGCAGAGCGGGTCGCGTCCGCTTCCGAGAAATGCTGGCACGCATGCGGTGCTGCTGTGTCTTCTTCCTCTGAAGCGGAAGAAGACCGCGGTCGGCTTCTCGAGTTGGCGCGTGAGCAGAGCGGGTCGCGTCCGCTCCCGAGAAATGCTGGCACGCATTTCTCGGAACCGCTCGGCCTTGCGAAACGCGGGTGTCGGTCGACCCATGCTGGTCGAGCAGCCCCGCAGGGGCGTATCGAGACCCGCCGTGTCCGGGACGGTGGTCTGTGGACTCGCGTCCCGGTGACGGTGGATCTCGATGCGCCCGCTGCGCGGGCTACTCGATCAGCATGGTGCAGCTGGCGGTCGGATGCGGCGACCAGCGCCGCAGGCGTCCTTCTTGCTGGTCGAGTAGCCCCGGAAGGGCATATGGAGACCCGCCGTGGTCGAGACGGTGGTCGGCGGACTCGCGTCTCGGTGACGGAGGATCTCGATACGCCCGCTGCGCGGGCTACTCGATCAGCATGGTGCAGCCGGCAGCCGGAAGCGGCGACCAGCGCCGCAGGCGTCCTTCTTGCTGGTCGAGAAGCCCCGAAGGGGCGTATCGAGACCCGCCGCCGGAGGCGTGGCTACTGGGAGACGTCGGCGCCGAAGTAGCGCTCGGAGATGGAGGCGAGGGTGCCGTCGGCCCGCAGCTCGTCGAGGGCGCCGTCGACCGCGGCGACGAGGTCGTCCGAGCCCTTCGGGAAGGTGAAGGCGCTGGAGGAGCTGTCGTCGGTCGTCACGGCGACCTTGAGGCCAGCGGCCTGGTCGGGGTACGTCGTCGACCAGTCCAGCCAGGTGAGGCGGTCGTTGAGGGTCGCGTCCACGCGGCCCTGCTCGACGAGGGCGACGGCCTGGGCCCAGCCCTCGACGCCCTCGACGGTCGCGCCGCTGTCCTGCGCGAGCGTGTACCAGTTGCTCGAGAGCGACTGCGCGGTGGTCTTGCCGGAGAGCGAGTCGAGCGAGGTGATCTCGGTGTCGTCGGCCGGCACGACGACCACGCCGGGGCTCACCGAGTACGGCTCGGAGAAGTCGTACTTCGCGCCGCGCTCGTCGTTGATCGAGACCTGGTTGGCGATCACGTCGAAGCGGCCGCCGTCCAGACCCGCGAACATCGCGTCCCACTGGGTCTCCTCGAACTCCGGCTCGACGCCGAGCTTCTCGGCGACCGCGGTGATCACCTCGACGTCGTAGCCGGTGAGGTCGCCCGTGCCGCCGTCGGCGTGGAAGGAGAACGGGGAGTAGGTGCCCTCGGTGCCGATGGTCAGCTTCCCGGACTCCTCGACCTCGGCGAGCGTCAGCCCGGAGGCGGTCGAGGCGGTGCTGTCGTCGCTGGAGCCGGAGACCACGTCGTCGGTGGAGGCGGGGGCGCAGCCGGCCAGGACGAGGGCGGCGGCGGCCGCGGTCGTGCCGAGCAGGACGCGCAGCGAGGTGCGGGCGGGGAGGAGCGTCACAGTGTCTTTCCTTCGGTGCATCGCGGTGTCTCACGACCGGATCGCGGCCGGAGCCGCGCACGGTTCGGTGGGGTGGGGAGGAGCGGACGGCGATCGATCGCACGCGTCCGCACCCTCCACCCAACCAGCGGGAGGGGGACCGCTATTCCCGGATGTCGCCGTGTGACGCCGGCCGGACACCGAGATCCGCGAGGAACGACTCCGCGCCGGCGACCTCGTCCGCCGTCAGGCCGGCGGCCGCCTCGGGCACGATCAGGTGGAACGGCGTCTCCTGCTCGCGGGCCCAGTCGACGGCGTCGCCGCGGAGGTTGTCGTCGATCCAGACGACGGCGTCGATCGCGACCCTCTCCCGTGCCTGCTCGAGCCAGACGGCGACGGGCTGGAGCTTGCCGGTCTGCCCGGGGAAGCGCGGGTCGCGAGGGAGTCCGCCGCCGAAGACGATGGCCTCGGTGCCGGCCGGCAGACCGAGATCGCCCGCGAGTACCGAGGTGAGCTTCGGCGGCCAGGTGGTGGCCCAGACGATCGTGCCGACGGCGGCGAGGCGGCGCACCAGCTCCTCGCGCTCGGGCTCGAGCATCAGCCGGTGGCCGCCCGCCGCGCGGTCGCTCGAGACGGACGGGTTCAGGACGCCGTCGACGTCGAGCAGGATGAGGGCGGCCATGGCTGCAACCGTAGCCGCGGCCGCGGTCCGGCGCGAGGCGGGAGCGCCCGCTAGCGTGGGCGGGTGCCCCCCTCCGCCCGTCTCCCCGGTGGAGCACTGGTCTCGCTCGAGCCCGACCCGATCCGCGAGGGCTCGCTGGTGCTGGAGATCGACGGCTCGGAGCAGTCCCTGATCGACCTCCGCGCGCCCGAGCAGCTCGGCCTCGAGTACCTGGCCCGGCTCGGCGCCGCGGTCGATGCGCTCGCGCCGCCGGGCGTCCCGGTGACGGTCCTCCACCTCGGCGCCGGGGCGCTGGCGCTGGCGCGCCATGTCGCTGCGACCCGGCCGGGGTCCGAGCAGACGGTCGTCGAGCGCGCCGCCGGGCTGGTCGAGTTCGTGCTGGCGCACGCACCGCTCCCCACCGGGACGAGGCTGCGCAGCGTCACCGCGGACGCCGCCGGACCCCTCGCCGTGCCGCGGGCCGACCTCGTCGTGCTGGACGTCTACGACGGCGACGAGATCCCGGAGCCCTTCTACCGCACCGAGGTGCTCGGCGGTCTCGCCGGGCTGGTCGAGGGCTTCGGCCTGCTCGCGGTCAACGTCGCCGACGACGCCGATCACCGACGCCTGCGGCGGCTCCGGCGGGAGGTGCAGCGCGTGCTGCCGGTGGTCGCCGCCGTCGGTCCGCTCAGCTACGCCGAGGGGCGCGGGAGCGGCAACGCGATCCTGCTCGCCTCACGAGGCGACCTCGCCTCGCACGCCGCCGCCCGTCTCCTGCAGGCCGGGCCGCACCCGGTCGCGGCCGTTGCGGATCGCGACGTCGTGCCCGTCGAGGTGGCGGTAGAAGTCGACCCGTGACTCCAGCGCGATGCCGGCGTCGAGGTACTTGGCCTTGATCCGCTTGATGTAGGTGCGCACGGTGTGCTCGGCGATCCGCATGTCGAGGGCGACGTCCTTGACCGCCGTGCCGGACCCGTAGGAGCGCATGACGCGGCTCTCCTGCCGGCTGAGCACGGGCCGGCGGTGCTCGCCGGCGGCGAGGAAGCGGTGCCGGGCCGCTTCCGAGATCCAGGAGCGGCCGGACGCGACCGACACCAGGGCCGCGACGAGCTCGCCCGGCTCGTCGCCCTTCCAGACGAAGGCGGTGCGCTCGAGGCGGAGCACGGCGCGGACGGCCTCGAGCGAGTCCGACGCGGACAGCACCACCAGGCCGCGATGCCGCGCGCTGACCTCCGCTAGCGTGCTGGTCAGCACCTCGGGCGCGACCCGGTCGAGGTCCAGGACCGCGATCGTGTCCGCCTCGGCGGCGTCCGGGTCCGCGACACTCAGGTGCGGGAGGACGTCGACGAGGAGCGCCGCGAGAGCCGCGCGCTCGATGGACAGACCGCTCACCACGGTCACAGCGAACTTCTCGAATTCCGCCACGGAAACCCCTTGCGAGGACGGTCGGGTCCGTCCTGGATCGAACCGTAGCGAAAGGAGGACCGGCCGAGCCACGCACGGGACATTCCGTCCCGACGACCATCAGCGCATCTCCGCCGACCGCGGAACCCCCTCCTTGCTCGCGCCCCGCCCAGGAGGGCTAGTCTCCGTGACGATGAACGACTCCGACGAGACCGCCTTCCGCTCGACCCGGATCCCCGCCGACCAGGTGCGGGCCCGGATGCTCCGCGCCGCCCGCGAGGTCATCTCGGCCCACGGTCTCACGGTCGGCTTCGCCCACCTGCCGATGGAGGAGTACATCCGCCTGGCCGCCGTGCCGCGCAGCTCGGTCTACCGGATCTGGAGCACGCGGGAGGAGTTCGTCGCCGACCTCATCGGCGAGATCTTCGTCGCGGACCGCTTCGCCGACGGCGCGGATCCCGACGCCCAGCGGGCGATGACCGAGGTCTACGAGCGCTCCTCCGCCCACCTCGGCACCGCGGTGGGCCGCCGTCAGGTGGCCTGGGAGATGATCCGCATCGGTGCGAACTCCAGCGTGGAGACCCTTCGCGCCTCCGTCGACTGGTCCTCCTACAACGCGCTGCTGGCGTGCACCTTCTCGATGGAGGAGGGGCCCGCGCGCGAGGCGGTGCGCGCCACCGCCCGCCGGCTCGAGACCATGCTCAGCCAGCGGCTGCGCGACTACTACCAGGACGTCCTGGACCAGTTCAGCGCCTCGCTCCGGCCCGGCTTCACCACGCTCCAGCTCGCGCACCTCACCGCGATCGTCACGGACGGGCTGGTGCACCGCGGGCGGCTGCTCGACGACGAGCTCGACGCCGTCGTCACGGCGCCCGGCCTGGACGGCGAGCCCGTCGAGTGGAGCCTCACCGCCTGGACGATCCGCTCGATCGTCGACGGGATGCTCGAGCCGGTCGCCGAGGACGAGCCTCCCGCCGACCGCTAGAGCGCGGCGTCCTCCGCCGGTGCGGACCGGGTGGGCGCGGGCGCGGGCGGCACGGGCTCGCAGAACCCGTCGATCAGCATCAGCGTGCCCGCCACCACGAGCGAGGCCGAGTCCGGCCGACCCGGATCGATCGGTCCGGTCACCAGCTCGGGCGCGGCGATCCGGGCGACGCAGAGTCCCTCGACGAACGAGGAGATGGCGGAGGCGAGCACGGCGTACTCCTCCTCCCGCCCCGAGCGCAGGCGCAGGCCCGCCTCGGCGAGGGTGTGCCGGTAGTACTTCGCCATGTTCTCGATGAAGTGCACCTGGCGCGAGTGCAGGGCCTCGTGGATCGCGACGCGGGCCGACTCCGAGTGCGAGTCGACCGCGCCGATCAGGGCGACGAAGTTGCGCCAGTGCTGCGAGGCGAACACGTTGTCGTAGTTGGCCTCGATCGCGACGGTGAGCGAGGCGACGAGGATCTCGCGCATCTGCTCGGGAGTCGGCTGCTCGGCGAGGCGGCGGTGCAGGTAGGCGTCCCCCGCGGTGAGCGAGGTGGGGTCGAGCCGGGCCGTGAGGATCCGCTCGGGGATCGCCGCGACCAGCTCGTCGTAGAACGCCTGGCGGGTGGGCCAGATCCGGTAGACCGTGCTGCGCGGCACTCCGGCGGAGCGGATGACGTCCTCGAGCGGCAGGTGCGAGACGCCGACGCGCAGGCCCTCCGCGCGGACGACCGCGAGGGCGGCGTCGAGGAGCCGGGTCCGGACCTGCTCGCGGCTGAGTCGGGCCGGTCGCGGCGGGACCTCGGGCGGGGTGTCGGTGCCCATCGTGCCTCCGGAGGCGGGTGAGCGGGGCGGCTTCGGCGTCCCCGGTGCCCCCGAGCGTAGACGATCGCCGACAGTCGTCGCGCACATCGGCTACTCGGGAGGTCACAGAGGCAGCCGGACGCGCCGGACGGGCGCGGCTCGCGCTCGGCGTGCGAGCCGCGCGAGCCGCGCTGCCTGTCCCCCAGGCGGCCGCCCCTTCGGCCGATCTCGACCGTAGGCGCTCGATCAGGGCCGCGTCAAAACTCCGGACATCATGTCCCGCCGATCAGGGGCGGAAGGGATGGCGGGGCTCGTCCGACGGCGGCAGGAGGTGCTGCCCCGCGCGCACGGCGCCGAGGCGCGGGATGCCGAGCTCGTCCGCCACCGCACCGGCGACCTCCGCCTCGGCGTGGCCGGCGAGCTCGACGTTGCGCATCAGCTTGGCGTGGTGGCAGGGGCTGGCATCGATGGCGACCACCATCGCCGAGAAGCGCAGCGCGTCGCCCAGCCGCGCCATCGGGTTCAGCTCCGCGAGCACCGACGGGACGTCCGGCATCGACAGCAGCGTGTAGTAGCAGGTCGACACGACGTAGTCGTCGACGCCCGCCTCGGCCGACGGCGGCGCGACGATGATGTCGCCGAGCGACACCGAGCCCGTCCGCGACCCTAGGACCGAGGCGATGGTCACGCGGATGTCGCCGGCGAGCGAGACCACGCGGACGCTCTCCGGCCACGGCGGCAGGGCCGCGAGCTGCGTGGAGCCGGTGCGCAGGGCGATCCCCGCCTGCGAGGACAGCGCGTCGATCATGGGCATGCCCGTGCACTCCCCCGCGTTGCCCGCGTCCTCCGAGGCCGCCGCGCCGCACGAGGCGAGCAGCGCCGAGATGCCGAGGCGCGACTGCGGCTCGAGTCCGCCGACCACCGCGGGGCTGACCGTGCCGGTCGAGTCGATGATCTGGCCGAGGCGGAGGGCGAGGTCCGAGCCGGTGTTGGGCGTGCCGAAGGTGACGACCTCGCGCACCATCGACTCCACCGGCACTCCGTCGACGCTCTGGCTGAGGGCCTGGCGCGCGGCGAGGCCGCCCATCGAGTGGGCGACGACGACGGCCCGGTGGCCGGTCGCCGCCGTGAGGCAGGCGATCGAGGAGGCCAGGGCGTCGGCGATGCCGGGATCGGTCACCCAGCGGGCCGCGAGATCGCGGTAGTCGAAGGTGTAGACGACGGCGCCCTCGGTGTCCTGGAACGCGCCGATGAGCGAGCGCTGGGAGGTGGTGACCGGCTGGTCGACGCCGTTGGTGGCGACCAGGTCGACCAGGTGCGAGAAGGCGCCCGTGCGCGACTCGTCGTGCGTCGCGGTGCCGAGCCAGCCGTGCAGCACCAGGATCGGCACCAGCGAGGCCGCCGCCGTGGACTCGACGTCGTCGCCCGGGAGGACCGGGGCGAGCTCGGCGATGCCGCAGGTCGCCGGCGGAGGGGCGGTGGCTGCCGCCGCGGCGGCCGCGGTGCCCGACGGTACGACGACGGCACCGACCACCACGAGAAGGGCGGCCAGCACGGCGATCAGGACTCTCATCCGCACGTTTCCTCACCGCCGCGACCCCTGCTGAGCGGGTTCAGGGGATCGACCGGACGAACGTCCCAGAAGTCAATCATCCCGGGGCCCCCGTTCGGGCTCGCTGTCGGGAAATCGACGGACCCCCAGTCAGGGTGCCCTTACCGCGCGCCGCGCGAGGCCGCCGTCCCGCGTCGTCCCGCCCTCACGGTGCCGCGGACGACGAAGGGCCCCGCCGGTCTCCCGGCGGGGCCCTTCGTCACTCAGACCGTGCTCAGCTGTAGTTGCCGGGCTCGTAGCCGTCGCTCGAGAACGAGTCGAAGTCGACGAACGAGAGGTCCGCGTCGCTGAACGCGGCGTCGTCGGCGAAGATGCGGTTGGGGTACCGCTCGGCCTTCGCCTCCTCCGTCGCCTCGACCGACACGTTCCGGTAGCGGGGCAGACCCGTTCCGGCCGGGATCAGCTTTCCGATGATCACGTTCTCCTTGAGGCCCATCAGCGGATCGCGCTTGCCCTCCATGGCCGCCTGCGTCAGGACGCGGGTGGTCTCCTGGAAGGACGCGGCCGACAGCCACGACTCGGTCGCGAGCGAGGCCTTGGTGATGCCCATGACCTCCTGGCGGGCGGACGCGGTCCGCTTGCCCTCGGTCAGAGCCGCACGGTTGACCTCGCTGTAGCGCGAGCGGTCGACGAGCTCACCCGGCAGCAGGTCGGTGTCGCCGTGGTCGACGACGGTGACCTTGCGGAGCATCTGCCGGACGATGACCTCGATGTGCTTGTCGTGGATCGGGACGCCCTGCGAGCGGTAGACGCCCTGGACGCCGCCGACGAGGTGCTTCTGGACCTCGCGGACGCCCAGCACGCGCAGGACCTCCTTGGGGTCGACCGTTCCCACGTGCAGCTGCTGACCGAGCACGACCGACTGGCCGTCCTCGACGAGGAGCTGCGAGCGCTTGAGCACCGGGTAGATGACCGCCTCGTCGCCGTTGTCCGGCTGGAGGATGACCCGGCGGGCCCGGTCGGTGTCCTCGATCGTGATGCGACCGGCGGCCTCCGCGATCGGCGACGCACCCTTGGGGGTGCGGGCCTCGAAGAGCTCCTGCACGCGGGGCAGACCCTGCGTGATGTCGTCGGCCGAGGCCGATCCACCGGTGTGGAAGGTGCGCATCGTGAGCTGCGTGCCGGGCTCGCCGATCGACTGGGCCGCGATGATGCCGACGGCCTCTCCGATGTCGACGAGCTTGCCGGTGGCGAGCGAGCGGCCGTAGCAGGCCGCGCAGACGCCGACGGCCGACTCGCAGGTCAGGACCGAGCGCACCTTGATGTGACGCACCTCGGCACCGACGAGCTTCTCGATGAGGACGTCGCCGACGTCCTCGCCGGCCTCGGCCACGACCTCGCCGGCCTCGTTCGTCGCCGCGGTGGCGAGCGAGCGGGCGTAGACGGAGTTCTCGACGTTCGAGTCCTGGATCCAGGCGCCGGTGGCGTCCTGGAGCATGATCGGCAGGTCGAGGCCCTTGGTCGTGCCGCAGTCGTCCTCGCGGATGATGACGTCCTGCGAGACGTCGACGAGTCGACGCGTCAGGTAGCCCGAGTCCGCGGTGCGGAGCGCGGTGTCGGCCAGGCCCTTGCGGGCACCGTGCGTGGCGATGAAGTACTCGGCGACCGACAGTCCCTCGCGGTACGAGGAGATGATCGGTCGGGCGATGATCTCGCCCTTCGGGTTGTTCACCAGACCGCGCATGCCGGCGATGTTGCGCACCTGCAGCCAGTTTCCACGGGCACCGGAGGTGACCATGCGGTTGATCGTGTTGTCGATCGGGAAGTTCGCGCGCATCGCCTTGGCGACCTCGTCGGTCGCCTCGGTCCAGATCTTCACGAGCTCCTGGCGGCGCTCCGCCTGGGTGGTCAGACCCTTGTCGTACTCGGACTCGACCTTGGCCGCCTTCTTCTCGTAGCCCGCGATGATGACGGGCTTCGAGGGCGGGGTGAGGATGTCCGAGAGGGCGACGGTCACACCGGACCGGGTGGCCCAGTAGAAGCCGGCGTCCTTGATGCGGTCGAGCGAGGCGGCGACCTCCACCTTCGGGTAGCGCTCCGCGAGGTCGTTGACGATCCCGGAGATGGTCGTCTTGTCGGCGACCTGCTCGAAGTAGGGGTAGTCGACCGGCAGCGCCTCGTTGAAGAGGGCGCGGCCGAGCGTCGTGTCGAGGAGGACGGGCGCGGTGACCTTGCCCTTGTCGTCGATCTCGACACCCTCGGGGGTCTGACCCTGAGCGAAGTACACGTCCGACATGCGGATGCGGACCTTCGAGTTCAGGTGCAGCGAGCCCTGGTCCTTCGCGAGGATCGCCTCCGAGACGGAGGAGAACGCGCGGCCCTCACCGGCGCCACCCTCGCGGATGGTCGTCAGGTGGTGCAGGCCGATGATCATGTCCTGCGTGGGCAGGGTGACCGGACGGCCGTCGGAGGGCTTGAGGATGTTGTTCGAGGCGAGCATCAGGATGCGCGCCTCGGCCTGGGCCTCGACCGACAGGGGCAGGTGGACGGCCATCTGGTCGCCGTCGAAGTCCGCGTTGAACGCGGCGCAGACGAGCGGGTGCAGCTGGATCGCCTTGCCCTCGACCAGCTGGGGCTCGAAGGCCTGGATGCCGAGTCGGTGCAGGGTGGGCGCGCGGTTGAGCAGGACGGGGCGCTCGCGGATGATCTCCTCGAGCACGTCCCAGACCTGCGGACGCGAGCGCTCGACCATGCGCTTGGCGGCCTTGATGTTCTGCGCGTGCGACAGGTCGATCAGGCGCTTGATGACGAACGGCTTGAACAGCTCGAGCGCCATCTGCTTGGGCAGACCGCACTGGTGCAGCTTGAGCTGCGGTCCGACGATGATGACCGAGCGGCCCGAGTAGTCGACGCGCTTGCCCAGCAGGTTCTGGCGGAAGCGACCCTGCTTTCCCTTGAGCATGTCGCTCAGGGACTTCAGGGCGCGGTTGCCGGTGCCCGTGACGGGACGGCCGCGGCGGCCGTTGTCGAAGAGGGCGTCGACCGCCTCCTGGAGCATGCGCTTCTCGTTGTTCACGATGATCTCGGGGGCACCGAGGTCGAGCAGGCGGCGGAGGCGGTTGTTGCGGTTGATGACGCGGCGGTACAGGTCGTTCAGGTCGGAGGTGGCGAAGCGGCCACCGTCGAGCTGGACCATCGGGCGCAGCTCCGGCGGGATGACCGGGACCACGTCGAGGACCATCGCGGCCGGCGAGTTGCCGGTGGCGAGGAACGAGTTGACGACGCGCAGGCGCTTGATGGCGCGGATCTTCTTCTGACCCTTGCCCTCGGCGATCTGCAGGTGCAGCGTCTCGGCCTCGGCCTGGAGGTCGAACTGCTCGAGGCGCTTCTTGATCGCCTCGGCGCCCATGTAGGCCTCGAAGTAGACGCCGTAGCGGTCGACGAGCTCGTTGAAGACGGCGTCCTCGGGCTTGAGGTCGCCGACCTTCAGGGTGCGGAACTGCTCCCACACGCTCTCCAGTCGCGCGATGTCCTCGTCGAAGGACTTGCGGATCTGGCCCATCTCCTTCTCGGCGCCGTCCTTGGTGCGGCGCTTCTGGTCGCTCTTCGCGCCCTCCGCCTCCAGGGCGGCGAGGTCGGTCTCGAGGCGCGCCAGGCGGTCCGCGATGCGGGAGTCGCGCTGGTCCGAGAGGGTCTTGATCTCGAGCCGGAGCTCGTTCTCGAGGCCGGGCATGTCGGCGTGACGGCCGTCGTCGTCCACGTCGATGATCATGTACGCCGCGAAGTAGATGACCTTCTCGAGGTCCTTCGGCGCCATGTCCAGCAGGTATCCGAGGCGCGAGGGGACGCCCTTGAAGTACCAGATGTGGGTGACGGGGGCGGCGAGCTCGATGTGGCCCATCCGCTCGCGGCGGACCGAGGACTTGGTGACCTCGACGCCGCAGCGCTCGCAGACGATGCCCTTGAAGCGGACCCGCTTGTACTTGCCGCAGGAGCACTCCCAGTCGCGCGAGGGTCCGAAGATCTGCTCGCCGAACAGACCGTCCTTCTCGGGCTTGAGGGTGCGGTAGTTGATGGTCTCGGGCTTCTTCACTTCACCGTGCGACCAGCGACGGATGTCATCGGCCGTCGCGAGGCCGATGCGCAGCTCGTCAAAAGTTGTTACGTCGAGCAATGTTTTCTCCTTGTCGGAAAACAGGGTGTCTCGTCAGAGACGGGGAGTCGTCAGATGCTGGCGCGGGATCAGATGTCGTCGACGGAGGACGACTCGAACCGGGAGGAGATGTTGATGCCGAGCTCCTCCGCGGCGCGGTAGACCTCGTCATCCGTGTCGCGCAGGCTGACCGCGGTGCCGTCGGCCGAGAGGACCTCGACGTTCAGGCACAGGGACTGCATCTCCTTGATGAGGACCTTGAAGGACTCCGGGATGCCCGGCTCCTGGATGTTCTCACCCTTGACGATGGCCTCGTACACCTTCACGCGGCCGAGGATGTCGTCCGACTTGATGGTGAGGAGCTCCTGCAGCGCGTAGGCGGCACCGTAGGCCTCGAGGGCCCACACCTCCATCTCGCCGAAGCGCTGGCCGCCGAACTGCGCCTTACCACCGAGCGGCTGCTGGGTGATCATCGAGTACGGGCCCGTCGAGCGCGCGTGGATCTTGTCGTCGACGAGGTGGTGCAGCTTCAGGATGTACATGTAGCCGACCGAGACCGGGTCCGGGAAGGGCTCTCCCGAGCGGCCGTCGAACAGCTGCGTCTTGCCGGACGAGCCGATCAGGCGCTCGCCGTCGCGGGTCGGGGTGGTGGAGTCGAGGAGCCCTGCGAGCTCCTCCTCCGCCGCACCGTCGAACACCGGGGTGGCGACCTTGGTGCCGGGAGCGGCCTCGCGGGCGTGCTCGGGCAGGCGCTTGGCCCACTCGGGCTTGCCCTCGACCTTCCAGCCCTGCTTCGCGATCCAGCCGAGGTGGATCTCGAGGACCTGGCCGAAGTTCATCCGGCCGGGGACGCCGAGCGGGTTGAGCACGATGTCGACCGGGGTGCCGTCGGCGAGGAACGGCATGTCCTCGACCGGCAGGATCTTCGAGATGACGCCCTTGTTGCCGTGGCGGCCGGCGAGCTTGTCGCCCTCGGTGATCTTGCGCTTCTGGGCGATGTAGACGACCACGCGCTGGTTGACGCCCGAGCCGAGCTCGTCGTCGCCGTCCTGCGCGTCGAACACCTTGACGCCGATGATCGTGCCCTGCTCGCCGTGGGGCACCTTCAGCGACGTGTCGCGGACCTCGCGGCTCTTCTCGTTGAAGATCGCGCGGAGCAGGCGCTCCTCGGCCGAGAGCTCGGTCTCGCCCTTGGGCGTGACCTTGCCGACGAGGATGTCGCCGGGGCGGACCTCGGCGCCGATGCGGATGATGCCGCGCTCGTCCAGGTCGGCCAGGAGCTCCGGGCTGACGTTGGGGAGGTCGCGGGTGATCTCCTCCTTGCCGAGCTTGGTGTCGCGGGCGTCGACCTCGTACTCCTCGATGTGGATCGAGGAGAGGACGTCGTCCTTCACCAGGTTCTGGCTGAGGATGATCGCGTCCTCGAAGTTGTGACCCTCCCACGGCATGAACGCGACGAGCAGGTTCTTGCCGAGCGCGAGCTCGCCGTTCTCGGTCGCGGGACCGTCGGCGACGATCTCGCCGACCTCGATGCGCTCACCGGCGGAGACGACCACGCGGTTGTTGTACGAGGTGCCCTGGTTCGAGCGGTCGAACTTGCGCAGGAAGTAGGTCTGCGTGCCGCCCTCGTCCAGCTGGACGGTGACGGAGTCGGCGGAGACCTCCTGGACCACGCCGGCCTTGTCGGCCGTGATGACGTCGCCGGCGTCGATGGCCGCGAAGCCCTCCATGCCGGTTCCGACGACGGGCGACTCGCTGCGCAGCAGCGGGACGGCCTGACGCTGCATGTTCGCGCCCATGAGCGCGCGGTTCGCGTCGTCGTGCTCGAGGAACGGGATCAGCGAGGTCGCGACCGACACCATCTGGCGCGGGGAGACGTCCATGTAGTGCACGCGCTCGGCGTCGACGAGCTCGACCTCTCCGCCCTTGGGGCGGACCAGGACCTTGCCCTCGGCGAAGCGCATGTCGGAGGTGAGGGGGGCGTTCGCCTGGGCGACCAGGTACTCGTCCTCCTCGGACGCGGTGAGGTAGTCGATCTGCGCGGTGACGACGCCGTCGACGACCTTGCGGTACGGGGTCTCGATGAAGCCGAACGAGTTGATGCGCGCGAAGGACGCGAGCGAGCCGATCAGGCCGATGTTCGGGCCTTCCGGGGTCTCGATCGGGCACATGCGGCCGTAGTGCGACGGGTGGACGTCGCGGACCTCGACGCCGGCGCGCTCACGGGAGAGACCGCCGGGGCCGAGTGCCGACAGGCGGCGCTTGTGGGTCAGACCCGCGAGCGGGTTGTTCTGGTCCATGAACTGCGACAGCTGCGAGGTGCCGAAGAACTCCTTGATCGCGGCCACCACGGGGCGGACGTTGATCAGGGTCTGCGGGGTGATCGCCTCGATGTCCTGCGTGGTCATGCGCTCGCGGACCACGCGCTCCATCCGGGACAGGCCGGTGCGGACCTGGTTCTGGATGAGCTCGCCGACCGCGCGGATGCGGCGGTTGCCGAAGTGGTCGATGTCGTCCACGTCGAGGCGGAGGTCGACCGCGGCGCCGTCGCGCACACCGGGCAGGTTGGTGCGGCCGTCGTGCAGCGCGACCAGGTACTTGATGGTCGCGATGATGTCCTCGACCGTGAGCACCGAGTCGGACAGCGCCTTGTCGATGCCGAGCTTGCGGTTGATCTTGTAGCGGCCGACCTTGGCGAGGTCGTAGCGCTTGCTGTTGAAGTAGAAGTTGTCCAGCAGCGCGCGGGCGGCCTCGGCGGCGACCTGCTCGCCCGGGCGGAGCTTGCGGTAGATGTCGCGGAGGGCGTCCTCCTTGGTGAGGATGTTGTCCTTCTCGAGGGTCAGCTCGATCGACTCGTAGCCGGCGAACTGCTCGAGGATCTCCTCGCTCGTCAGGCCCAGGGCCTTGAGGAAGACCGTGACCGACTGCTTGCGCTTGCGGTCGATGCGGACGCCGACCTGGTCGCGCTTGTCGATCTCGAACTCGAGCCAGGCACCGCGGCTGGGGATGACGCGGGCGGAGTAGATGTCCTTGTCGGACGTCTTCTCCTGCTGGCGCTCGAAGTAGACGCCCGGGCTGCGGACGAGCTGGGACACGACGACACGCTCGGTGCCGTTGATGATGAACGTGCCCTTCTCCGTCATCAGGGGGAAGTCGCCCATGAAGACCGTCTGGGTCTTGATCTCACCCGTGAGGTGGTTCATGAACTCGGCCTCGACGTACAGCGGAGCGGCGTAGGTCTTGCCGCGCTCCTTGCACTCCTCGATCGTGTACTTCTCGGGCTCGAGGTACGGGTTCGTGAAGCTCAGCTGCATCGTCTCGCTGAGGTCCTCGATCGGGGAGATCTCCTCGAAGATCTCGTCGAGTCCGGAGTTGGCGGGGAGATCCTCCCGGCCGACGGCCTTCGCCTCGGCGACGCGGGTCTTCCACGCCTCCGAGCCGACGAGCCAGTCGAAGCTCTCGGTCTGCAGCGCGAGCAGATCCGGAACCGTCAGGGTGTCGCTGATCTTGGCGAACGAGAGACGCGAAGCTCCGCGTCCGTTCTTGGGTGAGGTGGTGGTTGCGTTGGGCGCAGCAGCCAAGGAAGGAACCTCCGTAGACCCTCGCGGGTCTCAATCTGTGGGATGTGTGGAGTGGGCTCCCGCCGGGCGGGCCGACACGTCCTGCTCCCCTGCCGTGACCGCGGTGACGCGGCCGCAGCGACGAAGCGACCGGTTTGACGCGGCCTTCGGGGCGGGGGCTAGAGTGTGGCATCGGCATCCACCATCTGATGCCGGGTTCCGATGGCTGGTCGACCGCAATATGACGACTCGGCACTCGGGAGCGCAAAGTACAACTATAGATGCACCGCGCCACGCCGCGCAAGTGCAGGTGCTTGCGTCCGGCACGGGGCTCGGGTATACGGCCGGGTCGAGGGTCCCGCCCTCCCCGCCTCCCCCGCTCCGCCTCCCGTCCTGCGCGGCAAGGCAGACTGGTCGGATGGCCGAACGCACCGGTCGCCGACGCGGCGACGACTCCGAGCACCCCCGCGCCGTGCTCGCCAGCGGGTTCCTCGCGCAGATCGAGCCCGACCGGCACTCCGCCGACGCGGCGACCCTCGTCGTCGACGGCACCCCGCAGTCGCACGTCGACCTCGCCGACCCGACGCACCTCTCCTTCGAGTACGTGCGGCGGATCGGCCACGCGATCGACCTGCTCGCGCCCGAGGGCGAGGCCGTGACGGCGCTGCACCTGGGCGCCGGCGCGCTGACCCTCCCCCGCTACGTGGCGGCGACCCGGCCCGGCTCACGGCAGCAGGTCGTCGAGATCGAGGCGGCGCTGGTCGACCTGGTGCGGGAGGCGCTCCCGCTGCCCCGCGGCGCGCAGATCCGGATCCGCCAGGGCGACGCCCGCGAGGTGCTCGGCAAGCTGCCGCCGGGGCTGCTCGGCACGGTCGACGTCGTCGTGGTCGACATCTTCTCCGGCGCCCGGACGCCCGCGCACGTCACGAGCGCCGAGTTCTACCGCGAGATCGCTCCGCTGCTCGCGCCCACCGGGGTCGTGGCGGTCAACGTGGCCGACGGCGGGGCGCTGGCCTTCGCCCGGGCTCAGGCCGCCACGCTCGCGGCGGTCTTCGCGCACACGGCGATCATGACCGACACCCAGATGCTGAAGGCCAAGCGCTTCGGCAACGTGGTGATGCTCGCCTCGCCCTCCCCGCTGCCGGTGGACGGGCTGCCGCGGCGGCTGGCCTCCGACCCGGCGCCGGCGAAGCTGGTGCAGGGGCGCGAGCTGGAGAACTTCCTCGGGGGCGCCTCGGTCGTCACCGACGACACCGCCACGCCGTCGCCGCTGCCGGCGCGCAGCATCTTCCAGGTCCGCCGGGGCTGAGCGCGCCCGGGCCGGGCGGCCCGGCCCGGTTGCCCGTACAGTGGACGGGGGCCAGAGCCCCCTCCGTCCTCTCGCCGCCGCGTGCGCCGATCCGGATCCGCATCCACGAGGAAGAACCGCCCTGAGCATCATCATCCGCCACGACCCCGCGACGCTCCGCGAGGAGATCGACGTCGACGCCGCCCAGGACCGCCTGGAGGAGATCGGCGCGCTGCGCTCCCTCGCCGCGCTCACCGAGAAGGCCGAGCTGCTGCGCCTGCTCGGCCGCCTCGACGAGGCCTGGGACATCGCCACCGAGGCCGTCCGCCGCACCCGGTTCTCCGGCGACCGCGCCGAGCTGCTCACCGCGCGCGTCCGCCGCGCGCGCCTGATGCAGCTCCGCGACCGCTCCGACGAGGCACTCTCCGAGCTGACGCTCTGCGTCGAGGAGGCGCGCACGCACGAGTGGCACGTCGAGCACTCCTTCGCGCTCAAGCACCGCGGGCTCGCGCTCTTCGAGAGCGGCGAGTACAGCCAGGCGGCGCGAGACTTCGACGCGGCCACCGCGCTCGGCGAGCGCGTCGGCGTGGAGGAGGAGGAGCTCGAGGTCGCGCGCCTCGGCTTCGCCGCCGCGTCCGAGTTCCAGGACGAGTCGACCCGCGGCCCCCGGGCGGACGGCGCCGTGCGCGGCCGCCGCCGCGCCGAGGGCGACGAGGCCTGAGCCCCGGAGCCGATCCGACCGATGGCTGAGCTCGACCAGGTCGCCCGCTGGGCGGACGCGCTGCTGCGCGAGCACCTGGACGACTCGTGGAGCTTCGCCTTCGATCACGCCCGCACCCGCGGCGGCGCCTGCCACTGGAAGGACCGGCGCATCACCGTGTCGCGGCACCTCGCCGCGCGGTGGAGCGACGAGGAGGTGCACCAGACGCTGCTGCACGAGGTCGCGCACGCGCTCGCCGGCCCGAAGGCCGGCCACGGTCCGGCCTGGCGGCGGGCGGCGACGGCACTGGGCTACACCGGTGACCGCACGCACAGCAATCCGACCGCGGACGAGCTCGCCCCGTGGGTCGGCAGCTGCCCGAGCGGGCACCTCTTCTACCGGCACCGCCGCCCGAGCCGGCCGCTGGCCTGCGGGAGGTGCGCCCGGCGCTTCGAGCCCGCGAACGCGATCGAGTGGCGGCGCCGCGAGGTGCCGGCGCGACCGGCCGCGAGCGAGCGCTCGGCGTGAGCGAGGGCGCACCGCATCGCGTCGTCCGCGGCCGGGTGCCGAGCACCGGGCAGTGGCTGGTCGACGCGGGCGGGCTCCGCTGGTGGTTCGACTCCGGGAGCCTGGCGCTCGACTTCGCCTGCACCGGGCCGCTGCGCGGGATCCCCGGCGAGCGCCTCGACTCCGACGAGGCCCTGGCGGCCTGGCTCGCCGAGCGCTTCGACGCCGTCGACGCCACCGCCCGCGACGCGCGGCTCGACGACGCGCTGATGCTCCGCGGCGCCGTCTCCCGGCTGGCCGTCGCCGCGGAGCGCGGTGCCGCGGGCGACCCGGCGGACGTCGACGTCGTCAACCTCTTCGCTGCGATGCCGGACGTGCCGCCGTCGCTCTCCGGCGGCTCGCGCCAGGCCGGCCGCTCGCACGCGGCAGCGCGGCAGGCGCTCTCGACCCTCGCCCGCGAGGCGGTCGACCTGCTCGGCGGCGGCACCCCGGGGCGGCTGCGCCGCTGCGACGCGGAGGACTGCCGCATCCTCTACCTCGACACCTCCCGGGCCGGCTCGCGGCGCTGGTGCTCGATGCAGCGCTGCGGCAACCGGGCGAAGGTCCGCGCGCACCGGCGCCGGAGCGCCGAGCGCGCGGACCGCGTCGAGGGTTAGTCGACGACCTTCACGTCCTTCCAGAACGCGAGATAGCCCGAGAAGTCCTTGCCGACGCGGTCGAACGCGGTCGGGTACGGCGTCGGGTAGGACCAGGCGCGGTCCTTGAGCATCCCGTCGTCGGACTTCACATCGTAGTACTGGGCCTCGCCCTTCCACGGGCAGGTGTACTGGGTGCTGCTCGGCACCAGGTAGTCGTTGTTCACGCTCGTGGGCGGGAAGTACCAGTTGCCCTCGATGGAGATGAGGTCGGAGTCGGGGGCGTCGGCGATGACGACGTCGTTGAGGACGGCTTTCATTCGGGCCAGCTTTCCTGTCGCGGAGACGGTCGGCGGAGGCGGTCCTCCGCTCCCGGGGAACGCTACGCCGCTCCGCCCTTACCGGTCGAGAGCGGCCGCACCCCTTGCGGAGACGCTCAGGCGCGGTCCGTCAGCGCGGGGAGCGCAGGACCGTCACCGTGTCGACGGTGTCCGCGCGGGCGGCGGCGGAGATCTCCGCCCCGCGGCCCTGCGCCGTGAGCAGGCGGCCGGTGGCGGAGGCGGTCAGCAGGTGGACGCAGGCGCGGCGGAGACCCTCGTAGGACGCCGAGGCGACGGCCGCGTCGGGCGAGACGTGGTCGATGCCGAGTCCGATCAGGGCGTCGATCAGCGCGCCCGCGGCCAGCTGGTCCTCCACGGCGAAGCGCGGCTCGCCCGCCGCGTCGACCTCGCCGACGGCGACGACATTGACGCTGGTTCGCCCGCCGTTCTCGTGCTGGCGCTCGAGGATCCAACGGGCGACGGCGGTGCGGTCGGCCAGGCCGGCGCGGACGACGTGGCCGCCGATCGCGTCGGGGTCGATCACGTCGTCCGCTCCTCCCGGGAGCGCGTCGACCAGCACGGTGATGTGTGCCGGGGCGAGGTCCCGGAGGCCTCGGGCGCCCCAGTCGAAGCGGATCTGGTACGACCCCTGGTCGAGGGCGGCGGCCGGGGCGGCGGCGGTGCGGTCGGAGTCGGGGAGCGCGGCGTTCACGCCTCCACGGTACCGACCGCTCCGCCGCCGCCTACACGCCCGCGGCTCGGCGCGCACCCGGTTCCCGCCCGGGAGAACCCGGAGGAGGATGGTCCCCGTGAAGGTGATGCTCAAGCACGTGCTCGACACCGACCCCGACTCCGCCTGGCGCGCCCTGCAGAGTCCCGCCGTGTTCCGCGAGGTGATGTCCCCGTTCCTGACCGCCGCGTCCCTCGACGAGGGCGGCTTCCGGCCGACCTGGGGCCTCGGGCCGCACGACGTCGCGATGGACGCCCTCGGGATCGTGCCGGTGGGCGCGCAGGAGATCGACCTCTCCTACCGCCGCGTCCCGTCGATGCCCGACGTCCGGATCCTCCGCGACAACGGCGCTCCGCTGTCCGGCGCGCTGCGGCTGATCACCGCGTGGGACCACCGGATGGCCGTCGCGCCGCTCCCGGACGGGCGCACGCTCTTCCGCGACCGGCTGGAGTTCAGCGCCGGGCTCGCCTCGCCGGCGCTCTGGCCGTCGATGTGGGCGTTCTGGCAGTGGCGCGGGATCCGCATCCGCGCCCTGGCTCCGACCTGGCGCCACGACGTCGGCGCCGATACCCGCCCCCGAGGAGAGGACGCACCGTGAGCCCCGACGGATCGGCCGAGGAGGCCGTCGAGCTGTCCCGCGCAGACCTGCTGCGCTTCCGCTGGCCCTCCGGCGAGGACGACGGGAGCGAGGACGAAGACGCCGTGTCGCCGCGGCGCCGGCTCGCCTCCGCCATCGAGGTCGCCGACTGGCGCCGCCACGTCCAGGCGATGTACGCCGAGGTCCGCCGGCTGTCGAACGTCGACCTGCTCGCCGCGCACGCGTCGTGGATCCGGGCCCGCAACGCGCTGTTCGACCGCCACCCCGCCACTCCGCTGCTGCCCGCCGACCGGGCGCACTTCCGCTCGCTGCCGATCGCACCGTACGACGCGGCCTGGCGGTTCGAGCTCGAGGTCGCGCCGGCCGAGGAGGCACGGCGGATGGACGTGGAGACCGGGACGGACGGCGTCGTGCCGTTCGAGCTGGTCGGGACCGTCGAGGTCCCCTCCGCAGGGACCCTGGACGTCTGGAAGCTCGGCTCCTACGGCGGCGGGCTCTTCGTGCCCGTCAAGGACGCGCTGGCCGGGACGCCGGGCGGCACCTACGGCGGCGGGCGCTACCTGCTCGACACCGTGAAGGGCGCCGACCTCGGCACCGGAGCGACGCCGTCGACGCTCGTGCTCGACTTCAACTTCGCCTACAACCCCTCCTGCGCGTACGACCCGGCCTGGGCCTGCCCGCTCGCGCAGGCCGGCAACACGCTGCCGGTCGAGGTGCCGGTGGGCGAGCGCTACAGGGGCTGACGCGGCGCCGACATGCTGATCGAGTAGCCCTCGCAGAGGGCGTATCGAGATCCCGTCGCCGATGCTGACCGTTCTCGGAGGCTCCGCCGATAGCCTCCGGGCGGCGCGCCCCCGCGCCGGAAAGCAGGAATCAGCATGCCCCGACCCGTCCTCCTCGTCACTGGAACCTCGACCGGCATCGGCCGCGCGACAGCGATCGAGGCCGCCCGCTCGGGCTGGCAGGTGGTCGCGACGGTCCGCGACGTGGAGCACGCCGACGGACTCCGCGAAGCGATCGGCGGTGCCGGGGTCGAGCTGGACGTGCAGCGGCTCGACGTCACCGACTCCGACTCCGTCACCGCGTGCCTCGAGCGGATCCAGTCCGTGCACGGCGGGCTCGACGTCCTGGTGAACAACGCCGGCGCAGGTCACGTCGGCATCACCGAGCTCGAGGACCCGGCCGAGCTGCGCCGCGTCATGGAGGTCAACTTCTTCGGCACGGTCGCCGTGACCCGCGCCGCGCTGCCGCTGCTGCGCTCCTCGCGCGGTCGGATCGTGACGGTGTCGAGCGTCGGCGGCGCCGTCGGCCAGCCGTTCAACGAGGACTACTGCGCCGCGAAGTTCGCGATCGAGGGCTTCTTCGAGGCGCTCGCGCCCGTCGCCGCGGCCGTCGGCGTGCACGTCTCGCTGATCGAGCCGGGCGCGGTCCGCAGCAGCTTCGTCGAGAACGTCGGCATCGACTCCTCCGCTCTGATGGCCGAGGCCGGCCCCTACGCCGGCGCGCTCGGCGCCTACCTCGACCGCACGGCCTCCGCCTTCTCCTCCAGCCACGCCCAGGAGCCGGCGGAGGTCGCCGCCGTGATCCTGCAGACCCTGCGCGATCCGGAGCCGCCCTTCCGGGTGCAGACCTCGGACTGGGCGCGGGACTTCGTCGGCCTGAAGCTGGCCGACCTCGACGGCTCCCGCGTGCAGTCGACCATGCGGGGATGGATCGGCACCCACTAGGGTGGGAAGGTGCGAGCGCGACGACTGCGCTCCCCCGCGTCGTAGAACGCCCATTTTCCGTTGCGGATCCCTCTGGATCCCGACCATCTGGCGCACGTGCATGAGGCCCCCGGCCGCGCGCACCGCTTCGTACGGCGAACGGATGTGACCACCGTCACCTTCGCCCGAACAGCCGATCACCCGCGCCCGGCCACCGCCTGCGCTGTCAGATCGGCATGATGCCCCGAAAGGCACCATCCATGTCGACCATCCCCACCTTCGCCGCACTCGGCGTCCCCGCACCCCTCGTCACCGCCCTGACCGCGAACGGCATCACCGAGCCCTTCCCGATCCAGGTGGACACGCTCCCCGACACCCTGAACGGCCGCGACGTGCTCGGCCGCGGCAAGACCGGCTCCGGCAAGACCCTCGCGTTCGCCATCCCGATGGTCGCCCGTCTCGGCGGCGCGCTCGCCGGCGGACGCCGCCGCCCGGGTCGCCCGCTCGGCCTGATCCTCGCGCCGACCCGCGAGCTCGCCACGCAGATCACCGCGGCCATGCAGCCCCTCGCCGACGCCTACGGCATCGTCACCACCACGATCTTCGGCGGCGTCTCGCAGCAGCGCCAGGTCGCCGCGCTCAAGCAGGGCGTCGACATCGTCGTGGCCTGCCCCGGCCGCCTCGAGGACCTGATGAAGCAGGGCTTCGTCAACCTCGACGCCGTCGAGATCACCGTGCTCGACGAGGCCGACCACATGGCCGACCTGGGCTTCCTGCCCGTCGTCACGCGCATCCTCGACAAGACCCCCCGCGGCGGACAGCGCCTGCTGTTCTCGGCCACGCTCGACAACGGCGTGGACAAGCTCGTGAAGAAGTACCTGCAGAACGAGGTGCTGCACTCGGTCGACGAGGCGAACTCGCCCGTCGCGCTGATGACCCACCACGTCTTCGAGGTCGACGGCCTCGACGCCAAGAACGCCCTCGTGAAGACCCTGGCGTCCGGCACCGGCCGCCGCATCCTCTTCATGCGCACCAAGCACCACGCGAAGAAGCTCGCCAAGCAGCTCACCGGCCAGGGCATCCCCGCCGTCGACCTGCACGGCAACCTCTCGCAGGTCGCCCGCGACCGCAACCTCGCCGCCTTCGGCGCCGGCACCGTGAAGGTGCTCGTCGCCACCGACGTCGCCGCCCGCGGCGTGCACGTCGACGACGTCGAGCTGGTCATCCACGTCGACCCGCCGATGGAGCACAAGGCGTACCTGCACCGCTCGGGCCGCACCGCCCGCGCCGGCAGCGAGGGCGACGTCGTCACCGTCGTGCTGCCCAGCCAGCGCGGCGACGTGAAGACTCTCCTGCGGAAGGCGGCCATCCAGGTCACCCCGCAGCTCGTCACCGCCGACTCGGCCGCCGTGTCGAAGCTCGTCGGCGACGTCGCGGCGTACGTCACCCCGACCGCCGTCGTCGAGCCCGTCCGCGGCCAGTCGCAGGGCGGCCGCTCGCAGGGCGCCAACGCGCAGCGCAAGCGCGCCGCGCGCACCGACGGCGGCACCGCCCCCCGCGGCGGACGCGGTGAGCGCTCGGCGGCTCCCGCCGGCGCCGGCTCCGACCGTCCCCGCCGCGGCACCGGCGGGAGCTCCGACGGCGCCGCTCGCGGCGGACAGCGCGGCGGCCGCGGCCGCTCCGCCGCCGCAGCGACCACCTCGGGCGGCTCGCGCTCGTACTACAGCACCGGCTCGGGCTCCGGCAGCTCCGCCCCGGCCGGCGCCGAGCGCCGCCCTGCGCGACGCGCTCAAGGCTGAGCCCATTTGCGCGCCGCGTGGCGGCGCGCCGCGGTCGGCTGGGTGGACGGTCGCGTTCCGCAGAGCGGGTTGCGAACGGCTACGGCGATTCGCTTGGCACGCGAATCGCCGGTCCGCCTCGTGAGGGGCGGCTGGTCCGGGTGCGCAGCGTCTGACGACGTGCGCGTGCGCCGACGACTGCACTAAGCCAGTCAGTGAAGGCCGGGATGTCCTCCCGCGACGGAGTCGCGGGTCGGGGTCCCGGCCTTCGTCGTCTCCGGGAGAGGGTGCTTCTTCTGCGGCGGTGGCGAAGGAGGAACGGCAGTCGGCGCTGCTCCGACTGTCGTCAGGCGGGGGCTTCTCGTTCCCAGTCGAGCGCTTCAGCGAGTCGCTCGGCGTCGGGCAGGGCGGCTCGTTCTGCCGCCGGCAGAGCGTCGTACGAGTAGGTCGAGACGGCGATCGGAGAATCGGCGCGTCCCAGTGAGTATCGAACGGTGTGCTCGTTGCGGCTGCCGCAGATCAGGATCCCTACCGTCGGAGCGTGCACCGGTCTTCTGAGTCGGTCGTCGACGAGGGCGATGTAGACGCCGAGCTTGCCCGCGTACTCGGGCTGGAATCTGCCGGTCTTGAGCTCGATGACCACGTACCGGAGCTGGTCCACATGGAAGAACAGCAGGTCGAGGGAGAAGTCGTCACCGTCGACGTCGAAATGCACTTGGCGGCCGATGAACGCGAAGCCCGCGCCGAGCTCGCGGAGGGTGTCGACGATGCGATCCATGAGGGCCTGCTCGAGGTCTCGCTCCGCGGCGTCCTCGGAGAGGTCGAGGAAGTCGAACACGGAGGGGTCCTTCGCGAGCTCCCGCGCGAGGTCCGAGTCGGACAGGGTGAGTCGGTCCGTGAAGTCGGTCGGTGCCGCGCCGATCCGATCGCGGGTGCGGTTCATGATCTGGTTGGCCAGCATGTTCCGTGACCAGGCCCGCTCCACCGCCGTCTCGGCGTACCAGTCGCGTGCATCCCGTTCGTCGAGCCGGTCGAGGAGCACCGTGATATGGCCCCGGGGCAATCGTGCAACAGGCTGTTGCACGATTCCCGGCTCAGGCCAGCTGGCGGCGAATGCGCGCATGTAGAGCAGGATCCCGTCTCGCCCTCGAGACGGGCGGGGGGACATGATCGCGCAGCGTCTGTCGCCCACGCGGCAGATGCGCAGCTCCCGTTCTATCGGAGTGCCCGCGCGAAAGCGCGGCCAGCCCAGAGCGGACGGCTCTCCCCGAGAATCGCCGCGACCACAGAGCCCTGAGGCGCGAAGCCCTCTGGCGCCCGAGTCTCGGCGCGAGAGCGCGCTTCGAGCCGGAGGCGGAATTCGCGTGCCAGCGAATTCCGCTAGGCGGACGTCGGACGCTCTACGGAACCCGACCACCTGCGAGTGCCGACCGCGGCGCGCCGCCCCGCGGCGCGCGAGAAGGCACGCTGCGGGCCTTCCTTCAGCGGAGCTTCCCTACGGATGCGAGCGCTGCCCGCAGCAACGCGCCGCGCCCGCCCTCCATCTCGGCGGAGACGGCGTCGGAGCAGGCCTCGTCGGGGGTCATCCAGGTCAGTTCGAGGGCGTCCTGGCGGGGGTCGCAGGTGCCGGTGACGGGGACGACGTAGGCGAGCGAGACGGCGTGCTGCCGGTCGTCGGTGAAGGGGCCCATGCCGGGCATCGGGAAGTACTCGGCGACGTGGAAGGGCAGCGGGCTGGCCGGCAGCAGTGGGAACGCCATCGGGCCGAGGTCCTTCTCGAGGTGGCGGAAGAGCGCGTCGCGGAGGGTCTCGCCGTACATCACCCGGCCGGAGACGATGGTGCGCGTGATCTGCCCCGAGGCGGTCGCCCGGAGCAGCACCCCGACCTCGGTCACCTGGCCGAGTCCGTCGACGCGCACGGGCACCGCCTCGACGTACAGCAGCGGGAGCCGACGGCGGATCTCGGCGAGTTCATCGTCGGACAGCCACCCGGAGTTGGGATCAGGGGTACGCACGCTCATAGGGCCATTCTTACCCGACGTTCATGTCAGTCCGGTTTCGGCTCGCATCCGGCGGGCTCGGCGATGATGGTCCGATGGCTATCGACGCGAACGCAGTGCTGTGGTCCTCCTCCGCGAAGGACCGGGCCGGGCGGCCCCTCCTGGTGCTCCTGCACGGCTACGGCTCGCACGAGGGCGACCTGTTCTCGCTCGGCGCCTACCTGCCGCTGGAGCCGGTGCTCGCCTCGCTCCGGGCGCCACTGGCCCTGGACGGCGGCGCGAACGCCTGGTGGCCGCTGCGGGTCCCGCTGGATCCGGATCAGCCGCGCGCGGACCCGGTCGCGGTCGAGGCGGCGGCGCAGGGCGTCCTCGACTGGCTCGACGCGCTCGAGCACGACGGTCCCGTCGGCCTGCTCGGCTTCTCGCAGGGCGCGGCGCTGGCCGTGCAGCTGCTGCGGCGAGCCCCCGGGCGGTTCGCGTTCGCGGTGGCCCTCTCGGGCTTCGTGGTGCCGCTGCCGGAGGGCGACGCGGCTGACGAGGCCCTCGCCGAGGAGCGTCCGCCGGTGTTCTGGGGGCGCGGCACACGGGACGCCGTGATCCCGCCGGAGCTGGTCGCGGCGGCGGCGGAGTGGTTCCCGGCGCACACCGCGCTCGACGCGAGGGTCTACGAGGGCGTGGCCCACGGCGTGAGCCAGGCCGAGCTCGCCGACATCGGCACCTTCGTGCGGCTGGGCTTCGCCTGACTCCGGTGCCCCCGGACGATCACCGGCCGCCTCGGCCGCTCGTCAAGGGCTCGCCCGCGGGGCCCGCGCACGGCAATGTCGGTGGTGGCAGGGAGGATTCACGCATGCCGCACGTCCTCGATCGCTTCAGCCCCGCCACGCGGGCCTGGTTCGAGGGCGCCTTCCCCGCGCCCACGGCCGCCCAGGAGGGCGCATGGTCGGCGATCTCGAGCGGCGCGCACGCCCTCGTCGTCGCTCCGACCGGCTCGGGCAAGACGCTGTCGGCGTTCCTGTGGGCGATCGACCGGCTCGTCCAGGGCCCGCCGCCGGAGGACCCGCAGCACCGCACCCGCGTGCTCTACGTCTCGCCGCTGAAGGCGCTCGGCGTCGACGTCGAGCGCAACCTCCGCTCGCCGCTCGTCGGCGTCACGCAGACCGCGCTCCGGCTGAGTGCTGAGGGCATCGGCAGCGCGCCGTCGACGGTGACCGTCGGCGTCCGCTCCGGAGACACCCCCGCGGCCGAGCGCCGGGTGCTGCAGAAGACGCCGCCGGACATCCTGATCACCACCCCCGAGTCGCTCTACCTGATGCTCACCTCGGCCGCGCGGGAGTCGCTGCGCGGGGTCGAGACGGTCATCGTCGACGAGGTGCACGCGGTCGCCTCCACCAAGCGCGGCGCGCACCTCGCGGTCTCGCTCGAGCGGCTGGACGCGCTGCTGCCCAAGCCCGTGCAGCGCATCGGGCTCTCGGCCACGGTCCGTCCGCGCGAGGAGGTCGCGCGCTTCCTGGCCGGCCGCTCCCCCGTCACGATCGTCGCCCCGGTCTCCGAGAAGCAGTGGGACCTCAGCGTCGTCGTCCCCGTCGAGGACATGTCCGAGCTCGGCTCCACCGCCTCGCAGGACGGCTCGACGATGGGCGCCACCGGCCCGCAGAGCGGCTCGATCTGGCCGCACGTGGAGGAGTCGATCGTCGACCGCGTGCTCGCGCACACCTCCTCGATCGTCTTCGCGAACTCGCGGCGGCTGGCCGAGCGGCTGACGGCCCGGCTCAACGAGATCTACGCGGAGCGGCGCGAGGCCGAGGCCGAGCGCGCCCGCGAGGCCGGCGAGCCGGTCGCGGTCGGCGCACTCCTCGAGGGGGTCGTCGGCGCCTCGGCCCGCCGCACTCCGGCCGCCACCATGGGCGCCGCCGGAGCGACCAGCGGAACCGGTCAGGCCGCTCCCGAGGACGAGCCGCTCCTCGCCCGCGCGCACCACGGCTCGGTCAGCAAGGAGCAGCGCGCGATCATCGAGGACGACCTCAAGTCGGGCCGGCTGCGCTGCGTGGTCGCCACCTCGAGCCTCGAGCTCGGCATCGACATGGGCGCCGTCGACCTCGTCGTGCAGGTCGAGACCCCGCCGTCGGTGGCGAGCGCGCTCCAGCGCGTCGGCCGGGCGGGGCACCAGGTGGGCGAGGTCTCCCGCGGCTCGTTCTATCCCAAGCACCGGGCCGACCTGCTGCACTCCGCCGTCACCACCGAGCGGATGCGCGCCGGCCTGATCGAGGCGATCATGGTGCCGGCCAACCCGCTCGACATCCTCGCGCAGCAGACGGTCGCCGCCACGGCGCTGGAGTCGCTCGACGTCGACGAGTGGTTCGACACCGTCCGCCGCAGCGCCCCCTTCGTGGCCCTGCCGCGCTCGGCCTACGAGGCGACGCTCGACCTGCTCTCCGGCCGCTATCCCTCCGACCAGTTCGCGGAGCTGCGGCCCCGCGTCGTCTGGGACCGCGACGAGAACACCCTCACCGGCCGGCCCGGAGCGCAGCGCCTCGCGGTGACCAGCGGCGGGACGATCCCCGACCGCGGGCTGTTCGGCGTCTTCATGGTCGGCGAGCCCGGCTCGACCGGCAACCGGGTCGGCGAGCTCGACGAGGAGATGGTCTACGAGTCGCGCGTCGGCGACGTCTTCGCGCTCGGCGCGACCAGCTGGCGGATCCAGGAGATCACCTACGACCGCGTCATCGTCACGCCCGCCTTCGGCGAGCCGGGACGCCTGCCGTTCTGGAAGGGCGACTCGCAGGGCCGGCCGGCCGAGCTCGGCGAGGCGATCGGCGCCTTCACCCGCGAGATCGGCGGCGCCGCGGTCGAGACCGCCCGCGAGCGCTGCACCGCCGCGGGCCTGGATGAGTACGCGACCAACAACCTGCTCTCTTTCCTCGACGAGCAGCGGCTGGCCACCGGCCGCATCCCGGACGACCGCACGCTCGTGCTCGAGCGCTTCCGCGACGAGCTCGGCGACTGGCGGCTGGTCCTGCACTCGCCCTACGGGATGCAGGTGCACTCCCCCTGGGCCCTCGCCATCGGCGCGCGGGTCCGCGAGCGGCACGGGGTCGACGGCGCCGCGATGGCGGGCGACGACGGCATCGTCGTCCGGATCCCCGACACCGAGTCGGAGCCGCCCGGTGCCGAGCTCTTCCTCTTCGACCGCGACGAGCTCGAGCAGCTGGTGACCAGCGAGGTCGGCGGCTCCGCGCTCTTCGCCGCCCGGTTCCGCGAGTGCGCGGCGCGGGCCCTGCTGCTCCCCCGCTACAACCCGGGCAAGCGCTCGCCGCTCTGGCAGCAGCGCCAGCGCGCCGCTCAGCTGCTCGACGTGGCCCGCACCTACCCGACCTTCCCGATCATCCTCGAGACGGTGCGCGAGTGCCTCCAGGACGTCTACGACCTGCCCGCGCTGCTGCGCCTCGCCGCGCGGCTCGACGGCCGGGAGCTGCAGATCCTCGAGGTCGAGACGCCGACGGCGAGCCCGTTCGCCCGCTCGATGCTGTTCGGCTACGTCGCCGCGTTCATGTACGAGGGCGACAGCCCGCTCGCCGAGCGCCGCGCGGCCGCGCTCTCGGTCGACGCGACGCTCCTCGGCGAGCTGCTGGGCCGCGCCGAGCTGCGCGAGCTGCTCGACCCGCTCGTGCTCGCGCAGATCGAGCGCGAGCTGCAGCGGGTCGAGCCGGAGCGGCGCCTGCGCGGCCTCGAGGGTGCGGCGGACCTGCTCCGCCTGCTCGGCCCGCTGACGATCGACGAGCTCGGCGAGCGGCTGGTCGACGAATCGGTGACGTCGGCCGACGTCGCGAAGGCCGCGCCGATCGCGCGCGAGACGCTCGAGGCGATCGTCGCCGAGCTGGTCCGCGCCAAGCGCGTCCTGCCGGTCGGCCTCGCGGGCGAGCAGCGCTACGCCGCGATGGAGGACGCCTCGCGCCTGCGCGACGCCCTCGGCGTGCCGCTGCCCATCGGCGTCCCCGTCGCCTTCATCGACCCGGTGCGCGACCCGCTCGGCGACCTCGTCGCCCGCTACGCCCGCACCCACGGCCCGTTCACCGCCGTCGCGGTCGCCGAGCGGCTCGGCCTCGGCGTCGCGGTCGTCAACGACACCCTCCGTCGGCTCTCCGGCGAGCGGCGCGTCTCCGAGGGCGAGTTCCGCCCGAACGGCACCGGCTCGGAGTGGTGCGACAGCGAGGTGCTGCGGCGCCTGCGCAGCCGCTCGCTCGCCGCGCTGCGCAAGGAGGTCGAGCCGGTCGACGCCGCCGCCTACGGCCGCTTCCTGCCGGCCTGGCAGCACCTCGGCGGCTCGCTGCGCGGCATCGACGGCGTCGCCTCCGTCATCGACCAGCTCGCGGGTGCGCCCATCCCCGCCTCGGCCTGGGAGTCGCTGATCCTCCCCGCGCGGGTGCGCGACTACTCGCCCGCCATGCTCGACGAGCTGACGGCCACCGGCGAGGTCCTCTGGGCCGGCGCCGGCACCCTCCCCGGCAACGACGGCTGGGTGAGCCTGCACCTCGCCGACACCGCCGGACTCACGCTGCCCGTCCCCGCGGCCGAGGCGGTGCCGCTCGGGGAGCTGCAGCAGGAGATCGTCGGCGTGCTCGGCTCCGGCGGCGGCTACTTCTTCCGGCAGCTCTCCGACGCGGTCGGCTCCACCGACGACAAGACGCTGGTCGAGGCGCTGTGGGAGCTGGTCTGGGCGGGCCTGCTCACGAACGACACGCTCGCTCCGCTGCGCACCCTCGTCGGCTCCACCGGGGGCGCGCACCGGCAGCCGCGCGCCCCCGCCCGCGCCAGGGCGCCACGCGGCCGGATGACCGCCAGGCCCACCATGGCGACCCGCGTCGGCCCGCCCACCGCGGGCGGCCGCTGGTCGATCGTGCCGCTGGCGGAGTCGGACGCGACGATCCGCGGGCACGCGCTCGGCGAGACGCTGCTCGAGCGCTACGGCATCGTCACCCGCGGCTCCGTCCAGGCGGAGGGGGTGCTCGGCGGCTTCGCGCTCGCCTACAAGGTGCTCAGCGGCTTCGAGCAGCAGGGCCGCGCCCGCCGCGGCTACTTCATCGAGAAGCTCGGCGCCGCGCAGTTCGGCACGGCGGGCAGCGTCGACCGGCTGCGCACCTTCGCGCCGCAGGACGAGGCCCAGCAGCGCGCCCGGCCCGTCTTCGCGCTGGCCGCGACCGACCCGGCGAACCCGTTCGGCGCGGCACTGCCGTGGCCGCAGGGCGAGGGCCACCGGCCCGGTCGCAAGGCGGGCGCTCTGGTCGCCGTCGTCGACGGCGAGCTCGCCGTCTACCTCGAGCGCGGCGGCAAGACCGCGCTCACCTTCTCCTCCGACGAGACCGTCCTCGCGGATGCGGCCGGAGCGCTCGCGCAGCTGGTCCGCTCCCGCGGGGTCGAGAAGCTCACCGTCGAGAAGATCGACGGCGTCTTCGCCCTGGGCACGCCCTTCGGCGACGCCCTGACCGCCGCCGGGTTCGTCGCGAACCCGCGCGGCCTGAGGCTGCGCGCGTGAGCGCCGGCCGCCTCGAGAGGAGCGCCCGTGCCCGAGGGTGACACCGTCTACCGCTCCGCCCACAACCTCGCCGACGCCCTCGACGGCCAGGTGCTGACCCGCTGCGACGTCCGGGTGCCGAAGTTCGCGACGGTCGACCTGACCGGCGAGACCATCGACTCGGTCGTCCCGCGCGGCAAGCATCTGCTGATGCGCATCGGCGACGCGGTGATCCACTCGCACCTCAAGATGGAGGGCAGCTGGCACCTCTACTCGCTGACCGGCGACCGGCCGAAGTGGCACCGCCCCGCCTTCCAGGCGCGCATCGTGCTCGAGACGGACGAGTGGCAGGCCGTCGGCTTCGAACTCGGCCTGCTCGAGATCGTGCCGCGCGCCGCGGAGGAGGACGTCGTCGGCTACCTCGGCCCCGACCTGCTCGGTGCGGACTGGGACGCCGACGAGGCGCTGCGGCGCCTCACCGCCGACCCGGAGCGGCCGATCGGCCTGGCGCTGCTCGACCAGCGGATCATGGCCGGGCTCGGCAACGTCTACCGGGCCGAGCTCTGCTTCCTCCGCGGCGTGCTGCCCACGCGCCCGGTCGGCGAGAGCGGCGACCTGGTGCGCACGATCGCGCTCGCGAAGAAGCTGATCACCGTGAACCGCGAGCGCATCGAGCGCACGACGACCGGCAACCTCCGCCCCGGCCAGCAGCTCTGGGTCTACGGCCGCGACCGCAAGCCGTGTCGGCGCTGCGGCACCGCGATCCGCCGCGGCGAGCTCGGTGACGACGAGCTGCAGCTGCGGGTCACCTACTGGTGTCCGCGCTGCCAGACCTGACGCCCGGCGCTGTCGCGCTGCGTGCCCGCTATTCCTCGACGGCGGCCGAGCGGTGCCCGGGGACGTGCTTGACGTGCAGGGCGACGTCGCTGAGCCGCTCGATCCGGTCGACGTGGCGGGCGGCGCTCGCGTCCTCGGCGACGATCCAACTGCCGACGAGCAGGTAGGGGTCGCGGCCGCCGGCGGTGAGCGGCCCGGTCACGGTGAAGGAGCCGATCGTCGGCGTCGAGAAGGTCACCCGCACCGGGTCTCCGTGGGCGAGCCCGTCGACGGACCGGTTCCCGTCGGCTCCCGCGTCCGGCTCGGGTGCGAGCGCGATGCTCTGGATCTCGGTCCCCGTGTTGAGGAAGACGTCGGCGACGACGAGCTCGCCGCCGACCGCCTGCCGGACGACGCCCTCGATGCCGTAGAGCCCGTAGCGCGGCGAGCGGACGAGCACCCGCACCGAGTCGCCGATCGAGACCTCCGCGAGGGCCCCGCGGATCGACGCGACGTCCCGCCGGGCGGGAGCTGCGGACAGGGCCTCGAGGATCGCACTGGACATCCCGCCAGGCTAGCCGGTCGAGCGAGAAAGATGCGCTGAGACGAGTGCTGCACGACCCTCGACGATGCAGGCACCGGAGGAGCAGAGGGCTATCGGCCCGCGGGGAAGCGGGCTCTCGAGGAGTGCGGAGACGGTGGGATTTGAACCCACGGAACCCAATAAAGGGTTCTCCACCTTAGCAGGGTGGTGCACTCGACCGGACTATGCGACGTCTCCTGAGCGCCCGCCAGGCGAACGCACGACGACCACTATAACCGCACCCGGGAGCCGGGCGTGACACCCGGCGCTGCGGCGCTACTGCTCGTCGAGGGTGCGTCCGACGGTGCAGGTCTGCTGGTCGGCGGTCTGACCGGTGACGTCGCTCGGGAGGGCGACGGCGGTCTCGCCCGGAGCCGGCGTCGCCGGGTCCGCGGTCGCAGCGGGGTCGGAGGTGGCCGGATCCGAGGGAGCCGCCGAGCCGGTCGCGGCGGGCGTCGACCCGTCGGCCGACTCCGAGCCGCCGCCGGTGGTGCCGGTGAGGGCGATCGGCTGGTCGGCCAGGAGGGCGGCGTTCAGCGTCGCCGACGCCTCCTCGCTCGGGTAGACGCCGTCGCCGTCGATGTAGGTCGGGTACTGGACGAAGACGACGCTGGCGAGGTCCACGTCCTTCACCGCGAGGCCGATCGACACGAGGGTGTTGACGTTCTCGAGCGACGTGGAGAGCTGCATGTTCGAGACGGCCGCCTTGCCGAGGCCGTAGAGGGCGACGGGGTTCGAGAGCGTCGAGGCGTCCTTCACCTTGCGCACCAGCGACGACAGGTACACCTGCTGGCTGGAGATGCGGGTGAGGTCGCTGCCGTCGCCGACGCCGTGCCGGGAGCGCAGGAAGGCGAGCGCCTCCGCGCCCACCAGCGTGTGCGTGCCGGCGGTGAGGTTCAGACCGGTGTACTCGTCCTCGATCGGGGTGGCGACGCAGACGTCGACTCCGCCCACCGCGTTCGACATCTCGATCACGCCGTCGAACTGGATCAGCGCTGCGTAGGGGATGTCGAGGCCGGTGAGCTGCTCCACGGTCTGCACGGTGCAGGCGAGCCCGCCGTAGCTGAGCGACGTGTTGATCTTGGCGGAGCGCAGCGCGTCCGAGACGGTGCCGGTCGCCGGGTCGGTGCAGGACGGGATCGGCACGTACATGTCGCGGGGGAAGCTGATCACCTCGACCGTGGAGTGGTCCTCGGAGATGTGCATCAGCATCGTGACGTCGTTGAGGTTCTCGGAGCGGTCGCCGTACGCGCCCGCCGCGGAGCCCTCGGCGCTGTCGCTGCCCGCGAGCAGGATGTTGACGCCGCCCTCGATCGCGCCGATCTCCGGGACGGCGGAGCCGGCGTCGGTCGAGCCGATGCCGAGGTCGACGGAGGGACGCGCGCTGCCCGCGATCATCGAGAGGGCGATCACCACGATCGAGATCGTGCTGAGCACGCCGACGCCGACGCAGGCCGCGAGGATCCGCCCGGCGAACCGGAGGCCGCTGTGCGGCCGCAGCCGCCCGTGACGGGCCGCTGTCCGGCGCGAGACGACGGGGTCGGTCATCGGATCCGCCTCCGGCGTCAGCCGAAGAACCCGACCGAGCAGGTCTGCTGATCGGCGGGTTGGCCGGTGATGGCCTCCGGCAGCTCGACCGGTGCGCCGGCCGCGGGCGTGCCGGGCGCGGCGGTCGCGCCGGGAGTGGCCTCCGCGGTCGCGAGCGGGTCGGTCGTGGCGGGGCCGGCGGCGGGGGCCTCGGTCGCCGCCGGGGACGCGGGCTCACCCGTGGTCGTCGCGCCGGCACCGGTGCCGCCGGTGAGGGCGATCGGCTGGTCCGTCTGCAGGGCGGTGGCGAGCACGTCGCCCGCGGTGCGGTCGGGGACGACGCCGCCGGACACCGAGCCGGTCGGGTACTGCGCGAACACCACGTTCGCGATGTCGACGTCCTTCAGCGCGAGGCCCATCTGCACGAGGGTGTTCACGTTGTTCAGCTCGTCCGAGAGCGTCATGTTGCCCAGGGCGGCCTTGGCGAGTCCGTAGAGCGCGACCGGGTTGAGCAGCGTGTCGGCGCTCTTGACCTGGCGGACCAGCGAGGAGAGGAAGACCTGCTGGTTGCTGATCCGGGTCAGGTCGCTGCCGTCGCCGATGCCGTGCCGGCTGCGGAGGAACTGCAGCGCGGCCATGCCCTCGAGCGAGTGCACGCCCGGCTCGAGATAGGTGTTGGTGTACGGGTCGGCGATCTCGGTCGCGACGCAGACGTCGACTCCGCCGATCGCGTTCGACATCTCGATGACGCCGTTGAACTGCACGACCGCGCCGTAGTCGACCCGGACGCCGAGCAGTTCCTCCGCGACGCCGGCGACGCAGCCGAGGCTGACGTCCTTGCCCATCGCCTCGTTGATCTTGGTGTCGTAGCGGGCGGGGATGGTCTCCCCCGTCACCGCATTGACGCAGGACGGGATGTCGACGTACATGTCGCGGGGGAAGCTGACGACGGTCGCGTTGCTGTGGTCGGCCGAGACGTGCATCAGCATGTTGACGTCGTTGAGGACGCTGGTCTCCTCGTCCGGGTCGCCGTAGGCGTCGCCCTGACCCTGGCGCGAATCGCTGCCGACGACGAGGACGTTGAAGCCGCCCTCGAGGGCGCCGATCTCGGGGACCGAGCCGGCCGCGACCTCGGAGCCCGCCGCGATCGGGTGCAGGCTGACGGACGGCTGGGCGGACTGCACGAGCAGCGTCGCGGCGATCGCGACGATCGAGATCGAGGCGACGATGCCCACTCCCGAGACGGTCGCAGCGGCCTTGACGAGGGTCCGCGGCAGGCTGTGGCGCTTCTGCCGTCCGTGCCGGACGTGGGGTCGCGGCGTGCGCGCCGACTCGTCCGCGGCGGAGTGGTCCGTCGAAGGGCGCGTCGTGCGCATCCGTCTCCCGTTCGTCTGTGGGCTGGGGCTGGTGGGGCTGGGGTGTGGAGCTGAGGGCGGGCCTGGGACCCGCGGGCGCGGAGGAGGGGACTCCCACCGCGTCGGGACATAGTACCCAGAGCGCTCCGGAAAGCCATCCGTCGCCCGGAATTCGCGCCGGAGGGCAGGGGCGGCCGCGCCAGACGGCCACCCGCCCCGCGCTCAGCCCTGCTGCTCGACGACGCTGATCGCCCAGACCACCCCGAAGCGGTCGGTGAGCATGCCGAAGCCGGCCGACCATGCCGACGCTGCGAGTGGCTCGACGACGCTCGCTCCGTCGACGAGCGCGTCCCAGTGGCCGGTCGCCTCCTCGAGGGTCTCGGCCTGCAGGGCCAGGAAGAAGGGACGGTCGGTGATCGTCGTGCCGTTCTCGCGGCGCGCGGCTCCCGCCTGCAGGTCCGCCTCGCTCGAGGGGACGTCGTACGCCATCACGGTGAAGCCGCCCGCGCCGACGACCTGGCCGTGGACGACGCGATCGGTGTCGGGGAGTCCCGCCGGCATCCCGAAGTCGCCGTACGTCCGGACGACGGCCTGGCCGCCGAAGACGGCGGCGTAGTACTCGAGGGCGGCGCGGGCCTCTCCGCTGAAGTTGAGGTGGGCGACGACTGCTGCGGTCATGGTGTGCTCCTTCGCTGCGCGGTGGTGGGGCCGCGGTTCTCCCCGTTCCTCCGGGGCTGACACCACGATCTCGTCGGTACCGGCCAGGGAACGTCCGCTCCGCGCGCGAGGATCGTTCCATGCCCTCCTCCTCGTCGCCCTCCACCTCCAAGCGGCTGCTCGCCCTCCTGTCGCTGCTGCAGTCGAGCCGCGACTGGTCCGCTCCGGTGCTGGCGGAGCGGCTGGAGGTGAGCGAGCGCACCGTCCGGCGCGACGTCGAGCGCCTGCGCGAGCTCGACTACGTGATCGAGACCACGCGCGGCCCCGACGGCGGCTACCGCCTGGCCGCCGGCACGGAGCTGCCGCCGCTGCTCTTCGACGACGAGCAGGCCGTCGTGATCGCCCTGGCGCTGCGGACCGCCGGCACCCTCGGCACGGACCTGGACGAGGCGGCCGAGCGGGCGCTCCTGACGATCCGCCGACTGCTGCCGACCCGCCTCGCGCACCGGATCGACGGGCTCGCGGCGAGCGCCGGCACCGCGACCCGCCCGGCCGAGGCGCGCGCCGACGCCGGCGTGCTGCTGCGCATCGGCGACGCGATCCGGGACGCGCTGACCCTCCGCTTCGACTACGACTCCCCCGCAGGACCGGCCGACGCCGAACCCGCCGCCCGCACGACCGAGCCGCACCACCTCGTCCTCGCCGGCGGCCGCTGGTACCTGATCGGCTGGACTCCCGAGCGCGACGACTGGCGCACCTACCGGGTCGACCGGATCCGGCTCCGCAGTCACACCGGCGCCGCCTTCACCCCGCGGACGGTGCCCGGCGGTGATCCCGCGGCGTTCCTCTCCGCTCGCTTCAAGGGCTCGACCGGAGCGGACACCTGGCCGTGCCGGGGCTCGGCGATCCTGGACGCCGACGCCGTGCAGATCGCCCCGTACCTCGGCGACGGCACGCTGAGCGTCGAGCCGGACGGCCGCTGCCGGATCCGCGTCGGCTCCTGGTCCTGGCCCGGCGTCGCCGCGTCGATCGCCCGCTTCGACGCGCCGATCACCGATGTGGAGCCGGTCGAGCTCCGCGCGGCGTTCGCCCGCCTGGCCGCGCGAGCAGTGGACGCCGCGCGCCCGGGCGACGACACCGGCTGACCGACGCGCCGACGCCCGGGCTCAGGGCCGCAGCGTCCGCCGGAGGAACCGCACCTGATCCTCGAGGCTGGCCTGCGACACGGCGGCGTCCGGCACCAGCTGATCGAAGACGTGGTACGTGCCGGCCCAGAGCCGCAGATCGACGGGGACCCGGTCCTCGAGGAGCCGCGCTCCGAATCGGAGCGCCTCGTCGCGCAGGGGATCGAGCTCGGCGGCCAGGAGATAGGTCTCGGGCAGTCCGATCAGCGACTCCCGTCGCGCCGGTGCCGCGTACTCGTCGGCCGGCGCACCGGCGAGGTAGAGCCGCCACATGACCGCGGCGTTGCGGTTGTCCCAGACCGGCGTGGCGTCGAACTCCCGCATCGACGTGCTGTGCAGGCGGTCGTCCAGCACGGGGAACAGCAGCAGCTGCGCCCGCGGCACCCGCTCCCCCTCGTCGAGGGCGAGCATGCTCACTCCCGCCGCCAGTGCGCCGCCGGCGCTGACGCCGGCGACCGCGATCCGGGCGGGATCGATCCCGAGCTCGGCCGCTCGCTCGATCATCCACCGGAGCACCGCCCGGCAGTCGCGGAGGCCGTGCGGATACGCGTGCTTCGGCGCGAGACGGTAGTCGACCGAGACGACGAGGCAGCCCGCGTCCCCCGCGTAGCGCAGGCAGCGGGCGTTCTCGGAGAGGGTGTCCCCCGCGACGAAGGCGCCGCCGTGCAGGAAGAGCAGCGCGGACCCGACGGACGCCGACGGGCGATAGAGCCGGAGGCCGATGTCGTGTCCGTCGAGGCGCACCGAGCGCGACTCGATCGCGACGGACCCGCCGAACTCCACCTCGGCGGACGACGGCTGCATCGTCGACGAGCCCATCAGTCGCCGGGTGCCCTCGACGTCGTTCAGATCGGGCCGGAGCATCAGCTCGGTGGCGGCGGCGAGCTCAGCGTCCACGGCGGCCACCGCCTGCCGCGCCCAGGGCGCTCACGCCTCGTCCGGCTCCGCCTCGGCGATGCGCAGCAGCTGCAGCGCGAGCCACGCGTCGTTGCGCTGCACGGCGTCGAACACGTCGATCCCCAGCTTCGCGCCCACGTTCTTCAGCCGGTGCCCCAGCGAGCTGTGGTGCAGCAGGAGCTCCGTCGCCGCCGCGCGGACGTTCGCGTGGCGGCAGTACGCGTCCAGGGCGAGGATCTCGCCCAGACCGACGGGCGTCCGCACCAGGAGCTGCATCCGCTGCACAAGCTCCGAGCCGGCGGCCTCCGCCGGGGAGACCCGGGCGAGGCAGCGCAACGAGCCGAGCGCGTCGTGCGCGAGCGCGCGCGGACCGAGCACCGGCGAGCACAGCCGCAGCGTGCGCAGCGCGGAGAGGTAGGAGTCCCGCGGCGAGAGCGCCGAGGCCGTCGCGCCGACGGCGACGGTCTCGGCGCCCTCGGGGAGCGTGCCCGGCCGCGTCCCGGGACCGTGCAGCAGCACCGCGTGCGCCGTCCCGAAGCGCACGGGAGCGGTGCAGCGGTGCTCCGGCCCGCACCACTCCCGCCAGCCGCGCGGATCCGAGAGCGGTCCGCTCGCGCCCCGGGCGAGGACGACGCGCACGCGCCAGTCCGGCCGGAAGCCCAGCCGCCGGAGCGCCTCCTCCCGGTGCTCCGTGATCGAGGGCAGCGCCTCGATGAGCATCCGCAGCGGCTCGCCGTCGCCCAGCCGGGCCGCGTCGGCCTGCCGGATGAGGATCGTGGCCGCTGTCAGGGACATGCGCTCGAGGATCAGCTGCGCCATGTCCGGGTCGCTGCTCGCGGGCACCACCCAGACCAGGCCGGCGTCCGCCGTGTCCCCGCCGATCGCCGTGCTGATCGCCACGGTCGGCGGATCGTGCGGCCTCGCGCGTCCGAGGCTGTCGAAGCCGCAGCCGCCGCCCGGACCAGCGAACCCCGCCTCGGTCCCGATCAGCATTGCCGTCGAGCGCACCAGCTCGTCGATTCCGGCCCGGAACTGCTGGAGCTTGTCGAAGAAGCTGACGACGCGCAGCGCGTCCGCACCGCTCTCGCCGCCCTCGGACAGCCGCCGGAGAAGACCCTCCATGCGTCACAGCCTCACTCGTCATCGCGTGCTCGCAACCGGTCGATCGCCAGGGCGAGCACCAGCACGGTCCCCGTCGCGATGCCCTGCCAGTAGGACGATACATTCAGGATCACGAGGCCGTTGCTCAGCGTCGAGAGGAAGACGATGCCGAGCGCCGTGCGCGGAATGCTGCCGCGGCCGCCGAAGAGCGAGGTCCCGCCGAGTACGACCGCGGCGAAGATGTCGAACTCGGCGCCCTGGCCGTTGTTCGCGGATCCGGAGCCGAGCCGCCCCGCGAGGAGCACGCCGGCCACCGCCGAGAGCGCCCCGGCGACCACGAAGACCTGCATCGCGTGCAGGTTCACCCGCAGCCCCGCGACCCTCGAGGCCCGCCCGGACGAGCCGATCGCGTAGGACCGCAGTCCCCAGGTCGTCGTGCGCATCACGAGCCACGCGACGACGTAGAGGACGGTCACGAGCACCACTGCGACCGGGAGCGGGCCGATCGACCCGGTGCCGACCCAGAGCAGGAGGTCGAAGCCCTCGACGACCGGCGCCGCGATCGACTGCCCGCTGGTCCAGACCTGAGCGGCACCGCGCACCACCAGCGCCACCGCGAGCGTCGAGATGAACCCCGGGATCCGGAGGCTCTCGGTCAGGACGCCGTTGACGAGGCCGAGCAGGGCCCCGAGCGCGATCGCCCCGAGGACGGCGACGAGCGGCGGCAGCCCGGCCTGCAGGAGCGAGACGCAGGTGATCCCGGACGCCGCGATCAGCGCGCCCTGGCTGATGTCGAGCCGGCCGGCGATCAGGATGATCGTCGCGCCGATCGCCGCGACGCCGAGCACCGCCGACTGCCGCAGCACGACGAAGAGGTTGTCCACGGTGAAGAACGTCGTCGAGCTGACGGCGAAGACGACGATCATCACGGCCAGCGCCACCGGGAGGACGATCGTGGCGAGGCGCTCCTGGTCGAACCCGCGGCGCGGAGCGCGGGCCACTCCGGGAACGGGCGTGTCGAGGCGGGTCATGACACGCCTCCGGTCGCTGCGGACATGAGTTCTCCTTCGGTGGCTGTGGTCGCCGGGAGCTCCCGGACGACGGCGCCGTTGCGGACGACGACGATCCGGTCGCAGGCGGCGCGCAGCTCGGCGATCTCCGAGCTGATGAGCAGGACGGCGACGCCCTGCGCGGTGAGATCCCAGACCGTGTCGATGAGATCGGCCTTGGCCCGGACGTCGATGCCGTGGGTGGGCTCGTCGAGGACGAGCAGGGACAGGTCCTCGGCGAGCAGGCGCCCGACGAGGACCTTCTGCTGATTGCCCCCGGAGAGCGAGCGGATGTCGAGGGCGTCGCTCGCGGCCTTGATCCGCAGCCGGGACGTCATCTCGGCGACGAGGGCGGTCACCGCGCGCCGGTCGAAGACGCCGCCTCGAGCGACGTTCCGCGGCGCCCGGACGATCATGTTCCGCCGCACGCTGAGGTGCGGCAGGATTCCCTCGCTGCGGCGGTCCTCGGAGAGGTACGCGACACCGCGGGCGAAGCCGGCGGCGGCGGAGCGGGGACGGTAGGGCCGGCCGGCCAGCTGCATCGAGCCGGACTGCAGGGCCTCCAGCCCGGCGATCGAGCGGCCGATCGACGACTTGCCCGCGCCGACGAGCCCGAAGACGCCCAGCACCTCGCCCCGCCGGATCGCGAGGTCGACGGGCGGGCGTCCCTTGACCACCAGAGCACTGCCGACGAAGGCGGGCTCGCCGAAGACGGCCGCCCGCTCGACCCGGGTGACAGCGGCGGACCCGGGCACCATGGCGTCGACCACCTGCGGCAGCACGGCCGCGGTGGCGCCGAACTCGCCGGCGACGCGCCCGTCCCGCAGCACGACGATGCTGTCGCAGAGCTGGACGACCTCGTCGAGCCGGTGCGAGATGAAGACGACGCCGACGCCCTCGTCGCTGAGCGAGCGCATCACGCGGAAGAGGCGAGCCGCCTCGAACGGCGTGAGCGAGGACGTCGGCTCGTCCAGGAGCAGGACGGATCCGGCGCTGCGCAGCGCGCGGGCGGCCGCGATCAGCTGGCGGTCGCCGATCGACACGTCGCGCACCGGGGTGTCGACGTCGTTCTCGAGCCCCATCCGGCGCAGCAGCGCGCGAGCGGCCTCGCGCATCCGCCGCCGGTCGAGCCGCAGCGCCCGCTGGAACACCCGCTCATCGCCGAGGAAGAGGTTCTCGGCGATCGTGAGATCCGGAACGAGATCCAGCTCCTGGCGCACCACGCCGATGCCCTTCTGCTGCGCCTCCCGAGGGCTGGAGAACGAGACGGGCTCCCCGTCCACCCGCAGCTCGCCGGAATCGGGTGGCAGCTGGCCGGTCAGGATGTTGATCAGGGTGGACTTGCCCGCCCCGTTGGCGCCGGCCAGTCCGAGGATCCGGCCCGCGTGCACCGTGAGATCGACGCCGGTGAGGGCCGCGACCCCGCCGAAGGACTTGCTCACTCCGCAGACGGTGAGGACGGGGGCGCTGCCGTGCGGTGCCGTCATCCGAGGGAGTCCAGGATCCCCTGGGCGTTCTCCGCCGTCACGAGCTCGACGGGCACGATCTGCTCGCGCTCCACGTCGCCGCCCGAGGAGAGCTCGAGGACCGCCCGGGCGATGATCTCGCCCTGCTGGACCGGGAAGAGTCCCACCGTCGAGACGACCTCCCCGGACAGGACTCCCTGGAGGATCCGCGCGTCCTCGCCGCCCGTGACGATCGCCACGTCCTCGCCGGGGGTGCGTCCCGAGGCCTTGACCGCGGAGAGCGCCCCGAGCGCGCTCGAGTCGTTCAGGCCGACGATCAGGTCGAGATCGGGGTGCGCCTGCAGGACGGTCGAGGTCTGCGCGTTGCCGGTGTCCTCCTGATACGCCTCGACCTCGCTGACGAGCGTCCACTCCCCCTCCCCGAGCGCCGCGTCGAGCCCCGCGATCACGCCCTCGTGCCGGGCGATCAGCGGTGCACCGCCCGAGTCCTGGTGCAGGATCGCGACGGTGGGCTTCTCGTCCGCGCGGTTCGCCGCGAGCCAGCCGCCGGCGCTCTCGCCCTCGAGCTCGCCGAAGGCGCGGTCGTCGAGGTTGAAGACGACATCCGCCTCGGGGATGTCGGTCGCGAGGCCGATGACGAGGACGTCCTGCCCCGCCAGGCGGCGCGCCACCGGCGAGATCGCCTTCGGGTCCGTCGGGCACACGATCACCGCCTTGGCGCCGGCCGCGACGAGGTTCTCGATGCCGGAGACCTGCTCGCCGGACTCGCCGTCGGGGTCGGAGGTGACGACGTCGATGCCGCAGTCGCCGAGGACGCTCTGCAGTCCCTTCTCGACCAGCGGGAAGTAGCCGCCCGAGTTGGAGTACGGCGAGTAGCCGACGCGGGTGAGCCCGACGCCGTCGCACTCGGCCGGGCGCTCGCCGGCCGGGGGCGACGGGGTCGCGCTCTGACAGCCGGTCAGCGGCAGCAGCACCACCGCGGCCGCGGCAAGTGCCGACGTCAGGCGGCGGGATCTCGTGGTGGGTCCGTGGACGTGCATCGTGTCTCCTTCGACAGGCAGTGCGGGTGGGGCGACTCCTCGCGAGGGGATCGACGCCACCGGCCACCTTGCCGACGCAGCGGCCCGGAGTCATCCGGACAGCGACGCGCTTTCGCCCGCCATCTGGCGGATGACAGCGCCACCACGGATGCGCCGAGCGGTCGGGTGACCGAGCGCGGATCCCGGTCACCCGTTCATCGGAGGGGTGGGCCCGACGCAGACCGGCGCAGAGTCGAGGAGACGCCTCGGGGATCGTCCCGGGCGCGACGCGCACCGAGTGAAGGAGTAGAGACCATGAACGAGAAGCACCTGACGGACGTCCGGGACCTGCCGATGACCGTGTTCGAGGTGGCGGACCAGGGCGGGGTGGTCGAGTCCCTCACCGCCGGTCACGGCATGAAGGAGCTCGCCGACTCCAACTGCGTCTGCTACATCTGCTGCGGCGGCCCCGCCGCCTGACCGCCGAGTGCGCGCCGGTCGACCCCTCGGCACGGCTCGCGAGCACGCGTCCCTCCGCGTGCCGCACCGGGCTCCCGTCCCGCTTCACGCAAGACGGGAGCCTTCTGCTGTCCGCGGCGATGTCGACGGAGCAGTCCACCGGCCCTCCGGCGAGACCGTCTCGGCGACCGCCGCGGCGTACTCGGCGTGCCGGTCGTGGGTCGGCTGCCCGAAGGACCGCTGCAGGACCGTGCCGAGGAGCCGGGCGCAGTCGCCGTCCCGATCCGCGTCGCCGGCGCCCTCGGGCCGCAGGACGAAGCCGCCGACGACCGCTCCGACGGCCAGCCGCCCGGACTCCGAGCGCGCATCGCCGAGCACGAGGTGGTGCCGGCTGAGAGCACCGAGGTAGTTCGGGTCGGAGAGCCGGGAGACGAGCGAGAGCCCGAGCCGGTCGGGCGCTCCGGGCCGGGCGCCGCGCGAACCGAGGACCGCGCTGTCTCCGCGGTTGTAGGCGCCGAGCAGCGGCACCGCCATGGTCCCGTGGTAGAGCATCGCGGCCGTGAGGCCGAACGCGACCAGCTCCGGCCGGCGCAGGAGGGCCGCCCCGAGCTCGGCGTCGATCCGGCCCGCCTCGCGGACGAGGACGGCGTCGAGGAGCTCGTCCTTGCTGCTCCAGTGCAGGTAGAGCGTGCCCTTGCCGACGTGCGCGGCGTCGGCCACGTCCTGCATGCAGACCTTGCGGTAGCCCCAGCGGAGGACGAGATCGCGCATCGCGTCGAGGATGCGCTCGCGCCGCCGCGGGTCGGCGGTCTCGGGTCGGCGCGGATGGGCGACCTCCGAGCCCCGGAGATCCGGGTCGTTCCACGCGCCTTCGCTCCCTGATGCGGACGTCACGGGAACGGGTGCGGATCGGGGCTCAGCTCGTCCGGGCGCAGATCGCGGTCGAGCGTGCCGAGCCGCCGCGGCAACTCGAGGAGCCGGGGAAGCCCGTCGATCCTGCGGTTGCGGTGGCCGAACGCCATCGGCACGGCACCCGGCACGAGCACCTTCACGCAGGCGAATCCGCCCGCGCGGTGCTCCGGCGTGGTCTGGTCGACGACGAGCACCTCGCCGATCCGGTCCACCGCGGCACGGAGATCGACCGCGAGGTCCGCGGCGTCCGGGCGCACGCGGTCCGCGCCACCGATGTCGTCGGCGCAGATCCTCGGACCGCCGCGGAGGAAGTCGAGGCGGTGGCGGGCGTCCGGGTGCGCGTAAAGGGCGGAGTGGTCGAGCATCGTCCGCACGGCGGAGGGGTCGCGCACCATCTCCGCGGCGTGCGCCTCCTCGCCCGGGTAGCGCCGGAGGAGGTCCGCCAGGATCGGGCCGAGCTCGTTCAGCGCGCCGAGCAGGGCGCGCTCGGGGTCCAGGCCCGCCCCGGCGGTGCAGAGGGCGGCCGGTCCGGAGCCGCCCTGCCGCGTCGCCAGTAGCCACACCGCGGGGATGCCCCAGTCCGTCGTGACGTCGAAGGCGGCGATGTCGTAGCCGGTGGCCGCGGTGATCGCCGCCGCCTGAGCGGGGACGAGGGGATCGCGGCAGCTGGTCAGGTCGATGCCGGCGGGCGTGCTACGGGTGTACCAGGTGCAGAGGAACGCGTCGCGCTCGACCGTCTCCAGCAGACCGTGCAGGGCGGCCTCCTCCCAGGAGGAGCCGAGCGCGCAGCCGTTCGAGACCTCGTAGTACGAGACGGGGTCGTCCCCGCGCAGTCGCTGCGAGAAGTAGTAGGCGAGGGCCTCGGGGACCAGGCGCGCGCGGCCCTCGGCGAAGGAGTGCGCCCAGACCCACTGGATCGGCACGTCCTCGTCGAAACGCCGGTAGCGGAAGGCCGGATCGTCGTAGGACTCGTCCGGGTGGCGGCCGAAGACGTCGGGGTGCACGGCCTCGGCGGCGAGCTCCCGGTAGCTCCCGCGCACCGTCGAGCGGCGCCCGCCCGGGGCGACTCCCCCGTAGCGCTCGAGCGCCTCCAGCACCGCGGTGACCTCGGCGGACCGGTAGTCGCGGCCGCGCCCGTAGCCCGGCTCGACGAGACCGTCGAGGCGCATCGGCATCGGCGCGGCCGCCATGACCAGCCCGCCCTCGTCCCCGCGGCGCGTGGCGGCGATCGTCCCGCAGAAGGGGTCGATGTAGAGGGAGCGGAGGACGTCGGCCTCGCGCACGACGTCGCGGATCCGCGCGCCGAACGGAGTGAACTTGGGCTGCGGCGTGAGGACGTGCTGGGCGAGCACGGCGGTGTCGTCCGGGAGGTCGCCGCAGAGCTCGCAGAGGGGCTCGGGGAGGAAGGCGTGCGACTCCACCTCCAGCGTGTCGAGGCGGACCACGGCGACCCGCCGCGCGGCGCCCGCGTCGTCCCGCTCCTGAGCGAGCAGGCGCTCGAGCGCGATCGCCGCGACCTCGGCCGCCAGCTCGTCGAGCGCCTCCGGGCGCCGGCCCTCGAGCTGCTCCGCGCACTCCTCTCGCAGCTGCCGCCGCCAGGGTTCCGCGCCGCCCAGGCGCTCGCGCCGGAGCGCCAGGCACCGCGGGCACCCGGGGACGCCGGGACGCACGAGGGGCCCGATCACGAGGCGGTTCACCTCGACGTGCGCAGGCAGCCACGGCACCTCGTTCGCGGGAGGGTCGGGGATCCGCCAGGTGTCGGACGCTCGGACGGTCACGCCCCTCGCTGCGCCGATGCCGGCCAGCGCTCGCTGGAGCAGTCCGTCCTCCTGGCCGGCGACCACGGTCTCGTTCGCGCTCACGGCAGGATCACCACCTTCCGGACGACGAGTCCGAGTCTCGCCACGACGGGGTCGTGGTCCAGGTCGACGACGACGGCCCGCGGATCGGAGGCGGGAGCCGTCTCCCGGGCGAGCCTCAGCGCCTCCTCCGCCGTCTCGGCGACTCCGAGACCTCCGGTCGCCGGTGCCGCGTCCGAGCAGCGGAAGGCGAGCGAGACCGGCACGCGGAGGGTGGAACCGTCGGCCAGCAGCCGGCCCGGAACCGTGGACGCCGTGGGCGCGGCGACCACGCGGCGGACGGCCTCGCGCAGCTCCTCGAGGCTCGCGGTGGGAGCGGCGACCGCCCGACCGGCGCCGTCGAGCACCCGGCGCGGATCGAGGACCGACTCCGCGCGGACCGCGAGCGCCCGGCGGACCGCGTCGGACCGCGCCGCCGCGAAGTCGGCGCCCTCGCCGACGACCTCGACGTCGCGCCTCGCGACGACGGCGTCGCAGGCGACGCGGACCCGGGAGTGGTGGCGCGGGACCTGCGGCAGATCCGCCTCCTCGATCAGCCGGAGCACCCCGAAGTCGGGATCGACGACCGTCGTCGCCCGCTCCTCGAACGGGCCGGTCGCCTCCGGCTGCCCGGCCTGCCACGGATGGGGGCTGATGCGGGTGAGCACCGATCCCGCCGCGGTCACCGTCCTGGCCCGCCACGGGTCCGTGCGGCCGGCCTCGACGCGGCGGGCGAGCTGAGCGACGGCCTGTCGCACGACGCCCTCGACGGGCCTGCCCGCCTCGACGCCGCGCTCCGCCACGGCGACGAGCACCGGGAGCAGGTCCGACCCGGAGGCCGGCCCGACGACGAGCGCCCCGCCCGCGTGCAGCAGGACCGCCCCGAAGGTCCGCTCCCGATGCTGTCGGACCTCGTCGATCAGCCACCGCTCCGCGACGGGGCCGACGGCGAGGCAGGACTCGGGCAGGGCGCGGCCGTTGAGCACCACCGCCCGTTCCGCGAGGGCCGTCTCGCCGAGGAAGCTGACGCGACCGGCGACGGGCGCCTCGCGGAGGACGCCGAGGGAGAGCATCGCGCTCCGCACGCGCCGGAGCTGATCGGCCCGGACGGGATCGAGCGACCGCGCGCGCTCGTCGACGTCGATCCCCGCCTCGGTCCAGGCGGCGACGAGGCGGATCCAGCCGGCGATCTCGCCCGTGAGGACGACGTCGCCGGAGGCGGTCATGCCGTAGGTGCAGCCCTCCCGGTCGACCACGCAGGCGCTCGTGTCCACGACGAGGCTCACGCCGCCACCGCCGGGGTCGACCGCGGGCTCGAGCCGACGAGGAACTGGCCCACGCTGCACTCGAGGAGGGGATCGCGACCGGTCGCTTCGGCGAAGGCGACGGGGTCGTCGACGCCGAGCGGGCATCCCGCCAGCCCCATCGCGCTGCACGCTCCGGCGAGCGCCTGGTAGAGGACCCCCGTGTCCTTCATGACGAGCTCGAGCGCCATCTTCTCGTACTTCCACATCACGCGGCCGACGCGGGCGGAGACGACGATCAGGACCTGCGGGACGGCGTCCGTCGCCGACGCCCGGCTCGCGCCGCGGATCATCCTGCGCACCGCGGGACGGCCGATGCCGCACACCTCCTCGAGCTCGTGGCGGTGCGCGTCGTAGTGGTAGAACGCCGGATCGAGCCCGGCGCAGCGCGAGACGACCAGGTACAGCTCGAGCTCGGCGAGCGAGCCGCCGGACGGTCGCGGCGAGCAGACCACCTCCGTCCCGTGGTCGACGCGGGTCCCGCGGACCCGGTCCGTCCGGAAGAGGAGCTCCCCGAGCTCGGCGACATCGATCGGCGCGGACTCGTCGTGCTGCCTCAGGGACGCTCTTCGCTCGACCACCTCGGCGTAGGGCGGGTCGCCCGCCCTCAGGGCGGCGATGTCGACCGGTGGGAGCGCGGCCCGGCGCCCGCCGAACGGCGTGGGGACGGCGCCCTCCGGGGCGAAGCCCGCCTTCCCGCCCCACCACGTGCCCCCGAAGTCGCCGATCGCCCCGCGGTGGCCCGGTCGGCTCCGATCCCAGAAGAGCAGCTCGTGGGGTGCCCACTGGCGGAAGCGGAGCTCCGTGTCCTCCGGACCGCCCGGTGCCGTGAGGAAACCGTGCCGGCGTAGCTCGCGGTGCAGGGCCGCGGCGAGCCCGCTGCCGCCCGAGAGCGCCTCGGCGAGGAGCGACCGCCGGTGCAGCACGATCTCGGCACTGGCGAGCGGCGACTCCACCAGCAGGTCCGGGCCGTCGCGGCGGACCACGGCGAACCTCGAGAGGTCGAGGTCGAGGTCCGCGGAAGGCGCCGGAGCGGGTTCCGCCGCGGCCCGCAGCGGTCGGATGACGAAACCGGCACCGTCCTCGTCGCCGAACTCCTGGACGAGCCAGCCGTCCTCGCGCAGCCGCGCGGTCACGGGGTCGTCGGCGCCGCCCGGCACGCCCTCGACGAGCTGCCGCAGCCGCCCGTCGACCGCCGCGCCGTCCCCGAGCGCCAGGGACCGGGGCCACGCCATCACGGTCGTGCCCGTGCCGTCGTGCGAGGCGTACACGCCCGCGCGAAGGCGCTCGGTCCGGGGTCCGGGGACGTCTTCGTCGGTCACGAGCTCTCCTTCTCGACCGCCGGGCAGCCCGCATCGCCGAGGCGACCACGCTGCAGAGGCACAGGTCCGCCTGCGGAAGAACGTCAGGCTAGCGACGGCACCGAGGGAGAGGACATCGCACGCCAGGAGAGGGAGACGTCGGCCCTACGAGCCCGGTGCCCGCGCAGCGGAGCCCTCCCGCGGCGCACGGCCGCGTCGGCGAGAAGGACGGGCTCTCAGATGGCGGAGGGCTAGGGATTCGAACCCTAGAGACATTTCTGCCCACCAGTTTTCAAGACTTCGGAGGCACCGCTACCCGACCAGTCCTCTACGAACCGGATCGCACCACATTGAGCCGCTCTATCCGCCTAAACACTGGGATCCGCCCCGCTCTCGAGGGTGCGCAGCGGTACGTTCCGGTTCACTGCGGATCAGTGTGGTGCGGCGTGGTTGGAGGGGTTTTCCGCGGGGATGCGCTCAGGCGTCGGAGCGCTGGAACCACTCGACGGTGGCGACGAGGATCGCCCGGGCCACCTCGAAGGCGCCGGACGGGGCACTCGGCGAAGGAAACCAGGGCAGCAGCTCGGCCTCTGTCGCCTCTCCGCCGGGGTGGCTGAGGCGCTTGTTCCGCAGCGCCGTCAGGGCGTGCGCGCGGACCTTCCACTCGCTCGGAAGCCCGAGCACCTGCGCCGCGTTGTCGATCTGGTCCGACACGAAGCGCAGCTCCGCACGGTTGAACGCCTTGGTAGCAGTGCGCACATCCTCGACTTGTCGATGCTGCTTGGCTCCGACCGCCAGCTTCCGCCGCAGCGTGAGCAACGCAGCTTGGATCTGAGCGTCGGCAGTGCTGTTCTCCACGTCCCTCGGGACGATCCGAGCGCACGCCTCCAACACCTGGAAGTAGGCGAGCAGCGCGGCGGACTGCTCGAACACATGCCCGCCATACGACGCGAGCCGGAACCCGCGTGCGAGCAACTTGGACGCGACGGCGAGCGGCGGATGCGCCGCGATGGTGGCAAAGTCCTGCGCGTGGGTGGTGAGCGCCTCGAAGGTCATCGGGCTCTCCGGATAGCGCGCGAAGATCGACACCGGCCCGCTCAGCTCGCCGTTGGTGCCGTTGACGGTGTCGAATGAGCCCGTGATCTCCGCCCAGTAACCGCTACCAGGGCTGCGCATCGACAAGATGCTCACGAGCAGCGGCATCTCGTTCGCCGCTACCAGATGCTGGGCCGCGCGCGCAGTGTCGGCCTCGACGTCGACCCACATGAAACAGGGCGATTGGACGTTGAGCGATAGCGAGGGGCCGTTGGCTGCGGAGTAGTCGGAGAAGGTTGCGTCCATGTTTTCCACGCGCAGCCCGACGGTGCGCAGGCCGGTGCCCGGCCCGAGGCCGATGTGCCCGATCTTCACGTTCTGCTGCGGAAGGTGGTGCCCGGCAACTCGACCCCAGACCCGATAGTTCGTCACGCAGGCAGTCTGCCAGCCACCGCCGACACCGAGCCGCTCCGCGGGTGTGCCGGAGCGGCCCAGCGTTGGGCGCTCAGCGACGAACCTGGCGCCCGTACCCTCCGGCCTGGCGGCGTCGCGTGCGCTCAGCTGCGGTCTCACCCTCCGGCACCGAGAGGGTGGGCGCCCGGAACATCTCCCGCCGCTGCTCCGCCGCGTTCATCGGCCGTGGGCGGTCGCTAGCCGGGTTGGAGCCGTCGGAAGTTCCGGAGGCCAGAGTGGGGGCCTTTGGGCGGATGGAAGAACGCCGAGCGTGCTGTGCATTGCGCATCGGAGGAATGGTGACCCATGTAAGCGACCACCCATGAAGGGCAGGAATGTCTGTTCTACCCACGGAGGGAGAGCGCCGCAGGTTCGGCGACGAGCTCAACAGCGCATTGCAGAAGCAGCAGACAAGGCCGCTTTCACGATGGAGCAAATCATGATGAATCTAAACACATCGGATCGCGACAAGATCGCCGCCGCCAAGGACCTTCTGGACAGGAACGGCTTCACCAGTAAGCAGGAGCTGTCGATGGACGTGCGGGTTTCCAAGTTCGAGCAGATCTCCGGGGACATCTTGATGGACGTCGAGAACCTTCCCGAGCTGGAAGCAACGGTGGTCGAGGACGAGCGGGCGCGCCCGATGCAGACGCGGACCGACGACGAGATCGAGGCGGCGACGCTCGAACGGGCCTATCGCCCGAAGGACGACCAGCAGATTGCTGACGAGGACACCACTCGCAGGCGCCACCACCGCAACGTGCAGCGACGGAAGGGCTGACCGATGACTGATGCAGGCGACCCTCGCCCAACCCTGGACCGCGACGCGATGCTCAAGCTGCTGACCGACGCGCTGTACGTGGCCGACGACCCGGAACTCGACCAGGAAGCCATAGACCTCGGCTGGCGCGCCATTGCGGCAGTGCGCCGGAAGCTCCACCCGGCGGAAGGCGTCGAGAACCGTGGCTGAGGCGAGCCCGATGCGCCGCGATGACGAGCCGCGGAAGGTGCAGCCGATGCAGGTGCAGGCGTCCGACGAGCACCCGCGGCTGTCGGAGGCCGAGCTGCGGGCGCGGGTGACCGACGAGCCGACTGGGCGCCACGCTGCGCAGCGCCGACTCTAACGCGAGCACCGGCGCCGCAGAGACCTCGCCTAGGCACCCGAGACGGGCCAGCGGCGGAACCTACCCGCCGACCGCGACGCGGGCATGTGCCTCGCTGGCCCATTAACCACCCATACGCCCACGAGAACCCCTAGAGCGCCCTCCGGGGTGAGCTGAGGCATTCTCTGGCCAGAGAATCGGATCTCTGACCGGGAGTTTTGATCCTGTGGGCAGCGAGCGAGAGTAGCTCCGCCGCCAATTCTGAAGAAATAGCGGCGCCCCACAGAAACCAAGGAGAGACCATGATGCAGAAGCTGACCGTTGCGGAGCTAATCGACTTCCTCAGCGACATGCCCGGCGACGCCGAAGTGCGCCTCGCATCCCAGCCGTCGTACCCAATGGAATACGAGGCGGGCGAACTCGTCGCCGTCACCACCGACGAGGGCTCGGTCGTGTACCTGCCCGAAGCGGGCCACGTCGGCTACCTCCCGGGCAGTGCGAGCGCAGAGCTGGGGTGGCGCTGATGCGGCTCGTCGCTTACCTCCGCGTGTCCACGGACACGCAGGTCGAAGAGGGCAACGGCCTGGACGTGCAGGAGCGGATGATCGCCGCCTGGGCCACCCGCAACGGGCACGAGGTCGTCGCCACGGAAGTGGACGCAGGTATCTCTGGCGTGAAGCCCGTCACCGAGCGGCCCGGCCTGGCCAGCGCACTGCACCTTGTCCAGACCGGCGACGCTGACGGCATTGTCGTGAAGGACCTCGACCGGCTCGCCCGCTCTGTCACCACGCAGGAGGCGCTGTTGGCTGAGGTGTGGCGCCGACCGGAGTCCCGCGTGTTCACCGTCAGCAGCGGCGAGGTCCAACGCGACGACCCGGACGACCCGCTCCGCACGGCGATGCGCGAAATGGTCGGCGTGTTCGCCGGGTTGGAGCGCGCCACGATCTCCAAGCGCCTCCGCGACGGTCGGAAGGCCAGGGCTGCACGCGGCGGGCACGCGGTCGGCCGCTCCCCGTACGGGTGGGCCGCCATCGACGGCGACCTCATCCCCATCCCGCTGGAGCAGACGGCGTTGAAGCGCATGTGCGCCCTGCGCGCCGCAGGTGCCACCACGCGAGTGATCTCCTCCACGTTGGCCGCGGAGGGCCACCCCACCAAGCGCGGCGGCGAGTGGTCGAGCGCCATCGTCTCCCGCATCCTGTCCCGCCACCCTTCCAAGGAGGCCGTCGCATGAGCTCGAAGAGACGCGGCAAGCCCATCGACGTCCGCGACTACATCGAAGCGAAGGGGCTGGGGCTCTACCTAGCCCCACCTGCCGTGGACAAGAGCCAGATCAACTTCAACCCGCCGACGCGCTACGTCCCGGTCCGCACGCTCGAAGTGGGCGACGTGGTCATGGAGGCACCCAGCTACCCAGTCGTGGTCACTCGCGTCGGTCGAGTGAAAGACCGGAACGGTGGCTTGTCCCGCTGCTACGTCTACGGCCGGTACGCATGGCAGCACCCGAGTGAGACACCGTGGAAATTGGGCGACTTCGACCCATCTCGCGAAGTGCGGAGGGCTGTCTGATGGCGCATGTGCGACCGGTCGAGCGGAAGAGCGGCGCCGCATACGAGGTGCGGTGGAGGGAGCACGGCAAGGAGCGCCAGCGCACGTTCACCGTGAAGCGTGAGGCGGATCGGTTCGCCATGAAGGTGGAAGGCGAGCAGGCTGCGGGCGCGAGCACTGAGCCGCTGGCCGGGCGGGGCAAGACCTTCGAAGCCGTCCTCGACGCATCATTGGCTGCGAGGAGCCCGCGACTGAAGGCGACGACGTACGAGGGCTACGTGCTGCTGTACAAGGCGCGCGTCGTGCCGCACTTCGGGAAGCAGCGCATCGCCGCCGTGACCTCCGAGCATGTCGAGAAGTGGATTGCCGGGCTGATTGATCAGGGGCTGTCGACTAACACCGTCCGCAACCACTACGTCGCGGTGTCGAAGGTGTTCCGGTACGCCGTCCGCCACCGGCTCATCAGCCACAACCCCTGCGACGCCGTCCAGGTTCCGCGTGCAGGCACCGCTGAGGACTTCGCGCCCGTGTTCCTGTCCGCGGCGCAGGTGGCGTCCATTGCCGCAGCCCTCGACGCCGTCGCCCCGCACGGGACGGCAGTGCGCTTCGCTGCGCAGACGGGGCTCCGGTCCGCCGAGATCACCGGCCTCCGCATCCGCGACGTGAACCTTGGAGCCGGGCATGTTCAAGTGCGCCAGACGTTGAAGCGGCTGAACGGCGTCTGGACCGTCGGCACGCCCAAGTCCGCCCGCAGCACGCGCAACGTTCCGCTACTGAGCCGGGCGCTGGTTGGAGAGCTGCGCGAGCTGCTCGTAGCCCACCCCGCCCCGGGCGACCCCAACGCGCTGTTCTTCCCGGGCAACACTCGTTCGCGCGCCCTGGACTGGACGCAGCCGTTGGACTTGGGTCGGGTGCGCCAATACCACCTGGTCCCCGCAGCACGACGGCTCGACATCGCGGAGCAGATGCGCTTCCACGACCTCCGCCACACCTACGCATCGCTGATGCTCGCCGCAGGGTTCAAGCCCTACGAGGTGAGCCGGTGGATGGGGCATGGGTCCGTCGCCACGACCGACAGCATCTACGGCCACCTGTACCAAGCCGACTACAACTTGCGGATTGCCCAGTTCGAGGCGTTCGTCGCCGCCCGATGAGACCGCTACAAATACGGCAAACCCGGCACGCCCGACTCCAGGATTTCACGCACGAGAGAAATTCGCCAGACGGTACCGAGATCCGACTCGCTGTCGGTTCGTCCCGAGTAAACCCCGATCACAATACTCGCGTCAGGGTTGAGATAGTCGTATGACCCGTCAGTGAAATACGCCCTCTGTCCGCGAGGATAGAAATAGACGGGCGAACCGGACATCCCGGTCCTTGTACGCGAGTCCACTAAGAACTTCGGCAAACCTCCGTGTCCGATGCCGAACTCGCTCGCGATGTTGCCTTGCATCCACACACCTGCCCACGGAGTACCGCCATCGATGCCACGCGGGTATCCGATTATTACTACCCGATCAGGTACGGAAATATCGAATATGAGTTCAGGATGATTGGCGTGGTGCGGTTTGTCAAGATCGAGCGGTTCTGGCGCATACTGAAAGTTCTCGGGCAGTGGAAGTGCAACGACATCCACCTTAGCGCCGTACGTCGGATGCATCTTCCACAAGCACTCGCTCTCATCGTCAGGGTCCTTCTGACATGTGATCGAAACTTCCTCTACATGCTGCTTTACAAGATTACCTTCGGACCTCACCGTTGTAATCCTGACCTTCGTCGGAATCGCATTCTTTTTGCCCAGCGATTCACCTGTCATTTGATCTTTTCCCGCGAGAACGTGCCAATTTGTAACTAGATAGAGACGGTCGCCGCTAGCGACGATGAAGCCAGTCGCTGATCCAAGTAATTCTTCGTCGGCGTAGACCTCAAGAGGGACAGAAACCATCGACAAGTGTTGGATGAGCGGCCGTGTCATGCAGACATGATGGCATGCGGGCTCGACAGTTCCAGGGACCGAAGTTCGCGATCACCGCGTAGGCACCGCGGGGTTTCCGCGGGGATCACGTCCGGAGCACCTCGTGTCGATTCGGCACCCGACCCCAGCGGATCCCAGTAAAGACGTGGCGGAGGGCTAGGGATTCGAACCCTAGAGACATCTCTGCCCACCAGTTTTCAAGACTGGCTCCATCGGCCGCTCGGACAGCCCTCCCTGCCTCGCCCCGCGGGGAGAGACAGTCGATGGTAACCGACGGCCCGCGCGACGCGGGAGCGGCGGGCGCCGCGTCGGGTCAGCGCAGGTCGGCGAGGGCGACGGCGACGCCGTCCTCGTGCACGCCGGGGAGGATCGCGGAGGCGACGGCGAGGACCTCGGCGGGCGCCTGCCCCATCGCCAGGCCGGCGCCGTGCTCGGCGGCCCAGGTGAGCATCTCGATGTCGTTGCGGCCGTCGCCGAGCGCGACCACGTCGCTCCGCTCGATGCCGAGGCGGTTCCGGACCAGCTCGAGCGCGGTCGACTTGTTGACGCCGTGCGGGGCGATGTCGAGCCAGGCGGTCCAGCCGATGGCGTAGCTGACCTGGTGCAGGCCCATCCGCTCGACGAGCTCGGTGAACTCCTCGATGCCGGTGCCGGGCGAGATGACGACCACGCGGGTGGACTGCACGCCCAGCAGCTCCTCGAAGGGCACGTGCACCGTCTCGGCGCCCATGACCGCTCCGCCGGGGAAGGCCTCGGTGTAGGAGAAGGCGCCGTCGGCGTCCTCGACGGCGTAGTGCGCGTCGGGCAGGTGCCGGCGGATGGTCTCGAGGACCTCGGTGGGGTCGAAGGTCTCGACGACGTCGGGGCGGTAGCCGCCCTCCGCCTCGGGGTCGCGGCGCAGGGTGACGGCGCCGTTGCAGCAGATGACGAACTCCGGAGCGATGCCCAGGCGCGCGACCACGGGCAGCGTGGTCGACGGCGAGCGGCCGGTCGCGAGCATGACCTCGTCGCCCTGGGCGACCACCCGCGTGATCGCGTCGACGACCGCGTCGGTGATGGTGCCGTCCTCGTGCATGACGGTGCCGTCGATGTCGAGGGCGATGAGGCGGCGACCGGCGCTCATGCGGTGCGGACCGGCTCGAGGACCTCGAGGCCGCCCAGGTGCGGGCGCAGCGCCTCGGGGACGAGCACCGAGCCGTCGGCCTGCTGGTGCGTCTCGAGCAGGGCGACGATCCAGCGGGTGGTCGCCAGCGTGCCGTTCAGGGTGGCGACGGGCGCCGTCTTCCCCGACTCGGTGCGGTAGCGGGTGTCGAGGCGGCGGGCCTGGAAGGTGGTGCAGTTCGAGGTCGACGTCAGCTCGCGGTAGGCGTCCTGGGTGGGCACCCAGGCCTCGACGTCGAACTTGCGCGCGGCGCTCTGGCCGAGGTCGCCCGCGGCGACGTCGATGACGCGGTAGTGCAGGCCGAGGCTCTGCAGCACTCCCTCCTGGTGGGCGAGCAGGCGCGCGTGCTCCGCCTCCGCCTCCTCGGGCAGCGTGTAGACGAACATCTCGAGCTTGTTGAACTGGTGCACGCGGATGATGCCGCGGGTGTCGCGCCCGCCCGAGCCGGCCTCGCGGCGGTAGCAGGTGCTCCAGCCGGCGTAGCGCTTCGGGCCGCCCGCGAGATCCAGGATCTCGTCGGCGTGGTAGCCGGCGAGCGCCACCTCGCTGGTGCCGGTGAGGTAGAGCTCGTCGTCGCGGAGGCGGTACACCTCGTCGTCGTGCTCACCGAGGAAGCCGGTGCCGTCCATGATCTCGGGGCGCACCAGCGTCGGCGTGATCAGCGGGGTGAAGCCGGCCTCGAGGGCGCGCTCCAGGCCGAGGTTCATCAGCGCGATCTCGAGCCGGGCGACGAGGCCCTTGAGGAAGTAGAAGCGCGCGCCGCTGACCTTCGCGCCGCGCTGCATGTCGATGCCGTCGAGCAGCTCGCCGATCTCGAGGTGGTCGCGGGGCGCGAAGTCGAAGACCGGGCGCTCGCCGACGGTGCGCACGAGCTCGAACTTGTCCTCGCCACCGGCGGGAACGCCGTCGATGATCGGGTTGGCCAGCCGCTTCACGAGCGAGCCGAAGCGCTCGTCGGCCTCGGCGGCCTCCTGCTGCGCCTGCTTCGCGGCGGCGGCGAGGCGCTGCGCCTCGGCGACCAGGGCCGCCTTCTCGTCCTTCGGCGCCTTCGCGACGGTCTTGCCGAAGGCGTTCTGCTCGGCGCGGAGGCGCTCGGCCTCGGTGATCGCGGCCCGGCGTGCGCGGTCGGCCTCGAGGGCGTCGTCGACGAGCTCGACGGAGTCGCCGCGCGCCTCCTGCGAGCGCTTCAGGACGTCCGGGTTCTCGCGGAGAAGTACGGGATCAATCACCCCAGCAGTTTAGAGGGGCCGGGAGGCGCGCCTGAGGATCGGCCGGGCGGACCGAACCGGCGGGGCCGGGGCTGCGAACCACTTCTGCGCCACCTCCCCCGACGGACGGCGCCGGCCCCCCTCCGTTCCCCCGCGAGCGGGCCGCAGCGCTCCGACCACAGCTCCCCGACCTCACCCCGAGAGGCCCCGCCATGACTCCCCGACCCCCGACCGTGCGCGTCGAGCGCTCCGGCCCCGTCGCCCGCCTGATCCTCGACCGGCCGGACGCTCTCAACGCGCTCGACCTCGACACGGCTCTGCAGCTGGTGCGCGCCCTGATCACGCTGAACGCCGACGCGGGCTGCACCGTCCTCGTCGTCGAGTCCGCGGGTCGCGCGTTCTGCACCGGCGGCGACGTCTCGGCGATCGTGGACGCCGACCGGCCCGACCAGTACCTCCGCGATCTGGCGACGACCGCGGGCGAGGCCTTCCGCCTGCTCGGCGAGAGCAGCGCCGTCGTCGTCTGCGCGATCGACGGCATCACCGCGGGAGCCGGGATCGCCTTCGCGCTCGCCGCCGACATCGTCGTCGCGACGCCCGCCGCCACCTTCGTCAGCGCCTACGGCGACGTCGGGCTCGTGCCGGACTGCGGCGTCACGGCGACCCTGCCCGCGACGATCGGGCGCCGCCGCGCCCTGGACTTCGTGCTCTCCGGCCGCTCCGTCCGGGCCGCCGAGGCGCTCGAGTGGCAGCTCGTCACCGAGGTCGTCCCCCGCGCCGAGCTCGCGGCCCGCGTCGACGAGCGCGTCCGGGCGCTCGCCGCCCGCCCGCCGCTGGTGGCCGCCGCCGCCAAGCGACTGCTGACCACCGAGCCGCTCGACCTGCGCGAGCGGATCGAGGAGGAGACCGACACCCTGGTCGAGCTGCTCGCGACCGAGCGCACCCGCGCGCTGCTCCAAGCCCAGCACGAGCGGCAGCAGCGCCGCCGCGCCCGCAGCAGCATCGCGGCCTGACCGGCGACCTCCGTCAGGACCGGGCGACGAGCCCGCCGAGATCGCGGATCGACGCCGCCCCCGACTGCTGCAGCATGACCCGGAACTCGCGGTCGAGGAGTCCGAGCAGTCCGGCGACCTCGTCGGCGCCGCCCACGGCGAGCGCCCACATCAGCGGCCGCCCGACGAAGACCGCGCGAGCCCCGAGCGCGAGCGCCGCGAGCACGTGCCGGCCCGTGCGCACCCCGCTGTCGATGTAGACCTCGGCGTCGGCGCCGACCGCGTCGACCACCTCGGCGAGCGCCCCGACCGCGGTGATCGAGCCGTCCATCCGCCGGCCGCCGTGCGTCGAGACGACGACCCCGGAGGCGCCCGCGTCGACCGCGCGACGGGCGTCCTCGCCGCGCAGCACGCCCTTCACCAGGACCGGCAGACCGCTGACCGAGCGGAGTCGGCCGATGTCGTCGAGTCCCGGGTTCGGCACGGGACGGCCGAGGACCAGGGCGCGCTCCTGCTCGGTCAGATTGCCGAGCCTCGCCTTCCCGGGGATCTCCGGCCAGGTCAGCGGCTCGATGCCGGGGCGCTCGCCGCGCAGCAGCGGCATCTCGACCGTGAGCATCAGCGCGCGGGCGCCGTGCTCAGCGGCCCGCTCGATCAACGCGTGGGTCACGTCGCGGTCCGCGAGCAGGTAGACCTGGAACCACCACGGCGCGCCCGCCGCAGCGATCCGCTCGAAGGGCAGCGCCGTGTTCGTCGAGACGCCGAGCAGGGTGCCGGCGCGCGCGGCCGCCTCCGCCATCGCGATCTCGCCGCGCGGATCCGCCGCGTTCTGCTGCGCCATCGGCGCGATCAGCACGGGGCCCCGCACCTCGGTGCCGAGGACCGAGGTCGTGGTGTCGCCGTCGAGCTCGCCGCGCAGCGCCGCCGGCCGGAAGCGGATCGCGTCCCAGGCCGCGAGATCGGCGTCGCGCTCCGAGCGGCCGCCCGCGACGGCACCGTAGTAGTCGGCGACGAACCAGGGCAGCACCTCGCGGGCGCGCTCCTCCAGCTCGGCGACGAGTCGGCGGGTCGGTGCGCTGTCGGCTGTCATGGGCGGCCTCCCCTTCGAGGGCGCCGGTGCGGCGCGGGGGCGGGGCCGGGAGGCTCCGCCGCGGCTCGACTGTACCCGCGGGCGCCGCCCTGCGATCGGAGGGGCGCCGCGCTGCCTTCTCGGCTACGGTGGTCCCTGCGAAGGGGAGTAGTTCCCACCGTCCGCCGAGCGGACGACGAGGCGCGTCGACATGCTGGTCCGGAGAGTCCCGGACCCGGCGCGCCACCCGGATCCTCGCGGAATCGGGCGAACGAGACCTTCGGCCAGTCGACACGTGTCCTGGCCGGTCCTCTCGCGCGGGTCGGCCGGGGTGCCGAAGCCCAGGAGATCCCATGGCGACCATCGCCCGAGACACCCCTTCCTCCCCCACGCCGGTGCAGATCCGCCGCTGGCGGCGCTACCTCGCCGACGAGCTGGCCGAGGCCGCGAGCTACCGCGATCTCGCCGAGCGCCGCTCCGGCGAGGAGCGCGAGATCCTGCTCGCCCTGGCCGCCGCCGAGGGCCGGCACGAGGAGCACTGGCGCGAGCTGCTCGGGCCGGCGGCCGAGCCGCAGCCCCGACCCGATCTGCGCACGCGGCTGCTCGGCTTCCTGACCCGGCAGTTCGGCTCGGTCTTCGTCCTCGCGCTGATCCAGCGCGCGGAGGCCCGCTCGCCCTACGCCGACGACGACGACGCGACGGAGGCGATGGCCGCCGACGAGCGGATCCACGGCGAGGTCGTCCGCGGGCTCGCCGAGCGCGGTCGCAACCGGCTCTCGGGCACCTTCCGCGCCGCGGTGTTCGGCGCCAACGACGGCCTGGTCTCGAACCTGGCGCTCGTCCTCGGCGTCGGTGCGAGCGGAGTCGGCACCGGGGTCGTCCTCTTCACCGGCATCGCCGGGCTGCTCGCGGGCGCGCTCTCGATGGGCGCCGGCGAGTTCGTCTCGGTGCGCTCGCAGCGCGAGCTGCTCTCCGCCTCCTCCCCCGACCTCGACACCAACCACGTCGTCCCCGACCTCGACGTCGACGCCAACGAGCTGTCGCTCGTCTACCGCGCCCGCGGGCTCTCGCAGGAGGACGCGGACGCCCGCGCGGCCCGGGTCTTCGCGGGACTGCGCGGCGGCGCGGCGCCGACCTCGCCGATCACCATCGGCGGTGTGAAGGCCGACCCGTCGGTCGACGAGTACGAGTCGATCGGCACGGGCATGGGCGCGGCGCTGTCGAGCTTCTGCTTCTTCGCCTCGGGCGCGATCATCCCGGTGCTGCCCTACTTGCTCGGGATGTCCGGGCTGGCCGCGGTGGTCCTCGCGTCCGTCCTCGTCGGCCTGGCGCTGCTCGCGACCGGCGCGATCGTCGGCCTGCTCTCCGGCGCGCCGCCCCTCGCGCGCGCCCTGCGCCAGCTCGGCATCGGCTACGGCGCGGCGCTCGTCACCTACCTGCTCGGGCTGCTGTTCGGCGCGTCGGGGGTGTAGAGGACACGCTGCTCGGTAAGCCAGCGCAACGGCCTCCCCCATGCTGATCGAGTAGCGCGCGCCGCGCGCGTATCGAGATCCCCTTCCGCCGGCCGTGCTGGCGACAGTGGGTCTCGATACGCCCCTGCGGGGCTACTCGACCAGCATGGCTGCGGCCGTCTCTTCCAAGGAGATCCCCTCTCCGCCGGAGGTGCGGCGTCAGAGGGTCGTCGCCTCGGACTCGGTCTCGACGTCGTCGGAGGGCGCCTGCTCGACCGGCCGGGACCGCCAGCGCAGGGCCGCGACGCCCATCGCGAGCAGCAGCGCGAACGGCAGGCTGCCCAGCAGCGGGATCGAGGCGTAGTAGGTGATCTGGCGCTGGATCCACTCCGGTGACGGGGTGTCGGAGTCGCCGTAGTACGACGCGGGCGGCGAGGAGTAGCCGCTGTAGAGCAGCGCGACGCCGAGCACGCTGCCGGCCAGCCCCGCGAGCAGCAGGGCGAGCAGCCAGGGATTCCGCCAGAGCGGCGCCGACGGCTCCACGGCGACCTCGACGCGGCGGACGGACGTCTCCTCGGGCGCGGGATCGGCGAACGGCTCCCGGGACAGTGCCACATCCGAGGGCAGCCGGGCGGGTGCGCTGATCGGAGTGCCGCTCTCGGCCGCCCGCCGCGAGCGCCGGCTGTCGGCCGTGGTCGCGATGTCGGCGAGCGCGGGCGGCCGCCGACGCGCGATCCCCTCCGGTGCCGTCACCGGCCGGGCGAAGGCGCGCTCGTCGCCGCGCACCCGGTCCACTCCCCCGGTGAAGCCCCGCTGGAAGGCGGCGTCGTACCGCGGATCGACGCGCTCGCGCTCGGCTCCGCCTCGTTCAGTCATCGTCGACCTCCGGTTCGCTGCCGAGGATCCCGCGCAGCCAGTCACGCGCCTCGATGAACACCTCGTCGTCGTAGCGTCGCACGTACGAGACCGGACGGCGATCCGCGCGGGGATACGAGCCCAGGAAGATCACCCGCGGACTGAAGCGGCGGAGGCCCAGCAGGGCGTCGGCGACCCGCTCGTCGTGCGCGTGGCCGTCGAGGTCGATGACGAAGCGGTAGCGGCCGAGGGCGTCGCCGATGGGCCGCGACTGGATCATGCTCAGGTTCACTCCGCGGGTCGCGAACTGCTCGAGCATGTCGAGCAGCGCGCCGGGGGCGTCGGAGGGCAGCTCGACGATCAGGCTGGTCTTGTCGGCGCCCGTCGGCTCGGGCAGCACCCGCGAGCGCGAGACGTGCACGAAGCGGGTGACCGCGTTCGGGTTGTCGCCGATCCGCTCCGCGAGCACCTCGACGTCGTGGTGGCGGACGATGCCCGGCGGTGCGATCGCGGCCTGGGCGGGCGAGCCCGCGAGCAGGTCGATCGTGGCCTGCACGTTGCTCGACGCGGGCAGGTGCTCGTGGCTCGGAATCGTCCGGTCGAGCCACTCGCGGCACTGCCCGTAGGCGACCGGGTGCGCGGCGACGATCCGCACGTCCTCGAGCCGCGCGCCCGGGCGGCCGACCAGGATGAAGGACACCGGCACGAGGTACTCGCCCACGATCCGCACGCCCGGGATCCGCGCCAGCGCGTCCTGCGCGGCCGTCACCCCGCCCTCGACCGAGTTCTCGATCGCGATCACCGCGCCGTCGCTGCGCCCCGAGACCAGGTCGTCGAGCGCCTCGCCGACGTTCCCGACGCTCCGCCAGACGTGCCCGCGCGCCTCGGGGACCTGCGCGAGCGCCGCCTCCGTGAACGTGCCGGAGGGCCCGAGATAGCTGTAGGTGCGGGGAGCGGGGGCGGTGTCGGGGACACCGTCGGAGGCGCGGTCGGGCATGGCGGACAGCCTAGCCAGCGCCTGTCCAGCCGGTATCGCGGCCCCGGCGCGACTGCCACTATGGACCCCATGACCGATCGCGCAGGGAAGCCGGCAGAGGCCTCCGATCTCATCGACGTCGAGGCCCTCGTGAGGGCGTACTACGAGAAGAAGCCGGACGTGTCCGACCCCTTGCAGAAGGTGGTCTTCGGCACCTCCGGGCATCGCGGCTCGTCGTTCGACACCGCCTTCAACGAGGACCACATCGCGGCGGTGACCCAGGCCATCGTCGAGTACCGGACGAACGAGGGCATCACCGGGCCGCTCTTCATCGGCGCCGACACCCACGGCCTCTCGCGCCCGGCGCTGACGACCGCGCTCGAGGTGCTGGTCGCCAACGAGGTGCGCGTGCTCGTCGACGAGTTCGACGACTACGTGCCGACCCCGGCGCTCAGCCACGCGATCCTCCGCTACAACAACGACCCGTCGCACACCGACCGGGCCGACGGCATCGTGGTCACCCCCTCGCACAACCCGCCCCGCGACGGCGGCTTCAAGTACAACCCGCCGCACGGCGGCCCCGCCGACTCCGACGCCACCTCCTGGATCGCGAACCGCGCCAACGAGCTGATCGCCGACGGCAACCGCGACGTGAAGTCGGCCGAGCCGAGCGCCGTCGAGACCTACGACTACCGCACGCACTACGTCGCGGACCTGAAGAACATCATCGACATCGACGCGATCAAGAAGGCCGGGGTGAAGATCGGAGCCGACCCGCTGGGCGGCGCCTCGGTGCACTACTGGCAGCTGATCGCCGAGATGTACGAACTCGACCTGACGGTCGTCAACGGCGAGGTCGACCCGGCCTGGGGCTTCATGACCCTGGACTGGGACGAGAAGATCCGGATGGACCCGTCCTCCCCCAGCGCGATGGCCTCGGTCGTCGCCCGGGCCGGCGACTACGACATCCTCACCGGCAACGACGCCGACGCCGACCGCCACGGTATCGTCACGCCCGACGGCGGCCTGATGAACCCGAACCACTACCTCGCGGTCGCGATCGACTACCTGTACCGCCACCGCTCCGGCTGGCGCGAGGACGCGGCGATCGGCAAGACGCTGGTCTCCTCCTCGATCATCGACCGGGTCGCGGAGTCGCTCGGCCGCCGCCTCTGGGAGGTGCCGGTCGGCTTCAAGTGGTTCGTGCCCGGGCTGGTCGACGGCTCGGTCGGCTTCGGCGGCGAGGAGTCGGCGGGAGCGTCGTTCCTCCGCTTCGACGGGACCGTCTGGACCACCGACAAGGACGGCATCCTGCTGGCGCTGCTCGCCTCCGAGATCGTCGCCGTCACGGGCAAGAGCCCCTCGGCGCTGTACCGCGAGCTGACCGAGCGCTTCGGCGACCCGGTCTACGAGCGCGTCGACGCGGTGGCCACGAAGGCGCAGAAGGCGGCGCTGGGCAAGCTCGACGGCGACGCGATCTCGGCGACCACCCTCGCCGGCGAGGAGATCGTCGCCAAGCTCTCGAAGGCCCCCGGCAACGACGCGGCGGTCGGCGGCGTCAAGGTCGTCACCGAGAACGCGTGGTTCGCTGCGCGCCCCTCCGGCACCGAGGACGTCTACAAGATCTACGCCGAGTCCTTCCGCGGCCTCGACCACCTGCACGAGGTGCAGGCCGAGGCCCGCACCATCGTCGACGCCGCCCTGGGCTCCTAGCCCGCGCCGCCCCCGCCGAGTCGCCCGAGAAGGCTCGTTCTCCACCCCGGGAACGAGCCTTCTCGGGCGAGTCAGTGGGGCCTGTGGACAACTCCGCGCACGGGAGGGCCAGAGGCGCCAGCATGGCGCGGTGAGTGGCGACGAGCCGGAGGGCGTCTTCAGCGTGGCGGCGGGGAGCGCCGCGGGGCTGTCGCGTGCGCGGATGCGGTCAGCGGAGTACGCGTCGCCGGCCTACGGAGTCAGATCGACGGCTCCGGCCGTCACGCTCGCGGATCGCTGTGCGGCGATGCTGCACCGGCTCGGCGACCACGTCTTCGTCTGCGGGCCGACCGCGGCTCTCCTCTGGGGTGCGCCGCTCGACCGGCGCTGGGAGCAGCGGCTCGTCCTGGACGTCGCCGTCGTCGCACCGGCTCGGGCGCCGCATGCGCGCGGTCTTGCAGGACGCAGCCTCTCCGTAGATCGTGACGTCGACCTCGTCGTCGGCAGGCGAGGCGCGCTGACGACTCCGGCCCGTACCTGGTGCGACCTCGGCGCCGTCCTCGAGCTCGCGGACCTCGTCGCGGTCGGCGACGACCTCCTCCACCGACGTCTCCTCACCGAGGAGTCTTTGTGTGCCGCGCTCGACCGGTATCCGGGTCGACGCGGGATCGCACGCCTGCGTCGAGCCCTCGGGCTGCTCGACGGCCGGGCGGAGTCCCGTCCCGAGTCGCAGGTCCGTGTGGCTCTGGTGCTCGCGGGGATCTCGGGTCTCGAGGCGAACGTCGAGATCCGTGACGAGGCGGGCGCCTTCCTCGGCCGGGTCGATCTCTGCATCGCTCGGGCCCGTGTGGTCATCGAGTACCACGGCGACTACCACCGCTCCGAGCCCGGGCAGTGGCGGAGGGACGTCGCCCGCGCCCGCCGCCTCCGCGCGGCCGGCTGGACCGTGATCGAGCTCACCGGCGACGACCTCGCCGACCTCGCCTCCGTCGTCGCCCAGGTGCGCGCGGCGCTACACCACTGACTCGCCCGAGAAGGCGAGTTCTCGGGGTGGAGAACGAGCCTTCTCGGGCGACTCAGCGGGTGTCGGCTACCAGCGGGGGTGGACCGTGGGGCGGAAGTGGGTGTCGTAGAGGGCGTTGACGGCCTCCATGAAGGCGGGGCCGAGGGGGGCGGCGTCCGCGGCGGTGGCGTTCGCCTTCGCCTGCTCGACGGAGCGGGCGCCGGGGATGACGGCGGTGACGCCGTCCTGCTGGATGATCCAGGCCAGCGCGGCGGCGGCGGGGGCCAGGCCGTGGTCGGCGGCCAGGCGGGAGAACTCCTGCGCGGCCTCGACGCCGGTCGCGAAGTCGACGCCCGAGAAGGTCTCGCCGACGTCGAAGGCGGAGCCGTCGCGGTTGTAGTTGCGGTGGTCGTCGGGTGCGAAGGTCGTCTCCGTCGTGTAGCGGCCGCTGAGGAGGCCGGACGCGAGCGGGACGCGCGCCAGGATCCCGACGCCGGCCTCGCGGGCCGCCGGCAGCACCGCGTCGAGCGGCTTGAGGCGGAACGCGTTCAGGATGATCTGGACGCTCGCGACGTTCGGCCGCGCGATGGCGGTGAGCGCCTCCTCCGTGCGCTCGACCGAGACGCCGTAGTGCGCGATGGCGCCCTCGTCGACCAGGGTGTCCAGCGCGTCGAAGACGGCGTCGTCGGAGTAGACGGAGGTCGGCGGGCAGTGCAGCTGCACGAGATCGAGCGTGTCGACGCCGAGGTTCGAGCGCGAGCGGTCGGTCCAGGCGCGGAAGTTGTCCAGCACGTAGTTCGCGGGGACCTGCTCGACGCGGCGGCCCATCTTCGTCGCGACGAAGACGCCCGCGTCGGGGTGCGCGGCGCGCCAGGCGCCGATGGTCCGCTCGCTGCGGCCGTCGCCGTAGACGTCGGCGGTGTCGAAGAGGGTGACGCCGGACTCCGCCGCGGCGTCGAGGATCGCGAGGGCGTCGCTCTCCGCGACGTCACCCCAATCGGCACCGAGCTGCCAGGTTCCGAGGCCGACGACGGAGACGGGCGCACCGGTGCGGCCGAAGATTCGAGTTTCCATTCCTCCACCGTAGGTGCGGCCGGAGGATGCGAGCAGCCCCTTGCGCGTGCCCTACCGTCGGAGCATGAGCCTCGTCGTCCTCGGAAGCGCCAATCTCGATCACGTCCACCGGGTCGCCCGCATCCCCGCCCCCGGCGAGACCGTCCTCGCCCTCGACTCCCGCACCTTCCCCGGCGGCAAGGGGCTCAACCAGGCGGTCGCCGCCGCCCGCACAGTCGCGGGCAGCAGCTTCGTCACGAGCCTCGGCCGCGACGCCGCGGGCGACGAGCTCGCGGGGCTGCTGGCGGAGGAGCCGCTCGAGCTGCACGCGCGCCGCGGCGACGAGCGCACGGGCACCGCGCAGATCACGGTCGACGACTCCGGCGAGAACGCGATCGTCGTCGACTCCGGGGCGAACGCCGCCTTCACCGACCTGACCGCGCAGGAGGAGGCGCTGATCGCCGGCGCCTCGGCGCTCCTGCTGCAGCTCGAGATCCCGGTCCCGACCGTGCTGGCGGCGGCGCGCGCCGGCCGCGCGGCGGGGACCACCACGATCCTCAACGCGGCGCCGATCGGCCCGCTGCCCGAGGAGCTGCTCGCCGAGCTGGACGTGCTGATCGTCAACGAGCACGAGGCGCGCGAGCTCGGCGCCGAGCGCGGCATCGCGGCGGCGGACGACACGGCCCTCGCCGTCGCCCTCACCGCGCTCGTGCCGGTGGTGCTGGTCACCCTCGGTGCGGACGGCGTCGTGGTCGCCGTCCGCGACCGCGAGTCGGTGCGCGCACCCGCCTTCCGCGTCTCCGTCGTCGACACGACCGGCGCGGGCGACACCTTCTGCGGCGTCTTCGCGGCACGGCTCGCGAGCGGCGGCGAGAGGCTCGACGACCCGGCCGCGCTGGTCGAGCTCGTCCGCTGGGCGACCGCCGCCGCGGCGATCTCGGTCACCCGGGCGGGAGCGGCGGTCTCGACGCCGACGGCGGCCGAGACGGAGGCGTTCCTCGCCGAGCACGGCGCCTAGCGACGGCACCCTCGAGGACGGCGCGCTTCCGCGTCAGTCGACGGAGGCGATCCGGACCGCGATGCGCGCGCGACGCCCGGGGTGCTCGCGCCGGCACCACTCGCGCACCGCGGAGCCGACCGCGCGGGCGATGTCGGGCGCCGACGACTCGGCGGCGACGCAGACCTCCGCGGACACCGACACCTCGTCGCCGAGGACGCGCACGAGCACCGGCTCGGCGAAGGTGCCGCCGGAGACCGCGCCGAGCGGGCCGTCCGCGGGATCGACGGTGGCGGGCGTCAGCGCGCCGGCCGCGTGGGCGAGGACGTCGCGCACCTGGCCGCGCGCCGGGACGAGCATCGCCACTCCCGCGAGGGCGCGGATCTCGGCGGTGAGCACGGCGGCCGCGCTCGGCGCGGATCCAGCGGGGGCGACCGCGGGGACCAGCACGGCCGGGGCGACGGGGATCGGCTCGGACCCGCTCACGACTCCTCCCCTCCCGGCACGTAGACGTCCTCGACGCGCACGTCGATCGTCGAGACGCGCAGCTCGGTCTGGGTGAGCAGCCGCGAGTGGATGCGCTCGCGCACCTGCTGGGCCGCGTCGGCGATCGGCACGCCCCAGAACACCGAGATCGTCACCTCGACCGCGATGTCGGCACCCGGATCGGCGACGTCGCCCTGCAGCCGGCAGCGGCCGACGAGGACTCCGGAGACGCTGTCGCCCGCCTCGCGGACGATGCCGCGGACGGCGCCCTCGGTGATCGTCAGCTCGACGTCGGGGTCGGTGCTCGCGAGCGGGATGTCGCGTCCGGCCCGCGCCTCGCGCCGCACCTGGGTGAGGATCGAGCCGAACCAGCTCTCGGTGGGCGCGGGCAGGTGCGCCGCGTCGTCGTCGATCAGCGCACCGGAGAGCGCGCGGACGCGCTCGAGGGCGCGCAGCGTGCGCCGGTGCTCCGGCGACTCCTCGATGGCGGGGTCGTAGGGCAGGCGGCCCCGGTCCAGGTAGTCGCCGAGCTCGTCGATGCCGATCGCGTCGGCGGAGCCGTCGTCCGGCTCGGCGTCGGCGTCGTCCGCGACCAGCGGAACGGGCAGCGGCAGCACGGCGTCCTCGCCGGTGCCGGGCAGGCCGGGCGTCCCGCCGGGCGTCTCGTCCGGGGTCATCGCGCCGACTCCTTCATCGCGCCGACTCCTTCTCCGCGGGCCCTCATCGCCAGTCCTCCATCGCCACGACCAGCGACTCCCGTGCTCGGGCGAGCTTGCCGCGGACGGCGGTGGCGGTGATGCCGAGGTGCTCGGCGATCTCACTGTACGACTCGCCGCCGACCTCGCGGAGCAGCCAGCACTGCCGCTGGGTCTCGGGCAGCTCGGCCAGCGCCTGGGCGAGAGCGCGCATCGCGTCGCTCTGCTCGACCGATTCGAACGGCCCGGGCTCGCGCGCCGGCGGGTGCTCGACGGCGTCGACGTCGTCGACCGGCTTGCGCTGGCGGAGCAGGTCGACGCTGGAGCGGCTGACGATCCGCATCATCCAGCTCCGCACGCTCGCCGGCTCCTGGAGCTGCGGGAGCTGGGCCCAGACGGTGATCAGCGCGTTCTGCACCGCGTCGGAGGCGTCCGCCTGCGAGCCGGTCAGCCGCCAGGCGTAGGCGCGGAGGATCGACTGGTGCCGCTTGACCAGCACCTCGAACGCGCGGACGTCGCCCTCGGCGGAGCGCTCGGCGAGGAGCGCGTCGCTCGCCGTCTCCAGACCGGGCATGGGACTCCTCCAGCGGGCACCGGCTCGAGCCGGCATCGACCATCAGGTGACTGTCAGGAAAAACTCCGGATCGCACCGTGACGAATCCCCGTCGGGCTCCGTCTCACTCATGAAAGCACAGCCCGACGGGAAATCCGCCGGACTCCCCGACCCCGGCCGCGAACCACCAGCGGCCGACGACACGCACAGGAGTCACCATGAGCGACAGCACGCGCACCCCCGCCACCCCCGCCACTCCCACCGCCCCCCGCGTCGACAGGGCCTCGGTCGACACCGTCACCAGCCTCGGCAACAGCGCCGCATCGGGCACGGCTCAGGGCCGCACCGTCATCGACGACGCCGTGATCGCCAAGGTCGCCGGCATCGCCGCGCGCCAGGTGCCCGGCGTCTTCGCCCTCGGCAACAACGCCGCCCGTGCCTTCGGCGCGATCCGCTCGGCCGTCGGCGGCAACGACCACGCCCAGGGCGTCAGCGTCGAGGTCGGCGAGACCCAGGTCGCCGCCGACGTCACCCTCGTCGTCGAGTACCCGGTGCCGATGCAGTCGGTCGCCGACCAGGTCCGCGCCGCGGTCTCCGAGGCCATCACCGAGCTCGTCGGCATGTCCGTCGCCGAGATCAACGTCGCCATCGTCGACGTGCACATCCCCGGCGAGGACAAGGGCGACACCGAGACCGAGAGCCGCGTCCGATGAGCGACCCCCGCACTCCCGCCCCCGCCCCGGCCGGCCGCAGCACCACGCTGGGCCTCGTCGTCGGCGCGGTCCTCGCCTTCGCCGCCCTGCTCTTCGGCTTCTGGGGCTTCGTCCTCACCGCCGTCTTCATGGCGCTCGGCGTCCTGATCGCGCGGATGCTGGATGGCTCGCTCGACGTGCGCAGCCTCGTGGACGTGTTCCGCGGCCGCACCACCTCCCGCTAGGAGTCGCCGTGACCGCACTCGACCAGCGTCCCGGCGAGCGGACCGCTCCGTCGGAGCCGGGCACCGTCACCATCTCCGTCCGCTCCCTCGAGCGGATGGCCGTGGCGGTCGTCCACGAGGAGCTGGGCGTCGAGGTCTCCGCGATCCGCGTCCGGCTGTCGGACGACAGCGGCGGCCTCGCGCTCGCCGTCTCCGCCCCGGTCCTGACCGAGGGCGCTTCCACCGCCGAGGGGAGCCTGCTCGATCGCCTCCACCGCGACCGGGCGGCCATCGCCTCCCGGATGGGCGCGCTCACCGGCCGCACCGTCAGCCGCGTGGACATCCGCGTGACCGGCACCCGCACCCCGACCCGAGCCACGAGGAGAGTCGCATGAGCCCCGCAGCCACACCGCGCGACGCGGCGCCGGACGCGCGCTACCGCCGCTACCTGCGCCGCGAGACGCACAGCTCGCGCTCGGCCGCCCAGATCGTCGTGCTCGTGCTGATCATCCTGATCGCCGCGTACGTCGGAACGGAGGCGGTGCTCGCGATCTTCGGGTCCGCTCCGCTGCTGCTCGCACCGTCCGCGCTCCTCGGCGCGATCGTCGGCGTGACCGGTCTCGCCTCCGCCGCGATCATCGGCATCGCCGTCGGCACCGCGGTGCTGGCGCTGATCCTGCTGGTCCTCGCCCTCGCCCCCGGGGCCCGCGCCCGCCACACCGTCGCGGACGATCGCCTCGCCGTGGTGATCGACGACGGCGTCATCGCCTCCTCGCTCGCCCGCTCGGCCCGCTCTGCCGCCCGGTCGCGTCGCGAGGACACCCGCGCCTCGATCGGCCGCCGCACCGCCGTGATCGAGGTGACCCCCTCCTCGGGGATCACCGTCGACCGCGACTCCGTGCAGTCCGCCGTCGACGACGAGCTGAGCCGCATCGCGGCGACGCCCGCCACCCGCGCCACCGTCCGCATCTCCGAGTCCGGGAGGATCTGATGACCACGAGCAACCGGTTCGTGAACCGCCTGATCCTCTTCCTGGTCGGCCTCGTCCTCGCCGCCGTCACGGCAGGCCTGGTCCTGATCGCCGTCTCCCAGCCGGTCCGCGACGCGGTCGCCGACTTCGCGGACGGCCAGGGCGCGGCCCTCGTCTCCCGCATCTCGCCGGAGGACGGCACCGCCTGGAGCGACGCGGCCGTGCTGTGGCCGCTCTACGCGATCGTCGGGATCTGCCTGCTGGGCATCGTGCTCGCGATCGTCCTGATCTCCGCGCACGGCCACGGCCGCACGAGCACCGTCCTCACCGACGCGGGCTCGTCCAGCGGGGTCGCCGGAGAGGTCGAGATCGCCACCGGCTTCGCCGAGGACGTGCTCGAGAACGCGCTGGCAGGCCGCACCGACCTGATCGACGTCACGGTCTCGGCCTACCGCCACGGCTCGTCGACGGCGCTCAAGGTCCGGGTCCTGCCCCGCGGCGGGGTCTCGCCCCGCACGGTCGTGGACGCGGTGCACCAGGAGGTCCTGGAGCTCGATCGCCTGCTCGGCGCGCGACTGCCCGTCGTGCTCGAGGTCGCCTCGAGCGCCCGGGCCGGGTTCTCCAAGGAGGACCGGGTCGCCTGACCCGCGAGCACCCGCGCTCACCCACCACTTCCTCCGGCGGCCGTCGCCGGAGGACGAACCGAATCGAACGGAAGGAGCCCCTCATGGGTGCTGACGACAAGATCCGCAACGCGGCCGAGAACCTGCTCGGCAAGGCCAAGGAAGCGGCCGGCAAGCTGACCGACAACGAGAAGCTCGAGGCCGAGGGCCAGGCCGACCAGACCAAGGCGCACACCAAGAAGGTCGGCGAGGACGTCAAGGACGTCTTCAAGAACTGACGCCCGCGTCGAACGACGAAGAGGCCGCCTGTCGCTGATGCGACGGCGGCCTCCTTCGCTGTGTCCGGGCTCCCTGCGGAGTCCTGAGCTCGCGGCTCCGGGGTTCCGGCTCAGACGCTCCAGAACATGATGCGCCCGGCCGAGGCCGAGTCGATGCTCTGGTCGAGGTTGTCGGCGGTGTGCGAGGAGTAGAGGATCGTGCTCCCCTTCACGCTCGTGACGACGCCGGTGTGGTCCCAGTCGCCCGAGCCGTCCCAGTCGAACTGCACGACGTCGCCGGGCTTCACGTCCGCGCGCTGCGCGTTCGTCAGGGGCGTCGCCCGCTCCGGGTGCGCGGCCAGGTAGGAGTTGAAGGCGGTCGAGGAGGCCCAGGCCGAGCTGTAGCCGCCGGTGCGCGAGTAGCTCCACTCGTCGTCCATCTCCCAGCCGCGGGCGATCAGCGACTGCGAGGTGAAGTTGACGCAGTCGTTGCCGCCGATGACGCCGTACTGCGCGGAGTTGTAGTCGGACCAGTAGGTCTGCAGGTAGTCGAGCTGCGAGGCGAGGCGGCTGGCCTCGAGCGCGGCGGCGGCCTTCGCGGCCTCGATCGCCGGGTCGGGCGTGTAGGCGAAGGTGATCGCGGAGGCGACGACCTTGGTGGTCGCGAGGACGCCGGTGGCGGTCGGGCTGGGCGAGGCGGTCGCGGTGGGGGCGACGAGCTCAGCGGGCTGCGCCTCGGCCGTGGCGGCGGCCGGCGTCGCGGTCGGAGTGGCGGTAGCGTCGGCGGCCGTCGGAGTGGCGGCCGGAGTGACCGTGGTCGCGGTCAGCGGCTCCTCGGTCGGAGTCGTGGTGTCCACGGCGGGCTGCACCGTCTCGACCGGCGTGCCGTCCACGGTCGCGGCGGCGACGGAGTCCGTGACGGCGTCGAAGGTGATCGGCGCGCCACCGGCGTCGAAGAAGGCGACGGGGACGACACCCTCGGTCTCGCCGTCCGCGGGCGGCGCCGTGACGGTGATCTGGTCGGGGTTGTCGACGGTGACGCTGCCCTCGGCGTCGCCGAAGCGGACCGTGGCGACGGAGTCGAGGTTCGAGCCGGCGATGGTGACGCTCGTGCCGCCGGCGACGGTGCCGGTGGTGGTCGAGACGCTGCTGAGCACCACGCGGGCGTCGGCCGTGGTGGCCGGCAGCACGGTGACGGGAGCGGCCGTCGCGGTCGGGGAGGCGGTGGAGGCGGTCGCCGACTCGGCGTCGGCGGAGGCGCCGACGGTGAGGCTCACACCGGAGGCGGCGGCCACGAGGACGAGCCCGCCCGACATGGCCAGCACGAGGTGCCGGCGCGAGGGGCGGAAGAAGGAGGAGCCGCGACGAGCGGGCTCGACGCGCTGGCGGTGCCCCTCAGCGGCGCGACGGTCGCGGCGGGAGGGGAAGACGTCGCCGCTGGCGGGGTGCAGCGGGGCTCCGGCGGAGGGGCGGATGCCCTCGGCGGCCGGCGCGAGCGCGGCGGGAGCGAGGACGGCCGGGGCCGGTGCCTCGACCGCGGGAGCGGCGGCAGCGGCAGGAGCGGCGACCGGAGTCGCGCGGACGCGGCCCTCGCGCTCGCGCGCCTCACGGCGGGTGAGCGGCGGTGCGAGCTGAGCGTCGGCGGGGGCGACCTCGGCGGCAGCGGGCACGGTGGAACGGGTGGAACTGTGGGGCACAGGGGAACTCACGGGTCGGTGCGCACGGGGGCGGGGGCGTGCGGAATTTCAGGGGGAAGCGGCCATGTCACCACGCGGGAGTCGGAGTCCCCTAAGGGTGACCTCCGAAAGCACTCCGAGTAACGGTACGGTAACAACGCCCGTCTGTCACGTCCGCTTCTGATCGCGGCCGTCTCCGCAAGCCCTTGCGCACCGGTTTCCGGACACATCCGGATGTCCGAACGGACACGCCGTCAGCCCTCGAGCCGCTCGATCCTCCGCACGGCCGCGCGCCGCCGATTGCGCAGCCACCCCCAGCTGGAGAAGTTCCGGGCGTAGAAGATCCAGAGTCCCGGGATGGTCGGCAGACCCTCCTCCGCCAGGCGCGCGTTGATCCGCTGCCCGTCCTTCCCACTGCCGTCGCTCTCGGCGAAGACCGATTGGAGGCGAACGAGCACGTCGGAGGAGAACGGATGTCCGGCGATCGCAGCGTCGATCACCTCCAGCTCGCGCTGCAGCTTCTCCCGCGTCGGTCTCCGGAGCACCATGCTTTCCTTCCGCCTTTCGGCCACGCGGGCGGGAACCCCTCCCGCCCGCGTCTCAACAGGCTCGTCAGCCTCCGACGGGTGCGCCGACAGCTCCCCAGCCCGTTCGAGCCCAGGGCAGGCTCACCCACGGACGACGAGCGGGTTCAACCCCGATGCCGCTCGATCCTCCGCACGGCCGCGCGCCGCCGGTTGTGCAGCCACCACCAGCTGAGCGAGTACCGCAGCGTGGAAGCTCCGATCGTCTGAAGTTCCGGCAGGCCCTGCTCACGGAGTCGCGCGCTGATCAGCTCCTTGTCCCCGTCGCCGTCCTCGATGACGGCGAAGGCGCGCGTGATCGGCTCGGACCTGAAGGGATGGGCTTCAATGGCGTCATCGATCGAGCGGAGCTCACGCGATAAGCGCTCAGGTGAGCGTCGGCAGAACACGCTCCGGCCCTACTTTCCCCGGAGGCAGACCATGATCGACACGGCCAGCCCTCCACCGATCGATCCCGGCCCGCCCGACGCCATGATCGACACGATCTGCGGTCCGTTGATTCCAAGTCCGAGGAGGCACTTGAACACGAAGGGCGCCAGCCACGCCGGATCGGCAACGACCGGGTACGCCACTCCGGGCGCCGTGTGATCGACGGTCTGAGTGAGGGTCGAGCCGGACACCGAGTAGTGCGTCGGGATCCGGTCCCCGTCCGCGTCGATCGCCCACGCTCCGCCGATGAGCAGCGCGATGCCGCCGTCGGCGTCGACGACCGCCGCTCCCTCGCCGAGCAGCTCGAGCCGCTGGCCCTCGGCGAGGGTCACGTCGTAGGAGTAGTCGGCCGGAGCCTGAGCATCCGCGATCGTCGTCAGCATCTGCACGCCTCGATCGCCGACCACGACGGAGGTCGCACTGTGAGCTCCGGGGTACACGACTCCGCCGCCCGCGAGGGCGGCAGCCGGACCGGCGCTCTCCGCGTCAGGGAGATCGACGATCACGGTCCGAGCACCGTCGCCGATCCGAACACCGGCGGACGGATCGGACGGCACGACGACCGAGCCGGAGCCCAGGGCGGCCGTTCTGGCACCCTCGAGAACAGCGTCGTGGAGGAGAGTCGGATCGACCCTCTCGACGTTCTCGAGGGCCTCGGCGACCGTCGCCGGCGCGAGCGTCGGCGGGCCCGGATCCTCGGCGGCGATGGCCGCCGGGGCGAGGAGTGCGGAGACGGCCACGAGGGCTGTGAAGGACAGTGCGGACGAGCGCCTCGAGGAGGCGAGCAGCGGGAATGTCATGAGATCTCCTTCGATCGAAAGCGAGCCTGCCTCGCTTTGAAGGAGAGGTTAGGGACGCGCTCGTTCGAACGGAAGGCGTGGCGTGGGACGCCCGACAGGGCGCGCCAGGAGGCGCGAGGGGGTGATCTCGAGCCGCCGATCAACCGTCCGGGGACGCCGCTACGAGACCGTGCCCGGCGCGTAGTCGGGGGCGTCCGGCAGCCCGAACAGGCGCTCCAGCGTCGGAATGCCGGCGTCGTGCAGGTGCTGCGCGAGCTCCACGCCGATGTAGCGGAGGTGGTACGGCTCGGACTCGTAGCCGGTGATCGGCGTGGTGTCGGGCTTGTAGCGGACGAGGAAGCCGAAGCGGTGCGCGTTCGCGCCGACCCACTGGCCCTCGGGGGTGTCGCCCCAGCAGATCTCGAGGGCGCAGGTCCCCGAGGAGCCGACGACGTCGACGGCCCAGCCGGTCTGGTGCTCGCTGTGCCCCGGGCGCGCGCTGGTCGCGTCCGCTCCGGCCTGGCCGCGCGAGGACACCCAGCCGGCATAGACGCTGACCTGGGTGTCGTAGGAGCGGTAGGCGCTCTGCACCGCGAGCGTCAGCCCGGCCTCGCTCGAGGCCGCCGCGAACATCGGCACCAGCGCGTCCGCGGTCGCCTGGCGCATCGGCTGGCGGTTGACGTAGCGGACGTCGGGGTAGACGAGGTCGGCCGGCACGTAGTCGACCGGGTTCAGGGTGCGGAGCTTGTTGACGACCACCCAGATGCTGGCCGGGTCGTCGTTCGAGTGGGCGGAGAGGTCGATCCCGGGCGTCGCAGTCGGCGTCGGCGTGGGCGTCTCGGTCGGGGTCTCGACCGGAGCGGCGCTCGCCGTGGCGGAGGCGCCGGCCGACGCGCCCGGGGTGGCACTCGGAGTCGCGGACGCGGTCGGAGCGTTCGCGCGGCCGGCGCCGAGGGCCGCGTTCACGCCCACGGCGGCGATCCCGGCGGCCACGGCGACTCCCCCGATCACCAGGGCTCGGCGCGGTACGGGGCGCCCGTCGGGGGCCGGGTTCTCGTCCGAGGTCATGCTCCGAGCCTACGCGGGGCCCCGTTCGCGCCCGCGGAGAGCCCTGTCAAGCACTGAGGGGTGTCTCCGTTCAGCACTGCTCCTCCATGGGGGTGTCGAATATCCTCAAAGGATTCACATAAGCAGACCCCCTAGCTTGAGTGACAGCCTCGGCGACCGCGCGCATCCGCCCCCTCGGATGAGCCGCCCACCGGTCCCGATGACGAGAGGACCCCATGCTGCGCCCCCTGCACGTCCGAGCAGTCCCCCTCCCCGCCCTCGCCCGCGCGATCGAGCTGCCCGACGGCGACGTCCCGCCCGTCGAGGTGACCGGGATCACGCTCACCGCCTCGGACGTCGAGCCGGGCGACCTCTTCGTCGCTCTCGCCGGCGTCCACCGCCACGGCTCCGACTTCGTCGCCGAGGCCGCCGAGCGCGGCGCCGTCGGCGTCCTCACCGATCCGGCCGGCGAGTCCGCCTCACGCGCCACCGGTCTGCCCGTGCTGGTCGTCGACGACCCGCGGGCCCGCCTCGGCGCCGTCGCCGCCGTCGTCTACGCGACCACCGAGCGCGCCCCCCTGCTCCTCGGCGTCACCGGCACCAACGGCAAGACCTCGACGGTGCACATGCTCGAGGGGATGCTGCGCCAGCTCGGCGTCGTGCCCGGCCTCAGCTCCACAGCCGAGCGCCACATCGGCGACACCTCGGTGACGAGCGGGCTGACCACTCCCGAGGCCACCGAGCTGCACGCTCTCATCGCCCGGATGCAGGAGGAGGGCGTCGGCGCCGCGGCGATCGAGGTCAGCGCGCAGGCCCTCACCCGGCACCGCGTCGACGGCGTCGTCTTCGACGTCGCGGCGTTCACGAACCTGAGCCACGACCACCTCGACGACTACGGCGACATGGACACCTACTTCGCCCAGAAGGTGCAGCTGTTCCAGCCCGACCGCTCCCGCCGCGCGGTCGTCTCGCTCGACTCGCCCGCCGGGCAGCGGGTCGTGGCGGAGGCGGGCGTGCCCGTCACCACGATCACCTCGCTCCCCGACGTCGACGCCGACTGGCGGGTGAGCATCCTCGAGCAGGAGTTCGGCCGCACCCACTTCCGCGTCGAGAACCGGGAGAACCGGGCGATCACCACCTCCGTCCCGATCATCGGCTCGCACATGGCGGCCAACGCCGCCCTGGCGATCGTGATGCTGATCGAGGCGGGCCGCCCGATCGGCGAGATCCGCGCCGCCCTGCACCGCGACGGAGGCCTCGACGTCTCGCTCCCCGGCCGCACCGAGCGCGTCTCGGGCGATCGCGGCCCCACCGTCTACGTCGACTTCGGTCACAGCGCCGACGCCTTCGCCCGCACGCTCGAGGCGGTCCGCGAGGTCACCACGGGCCGCGTGATCATGGTCTTCGGCGCCGACGGCGACCGCGACGCCCTCAAGCGGCCCGCGATGGCCGAGGCGGCCGTCTCGGGCAGCGACGTGCTGGTGATCACCGACCACCACCCGCGCTTCGAGGATCCGGCGTCGATCCGCGCCACGCTGCTGGCGGCGGCTCGGGCGGCGCGTCCCGACGGCGAGATCCACGAGGTCGACGACCCCAAGCGGGCGATCCGCGTCGCGGTGTCGCTGGCGCACGAGGGCGACTCGATCCTCTGGGCGGGACCCGGGCACCAGAACTACCGCGACATCGAGGGCGTGCGGACGCCGTACTCGGCACGAGCGGAGGCGCGGGCGGCGCTCAGCGAGGCCGGCTGGGCCGAGGCGGGGGTGCCGGCGCACAGCTGATCGCCGGCGCTCCGGGCCCTCGATCGCCGGCGCTTCGGGCGCTTGATCGGGGGAGCTCCCGGGCCCGGATCGACGACCTCGGACCCCGGATCGGGCGGTCCCCTCTGAGATCCTCCACAGGCTCGCCGGAAGCAGTGCCGGTGAGCTCGCACGCGGTGTAACTTTGCGCAGCACGCAACGTTTGCGGCGGTCCGCCGTGCCCTGGCGGCGTCCGCCAGACAAGGGGACCCCCGTGACCGATTCCGCCCGCCCGCCCGCGACCGCCGCCTCCCCGTCGGGCGCGATCATGACGCACCGCCAGATCCTCTTCGTGATCTTCGGCCTGATGGCGGGGATGTTCCTGTCCTCGCTCGACCAGACCATCGTCGGCACGTCGATGCGCACCATCGCCGACGACCTCGACGGCCTCTCGCAGCAGGCCTGGGTCACCACCGCGTACCTGATCGTCTCGACGATCGCGACGCCGATCTACGGCAAGCTCTCCGACATCTTCGGCCGCCGCCCGCTCTACCTGATCGCCATCGTCCTGTTCCTGATCGGCTCGCTCCTGGCGGGCTTCGCGACCTCGATGCTCGGCCTCGCCGGCTTCCGCGCGGTGCAGGGCCTCGGCGCCGGCGGACTGATGTCGCTCGCCCTCACGGTGATGGGCGACATCCTCCCGCCGCGCGAGCGCGCCAAGTACCAGGGCTACTTCCTCGCCGTCTTCGGCATCTCGAGCGTCGTCGGTCCGCTGATCGGCGGGCTCCTCGCCGGCACCCCCGAGATCCTCTTCATCACCGGCTGGCGCTGGGTCTTCCTGATCAACCTGCCGATCGGCGCCGTCGCGCTCTTCATCGTCGTGCGCTTCCTGCACCTGCCCAAGCCCGCCGCCCGCCGCTCCGTGCGGATCGACTGGTGGGGCGCCGCGCTCGTCATCGTCGCCGCCGTGCCGCTCCTGCTCGTCGCCGAGCAGGGCCGCGAGTGGGGCTGGGGCTCGCCGATCGCCTGGGTCTGCTACGTCGTCGGCGTGCTCGGCATCGTCGGCTTCATCGCCGCGGAGCGGATGATGGGCGACGACGCGCTGATCCCGCTCAAGCTCTTCCGCTCGCCGACCTTCTCGATGGCGACCGTCCTGGGCGTGCTCGTCGGCTTCGGCATGTTCGGCGGGATGATGGCGCTCCCGCTCTACCTGCAGCTCGTCAACGGCGCGACGCCGACCGAGTCCGGCTTCCTGATGCTGCCGATGATCCTCGGCCTGATGATCGCCTCGATCGTCTCGGGCCAGATCATCTCCCGCACCGGCCGCTACCGCGCCTTCCCCATCCTCGGCACCTTCCTGATGTCGGCGGCGTTCTTCTACCTGTCCTTCGTCTCGATCGACAAGCCGGTGATCTTCGTGATGGGCGGCATGCTGCTGCTCGGCCTCGGCCTCGGCCAGATGATGCAGACGCTGACCCTCGCCTCGCAGAACTCGGTCGACACGGCGAACATGGGCGTCGCGACCAGCGCCTCGACGTTCTTCCGCCAGATCGGCGGCACGCTGGGCACCGCGGTCATCTTCTCGGTGCTGTTCAGCCGCATCCCGGAGACGATCGCCGCGGCGTTCAAGAACCCGACGATCGCTGCGAACCTGCAGGCCGCCGCCTCGGACCCGACCATCGCGGCCGACCCGGCCAACGCCGGCATCCTGAAGCTGCTGCAGTCGCAGGACTCGTCGGCGATCGGCTCCGCACTCGACGGCGACACCTCGTTCCTGAACACGGCGAACGACGCGCTCTCGGCGCCGTTCCTCACCGGCTTCAACGACGCGACGGTGACCGTGTTCCAGGTCGCGCTCGGCGTGGTCCTGCTCGCCTTCGTGCTCTCCTGGTTCCTGAAGACCCCGCCGCTGCGGGCGAAGTCGGCCATGCAGGAGGCTCACGACCTCGCGAACGAGGACGCCGCGGCCGAGCTGCGCCGCACCGACCCGCAGATGGCCGCCCGCGCCGGTGCCGATCTCGCCGCCGGGAGCATCGAGCCCGACGTGCGGACCGACTCCGTCGCCACGGCGACCCGGCGCACGGAGGACGGCGACCGGCGCGGCTGAGCGCTCCGCCCGGTCGACTCCCCGCGACCCTCGACGGCCCGGACGCCTCGGCGTGCCGGGCCGTCGGCGTTCCCGGAGCCGTGCCTCCGCCCGCCATGCCGCCTTGCCCACCGCCCACCCCGCCAGCGCGGTGAGAGAGCGCTCCACCGGGATGGTCGTAGGATGACGGGACAGCCGCCGAAGGAGTCCGCAGTGACCGTTCCCCCCTCCCCCGCCTCGCCGACCCTGCCGGAGCAGATCGCCCGGGCCGAGCGCCTCGCCGCACGCGACTGGCCCGCCGGATTCCTCTGGGGCTCCGCCACCGCCGCCGCGCAGATCGAGGGTGCCGGCCACGAGGGCGGCAAGGAGGACAGCATCTGGGACGCCTTCTCCCGCGTCCCCGGTGCCGTCGCGAACGGCGACACCCCCGAGGTCGCCGTCGACCACTACCACCGCATGCCCGCCGACGTGCAGCTGATGAAGCGCCTCGGCCTCGACTCCTACCGCTTCTCGGTCAGCTGGTCGCGGGTGAAGCCCGGCGACCGCGCCGTCAACGACGAGGGACTCGACTTCTACTCGCGCCTCGTCGACGAGCTGCTCGGCGCCGGCGTCCTGCCCTGGCTGACCCTCTACCACTGGGACCTGCCGCAGGCCCTCGAGGAGACGGGCGGCTGGACGAACCGCGACACCGCCGAGCGCTTCCGGGACTACGCGGAGGCCGTCCACGCGCGCCTCGGCGACCGGGTGGCGCACTGGACCACCTTCAACGAGCCGTTCTGCTCGACCCTGCTCTCCTACGGCGCCGGGATCCACGCGCCGGGTGTCATCTCCCAGCAGGCCGCCCTCGCCGCCGTGCACCACACCCACCTCGCGCACGGGCTCGCCGTCTCGGCCCTGCGCGAGCTCGGCGCGCAGAACCTCGGCATCACGCTCAACCTCTCCAACGCCGTCCCCGACGACCCGGAGGACGAGGTCGACCTCGACGCCGCCCGCCGCTTCGACGCGCTGCAGAACCGCATCTTCCTCGACCCGCTGCTGCTCGGCGAGTACCCCGAGGACCTGCTCGAGGACGTCGCGGGCCTGGGCCTGGACGAGCTGATCCAGGACGGCGACCTGGCGACGATCGCGCAGCCGCTCGACTTCCTCGGCGTGAACCACTACCACGACGACAACGTCTCCGGGCACCCGCTGCCGGCCGGCGCGGAGGACTTCGCCCAGGCGACCGAGCGCGAGGTCGGCTCGCCGTGGGTCGGCTCGGAGTCGATCACCTTCCCCTCGCGCAGCCTCCCCCGGACCGCGATGGACTGGGAGGTGCACCCCGACGGGCTGCGCTACCTGCTCACCCGGCTGGGCCTGGAGTACGAGAACCTGCCGCCGCTCTACGTCACCGAGAACGGCGCCGCGTACGACGACGTCGTCGAGGACGGCCGCGTGCACGACGTCGACCGCACGCAGTACGTGCTCGACCACGTCGAGAAGGTCGCCGACGCGATCGACCAGGGCGCCGACGTCCGCGGCTACTTCGTCTGGTCGCTGCTCGACAACTACGAGTGGGCCTGGGGCTACGAGAAGCGCTTCGGCATCGTCCGCGTCGACTACTCCAGCCAGGAGCGGCTGATCAAGGACTCGGGACTCGTCTACTCGCGCCTCCTCGGCGGCGCCGCGGCCGAGGCGCTGGACTAGACCGTGTCCGAGGGGATCAGGGGAGGCGGGCGCTCGCCGACGCTCGAGGCCGTCGCCGCGCGGGCAGGCGTCTCCCGCGCCACGGTCTCGCGGGTCGTCAACAACGCGCCGCAGGTCGCCGCCGAGATCGTCGCCGCCGTGCAGAAGGCCATCGCCGAGCTCGACTACGTGCCCAACCGGGCCGCGCGGATGCTCGCCTCCCGCCGCACTCAGTCCATCGCGCTGATCGTGCCGGAGTCGACCGCGCGCGTCTTCGCCGACCCGTTCTTCGCCGCGATCGTGCAGGGCGCCGCCATGCGCCTCGCCGACACCGACTACACGCTCTCGATGCTGATCGCGTCGGAGACCAGCGGCGAGAAGACCCGCCGCTACCTCCTCGGCGGCAACGTCGACGGCGCCCTGGTCGTCTCGCACCACTCCGGCGACCACTCCTATGCCGCGCTGTCGAACTCGCTGCCGATCGTCTTCGGCGGCCGGCCGCTCTCGCCGGACGAGCGCGACTCCTACTTCGTCGACGTCGACAACGCCGACGGGGCCGCCGTCGCGACCGCGCACCTGATCGCGGGCGGCCGCCGCCGCATCGCGACCATCGCCGGCCCGGCCGACATGCCCCCCGGCGTCGACCGCCTGATCGGCTGGCGCAGCGCCCTCACCGACGCGGGCCTCGACGACTCGCTCGTCGAGTGGGGCGACTTCTCGCCCGAGAGCGGCACGGAGGCGATGCGCCGCCTCCTCGAGCGCGACCCCGCCATCGACGGGCTCTTCGCCGCCAACGACCAGATGGCCGTCGGCGCCTACGCCGCGCTCCGCGAGGCCGGCCGGCGCGTCCCCGAGGACGTCGCCGTCGTCGGCTTCGACGACGACATCTTCGCCCGCTCCGCGGTGCCCGCCCTCAGCACCGTCCGCCAGGTCCCCGTCGAGCTCGGCGCCCGCATGGCCGAGCTGCTGACCGCCCGCATCGAGGGCGCCGACGTCGAGCACCGCACCCTGATGCCCACCGAGCTGATCGTCCGCGCCAGCTCCTGACCGCGCCCGCCGCACCTCCCCTCCCCGCGAGCCCCCGCCTGCCCTCCCCCGCCCGTCCTCCCCGCCCGTCCTCCCCGCCCGTCCTCCCCGCCCATTCCTCAAAAGTTGCGGTAGTCGCACGCGAGTACCGCAACTTTCGAGGAGTCGCCGCGTCGGCAGCGGCGTCCGGCCGACCCCCAGCCGGGAGCGCGAAGGCGGCCCCTCTCCCACTCCTCAAAAGTTGCGGTAGTGGCGTGCGACTACCGCAACTTTTGGAGAGTGACCGGGACGGGAGCGCGACCGGCCGAATCGGTGCGGGGCGTGCGGCACGGAGGGCTGAGCCCTCCCCGACTCCTCAGTAGTTGCGGTAGTGGCGACGCGTGACTACCGCAACTTCTGGAGGGTGGGCGCGGCGTCAGCCGACCCAGCCGTGGGCGCGGAGGGCGGCGCGGATCTCGGCGATCGTGCGCGCGCGTCCGCGGGCCAGGCCCTCGGCGCGGACGGGGACGGTGATCCAGCCCGCGAGCTGGAGGTCGAGCAGGCGCTGCCGGTCGCGGGCGAACTGGGCGTCTCCGGTGCGGTGATGAGCTCCGTCGTACTCGGCCAGCACCTTCCACTCCTCGAAGACGAGGTCGCCGATCGCGATGAGGCGACCGCCCGCCCTGATCGGGGCGTTCGCCCGCGGCGCGGGGAGACCTGCTTCGACGACGGCGAGACGCAGATCGGTCTCAGGTCGCGAGGCGGCGGCGTCCGACGCGACGGCCAGCGCCGCTCGAAGTGCCCGTGACCCTCGCCCGTGGTAGGCGTCGAGCGCGAGCGCGAGCTGCTCCTTCGTCGCGAAAGGACGATCGACCGAGGCTGCCCGCGGGACGAACAGGAGGTGGTCGGTCGCCGTGACCAGCTCCTTGTGCGGCAGCTCCGCTCCGAGGAGCAGCCAGGTCGAGGCGGCATCGGTGACGGGGAGCCCGAGTCGCTCGACCACGCTCACCCTGGTCGCCGAGATCACGTGCCCGATCACCCCGCGGCACCGGGGCGGACGAGCCGGGTCGAAGACGGACACGTGCACCGGATCGTCCTCGGCGGCGCGAGCAGGCAGGGGGATCCCGAAGACGACAGCCGCGGTGAGATGCGAGTAGAACTGCCCGGCACGCAGCCTCGGCACGTAGGCCTGCGCCCGCTGGAGGTGTGTCCTCGGCTCGACGAGCGTCCGCACCCCGTGGAAGGGGCGGGCGAGAGCGCGGCTCCGGACCCGGTCCTCCGTCCAGCCGGCCTTGATCGCGGCACCGCGGGTGAAGGCTCCGAGGGGACCGACTGCTTCGCTCATCCCCCGATGGTGCACGGCCCTCCGCACCCCCACCGGTTCTCCACAGCCCCGCTCCCCCGCGACTCCCCTGTGGAGGAGCCTCCCGCGCCGGATCCGCCGCCCACTCCTCGAAAGTTGCGGTAGTCGCGCGCCACTACCGCAACTTTTGAGTTATGGGAGGGGGAGCTCGGGCCCGTGCCACGTGGCGAGGCGGGCCTCAGAGGTACAGCGGCTCCGGGTCGTGGGCGGCGAAGCGGCGGCGCATGACGGCGATGGCGTCGGCGTGCTCGTCGACGAGGACGAAGCGGCGGCCGAGGGCGTGGGCGACGGCGCCGGTGGTGCCGGAGCCGGCGAAGAAGTCGAGGACGGCGTCGCCCTCGCGGCTGGAGGCCTGGACGATGCGACGGAGCACGCCCTCGGGCTTCTGGGTGGGGTAGCCGGTCTTCTCCCGGCCGGTGGGCGAGACGATGGTGTGCCACCAGACGTCGGTGGGGCGCTTGCCGCGCTCGGCCTTCTCGGGGGTGACGAGGCCGGGCGCCATGTACGGCTCGCGGTCCACGGCGGCGGAGTCGAAGTGGTAGCCGCGGGGGTCCTTCACGTAGACGAGGATCGTGTCGTGCTTGGTCGGCCAGCGCTTGGTGGCCTTGGCGCCGTAGTCGTAGGCCCAGATGATCTCGTTGAGGAAGCACTCGCGGCCGAACAGGGCGTCGAGCAGCACCTTGGCGTAGTGCGCCTCGCGGTAATCGAGGTGCAGGTAGAGGGTGCCGTCGTCGGCGAGCAGGCGCCAGGCCTCGGCGAGGCGCGGCTCGAGGAAGGACCAGTAGTCGTCGAAGCGGTCGTCGTAGCGGAGGAGGTCGCCGCGGATGCGCTCGTAGCTGCGGCCCTTGAAGCCGGAGATGGTCCCGGTCGCCGAGCGGACGGAGGTGGTCGACGTCCTCACCTGCGCGCGGCCGGTGTTGAACGGCGGATCGAGGTACACCACGGTGAAGGACCCGTCCGCGAGCAGCGGCAGGACCTCGAGGTTCTCGGCGTGGATCACCGCGCTCCGGGTCTCCGGGACGCCGTCCGCGATCTGGATCGTCCTGGGCACTCCGCAATGGTGTCACGGGGGCGGCGGCCCCTCCGACACGGCGCCGGCCCCTCCGACACGCCTCGGCGGGCGGGTGCCCGGGCCGCCGCGGGCCCCGGCGTAGAGTGACGCGATGATCTCCGAGGTGCGCCACGACGAGGACCGGTCCCAGTACACGCTGTGGGTCGACGGCGAGAACGTCGGCCTCGCCGACTACGCGGTCCGCGGCGCGGACGTGGTCTTCCTGCACACCGAGATCGCGCCCGAGCACCGGCACGAGGGCCTCGGCGACCGCCTGGTCGAGGCGGCCCTGGACGACGCGCACGAGCGCGGGGCGCACGTCGTCCCGCTCTGCCCCTTCGTCGCCGACTTCATCGCCGAGCACCCGGACTACCAGGAGCTCCTCGCGAGCTGAGCGGAGCGGAGCCCGCGCCCCGGAGGGCGCCCCGCCTCACGGCACCCGGCGCAGCCACTCCGGCGTCGAGTACTTCGACGTCACGAGCTCCTCGGCCTCCGCGTACTCCTCGGCCGTCAGGTCGCCCGCGGTCCCGCCGTGCAGCTGGACGAACGTCGCCTTCATCCGCTCGATGATCTCGGCGCGGCTGAGCCCGGTCTGGCTGCGCAGCGGGTCGACGCGCTTGACCGCGGAGGCGATGCCCTTGTCGGAGAGCTTCTCGCGTCCGATCCGCAGCACCTGCACCATCTTCTCGGCGTCGATGTCGTAGCTCATCGTCACGTGGTGCAGGACGGCGCCGGAGCCGAGCCGCTTCTGCGCCGCTCCGCCGATCTTGCCCGAGGGCGAGGTGATGTCGTTGAGCGGCTGGTAGACCGCGTCGATGCCGAGCGACTGCAGCGCGCTGACGGCCCACTCGTCGAGGAAGGCGTAGGAGTCGGCGAAGGTGAGGCCCTGCACCAGGTCGCCGGGCACGTAGAGGGAGTAGGTGACGACGCTGCCCGCCTCCATGAACATCGCGCCGCCGCCGGAGATGCGGCGGACGACCTCGACGCCGAACTTCTCGGCGTTCTCGAGGTCGACCTCGTTGCGCAGCGACTGGAAGCTGCCGATGACCACGGCGGGCTGGTCCCACTCCCAGATCCGCAGGGTCGGCTCGCGGCGCCCCTCGCCGACGGCGGCGGTGAGCACTTCGTCGAGCGCGAGGTGCATCGACGGCGAGACCGCCTTCGCGTGCACGATGCGCCAGTCGTAGTCGCGCCAGCTGGTCGCCTTCTGCAGCGAGCGCCGGATCGCGACCGCGACGGCCTCGGGCGTGAAGCCGAGCAGCACCGCGTCGGCCGGCAGCGCCTGCCGGATCGCGGCGGCGATCGTCTTCGCGTCGCTCTCGGCGGGGAGCCCCACGACCGCGCGGTCGATGTCGTCGAGCGCCGTGTCGGGCTCGAGGAAGAAGTCGCCCGCCAGCCGGAAGCCGGCGAACCTCCCGTCGACGACGTCGAGGTCGACGACCACGAGCTTTCCACCGGGGACCTTGTACTCGCCATGCATGACGTCAGCCTAGGCCGGAGGAGCGACGTCCTCCCCTGCCGCCGGGAACCGCTCGTCGAGCCAGCCGACCAGGTCGGCCGTGACCTCGACGCGGTTGAGCTCCTGGAACAGCTCGTGCCGCGCCTCCGGGTACACCCGCACGCTGACGTCTCTGTAGCCCGCGCGGCGCCGGTAGGCCTGCGCCAGCGCCCGCACCGAGCGCTCGCCGCCGAGCGTGTCGTCGGCGCCGACCACGAGCAGCAGCGGCAGGGGATGCTCGGGCCGCCGCGCGGGCCGGCCGATCAGCCGGAGCGTCTCGCGCAGCCCGATCCGCTTCGCGAGCGGAGTGGTGAAGGTCAGCGGGTCGTCGTGGAAGAGCTGCCAGACCGCCGGGTCGCGCGAGAGCCACTCGAGCCCGAGCCCGCCGGGCACCCGGTGCCGGCGGGCCAGATCGCCGGCATTCATGTAGCCGGGCAGCCGGTAGGCCGTGCCGCTGAGGATCAGGGCCGTGTAGTCGGCGGAGCGGTGGTCGACGATCCGCTGCGCCATCAGCGAGCCCCAGGAGTGGCCGAGCAGGACGATCGGGACGCCGCAGTTCTCCCCGGCGAGCTCGCGGGTGAGCCGGTTGATCGCCTCCTCCGCCGCGCGCAGACCGCCCGGCCCGAGCCGGCCGAGCTCGGCGACGTCGCCGCCGTGCTGCTCGAGGCCGGTCCGCCCGTGCCCGCGGTGGTCGTCGGCGGCGACGGCGTAGCCCGCGGCGACCAGCGCCTCGGCGAGCTCGACGTAGCGGCCGGAGTGCTCGCCGACGCCGTGCGCGATCTGCACGATCGCCCTCGGGCGCGGGTGCGACCACCAGCGCCAGTGGATCGTCACGCCGTAGGCGTCCTGGAAGGTCCTGTCGACCGCGGTGCCGGGCATGGGACCAGTGTGGCCCTCCGGCCGCTGAGCGCGAAGACGAGCGGAGGAACTGAGAAGATACTCACGATCCGTCGGACAACGGTCCCGCCCGCCCGCCCGATCGCTAGCGTTCTACCGCCGTGCGGAGCCCCCACGTCCGTCCCCATCCCCCATCTCGAGCGAGGCCAGCCCCCACATGACCGTGTCGCCCCTGATCTGGACCCTGACGATCGTCTTCATCGTCCTGCTCCTGCTCTTCGACTTCTTCTTCCACGTGCGCAAGGCGCACGAGCCGACCCTCAAGGAGTCGGCGCTCTGGTCGGCCCTCTACGTCGGCATCGCCGTGCTCTTCGGCGTCGGCGTCCTCGTCTTCGGCGGACCGACCCCGGGCTCCGAGTACTTCGCCGGCTACATCACGGAGAAGGCGCTGTCGGTCGACAACCTCTTCGTCTTCCTCATCATCATGGCGAGCTTCAAGGTGCCGCGCGCCGACCAGCAGAAGGTGCTGCTCTTCGGCATCGTCTTCGCGCTGATCGCCCGCACCGGCTTCATCTTCCTCGGCGCCGCGCTGATCAACTCCTTCGCCTGGATCTTCTACCTCTTCGGCCTGATCCTGCTGCTGACGGCGTTCAACCTGGTGAAGCCCGGCGACGAGCACGCCGGCGACAACGTGATGGTCCGCCTCGCCAAGCGCGTCTTCAAGACGAGCGACCAGTACGACGGCGACAAGTTCTACACCCACATCGACGGCAAGAAGGTCCTCACGCCGATGATCCTGGTGATGGCGGCGATCGGCGGCACGGACATCCTGTTCGCCCTCGACAGCGTCCCCGCGATCTTCGGCCTCACCAGCGACGTCTTCCTGGTCTTCACCGCCACGGCGTTCTCGCTGCTCGGCCTGCGTCAGCTCTACTTCCTGATCGACGGCCTGCTCGACCGCCTCGTCTACCTCAGCTACGGCCTCGCCGCGATCCTCGCCTTCATCGGCGTGAAGCTGATCCTGCACGCGCTGCACGAGAACAACCTGCCGTTCATCAACGGCGGCGAGCACGTCGAGGTCTTCGAGATCGGCACCGGCCTCTCGCTCACCGTGATCATCGGAGTCCTGGCCGTCACGGTCATCGCCTCGCTGGTCAGCCCGAAGGGCCGCCGCATGGCCGCCGAGGCCGCGGAGCGCAAGCGCGTGGCCGCAGCAGCGGGCGCGGATGTCGAAGCCGGGCACTGACCTGCAGAACTGAGGCTGGGACGCCGATCCGGGGAGGAATCCCCCGGATCGTGCGTCCCGGCCTTCGTTGTGCCGCTACTTCGCTCGGTACCGGTGCTCGGGGCGGCCCGTCGTCCCGTAGCTGAGGGTCATCTCCACCAGGCCGCGGCCGGCGAGCCCCGAGAGGTAGCGCTGCGCGGTCGCGCGGGAGATGCCGGCGCGCTCCGCGACGTCGAGCGCCGAGAGCTCCGCGCCCGACTCGGACAGGCGCGCCAGCACCAGCTGCTCCGTCGCGGAGCGAGACGGCTGGGTCGCCGCCGCATCGCCCGAGTGCAAGATGCGCAGTGCCCGCTCCACCGCCTCCTGGTCGGCGACCCGGTCCTCGCGCAGCACGTTGCGGAAGCGCACGTAGGCGTCGAGGCGCTCGCCGAGCAGACGCGCGTCGAACGGCTTGATCAGGTAGCCGAGGGCCCCCGCGTGCAGGGCCCTCCGCACCGTCGCTCCGTCGGAGGCCGCGCTCACCACGAACGCGTCCGTCTCCAGCTCGCGCAGCAGCGCGATCCCGCTCTGGTCCGGCAGGTGCACGTCGAGCAGCAGCAGGTCCGGCGCGTGCTCGAGCACCGCCGCCCGCGCCGCCCGGGCGGTGTGCACCGGCGGCAGCGCCCGCAGGCCCTGCCGGGTGTCGACCAGATCGGCGTGCAGCTGCGCCACCCGGAAGTCGTCGTCGACGACGAGCACGCTGCGCTCCTGCTGATCCGGGGTCATCGGTCCTCCTCCTCGTCGGGCAGTTCGTCATTCAGCAGCTCCTCGTCGGGCGGCAGCACCGCGCCCGGCAGCCGCGCGCAGAGCACCGCCCCGGAGGACTCGCCACCGGCGTCCGCCAGCCACACCTCGCCGCCGCGCCGCGCCGCGACCTCGCGGCAGAGCGGCAGCCCGAAGCCGCGGCCGTGCACGCGGTCGTCGTCCTCCCCCACCGCTCCCGGCCCGCGGGCGAAGAGCGACTCCGGGTCCGCGACGCCGTCCCCCGAGTCGGCGACCGTCACGAACAGCGCGTCCCCGTCGTCGAGCAGCTCGACCTCGACGAAGCGGACGTCCCGGCTCCCCTCGACCGCCGCGCGCACCGCGTTGTCGACGAGGTTGCCGACCACCGTCGCGACGTCCTCCGGCTCGATCACCGTCCCGCGCACCAGCGTCTCCTCGCCGAGGGTCAGCAGCACGCCGCGCTCGGCCGCCTCGATCCCCTTCGCGCCGACCAGCGCCTGGAGGTACGGCTCCTGCAGCCGGTCGGCGTGCTGCACCGGGTACTTCAGCGGCCCGCGGGTCAGCACCTCGTCGAGGTACTCGCGCGCCGAGCCGGTCCGACCGGCGTCGAGCAGCCCGGCGACCACGTGCAGCCGGTTCGCGAACTCGTGCCGCTGCACCCGCAGCGCGTTGGTCATCGCGCCGACGGCGTCGAGGCGCCGGCTGAGCGCGGCGAGCGCCGTCCGATCGCGCAGCACCACGACGACGCCGAGATCGCGGTCGCCCCGGGTCACCCGCCGGATGTCGACGTAGACGATGCGGGAGCGCACGACGAAGCCCTCCTCGCCGGTCCCGCGGGAGGGCTCCGTCGAGGCGAGGGCCGCGGCGATCGCGTCGGCCAGCGGCTGCGGCAGCCCGAGGTCGCCCAGCGCGCGGCCGTGCAGCGCCCGCCCGGTCGGGTCCTCCGAGCCGAGGATCGCGGCGGCGCGCGCGTTGCAGACGCCGACCCGCCCGTCGCGGTCGAGGGCGAGCACCCCCTCGTCGACCCCGTCGAGCACCGCGGCCTGGTCCTGCACCAGCGCGGTGAGCTCCTCCGGCGCGAGGCCGAGCGTCAGCCGCAGCAGCCGGCGCCGGATGAAGACGGAGGCGACGGCCGCGAGCACGAGCCCGGCGAGCGCCGCCGCCAGCACGCCAAGCAGCGCGGTCGGCAGGTCGTCGAAGACGCTGGAGCGGGCGAAGCCGATGCTCACCTCGCCGACCACGCGCGCGCCGTCCGGCCCGTAGACCGGCACCTTCGCCCGCGCGGACTCGCCGAGCGTGCCGGTGCCCCAGGACACCGACTCCCGGCCGGCGAGCGCCTCCTCCGCACTCGTCGAGACCACCTCGCCGAGCCGCTCGGGGTCGGGGTGGGCCAGCCGGATGCCGCGGTCGTCGGTGATCACGACGAAGAGCGCGCCGGTGCGCTCCTCCACCGCCTCGGCGGCGGTCTCGAGCGTCCCGCCCTCCAGCTCGGCCCGGGAGGGCACGGCCGGGTCGGCGGAGGACGCGGCGACCGCGTTGCGCACGTCGGCGTCCTCGGCGACGGTGCGGGCGATGGCGAGCGCCGTCTCCTCCGCCTCGCCCTGCAGCTGCTGCACGCTCAGCGCCGTGACGAGCCCCGCGCAGACCAGGACGGCCGCCGTGACCGTTGCGAGCTGCAGCACGAGCACGTGGGTCGCGAAGCGCATCGAACTCCTCGTCGTCGAGACGGTCGGGCCGGTCGAGCACCTTCGGTCCGGTCGGGATGCGCAGAATGCGCAGAACCCACACTATGCGCAGATCGCGCGCTAATGAGCGATACCCGGGCCGGGCGCCGGGGGCTGCCTAGTGTGTCCACGACCTGGAGAGCCCGCCGCGGGATCCCGGACGCACGACGACGAAGGAGTCAGCAGTGTTGGTAGTACTCGGATTCACGATGATCCTGGCCTTCATGGCCCTGATCATGACCAAGCGGCTCACGCCCATGGTCGCCCTGATCGTCGTCCCGACGATCTTCGGGCTCTTCGCCGGCGCCGGTCTCGGCATCGGCGACATGGTGCTCGAGGCGATCGGCAGCCTCGCGCCCACGGCCGCGCTGCTGATGTTCGCGATCATGTACTTCGGCATCATGATCGACGTCGGCCTCTTCGACCCGCTGATCCGCTTCATCGTCCGCGCGCTCGGCGACGACCCGGCCAAGGTCGTCCTCGGCACCGCGCTGCTCGCCGGCGCGGTCTCGCTCGACGGTGACGGCTCGACCACCTTCATCGTGACCACCGCCGCGATGCTGCCGATCTACCTCCGCCTCGGGATGAACCCCGTCGTCCTCACCTGCGTCGCCGGCCTCGCCAACGGCACGCTCAACATCGTCCCCTGGGGCGGCCCCACGGTGCGCGCCGCCGCGGCGCTGCAGGTCTCGCCGAGCGAGATCTTCGTGCCGATGCTGCCCTCGCTCGCCGTCGGCCTCGCCGTCACGCTCGTCTTCTCCTGGTTCCTCGGACTCGGCGAGCGCCGCCGCCTCGGCTCGCTCGCTCTCGCCGAGCCGATGCTCGAGCAGGAGCTCGTCGGCGCCGGCTCGTCCCGCGGCGGCGCGGCCCGCTCCGGCTCCTCGCGCACCGGCGGCCTCGCCGCCCTCACCGGCGGCATCCGCACCGTCGCCCGCGAGCGCTTCTCCTTCCTCCGCGGCCCGGAGTCGCTGCGCGGCGCCCAGGTCGCCGTCGCCGCCCGCGTCCAGGCCGACGACGCGGACACCGCGATGGCCGACACCATGCTCGACCCCGAGCGCGAGACCCTCCGCCCGAAGCTGATCTGGGTCAACCTCGTGCTGACCCTCGCCGTGATGACCCTCCTCGTTTCCGACGTCCTCCCGCTCCCCTACGTCTTCATGGTCGGCTCCGCGGTCGCGCTGCTGATCAACTTCCCGAAGATGAAGGACCAGGCGTCCGAGATCGTCAAGCACGCGCCGAGCATCGTCGGCGTCGTCTCGATGGTCCTCGCGGCCGGCGTGCTGATCGGCGTCCTCAACGGCACCGGCATGGTCGACGCGATGGCCGAGTGGGTCGTCGACGTCATCCCGCCCGCGCTCGGCCCGTTCCTCGCTGTGATCACCGGCGTGCTGAGCATCCCGATGACCTTCTTCATGTCGAACGACGCCTTCTACTACGGCATCCTCCCGGTGCTCTCCGAGAGCGCCGCGCAGTACGGCATCGACCCGGTCGAGATGGCCCGCGCGTCGATCACCGGCCAGCCCGTCCACCTGCAGAGCCCGCTCGTGCCGGCGATCCTGCTGCTGGTCTCGCTCGCCGCGGTCAACCTGGGCGACCACCACCGCAAGGTCCTCTGGCGCGCGGTGATCGTGTCGCTGGTGATGCTCGCGGTCGGGGTCCTGGTCGGAGCGATCCCGTTCGGCTGATCCGCCGCCTCCTGAATGCAGGACATCAGCCAGGAAGGGCCGTCATCCGCGATCAGCGATGACACCCCTTCCTGGCTGATGTCCTGTCGCCACCGCCCGCCGTCAGCCCAGCAGCGGCGCCAGGTTCTCCGTCCAGACGTCGAAGCCGAGCTTCACGATCAGCGCCCCGACGACCACGAGGAACGCGATCCGGATGAACCGGCTGCCCTTCGCCACCGCCATCCGCGAGCCGAGGTAGGCGCCCGCCACGTTCGCGAGCCCCATGAACAGCCCGAGCAGCCAGATCACGTGGCCGCCCGGCACGAAGTACAGCAGCGCACCGAGGTTCGTCGCGACGTTGACGATCTTCGCCTTCGCGCTCGCGAGCAGGAAGTCGTAGCCCAGCGCCGTGATCAGCGCGATGATCAGGAACGTCCCGGTCCCCGGTCCGATCAGCCCGTCGTAGAAGCCGATGACGAGCCCGAGCACCCCCGCGGTCACCAGGTGCCGACGCCCGGCGTGCTTGAGCGCGGTGACAGCGCCCATCGCGGGCCGTGCGATCGTCACCACGGCCACGACGATCAGCGCGACGACGATGATCGGCTTGAACACCGAGGCGGGCAGCAGCCCCGCGAGGTTCGCTCCCCCGTAACTGCCGGCCAGCGCCACCGCCGCCATCGGCAGCGCCGTCCGCAGGTCCGGCCTCGCCCGCCGGTAGAAGGTGATCGCGCTCGTCGTCGTCCCGAAGATCGAGGCGAGCTTGTTGGTCGCGAGCGCCTGCACGGGCGAGATGCCCGGCACGAGCAGCAGGGCGGGGAGTTGGAGCAGGCCGCCGCCACCCACCACCGCGTCGATCCAGCCCGCGGCGAACGCGGCCAGGATCATCAGCAGGATGACGGGGAGGGCGAGGTCCTCGGTGAACGTCAGCATCGGTCGGAAGCGTATCCGGCCGCCGCCACCCCCTCGACCCGGGCGTCGCGCCACCCTAGGGTCGGCGGCATGCGATTCGGACTCTTCATCCCCCAGGGCTGGCGCCACGACCTCGTCGGCATCGATCCCGCCGACCAGTGGCGCACCATGCGCGACCTCGCCCAGCACGCCGACGCCGGCCCGTGGGAGTCGGTGTGGGTCTACGACCACTTCCACACCGTCCCGGTGGTGACGGAGGAGGCGACCCACGAGGCGTGGACGCTGATGGCCGCGTTCGCCGCCGCCACCTCGCGGGTGCGGCTCGGCCAGATGTGCACCTGCATGAGCTACCGCAACCCCGCGCACCTCGCCAAGATCGCCACCACCGTCGACATCGTCTCCGGCGGCCGGGTGGAGATGGGCATCGGCGGCGGCTGGTACGAGCACGAGTGGCGCGCCTACGGCTACGGCTTCCCGCCGATCGCCGAGCGCCTCGGCCGCCTCGACGAGGGCGTGCAGATCATGCGCCAGGCCTGGACCGAGGGCGTCTCGACCCTCGACGGCCGCTACTACCAGGTGGACGGCGCGGTGAACCGCCCGCTCCCCCTGCAGGACGGCGGGATTCCGCTGTGGGTCGCCGGCGGCGGCGAGAAGGTGACGCTGCGCATCGCGGCGCAGTACGCGCAGTACACCAACTTCGCGGGCGCCCCGGAGGCGTTCGAGCACAAGAGCGCCGTCCTCCGCGGCCACTGCGAGCGGCTCGGCACCGACTACTCCGCGATCACCCGCAGCTCCAACTACAACGTGATGATCGCCGAGACGGAGGCGGAGGTCGAGAAGGGCCTGCAGCGCCTGGAGCAGCGCGTCACCCCCGCCCTCGGCGCCGAGGCGGCCGCGGCGTTCGTGGCGGAGTACCGCAGCCCCGACGCCCTCGCGGTCGGCACCCCCGCGCAGATCGTCGACCGCCTCGGCGACATGCGCGACCGCGGCATGGACTACGCGATCACGTACTTCCCGGACGCCGCCTACGACCGCTCCGGCCTCGAGCTCTTCGAGCGCGACGTCGTCCCGCACCTGTCCTGACCCGCGCCGTCGATCCGTCGCGAACGGCTCTCGCCACACGGGCGGGACGACCGTTCCTGACGGATCGGCAGCGCGCCTACGCCTCGCCCGCGCGGTCCGCAAGTCCCTGCGTCGGGGCGGGCCGCGCGCCTACGGTCGAGGCATGGACGCACAGGACATCCGCTGGAACGACGAAGCCCGCGACAAGATCCTCGAGGACTCGGACAGGGTCCTCCGCGAGGCGGTGCTCGACCTCGCGAAGACCAAGAAGGGCGAGCCCTGGGAGGACGTCTTCGCCGAGCTCAACGCACGACTGAAAGATCAGTTCATCGACTTCGAGCCCGGCCCGGACCTCCGCAAGTACGCCGAGGCCGTCTCCGCGGGAGAGATCGAGTCGTGAGCGCCGACGACGGCGACACCGGCCGAGCCGTGGACCCGGCGCTCGCCGACGAGCTGGCCTCGATCCGCGCCGTCGGCGAGGGCCGCCGCGGCGACGCCGCCGACGAGTCGGACGTCGAGCACGGCGACCCGCAGACCGTCGAGCAGGTCGAGCAGGAGCTCAAGGGCGGCCTCGACCTCGACTGACCGAACGCAGAACGCAGAAGGCCCGCTCCCCTCCAGGGCACGGGCCTTCCTGCGTTTTGAGCCGACGACGAAGCTCACTCCGCCGGTACAGCGCACGTGCGGTCCGACGCCTTCTGACCGGTGACGCCAGGGAGCGGATCGGCGTCCGGCGCGACGGCGCCGGTCGCGACGGGCGCGGCTGCTTCCGGCACCGCGGGCGATTCTTCGGCGCCGCTCTCCGCCCCCTCGACTCCCTGCGGCGCCGCGGGGGTGAACGGGACGTCGTCGCGCACCTTAGCCATCAGGTCAGGGCCGAGCGACGGGTCCGGCACGACCTTCCCGGGGAAGTCGGAATCGCCGGTGCTGCCCGGGTACTGCACGAAGACCAGCCGATCGAGTTCCACGTCCTTCAGTGCGAGGGCGAGCCCGATCAATGTCCGGGGCTCGGTCATCGACGTCGACAGGTGCATCGCGTGCGACGCCGCATGCGCCAGTCCGTACAGGGCGCGCCGGCGTCCGAGAGCGTGCCGGACGACTTCACCTTCCTCATCAGCGAGGACAGGAACTGCTGCTGCGACGAGATCCGGGCCAGGTCGCTGCCGTCCCCGACGCCATGCCGCGTCCGCAGGAACGCGAGCGCTGTCGCACCGGAGACCGTGCTCGTCCCGGCGGGGAGATCGAGCCCCGAATCCGTGTCCCGCACGGCTTCCGTCAGGCAGATGTCGACGCCGCCCACCGCGTCGCTCATCTCGATGACACCCTGGAAGGAGATCCAGCCGGCGTAGGGGATGTCCAGTCCGGTCAGCTGCTCCACCGAGCGGTTGACGCAGGCGAGCCCGCCGGCCGAGAACGTGGAGTTCAGCGGCACGTCGCCCTCCCCCGCCGTGACGACCCCCGTCTCCGGATCGGTGCAGTCGGGCCGGTTGACGAGAAGGTCGCGGGGCAGCGAGACGACGACCGCGCTCCGGTGGTCGCGCGCGACGTGCAGGAGGATGTTGACGTCGTTCAGCGTCGCGTCCCTGCCGCCGTACTCGTTGCCCTGCGCCGCGTCGTTGTCCGCCCCGACGACGAGCAGGTTGAAGCCGCCCTCCACCTCGCCGATCGGACGCGGCGTCGCCGACGCGGACAGTGCCGCTCCGACGTCGAGATCGACGGCGTTCTCCGCGACGGTGCGGCCGATGCTCGCCGCCGCGATGGCGCCCACGGACCCGCAGCCCACGACGAGCACGGCGACCACGGAGACCACGACCCTCACCACATCCCGCGCCGCGGACCTTCGGCGCAGCCGGCCGTGCCGGACCGGCACCGCACTCGAGCGCCTCACAGGCGGCGACTCCGTCGCTTCCGCGCGCTTCCGCGCGACCGCCACTCGACCGCATCTGCGTCAGGAGCCGGAACTCGAACGAGGGCCCAGCCGCCCGGGTACCTCTGCCTCATGCTCCGTACTTGTTGTTGAGTGCCTGAGCGATGTCCCGGTAGTCCTCCGGGCCGAGCGAGCCGTTGACCGTCGCGCGGCCGCTGCCGTAGTGACCGCCGAAACGCTCGAGCCCCCGGGTCGTCTCCTGATCCAGGACGCCGGGGAAGGACCCGGAGGAGTAGAAGAGCTGGCCTTTGAGATGCCTCTCCACGCCGACCCAGCTGTTGCGCCCGAGGTCTCCATCGATCGGGCCGCTGTAGCCGCCATCGGCGGCGTAGCACTGGAGGAGCTTCCAGAAGTTCGTTCCGGGGACGCCATCGGATTCCGTCGACGTCCTCGGAAGTTGACGGTTGCAGACCGACGGCGCCGCTTCCGCAGGTGTGCCTGCACCGACGGGGACTGCCACGGCGATGATCGCGGCGAGGACGGTCTTCTTGAGCGGTGAACGGAATGACATCTTTGCCCGATCCTGGTCAGCAGCCGGCGGGTTCGAGTCCTCCCCCACCACGGGAGAAAGCTCCCGCTCGAAAAGGAATACCATCTGCGTATGGTTCCTTCGAGTGCTGTCGCGAAACGCGGCCCGTCCAGGCGAACCCCGCGCTGGGCGCGACGCGCGCCGGCGACGAGAACGCAGGAAGGCCCGCTCCCCGGTGAGGGAGCGGGCCTTCCGATCGTGCCGGGCGAGCGGCGGGTGACTACGCCGAGAGGCGCTCGTAGTCGGTGTAGCCCTCGGCGCCGCCGCCGTAGACGGTCTCCTGGACGAGCTCGTTCTCGGGGTGGCCGCCCTGCCAGCGCTCGACGAGGTCGGGGTTGGCCATGACCGGACGGCCCACCGCGACGGCGTCGGCGTGGCCGTCGCTGATCAGCGCGGTCGCCTCCTCGCGGGAGGTCGGGCTGCCGAAGCCGCTGTTCGCGACGAAGACGCCGCCGAAGCGGGTGCGCAGGTCCTGGACCAGCTCGCCGGCCGGCTCGGCGTGCAGGACGCTGAGGTAGGCGAGGCCCAGCGGCGCGAGGCCGTCGACGACCGCCTCGTAGGTGGCGCGCACGTCGGCCTCGTCGGTCTCGACGACGTCCTGGATGTTGTGCGCGGGCGAGAGGCGGATGCCGACGCGGCCGGCACCGATCTCCTCGGCGACCGCGCGGGTGACCTCGACCACGAACGCGGCGCGGGCGGCGGGGCTTCCGCCGTAGGCGTCGGTGCGGACGTTGGAGACCGGCGAGAGGAACTCGTGCAGCAGGTAGCCGTTGGCTCCGTGCACCTCGACGCCGTCGAAGCCGGCGTCGACGGCGCGGCGGGCACCGGCGACGAACTCGTCCCGGACAGTGGCGAGCTCCTCGGTGGTCAGCGCGTGCGGCACCGGGAACGGCTTCTTCTCGCCGCTCGGGACGCGGACCTCGCCGCCGATCGCGACGGCGCTCGGCGCGACGATGCGGTCGGTGCCGGTGACGTCGGTGTGCGTGACGCGCCCGCCGTTCATGACCTGCATCACGATGCGGCCGCCGGCGGCGTGCACGGCGTCGGCGACGCCCTTCCAGCCCTCGGCCTGCTCGGCGGTGACGATGCCGGGCTGGCCCGGGTACGCCTTCGACTCGGCGCTCGGGAAGACGCCCTCGCTGATGATCAGGCCGAGGGAGGCGCGCTGGGCGTAGTGCTCGGCGATGAGGTCGCCGGGGACGCCCTGCTCGTCGGCGCGCAGGCGCGTCATCGGCGCCATCACGAGGCGGTTCGGCAGCTCGAGGTCGCCGGCGGTGAGGGGGGAGAAGGGATCCACGGATCGCCTTTCGATCGGAGAGCGGGGGGAGGGCACGTCACCGTTCCCGGGACGCACCCCGGAGGCAACGGTGCCCAGCGCTCGCGCATTCCGCCTCCCGGCGTTCTCCCACCCACGGTGCGCCGGGACGGGCGCGAACATGCTGGTCGAGTAGCCGCGGAGCGGCGTATCGAGACCTGCCGTCACCGACAGGGCGGTTCGCAGACTCGCCCTGTGACGCTGGTGGATCTCGATACGCCCGCTGCGCGGGCTACTCGATCAGCATGGTCAGGAGCACGACGCGACAGCACCTCACGCCATCCGGGACGGACGCTCGTCGCCCGGCCTACAGTGCTGCTGTTCCCTGCGCCGGATGAAGGAGTCGAGCTGATGACCACAGACCTCACCGAGTTCACGATCGGCATCCTGGCCGATGACGAGACCGTCGAGAGAATGCGTCTCGCTCTGCTCGCGGTACTCGAGAACAACGAGTTCCGCGACCTGCCCTGGACGTTCTCCGTCTCGCCAGACCCGGACCTGCGCGGCCGGTAGGGTCACCTGCTCGTCGAGGCGGCGGTCAGAGCCGCCGGCATGGACGGCCCCGCTCGAAGCGCGTGATCGCGCGAGTCATGCTGGTCGAGTAGCCGCGGAGCGGCATATCGAGACCCGCCGTCACCGACAGAGCGGTCTGCGGACTCGCCCTGTGACGCCGGTGGATCTCGATACGCCCGCGGCGCGGGCTACTCGATCAGCAGGGGGCTGCTCGCTCCGGCTCCCACTCCCCCGCTCCCTCCTCTCGGACAGCCCTCGCTCGGGTGACACCCGGGCTGTCTACACTCGGGAGGCGAACGACGAGGGAGTGCGCGATGCCGAACGATTCATCCCCGACGAGGGCCGCGGCCCGCCGGGGCGCCCGCCGATCGCCGATCGCAGCGCTCCTCGCCCTGCTCGCCGCCGTCGCGCTCGCGGTCGTGCCGGCCGCCGGTGCCGCGGCCGAGCCGCCCGCGACGCTCGGCTCCTCCGTCGTCCTCGACTCGGCCGGAGTCCTCAGCTCAGCGGAGATCGGCGACATCGAGGCCGCCTCCGCCCAGCTCTACCAGGAGCACAGCGTCCAGCTCTTCGTCGCCTACGTCGACACCTTCACCGGCACGACCGGCGACGAGCGCTGGTCGGACGCGACCGCCGAGCTCAACGGACTCGGCACGAACGACGTCCTCCTCGCCGTCGCGGTCGGGTCCCGGCAGTACCAGGTGTCCGTCGACAACGGCTTCGCCCTCAACGCAGGCCAGGTCTCGGCGCTGGAGACCGACGACATCGAGCCGCAGCTCGTCGACGGTGACTGGGCGGGCGCCGCGGTCGCCGCCGCCCAGGGCATCGGCACCCGCCTCGACGCCCCGAGCGCGGGCGAGTCGCTCGGCTCCGGCCTGCTGGTCGTCCTCGCCGTGCTCGCCGGGCTGGTCGTCGTCGGCGTGATCGTCCGGCTCCTCGTCCGCCGCACGCGCCGCCGGAAGGCCGCCGAGGCGGTCGAGGCGTCGATCGACGAGCTCGCCACCCGCGCCGGCTCCGCCCTCGTGCACGCGGACGACGCCGTCCGCACCAGCGAGCAGGAGGTCGGCTTCGCGGAGGCGCAGTTCGGCTCGGACGCGACCGGCCCCTTCCGCGAGGCGCTCACGACCGCGAAGCGGCTCCTCGGCGAGGCCTTCGCCCTCCAGCAGCGGCTCGACGACGCGGAGCCGGAGACCGACCAGGAGCGCCGCGACGGCTACGGCCGGATCCTGCAGCTCTGCGCCGACGCCGAGCAGGTGCTGGACGAGAAGGCGGAGGCCTTCGAGGAGCTCCGCGCCCTCGAGAAGAACGCCCCGGAGGTGGCCGCCCGCCTGACCGCGCGCACCGCGGAGGTCCGGGCCCGCCTCTCCCCCACCCGCGCCCTGCTCGCCGACCTCTCCACCCGCTACGCCCCGACCGCGATCGACGACGTGGAGGACGACGCCGACCAGGCCGAGGACCGCCTCCGCTTCGCCGACGACCAGGTGACCGAGGCGCGGACGGCGCTCACCGCCGGCGACTCGGGCCGCGCGGCCGTGCTCCTGCGCGCCGGCCAGCAGGCGGCCGAGCAGGCCTCGGGCCTCCTCGACGCCGTCGCCACCCGCGCCACCGATCTGCAGGAGGCGGAGCGCACCCTCGCGGGGCGGGTCGCCGAGATCCGCGCCGACGTCGCCCAGGGCCGCACGATCGTGGCGGCGGGCGACTCCGCCGACGCCGCGAGCGCACCCCTCGTCGCGAACGTGCAGTCCGCGGTCGCCACGACGGAGGCCGCCCTCGACGCCGTGGAGCGCGACGCCGCCGCGAGCCCTCGCGACCCGCTCGCGCTGCTGGAGCGCCTGACGGCGGCCGACGCGACCATCGACGCCGCGGTCGGCGGCTACCGCGACGCCCAGGCGCAGCGCGAGCGCCAGCGGGCCGCCCTCGCCGCCGAGATCGGCGCCGCCCGCAGCCGTGTGTCCGCCGCGGAGGACTTCATCGCCGCCCGGCGCGGGGCCGTCGGCTCGCAGGCGCGCACCCGCGTCGCCGAGGCCGCGCGCTCGGCGGAGTACGCCGCGCAGATCGCGGCCACCGACCCGGCCGAGGCGCTCGCCTCCGCCCAGCGCGCCTCCGCCCTCGCGCAGCAGGCGCTCCAGGCCGCCCGCTCCGACGCGAGCGCCTACTCCGCCCCCGGCCTCGGCGGCGGCTACGGCGGCAACACCACCGGCGCCTTCCTCGGCGGCATCCTCGTCGAATCGCTCCTCGGCGGCGGCGGCCGGCGCTCCGGCTACCGCTCCGGCGGCTTCGGCGGCGGCGGCTTCGGGGGCGGCGGCGGTTTCGGCGGCGGCGGCTCCCGTCGCTCCTCCGGCGGCGGCTTCGGCGGCGGTGGCGGCGGTGGCGGCGGCGGCCGTCGCGGCGGCGGCGGACGCTTCTGATCCGCTCCGGACCACCCGCTCGATCCGACGACCCCACTCACAGACCCCGGGCCCGCATCCGCTCGGCCCCCCGCCCGCAAGCACCTCACCCAAGGAGAGACAGCATGGCCCAGAAACAGTCGATCTTCGGCCGCATCGCGCAGCTCGCGAAGGCCAACATCAACGCGCTCCTCGATCAGGCCGAGGACCCGCAGAAGATGCTGGATCAGATGGTCCGCGACTACACCGACAGCATCCGCGACGCCGAGGCCGCCATCGCGCAGACCATCGGAAACCTCCGCCTGCTCGAGGACGACTACCGCGAGGACGTCCAGAACGCCGACGAGTGGGGCGGCAAGGCCCTCGCTGCGAGCCGCAAGGCCGACGAGCTGCGCACCTCCGGCAACGCCGGCGACGCCGACAAGTTCGACGCGCTCGCCAAGGTCGCCCTGACCCGCCAGATCCAGTCCGAGAAGGAGGCGAAGGACGCCGAGCCGACCATCGCCTCGCAGACCGAGGTCGTCGACAAGCTCAAGTCGGGCCTCAACCAGATGCGCGAGAAGCTGAACCAGCTCTCCTCCAAGCGCGACGAGCTGATCGCCCGCTCGAAGACCGTCGAGGCCCAGTCGCAGGTCCAGGACGCGATCAAGAGCATCGACATCATGGACCCGACCAGCGAGGTCAGCCGCTTCGAGCAGAAGATCCGCCGCGAGGAGGCCCGCGTCCGGGGCGCCGAGGAGCTCGCCTCCTCGAGCCTCGACGCGCAGTTCGAATCGCTCGAGGACCTCGGCGAGATGACCGAGGTCGAGGCGCGCCTGGCCGCCCTCAAGTCGGGCCGTCCGCAGGACTCGATCGGCTCCTGACCGCGCGGGGAGCTCCGGGCCGACGATCGCCTGGTCGGCCCGGAGTTCTCCTCATCGCATACCCCCTCCGGCATGCCTCTCGAAGACTGGCAATCGCCCTGATGCGGGGCCGCGCGGCACCCCATAGTGTTGACCTCGGTCGCCCCGGAACCCGGTTGGCCGCAGCCTCGTCCGGCCCCTACCGACGCGGTGAACACCATGAGCGGACCCGGACCTCCCGGGGATCGCTCACCGAGCGGCCGTCGACGAGGACGGCCACCCCGAACGAGCGAGGCGCCGATGAGCACCCCCACCGCACTGTCCGACGGAAACGTCCCCACCGCCCCCCGGGTCGAGACCTCCCCCCGGGTCCAGGCCTCCCCCCGCGTGATCCGCACCCGCCCCCGCGGCGAGGGCAACACGAACCCGACGACCGAGTACTCCGGTCTGCTGAGCACCGTGCGCGACGCCGGGCTCCTCCGCCGCCGCCGCGGCTTCTACTACATCCTCTTCTCCGTGCTGACGCTCGCCCTCGGCGGCATCGTCACCGGCTTCGTCCTGCTGGGCGACTCCTGGTTCCAGCTGCTGCTCGCCGCCGCGCTGGGCATCGTCCTCACCCAGTTCGCCTTCCTCGCGCACGAGGCCTCGCACCGCCAGGTGTTCGAGTCCGGCAAGGCCAACGACGTCGCCGGCCGCACGCTCGCGAACCTCGTCGTCGGCATCAGCTACTCCTGGTGGATGAACAAGCACAGCCGCCACCACGCCAACCCGAACGTGCTCGGCAAGGACCCGGACATCGTCCGCGATGTCGTGTCGTTCACTCCGGAGGACGCGGCCCGCTCGCGCGGCGCCTACGCCTGGCTCACCCGCCGCCAGGGCTACGCCTTCTTCCCGCTGCTGCTGCTCGAGGGCATCAACCTGCACCTGCACGGCTTCCGGACCGTGTTCGGCAAGGGCAAGGTCGACAAGCGCTGGGTCGAGATCTCGATGCTCGTCGCCCGCGTCGGCCTGTACCTCGCCGTCGTCTTCTGGGCGCTGCCGCTCGGCATGGCCTTCGCCTTCGTCGGTGTGCAGATGGCCGTCTTCGGCCTCTACATGGGCGCCTCGTTCGCCCCGAACCACAAGGGCATGCCGATCCTGCCCAAGGAGGCGCGCGTCGACTTCCTGCGCCGCCAGGTCCTCACCTCGCGCAGCATCCGCGGCAACTGGTTCAACGACTACTTCATGGGCGGCCTGAACTACCAGGTCGAGCACCACCTCTTCCCGAACATGCCCCGCCCCGCCCTGCGCGAGGCCCAGGTCATCGCCAAGGAGTACTGCGCGACGCACCAGATCCCCTACACCGAGACCTCGCTGCTCGAGTCGTACGGCATCGTCGTCCGCTACCTCAACCGCGTGGGCCTCTCGGCCGGCGGCGACCCGTTCGACTGCCCCGCCGCGGGCGCCTACGGGCGCTGAGCCGCCGCTCCGCACCGCAGGAACGACGAAGGCCCTCCCCTCCGAGAAGGAGGAGGAGGGCCTTCGCCGTTCCGCGCGTCAGTTCGCGGAGCAGAGGATGAGCGTGCTCGACACGTTCGCCGCCGTCTTCGAGCCGGTCCCGCTGTAGCCGGAGGGCAGCGTCGAGACGGCGTTCAGCTGGAAGGCGACACTGATCGAGAGCGTCGTGCGAACGGCGATGGTCGCTCCCGCTGCCAGCGGGGCGGTCAGGGTGATCTGACGGGACGTGTTGCTCAGCACGGCCACGGAGGCCGAGCCTCCCGTGACCGAGAAGACGCCGATGTTGGCGACCCCGGAGCCGGTGATGATGATCGTCGTGCCGGTCGGCAGCGGCTCCGTGGGGCCCGCCTGCAGCAGGAAGCCGGGGCCGAGCAGACCGAGGGTGCCGCAGGTGCCGCGGAGCGCGTACGCGCCGAGATCGACGATCGACGCCGCAGCGGACGGGGTGGCGACGGCGACGGCGACGACCGGCACGGTCCACGCGGCGGCGGCGGTGACGGAGCGGCGGGTGACCAGGCGGTCGGAATCGGGGCGGGGCGAGGAGTCGTGGGTCACGGTGTGGCCTTCCGGTCGAGGTGCGCGGGCTGCGGCGCCACACCGGCGACGGTGACGGGTGGTCCGGCTCGATGCTCGCGAGAAGCGCAGGACGGCGCCAGCGCGCGGAGCCTGTCCCCCGTCAGTGGGACGGCGTCCGGTCGACAGCCGCTTCCGGGCGAGACGCAAGGGGCTTCCGGGCGCGGAGGAGGCGTCCTAGCGTTGCCCCATGAGCAGCTCCGAGAACGACATCGAGACCACCCCCGTCGACCCCGAGGAGACCACCGGCAGCGCCGGCACCGGGAACCCCGCCGGCCTCGACGAGGTTGGCAGCCCGTCCCCCGATGGACCCGACGGCGTCGACGCCGCGGGCGAGGAGCAGAACCCGCCCCTGCCCGACTGGGGACCCACCGACGGCGTCCACGGCACCGACGCGGAGACCGCCGAAGGCACCGACGCGTCGGGCACCGCCGGGCACTGACCGCCCCTCCGCAGGGCCCTCGCACCTCCCCTCCGGCACCGCGCCGGCCGGGAAGCGCGGGGGCCCTGCGCCGTCCCTCCGTGTTCGCCGGAACGTCGCCGGAGGCCCCCGCCGGCGGCCCTACACTGGCGCAATGCAGCCGAACGAACGCGCTCTCCGCGTGATCTCCTACAACCTCCGGGAGCACCGGGCGCACGGCGAGATCGCCCCTCTCGCCGCCCGGCACGACGTCGACGTCCTCTGCCTCCAGGAGTGCGACACCACGAAGCTCCCCCAGGAGCTCGGCGATCTGCGGCTCGCCTCGGTGACCGCGCGCAACCGCCTCGGGCTCGCCGTCTACTACTCGCACGCCCGCTTCGAGCTCCTCGGCAGCGCCGCGTTCGAGCTCAGCAAGTCGATGCACGACCGGGTGATGTCCCCCGCTCACGAGCGTCTGCTCGCCGTCCGGCTCGAGGACCGCGAGGGCGGATCGATCGCCGTCTCGTCCTTCCACGCAGCTCCGCTCTCGGCCGGCAACGCGCTGCGCCGGAAGCAGATCGGCGAGGCGCTCGACCGCCTCCGCGACTACGCCCCGGACACCCCGTCGCTGATGGTCGGCGACTACAACTACCCCTGGTTCTTCCGCGGACTCGACCGCAAGATGACGCGGAACGGCTACCTCGTGTCGCGCAGTGATTCCCCGACCTACGCGCGCTACCGCTACTTCAGCGGGCACTTCGACTTCGCGATCAGCGACTCGGTGCGGATCGAGCGGGTCTCGACCCTGCCGCAGGGCGTCTCCGACCACCTCCCGGTGCTGGTCGACGCGCACTACGACGTGCGCGCCGCATGAGCGGCCGGGTTCCCCGCTGCGGTCGGGCTCCCAGGGGCCGCCTCGGTAGGCTCGTCGAGTGACGACCCTGATCCTCGCCCGGCACGGAGAGACCGTCTGGCACGCCGAGAACCGCTACGCGGGCTCCTCCGACATCGCGCTGACCACGCTCGGCCAGGACCAGGCGGCGACGCTCGCCTCCTGGGCCGTCGACGCCGAGCTCGACGCGGTGTACTCCTCCACCCTCGTCCGCGCCGTGCGCACCGCCGTGCCCGCCGCCCGGGCCGCCCACCTCGAGGTCCAGCTCGACCCGGCCCTCGTCGAGGTCGACTTCGGCCAGGGCGAGGGGCTGACGAACGCCGAGATGGAGAAGCGCTTCCCCGACGAGTACCGCGCCTGGGTCGCCGCGCCCGCGATCCAGCCGATGCCCGGCGGCGAGTCCGGCCTCGACGCCGTCGCCCGCGCCAACACGGCGCTCGCCCGCATCCACCGCGACCACCCGGACGGCCGCGTGCTCGTCGTCGCGCACGGCACCCTCATCCGGCTGCTGCTCTGCGCCTACCTCGGCATCAATCCCGAGACCTACCGGCACACCTTCCCGTCGGTCGACAACGTCTCGCTGACGACCCTGCTCTGGGACGAGACCGGCGTCGGCCTGCTCGGCTACAACGTCCCTCCCGTGCAGAAGCAGCGGCGCTCGAGCTGAACGCCGTCCCGCCCGCCCGGGCGAGCGCGGGGTCGATCGGACTCGTGCTCGGCTCGATCGCGAGCGTGCAGCTCGGCGCGTCCTTCGCCGTCCTGCTCTTCCCCGCCGCCGGGCCGATCGGCACGGTGACCCTCCGCCTGGTCTTCTCCGCGCTGGTGCTGCTCGTCGTCTGCCGGCCGCGGATCCGCGGCTACTCGCGCTCGGACTGGGCCACGGTCGGTGCCTACGGCCTCGCCCTCGGCGGGATGAACGCCTGCTACTACGAGGCGATCGCCCGGATCCCGCAGGGCGCGGCGGTGACGCTCGAGGTGCTCGGTCCGCTGGTGCTGTCGGTGATCGCCGGGCGGAGCCTCGTCAGCCTGCTCTGGGCGGCCCTCGCCCTCGGCGGCGTGGTCGTGCTCTCGCAGGGCGGCTTCTCCTCGCTCGATCCCGTCGGCGTCGCCTTCGCGCTCGGCGCGGCGGCGCTCTGGGCCACCTACATCGTCTTCGCCGGGCGCACCGGCGGGCGCTTCCCGCGGCTCGACGGCCTCGCGCTCGCGCTGACCGCCGGCGCGATCGTGTCCCTGCCGTTCGGCATCGCCACGGCCGGGCCCGCGCTCGTGCTGCCGCCGGTGCTGCTGCTCGGACTCGCGGTCGCCGTGCTGTCGTCGGCACTGCCCTACGCACTGGAGCTGCTGGCGCTGCGGCGCCTGCGCTCGTCGACCTTCTCGATCCTGATGGCGCTGGCGCCCGGCGCTGCGGCGCTCTCGGGATTCCTGGTGCTGGGCCAGCGGCTGACTGCGATCGAGGCGGTCGGCATCGCCCTCGTCGTGGCGGCGAGCGTCGGCGCGGTGCGCACCGCCCGTCGGACCTGAGCCGCACGTCTCGCTGCCGTCGCGGAACGACGGGAGGCGGAGGCCAGGCCGGGGCGCGGGAGCCGCCCTTTCGGGTCGGGCGGCCGATCGGACCAGGTCACCGTACGCGTCGTGTCCCCGGCCTGGTCTGCCTCCGACCGTACTGAGCGCCGCCCGTCCCGCCAAGCTGTCGCGAACGGTGTGGCCACAACGGGGGGGGGATCGGCGGACCCGGGGTCTCGATACGCCGCTGCGCGGCTACTCGATCAGCATGGGGCCGCCCGCTGCGCGGGCTGCTCGTTCAGCATGCAGCGGGCCAACTCTTTTGTTAGGCTAACTATGTGACTCCTGCCGACATCGATCTCCCCGCCCTCGCCGGCGAGACGCGCATCGCCGTCGGCCGGCTCGGCCGCCGCCTGCGCCAGGAGAAGGCGGAGCACGAGCTGAGCGACGCGCAGTTCGGCGTCCTCGCCCTCCTGCACCGGGAGGGACCGCGGACCCTCGGCGAGCTCGCCGAGGCGGAGCGCGTCCGTCCGCCCTCGATGACCCGCACCGTCGGCTGCCTCGCCGACGACGGACTCGTCGAGCGCCTCGCCGATCCGGCCGACGGCCGCGTCACCCGCATCCGCGCGACCGCACGCGGCTCCGAGCTGGTCCTCGACGTCCGGCGCAGCCGCGACGCCTGGCTCATCGCCCGCCTCAGCGAGCTCGACCCCGACCAGCGCCGGCTGCTGCACGACGCCGCCGCGCTCCTGCGCGAGGTGGCGGACCGATGAGCGCGATGTTCCGCTCGCTCGCGGTGCCGAACTACCGCATCTGGTTCGCCGGTGCGATGGTCTCCAACATCGGCACCTGGATGCAGCGCACGGCCCAGGACTGGATCGTCATCAACGATCTGACCGACCACGACGCGACCGCGCTCGGCGTGACGATGGCGCTGCAGTTCGGCCCGCAGCTGCTGATGGTCCCCTTCTCCGGCTTCATCGCCGACCGCTTCGACCGCCGGAAGCTCCTGATGGCGACGCAGGCCGCGATGGCCGTCCTCGGCCTCGCGCTCGGCCTGATCGTCGTGACCGGGATCGTCCAGCTCTGGATGGTCTACGTCTTCGCGCTGCTCCTGGGCTTCGCCGCCGCGATCGATGCTCCGGTGCGCCAGACCTTCGTCTCCGCGCTGGTCGAGGAGCGCGACCTCTCCAACGCGGTGTCGCTGAACTCGGCCTCCTTCAACTCCGCGCGGATGATCGGCCCGGCCCTCGCGGGCGTGCTGATCGCGGCCGTCGGCTCCGGCTGGGTCTTCCTCCTCAATGCGGCGAGCTTCATCGCGGTGCTGGTCTCGCTGCGCTTCCTGCACCGGGAGCAGCTGCGCTCCGCCCCGCGCGCGACCCGCGGCCCCGGCGCGCTGCTCGAGGGCTTCCGCTACGTCTCCCGGCGGCCGGACATCCTGGTCGTGCTCTCGATCGTCTTCCTGATCGGCACCTTCGGCCTCAACTTCCCGATCTTCGCCTCGACGATGGCGACGGTCGAGTTCGACATGGGCGCGAGCGAGTTCGGCCTGCTCTCCTCCGCCATCGCCGTCGGCTCGGTGGTCGGCGCCCTGCTCTCGGCCCGTCGCGACCGCCCGCGACTGCGCCTGATCGTCGGCGCCGCCGCGGCCTTCGGTGTCGCGCTCGCCCTCGCCGGCCTGATGCCGACCGTCTGGGCCTTCGCGATCCTGCTGCCCTTCGTCGGCATCGCCGCGCAGACACTGATGACCTCGGCCAACGGCTACGTGCAGCTCTCGACCACGCCGGAGATGCGCGGCCGGGTGATGGCGCTCTACATGGCGATCTTCATGGGCGGCACCCCGATCGGCGCCCCGCTGATCGGCTGGGTCGCGAACGCCTACGGCCCGCGCTGGGCGATGCTGGTCGGCGCCGCCTCCGGAGCGCTCGCCGCCGGCGTCGGCCTCGGCTGGTACCTGCGCACCCGCCGCCGCGCCCGCGCCGGCGAGCCCGCCGCCCAGGAAGAGGTCGCCCTGGTGACGACCCCGGCCCTCACGCCTCGCGCGTGATCTCCACCCGGACGAACAGCTTCGAGGAGTGCGGGCCGGCGTAGACGCCGCGGAGCGGAGCGATGTCGTTGTAGTCGCGGCCGCGGCCGACGATCACGTGGCGGTCGCCGATGTCGATCAGGTTGGTCGGGTCGTAGCCGCGCCAGGCGCCGCCGCAGAACCACTCGACCCAGGCGTGCGACTCGCCGACGACCGTCTCGCCGATCGCCGCGTTCGGCTTGGGGTGCAGGTAGCCGGACACGTAGCGCGCAGGGATGCCCGTCGAGCGCAGCGCGCCCAGGACGATGTGGGTGATGTCCTGGCAGACGCCCTCGCGGGCGGTCCACGACTCGGTCGCCGTCGAGTGCACGCCGGTGACGCCCTGGCGGTAGGTCATCTCGCGGCCGATCGTCTCGGCGATCGACAGGGCCGCATCGCACGGGCCCTCCGCGGCGTCGGCCAGCCGGCGGGCCAGCTCGACGAGGTCCTCCGGCGGAGCGGTGCGGTTGGTCTGCTTGAGCTGCTCCACGTACTCGGTGAGCGTCTCGACCTGGTCCGCGAGCTGCTCCCAGCCGACCGGGTGGTCGGGGTGCGCCTTCGGCCGGATCTCGACGAGCGAGGTCGCCGTGAGCGAGAGCTCCTGGTGCGGGTCGAGCACGTCGAACGACGAGACCCGGGTGCCCCAGTAGTCGGTGTAGGTGTGCGCGGAGGTGACCGGGCGGATGACGAGGTTCGAGGAGAGCACGAGCTGCCCGTCCGAGGAGGCGGGGAGCATCCTCGCCTCGTTGTAGGAGGCGACGACGTCGCCCCGGTAGGTGAACCCCGTCGTGTGCGTGATGCGCAGCCTGCTCACAGCGCCTCCCCGATCCAGCTCGGCATGACATTGGTGGGGAAGTAGCGCTGGCGGATCGCCTCGGAGGCCGACGAGGTCGCCTCCTGCACGCTGTCCATGTGCCGGGGCAGGTCCTCGAGGATCTCGGCGATCGGCCGGTACTCCAGCTCGCTGCGGATCTGGCCGAGCACCCGCTGGGCGTCGCCGGTGTGCCCGACGCGACCGGTGCGCGGCTCGATGTCGCGCATGCACATCTCGGCTCGCGAGACCGAGAAGAGGATCGAGCGCGGGAAGAGGCGGTCGAGCAGCAGGAACTCCGCTGCGTTGCGCGCGCTCGGCACACCGCGGTAGGTGCGGAGGTACGCCTCGTACGCCCCGCAGGAGCGCAGGATCGTCGTCCAGGACGGGCCGCTCGCCTCGGTCAGCGACCGCGTGGCCAGCAGGCGGGCCGTCATGTCGGCGCGCTCGATCGAGCGGCCGAGGGTGAAGAACTGCCAGGCCTCGTCGCGCGAGGTGGCCGACTCGATGATGCCGACGGCGAGCGCCGAGCGCTCGCGCACCCACCCGAAGAACTCCGACACCCGCTCCCCCGTGACCCGGCGGGGCATCCGGGTGCGCGTGGTGTTCAGGCACTCCCACAGCTCGGTCGAGACGATCTCGCGGGCGCGGCGGGCGTTCTCGCGGGCGGCGCCGAGCGAGTAGGCGATCGAGGCGGGGTTGGTGCGGTCGATCGCGAGGATGGTCAGCACGTCGGCGCGGGTGACCTCCTTCATGTCGTCCGGGGCGGTGGACCCCATCACCGACAGCAGCGAGCGGCAGGCGGTGTCCTCGTCGATCCACGGGTCCTCGAGCAGGAGCTGCAGGTGGACGTCGAGGATGCGGGCGGTGCCGTCGGACCGCTCGATGTAGCGGCCGATCCAGAACAGCGACTCGGCGATCCGGGAGAGCATCAGGCGTCCTCCCCCGCGGCGAGCGTCTGCTGCTGCTGCTGGTCCTGGTCGTGGTTGGCCGCGTCCTGCGGCGACTGGTCGGGTGTGTGGTTCAGCGGGTAGACGATCGGGATCGAGCTGGTCACGGCCGCCTGGTCCTCGACGAGCCCGGAGATGTCGTGGGCGTCCGCCTCGGTGAGCGGCGCGCCCTCGAGGCCGACGACCCAGGTGTCCTTCGAGCCGCCGCCCTGCGACGAGTTGACGACGAGCTGGCCCTCGGGCAGCGCGACCCGGGTCAGACCGCCGGGCAGCACCCAGATGTCCTTGCCGTCGTTGACCGCGAAGGGACGGAGGTCCGCGTGCCGGGGCCGCATCCCGTCGTCGACCAGGGTCGGGATCGTCGAGAGCTGCACCACCGGCTGAGCGATCCAGCCGCGCGGGTCGGCCTGCAGCCGGGAGCGCAGCTCGGCCAGCTCCTTCGCCGAGGCGGCCGGTCCGACGACGAGGCCCTTGCCGCCGGAGCCGTCGACCGGCTTCACGACGAGCTCGTCGAGGCGGTCGAGCACCTCCTCGAGCGCGCCCGGATCCTCCAGGCGCCAGGTGTCGACGTTCTTGATCACCGGCTCCTCCGAGAGGTAGTAGCGGATCAGGTCGGGCAGGTAGGTGTAGACGAGCTTGTCGTCGGCGACGCCGTTGCCGACCGCGTTCGCGATCGTGACGTTGCCGAGACGCGCGGCGAGCATCAGTCCGGGCGAGCCGAGCATCGAGTCGGCGCGGAACTGCAGCGGATCGAGGAACTCGTCGTCGACGCGGCGGTAGATCACGTCGACGCGGGTGGGCCCGGAGGTCGTGCGCATGAACACCTTGCCGCCGGTGCAGAAGAGGTCGCGGCCCTCGACCAGCTCGACGCCCATCAGGCGGGCGAGCAGGGTGTGCTCGAAGTAGGCCGAGTTGTAGACGCCCGGCGTGAGCACGACGACGGTGGGGTCGTCGACACCCTCCGGCGCGGAGGCGCGCAGGGCCTGGAGCAGGCGGTTGGGGTAGTCGCCGACCGGGCGCACCCGCATCGAGACGAACAGCTCGGGCAGCGTCTGCGCCATCACCCGGCGGTTCGAGATGACGTAGGAGACGCCGGAGGGCACGCGGACGTTGTCCTCGAGGACCCGCCAGTCGCCGACCTCGTCGCGGATCAGGTCGATGCCGGACACCTGGATCCGCACGCCGTTGGCCGGCTCGATCCCGGCGGCCTGGCGGTGGAAGTGGCTGGAGCTGGAGAGCAGGGCGGCGGGGATCACGCCGTCCTTCACCGCGTTCTGCGGGCCGTAGACGTCGGCGAGGAAGGCCTCGAGCGCGCGGACGCGCTGCTTGATGCCGCTCTGCACCTCGTTCCATTCGGCGCTCTCGATCACGCGCGGGACGGCGTCGAGCGGGAAGGGCCGCTCCTCGCCCGCGAAGTCGAAGGTCACGCCCTGTGCGAGGTAGGAGGAGGCGAGCGCATCGGTGCGACCGCGCAGCTCCTCCTGCGTCATCCGCGCGAGCGAGGAGTAGATGTCGCGGTACGAGTCGCGGACGCCGGCGGGGCCGCTCGTCGCCGCGACATCGGCGAACATCTCGTCCCAGGGTGGGGCGCCCGTGCGGGGCCGCTCGACCTTCTGGGACCCGTATCCGTCGAAGAGGTCACCCATGGCACGACTCTAGTGCGGGGCAGATTGCGGGGATGTTTCGGGCGGCCGGAGGGCGAGGAGACCGCCCGTCACTCGATCGTGAGCGCCCGCGAGATCCGGTCGGCGTCGAAGGCACGGGCCATCCTCCGCCGCTCTCCGACGGGGAGGCCGAGCTCGATCGCGACGGCCTCCCACTCCCGCACCTGCTCGGCGGTCTTGCGCACGATCCGCGCGGCGTCGGAGCGGGTGAGCCGGTAGGCGTCGGCCGTCGCCAGGAGCTCGCCGAGGTCGCGGTGGCGGGGGTCGTCGCGGTCGCTGATCGGCCGCGAGTGCACGACTCCGGTGCTCGTGCTCGCGTTCACGTCGAAGAGCGGGGCGAGACGCCAGCCTCCGTCCTGCCGGAGGAAGCCGTGGTTGCGCCAGTGGTCGTCGACGTTGTTCACGAGGACCGTCAGAGCGATCCGGGTGAACATCTCCCGCAGATCCGTGCGCGGATCGGCGCTGAGGTCCGCCAGCACGTCCGAGAACTGCTCGTACGAGTAGCGGCCGAGATCGTTCGCGCCGATCTCCAGGGCGGAGGCGGCCGAGAGGTAGGCGCGACGACCGCCCGCGGCCGTGCGGTCGAACCGGTCGAGCAGCAGCACGCTCTTCTCCGCCGAGGCGCGCAGCAGCGTCCACGGGGGAGTCCGCAGGCCGATCCGCTCGGCCAGGACGAGCACCACCGCCTCCCAGCGCTCGACGTCGAGCCCCTCGTCCTTCGAGTGCGGGAGCTTCGCGAGAGCGAGGCGGCCGTCGGCGCGGAGGACGTTCGCCTTGGGGCGAGCTCCGCCGGGCGACGTCGCGATCCCGGAGAGGTAGGCGACGTCCTCCTCGGAGGCGTCGTCCGCCTCGTAGCGCGCCGCCACGCGCAGGATCCGCTCGATCTCGTGGACGTTCGCCACCCCGGTGTCCGAGGAGGACCACTCCTCCGCGCCGGGTGGCCGGAAGCGGAGCGCGCCCATCCGGGCGGCGTCGGAGACGCCCAGCAGGTGATCCCAGGCCCCCCGCAAGGCAGGTGCAGCCGGATCCCGCCGTCGGAGAGCGCCGTGATTCGCCTCGATCAGACGGCGACCCCATTCGTCCGGCGAGGCGTCCTCGAACGCACCGGGGAGCGCGTGCGACTCGGGCGTCCAGATCCTGCCGCTGACGAGGGGCAGATCGGGCGAGATCGCGAAGGCGCCGTGCGAGGACAGGTAGTCGGAGTCGTACTGGAAGGACGACGAGGCGAGGATGCGCCCCGCGAACGACGGGTGGAGGGTGCCGACCCGCACGAGTCCCCGCGATTCGTCGTCGAGGTGGACCTCGACGGGCCCGGCGGTCACAGGGAGCCGCCCGCGCCGAGGATCGCGTCGATGCGGGCCCGTGCCGTCTCGCTGCGGTAGGGGTCGGTCGCCTGGACGAGGGAGTCCGCGATGCCGAGCGCCCCGAGGACCGCGACGACCGAGTCGAGGCGGGCCGAGCCGTCTCCGGCTTCGAGGCGGCGCAGCGTCTCGCGGGTGACGCCCGCCCGCTCGGCGAGCGAGGACGCGGTCATCCCGTTCACGGCTCGCCAGCGCCGGATGTTGGCGCCGATCTCGGCCAGCTGGAGGGAGCGGCGAGGCGATCGTCGTGCGACCATGCGAAGACTCCTGAACTCTGTAGGTTGCAGACTAGCGCTGGATGGCAGGTTCAGCGTTCAGCGCGCTTCCTCCGCTCCCCCGGCCGAATCTGCGGGAATATCCCCGGCCGCACGTGGTTGGATGAGGATGTACATGCGAACGCATGAATCAGGTCTCGCCAGGACGGGGCCACGGAGAGAAGGAGCGCCCGATGCAGTTCGGCATCTTCACGGTCAGCGACATCACGACCGACCCCACGACCGGCCGCACCCCGACCGAGTCCGAGAAGATCGCGGCCACCGTCGCGATCGCCCAGAAGGCGGAGGAGATCGGCCTCGACGTCTTCGCGCTCGGCGAGCACCACAACCCGCCGTTCTGGTCCTCCTCCCCCACGACGACGCTCGCCTACATCGCCGCCAAGACCGAGCGGCTCCAGCTCAGCACCGCGATGGCGCTGATCACCACGAACGACCCGGTGAAGCTCGCCGAGGACTACGCGATGCTCCAGCACCTCGCCGGCGGCCGCGTCGACCTGATGCTCGGCCGCGGCAACACCGGCCCGGTCTACCCGTGGTTCGGCAAGGACATCCGCCGCGGCATCGAGCTGACGATCGAGAACTACGACCTGCTGCACCGGCTGTGGACCGAGGAGTTCGTCGACTGGGAGGGCCAGTTCCGCACGCCGCTCCAGGGCTTCCAGTCGACTCCGCGCCCGCTCGACGGCGTCGCCCCCTTCGTCTGGCACGGCTCGATCCGCTCCCCGCAGATCGCCGAGCAGGCCGCGTACTACGGCGACGGCTTCTTCGCGAACCACATCTTCTGGCCCGCCTCGCACACCGCCAAGATGGTGCAGCTCTACCGCCAGCGCTTCGAGCACTACGGCCACGGCAGCGCCGACCAGGCGATCGTCGGACTCGGCGGCCAGATCTTCCTGGCGAAGAACTCGCAGGACGCGGTCTCGCAGTTCCGCCCCTACTTCGACAACGCCCCGGTCTACGGCCACGGCCCCTCGCTCGAGGACTTCACCGAGCAGACCCCGCTCACGGTGGGCTCGCCGCAGGAGATCATCGACCGCACCCTCGGCTTCCGCGAGTACGTCGGCGACTACCAGCGCCAGCTGTTCCTGATGGACCACGCGGGCCTGCCGCTGAAGACCGTCCTCGAGCAGATGGACATGCTCGGCGAGATCCTGCCCGCTCTGCGCGCCGGCTTCGCCGAGGGCCGCCCGGCACACGTGCCGGACGCGCCCACCCACTCCTCGCTCGTCGCCTCCCGCGCCGAGCAGCCCGTCCCCGTCAGCACCGTCCCCGTCAGCGCCTAGGAGGCCCCGCCCATGGACACCCGCAGGATCACCGTCCTCTCGGCCGGCCTCAGCACGCCGTCCTCCACCCGCCTGCTCGCCGACCGCCTGGCCGACGCGGCCGAGGCCTCGCTCACCGAGCAGGGCTTCGCCGTCGAGCGCAGCGTCGTCGAGCTGCGCGACCTCGCGCACGACGTCACGAACAACCTGCTCACCGGCTTCGCGAGCCCGGCGCTGCAGACCGCGCTCGACGCGGTGGCCGGCGCGGACGGCCTGATCGCCGTGACGCCGATCTTCACGACGAGCTACAGCGGGCTCTTCAAGTCGTTCGTCGACGTGCTCGACACCGAGGCGCTGCGCGGGCTGCCCGTCCTGCTCGCGGCGACCGGTGGCTCGCCCCGCCACTCGCTCGCGGTCGACTATGCGATGCGCCCGCTCTTCAGCTACCTGCACGCCGCTCCCCTGTCGACGACGGTCTTCGCCGCGACCGAGGACTGGGGCGGAGCCAACGAGGACGGCCGCGCGCTGCCCTCGCGGATCGAGCGGGCGGGCCGCGAGCTCGCGACCGAGGCGGCGCGCACCTCGCGCGCTCCGGCGGACCCGTGGGCGCTCGACGGCTCGTTCGAGGGGATGCTCGGCCGCCGGAGCTGAGCACCGCTTCTCTCACAGGAGCGCGGATCCGTCCAGTAGCGGCGCACGCCTTTGCCCGCAGCTAGCCTCCCCTCGGAGGGCTCGACGGTGGCCCCCGAGGGGAGGCCATGATGGCTCTGGACACGACTTCGCTCCGCAGGAGCGCCTTCGATCGGGTGACGCTGGACCGCCGCCGCTTCCTCAGCGCCCTGGGCGTCGCCGCCTCGGTCCCGGTGCTCGCGGGCTGCGGCTTCGCGCCGGCCCGCCCGGCGGCGAGCGCCGACAGCGGCACGCTGACCTTCACCACCTGGGGCACGGATGCCGAGCTGGCCGGCTTCCAGCGGGCGATCGACCGCTTCCAGGAGGCGAACCCCGGCTCGACCGTGGCGCTGAACTCGGTGCCGTACGAGCAGATGTTCACCAACATCGACGCGCAGCTGCAGGCGGGGAACCCGCCGGACGTCTTCCGGGTGCCGTACTACACCTTCGGCAGCTACGCCGGTCGAGACCAGCTGCTCGACCTCACCCCGCACCTCGAGGCGGACGTGGCCGACCGCTTCACCGACCCGGCCTGGGCCGCGGTGCAGAGCAACGGCAGCCCGTTCGGCGTGCCGCACCACACCGACACCTCGCTGATCCTCTACAACACGGAGGCGCTCGCCACCGCGGGCATCACCGACTTCCCGGCCTCGCCGGAGGAGGCCTGGACCTGGGAGGAGTTCACCGAGGTGGGCCGCACGCTGCGCGCCTCGCTCCCCGCCGAGCGCTACCCCTTCGCCTACAACTGGCAGGGCAACGGCGTCACCCGCTGGCTGAGCCTGCTCTTCCAGGCCGACGGCCGCTTCCTCACCGAGGACCTGTCCGCCCCGGCCATCGACTCCGACGCGGGTCGCGCGGCGATCGACTTCAGCCGCAGCTTCTTCACCGACGGCCTCGTGCCGCCGAGCAGCTCGATCCAGGCGACGACCTACGCGAGCGACCTCTGGTACTCGCAGACGACCGCGATGACCTTCGGCGGGGCGTTCCTCATCCCGGACGCGGAGTCGACGCTCGACTTCGAGTGGGGCGCGACCTACTCGCCGCGGAACGTGCGCGGCGGCGGCGACTTCGGCGGCAACGCGCTCGTCGCGACCAAGGCGACCGCGAACCCCGAGCTCGCGGCGGCGTTCCTCGCCTTCGTGACCGAGGAGGAGTCGATGCGCGACTTCTGCGCCGGCGCCTCGCTCCTGCCCACCCGCCGCGACCTGACCGAGTCGGGCATCGAGTTCGAGGTGCGCCCCGAGCTCGCCGAGGTCTTCCTCGGCCAGGCGGGCACCGTGCAGGCGTCCGACGCGGCGCAGGTGGCCTCGCCGGACATGGCCGCGATCATCGCGGTGCTGAAGGACCAGCTGGAGCAGGCGTTCGTCGGCGGCCAGAGCACCGAGGACACGATCGCGAAGCTCAGCTCCGGCATCGCCACCGCCGTGCAGTGAGCGGCAGGATCCGGTGACCCGCACCCTCCCCGCGCCCGAGGAGGTGACGGCGCGACCGCGCCGCTCCTCCCGGGCGCCCGCCGCCCGCGAGACCGTCGCCGCCTACGGGTTCCTCGCGCCGAACCTGCTGATGCTGGCGCTGTTCGTCTTCGTGCCGCTGGTCGGCGCGTTCCTGCTCAGCTTCCAGCGCACCAACGGCTTCGGCGACGGCGTCTTCATCGGCCTGGACAACTACGCGCGGCTGCTCAGCGACCCGCTGTTCTGGCGCTCGACCCTCAACACCGCGCTGTTCACGCTGATCGTCACGCCGCTCTCGATGGCGCTCGGGCTGGGCGCCGCGGTGCTGCTGAACTCGGTGCTGCCGGCCCGGCCCGTCTTCCGCTCGATCCTGATCCTGCCGATGGCGGTCTCGGGCGTCGCGACGGCGCTGATGGGCGTGCTGATCTTCGACGAGAACAGCGGCGTGCTCGACGGACTTCTGCAGGCGATCGGACTGCCGCGCATCGCCTGGCAGTCCGGCGGAGCCGCGGCCTTCGCCTCCGTGATCCTCGTCACCCTGTGGTGGCGGGTCGGCTTCAACATGCTGATCTACCTGGCCGGGCTGCAGGGCGTGAACCCCGCGCTCTACGAGGCGGCGCGGCTGGACGGCGCGAACGGCTGGCAGCAGTTCCGGCACGTGACGGTGCCGCTGGTCGGCCCGTCGACGTTCTTCCTGCTCATCCTCAACGTCATCTACTCGTTCCAGGTCTTCGACATCGTCTTCGTCCTCACCGGCGGCGGGCCGCAGAACTCCACCTCGGTGCTGGTGACCTACGCCTACGACACCGGCTTCGTCACCCGCGACCAGGGCTACGCGGCGGCGATCGGCATCGTCCTGCTGATCCTGACGATGATCTTCACCGCCGTGCAGTGGCGCACGAACCGCTCGAGGGACCTCGTCGAATGAACCGCGTCTCCCGCTCGACGACCGCGCTCCGGCTCGTCCTGGCGATCCTCGTCTCCCTCGTCATCCTCTTCCCGCTCTACTGGATGCTCGTCGTCGCGTTCTCCTCGCGCGCCGAGCTGCTCGGCGGCACGCTGCGGCTCTGGCCGCGCGAGTTCACCCTCGCCAACTTCGAGCGCGTCTTCGACTCGTTCCCGGTCGCGACCTGGTTCGGCAACTCGGTCGCGATCAGCCTCACCACCGCGCTGATCACCGTGGCGATCAACCTGCTCGGCGGCTACGCCTTCGCGCAGCTGCGCTTCCGCGGCTCCGGCGTGCTCTTCCTGCTGGCCCTGTCGACGCTGACGCTCCCCGTGCAGGTGATCATGGTGTCGCTCTTCCGGCTCGTCACCGATCTCGGCCTCTACGGCAGCTACTGGGCGGTGATCCTGCCGACGGCGGCCTCGGCCTTCGGGCTGTTCCTCGCGCGGCAGTTCATCCTCGCGATCCCTCGCGACCTGATCGAGGCGGCCCGGATCGACGGGGCCGGCCACTTCCGCGTCTTCACCCGGATCGTGCTCCCGCTCTCGAAGCCGCTGATCGCCGTTCTGTTCTTCATGTCGCTCCTCGGCTCCTGGAACGACTTCGCCTGGCCGCTGATCGCCCTCAAGGAGAACGTCCTCTTCACCCTCCCGATCGGGCTGCTCTATCTGCAGGGCCAGTTCGGCAGCGATTACGGCGGAACGATGGCCTTCGCGCTGGTGAACGTGCTGCCGATGGTCGTGCTCTTCCTGATCTTCCAGCGCTACTTCGTGCAGGGCTTCGCCCGCAGCGGGCTGCGCTGAGCGGTCCCGCTCGGCGCCGGATCGACTGCTTCTATCACGGCCGTATGTCAATCCCGGCTATTGCGCTCCCCGTTGTCGCGGCACCGCGGTACCGTCTACCCAGGTGCTCGTCCTGAGCGCCACGGAGCACTCCGCTCCAGCGGAAGGCGGGTCGTCGTGAGCACCATCGCCGCCAATGCCGCCCAGCAGCGGGTGGCCGGTCGCTACTACCTGATCGAGCGGATCGGCTCCGGCGGGATGGGCTCGGTGTACCGGGCCCGCGACGAGACCGTGCAGCGCGAAGTGGCCGTGAAGGTCTTCCGCGCCGAGGCCTCCAATCCCGAGGACGTCGCCCGCCAGGAGCGCGAGGTGCGGATGCTCAGCTCCTTCGCGCACCCCGGGATCGTCAACCTCTTCGACGCCGGCCTGCACAACTTCGGCGGCGAGGTGCGCCGCTACGTCGTGATGGAGCTCGTCGCCGACCCGACCCTCGAGGCGCGGCTCGAGCCCGGCCCGATGGCGCCGGACGAGGTCGCCGCGATCGGCACGCAGCTGGCCGAGGCGCTCGCCTACCTGCACGAGAGGGGCGTCGTGCACCGCGACGTGAAGCCCGCGAACATCCTGGTCAGCGAGGTGGCCTCCAGCGGCTACGCCCGCACCGCCAAGCTCACCGACTTCGGCGTCGCCCACTTCATGGACGGCTCGCGCCTCACCAGCGACGGCATCGTGATCGGCACCGCCAGCTTCGTCAGCCCCGAGCAGGTCGCCGGCGAGCCGATCAGCGGCGCCAGCGACGTCTTCTCGCTCGGCCTCGTGCTGCTCGAGGCGATCACCGGGCACCGCGAGTACTCCGGCACCGTCCTCGAGGCGGCCATCGCGCGCCTCAACCGCTCCCCCGTCGTCCCGGCGACGCTGCCCGCATCCTGGCGCGCGCTGCTCACCTCGATGACCGAGCGCGACCCGGCGAAGCGGCCCACGGCCGACCAGGTCGCGCACCGGCTGCGCGCCGGCATGACCGCGTCGTCCCCCTCCGGGCTGGATGCGGCGTCCGCTCCCGACGGCCGCGCCGTCCGCCTCCGCCGCGCCGTCATCATCGGCTCGAGCGTCGTCGGCGTCGGCGCCGTCGCCGCCCTCTCTTGGATGCTCGGGATGCTCGCCGGCCGCTGAGCGGATCCCCCGCCGGCCGAGCAGCCGCCACCGCACATGCTGGTGGAGCAGCCGCGCAACGGCCGCCTTGCATGCTGGTCGAGTAGCCGCGCAGCGGCGTATCGAGACCCACCGACTTCAGAACGCAGGCCCGACGGCTCAGCTCTCGGTGACGGTGGATCTCGATACGCCCGCTGCGCGGGCTACTCGATCAGCATGCAAGCGGCCGGTCAGGCCTCGCCCGGGAGGGCCTGGCGGAGGACGATGCGGGTCCAGGCGCCGACGTAGACGCGGTCGCCCTCCTCGATCTCGCGGCGCTGGCCGGTGGGGATCGGGGTCTGCGGCAGCGGGGCGCCGGCCGCGGCGAGGTAGGTGCCGTTCGCGGACTGCAGGTCTTCGACCCACCAGCGGTAGCCGTCGGTGTTGAGCTGGCAGTGGCGGCGGGAGACGCCGGAGTCGGTGCCGCAGTCGATCTGCGGCGAGATGCCGCGCGAGACGGAGGGCCGGCCGACGAGCACGGAGCGCTCGCGGAGCACGACGATCGTCGGCGGGCCGCCGGAGGGCATCGGGTCCTCGGCGCGCTGCTCCGCGTACCAGTCGGGGTCGACCCAGATCTCGGCGATCCAGGGGTCGTCCTCCTCCGCAGCCGCGGGGGCGGCGGGTGCTGCCGTCGGCGTGCTCCCGGTGACCTCGGAGAGGACCTCCGTGGCGGGCGCGGTCGGCGGCGCGGTGGCGACGGGCACGTCGAAGCCGGCCTCCTCCTCCGGGACGAGCGCGGGCGGCGCACCGGGAGCGGCCGGCGCGGGCGCCTCGCCCGGGTGGGCGGCCGGATCACCGGCCGGCGTGGCGGAGCCGCCGACCTCGCCGGGTGCACGGACGGCGCCGGACTCGGTGAACGGGTCGGCCTCGGGCAGCGAGCCGGTGGTGAAGTCGTAGCCGCAGTTCTCGCAGAACAGCGCGCCGGCCTCGTTGGGGTACGAGCAGTTCGGGCAGACGGCGGGACCGGTCGGGATCGCCGTGGTCGGGTCGGCGGCGCGGGGCGCGGGGGCGGACGGCGCTGCGGGCGCGATCGGCGCACCGCAGACGTCGCAGTAGTCGCCGGACTGGGAGGTGTGCCCCTCGGGGCAGCGGTAGCTCACTTGCGCACCCGCGTGGTCTTCGTCGAGGCGGTGTCGAGCGCCATCTCGTCCAGGCGGGCGACGCCGCGCTTCAGCCGCACCGTCCCCTCGTTCGGGTCGTCGATCTCGACGACCTTGCGCAGCTTCGCGGTCGCCTCGTCGTTGCCGGTCGCGGCGGCGAGCTGCACGGCACGGCCGAGCTTCACGGTCGCGGTGGCGTCGTCGCCGACGGCCTTCGCGGCGAGGCCGTCCTGGATCGCCGAGGCGAGCTCGGTCTGGCCGGTGTAGTGCGCGACCGCCGGGTCGATCCGGGCGGTGAGTGCGGAGTCGTCCGTCCATCGGGCCTTGACCAGCGCGGAGGCGACGACCTCGTCGCGCACGCTGAGCTGCACGCGGGCGGCCAGCTGCTCGGCGCCGACCGGCTTCGAGGCGACGCGGACGGCCACGTGGTACTCCCGCGACTCGTCGCCCCAGGCGCCGGTCGGGTAGGAGCCGGTCAGCGGGTTGACCGAGGTGCGACGGGAGCTGAGGTCCTCGAGGTTCGGCGCGACCTGGCGGACGAAGAGCAGCTGCGAGCCCTGCGGGGTCCAGACGCGCAGCTCGCCGTCGGCGACTCCGCGGCCCATGGACGCCTGGATCAGCTGCTCGAAGTCGGCGGCCATGTCGGCCGGGTTCGCGATCAGGCCCACGGTGCCGAGCAGCGCGCTGGCGATGGTGCGCGCCTCCTCGACGACCCAGCGGGAGCCGACGCCGCGGACGTCGCACTGGAAGACGCCGCCGGCCGCGCGGATCGCCGCGTCGAGCTGCATCCGCGACTCGTGCTCGTTCTTGCCGTCGGTGAGCAGGATGGCGTGCCGCTGCTTCGCCTCGGGGACGCTGGAGAAGAGCTGGCGGGCGAGGGTCAGCCAGGTGCCCATCGCGGTGCCGCCGTCGGCCTGGAGGAAGCCGATGGCCTCCTTCGCGGCCGCCCGGGCGCCCGGCTCCATCCGCACCATCGAGACGGAGGCGTTCGGGTACGGGAAGGCGCGGTCGGCGCGCTCGGAGCCGGCGACGACGGCGAAGAAGGTGCCGTCGAGGATCTGGTCGACCGCCACGGCGGCGGCGCGCTTGGCCGCGGTCATGTTCTCGCCGGTCATCGACCCCGAGCAGTCGACGATGATGATCTCGGCGGCCGCTCCGTCGCTGCCGGCCGCGCCGGTGCCGGAGGCGGTCACCGTCACGATCGCGTGCACATCCGTCGCGCCGTCCGAGAGGAACTCGTTCTGAAAGACACTCGCGCTGAACTCCGCCATTCGGCCAGTTTATTGTGCTGCCTGGCCGCGACCGCCCTTCTCCTCGCCGGATGCGCAGCAACCGTCGGACAGCCGGCCCCTCCCCCGGCGGGCGCGGGCTTCGACTATCAGCTCGGCGGCAGCTACCCGCCGGCCGACGGCGTCGAGCTCGTCGTCCGCGACCGCGAGGCCGAGCCCGCGCCCGGCGTGTACTCGGTCTGCTACGTCAACGCCTTCCAGACGCAGCCCGGCGAGGAGGAGGAGTGGGCAGCGCGCCCCGAGCTGCTGCTGCGGGACGTGGACGGCGAGCCGATCACCGATCCGGACTGGCCGGACGAGACGCTCCTCGACGTGTCGACGGCGGCGAAGCGGGAGGCGCTGCTCGAGGCGGTCGGGCCGTGGCTCGAGGGCTGCGCCGAGAGCGGCTTCGACGCCGTCGAGGCCGACAACCTCGACTCCGCCACCCGCTCGGAGGCGCTGCTGACCGACGACGACACGGCCGCCTTCGCGCGGGACCTCGTCGAGGCGGCGCACCGGGCCGGGCTCGCGATCGGGCAGAAGAACGCGGCCGAGCGCGCGGAGGAGATGCGCGCGCTCGGCTTCGACTTCGCGATCACGGAGGAGTGCGAGGTGTTCACGGAGTGCGACGCCTACACGGACGTCTACGGCGAGCGGGTCTACGAGGTGGAGTACACGGACGTCGACGACGCGGACGCGGTGTTCGCGCGGGCGTGCGCACGCGGCGACGGCATCGGCGTGCTGCTGCGCGACCGCGACCTGCTGACGCCCGGCGACGAGGGGTACGTCTCGGAGCGGTGCTGAGAAGGCCATGTCGGAGGACGAGCCCCTGGACCCACCGTGCTGGCGACGGTGGGTCTCGATACGCCCCTCCGGGGCTACTCGACCAGCATGAGCGCGCTCAGCCGCGCGCTCGACCAGAACGAGCGCGCTCAGTCGCGCGTGCCCGAGCTCCGTCAACCCCGGTCCGCGGCCCGCGTCCGCCTGGCAGGCTGGGCGCCGTGCTTCCCTGGTCCCTCGCGCTGCTCAGCGGCGCCATCGGCGGAGCGACCCTCCTCGTCGGAGCGGCGCTCGCCTGGTTCGTCCGCGTCCCGCCCAAGCTGACCGCCGCGATCTCGGCGTTCGGCGCGGGCGTGCTCATCTCGGCGCTCGCTTACGAGCTCGTGCAGGAGGCGGCCGACGACGGCGGACTGCTGCCGACGATCCTCGGCACGCTCGCCGGTGCCGTGGTCTTCGTCGGGGCGGACGCGCTGCTCACCCGCGCCGGCGCCGGGAATCGCAAGAGCGCGAAGGGCTCCGGCTCCGCGGGCGGCGGCACCGCCATCGCCGCGGGCGCGCTGATCGACGGGATCCCCGAGTCGATCGTGCTCGGCCTCTCCGTGGCGCAGGGCGGTGCGGGAGCGGCGATCAGCGTGCCGATCGTGGCCGCCGTGGCGATCTCGAACCTGCCCGAGGGGCTCTCCTCCACCGTCGGGATGAAGACCGACGGGCGCTCCGCCCGCTACGTCTTCACCGTCTGGGGCGGCATCGCGGCGCTGTCCGCGATCGCCGCGCTCGTCGGCTTCCTCGTCTTCGCGAGCGCGCCCGGAGCGGTCGTGGCGTTCGTCACCACGGTCGCGGCCGGCGCGATCCTCGCGATGATCTCGAACACGATGATCCCGGAGGCGTTCGACCGGGACGATGTGCTGACCGGGCTGTACGCCGTCCTCGGATTCGTGACGGCGTTCGCGCTGCACTCCGCTTCCTGAGACGCCGCGGAGCGGCGTCTCGCGGTCGGCACTGCGCGGGGTGGGTTTCGCACCCCGGTGCGTGCGCCGACGGGAATCCGCTGGGACGCGGATTCCCGGATACGGCTCGTGCGTGGCCGGCTGGTTCGGCGACGGGTCGCAGCATGCTGGTCGAGTAGCCGCGCAGCGGCGTATCGAGACCCGCGCGTCAGCCGCTGAAGGCGGTCAGGGCGTCGTCGAGGATCGCGAGGCCGCGGGCGACCTCGGCGGGGGTGACCACGGCGGGCGGGACGACATGGATGCGGTTGTCAGCGGTGAAGGGCAGGAGGCCCCGGGAGAGCAGGTCCGCCTTCAGGCGGCCGACGGCGGCGGCGGGCAGCGGCTCGCGGGTGGCGCGGTCGGTGACCAGCTCGAGCGCCCAGAAGACGCCGGAGCCGCGGACCTCGCCGATCAGGTCGTGCTTCGCCTCGAGGGCGGCCAGGCCGGGGGCGAGGTGCTCGGAGCCGATGGTCTTCGCGTTGTCGACGATGCCCTCCTCCGCCATGGCCTCGAGGGTCGCGACGACGCTCGCCGCGGCGAGCGGGTGGCCGGAGTAGGTCAGCCCGCCGGGGAAGACGCGCTCGTCGAAGTGGTGTGCGATCGGGTCGTCGATGAGGACGCCGCCGATCGGCACGTAGCCGGAGTTGACGCCCTTGGCGAAGGTGATCAGGTCGGGCCGGACGTCGAACGCGTCGAACGCGAACCACTCGCCGGTGCGGCCGAAGCCGGCCATCACCTCGTCGAGGATCAGCAGGATGCCGTAGCGGTCGGCGAGCGCCCGCACGCCGACGAGGTAGCCGGGCGGCGGCGTGAGGATGCCGGCCGTGCCGGGGATGGTCTCGAGCAGCAGCGCCGCGATCGACTCCGGGCCCTCGGCCTGCACGACGCGCTCGAGGTGGTGCAGCGCGCGCTCGCACTCCTGCTCGGGCGTCTCGGCCCAGAACTCGGAGCGGTAGAGGTAGGGGCCGAAGGCGTGCACGTGCCCGCGGGCGTACTCGTTGGGGATGCGGCGCCAGTCTCCGGTGGAGACGATCGCGGCGCCGGTGTTGCCGTGGTACGAGCGGTAGAAGGAGACGATCTTGTCGCGACCGGTGTAGAGGCGCGCCATCCGGATCGCGTTCTCGTTGGCGTCCGCGCCGCCGTTGGTGAAGAAGACCTTCTCGAAGCCCTCGGGCGCGCGCTCGGTGATCAGGCGCGCCGCCTCGGCCCGGGTCTCGTTCGCGAAGGCCGGGCCGACGGTGGTGAGCACCGCCGCCTGCGCCTGGATCGCGGCGACGACCTTGGGGTGCTGGTAGCCGATGTTGACGTTCACGAGCTGGCTGGAGAAGTCGAGGTAGCGGGTGCCGTCGACGTCCCAGACCTCGGCGCCGAGGCCGCCGGCGATCGGCAGCGGGTTGAGCGCGCCCTGCGCGGACCAGGAGTGGAAGACCCGTGAGCGGTCGGCGGCGGTGACGGAGGCGTTGGTGCTGCCGGTGGGAGTCGTGTCCGAGGAGGTCGTGTCCGAGAGCGTCATGCCTCCATCGTGCCGCGCGGGGGCCCGTCGCGGGCGGCCCGCTTTGTCGAAGCCACCGCCCTACGATGGACAGAACGTCGAATCCCGAGGGAGCCGCCCGTGCCCGCGACCGTCCGCGATCTGCTCGCCGAGCCGGCCTTCCGCCTCCACGTCCTCGCGGGCGTGCACAACGAGGCGGCCCTCGACGCTCCACTGGTCTGGGCGCACTCCTCCGACCTCGTCGATCCGACGCCGTGGCTCGAGTCGGGGCAGCTGCTGCTCACCGACGGGGTGCACTTCGAGCAGGCTCCCGGGACGCAGGGCGCCGACTTCTCGGAGGCGTACGTCGCGCGCCTGCGCGGCCGGGGCATCCGCGCCCTCGGCTTCGCGACCGGCATCGTGCACGACGAGGTGCCCGCTCCCCTCGTCGCGGCCTGCGCGCGGCAGGGGCTGCCGCTGCTCGAGGTCGCCGATCTGACGCCGTTCATGGGGATCATCCGCTTCGTCGCGGACGTCATCTCGCGCGAGCAGCGTGAGCGACTGGAGTGGTCGCTGGAGGCGCAGCGCCGGGTCGCGCGGGCGGCGCTGCGCCCGGACGGCCTCGCGGCGATCCTCTCGGAGCTGGAGCGCCAGCTGGACTGCTGGGTCGCGCTCTACGACGCGGTCGGCCAGCGGGTGCACCTGCCGACCCGGCTCGACGTGCCGGAGGCGGCGGAGCGCTCGGTCGCCGCGGCCGTGCGCCAGGCGCTCGCGCGGGGCAGCCGCGCGGGGCTCCGCCTCGACGACGGCGGCGGCGTCACCCTGCAGACTCTCGGGCAGCGCGACCACCTGCGCGGGGTGCTCGCGGTCGGCACCGGCACTCCCCTGGATCCGGCCGGCAACGACCTGGTGGCGAGCGTCATCGGGCTCGCGAGCATCGCCCTCGAGCAGCGGCGCGCCCTCGACACCTCGCGGCGGCAGCTGCGCTCGGGTCTGCTCGAGCTGCTCGTCGCCGGGGCCTTCGACGTCGCGGCCCGCACGGCGCGGCAGCTCTGGGGCACGCTGCCCGCCGAGCCGGTCCGCGTGAGCGTGCTGAGCGAGCCGGTGCGCGGCGACTCGCTGCTCGACGAGCTGGAGGTGTTCGCGGAGGAGAACGGGGCGCGGCTGTTCTTCGCCGAGCGCGACGGAGCCCTCGTGGTGATCACGGGTGCGGAGGATCTGGCGCTGATCGCGGGGGTGCTGGAGCGGCACACTGCACAGGCGGGGTCCTCGGCGCCGATCGCCTGGGCCGAGCTGGAGCGGGGGCTGGTGGAGGCGCGGCGCGCAGCCGACCGGGCGACGGCGGAGCATCCGCTGCTCCGCTTCGAGGACGTGTCGGCGCAGGGGATGCGCGGCCTGCTCACGGCGGCGGGTGCCGAGCCGCTCGCGCGGCGGCTGCTCGCGCCGCTGCTCAGCCCCGAGGGCGGCGTGCTGCTCGAGAGCGCCCGCGTCTGGCTCCGCTGCAACGGCGCCTGGGAGCCGGCCGCCCGCGAGCTCGGCGTGCACCGGCACACGCTGCGGAACCGCGTCACGGCTGTCGAGCGGGCGCTGGGTGTCGACCTGGACGATGTGGATGCGCGCACCGAGCTGTGGCTGGCGCTGTGCTTCTCGGCGCCGGTCTCCTCCTCCGTCGTCGATCGGCCGCGGTCGGCCGAGCGAGAGGGGGACGCCCCGCAGAGCGACGCACGTCCGCCCACGACGAATCGCTGACACGCGATTCGCCGGTTGCGCTCGACCTTGCGATGGTCGGTGTGCGGTGGCCCCGCGAGATGCCACTTATGAGCAGGACACGCCGTAGAAGTCGCTCATAAGTGGCATCTCGCGGCCCGGCTCAGTTCTGCGGGAAGCCGAGGTTGATGCCGCCGTGCGACGGGTCGAGCCAGCGCGAGGTGATGGCCTTCTGCTGCGTGAAGAACCGCACACCCTCCGCGCCGTGGGCCTTCGTGTCGCCGAACAGGGACGACTTCCAGCCGCCGAACGAGAACGTCGCCACCGGCACCGGGATCGGCACGTTGATGCCGATCATCCCGACCTCGACCTCGTTCTGGAATCGGCGGGCCGCCCCGCCGTCGTTGGTGAAGATCGCGGTCCCGTTGCCGAAGGCGCCGTTGTTGATCAGGGCGACGCCCTCCTCGTAGGACTGCACCCGGACGATGGAGAGGACCGGTCCGAAGATCTCCTCGGTGTAGGCCTTCGAGGTGATCGGGACGTCGTCGAGCAGGGTCGGGCCGAGCCAGAAGCCGTTCTCGTCGCCGTCGACCTCGATGCCGCGGCCGTCGACGACGACCTTCGCGCCGTCCTCCTCCGCGATCGCGATGTAGGAGGCGACCTTGTCGCGGTGCGCCTCGGTGACCAGGGGTCCCATGTCGCAGCCGCGACGCCCGTCGCCGATGCGCAGGGTCGCGGCGCGCTCCTGGATCTTCGCGATCAGCTCGTCCGCGACCGGCTCGACGGCGACGACGACCGAGATCGCCATGCAGCGCTCCCCCGCCGAGCCGAAGCCCGCGTTGATGGCGGAGTCCGCGACGAGGTCGAGGTCCGCGTCGGGCAGCACGAGCATGTGGTTCTTCGCCCCGCCGAGCGCCTGGACGCGCTTGCCGTTGCGGGTGCCGGTCTCGTAGACGTACTGGGCGATCGGGGTGGAGCCGACGAAGGAGATCGACTTCACGTCCGGGTGCTCGAGGAGCCCGTCGACCGCGACCTTGTCGCCGTTCAGGACGGTGAAGACGCCATCGGGGAGACCGGCCTCCTTCCAGAGCGCGCCGAGCCAGATCGCCGACGACGGGTCCTTCTCGGACGGCTTCACGACCACCGTGTTGCCGGCGGCGATCGCGATGGGGAAGAACCACATCGGCACCATCGCGGGGAAGTTGAAGGGGCTGATGATGCCGACGACGCCGAGCGGCTGCTTCACGGAGTAGACGTCGACGCCGGTCGAGACCTGCTCGGAGTACTCGCCCTTGAGGTGGTGCGCGAGGCCGGTCGCGAACTCGACGACCTCCTGACCGCGGGTGATCTCGCCCATCGCGTCGGAGAGGACCTTGCCGTGCTCGGAGGTGATGATCTCGGCGAGCTCGCCCTTCTTGGCCTCGAGCAGCTCGCGGAACCTGAAGACGATCTGCTGGCGCTTGGCGAGCGAGGTGTCGCGCCAGGCGGGGAACGCGGCCTTGGCGGAGGCGACGGCCGCATCGATCTCGGCGGCGTCGGCCAGCGCGACCTCCTTGGTCGCGACACCGAGCGCGGGGTCGTAGACCGGCGCGGTGCGGCCGGACGACGAGGGTGAGGCTGCGCCGTCGATCCAGTGGCCGACGGTGGACAGCGAGGTGGCGGGCGACTCGGCGATGCTCATGGGGTCGAGGGTAGGCGGGAACGGCGCGGACGCGGGGAGCGGATGTGTCCAGGCACCGGCACCTCGGATGGACGGAGCGGCACGGCGGGGGGATCTCGATACGGCCGCTGCGCGGCCTACTCGATCAGCAGGGAAGGCGGCGGCGCGGCCTCCGCCGCCGGCGCGAAGCGCGCCAGGGCCGCCGTGATGTTGTCCTGGCCGCCGCGCTCGTTCGCCCAGGCGACGAGGGCCTCCGCCAGCGCGACCGGGTCGTCGCCGACGCGGGCGACCGCGTCGTGCAGGACGGCCGCGAGCTCCTCGGCGGGCGAGGCGTAGTTCCACAGGCCGTCGGAGCAGACGAGCACCCAGCCCGGCTCGTCGAGCACCGTGGAGCCCAGGGTCGGCGACTCGTCGTGCGCGTCGGCGCCCAGCCACTTGGTGATGGCGTGCGCGTCGGGCGCGGACTCGGCCTCGGCGCGGGGCACGCCCGAGGCGATCTGCTCCTGCGCCCAGGAGTCGTCGACGGTCAGCTGCCGGGCGGGGCCCGCGTCGGGGATCCAGTAGCTGCGGCTGTCGCCGACGTTGCCGGTGACCAGCAGCGCGCCGTCGAGGATCGCCGCGGTGAAGGTGCAGGAGGGCGGGTTGTCGCGCTTCTCCGGCACCGCGGCGTCGATCGCTCCGGAGGCGCGCGCGACCGCCATCTGCAGCAGCGCGCCCCAGCGCTCGGCGCCGTGCACCTCGCCGCCGACCTCGCTGCGCAGCGCACTCAGTGCGGCGCGGGCCGCGGCGAGCGAGGCGGCGTCGGAGTCGGGGGTCGAGGAGACGCCGTCGCAGACCACCAGCAGCGCGGTCCGCAGCCCGCCGTCCTCGCCGGCGGTCGCGCCGATCGCCATCGCGTCCTCGTTGGCCGCGTGGCGGATCCCGCGGTCGCAGACGCCGCCGACCAGCGGGTGCGGCGCCTCCGCCCAGTGCTCGCGCTCGGTCGGGGCGCGCTGACCGCACTGCTCGCAGTAGCCGTCGTCGGCGATCGCTCCCCCGCAGTGCAGGCAGGCGGTCGGGCCCTCGGATCCGGCGGCGGGCGGGGCGGCCGCGGCGGCCGGGACGATCAGCGTCGTCCCGCAGGCCTCGCAGAAGGCGTCGCCGGTCGAGACCGGCTCGCCGCAGTTCGGGCAGGGCGTGGACAGCGCGGCACTCACGGAACTCTCCCCGCTCACGTCGCTCGCCTCGCTCACGTCAGCGTCCAGCGGCGCACGGCGTTCGCCCGGTCGACGAGGCGCAGGCGCTCCTGCTTCTCGCGGGTGGCGGCCGCGAGCGAGCGGTAGGAGGTCTCGAGACCGTCGCGGAGGGCGGGCTCGGTGGCGTCGATCCCGCCGATGGTCGCTCCCTCGGCGGGCCCGTCGCGCTGGACCAGCTCGAGCGCCGACTCCAGCACCCCCGTCGTCAGCTCGAGCCGGGTGCGCGCGTCGATCGCGACGGTGTCGACACTGGCGAGCGCCGCGGACAGCGCCGGCAGTCCGCGCCCCGAGCCGGCCAGCAGCTCGGCGCGGCGGCGGCGGGCGTCGACGTAGGAGGAGCGGGTCGGTGTGACGATGTCGAGCGCGTCGAGCGCGCCGTCGAGGTCGGCCCGGTGCTGCCGGACCCGGGCGAGGCCGAAGGCGGCGGGCGCGGTGTAGTTGGCGTCGGCGCGGGCGCAGATCACGTAGAGCGACTCCGCCACCTCGGGCTCGCCGCTCGACTCGCAGGCCGCGGCGAGCGCGAGCTTGGGGGCGAGCTCGCCCGGCACCTGACCGTAGACGGTGTTGAACGAGGCGCGGGCGCCGATGTCGTCATGGCGGGCGAGCTGGGCCAGCCCGCTCATCCAGACCGCGCGCCACTCCCACGGGTCCTCGGTGAGGATCTCGCCGGTCGCGCGGGCGACGTCCTCCCAGCGCTCGGCCTCGATCGCCGCGCGGGCCCGGGCGAGCCGCACCTCGACGGTCACGGTCGGCGCGAGCGCGAGCGCGCGCAGCCGGACGATCGGGTCGGCGACGTTGACGCCCGCGAGCCAGGCGCGGGCCGGGTCGGACTCGTCGGTCTTGAGCCCCGGCAGGGCGTCCCAGGGCAGCGGGCGGTCGACCACGTCGGCGACGGGCGCCTCGAAGAGCGCCGACTCGGTCGAGTGCAGCGCGGGGTGCCCCGGCCCGCGGTCGGTCGCGACGACCTCGCGCAGCACGCCGAGCAGCTGCCCGCGCATCTCGTCGACGGTGGCGAACCGGTCCTGAGGGTCGGGCGCGCAGGCCTTCGCGACCAGCCGGTAGAACGAGTCGTACTTCTGGAACAGCGGCGTCTCGGACACCGGCGGCAGCGACGCGACGTAGGTGGTCTGGTTGCCGCGGAAGTCGAGGACGAGCGAGGCGATCGTCCGCCCGATCGTGTAGACGTCGGAGGCGATCGACGGCCCGAGCTCGGGCACCTCGGGCGCCTGGTAGCCGACGGTGCCGTAGATCGCCGACTCCTCGTCGTCGGCGCGGCGCACGCCGCCCAGGTCGATCAGCTTCACCTGGTCGCCGACCTGGATCATGTTGTCCGGCTTGAAGTCGCAGTAGAGCAGTCCGTGGTCGTGCAGGTAGGCGAAGGCGGGCATCACCTCGAGGACGAAGGCGAGCGCCTGGTCGACGGGCAGCGGATCCGCGGAGCCGCCGTTCGCGTCGCGGCGCTCCTGCAGGATCTGCTTGAGGCTCGGACCGCCGACGTACTCCATCACGATGTAGCCGGCGCCCTCGTGCAGGACGAAGTTGTAGATCTCGACGATCAGCGGGTGCTCGACCTCGGCGAGGTACTGCCGCTCCGTCACCGCCGCGGCGTACGCGTCCGGGTCGCCGGAGTTCAGCAGGCCCTTGAGCACGACCCAGCGGCCGGAGACGTTGCGGTCGCGGGCGAGGTAGATCCAGCCGAGACCGCCGTAGGCGAGGCAGCCGACGACCTCGTACTGGCCGCCGACGACGTCGCCCTTCGCGAGCTGCGGCGTGAAGCTGAACGGGGTGCGGCAGTTCGGGCAGAAGCCCTCGGTGCGGCCGGGCTTGCCGTCGCGGCCGCGGCCGACCGCGGTGCCGCAGTTGGAGCAGAAGCGCTTGCGCTCGGGGAGCACCGCCTCCTTCATCAGCGCGGCCATCGGATCGGCGGCGGGGCGCGAGGGGACGGTCGTCAGCCCGGCGCCGAGCCGCGGCCCGCGCAGGCGGGTGGAGGTGGTGCCGACGCGGCGGGTGGTCTTCGAGCCGGTCTGCGCCGTGCGGGCCGAGCCGAGCGCGGCGGTCGCGAGGCGGGCGGAGGAGGTGCGGCCGCTGCGGGCGGTGGCCGCCTCCTCGGTGCTCGATCCGACGGGGGCCTGCGCGTTCGGCGCGCCCTCGGCGAAGCCGGTGCCGAAGGCGGCGGAGGCGGTGGCGGGAGTAGGAGTGGGGCCGGACGCGGGAGCGGGGCGGCGCGCGGTGGGAGCGGACACCGCGACGGCCGGCGCCTCCGCCGGCAGCCCGCAGACGTTGCAGTAGCCGTCCTCGATGACGCCGGTGCAGCCCGGGGTCGAGGTGCAGGGGTCGCCGTTCATGAGCTGGCCTTCCGGTGGTGCGAGGGAGACGGGGCGGTGGGCAGGTCGCGGGTGACCACGTCGTACTGCTCCACCAGGTGGCGGGCGAGCGGCACCGAGCAGGGCACCGCGTCGAGCGCGGCGCGGACCTCGGCGTCGGCCGCGACTCCGACGGGCGACGCGGCCCGGCCGTTGGCGGCGGCGCGCTCGCGCAGGGCCCGCAGCCGGAAGCCGAGGGCGGCCCGCTCGCGCAGCGGCGAGGTGTAGGCGGCCTCGACGGCGTCGAACGCCCGGCCGACGGCGGTGAGGCGGGCGAGGTGCGCGTCGAGCGCCTCCCGGCCGGTCGGCGGCTCGCCGAGGCGCGAGACGTCGGGCACCGCGAGGCGGGGCGGATCCGCGATCTCGCGGCGGCAGCGGGCGACGAGCTCGCGCAGCGGTGCCTCGCGCAGCTCCGCGGCGGCGGCCAGCTCGCGGGCGCGGACCCGGTCGTGCTCGAGTCCGCGGCGCTCGGAGGCGGCGATGATCAAGTCGCGCTCCAGCCGGGCGGAGTCGCTCTCCAGCTGGCCGAGCGGGCCGGAGACGTCGGCGCCGCGGCCGGCCTTCTCGGCGAGGGCGTCCAGCCGCGAGCGGAGCACCGCGACGCGCTGGGCGGCGGCCTGGTCGACGGTGCCGCGCGCGTCGCGGGTGAGGTCGCGGCAGCGCTCGATCTCGGCGCGCACCCCGACGATCCGGCCGGCGACGTCGGTGCCGCTCGGGTCGAGCTCGAGGCGCGACTTCAGCTGGCCGATGACGGCGTCGCAGAGCCGGACGGCCTCGACCAGCGAGACGGCGGCGCTCCCGCCCGAGCCGGAGGAGTCCAGCCGTCCCCAGATCAGCTGCGACATCCGCTCGCGGGCGACGGCGTCGACGCGGCCGGAGTCCCAGACGACCTCGAGCTCGGCCAGCCGCCGGGTGACGGACTCGCGCAGCGACTGCGCGAGGACGACGTCGGCGGTGTAGCTGTCGGCCTGCGGCGAGGCGAGCGCGGCGGCGTCGAGCCGCGAGAGCTCGCGGGTCGTCCGCTCCAGCCAGCGGCCGAGCTGAGCGAGGTAGTCGAAGAGCGCACGCTGCGGGATCGCCTCGCCCAGGCGCCCCGGAGCGACGGGCGTCCCCTCCGAGACTCCCGCTCCCGAGACCCCCTGCGCGCTCGTCCCGGCCGCCATCAGCGCCCGTACACGGCGGCGGGCGGCGTCGCCGTGCCGAGATCGCCGAGCCAGCGCTGGTAGATGCTCTGCCAGCGGCCGTCCGCGCGGATGCTCTCGAGCGCCGCGTTGACGAAGCGCACGTAGTCGGTGTCGCCGGCCGGCATCCCGAGGCCGTAGGGCTCGGAGCTGAGCTGGTCGCCGATGACCTTGGCGTACGGGTCCTGCGCGACGAAGCCGGCGAGGATCGTGTCGTCGCCCGCGATGGCGTCGACGGAGCCCTCCTGGAACTGCGCGAGACACTGGGTGTGCGTGTCGGCGGCGACCGCCTCCAGGTCGGGGTAATCGCTCTCCAGCCGGCTGAGCGTGGTTGTGCTCCGCGGCGCGCAGACCCTCGCGCCGGCCAGCTCGTCGATGCTCTTGGCCTTGTTCTTCTCCGAGACGAGCACCTTCAGCCCCGCGGCGTAGTACTCGGAGGAGAAGGCGATGCTGCTCCAGCGATCGCAGGTCATCGTCAGGGTGCGGGCAACCAGGTCGACCTGCGGCGTCGCCGCGTCGCCGCTGAGGGCGGGCAGGCGCTGAGCCGAGGTGATCACGACGAACTCGATCGCGTCGGGGTTCCCGAGGATCGCGCGGGCGATCTCGTGGGCGATGTCGATGTCGAAGCCCTCGATCGTGCCGGTGAGCGGGTTCCGCGAGCTCATCAGCAGGGTGTCGGCCGAGACGCCGACGCGGAGGGTGCCCGCGTCACGGATCTGGGCGAGCCGGGTGCTGTCGGTGACGCCGGTCGGCGCGTAGGAGGTGACCGCGGACGGCGAGCACTCCGCGGTGGCCGGAGCGGCGGTCGACGGCGCGGACGCCGTGGGGGTCGGCGTGGCCGCCTCGGTGATGCTGCCGAGGTCGCTCGCGCCGCTGGTGCAGCCGGAGACGGCGAGCACGGTGCCGAGCAGGAGCGCGACGGCGCCCGTGCGCAGGGTGCTGAGGCGGGTCATCGGTACTCCTCCAGTCGCTGCGCGACGCCGCGCCAGGCGAGCAGGGCGCCCACCAGGCCGGCGGCGAGCAGGATCCAGGAGGCGATCGAGGCGGTCGCGCTCCCGTCGTCGAGTTCGGTCCGGGTCGTGGTCGTGTCGTCGACGATCGCCGTGCGCGCATCGTTCGCGAAAGCGGTGAACGCGCCGTTGGCGGTGCCGTCCCCGGTGGCGGTGGCGAGGTCCACCGCGTCGTCCCAGTTCCCGCCGTCGTCCTGATCGCGGATCGCCGCATGCAGGTCCAGCCACGCGTTCAGCTCCGTCAGCAGCGCCCCGTCGACGATGCCGTCGTCGACTCCGGCCTGCAGCCGGTCCCCCGCGTCCTTCGCCGCCGCCTGGAACTCCGCCTCGAGGGCCGCTCCCGAGCCGCGCTTGATCAGCGTGAAGCTCTCCAGCGACTTCGCGTCGCTCGCCGCGGTGAGCGCCTGCGAGACGACGAGCGTCGCCTGGTACGGCTCGGCGCGCACCGCCGCCGCACGCCCCGCGATCGAGCCGAGCACGAGCGCGCCGCCGATCCCGACCAGCAGCAGCAGCCCGGTGGCGGTGGCGAGCGGGCGGTTGAGGTAGCGGTGCGTCCTGCGCGCCAGCCAGACCTGCGCCGCGATGAGCAGGAGCAGCATCGCGAGCGAGCCGATCAGCAGCAGCACGCTGAAGCGCACGGTGTCGTAGGCGGCGGCGACGCGGTCCGCCCCGCGGGTGACCAGCCCGTTGAGATCCGTGAGGATCCCCTTCTCGGCATCGGTCAGCTGCGCCGAGGCCTGGTCGAGGTACGCGGAGCCGACCGGGAAGCCCTGCCGGTTGTTGGCGCGGGCCTGCTCGATCAGCCCGCTGTAGGTGGTCAGCTTGGTGGCGACCTTGGCGAGGGTCTCGGCGTCGTCGGGCTGCGTCGCGGCGAGCCGGGCGATCCGCGAGGACGCGCCGGCGAGGTTGTCCACGTAGGTCTGCCGCTGCTCCGCGGGCTCGAGTCCGCCGACCAGGAAGGTGTTCGCCGCGATCGCGTTGGCGTCGACGAGCAGATTCCGCACGTCCTGCACGCCGATCAGCTGGGCGGCCTGCTCGCGGGCCTCCTGCGCGGCGCGCGCCTGCAGCGACGCGGCCTGCTGGGCGAAGACACCGAACAGCACGGCAGCGAGCGCGGTGAGCACCAGCAGCAGGCGGAGGGTGCGCGGAGTGGTCGAGGTCGCGCGGGCGAGGAGGTTCGGCCGCCGAGCGGCCGGCGCAGTCTGCGCGGGTGCGGGCGGAGCCGGCGGCGCGGCAGTGGCGATGCTCATGCGATCTCCTCGGTCGATGCGTCGGTCTCGGACTCCGCTGCGGGGGACTCCGCGTCCGGCAGCTCCGCCTCCACGACGTCCTCCGCCTCCAGGGTCCGCAGCTCGTCGAGCGTCGGCTCCTCGGTGTCGCGCAGGCGCCAGGCGTGACGCGCGATGGCCGCGTCGAGCACGTTGCGCACCCAGCGCCCGTTGCCGAACGCCTCGGTGCGCTCCTGCGCCGCGGCGACGTCGGCGAAGGCGGCGACCGCCTCCTCCGTCGGGGTGAAATCGGCGGCGGCGGCGAGGCGCGCGAAGATCGCGGACAGCTCCTCGTCGCTGTAGTCCGCGAAGTCGATGGTGGTGGAGAAGCGGCTCGCGAGCCCGGGGTTGGTGTCGAGGAAGCCCTGCATCGGCCCGGAGTAGCCCGCGACGATGACGACCAGGTCGCCGCGGTGGTCCTCCATGTCCTTGACCAGGGTGGTCACCGCCTCCGCGCCGTACTGGTCGAGCGCGAGCGCGTAGGCCTCGTCGATGAAGAGCACGCCGCCGCGGGCCGAGGCGATCACCTCGGCGGTCTTCATCGAGGTCTGGCCGAGGTAGCCGGCCACCAGCTCCGAGCGGTCGACCTCGACGAGCACGCCCTTCGAGAGGATGCCGAGCGAGCGGTAGATGCGCGAGACGAGCCGCGCGACGGTGGTCTTGCCGGTGCCGGGGTTGCCGGTGAAGACGAGGTGCCGGGTGAGCGTCGGCGTGGTCAGCCCCGCGGCCTGGCGCAGGGTGTCGATCCGGAGCAGCTGGGTCTGCCGCTTGATCTCGCTCTTCACCCGGTCGAGGCCGATCAGCGCGTCGAGCTCGGCGAGCAGGTCCTCGATCGCCTCCGGCGGCTCGACCGGCTCGGGCTCGGCTTCCGGCTCGGGAGAGGCGGGCGGCGCGGCGGCGGCAGGCCCCGGCTCGTCCTGCGGCCCGTCGTGCTCGGTCCGCCGCAGCCGCGCGAGGATCTCGTCGACCCCGGGGACTCCGGCGGGAAGGTCGCGTGGGAGGTCGGGTGCGGAGGACCCGGCCGGCGAAGCCGCTGCTCCCTGCACCGCCCCCAGCTGCGCCGCCGCCGTCGCCGACGCCGCCGCGATCCCGCCGATGCCCGGCTCCCCTAGCGCGCTCGCCGCGGACACGACCTCGGTCAGCGCCCGCGCGTACGCCCCGGCCTGCTCCGACCGCGCCGCGACCAGCCCTGCGAGCAGGTCGGTCGGCGAGCTGCGCCAGCGCCGCGCGCTCGACGCCGCGGTGAAGAACGCCTCGAAGCCGCCGGTCGTCCCGGTCTCGGCGAGCCAGTCCTGCCCGGCCCCGGTGATCGACTCGGCGACCGCCGCCGCGAGCCGGGCGCCCTCGGCGCGCACGGCGGCGCCGTCGAGCCCGGCCGCGGATCCGACCAGGACGAGCGCGTCGAGCGACGCCGGCAGCGTGCTCACGAGGCGCTCGGCGGGGTCAGCGAGCCGGGAGCGGTGGGGCTCGAGGACGCGGGCGGCGCGTCGAGCCCGCTCGACAGCGACGACTCCGTGAACTTCTCGGCGAGGAACTGCCCGTGCGCGATCAGCGCCGAGGCGTCCTGCCGCGAGACGGCGTCGGAGATCCGGTCGAGGGTGCCCCCGAGCAGGTCGAGCTGGTCGCAGAGGATCATCAGCGAGGTCTTCCCCTTGTAGACGGCGCGGCGGTCGGCGAAGTCGCGCGGCAGGCGCAGATAGCCCTCGACCGCCTCGGGCAGGTAGCTGGTGGCCGTCGCGACGACGGTGTGGCCCTGCCGGCTCATCCCGCCGAGGCGGTCCAGGCGCGGCACCATCTCGCGCACCGTCTCGTCGACCCGGCGGATGCGGGCCGCGACGATCGCCGGGACCTTGCCCGCGGTCTCCGCGGCGACCCGGTCGAGCGCGGCGAGGATGTCGTCGCTGGACGGCACGCGCGGGAGTGCGGGCGCGGTCTCCTCCGGCACCGGTTCGGTGCCGCCGAACAGGCGGGAGAGCCAGCCCATCGGCTAGCGGCCGAGATCGAGCGAGGAGGCCGCGTCGATGTCGGAGTTGCTGCGGCGGGCCCGCTCGACGTACTCGCCGGCCTTCGCGGTCTCGACCTGGAGCACGCCGACGGTCTGCGCCATGCTGTCGAGCGCCTTGATCTTGAAGTCCGAGATCGAGTCCATGGTCTGGTAGATGTTCGCGAACGCGGCCTGCAGCTGCGGGAGCCCGACCGTCGCCGACGCCGCCTGCGACTGGATGCTCGCGGACTGCTCGGCGAGCATCCGCGAGGTGGCCTCGATCATGTTCGAGGTCGTCGTGTTGAGCGCCGTGATCTGGTCGAGCACGAGCCGCTGGTTGGCGAGCGCCTGCGCGACGATGACCGCCGTGCGCAGCGCCGACACGGTCGTCGTGGTCGCGCGGTCGACGCCCTTGATCAGCTCGACGTTGTTCTTGATCACCACGTCGATCGCCAGGTAGCCCTGGATCGAGACGGCCAGCTGGGTCAGCAGGTCCTGGTGCTTCTGACGCGCGTAGAAAAGGACGTCCTCGCGCAGCGCCCGGGCGCGGTCCGGGTCTGTCGCGTCGAGCTCGGCGATCTTCGCGGACAGCTTCACGTCGAGGCGCTCGGCGACGTAGATGTACTCGTTGAGGCGCGTCATCGTGTCCCAGAGGTTCTGCTTCTCCAGGTTCAGCGCCGCGTTGTCCTTCCGGAGCTCGTCCTGGCCGTCGTAGAGCGCCTGGATGATCGCGTTGAGGTGCGACTGCGCGCTCTCGTAGCGGCGGAAGTAGTCGGTGATCTTGTTGCCGAAGGGGATGAAGCCGAGGATCTTCTTCTGGATGTTGTCCTCGGAGGGGTCGAGGTCCTCGACCGTGCGGCGCAGCTCCAGCAGCGTCTTGCCGATGGTCGAGCCCTCGGAGAGCCCGCCCTCCTGCAGCGCCCGGACGGGCGTCTTCAGCAGGCGGTTGGAGGAGTCGGCGGCCGAGCGGATGTCGGCGTCGCCCATCGTGCGGATGTCGTTGGCCTTCGCCGCGAACTCGGGGCTGCGCGCCTCCGCGGACATCAGCGACGCGAGGTAGCCGTCGACCTTCGCCTCGAGCCCGGGCAGCGCCTGCTCGGGCACCTTCGGCGCGATCGACGGCGCCGAGGTGGTCGCGACGGCGGCGACGGGCTCGGGCGGCGTGAGCGAGAGGGCGTTCTGGGGCGGCTGCAGGGCCTCGGTCATCGGGGGATCCTCACCGTAACGGGCGCGCACCGTGACCGGCGCTCGGCGCCGACTGGACGAACGTGGCCCCAGCATATCGCCGGGGAGTGAGCGCTCCCTCAGACTCCCGCGGGCCGCCGCCGGAGCGTGGCGACCGCGACTCCGGCCAGCGCGATCGCGCCGCCGATCAGCGCGGCGGCCGGCGGGGTCTCGGCGAGCAGGAGCCAGGACAGCAGCACCACGACGGCCGGGACCGCGTAGGTGGTGGCGGCGGTGCGGCCGGCGCTGGAGCGGGAGAGGACGTAGCCCCAGGTGGTGAAAGCGACGGCCGTCGGGAAGACGCCGAGGTAGACGACGGCGGCGATCGAGGAGGCGGGCGCGGCCTGCAGCGAGGCGAGCAGCTCCGGGGCGAACGGCAGGCAGGCGACGGTCGCGGCCAGGCAGCCGATCCAGGTCATCGTCATCGCGTCGACGTGCCCGAGCAGGCGCTTCTGCAGCGTCGCGGCGCTGCCGTAGAGGACCGCTGCGGCGAGGCCGAGGACGACGCCGATCACGTCGAACTGCCCGGAGGAGGTCGAGAACGCGATCACCGCGACTCCGGCGAGCGCCACCGCCATGCCGCCGAGCAGCCGCCGGGGGAAGCCCTCGCCGAGGAGGAGGCCCGCGAGGACCGCGGTGATCATCGGCGCGATGTTGACCAGGAGCGCCGCGGTGCCGGCGTCGACGTGCCGCTCGGCCGCGTTGAGCGCGAGGTTGTAGACGCCGAACCAGGCGACGCCCCAGACGAGCACGAGCAGGAGGATCCGGCCGCGCGGCACCCGGCTGCGCTCCGGCCGGTCGCCGCGGCGGCGCGCCGTGATCACGAGACGCACCACCGTCAGCGCGATCGAGCCGACGACGATCCGGCCGAGGGTGAGCGTGCCTGGGCCGAAGTCGTCCGCGGCGAAGCGGATCCCGACGAAGGCCGAGGCCCAGAGCAGCACCGTCACCGCGATCGCCGACCAGAGCAGGACCGCGTCGCGGCGGCTCGGGGCGGCGGTGGTGCGGGAGGGCGCGGTGCTCGTCATGGACTCATCGTGGCGGGGCGGCGGGCGTCAGCACCAGTCCACGGTTCTACCGGATCGTGCAGTGCGGCTTCATGGTCGCTAGGGTCGGCGCATGCTCGACGTCCAGCGCCTCCGCGTCCTCCGCGCCGTCGTCGCGGCCGGTTCGATCGTCGGCGCCGCGTCGTCGCTCGGCTACACGCCCTCGGCGATCAGTCAGCACCTCGCCGCGCTGCAGCGCGAGACCGGGCTGACCCTGCTCGAGCGGGTCGGTCGCGGGGTCCGGCCGACCGCCGCGGGCCGCACCCTCGCCGAGCAGGCCGACCGGGTGCTGGAGCGGCTCGGCGAGGCGGAGGCGGTCGTCGCCGACCTGCGCGCGGGCCGGGCCGGGCGACTCTCCATGACCTACTTCGCCTCCGTCGGCAGCGCATGGATGCCCGAGGTCGCGCGGCGGCTGATCGCCGGCTTCCCGCAGCTGGCACTCGATCTGCGCCTGGGCGAGGAGGTGGCGGAGGACCCGGCGGAGCGGCCGGACGTGCAGCTGCTGGTCGCCGAGCCGGGCGGGTCGGCGGACTCCCCCGGGTTCACGGCGCACCATCTGATCGACGACCCGTACCTCGCCGTGCTGGACCGGTCGCATCCGCTCGCCGGGCGCGCCGAGATCGAGCTGGCCGAGATCGCAGGCGACCGCTGGGTCGACAACGACCTGCCGACCGGCTGGTGCCGCCGGACCCTCGTCGACGCCTGCGCGGCGGCGGGGTTCACGCCGCGCTTCCACGTGCAGGCGAACGATCACGTGACGGCGGTCGCCTTCGTGGCGGCGGGGATGGGGCTCACGGTGCTGCCGGCGCTGGCCGCCCAGCCCCTGCCGGCCGGGCTCGTGGCGGTGCCGCTGGTGCGGCCGCGCCCGCTGCGGTCGATCCACGCGGTGGTGCGCGGGTCGGTGGCGTCGTCCGCGCCGGTGCGCGTCGCGGTCGCGGCGCTGGTGGAGCTCGCGGGAGCCGGCTCCGGGCGGTGAATCGCGCCGCGGATGCCGCGGGGCGCGCCGATACTGCGCTGCACAGGCCGGTTCGCAGCAGCGGGGAGCACGATGGCCGCGTGACCTCCGTCGAATCCGTGACCCGCTCCGCGCCCGCGCTCGGCGGGCCGCGCATCCTCCGCCAGCGCTGGACCGAGGCCGCCTTCCTGCACTGGCGCGTCGACCCGGCGCTGGTCGCGCCGCACCTGCCGCCCGGAGTGCGCCCGGACGAGCACGACGGCGCCTCCTGGGTGGGCCTCATCCCGTTCCGGCTGTCGCGGACGGCGTTCCTCGGCGGGCCGCGCGTGCCGTGGCTGGGGACCTTCCCCGAGGTGAACGTGCGGCTCTACTCGATCGACCGGCACGGGCGACGCGGGGTCGTCTTCGTCTCGCTCGAGGCCTCGCACCTGCTCCCGGTGCTGACCGCGCAGGCCGTCTTCGGCCTGCCGTACCGCTGGGCGCGGATGGGGATCGAGCACCGCCACGGAGCGGTCATCTACACGACCGAGCGGATCGGCGATCCCGCCGCGCGCTCGCGGATCGTGGTGCGGCCGACCCCCGGCACCGACGCCTCCGAGGACCCGATCGGCGGCTTCCTGACCTCGCGCTGGGCCTATCACGAGCGACACCTCGGCTCGACCTGGTACGGCCGCAACCTGCATCGGCCGTGGCCGCTGCAGCGGGCGGAGCTGCTCGCGCTCGACGACGGGCTGCTCGAGGTCGCGGGCTTCCCGGGGCTGGCGACGCGGACACCGGACTCGGTGCTGTACTCCCCGGGCGTGGAGACGGTGTTCACGGTGCCGCGGCGGGTGTGACAGGACGTTCGCGCTCCGAGGCCGTGACTCCCTAGGTCGCCTCGGCAGAGCGAGGAGCGGGTGGGCACTCCTCCACAGGGACGACTTCGGCGAGTTCTCCGACGATCCATCGGAGGAGGCGACCGTGCGTCGGTGGTCTCTGGAACCGTTCTCGTATGGTTCAGAACGAGGACGGGGAGCGACCCCACGAAGGGCGCGCGGGCGCGGATGCTGCGCTCGCCTCGGCGGTCGATGCGGTGTGCGCGGCTGATCCGCTCCGGGCGCGAGCGGAGGCGCAGCGTGCCGAGCTGGTCGAGCGCGCCCGGCTCGCGGCGGCGGCCTCGTACGAGGTGCTCGTCGATCCGCTGGTGCGCAGCCGCGCGGAACGGCGGGAGGCGGCGCAGCGGGCGCTCGTCGCCGAACTCGCCACCGCGCTGCGGATGTCGGAGGCGCACGTCTCCGGGCTGATCGAGGAGAGCCGGCTGCTCGTCAACGAGCTCCCGCTGACCCTCGCCGCGCTCCGCGAGGGTCTGATCTCGCCCGAGCACGCGCGGGTGATCCTCCGCGCCGCCGCCGAGCTGCCGCCCGAGGTGCGCGGGCGCCTCGACGAGGAGGCCGCCGTGGTCGCGGCCGACCGCACTCCCCCGCAGCTGCAGCGTCGCCTCCGGACTCTGCGGGAGCGACTGCATCCCGAGTCGACGACCGAGCGCTACCGCCGCTGCGCCGCGCGGCGAGACGTCTGGCTCGACGACGGGAGCGACGGCATGGCCACCCTGCTCCTGCACCTCCCCGCCCCCGAGGCGCACGGCGCCTTCGACCGCATCGACCGCGCGGCGCGCTCCCTGCGCGAGCTGCCCGGCGAGAAGCGGACGATCGGGCAGCTGCGGGCGGACGTCGGGGCAGCGCTCCTCATCGACGGCGAGACCGACGGCGCCGAGCGGCGCTCGACCGGCACCGCCGTCCCCGTCGGGATCCGGCCGCGGGTCGCCGTCACCGTGCCCGTCCTCACGCTCCTCGGCCGCTCCGACGAGCCCGGCACCCTCGAGGGCTACGGGCCGATCAACCCCGAGACCGCGCGCCGGCTCGCGGCCGATGCGCCCTCCTTCACGCGGATCCTCACCCATCCGGAGAGCGGCGCTGTGCTCTCCGTGGGACGCACCTCGTACCGGGTGCCCGCCGATCTGCGGCGCCACCTGCTGCACCGCGACGAGACCTGCCGCTTCCCCGGCTGCACGCGCGCGGCCTCCGCGGGTGACGTCGACCACGGCGTCGAGTGGCAGCACGGCGGCCGCACCGACGCCGACAACCTCGCCCACCTCTGCCGCCACCACCACAGGCTCCGGCACACCAGCACCTGGCAGGTCGAGCACCGGCCCGCCGGAGTCCTGCACTGGACGAGCCCGACCGGCAGGCGGCACGTCACCCACCCCGCGCGCACCGGGCCGCCGAGAGGCCGCGCGGCACCGGACAGAGAACCGGACGCCGTGAAGAACGAGTCACCGCCGTTCTGAGGTCGGGAGGGTGTCGATGCGAGGATCGGAAGGGGGACGTCTTCAGCGAGAGAACGGAATCGGGGGTCATCGGTGATCGCTTGTTCGACGCGCCTGATCGAGGTCGTCCGCGAGGGCTGGGAGATGGACTGCTGCGGCGCGCCGTTCGCGGTAGGTGACCGTGCCACGTGGTCGCTTCTGAGCTACCCGGCCCGACCGACGGGTCCGGCTCGCTACGCGGAGGAGCACCACCAGGCTCTGCCCAACGCACTCACGGTGACCGGGGTCGTGCGCGGGATCGTCGACGAGACCGTGCTCGGCGCGATCCCGGCGATCGGCGAGGGCGGCGTCCTCGTCCCCGACCCCTCCCAGCGGAGGCTGCGGCGACTCGCGTCCTGGGACCGCTCCACCGGCGGCGCGACCCTCCGCGTCGCCCTCGAGATCGACGCGGACGCCGAGCTCCCGCCGCCGTGCGAGCCGCCGCAGTCCACCCCCGACACTCGGACGCCGGACCCGGAGGTCGTCGCCGCTCTGCACGCGCTGCTCGTCCGCCTCCACGACGCGTGGCGCGGCCGGATCGGCATCCGGTCCGCCGACCGCGGCAGGAAGGCGAGCATCGTCCCGCACACCGCGGGCGCCGGCGAACTGCACTGGGCACTCGGGCCCGAGCACCTCGTCGTGAACCTCGGCGACGACCGCGTGATCCTGTCCGGCGATCTCGAGGGCGTCGCCCGGCTCGAGGTCCTCGCCGACGAGGTCGCCCGCGGTGTCGCCCGTCAGGACCCGCCGATCACGAGTCAAGGGGTCCTGCTGATGCCCGCGCGCAGGCGTAGGGTTCCCACTTCGGCCTGGTGAGACACTCGGCTCCCGCACTCGGCTTCCACGACCAGCAGAGGACGAACCACATGCCCACGACACCGACCGCCGTGCTCTTCGACATCGACGGCACGCTCGCCGACACCAACTTCCTGCACGTGGAGGCGTGGTCGCGCGCCTTTTGGCAGGCGGACCTCGACGTCGCGACCTGGCGGATCCAGCGGGCGATCGGCGCCGACTCGTCGGAGCTGCTCGACCTGCTCCTCGAGGACGACGTCGACGACGACGCGCGCACCCTGGTGAAGGGCCTGCACGCGAAGAACTACGCCGAGGCGTCCGCTCGGATCGCACTCCTGCCCGGAGCGCGCGAGCTGATCCGGGCGCTCGCCGGACAGGGCGTCCGCATCGTGCTGGCGACCTCCGCGCCGCAGAACGAGCTGGAGATCCTGCTCGACGTCCTCGACCTCGGCGACGCGGTGCACGCGGTGACGAGCGGCGAGGACGTCGAGACCGCGAAGCCGTCGCCCGATGTGATCAGCATCGCGCTCGAGCGCGCCGGCGTCTCGATCGATCGCGCGATCATGATCGGCGACGCGACCTGGGACATCCTCGCCGCCGAGCGGGCCGGCCTCGCGACGGTCGCGGTGCAGTCGGGCGGCACCGGCGAGCACGAGCTGCGCGAGGCCGGGGCCGTCGCGGTCTACGAGGACGCCGCGGCGATCCTCGCGGACCTCGAGGGCGGACCGCTGGCGAGCCTCCTGCGCTGACCCCGGGAGGAGAGCAGGACGCCCGCCCCGAGGTCAGCTTTGCGGACGCCTCCGCAGCACGAGCAGCGTGATCCCGATCGCCGCGACGACGGCCACGAGCGCGCCGCCGATCCAGAGCACGTCGCCCAGCAGCGCCGGGTCCGACCCCGTCGCCGCCTCCGCCTCCTCCGCGGACGGCGCCGAGGCGTCGGACACCGCGACGGTGCCGTTGCAGTCGGGGACCGACTCCGATCCCTCGGCGAGGGCGACGTCCGCTCCCGGCTGCCAGTCGAAGCCGTACTGTCCGGAGACGGGGTGCCCGTCGGTCGAGACGACCTGCCAGGTCACCTCGTAGGCACCGGCCGCGCCCAGCTCGAGCGGCATCGACGCCTCCGGTCCGACGACGCTGACGCAGCCGTCGCCGTAGTAGAGGCCGTCCGGCCCGACGACGCGCAGGGCCGCCGCGGCGCCGTCGTTGCCGAGGACCAGCAGGTCGTCATTGGTCGTCAGAGCGAGCGTGCCGGGCTGCTCGGTCACCGTCGAGTCGACGGCGGGCGTCGTCGAGACGAGGTAGTTGTGGGCGCTGGCGGGCGCCGCCACCGCGACCGAGCCGATCAGCCCGATCGCGGCGGCGGCGGCGGCGAGGACGAGGCGTCCGCCCTTCCGGTGGGCGACCGTCACGCGGACGCCTTCGGGCTGCGGCGACGCGAGGCGAGACCGAAGGCGACGCCGACGGCACCCAGGACGAGTCCGCCGACGCCGAGGACGCGCGCGAGCACGTCGTCGCTCTGGCCGGCCGCGGTGGTGGCGGAGGCGGTGGTCGCGACCGCGTCGTCACCGTCGCCGTCGTCGTCGTGGTGGCCGGAGCCCTCCATCGCCGCGGTCACGGCGACGGTCGGCGCGGGCAGCTCCGGCTCGTCCTCGCCCTCGACGGTGGGCTGGTCCCAGGCGGTCGAGCCGGTCTCGCAGGTCTGCAGCACCGGGAACTCGAGGGTCGAGCCGGCCGCGTCCACCGGCAGCTGCAGCTGCAGCGAGAGGGTGTCGCGGTAGCCGTCCGCGAGCGCGGTCTTCGCGGTGTAGACGACGTCGGAGACGCGCTGGGTCGCGGTGTTCCCGTGCGAGTCGGTCACCGGGTCGGCGATCTCGACCTCGTTCTTCACGACGTCCCAGTTGGGGTTCACGGTCGGGCTGACCGAGTTGATCCCCTCGGGGATGGTGATGCTGAGGCCGGTCGTCGGCGAGCCCTCGCAGCCGTGGGCGAGCGAGAAGGTGACGACCGTGTACGAGCCGGCGGCCGTGCTCGAGGCCGCGGCGGTGACGTGCGCGCTCGCGGCCGTCGGAGCGGCCAGCGCGAGGGCGACGGAGCCCGCGGCGACGAGCGCACCGCCGCCGACGAGGCGGACGCGGGAGGAGAAGGCGGAGGCAGAGGAGGAGGTGCGGGTGGTGGTCATGATCGTGAGGAGTCCTAGCGGGAGTCGGCGCAGCCGCGAGAGGGCGGCACCGAGAAGGGTGAGGGCGCAGCGCGGGATCGCGGTGCGCGCGGGCTCACCGGCGGACATGGCCCACTCGAGCGGGCGGGACGTCAGACGGCGAGCAGGGCGCGCGCGGGCGGGCCGCGGTGCCGCAGGACCCGCAGGACCGCGTCGAGGGCGCGGGGCGCGCTCGGCTCGACGGCGCCGAGGACGGCCACCGAGGCGCCGAGCGGTGCCAGCAGGGCGGACGCTCGCGCGACCAGGCGCACGACGACGCGCAGCACGGCGGTGCCGAGGGTCCAGAAGACGCGCTCGCCGTGGCGGAGCGCCGCGACGGTGACGACGGCGGCCACCAGGTGCGAGAGGAGCATCAGCGGGGTGTGCGCGGCGTGACCCGACGCCCCCGCGATCAGCTCGACCGTTCCGCCGCCGTGGAAGTGGCCGCCGGCGGTGGCGCCCACGACGCTGACGTCACCGCCACCGCCGGTCACCAGGAAGAGGGAGTGGTAGGCCAGCTGGCTGAGCAGCACCGCCACCGCTAGGCGCGCGAGCGAGAGCGTGCGACCGGCGAGCAGGACGCAGACGACGGCCGCGAAGGCGGTGGCGAGCGCGAGGATCGCCGGAGCGGGGGCCTCGGCGCCGGCGAGGGTGTGCGAGGCGGCGGCGGTCGCGGTCGCGGCGACGGCGGCGACGACTCCGCGTGCCGTCCGTGCCCTGCGCGTCTGCACCTGCTCGACTCCTGGTCTCTCGTGTCGCTGGTCTCTCGTGACGCACCGCGTGCGCGGACCGACATCCAGGGTAATCGCCCTGCCTCCGCCGTTATGAACCCGTGACCCGATTGCTTCGATCGATTCCAAACCCCCTCGGGGAGGGCTCCGAAGACTGTTCAACGGCCGCGAAACGGTCCACACACAGCCAGGTCCTCCGCATCCCGTGGGGGCCGTATCACGAAGGAGCATCCCCATGCGATCCACCAAGCGCACCACCCTCGCCGCGTTCGCCCTGCTCGGCACCGCCGCCCTCGGTCTCACCGCCTGCTCGTCCGGCGCCGGCACCACCGACGCCGCCAGCGACACCGCTTCCGAGATGTCGACCCCGATGATGACCGAGTCCGCCACCCCCATGGCGACCATGGACCCGGCCGCCAACCTCGTCGGCTCCGGCTGCGCCGCGTACGCCGAGCAGGTCCCGGACGGCGCCGGCTCGGTCGGCGGAATGGCCCTCGACCCGGTGGCCACCGCCGCGTCGAACAACCCGCTGCTCACCACCCTGACCGCTGCGGTCTCGGGTCAGCTCAACCCCGACGTCAACCTCGTCGACACGCTGAACAGCGCCGAGTTCACCGTCTTCGCCCCCGTCGACGACGCGTTCGCCAAGCTCGACGCCGCGACGCTCGAGACGCTGAAGACCCCCGAGGGAGCGGCCACGCTCTCCTCGATCCTGACCTACCACGTCGTCCCCGGCCAGATCGCCCCTGACGACATCGACGGCACGCACGCCACCGTCCAGGGCGGCGACGTCACCGTCACCGGTTCCGGCGACGACATCATGGTCAACGACTCCAAGGTCATCTGCGGCGGCGTCCAGACCGCCAACGCGACCGTGTACCTCATCGACACCGTTCTGACTCCCCCGGCCTCCTAAGCCGGACGCGGTCGTCAGACCGCACGCACTAAGAAACGCCGAAGGGCGGGCACCTACCGGGTGTCCGCCCTTCGGCGTTTCCGCGCTCTCGCGCGAGAGCTCTACTCGCCGGCGCTGATCTCCGCCAGCACCCGGTCGCCCGGGTACGCCTGGATCATGTCGGCGCGGATCTCGGCGCGCTCGAGCAGCTCCTCCATGCGGTGACGGCGGTTGCGCGTGATCAGCGTGACGACCGTCCCCTTCTTGCCCGCGCGGCCGGTGCGGCCGGAGCGGTGCAGGTAGGTCTTGTACTCGTCGGGGGCGTCGGCCTGGATCACCAGGTCGATGTCGTCGACGTGGATGCCGCGCGCGGCGACGTCGGTCGCGACGAGGACGTCGACCCGGCCGCTGGTCAGCAACGCGAGGTTGCGCGTGCGGCGGGACTGGTTGAGGTCGCCGTGCAGGCTGGTCGCCGGGATGTCGGCGTGCTCGAGCTGCTCGGCGAGCTGCTCCGCGAACGCGCGGGTGCGGGCGAAGATCAGCGTCTTGCCGGCGCGCGCCGCGAGCTCCTCGATGATCGCGCCCTTGTCGCGGTGCTCGATCAGCAGGACGCGGTGGTCGATGCTCGAGGACGCCTGGTCCTCGCCCGCGACCTCGTGCACGCTCGGCTCGACGAGGAACTCGTCGACGAGCGTCGCGACGCCCTTGTCCAGGGTGGCCGAGAAGAGCAGGCGCTGGCCGCCGCGCTTGGTCTGGCGGAGGATGCGCTGCACCGGCTCGAGGAAGCCGAGGTCGCACATGTGGTCGGCCTCGTCGAGGACGGTCACGGTGATGGTCGAGAGGTCGAGGCGACCCTGCTCGATCAGGTCCTCGAGGCGGCCCGGCGTGGCGATGATGATGTCCACGCCGCGCTGGAGGGCGCCGACCTGCTTGTACTGCGGCACGCCGCCGAAGATCGTCGCGGTGAAGAGGCCCACGGAGCGGGCGATCGGCTGGATGGTGCGGTCGATCTGCATCGCCAGCTCGCGGGTCGGCGCGAGGATGAGGGCGCGCGGGGCGCGGCCGGGCTTGCGGCCCTTGGCTCCGTCGTTCTCCATCAGGCGCTCGACGACGGGGGCGCCGAACGCGATCGTCTTGCCCGAGCCCGTCTTGCCGCGGCCGAGGACGTCCTTGCCGGCGAGGACCTCGGGGATCGTCGCGGCCTGGATCGGGAACGGCGAGGCCGCACCCATCTGGGTCAGCTGGCGGACGATGTTCGCGCCGAGACCGAGGTCGCCGAAGCTGACGCCCTCGACGTCGACGGCGAGCGTGGCGGTCGCCTCGAGGCGCTCGAGCACGACGTCGTCGGCCTGGTGCGAGGCGCGGCCGTCGCGCTTGGGGTAGAAGTCCGAGCCGGAGTCGCGGCGCGGGCCGCGGTCGTTCCGGTCGTAGCCGCCGCGGGCGGGGCGCTCGGTGCCGCGGTCGAAGCCGCGCGCCGGGCGCTCGGTGCGGTCGAACGAGCGGGCCGGGCGGGCGTCGCGGTCGAACGAGCGGGCCGGGCGGGCGTCGCGGTCGAAGGAGCGCGCGGGGCGGTCCGTGCGGTCGAAGCTGCGCGCGGGGCGGTCGGAGCGGTCGTAGGAACGGGCCGGACGGTCGTCGCGGTCGTTCGAGCGGGCCGGACGCGCATCGCGATCGAACGAGCGCGCCGGGCGGTCCGTGCGGTCGAAGCTGCGCGCGGGGCGGTCGCTCCGGTCGAAGGAACGCGCCGGACGGTCGTCGCGGTCGTTCGAGCGGGCCGGACGGTCGGTCCGGTCGTAGGAGCGGGCCGGACGCGCGTCGCGGTCGAAGCTGCGCGCGGGACGGTCGCTCCGGTCGTAAGAACGCGCCGGACGGTCGTCGCGGTCGTTCGAGCGCACGGGACGGTCCGTCCGGTCGTACGAGCGAGCCGGACGGTCGTCGCGGTCGTAGCTGCGGGCCGGGCGGGACTCGCCGCGGTCGTTGCCGCGGGACTCGCCGCGGGTCTCGCCGCGCTCCGTCAGCTTGGCGGCGCGCTCCTCGGCGTTCCAGCGCGCCTTCTTGGGCGCGTTCTCGTCGACGGGGCGGTAGCCGCGGTGGCCCTCGCTGCGCGAGCCGGTCTTCGGCGCCGCGAAGCGCGGGCGACCGCCGAGCTGCGACTTGCCGCTCGAGGCGCCGAAGCGGTTGGGCTCGAAGTTCTTGGCGGGGCGTCCGCCGGCGGGCTTCTTGTTCTTGGGCATGGCTGCTTCCTGGGTTCAGGTCTTGCGCGAGCAGGCACACGCCGATCGATCACCCTCGTGGGGTGCGAACGGACAGGGCGCTGCGGGAACCCGGGTGAGTCGCTGCTCTGAGACGCTGACCGGGGCCGATTCACACATGTGATTCATCTCGCGACGACTGTCGGAGATCCGGCCCGCTTGACTGACAAACCCATCCGCGCGGCGACGCACGGAGTCAAGAGCCGACCCAGAGAGTTTACACGCGACCCCGGGCGCTGGCTAGGGCACCACCTGGCCCCAGCCCGCTCAGCTCGACGCCCGCCGCGCCCGGTACGCCGCGACGTTCGCGCGGTTGCCGCAGTTGCCGGTGTCGCAGTAGCGCTTCGAGCGGTTGCGGGAGAAGTCGACGAGCACGGCCTCGCAGTCGTCCGCCGCGCAGATGCGGATCCGGTCGCGCTCGTCGCCGCGGATCACGTCGACGAAGCCCATCGCCGCCTCCACCACGATGCGGGTGGCCAGCGGGCTCTCGTCGCGGGTCGCGTGCAGGTGCCAGCCGAAGATGCCGTGCCGCACCAGCTGCGGCAGCGCGCGGCCGTCCTCGAGCATCCCGTTGACGACGGCGACCAGGTCCTCCTCGGCGCGGCTGCGCCAGAGCGAGCGGAGCGGCGCGCGCACCGAGCGCACCGCCTCCAGCTCGGCGGTCGAGCCGTCGCGGCTGCCGGTGTAGCGGTTCTCCAGCAGGAACTCGTCGAGCTGCTCGATCGACGCCATCTCGTCCTCGCCGGACTGCGACAGCTCGGGGAGGGTGTTGACCAGGACGGCCGTCGAGGTGAGGGCCGCTTCCACGTCATAGGCGAAGACCATGTTGACTCCTGACACGTTCGCTCAGTACTGTCACGAGCATAACGACTTTGACTCCTGAAAGAGGCTGACGTGACTCCCACTGCGCCACCGCGGCAGCTCGGCTCCGGCCTGCTCCTGGCCCTCGCCGCCGCCGCCGCGTTCGGCCTGGGCGGGCCCTTCGTGAAGCCGCTGCTCGAGGCGGGCTGGAGTCCCTCCGCCGCCGTGCTCTGGCGGGCCGGCGGTGCGGCGCTGGTCCTCGCGATCCCGGCCGCGCTGTCGCTGCGCGGCCGCTGGCACGTGCTGCGCCGCAACCTCGGCACGGTCGGCCTCTACGGCGTCTTCGCCGTGATCGCCGCGCAGCTCTGCTTCTACAGTGCGATCGAGCACATGTCGGTCGGCGTCGCGCTCCTGATCGAGTACCTCGCTCCGGTGTTCCTCGTCCTCTTCGCCTGGGCGCGCACCCGTCGGCACCCCGGCCGCTTCACCGTCGCCGGCTCGGCGCTGGCGCTGGCCGGCCTGGTGCTCGTGCTCGACCTCTCGGGCGAGTCCACTCCCGAGCTCGTCGGCGTCGCCTGGGCGCTGACCGCCTCGCTCGGGCTCTGCGTCTACTACGTGATCGCCGGCCGGATCGACCCCGAGCTGCCGCCGATCGCGCTCACCGCCGGGGCGATGACGGTCGGCGCCGGGCTCCTGCTGATCCTCGGCGTCACCGGGCTCGTCCCGCTGCGGGCGACCTTCGGCGACGTCGTCTTCGTCGGGAACGACGTGCCCTGGTTCCTGCCCGCCGCGGTCATCCTCGGCATGTCCACGGTGCTCGCCTATCTGCTCGGGATCGAAGGCGGCTCGCGGCTCGGCACCCGGATCGCCTCGTTCGTCGGGCTGACCGAGGTGCTGTTCTCGATCGTCGCCGCCTGGGCCCTGCTCGGGGAGCTGCCGGCGCCGATCCAGTTCGGCGGCGGGGCGCTGATCCTGGTCGGCGTGGTGCTCGTGCGGCTGCAGGCGGAGGCGCCCGGCCCGGTGGCCGAGGAGCGGCAGGAGAGCGACGACCGGCCTCCGGTACCGCTGTCCACCCCCTGATCGCGGGGTCGCTCTAGGCGGGCGCCGCCTTCTCCCTTATGCTCGCCTCACCCATGCGCGAGCCCAGCCGACCCACGCGACCGATCGCCCTCTTCGCGGCGACCCTGGCACTGCTCGCGGGAGCACTCGCCGGCTGCTCGAGCGCTCCCGTCTCGCAGCCGGTCGCCCAGGCGGCCGGAGTCGCCGCGGTCACCGCCTACGACGACATCCCCGTCACTGCCGACCTCGTCTACGACGAGGCGACCGGCCAGGCGCTCGACGTCTGCTCGCCCGTCGACGCGGCGGCCGGAGCCGCCCTCCCCGCGGTGCTCGTCGTGCACGGCGGCAGCTGGACCCGCGGCGACAAAGCCGACCCGAACTGGCGCCCGCTCTGCCAGTGGCTCGCGTCCGAGGGCTTCGTCGCCGTCTCGGTGAACTACCGCCTCGCCCCGGCCGACGTCTTCCCTGCGCAGATCGAGGACGTCTCGGCCGCCCTCGACTGGATCCTCGAGCCGGCGCAGACCGAGCGCTTCGGGATCGATACGTCGAGGGTCGCCGCGTTCGGCGGCTCGGCCGGCGGCAACCTCGTCTCCCTGCTCGGCACCGACGACGCACTGACGGCCGACGACGCCGGCACCTCGCGCCTCGCCGCGGTCGTCGACCTCAGCGGCCCCGCGGATCTCACCGCGGCGGGTCTGGCGGACGACGACCCCATCGTCGGGGTCGGCGCGGCGGTCCGCGGCTACCTCGACTGCGCCGACCTCGACGGTTGCGCCGTCGCCGAGGAGGCCTCGCCGATCACGCACGTCGACGGCTCCGAGCCGCCCTTCCTCATCGCCCACTCGGCCGGCGAGCGCGTGGCGCTCAGCCAGTCGCAGGACTTCGCCGAGGCGCTGGACGCGGCCGGGGCGAGCGTCGACTTCGTCCTCGTGCCCGGCACCCGGCACTCGATCGCGATGCTCGACGACTCGCTCCGCCGCACCGTCGTCGACTTCCTGCACGAGCAGCTCGACGCGCCGGCCGAGCAGACGCTCTCGCTCGAGCCCGCCGCGCAGACCGAGCCGGCCGCGGCGCCGTCGTCATGACCGCCGGGGTCGTCGTCCGGCTGGAGCGGCCGGGGACGGAGGCGCTCGCCTCGCTGCTCACCGCCGACCTTCCACCGCACGCCCGGCTCCTCGTCGCCCGCGACCGCGACGCGCAGCAGCCGATCGGCGTGCTGGCGCTGACGCCCGGTCCCGACGACTTCGCCGAGCTGCTCGCCCTCGAGGTGGCCCCGGAGTCGCGGCGGAGCGGAGTCGCCCGCCGGCTCGTCGCCGCCGCGCTCTCCTACGCGAGCGTGCAGCGCATCCGCACGCTCCGCTTCCGCGTGCCGGTCCAGGCGCAGGCGGCCCTCGCCGCCGCCCGCTCGCTCGGCTTCACCGAGATCGACGGCTTCGGCGCGCACGTGGGCGACGACTCGGGCGTCTGCTTCGCGCGATCGGTGCGATGACCGACGCCCTCTCACCCCGCGACCTGGTCGCCTCCGCCCTGCGCCGCGAGCGCGGGCGCCTCGGCCTGAGCATCTCCGAGATCGCCCGCCGCGCCGGGATAGCCAAGTCGACGCTCTCGCAGCTCGAGGCCGGCGAGGGCAACCCGAGCCTCGAGACGCTCTGGGCGCTCGGTGGCGCGCTCGGGGTGCCGTTCTCGCACCTGGTCGAGCCGCCGCGCCGCTCCGTGCAGCTGATCCGCGCCGGGGACGGGCCGCGCATCGCCTCGGCGGCCTCCGATTACGCCGCCACCCTGCTCAGCGCCTGCCCGCCGGGAGCCCGCCGCGACGTGTACCGCCTCACCGCCGAGCCCGGAGCCGCGCGGAACTCGGAGCCGCACGCCCGCGGCACCGTCGAGCACCTGATCCTCGCCACCGGACGCGCCCTGGTCGGTCCGGCCGACGCCCCGGTCGAGCTCGCGCCCGGCGACTGCCTGTCCTACCCGGGCGACGAGCCGCACGTCTTCGACGCCCTCGAGCCCGGGACGAGCGCCGTGCTCGTCTCGGAGCAGGTCTGAGAAGGCGCTCGCGCTCAGTCGAAGGCGCAGGCCGTCTCGTCGGACAGCGCGCGGCTGATCCGCTCGCGGTGCTCCGCGCTCATCGGCGGCAGCGCGTCGGGGGCGAACCAGCCGACCTCGGTCGACTCGTCGTCGGCGACGTGCGCCTCGCCCGAGAGGTAGCGGGCGCGCAGCACGTGGTCGAGGTACTGCGCGCGGTCGCCGTTGGAGTACTCCATCGGCGGCAGCGTGTGCAGCCAGACGACGCGCTCGACCTCGATCTCGACGCCCGCCTCCTCCAGCGCCTCGCGCCGCGCGGTGCCGGCGACCGTCTCTCCGGGGTCGATGATGCCGGTGACCGCGGTCCAGGCGCCGGTGTCCGCGCGCCGGACCAGGAGGACCTGGCGGACCGGCTCCTCGCGGACGATCACCGCGGTGACGCCGGTCAGCCAGAGCAGCTCGGTGCCCACCTGCTCGCGGAGCCGGAGGACGAAGTCGGGGGTCGCCATCGCGCGCGCTCCCGCGCCTAGCTCGCGAGCGCGCCGGCGTCGAACGGCTCGGGACGGAAATCGAACGCGACCACCCCGGCCGTGTCGAGCAGTGGGCCGACGAGGCCCTTGAAGGCGTCGTGCGCGGGATCGAACAGGCCGGGCCCGTCGACCGCCGGGCGGCCGATGTAGTAGTTGAGGTCGCCCTCGGACGCGAACGTCAGCAGGAACGCGCGGTCGAAGCCCTCGCCCGCGCCCTCGGTGCTGAGCTGCGGGCCGTTCTCGATCGAGACGATGTACGGGCGGCCGTCGCGCAGGCACTCCTCGCCGAGGGCGAGGAACGCTGCGATCACGCCGTCCACCTCCGCGACGAGCGCCGTCGGCCGGAAGCGGAACAGCACGATGTGCCGGATGGTGCCGGGCCGGTGGTCCGCGGCGACGAAGCGCTCGGGGCCGACCTCGGCGATCGCGCGAGCGGCGCGGTCCGGGCCGCTCGTCCAGCGGGAGCCGATCGTCTCGGGGGCCGCCGCGACGACCTCCGCTGCCGTGGTCTTCACTGCCGGGGTGCTGAATCCTGTGTCGCTCATGCCGACGCCTCTCCGGCGCGGGCGGCACGCCGCCGCTCACGATACCCCTCGACCAGGTTGTAGACGACCGGTAGCACGACCAGGGTGAGCACCGTCGAGGACACCAGGCCGCCGATCACGACGATCGCGAGCGGCTGCGAGATGAAGCCGCCGTGACCGGTGATGCCGAGCGCCATCGGCAGCAGCGCGAAGATCGTCGCGAGCGCCGTCATCAGGATGGGGCGGAGCCGCCGCTCGGTGCCGTGCAGCAGCGCCTCGCGCACGGGCATCCCCCGCTCGCGGTACTGGTTCACCAGGTCGATCAGCACGATCGCGTTGGTGACCACGATGCCGATCAGCATCAGCACGCCGATCAGCGAGGGCACGCCGAGCGGCACGCCGGTGAGCACCTGCAGCAGGATCGCGCCGGTCGCCGCGAACGGCACCGACACCAGCAGCAGCAGCGGCTGCAGGAGCGAGCGGAACGTGGCGACCATCACGACGTAGACGATCAGGATCGCCACCAGCAGCGCGATCCCGAGCTGCGAGAACGCGTCGCTCTGGTCGGCCGTGACGCCGCCGAGCGAGGCGGAGACGCCGGCCGGCAGCTCGGTGTCGTCGATCGCGCTCTGCACCGCGACGTTCGCCGAGGCGAGATCGTCGCCCTCCGGGGTCACCGTGATGGTGGCGGTGCGCTGTCCGCGCTCGGTGGTGATGCTCGCGGGCCCGTCGGTCCGCTCGACGACGGCGAGCGAGGAGAGCGGCACCGTGCCGGTGCGCGTCGGGATCTCGAGAGCCGACAGCTCGTCGAGGGTGGCCGGCGGCTGCGCGTCGGCGAGGTAGACGGAGAGGGTGCGGTCGTCGATCACGACACTGCCCGTCTGCGTCGGCTGCAGCGCCTGGCTGACCAGCGTGCCGACGGCGACCTCGGTGAGCCCGGCGTCGGCGGCCGCGGCGCGGTCGACCCGCACCGCGATGTAGGGCAGCGAGGAGGAGAGGTTGCTCTCGGCCTGGCTGATCCCGTCGGTGCCGCGCAGCGCCGTGAGCAGCGCGTCGTTCGCGCTCTGCAAATCGCTCTGCGAGGCGGTGGAGAGGTCGACCTCGATGTTCGAGGAGGCGCCGAAGCCGGAGGACGCGGCGACGCTGATGTCGTCGGCCGAGGCGACCGAGCCGAGCGCCGTGCGGACGTCGGCCTGCACGGTCTCCTGGTCGGCCGACTCGTCGGTGGTGACGGAGTAGCGGATCGAGGTGCCGCCGCCTCCGCCTCCGAACGCGCTCTGCAGCCCGCCGCCCGCCGAGCCGATCGAGAGCTGCACGGTCTGCACGCCGCCGACCTCGAGGATCGCCGCACTGGCCTGCTGCGCGGTCGCGTCCTGCGCGTCCAGGCTCTGGCCGTCGGGCACGGTCTGGGTGACGGTGAAGGTGTTCTGACCGCTCGCCCCGAGGAAGTTCGTCTTCATCAGCGGGTAGAGCGCGCCGGTGCCCACGAGCACCAGCAGCGCGAGCAGGACGGTCGCGACCGAGTGCTGGAGGGTCCAGGCGATCACGGGGCCGTAGACCCGCTGCAGGCCCGCCGCGCGGCGGGGAGTCGCGCGGGCGCTGTGGCGGGCGTGCTCGGGCTCGGACTCGGGAGCCGGGACCACGGTCTCGCCCGCCGCGCCGCGCTCCTCGGCGAGGGCCGCCTGCGCCGCCTCGCGGACGCCGGGGCGCTTCGAGGGCCGGAGGAACCAGTACGCCAGCACCGGCACGATCGTCAGCGCGACGAGCAGCGAGGCCAGCAGCGCGATCGACACCGTCAGCGCGAACGGCCGGAACAGCTCGCCGGTCGTGCCGCCGACGAACGAGATCGGCAGGAACACCGCGACCGTGGTGATCGTCGAGGCGGTGATCGCGCCCGCGACCTCGCGCACCGCGACCGCGATGGTCGCCGCGCGCTCCTCCCCCGCGTCGAGGTGCCGCTTGATGTTCTCGATCACGACGATGGAGTCGTCGACCACGCGGCCGATCGCGATCGTCAGCGCGCCCAGGGTGAGGATGTTCAGCGTGTAGCCCGCGGTCTGCAGGCCGATGAAGGTGATCAGGACCGAGGTCGGGATCGAGATCGCCGTGACCAGCGTCGAGCGCACCGAGAGCAGGAACAGCAGGATCACGAGCACTGCGAAGACGAGGCCGAGCGCCCCCTCCTGCGCGAGCGACTCGATCGAGTCCTGGATGTAGGGGGCCTGGTCGAAGACCGAGGTGAAGGTCGCGTTCTCGCCGAGCGACGCCTCGAGATCCGGCAGCAGCGCCGTGACGCCGGTGGAGACCTCGACGGTGTTCGCCGCGGGGAGCTTGGTGATCGAGAGGGTCAGCGCCGGCTGGCCGTTGACCCGCGAGATCGAGGTGATCGGGGCGTCGGTGACGGCGACGGTGGCGACGGAGCCGAGGGTGGGGGCGGTGGCGGGCGCCGTGGGAGCGAGGGCCGCGGCGCTCGCGGACGGGATCAGCGGCAGCGCCGCGATCGCGTCGGTCGAGTCGAGCTTGACGCCGGACTGCACCGAGAAGGTGCTGCCGTCCTGGGTGATCTCGCCGCCGGCGACCAGCACGCCGTTCTGCTGCAGCGCGGTGCGGATGTCGGCGGTCGAGAGACCCGCCGCGGCGAGCGCCGTGTCGTCCGGGGTGATCGTGACGCGCTGGGCGCTCTCGCCGACCAGCGCGACCTCGCGGACGCCGTCCACCTTCTCCAGGTCCGGGATGACGCTCGTGCGCAGCCGGTCGGCGAGCGCCTTCGCGTCGCCGTCGCTGGAGACGGCGAGCTGCAGCACCGGCAGGTCGTCGAACGAGCCGGTCACCACCTGCGGGTCGACGCCGTCCGGGAGCGTGCTCTTGATCCGGTTGATCGCCTGCAGGATCTTCTGCTCGGCGGTCGCCAGGTCGGTGCCGTAGGCGAAGGAGGCGGAGATCAGCGACGAGTTCGTGGACGAGGTCGCGCTGGTCGTCTCGAGCCCGGGCACCCCCTGGATGGCGGTCTCGATCGGCGTCGAGACGTCGTCGTTGACCACCTCCGGAGCGGCACCCGGGTAGCTCGAGATCACCGCCAGCTGCGGGAAGGAGATCGACGGCGCGAGCTCCTGCTTCAGCCCGGTGAGGGCGACGCCGCCGAAGACGGCGATGACGACCGTGACGAGCGCGATGAGCGCCCGGTTCTTCATGCTGAGGACCGCGAGGAGATGCACGCCGTGAGTCTTCCATCAGCTGGCTGAGTATTCGTCCCCCTCCGGGAGGACCTGGAGGATCAGACGACGTCGGCGAGGTAGCCGGTGTCGGCCGCCGGGTGGCGCGCCACCTGACTCCACGCGACGGCGAGCGCGTCCACGGCCCGGTCGGTGATCTCCGGCGAGTAGCCGATCGGGATGCGCAGGAAGCGCTCGAAGGCGCCGTCGATCCCGAACCGCGGGCCGGCGGTGATCAGCAGTCCCGAGGTGCGGGCAGCGAGCGCCAGCTGCGAGCTGGCCGGGCGGCCGAGGCCGACCCAGGTGGAGAGGCCGCCGGAGACCCGCGGCACGCTCCACTCCGGGATCGCGCGGGCGAGCGCCGCCTCGAGGTGGTCGCGGCCGGCGCGCAGCTGCTCGCGGCGCAGCTCCAGCACGCCGTCCATCCGGCCGAGCATGTCGGCGACCAGGAGCTGCTCGACGATCGGACTGCCGAGGTCGCCCGCCGATCGCGCGGCGACGAGCTTCCGGATGACGCTCCGCTCGGCGCGGATCCAGCCGATCCGGATGCCGCCCCAGAGCGTCTTGCCGACCGAGCCGATCGAGATCACCGTGCCCTCGGGACCGTAGGAGGCGAACGGCAGCGGCGACATCCGCCGGTCGATGTCGAGCTCGGCGGTGGTCTCGTCGGCGATGATCAGCGTGCCCTGGCGCGCGGCGGCCGCGATCGCGCGCTCGCGCAGATCCACGGCCATCGAGCGGCCGGTCGGGTTGTGGAAGTCGGGCATCAGGTAGGCGAGCGTCGGGCTGGTGCCGCGGATCGCCGCGATCAGGCCCTCGCCGTCCCAGCCGTCGGCGCCGTCCACGTTGACCGGCACCAGGCGGGCGCCGGCGAGCCGGAGCGCCTCGTAGGCGTGCGGGTAGGTCGGCGCCTCGATCAGGGCGCGGTCGCCGCGGGCGAGCAGGGTGCGGGCGACGAGCGCGATCGCGTGCTGCGCGCCGATGGTCACCATGATCTGGCCGGGCTCGGTGCGCAGCCCGCGGCGGGTGTAGCGCTCGGCGATCGCGCGGCGCAGCAGCGGCAGGCCGACGGTGTCGTAGGAGCCGTCCTCGAAGTACTCCGGCGCGAGGCGCGCGGCACGGGCGTAGGCCTCGGCGAGCTCGGGCACCGCGGGCAGCGCCGCCTTGGTGAAGTCGACGAAGTCGGGCGCGAGGGTCGGCACGGCGTGCACCGCGGCGCCGGGGAGGCGGGTCGCGCTGCCGGAGCCGCGGACGCTGACGAGGTAGCCGCTGTCGCGCAGCTCGCGGTAGGCGGCGGCCACGGTGGTGCGGCTCACGCCGAGCCGCGCCGACAGCTCGCGCTCGGCGGGGAGCCGGCTGTCCGTCGGAATGCGGCCGTCGATGCTGAGCAGGCGGATGCGGTCGGCGAGGGCGAGGTACGCCGGGCGGGTGCCGCGCTGCTCGCGCCAGTCGCCGAGGAGGGTCTGCAGGGCGCGAACGCCGAAGTGGACATCAGCCATGCGTCCAAGATAGCCGGATTGGACCGCGCGGAGAAGGCCACTCCTGCGATGGGATTCTCGGCATGACGATCACCGCGCCCCTCGCCGTCCCCGCTCCCCCGGTGAGCCAGTGGCGGCTGCGACCCGTGCCGCGGCTGCTGGTCGGGCTCGTGCTCTACGGCTTCGCGGACGCGATGATGATCCGCGCCTCGATCGGCGTGGACCCGTGGACCGTCTTCGCCCTCGGCGTCGCCCGCCAGACCGGACTGGGGATCGGACTGCTCACCAACGTGATCGGACTGCTCGTCCTGCTGCTGTGGATCCCGCTGCGGCAGCGACCCGGTCTCGGCACGGTGCTGAACGTGCTGGTGGTCGGCACCACGATCGGCGTCGGGATCGAGCTGCTCGCCGTCCCCGCCGAGTGGTGGGGGAAGGCGCTGCTGTTCGCCGGCGGGCTGGTGCTGCTGGCCGTCGCGAGCGGGATCTACATCGGCGCCCGCCTCGGCGCCGGCCCGCGCGACGGCCTGATGACCGGCCTGCACAACCGCCTCGGCGTCCCGATCTGGGCGGCCCGCGGCGGCGTCGAGCTCACCGTGCTCCTGATCGGCTGGGCCCTCGGCGGCGACGTCGGCCTCGGCACCCTCGCCTTCGCCCTGCTGATCGGCCCCCTCTGCGCGGTGACCCTGCCGCTGCTGGGCGTCCGCCGCAGCTGACGGCGCTTCCTGAGCGCGCGGCCTGCGCCTTCATGCTGATCGAGTAGCCCGCACAGCGGGCGTATCGAGATCCACCGTGGTGCAGACGGTGGGTCTCGATACGCCCCTGCGGGGCTACTCGACCAGCATGAGGGGGCCGCTCCGCGGCTGCTCGACCAGCATGTGGCTGCGCCGGCTAGCGCTTCGCGCTCAGCTCCGCGCGGGTGCGCTCGGCCTCGTCCGAGTCCTGGATGGAGGCGATGCCCTCGGTGATCGAGGTGCCCGAGGCGGGGGCCTCGTGCTCGTCCGCGCCGAGGGTGGCCTCGTCGAAGGGGGCGCGGCCGCCGAGCACCTCGCGGACCTGCACCATGTCGATCTGCTTGGTCCAGGTGCCGACGAGGAGGGTGGCGACCGCGTTGCCGGTGAAGTTGGTGACTGCGCGGGCCTCCGACATGAAGCGGTCGATGCCGACGATGACGCCGACGCCGTTGACCAGGTCGGGGCGGAAGGACTGCAGACCGCCGGCCAGCGTGGCGAGGCCGGCGCCGGTGACGCCCGCGGCGCCCTTGGAGGCGACCATCATGAAGAGCAGGAGCCCGATCTGCTCCGGGATCGACATCGGAGCGCCGGTCGCCGAGGCGATGAAGAGCGAGGCCATCGTGAGGTAGATCGCGGTGCCGTCGAGGTTGAAGGAGTAGCCGGTCGGGACGGTGATGCCGACGACGGGCTTGGAGACGCCCAGGTGCTCCATCTTGGCGATCAGGCGGGGCAGAGCGGCCTCGGAGGAGGAGGTGCCGACGATGAGCAGGTATTCGCGGGCCAGGTACTTCATCAGCGAGAAGATGCTGACGCCGGTGACCAGGCGCAGCAGCAATCCGAGGATGACGACCACGAAGATCGCGCAGGTGAGGTAGAAGCCGATCATCAGGGTGGCGAGGGCGACGACCGCGCCCCAGCCGGTCTTGCCGACCACCGCGGCGATCGCGCCGAACGCGCCGATCGGGGCGACCCAGAGCACCATCGAGAGGATGCGGAAGACGAGGACCTGGAGCTGCTTGATCGCGCCGAGGATCGGCTGGCCCTTGGCGCCCATCTTCTGCAGCGCGAAGCCGACCAGGAGGGCGACGAAGAGCGTCTGCAGGATGCTGCCGTCCACGAGCGAGGAGAACAGCGAGACCGGGATGATCCCGAGGATGAAGTCGCTGGTCGACTCGGCCTTGAGGTCGCTGGTGTCGTAGGTGGCGCTCGAGATGTCGAGGCCCTCACCCGGGTGCAGGATGTTGCCGACGACGAGGCCGATGGCCAGTGCGAAGGTCGACATCACGATGAAGTAGCCGAGCGCGAGGCCGCCGACCTTGCCGACCGTCGCGGCCTTGGCGATCGAGCCGATGCCGATCACGATGGTGCAGAAGATGATCGGCGCGATCATCATCTTGATGAGTCCCACGAACGCCTTGCCGACGGGCTCGAGCGTCGCGGCGAACGCGGGGGCGACGAGGCCGACGATCACGCCGGCGACGACCGCGATGATCACGGCGATGTAGAGCCAGTGGTTGCGGTCGATCCGCCGGCGGGTCTTCACGGGGGTGAGGGAGGGGCTGAGCCGGTCGGGGCCGCCGGGCGTCTTCGCCATGCGCGTGTCCTGTCTCTTCGTCGAGCTGGGAGGGGGTGAGACGATGCTCGCCCCCGCGGGTCGCCCGGCCGGTGTTGCGTTCATACTGTTCACGGACATCGAGCTGTTCACGGACGTCGAGGTCCAGGTCGCGGACGAGGAGGTCGGATGCCCGGAACGAGCCCCCGCGGCAGCATCGCCGCGCGGCTGTTCGCCGTGCAGCTGATCTGCATCCTCGTGATCGGCGCGATCGCGGTGCTGGTCCTCGCGTTCGACGCCCGCGGGCGCGCCGGCGACGACGCCGCCCAGCGGAGCCTCGTGGTCGCGCGCACGGTCGCCGACAACCCGTTCGTCCTCGACGCGGCGCAGGGCGCGGACCCGTCCGCCTCGCTCCAGCCCTACGCGGAGGAGATCATGGCCGACACCGGCGTCGACTTCCTCACGATCATGAACCCCGACCGCACCCGCTACACCCACCGCGACCGCGCGCAGATCGGCCTGCCGTTCATCGGCACCATCGCCCCGGCACTCGAGGGCCGCACCTTCACCGAGACCTACACCGGCACCCTCGGCCCCTCGGTGCGCGCCGTCGCGCCGATCGAGAGCGCCGACGGCACCGTCGTCGCGCTGGTCTCGGCCGGCGTGACCCTCAGCCGCGTCGACGCCTCCTTCCTCCCCCGCCTGCAGGTCGTCGCCGGCGGCGTCCTCGGCGCGGTGGCGCTCGGCGGCATCGGCTCCTGGCTGCTCGCCCGCTACCTCCGCCGTGTCACGGGAGGCCGGGGGCCCGAGCAGATGAGCCAGGTCTTCGCCTACTACGAGTCGGTGCTGCACTCGGTGCGCGAGGGGCTGCTCCTCGTCGACGACCGCGGGCGGCTGGTGCTCGCGAACGACCACGCGCTCGAGCTGCTCGGCCTCGAGGGCGTGTCGATCCCCGTGCCCGTCGCCGAGCTCGACCTCCCCGACGCCCTGCGCACGGTGCTGCTCGCCGACGAGCCGGTCGCCGACCGCCTGGTCGTGGCGCACGAGCGGATCCTCGTGGTCAACGAGCGGCCGGCCGCCTCCCCCGGTGCCCGGCCGCTCGGCACCGTCACGACGCTCCGCGACCGCACCGAGCTGCAGCGGGTGTCCGGCGAGCTGGAGTCGATGCGCACCCTCTCGGACGCGCTGCGCTCGCAGACCCACGAGTTCTCCAACCGCCTGCACACCATCGCCTCGCTGATCGAGCTCGGGCGGCCGGAGGAGGCGCTCGCCTTCGCGGCCGGCGAGCTGAACCTCAGCCAGCGGCTCGCCGACCGGGTGCTCGGCTCGGTGCAGGAGCCGGTGATCGCCGCGCTGCTGCTCGGCAAGGCCGCTCAGGCCCGCGAGCGCGGTGTCGAGCTGCACCTCGAGACGCACCTCGAGCCGGGCGCGCAGGGCTTCGAGCCCGGCGACCTGGTGACCGTGCTCGGCAACCTGATCGACAACGCGCTCGACGCGGCCGCCTCCTCCGCCGCCGACCGCGAGCCGTGGGTCGAGGTCTACCTCGGCCTGGCCGAGGCGTCCGGTGCGGAGGGCGCCGAGCTGGTGCTGCAGGTCTCCGACAGCGGACCCGGCGTCGCGGAGGCGGCCGACGTCTTCGCGCGCGGCTACTCGACGAAGGAGTCCGACGCGTTCGGCCGCGGCATCGGCCTCGCGCTGGTGCAGCAGGTGGTGCAGCGGCTCGGCGGGAGCATCGAGGTGACCCGGCACGTCGGCGCGGTGTTCACGGTGCAGCTGCCGCTGCGGGACCCGGCCGGGGCGCCCCGGTGACCGCCGCGCCGATCCGCGTCCTCGTCGTCGAGGACGAGCCGCTGACCGCGAGCGCGCACGCCGACTACGTCCGGCGCGTCGAGGGCTTCGAGGTCGCGGCGGTCGCCGGCAGCGGCGCGGAGGCGATCCGGGCCCTGCGCGCCGATCCCGCGATCGCGCTGATCCTGCTCGACATGAACCTGCCCGACATGGGCGGGCTCGACCTCTGCCGCGCCGTGCGCACCGCGGGCCTGGACGTCGACGTGATCGCGATCACCGCCGTGCGCGACGCGGCCGTGGTGCGCGCCTCCGTCGCCGCCGGGATCGTGCAGTACCTGATCAAGCCGTTCGTCTTCAGCGTCTTCGCGGCGAAGCTCGCCAGCTACCGCCAGTACCGCGAGCGGATGCACGGCGCCGACGTCGCGAGCCAGCACGAGGTCGACGGCGCCTTCGCCGCGCTGCGGACCTCCAACGCACCCGGGCTGGCGAAGGGACTCTCGGCGGAGACGCTCGACGCGGTGACCGCGCTGCTCGGCCCGGTCGGCCTGTCCGCCGGGGAGCTCGCCGCCCGGCTCGACGTCTCGCGGGTCACCGCGCGGCGCTACCTCGAGCACCTCGCCGACTCGGGCCTCGCCGAGCGGGCCCCGCGCTACGGCTCGCCGGGGCGGCCGGAGCTGGAGTACCGCAGGGTCTGAGCGGCTACTGCTTGTACGACGACAGGAAGTTCCCCAGCCGCTCGATCGCCTCCGAGATCACCCGCTCCTCCGGCAGCGTCACGATCCGCAGGTGATCGGGCGTCGGCCAGTTGAAGCCGGTGCCGGGCACCAGCAGGATGTGCTCCGCGAGCAGCAGATCGTAGACGAGCCGCCCGTCGTCGCGGATCTCGTGCACCTCCGGATCGAGCCGCGGGAAGGCGTAGAGCGCGCCCATCGGCAGCTCGCAGGAGACTCCGGGGATCGCCTGCAGCCCCTTCCAGGCGGCGTCGCGCTGGCGCCGAAGCCGACCGCCGGGCGCGATCAGCGCCTCGATCGACTGCACGCCCGAGAGCGCCGCCTGCACCGCGTACTGCCCCGGCACGTTGGGGCAGAGCCGGGTCGAGGCGAGCAGGGTGATCCCCTCGAGGAACCCCGCGGCGTGCTCGCGCGGCCCGGTGATGGCGAGCCAGCCGGAGCGGTAGCCGGCGACGCGGTAGGTCTTGGACAGCCCGTTGAAGGTGAGGCAGAGCTGGTCGGGTGCGAGCGACGCCAGCGGGATGTGCTGCGCGTCGTCGTAGAGGATCCGGTCGTAGATCTCGTCGGCGAGCAGCAGCAGCGAGTGCTCCTCGGCGAGCGCCACGATCCCCTCGAGCACCTCGCGGGTGTAGACGGCGCCGGTGGGGTTGTTGGGGTTGATGACGACGATCGCCTTCGTGCGCGCGGTGATCTTCGAGCGGATGTCCTCGAGGTCGGGCTGCCAGCCGTCGTCCTCCGCGCAGCGGTAGTGCACCGCGGTGCCGCCGGCGAGGCTCGTCATCGCCGTCCAGAGCGGGTAGTCGGGCGCCGGGATCAGCACCTCGTCGCCGTCGTCGAGCAGCGCCTGCAGCGTCATCGTGATCAGCTCGGACACCCCGTTGCCGAGGAACACCCACTCCGGATCCACCGGCGGGAAGCCGGGGACCTCCTCGTAGCGGTAGGTCACCGCGAGGCGGGCCGAGAGGATCCCCCGACTGTCGCTGTAGCCGTGCGCGCTGGGCATCGCGGCGATCATGTCGCGGACGATCTGGTGCGGCGCCTCGAAGTCGAAGCCGGCCGGGTTGCCGGTGTTCAGCTTGAGGATGCGGTGCCCCTCGCTCTCCAGCCGCGACGCCTCCACGAGCGCCTTGCCGCGGATCTCGTAGAGGACGTTGCGGAGCTTGGAGGACTGCTCGAGGGGGCGCGGCGGGGTCATCGGTCCAGTATTCACCGGCCGACGACCCCGAGCGCCGGTCAGCCCCTCGTGGCGCGGACCGCGGCGGCGATCTCCTCCTCGATGAGGTCGTAGTTGATCGCGGCGGCGACGCGCAGGCCGTCGGCGGCCGCCGCCATCACCTGCGACATCGGCTTCACCAGCGAGCCGGCGGCGAAGACCCGCGGCGCGGTGGTGCGGCCCATCGGGTCGACGGTGAGGTGCCGGGCGGCTCCGGAGGGGTGGTCGACGAGCTCGAGGCCGAGGCCGTCGGGCAGGTTGCCCTCGACGCGGGGGCCGACGACCAGCGCGTCGAGCTCGATCCGGCGGCCGTCGACGACGACGCCGACCAGGCGGTCGTCCTCGACGAGGACCTCGGTGACGGCGCCGTCGATCAGCTCGATGCCGCGGGCGGCGAGTCCCTCGGCCTCCTCCGCCCCCGGCGCGAAGACGCCGTTCGTGAGGATCGACACCCGGTCGCTGAGCTGGCGGAACATCTGCGCCTGGTGGCCGGAGAAGCCGCTGCCGAGCACCGCGATCCGGCGCCCGCGCACCTCGAAGCCGTGGCAGTACGGGCAGTGCAGCACGTCGCGGCCCCAGCGCTCGGCGAGCCCCGGGATCCCGGGCAGCCGGTCGGTGGAGCCGCTGGCGAGCAGCAGGCGGCGGGCGCGGAGCACGGTGCCGTCGGCGAGGGTCGCGGTGACGCCGCCGTCGGCGGTCGAGGCCGACACGATCCGCCCCGGGACGACGCGCACTCCGTAGCCCTCGGCCTCGATCCGGGCGAGGCGGGCGAGCTCGACCGGCGCGGTGCCGTCGCGGGTGAGCACGTTGTGGGCGCCGGGTGAGGGCGCGTTGCGGGGCGGCCCGCCGTCGACGACGAGCACGTCGCGGAGGCTGCGGCCGAGGGCGGTGGCGGCGGCGAGGCCGGCGAAGGAGGCGCCGGCGATGAGGACGTCGGGGAGGTCTGAAGCGGTCATGTCCCGAGCATCCGGCGGCGGCGGCGGTCGCGTCGAGGATCCGTGCCGTTCCGGCACGACCGCGCGGCCCGCGTGCCAGGATCGGGGCATGCACCCCGAGCACGACACTCCCTCCGACGACGAGATCGTCGCCGCTGTCGGACCGCGGCTGAAGCGCCTCCGCCTGCGCCGCGACCGCACGATCGCCTCACTCGCCGCGGAGACCGGCATCTCCGCGAGCACGCTCTCCCGTCTGGAGAGCGGCGGCCGGCGCGCGACACTCGAGCTGCTGCTCCCGATCGCCCGCGCCCTCGGCACGCCGCTCGACGAGCTGGTCGGCGCCGCGCCCGAGGACCCGCGCGTGCACGGGCGGCCGTTCACCCGGCACGGGATGCGGATCCAGCCGCTCAGCCGCGACGCGGGCGCCCTGCAGGCCTTCAAGACCACGATCCCCGCCGGACCGATTCCCGCGCCGGAGCAGCAGCGCACGCACGAGGGCTTCGAGTGGCTCTACGTGCTGATCGGCCGGCTCCGGCTGCGGCTCGGCGAGCACGACATCGTCCTGCCGGCGGGCGAGGCCGCGGAGTTCGACACCCGGGTGCCGCACTGGTTCGGCCGGGCCGACGAGCAGCAGGTCGAGTTCCTCAGCCTGTTCGGGCGCCAGGGCGAGCGGATGCACGTCCGCGCGTCGACGCGGCGCTGAGACGGCGGCACTGAGGGCGGCGGCTCAGCTCTCGCCGAGCACCTCGCGGACGAAGCCGGTCGTCTTCGCACGCAGGGTCGCGATCCGCTCGGCCTTCGCCGCCTCGACGTCGAAGCCGACGTAGGCGACCGAGGGCCGGGTGCGGACGTTGGCCGAGCACTGGAAGTCCGCGCAGACCAGCGTGCCGAGGGTGTCGCCCGCGCGCCCGGCCGGGCCGGCCTTCTTCGCGCCGAAGAAGACCACGTCGTTGGGCAGGCGGATGTCGCGGCACCAGGAGCACTGCGCCCGCGAGCGCGGGTTCGCGTCGGCCTGGCGGAGCAGGACGCCCACCAGCCGGTCCTCGAGCGGCACGACGACGTAGGCGCGGCGGCCGATCTTCTTGTCGCGCCAGCCGAGATGGTCGAACGACTCCCAGTCGAGGTCGTCGAAGCCGGCGGGGAGCGAGAGATCCGCGACCTCCTTGCGTGAGGCGTTCACGAAGGAGTCGCGGATCTGCTGGTCGGTGAGGGCGCGCATGTCCTCTCCAGCCTAATCAGCCGAGGTGCGCGACGGCCTCCCGCGGAGCCTGCGCGAGGAACTGCTCCCTCTTGATCCGGATCATCGTGAACGCGATGACCGCAGCGAGCACCAGGCCGACGGCCGCGGCGACGAACACCGCGGAGTAGCCGTCGACGAAGGCGACCGGCGAGGACTGCTCCCCCGCGACTCCGGCGTAGATCGTGGTGAAGACGGAGAGGCCGATCGAGCCGCCGATCTGCATCGCGGCGTTGGCGGTCGCTCCCGCGGCACCGGCGTCGTGACCGGCGATCCCGGTCAGCGCCACGTTCTGCACGGGCACGAAGATCATCGCCATGCCGACGCCGAGCAGGATCAGGCCGGGCAGCACCTGCACGAGGTAGGAGCCGTCCGCGGTGATGCGGCTGAGGTAGAGCAGGCCGGCGGCCGCGATCAGCGGGCCGACGATCATCAGCAGGCGCGGCCCGACGGTCGGCAGCAGCTTGGTGGCGATGCCCGCGACGATCATGATCGTGACGGTCATCGGGAGGTTCGCGAGGCCGGCCTCGAGCGGCGCGAGGCCGAGCACGAGCTGCAGGTGCAGCGTGAGGTAGAGGGTCGAGCCGATCATGACGCTGCCGACGATGGCCTGGATCAGGAACGCGCCGCCGCGGATACGGTCGGTGACGATGCGCAGGGGCAGCAGGGGGTGGTCGGAGCGGGCCTGGATGCGGACGAAGACCGCGAGCAGCAGGACACCGGCGAGCAGGAAGCCGAGGGTGTCGACGCGGAGCCAGCCCTGCTCGGCGAGCGTGAAGCCGTAGACGAGGCTCGCGAGGCCGAGCGCGACGGTGATCGTGCCGGCGATGTCGAAGCGGTTGCGGCCCTCGGCGCGGCTCTCGGTCACCAGCAGCGCGCCGGCGACGACGCCGACCAGCACGACGGGGACGTTGACCAGGAGGCACCAGCGCCAGTCGGCGAACTCGGTGAGCAGACCGCCGAGGACGAGGCCGACCGCGGCGCCCGCTCCGGCGACCGCGCCGAAGACCGCGAAGGCGGTGTTGCGCTCGCGCCCGCCCGGGAAGGAGACGGTGAGCAGCGCGAGGGCGGCCGGGGCGAGCAGCGCGGCGAAGGCGCCCTGCAGACCGCGGGCGGCGATCAGCTCGGTGCCGGAGGAGGCGACGCCGCCCCAGGCCGAGGCCGCGCCGAAGCCGACCATGCCGATGAGGTAGGTGCGCTTGCGGCCCGTGTAGTCGGCGATGCGGCCGCCGAGCAGGAGGAGGGCGCCGAAGGCGAGTGCGTAGGCGGTGACGACCCACTGGCGCTCGACGTCGGTGAGGCCGAGGTCGGCCTGCGCGGCGGGCAGGGCGATGGTGACGATCGTGCCGTCGAGGACGACGACGAGCTGGGTCATCGCGAGGATCACGAGGACCCACCAGCGGCGGGAGGAGGAGGGCGCGGGCATTGCTGAGCCTTTCGAAGCGGAGGGAGCGGGACCGGCGGGTCCGGATCCGAGCCGCGTCTCTGGGGCTGAACCACCCCAACTGGTTGGTTGGGCATCGACGAGTGTACAGTTCGAGCGCCCGGAGGTGTGAGCGTGAGCGAGAAGAAGATCGAGCACGATGCGGCGGTCCCCGCCCGCGAGCGCATCCTCCGCGCCGCGACGGCCGAGTTCGCCGAGCACGGCTTCGCCGGAGCGCGCGTCGACCGGGTCGCCGCGGCGGCAGGCCTGAACAAGGAGCGGCTCTACGCCTACTACGGCGGCAAGCGCGGCCTGTTCGTCTCGACCGTGGTCGGCGCCCTGGAGGCGCTCGACGCGACACTGCTCGCCGAGGCGGCCGACCTGCCGGACCTCGCCGGCCGGATGTTCGACCACGTCTGGGACCGCCCCGAGTTCCTCCGCCTGCTCACCTGGGCACGACTCGAGGGCGGCGGCGTCTGGGAGGAGGCGGGCGAGCGCCTCGGCAGCCGACCCGCTCCCGAGGCCCGCGTGCTCGAGTGGCAGCAGGCGGGGATCGTCGACGCGAGCTGGTCGGCGGAGGACCTCTTCATCGCCCTGCTCGGGCTCTGCGAGATCTGGCACCTGACGCCGTTCGCCCAGCGCGGGGGTGACGGCACCCGCGAGCGCCGCCGCGCCTTCGTCGTGCACGTGGCGGCGCTGGTGGGGTCGCCGGCCGACGGGCCGACCGGGGTCAGTCCGCGGTCGTGAGCCGCTCGAGGTAGCCGGCGAAGGCGAGCAGATCGGCCTCGGGCCAGCTGCTCAGGGCCTCCTGCATCCGCTGGCGCTGCTGCCCGCCCAGGTCCCCCATCCGCTCGCGGCCGTGCTCGGTGAGCGTGAGGAAGCGGGCGCGGCCGTCGGCCGGGTCGGGGGCGGTCCCGACCAGCTCCAGCGCGCAGAGCTGGCGGATCTGCCGGCTGATCACGCTGCGGTCGACGCCGAGGCGCTCGGCCGCGACGCTCGAGTGCACGGGACCGCAGCGCTCCAGCATCCGGAGCAGCCGCAGCCCGAACGGCGGGAGCCCGGGGTCGATGCTCGCCGCCGCGTCGCGCACGGCCGTCCGGACCTGCACGGCGAGCGCAGTGATCTGCTCCTCGACCTGGAGCAGCGCGCTCGCCGGGGCGGCGGTCGGGACGGCCGGTGCGGCGGTCATCAGGGGCGCTCGGCCACGTCGATCGCGCCGGTGGTGGTCGCGGCGTGCCGGGCGTGGGCGACGGGAGCCGCGTGGCGGCCGTGCGAGCTGTCGTCGTGGACGGCGTCCTCCGCGTGCACCGCGCTGTCGCTCCGGACGCTCTGCCCGACCGGGCGCAGGCCCGCCTGGCCGTCGGAGGCCGCGATCAGCGCGTCCTCCGCGCCGGCGACGACGCCCGAGGGCTCCGTCTTGCGCTGCACGGCGTTCATCGTGCCGAGCGGCGCGTTCGGCAGCAGCAGGACCGCGATCAGCGTGATGACGGCGAGCGGGATGCTGTAGAGGAAGACGTCGCCGACGCCGATGCCGTAGGCGCTCTCGACCACGACGCGCACGGCGTCCGGGAGCGTGTTGACCTGCGGGATCGTGCCGCTGCCGAGCGCCTGGGCGGCGATCGCCTGGTCGGCCGGCGCGAGGCCGGCGATGCCGGTCTTGATGTGGTCGGCGATCACCGTGCCGAGCATCGAGCCCAGCACCGAGACGCCCACGGTGCCGCCGAGGCTGCGGAAGAAGGTGACCGCGCTGGTCGCGACGCCGAGGTTCTTGATGTCGATCGAGTTCTGCACGACGAGCACCAGGTTCTGCATCAGCATGCCCAGGCCCGCGCCGAGGATCGCCATGAAGACGCCCACCAGCACGAGGTTCGTGTCGTAGCGCAGGGTGCTGAGCAGGAAGGTGCCGACGACCGCGAGCACGCCGCCGGTCACCATGATCGCCTTCCACTTGCCGGTGCGCGAGATGATCCCGCCGAAGATGGTGGACGCGATCAGCAGTCCGGCCATCATCGGGATCGTCAGCAGACCCGACTGGGTCGGCGTGGCACCGCGCGAGAGCTGCATGTACTGCGCGAGGAAGACCGCGACGCCGAACATCGAGACGCCGACCGAGATGCTCGCCACGACGGCGAGGCTGAAGGTGCGGTTCTTGAACATCCCCATCGGGATGATCGGCTCGGCGACGGTGAGCTCGGTGATCACCGCGGCGACCAGCAGCACGACGGAGCCGCCGACCATGACCGCGGTCTCCCACGAGGCCCACTCGAAGTTCTTGCCGGCCAGCGAGACCCAGATCAGCAGCAGCGAGACGCCGCCGGCGATGAGGACCGCGCCGAGGTAGTCGATCTTGACCGTGCGCTTGGGGTGCGCGGGGAGGCGCAGCGTCACCTGGAGCAGGATGATCGCGACGATCGCGACGGGCAGCGCGATGAAGAAGTTCCAGCGCCAGCCGAACGCGTCGGTGACGACGCCGCCGAGCAGCGGGCCGCCGACGGTGCCGATGGCCATCACGCCGCCGAAGAGGCCGGCGTACTTGCCGCGCTCCCGGGGGCTGATGATGTCGGCCATGATGATCTGGCTCAGCGCGGCGAGTCCGCCGGCGCCGAGGCCCTGGAAGACGCGGAACACGATCAGCATGTTCGTGTCCTGCGAGAACCCGGCCGCGGCCGAGCCGATCACGAAGATCGCGAGCGCGAGCTGGATGAGCAGCTTGCGGTTGAAGAGGTCGGCGAACTTGCCCCAGAGCGGGGTGGAGACGGTGGTCGCGAGCAGCGTCGCGGTGACGACCCAGGTGTAGGCGTTCTGGTCGCCCTTGAGGTCGGAGATGATCAGCGGCAGCGAGGTCGACACGACCGTGCCCGCGAGGATCGAGACGAACATGCCCAGCAGCAGTCCGCTGAGGGATTCGAGCACCTGGCGGTGGGACATGGCCCCGTCGGGGCCGGTGGGGGTGGTGCGCTCTTCTCGAGTGCGCGTGCGCTCTGCGCGGGACATACGGCTCCTTGTTCACGTGCGGCACCGGTGGCGATGCGGCGGTACTAGTTGACGGCGGTCAACTATTGACCGAGTGCAACTATATAGCCGAGCGAGGTGTTTTGGCCAGTGCTGTGCCGAGGTACTTTGGCGGGGCTGTCAGCGGGCGATGCCGCGCCGGCGGAGCAGCAGGACCGCCGTCACGACCGCGGCCGCGAGCGCGACGAGGACCGCGACGCCGAGCGGCGAGCCGGCCGCGGCGCCGATCACCGCCCAGAGCACGGCGAAGCCGACTGTCGCGTAGATCAGCGCCCAGGCCGCGCAGCCCGGCAGCATCGCAAGCAGGTAGACGCCGAAGCGCATGCGGGCCGCTCCGGCCGCCGCGTTGATCATCGTCTGGAGTCCGACGGTGAGGAAGCTCACGGTGACCGCGGGCGCGCCGTAGCGGGCGAGCAGTGCCGACGCGCGCTTCAGCGCCGGGGACTCCAGCCACCGCCCCCACCGCCGCGAGGCCGCCCCGGTGACGACCGCCCGCGCGACCCAGTACGTCGCCTGCGCCCGCACCAGCACGATGACGAACAGCGCCGCGAGCAGTTCCGCGAACCCCAGCTCGTCCAGGAAGGCGGGCATGCGGCGCCTCCCTCTCCTCGCTCGGCAGAAGGCAAGGCTACCCTTCCCTCCCCCGCGCCGAGTCATGCTGGTCGAGCAGCCCCGCAGGGGCGCATCGAGACCCGCCGCCCTCAGCAGGGCGGGTCTGCAGACTCGTCCGTCTGACGCGGGTGGATCTCGGTACGCCCGCTCCGCGGCCTACTCGATCAGCATGGAGCGGTCCGCTCCGCGGCCCGCCCGATCAGCATGATGTGGCGCTCGTGCGCGCCGGCGCGCCTTTCGTGCTGGTCGAGCAGCCCCGCAGGGCGTATCGAGACCCGCCGTGATCAGGCGCGGACCCGCCGTGATCGCGCGGGTGCCCGGCGCGGCTCCGACCCCGCCCCTAGGCTCGACGCATGGACAACATCGATCGGAAGATCCTCGATCTGCTGCGCCAGAACGCCCGCGCGGGCTACGGCGACATCGGCGGTGTCGTGGGGCTGTCCGCGTCCGCCGTGAAGCGCCGGGTCGACCGGCTGGTGGCCGACGGCGTCATCCGCGGCTTCACGATCAAGGTCGACCCCGCCGTCGACGGCATGGCCACCGAGGCCTACGTCGAGCTGTTCTGCCGCGGCACGGTCGCCCCCGACGAGCTGCGCCGCATCCTCTCGGCCGTCCCCGAGGTCGTCGACGCGGGCACGGTCACCGGCTCGGCCGACGCGATCGTGCACATCCGCTCGCGCGACATCCCGAGCCTCGAGCTCGCCCTCGAGAAGGTGCGCATCGCGCCGAACGTCGACCACACCCGCTCCGCGATCGTGCTCTCCCGCCTGATCCAGCGCGGCGAGGCCTAGCAAGAGCGCTCCCGCCTCAGTGCGAGCGGCCCGCGACCACGTCGGCGAGCGTTGCGAGCGGTGACGTCGTCGCCCGGCCCCGCGCCTCCGCCGCGTCGGCCAGGCCGTAGGCGCGGTAGAGCGACGTGACCGCCAGCCAGCGCAGCGGCTCCGGCTCCCACGGCCGCACCCGGTGGCCCACCCACGGCAGCTCGGTGAGCGCCGTGCTCTCGCCGAGCACGAGGTCGCGCAGCGTGCGCCCGGCGAGATTCGTCGCAGTGACGCCGGTGCCGACGAAGCCGCCCGCCCAGCCGAGACCGGTGGCGCGGTCGAGCCCGACGGTCGCGTGCCAGTCACGCGGGACACCGAGCACGCCGGACCAGACGTGCTCGATCCCGACGCCGCGCAGCACCGGGAAGAACCGCTCGAGGATCTCGCGCAGCCGGCCGACCGTGCGCGGGTCGGTCGCCCCGTCCCGGTCGATCCGGGAGCCGAAGCGGTAGGGCACGCCCCGCCCGCCGATCGCGATCCGGTCGTCGGCCGTCCGCTGCGCGTACATGTAGGCGTGCGCCGCGTCGCCGAGGGTCTCGCGGCCGGCCCAGCCGATCTCGTCCCAGACCTCGGGCGCGAGCGGCTCGGTCGCGATCAGCGACGAGTTCATCGGCAGCCACTCGCGGTGGTGGCCGGAGAGCCCGGCGGTGAAGCCCTCGGTCGCGCGCAGCACGATCGGCGCGCGGACGACCCCGCGGGGTGTGACGGCCGCGCCGGGTCGGATCTCCTCCACCCGGGTGTCCTCGAAGATCCGCACGCCCAGCGCCTCGACCGTGCGGGCGAGCCCGGCCGCGAGCTTCGCGGGGTGCAGGCGCGCGCAGTGCGGGTGCCAGAGGCCCGCCGACGCGCCGCTGACCGCGATCCGCGCGGTCGTCTCCCGCTCGTCGAGCAGCTCGACGTCGGTGTGAGCGCGGGCACGGGCCGCCGCCGCGGTGGCCAGGAGCCGGGCCCGCTGCGCCTCGCCGCGCGCCACCTGGAACTCGCCGCCCTTGACGATGTCGGCGTCGATCCCCTCGGCGGCCGCGGCCGCGATCACCTCGTCGACCGTCTCGTTCATCGCGAGCTGGAAGCGGTCGACCGCCTCGCTCCCGTGGGTCCGGGAGTAGGAGGCGACGCCGCCGGTGATCTCGTTGGTCAGCCAGCCGCCGTTGCGACCGGAGGCGCCGAAGCCGGCGAAGCGCTGCTCGAGGATCGCGATCCGCAGCGACGGGTCGGCCTTCGCGAGCGAGTACGCCGTCCACAGGCCGGTGTAGCCGGCGCCGACGATGCAGACGTCGACATCGAGCGGACCGGGAAGCGCGGCCCGGGGCGTGGAACGACCGAGGGAGGCCCACCAGAACGACACGTCGCCGTTGATCACAGTGGGCCTCCCCCGGTCTCGCGGATCTCAGCGGGCGAGAGTCCCGCGAAGGATCAGAGTCCCGAGCTCGGGAACGTCTGCATCATCTCCGAGAACAGCGCCGCGGTCCAGCCGATCGCGATGATGAAGGAGACCGCCACCACGCCGAGGAAGATCCACAGCGGCAGCAGGCCCCCGCCGGTCACGCGCTTCACGACGACGCTGCGCCCGATCACGTAGACGTACGGAGCGGCGAGGAACGCCCAGGCCCAGTGGAACGGGCGCTGCACGCCGGCCTTCTTCAGCTGCCGGTAGTCGAGGAACGCGAAGACGACCTCGGCCGCGTAGATCAGGAAGCCGACGACCTGGACGGCGCCGAGCCCGACGAGGTAGGCGGTCGACATCCCCATCGAGGCTCGCGGTCCGTAGGTCGACGAGACCGCCGAGTCGGCGATGGCCCCCGGCGAGAGCAGGAAGATCGACAGCGCCGACAGCAGCGGCAGGAGCACGACGACCCAGATCCACGGGGTGCTGGTGACGATGCTCGGGTCGCGCGGCTGCGGCGCGGGGCGGCCGGCGTAGGCGGGCTGCTGGCCGGGCTGCTGGCCGTACTGCTGCGGGTACTGCTGGCTGTACTCCTGCGGCGGCTGCTGGCCGTACTGGGGCTGCTGGCTGTACTGCGGCTGCTGAGCGTACGGCTGCTGCGGCGTCTGCTCGCCGTACCGCGGCTGCTGCGGGATCTCGCGCTCGGGCGCCGACTGACCGGACGCCGACTGACCGTAGCTCGTGGCCTGGCCGCTCGAGGTCTCGCCGTAGGCGGGGCCGGAAACGGGCGGCACGATCGGCGCCTGCGGCGCCGCGGGCGGCTGCGGTGCGTTCTGCGCAGCGGGAGGGGTCGGGGCAGCGGGAGGGGTCGGGGCGGCGGGAGGGGTCGGGGCGGCGGGAGCCGCGGCAGGGGCATCGCGCAGCGAGTCGGTCCAGCCCTGGCCGTCCCACCAGCGCTGGCGCGGCGAGCCCGCGGGATCCGGGTACCAGCCGGCGCGCGGTCCGGAGGCCGAGGCAGCGCCCCGCTCCTGCTCGCCGTTCCGGTCGTCGCCGTGCTCGTTGCCGCCCTGGTCGTCCGTCATCGCGTCCTCCGCTCCCCTTCGGGCGCTCTGCCCGCCGTCGGAGACGAGCGTATCGCCGCGATCCCCGGTCGCACCTGGGCGCGGCCTTGCCACGACCTCTGCCGCGCCTGAGCGGACGCCGTGCGCCCGCCTCCGCCAGGATGGACGGATGCCGCACCTCCTCCGCGCCCGCGCCCTGCTCTTCGACATGGACGGCACCCTCGTCGACTCCACCGCGATCGTGGAGACGATCTGGCGCTCCTTCGCCGAGCGCTTCGCCCTCGACCCCGCCGTCGTCCTGGGCGCCGTGCACGGTGTCCGCGCGGAGGACAGCGTCCGCCGCTTCGCTCCCGCGGGCAGCGACGTCGCCGGGATCGTCGACGAGCTGAACGCCTACGAGCTCGAGCACACCGAGGGGACGGTGGAGATCCCCGGCGCCGTCGCCTTCCTCGCCGCGCTCCCCCGCGACCGCGTCGCGCTGGTCACGTCCGCCAGCCCGGCGCTGGCCGCCGGTCGCCTCGCCGCCGCCGGCGTCCCCTCCCCCGCCGCCGTCGTCACCGCCGACGACGTCGTGCACGGCAAGCCGGCCCCCGACGGCTACCTCGCCGCCGCCGGACTCCTCGGGGTCGACCCGGCCGACGCGGTCGTCTTCGAGGACGCCGAGGCCGGGATCCTCGCGGGTCTCGCCGCCGGCATGCGCGTCGTCGTCGTCGGCGCGCACGAGTCCGAGACCACCCGCGGGCTCCCGCGGATCCCGCACTACTCCGACGCGGGCGTCGAGCGCGACGGCGACGAGCTGGTGCTCACCCTGCCCTGAGCCGGCACGCGCCTCCGGAGCTCAGTACCGGATCGCGTCGATCACCTTCACCCGGACCGCCACGATCGCGGGCACGAGCCCGGCCAGCGCGCCCACGAGCGTCGCCGCCCCGAGCCCCAGCAGCGCCGCCTCGACCGGGAACGGCGGGATGTCGCTGATCCCGTTCTCCTTGACGAGCGCGACCGTCCACGGGTTCGTCACCAGGATCACCGCGATCGTCACGCCGACCACGCCGGCGACGACCGTCGCGACGACGCTCTCCATCATGATCGAGAAGAAGATCCGCCCCGAGGAGGCGCCGAAGCTGCGCCGGATGCCGATCTCGCGGATCCTCTGCCGCACGGTGACGAGCGCGATGTTGAGCAGTCCGAGCGCGCCGAGCGCCAGCACGAGGCCGGCGACACCGCCGATCACCCAGGTCAGCACCGCGAACGGGTCGGAGTCGTAGCTGAGGTAGTCCTGCCGGTAGACGTCCGCCTCGAAGCCCGGGCCGAGGGCCGCGGTGACGTCGCGCTTGACGGCCTCGATCAGCGGGTCCGCGATCTCGAGCGGCACCCACATCTCGTAGTTCGGCAGCTGCGGCCCGCCGAACGCGGGGTCCGCCTCGGGCGCGACGGCCGAGTAGGCGTCGACGAGCATCATCGCGCTCGGAGTGGTGTCGTACTGGTTCGAGGGCGTCACCCCGATCACGACCGCGGTCGTGTCGTGCTCGCCGCCGAGGAGGGTCGCGGTCGGGTGGGTCCGCAGGTCCGGGCGCCCGAGGCGGTCCCAGAAGACCTCGTTGATCACGAGAGCGGGAGCGAGCCGCCGCTCGTCGCCCTCGGCGAACCAGCTGCCGCTCGTCAGCTCCACCCGGTGCATCTCCGCGTAGGGCTGGTCGACCGCGGTGATCCCGACGTCGACCGCGCCGTCGGTGAACTGGACGCGGGTGCCGCCGTAGGTCGTGCGGCTCGCGTAGTCGATGCGGTAGCGCTCGAGCACCTTCTCCCAGGCGTTCTGCATCACGACCGGGTCGACGACGCCCTCGGGGCCGGTCGTGTAGGCGCTGATGTAGAGGCTCGCGGGCCGGCCGCCGCTGCGCTCCGAGACCTCGATGTTCGCCTGCCGGGCGATCCCGCCCGCGGCGACGACACCGGTGAGCGCCGCGACGGCCACCGCCACGCCGATCAGCGAGAGCAGCACGCGGCCGCGGTGGATCCGCAGCTCGGTCCACGCCTCGACGATCGCGCCGACGACGCCGGTGAGGCCGCCCATCAGTGCCGCCCCGAGCTCGTCGCGGGGGCGGCGGTCGCGGACGTCGAGGCGCTGAGCCTGCCGTGGTCGAGCCGGTAGTGCCGCTCGGCGCGCGCCGCGATCGCCGGGTCGTGGGTGATGGTGACCAGGGCCGAGCCGGACTCCTGGGCGATCTCGTCGAGCAGGCTCATCACGCTCTCCCCGGTGTCGGTGTCGAGCGCGCCGGTCGGCTCGTCGGCGAGGATCAGCCGCGGACGGCGGACGAGAGCGCGCGCGATGGCGATCCGCTGCTGCTCGCCGCCGGACATCCGGCCGGGCATCGAGTCGACCCGGTGCCCCAGCCCGACCCGCTCCAGCATCTCGGCGGCCAGCGACGCCCGCCGCCAGAACTCGGTGCCGGTCGCGTAGAGCAGCGGCGTCATCACGTTCTCGCGGGCGGTGCGGCCCTCGAGCAGATTGAACTGCTGGAAGATGAAGCCGATGCTGCCGCCGCGGATCCGCGCGCGGGCCCGCGAGGAGAGCGACTCGGTGGGCTTCCCCTCGAGCAGCATCCGCCCCTCGGTCGGCTCGTCGATCAGGCCGAGGATGTTCAGGAGCGTCGACTTGCCGGAGCCGCTGCGGCCGACGACCGAGACGTGGTCGCCCTCGCCGACCTCCAGGTCGACGCCGTCGAGGATCGTCAGCGGGGGTGCGTCGGGCAGGGGGACGACCTTGCGGATCCCCTCGAGCCGCAGGATCGTGCGCTTCCCGTCGGTCACGAGCCCGTCCGTCACGAGCAGTACACCGAGCCGTCGGCGTTCTGCACGCAGTTCCCCTCGAGCTGCTCGCCCTCGCCCGCGGCGGCGCCCGGCACGAACTGCAGGATCTCGGCGCCCTCGTCCACGCCGCCGGTGACCTCGATGCTGATCCCGTCGGTGAGGCCGAGGGTGACCGGGACCTCCTCGGTCGAGCCGTCCTCGGCGAGGCGGTAGACGACGCCCGACTCGGTGGTGCCCTCGACGGCGGTGGTCGGCACGACGAGCACGTTCTCGGCGAGGCCGCCCGCGAGGGTGACGGTGGCGGCGAGGCCGGGGAACACGGTCACCTCGCCCGGGACCTGGCAGCGGAAGCTGGTGCCGGATCCGCCGGTCGCGCCCGTGCCGCCGGTCTCGCCCGCGGGCGTCTCGCCTTCGCCGGCGAGCGGGGTGGTGATGGTGAGCCCGGTGCAGGTGAAGGCGGCCGGCCCGCCGGTGACGGCGATCTGCGCCTCGGTCGGCCGGTTCTGGATCCGGTAGAGCTGCTCGGCGTCGATCGAGCCGGTGACGGCGTAGGTCGGCGGGGCGACCTGGCCCGTGACCTCGCCGACCGCGACGGCCTGGTCGTGGATGACGCCGAGGGCGCTGAGCACGCCGGCGGCCGGCGCGTAGACGCGCTCGAAGCGGACGGAGGGCGGCGGCTGGGTGACGGTGACCAGGCCGTCGGCACCGGTGGTCTCGACGGGATCGCGCACGGTCTCGACGCGGATGTCGTAGATCAGGTCGCCCGAGGCGACGGTCGCGCCCTGGGTGATGTAGACGTCGTCGACGGTGCCGACGGCGGTCGCCTTGACCGGCACGGCCGGGTCGGCGGCGACGGTGCCCTGCAGCGTGAGGTCGTTGGTGACGGTGCCGCGGCCGACGACGACGGTCGGCTCGGTCAGCTCACCGGTGGGGACGGTCGGGTCGGCCTCAGCGGACCCGTCCGGGAAGAACGCGATCTTGACCAGCGCGACCGCGACGGCCCCGATGACCACCAGCCAGAGGATCGGGAACACCCATCGTCGAACCGCACCCATGTCTGTCCCCCGACTCCGGCGCCCGTGCGCCCTGCGGCACTCCCCCGTGGCGCGCCGATCGGCAGCCTATCGACCGCATGACGCACCGCGCGTCAGCCGCTGTGACTACTCCGGGGGCGGACGCCCCACCCCTCCGCCGTCGTGGTGCAGGAGCCCGCCCAGCGGCATTCATGCTGATCGAGTAGCCCGCGCAGCGGGCGTATCGAGATCCACCGGCGTCAGAAGTCGAGCTTCGCGACGACCGCAGCGACGCGGCGCGCCCGCGTCTCAGCGGCCTTCGCGCCCTCGACGGCGGTGACGTGGGCCTTCCGCGCACTCGGCGAGAGGGCGTCGAAGGCGGCGGTGGCCCCGGCCGCGCTCAGCGCGGCGGCGAGGTCCTCCGGCACGGCGACCGTGCGCGGGGCGGAGTCGAGCTCGAGGTCGACCTCGATCGCGTCCCCGCCGGCAAGACCCGACGCGGCGCGCTTCTCCGACGAGAAGGAGATCAGCGCACGGCCGCCCATCGCACCGATCGTGCCTCGGAAGGCGTAGCCGTTGACGACGACGATCACCGCGGGCCGCTTGCCGCCGCCGAGCGCGTCGAGCACCTCGGGCGGCACCTCGATGCCGGTGTTGTTGCCGATCTGGAAGAGCGTCGTCGTGTAGCGCACGGGACGAGGATGGCACGCGATGGGGATGGCCGCCAGGGGCTCAGCAGTCGCGGTCGGCCGGGTCCTCGCCGTCCTGCCGGCCGGGATCGCCGAGCGCCGAGCGCACGGCGTCGACGGTCATCCGACCCTCTGGATCCAGGCGGGTGAGCATCCGCGTCATGATGTCGGCGAGCTGCGGGATCTGCTCCGCGTCGAGCGGGTCGATGACGTCGGCGAGCACCGTCGCGACGTGACCCGGGGCGGTGTCGACGATCTTCTGCAGCCCGGCATCCGTGAGCACCGCGTTGGTCGCGCGCCCGTCGGTCGGGCACGGCCGGCGCTCCAGATAGCCGCGGGCGACGAGCCGGGTGACGACGTGCGAGAGCCGCGGGAGGGTGGCGTTGGTGCGGGCGGCGAGCGTGGTCATCCGCAGGGCCCGGTCGGGTGCCTCCGACAGCATCGCGAGCGTCATGTACTCGAAGTGCGTCAGCCCGGCGTCGCGCTGCAGCTGGGTGTCGAGCGCGCCGGGCAGCAGCTCGACCACCGCGACGAACCGCAGCCACGCCGCCAGCTGCTCCTGCGTGAGCCAGCGCGTACCGTCGGCACCCGCCGCTCCCCCGTCATCCATCCCCCCACCCTACCGCTTTGTTGCCGCGACAAGTAAGCAAGCGAGCAGGACTGTGCGACGTCCCGCCTCCGAGATCGACGACCACGCACGAGGCGATCCGCGGATTCGCGTGCCAGCGAATCCACGAAGCCGAACGCACCCCGCTCCCTGGAACACGCCCCCCTCGCGAGCCGACCGCGCCGAGCCGCACAGGGGGCGGCTCGGAATCAAGCTCAGACGACGTCGTCGGACAGGTCGATCGGCGCCCCGAAGCGGTGGTTGGTGATCGAGATCGACTGCTCCCGGAGGAAGGGCAGCAGCTCCACGCGGCCGGCCGGAGTGACGGGGTCGGCGTAGATGGCGACGTCGGGCGAGCCGCCGAGCGCCTCGGCGAGCGCCGTCGACAGCGGCACCCGCGAGCCGTCCGCGCGCACGAGCGGGACGGGCTTGCCGGTGCTGCCGCGGGTCATCCCGCTGACCACGTCGGTGAAGGAGCGGGTGGAGTCGCGGACGCTCTGCAGCGCCTCGATCGAGGAGTCCGGGCCGAGCGACGGCGCGGTGCCGCCCTGGGGTCCGCCGAACTCGTCGACCCGGTCCGAGACGATGTCGCCGACGATCCGGATCCGCGAGGCGGTGATCCGGCCGGCCGCGGCGCGGGCGAGCCACTGCGCGTCCGACTCGACGACCACCTTCGGCGCCAGGCCCGCCATCTCGAGCAGCTCGTCGCCGGCGAGCATCCCGGCGACCTTGGGCGGCAGCGGGATCGACGTCGACACGTCCAGGCGCGCTCGCACGAGCAGCGCGGCGGCGATGACGCGGAGGAGCTCGCCGAGGTCGCCGCCGTCGGCCAGCCGCACGGCGACCGGCACCCGGAGGTAGCGGAACAGGTTGCGCTCCACGCCGACCTTCGAGATGTCGGTGACGACGCCGAACTCGGTCGCCCAGGCGAGCTGGTCCGAGAGCGCGGAGCGGCGCAGCAGGTCGAACTGCTCGAACTGGAGCGAGGACTGCGCGGCCTCGATGAACTGCCGGGCGCGGTCGTCGAGGCCCCGGAGGTGCAGGGTCGTCGACGGGCGGGCCGGCGAGGGCTTCCACGAGCCGAGCCCGATCAGGTGGTTCGGGCCGCCGGCCTTCGCGCCGCCGCCGACCGAGGAGCGCTTCCAGCCGCCGAACGGCTGGCGGCGGACGATCGCCCCGGTGATGCCGCGGTTGACGTAGAGGTTGCCGGCCTCGACCGAGTCGAGCCAGAGCGCGAGCTCGTCCGAGTGCAGCGAGTGCAGCCCGGCGGTGAGGCCGTAGTCCGTGGCGTTCTGCAGGCGGATCGCGTCCTCGAGGGTCGCGGCGTGCATGATGCCGAGCACCGGGCCGAAGAACTCGGTGAGGTGGGCGTAGCTGTTCTCGGTGACGCCCTCGCGCACGCCCGGTGACCACAGCCGCCCGGTGTCGTCGAGGCGCTTCGGCTCGACGAGCCAGGACTCCCCCGCACCGAGGGTGGTCAGCGCGTGCGCGAGCTTGCCGGTCGGCTTCTCGATCAGCGGGCCCATCGCGGCGGCCGGGTCGCTCGGCCAGCCGACGCGGAGGGACGTCACGGCGTCGACCAGCTGCGCGCGGAACCGCTTCGAGCGGGCGACCGAGCCGACGAGGATCACCAGGGAGGCGGCCGAGCACTTCTGCCCGGCGTGCCCGAAGGCGCTCCGCACGATGTCGGCGACGGCGAGGTCGTAGTCCGCGTGCGGGGTGACGACGATCGCGTTCTTGCCGCTGGTCTCGGCGAGCAGCGGCAGGTCGGGGCGCCAGGAGCGGAAGAGCTTCGCCGTCTCGTAGGAGCCGGTGAGCAGCACCCGGTCGACCAGCGGGTCGGTGATCAGGGCGCGGCCGAGCGTCTCCTCGTCGAGGTCGACGAGCGCGACGAGGTCCTGCGGGATCCCGGCGTCCCAGAGCGCCTCCACGAGCACCGCGGCCGAGCGCCGGGCCTGCGGGGCCGGCGTGACGACGACTCCGGAGCCCGCGGCGAGCGCCGCGAGGATCGAGCCGGCCGGGATCGCGACGGGGAAGTTCCACGGCGGCGCGACCACGGTCACCCGCTCGGGCACGAAGGTCGCGCCGCCGACGGCGTCCAGCTCGCGGGCGCGGGTGGCGTAGTAGTGGGCGAAGTCGATCGCCTCGGACACCTCGGGGTCGGCCTCGGCGACCGTCTTGCCGGTCTCGGAGGCCATCACCTCGATCAGCCGGTCGCGGTTGGCCGCGAGGACGAGGCCCGCGCGGTCGAGGATCGCGGCGCGGTCGTAGCCGAGGCGCTCGCCCCAGCGCTCCGCCCGGAGCGCGACCCGGCGCAGCAGCTCCTGCAGCTCCGCCGCGTCGGTGATCCGGGCGCGGTCGGCCGCGAGGGTGCCGATGGTCGATCGCGCGATGCGATCGGTGATCAGCCGGGCCCAGCGGCGGTTGCCCGGCAGCGCCGGGTCGGTGTCGGGCTCGTTGCGGAAGGCGCTGGTCGCCGCGCTGGCCCCGGAGCCGCGGCGCAGCCCCAGCACCGCCTCGGTGAGACCCTCGGCGGCGGGGTCCTGCACGCGGGCGCCGGCGCCGGCGTGCTCGCGCACGAGGCGGAGGCCGGAGCCGGACGACCACTCGCGGAGGCGGTCCTGGGTGCGGTTCGGGGTCGGCACCGTGTCGTCGAGCGCCTCGAGCGAGGCGCGGAAGCGGCCGAGCTCGCGCTGCAGCACGCTCTCGTCCTCGAGCTCGAAGACGGCCGAGAGGAAGTTCTCCGGGCTGGAGTTCTCCTCCAAGCGGCGGATCAGGTACGAGATCGCGACGTCGAATTCGCGCGGGTGCACGACCGGCGTGTAGAGCAGGAGCCGGCCGACGTCCTCGCGGACGGCGCGCGCCTGACCGGTCGCCATGCCGAGCAGCATCTCGATGTCGACGGCGTCGGCGACGCCGCGCTCGTTCGCGGTGATCCAGGCCCAGGCGATGTCGAAGAGGTTGTGACCGGCCACGCCGATCCGGACCGCGTCCGTCCGCTCGGGCCGCAGCGCGTAGTCGAGCAGCCGCTTGTAGTTCGTGTCGGCCTCGGCCTTGCTGCCGACCGTCGCGAGCGGCCAGTCGTGGATCGCCGCGTCCACCCGCTCCATCGCGAGGTTCGCGCCCTTCACCACGCGGACCTTGATCGGCGCTCCGCCGAGCCGCCGGCGCTCGGTCGCCCACTCCGTCAGCGAGGCCAGCACGCCGAGGGCGTCGGGGAGGTACGCCTGCAGCACGATGCCGGCCTCGAGCTGCTGCATCCCCGGCTGCTCGAGGAGACGGCGGAACACCGCGACTGTGAGGTCGAGGTCCTTGTACTCCTCCATGTCGAGGTTGATGAACTTGGGCTCCGGGCTCGCCGCAGCGAACTGGTAGAGCGGGGTCAGCCGCTGCACGACGCGGTCGACGGCCTCGTCGAACGCCCACATCGAGAGCTGGCTGGCGATGCTGGAGACCTTGATGCTCACGTAGTCGACGTCGTCGCGCTCGAGCAGCCGCCGGGTGCCCTCGAGGCGCCGGTCGGCTTCGCGCTCGCCGAGCACGGCCTCGCCGAGCAGGTTGAGGTTGAGGCGGTCGCCGCCCTCGCGCAGCCGGCGGATCGCCGAGCCGAGCCGGGCGTCGGAGGCGTCGACGACGAGGTGGCCCACCATCCGGCGCAGCACCTGGCGGGCCGCCGGGACGACGACCCACGGCAGCACCGGGCCGACGGCGCCGCCGGTCGCGACCGCGGCGCGCAGGTAGGAGGGGAGGAACGCGGGGGTCTTCGCGGTCAGCGCGGCGAGGTTCTCGGCCGCGACCACCGGGTCCTCCGGGCGGGCGACCCCGTCGACGAAGCCGACCGTGAAGTCGAGACCGTTCGGATCCTGCAGGACACCGGCGAGGCGCTGCGCCGCGGGGTCGACCGGGAACGCCCGGCTGCGCACCAGCCAGCGGCGCACCAGCGCCTCGACGCGCGACAGGATCGGCGCCTCGACGTCGAACTCGGGCTTCTGCCGGGGCAGCCGCAGCGCCATTCCGGTCTGGTACTGGCCGGTTTCGCTCAGGGCGTGGCGGTCGATCTTCTCGTCGTGCTCGACCGGCTCGTCGTGCTCGGTCGGCTCGTCCGGCTCGGTCGTCTCGTCCGTCGGGTCCTGCGGTTCCGTCCGGTCCTGCGGGTCGATCGTCTCGTCCTGCTCCGGGTCGTTCCCGGGCACGGCTGAGGGCGTCGACTTCTCCATCCCCCGAGGCTATGCCCGAGCCGGTGCGACGGCCGGTCGTGTCGCCCCGTCTGTGGACACTCGACGGAGAACTGCCGCTGTGGACGACGCCGTCAAGGGGCGATGGACGCGAGCCCGGCGGAGGAGCACCATGGGCGCACCCGACACTCCCGCTCGCGATCGGAGACCCCGATGGATCCGCTGCCCATCCCCCGCGCCGCGATGATCGCCGCGCAGGCCCTGATCGACAGCTCCGCGTCCTACGACGGCGAGGCGACCGGCACCGTCAACCGCGCCGTCCTCGAGCGCGCGCTGAGCCCGATCGAGAACGGCGTGCTGGACGAGGACGGCGTCGTCGTGCCCACCTCCTCGGACGTCGCCGGCGCCGCGGTCATCTGCCTCACCTGGCTGACCGGCCGCCTCGTCGAGGCGAGCGGCCGCTCGAGCGAGGAGATCCTCTTCTCCCTGCGCGAGTTCGTCACGGAGGCGCTGCGCAGCGACGAGCCTTGACCGCCGCGCGCCAGACTGGGAACCATGGCCCGACGCGACAGGCACCGCACCCGAGACCTCTCCGAGCGCAGCGGCACCGCGCCCGGCCCGCTGCGCTCCGACACCCCCGCCGCGGTCGATCCCTCGGTCGACGTCGTGATCGTCGGCGCCGGTCACAACGGCCTGGTCGCGGCGGCCTACCTCGCCCAAGCCGGACTCGACGTCCTCGTCCTCGAGCGCGGTGCGCGCGCGGGCGGCGCGACCGTCTCGGAGTACCCGTTCCGCGGCGTCGAGGCGCGGCTCAGCCGCTACTCCTACCTCGTCAGCCTCCTGCCGCCGTCGATCCTCGCCGATCTGCGGGTCGACGTGCCGCTCGTGCGCCGCCACTACTCCTCCTACACGCCCGACCCTGCCGATCCGACGCGCGGGCTGCTCGTCGACACCGGCGACGCCCTGGCGACCGCGGACTCCTTCGCGCGGATGGGCACGCCGGAGGACGCCGAGACCTTCGCCGACTTCTCCCGGCACACCTCGCGGCTGGCGCGCGCCCTCTGGCCGACCCTCACCCAGCCGCTGCTGCGCCGGGAGGAGGCGCGGCGGCTCGTCGGCGAGGACGCGATCTGGCGGGCGATGATCGAGCGGCCGATCGGCGAGGTGATCGAGCACAACATCGCCGGCGACGCGGCGCGCGGCGTCCTGCTCACCGACGCGCTGATCGGCACCTTCGCCGGGGCCGGCGACGCCGACCTCGCGCAGAACCGCTGCCTGCTCTACCACGTGATCGGCGGCGGCACCGGCGACTGGGACGTCCCGGTCGGCGGCATGGGCGCCGTCTCGGGCGCGCTGGAGCGGGCGGCCCGGAACGCCGGCGCCCGGATCCTGACCGGCGCCGAGGTGACGAGCGTCGACCCGGCCGGCGACGTCGTCTACCGCCGCGGACCGCGCAGTCGGCGGGTGCGGGCGCGGTTCGTGCTCTCGAACGTCGCCCCGTTCGTCCTCGACCGGCTGCTGAGCGGCGGCGGCGAGGCCCTGCGCCCCGAGACCGTGCGCCCGGAGGCCGTCCGCCCCGAGGGCGCCCAGGTGAAGGTGAACCTGGTGCTGCGCCGCCTGCCGCGCCTGCGCGACGAGAGCGTCGCCCCGGAGGCGGCCTTCGGTGGCACCTTCCACGTCAACGAGGGCTACCGCCAGCTCGACGAGGCCCACCGCGCCGCGGAGCAGGGCCGCGTGCCCTCGCCGATCCCCTGCGAGATCTACTGCCACTCGCTGACCGATCCGACGATCCTCTCCCCGGAACTCGCCGCGAGCGGCGCGCACACGCTCACCGTCTTCGCCCTGCACGTCCCCGACCGGCTGCTGACCGGCGACGACGCTCCGACGCGCGAGCAGCTCGAGACCGCGATCCTCGACTCGATCGACTCCGTGCTCGCCGAGCCGATCCGCGAGCTGCTGCTCCTGGACGCCGACGGGAACCCCTGCATCGAGACGCGCACGACCCGCGACCTGGAGGAGAGCCTCGGCCTGCCCGGCGGCCACATCTTCCACGGACCGCTGTCCTGGCCGTTCGCGGAGGACGACGAGCCGCTGGACACCCCCGCCCAGCGCTGGGGCGTGGCCACCGAGCACCCGCGGGTGCTGCTCTGCGGCGCGGGCGCGCGCCGCGGCGGCGGGGTCTCCGGGATCGGCGGCCAGAACGCGGCGATGGCGGTGCTGGAGGCGCTCGGCGCCTGAGAGCGGAACCGCCTCAGAGCACCCGGCGGGTCAGTGCCACCGGTGGTCCTGGATCGTCATCCGCGGGCCGTGCCGCGGCTTGCGCGCGCCGCTCGTCCCGATCAGGCGGATGATCCGCTGCCGGTGCCCGCGCCACGGCTCGAGCAGCTCGAGCATCCCGTCGTCGTCGACCCCGAGGCGCCCGGTCAGCGCGAAGCCGACCGCCGCGGCCAGGTGGTAGTCGCCCACGCTCACCGCGTCCGGGTCGCCGTGGGCCCGCATCATCACCTCGGACGCCGTCCACGGCCCGATGCCGGGCACCGACTGCAGGCGCTGCGCCACGACCTCGCCGCCGCGGCCGAGCGCCAGCGTGCGCTCGAGCCCCTTCGCCACCAGCGCCGCCGTGAGCACGGTGCGCGAGCGCCGCGGGTCGACACCCGCCCGGTGCCAGTCCCAGGACGGGACCCGGCGCCACTGCTCGGCCGACGGCGCCACGTGCAGCGGCACCGGCCCGGGAGCCGGCTCGCCGTGCAGCCGCACCAGCGCGCGGTAGGCGCGCCACGCCTCCGTGCTGGTGACCTTCTGCTCCAGGATCGAGGGCGCCAGCATCTCGAAGACGAGGTTCGCCCGGGTCAGCCGCAGCCCCGCCGAGCGGCGCAGCACCTCGGCCAGCGGACCGTGCGCGGAGAGATCGAGCGCGCTCCAGTCGTCGCCGTGGCCGAGCAGCTCGGGCACGTGATCGATCAGCCACTCCGCGCCCTCGCCCCAGGCCCGCGCGTGCACGGCGCCGTCGGCCGCCTGCCGCAGGTGCAGCGTGCCGGGGCCGAGCGGCGTGCGGAAGGCGCGCCAGAAGCCGGTCGCGTCGATGAGCATCGTCGGGTCGCCCGAGCCGCGCAGCAGCGTGCGGAGGGTGAGCGCGAGGCTCACCGGCACGGCGGGCGCGTAGACCGTGGCCAGGAACGGCACGGGAGCGGGGACGGCGGACGACACGCAGCGATGCTAACCGCGGCCGCCGACACTGGCCGAGGGACCCCGGAACGGGCGGCTGATCAGGTGCCCCGCAGAACTGCCATCCACGACGTGTTCGGAGCGGCGGGCGCCCCGGATTGGTTCAGACCGGATGAACACATGCGCAATCTGGATCGCCCGATTCCGCTAGGCAGCGCCCCGATTCCGGGCGTAGTTTCGCGCTGTCGCGGCACAGTCCGTCAGCCCGGCCAACCGCCTATCACTGGAGATGCGCACATGTTCGACACCACATTCATCCGCAACGCGATCGTCAGGAGCTCGGAGACGGCTCTCGACCGTCGCCGCTTCTTCGAGGCCACCGGCGTCGCCGGACTCGGCATCGGCGCGGCGGCCCTGGCCTCCGCCCCCGCCGCCTCGGCCGAAGAGGTCGCCGCTGAGGGCCCCGGCGACGCCGCCGTCCTCAACTTCGCGCTCAACCTCGAGTACCTCGAGGCCGAGTTCTACCTCCGCGCCGTCACCGGCTCCGGCCTCGCGAGCAGCGACACCGGCGGCACCGGCAAGCTCGGCGGCGTCAAGGGCGGCCGCGCCGTCCCGTTCAAGACCCCGTGGCTGAAGTCCTTCGCCCGCGAGGTCGCCAACGACGAGAAGGCGCACGTCAAGTTCCTCCGCGGCCAGCTCGGCGCTGCCGCCGTCGCCCGCCCCTCCATCAACCTCGAGGCCAGCTTCAACGCGGCGGCAGCCGCGGCCGGCCTCATCCCCGCGGGCGGCACGTTCGACCCGTTCCTCAACGAGCAGAACTTCCTGCTCGGCGCCTTCGTCTTCGAGGACGTCGGAGTCACCGCCTACAAGGGCGCTGCCCCCCTCATCCAGTCGAAGCTCTACCTGGAGGCGGCCGCCGGCATCCTCGCGGTGGAGGCGTACCACGCCGGTGCCATCCGCTCGGCGATCTACAGCGCCGGTCTCGACGTGCAGGCGGGCAAGCTGTCCGACGCGCGCGACAGCCTCGACGGCCCCACCGACGACGACCAGGGCGTCAAGGTCGACGGGCAGGCCAACATCCAGCCCACCGACGCCAACGGCATCGCCTTCAGCCGCAACCCCGGCCAGGTCCTCAACGTCGTCTACCTGAACAGCAAGGCCGCGACCTCCGGTGGATTCTTCCCCGCCGGTGTCAACGGCGTCGTCAACACCAGCCAGGCCAACTAGTCACTGACACTCTCTAGTCCCTGAACGACGAAGGGCCCTTCCTCGAGGCGGCGAGGAGGGGCCCTTCGTCGTCTCCGGCCGGAGCGGGCGACCCGACCCCGTGCCCGCGTCCTCTACTCTGAGCGGGTGAAGATCGGGATCCTGACCTCCGGGGGCGACTGCCCCGGGCTGAACGCCGTCATCCGCGGTGCCGTGTACAAGGGCATCAAGGTGTACGACCAAGAATTCGTGGGCTTCCGCAACGGGTGGCGCGGAGTGGTCGACGGCGACCTCCTCCCCCTCGGGCGGCCCGAGATCCAGGGCATCGCCAAGCAGGGCGGCACGATCCTCGGCACGAGCCGGACGAACCCCTTCGAGGGCGACAACGGCGGCCCCGAGAAGATCGCCGAGATGATGGACCGCAACGGCATCGACTCGATCATCGCGATCGGCGGCGAGGGCACCCTGGCCGCGGCGAAGCGCCTCACCGACGCGGGCCTCAAGATCGTCGGCGTCCCGAAGACCATCGACAACGACCTCGGCGCCACCGACTACACCTTCGGCTTCGACACCGCCGTCGGCATCGCCACCGACGCGATGGACCGCCTGCGCACCACCGGCGACTCGCACGGCCGCTGCATGGTCGCCGAGGTCATGGGCCGCCACGTCGGCTGGATCGCCCTGCACTCGGGCATGGCCGCCGGCGCGCACGTCATCCTCATCCCCGAGAAGAAGACCTCGATCGAGCAGATCGTGGAGTGGGTGCAGAGCGCCCAGGACCGCGGTCGCGCCCCGCTCGTCGTCGTCGCCGAGGGCTTCTCGCTCGACTCGATGGACGACGCGCACTCCGAGCGCGGCCTCGACGCCTTCGGCCGTCCGCGCCTGGGTGGCATCGGCGAGATGCTCGCCCCGATGATCGAGGACCGCACCGGCATCGAGACCCGCGCCACCACACTCGGCCACATCCAGCGCGGCGGCACCCCCAGCGCCTTCGACCGCGTGCTCGCCACCCGCCTCGGCATGGCCGCGGCCGACTCCGTCGTCGCCGAGCACTGGGGCCGCATGGTCGCCCTGCGCGGCACCGACATCTACCACGTCGACTTCGCCGAGGCCCTCGGCACCCTGAAGACGGTGCCCGACTCCCGCTACGAGGAGGCGCGCACCCTCTTCGGGTAGCGCGGATCTCGAGACGCCTGCTGCGCGGGCTGCTCGATCAGCAAGCTCCCTGCTGGTCGAGCAGCCGCGCAGCGGCGCACCGAGACCCGCCGTCGTCAGCCCTTCGCGCCGTCCGGCGTCGCCGTCGCGACCAGCACCGCACGCGCGAGCGTGTGGAAGTGCACGTTGAAGCCGAGGATCGCCGGCGTCGACTCCGGGTCGAGCTCGAGCTCCTCGACGTCGAGCGCGTGCACGACGAAGAAGTAGCGGTGCTCGCGGTCCGGCGGTGCCGCTCCGATGAACTGGCGCAGCCGCATCTCGTTCGGCAGCGTCTGAGCGCCCGCGGGCAGCAGCTCGAATCCGGCCGCCCCGGCGCCGGTCGGCAGCTCGGTCGTGTCGGCCGGCAGGTTGTAGACCGCCCAGTGCCAGAAGCCCGAGCCGGTGGGCGCGTCCGGATCGAACACGGTCACCGCGAAGCTCTTGGTCTCGGCGGGCGCTCCCGACCAGCGCAGCTGCGGCGAGACGTCCTCGCCGCCCGAGCCCTCGCCGTAGTGGCGCGGGGCGAGCGCTGCGCCGTCGCTGATGTCGTCGCTCTCGAGGGTGAAGGTCGGCACCTCGCCGAGGCGGGCGTAGGGGTCGTAGTTCCAGTCGGACATCCGGTTCTCCGTTCGGGCGCGGCAGTCGCGCGCCTCCGACCAGCCTAGGAACCGACGGCCGCGGGTCGAGGGCTTGCGCCGCTCACGCTGCGCCGCTCAGGAACCGAGGTAGCGCCCGGGCCGGTGGTTGAAGGCGAGCACCAGATTCAGCACCACGACGCCCGCGGCCGAGATCAGCACGTTGAGCGGCGGTACCACCAGCAGCGCCGCGACGACCACGCAGGCGTCGAGCGCCATCATCACGTAGCCCGCCCGCCAGCCCAGCCGCTCCTGGGCGAGGAGGGCCAGGATGCTGAAACCGCCCAGGCTCGAGCCGTGCCGGAACAGGATGAGCAGGCCGATCCCCGCGAGCACGTCGCCGGTGAGCACCCCGTAGACCGGATCGATCCGGATCGTGCCGAAGGCGAGCGGGTGCAGCCCGGCGAGCACCGACACCAGCACGATCGAGGACATCGTCCGGAGGGTGAACCGCCAGCCCTTCTTCCACAGCGAGAGCGCCAGGAACGGCAGGTTGACGACGATCAGGATCACACCGAACGGGATCGGCACGACGTAGCCCAGCAGAAGCGCGAGCCCCGCGGTCCCACCGGTCACCGCCTCGCTCGCGCGGAGCAGGAACAGGCCGAGCGAGACGACGAACGCACCGGTCACGAGGCCGAAGACGTCCTCGAAGCGGCTGTGCGGCACGGGGAGAGGGGCGTCGGTCACCGGGAGATGCTGTCACACCCGCGTTGCCGGAGCGTTTCGGCCGACCCGGCCCGGCCCTCGTAGGATGACCCGGTGCTGCCGAAGATCCTGCTGTTCTACCGCTTCGTGCCGCTCGCCGACCCCGAGTCCGTCCGGCTCTGGCAGCGCGAGCTCGCCGAGCACCTCGGCCTGCGCGGCCGGGTCCTGCTCTCGAAGGACGGTGTCAACGGCACCCTCGGCGGCGAGATGGATGCGCTCAAGCGCTGGGTCCGCCGCACCCGCGAGCACTCCGCCTTCCGCGGTCTCGAGGTGAAGTGGAGCGACGGCTCGGGCCTGGACGAGGAGGGTCGCAGCGTCGACTTCCCCGGGCTCTCGGTGAAGGTGCGCGAGGAGATCGTGTCGTTCGGAGCGCCCGAGGAGCTGCGGGTGGACGAGTCCGGCGTCGTCGGCACCGGCACTCGGCTCGCGCCCGACGAGGTCGACGCCCTGGTCGCCGAGCGCGACGACGTGGTCTTCTTCGACGGGCGCAACGCCTTCGAGGCCGAGATCGGCCGCTTCGACGGCGCCGTCGTGCCGGGAGTCGCGAGCACCCGGGAGTTCGTCGAGCAGCTCGACTCCGGCGCCTACGACCACCTCAAGGGCCGGCCGGTCGTCACCTACTGCACCGGCGGGATCCGCTGCGAGGTGCTCTCGAGCCTGATGCTCGCCCGCGGCTTCGGCGAGGTGTACCAGCTCGACGGCGGCATCGTCCGCTACCAGGAGGCCCGCCGCGACACGGGGCTCTGGCGCGGTGCGCTCTACGTCTTCGACGGGCGCGGCTCGCTGACCTTCTCCCCGGACGCCGAGGTGCTCGGCCGCTGCGCCGTCTGCGCGGCGCCGACCAGCCGGATGCGCAACTGCGCCGATCCCGCCTGCCGCGCCCAGCTCGTCGTCTGCGAGGGCTGCGGGAGCGCGGCCTGCGCGGCGCACCGCGGGGACGTCGCGGAGCGGGCTACGGTGCTCGGATGAGCATCGAAGCGCGCGGCCGCACCCTCGTCGACCTCCACACCGCCCCCGAGCTGCTGAGCGTGGTGAACGTCTGGGACGTGGTCTCGGCGACCACGATCACCGCCCTCCCCGAGACCCGGGCGCTCGCGACGGCGAGCCACTCGATCGCCGCGACCTTCGGCTACGAGGACGGCGAGCGGATCCCGCTCGACCTGCACCTGGGGATGATCGAGCGGATCGTCGCCGCGGTCGACGTGCCCGTCTCGGCCGATCTCGAGGCCGGCTACGGCGATGCGGGCGAGACGATCCGCCGCGCGATCGAGGTCGGCGTCGTCGGCGCGAACCTCGAGGACCAGGCGAAGCCGCTCGCCGAGGCGCTGCGCTCCGTCGAGAAGGCGGTCGCCGCCGCCGAGGAGGAGGCCGTGCCCTTCGCCCTCAACGCCCGCACCGACGTCTTCCTCCGCGCCGGCGACCGCGACCGCGGCGAGGTGCTCGCCGACGCGATCGAGCGCGGACGCGCCTACCTCGACGCGGGGGCGACCTGCTTCTTCGTCCCCGGCCTGCTCCAGGACGCGGAGCTCGAGGCCCTCGTGGCCGCGCTCGGCCGCCAGCGGGTCAGCGTGATCGGCGTCCCCGGCTCGCAATCGCCCGCGCGATTCGAGGAGCTCGGCCTCGCCCGCGTCTCCTACGGACCGTGGACGCAGCGCGTCGCGCTGACCGCCCTGCAGGACGCGGCGACCGCCCTCTACGCCGGCGGCGCGCTGCCCGAGGGCACCCGGCCGCTGAACTGACCCCGCCGCCCGGGCGCGTTCCGCGCGCTCGGGCGTAGCGTGGGCTCATGTTCCGAGCCGTCGTCGTCGAGCAGCACTCCTCCTCCGACACCGAGACCCCGAATCGCGCACGACTGACCGAGCGGGACGATCCCGACCGCTCGCACGGGGACGTGACCCTCGCCGTCGAGTACTCGAGCGTGAACTACAAGGACGCCCTCGCTCTCGCCGGCCGGCCGGGTGTGGTGCGCCGCACCCCGCTGATCGCGGGCATCGACGTCGTCGGCACGGTCGAGTACGCGGACGGCGCCGCAGCTGAGCGCTTCGACTCCGGCGACCGCGTGGTGCTCAACGGCGCCGGCCTCGGCGAGCGCTTCGACGGCGGCTTCACCGAGCGGGCCCGCGTCGACTCCGCGTCGCTGCTGCGCATCCCCGGCGCGATCTCCTCCGCCCGCGCCGGCGCGATCGGCACCGCCGGCTTCACCGCGATGCTCGCCGTCCTCGCCCTCGAGCGGCACGGCGTCCGCCCCGGCGACGGACCGGTGCTGGTCACCGGCGCCTCGGGCGGCGTGGGCTCCCTCGCCGTCGCGCTGCTCGCGAAGCTCGGCCACGAGGTGGTCGCCTCGACCGGGCGCGCGGACGAGCACGGCGAGCTGCTCCAGCGCCTGGGCGCGACGGAGGTCCTCGACCGGGCCGAGCTGTCCGAGAAGGGCAGGCCGCTGCAGTCCGAGCGCTGGGCAGGCGCGATCGACTCCGCCGGCTCGCACACCCTCGCCAACGCGCTCGCGCAGACCCGCTGGGGTGGGACCGTCGCCGCCTGCGGTCTCGCGCAGGGCGGCGACCTGCCCGCGACGGTGATGCCGTTCATCCTGCGCGGAGTGACGCTCGCGGGCATCAACTCGGTGGAGGCACCGAGGAAGCTCCGCGAGGAGGCCTGGCGCCGGCTGGCCCACGACCTCGACCTGGAGCTGCTCGACGGCCTGACCACGGCGGTGCCGCTCGCGGGCGCGATCGACGCCGCGGCCGACCTGCTGGAAGGGCGCGCGCACGGGCGCACGCTGGTCGACGTCCGGGGCTGACGCTCCGGAGCTCGGGTCGCGCGGCGGTCCGAGCTACTCGGCGGCCTCGGTCGCGCCACTGGGCTCGGCGGAGGCGTGACCCACGGAGGAGTCGGGGCGCGGCTTCGCGGCGGGCTTCTTCGCGGTCGGCTTCTTCGCTGCGGGCTTCTCGGGCGCAGGCGCCTCGGTGGCGGTCTTCTCAGCGACCGGCTTCTCGCGCGCCGACTTCTCGGGCGCCGGCTTCTTCGCGGGCGCCTTCTTCGCCGCGGGCTTCTTCGCGACGGTCTCCTTCTCGGCCGGCGTCTCCTCCGCAGGCGTCTCCTCCGCGAGCGTCTCCTCCGCGGGCGTCTGCTCGTCCCTGCGCTCCGCCTCCGCCTGCGCTGCAGCCAGGCGCTCGGCGGCCTGCTCGGCGACGGCCGGCACGACGACGAGGTCATCCGTCTCGATGACGGGGATCGCCGAGGTCGCGGTCCCCAGCTGCAGCGCCGCGATCAGCTCCGGGGCGTGCTTCGTGCTGACGATCAGGCGCGAGTACTCCTCGTCGACGAGGTCGATCACCACCGCAGCGGCCGTCCGCTTGATCAGCAGGAAGTCCTTGCCGCCGTGGAACTTCCAGGTGCCGGCCGCGAGGGTCAGGGGCACCGCGGTCCCCGGCGCCCGGATCCCGCGCACCCAGATCCACGGATCCTCGGTGACGGTCGCCGAGCGGATGCTCGAGCGCTCGACGACGACGTCGCCGCGGTGCAGGGCGAGCACCCGTTCGGCGCGGGTCAGGCGGAGTTCGAGGCGGTCGGGGAGCACGGTCACGACGGGCATGCCCCTAGTCTGCCCCGCCCATCGCACTCGGCGCCCGGGGGTCGCGGTGGCAGCATGGAGGGATGGCCACGGATCCGGACGAGCGGCGACTCCTCGACGTGCGCCTCGCCGAGCGGCAGGCCGAGGCTCGGCGCGAGGCGGCCGCACTCGATGAGTCCCTCCGCGAGCTCCTCCTCGACCGCGCCGACGGCACCGCCGACGACGAGCACGATCCGGAGGGCACCCCGCTCTCGGCGGAGTGGTCGCGGATGGCCGGGGTGCGCGACGCTCTCGCGCGCACCGAGCGCGATCTCGCCGCCGCCCGCGCGCGCCTCGCCGCCGGCGACTACGGCGACTGCGCCCGCTGCGGCCGCCCGATCGGCGCCGCCCGCCTCGAGGCCCGCCCCACCGCCGACCTCTGCATCGACTGCGCCCGCGCCGCCGAGTCCCGCCGCCGCTGACGGCGGTTCCGCCCCCGCTGACGGCGGTTCCGCCCCCGCACCTGAAGGCCCCCACAGGCCAAGGCGTGCAGAAACCCGGGTGCTCCTGCGAGAGTTCACATGCGGTCGTACCCCCGATGGGTGGTCCCGCTCCCCCTCCCCCTTTCTCCCGCCTCTCGAAAGGCCTCCCTCCGCATGACCGAGACGTCGTCCGACCGCGTGACCGGCGCCCCGCCGGCCCCCGACCGCCGCGCCTGGCGCTCCCTCGTGGTCCTCCTGGCGGGCATGTTCATCGCCCTGCTCGACACCACCATCGTGAACGTCGCCCTGCCGACGATCCGCACCACCCTCGACGCCTCCGAGTCGACGCTCTCCTGGATCATCTCGGGCTACGCGCTCGCCTTCGGCCTCGCGCTGATCCCGGCCGGCCGCCTCGGCGACCGCTTCGGGCACAAGTGGGTCTTCGTCAGCGGCGTCGCGCTGTTCACCGTCGCGAGCTTCGCCTGCGGCCTGGCCGCCGACGACGTCCAACTCGTCATCGCGCGCGTCGTGCAGGGCCTCGCGGGCGGGATCTTCGTCCCGGCGGTCAACGCCTACATCCAGATCCTCTTCCGCGGCCCCGCCCGCGGCAAGGCGTTCGCGGTGATGGGCGCCGTCCTCGGCGTCTCGTCGGCGCTCGGCCCGATCATCGGCGGTCTGATCATCCAGGCCTTCGGCGACGAGAACGGCTGGCGCCTGGTCTTCTGGGTCAACCTGCCGATCGGCGTCGCGACGCTCATCGCCGCCGCGATGCTGCTGCCGACCCGCCGCGAGCTCCAGGACGGCGACCGCGCCCCGAGCGGCGGCGTCGACTGGCTCGGGCTGATCCTCGTCTCGGGCGGGCTCGTCGCGCTGCTCGTGCCGCTGATCCAGGGCGAGGACGAGGGCTGGCCGCTCTGGACCTTCCTCTCGATCGCCGGCGGCGTGATCCTCCTCGCCGCGTTCGGCGCCTGGGAGGTCGCGTACACCCGCCGCGGCCGCGCGCCGCTCGTCCCGCCGACCCTGTTCCGCCACCCCGCCTTCACCGGCGGCGTGATCCTGGCGCTGGTCTACTTCGCGGCCTTCACGAGCATCTTCTTCACCATCTCGCTGCTCTGGCAGTCCGGCCTCGGCCACACGGCGCTGGAGTCGGGCCTCGTCTCGATCCCCTTCGCGATCGGCAGCATCGTCAGCTCCTCGCAGAGCAACCGCCTCACCGCGAAGCTCGGCCGCAACGTCCTGGTGCTCGGCAGCGGACTGCTCGCCGTCGGCCTGATCTGGGTGTGGCTGGTGCTGCTGACCGCGACGCCCGACTCGATCACCAACTGGCAGCTGCTCGCGCCGCTGTTCATCGCGGGCATCGGCAACGGCTTCTTCATCGCGCCGAACGTGCAGTTCATCGTCTCGACGGTCGACCCGCAGGACGCGGGCGCGGCCAGTGGCGTGATCTCGGCGATCCAGCGGATCGGCTCGGCGGTCGGCATCGCCGCGATCGGCAGCATCCTCTTCGGCGGCCTGGTCATCACCGGCCCGGACACCGTCGCCTCGGGCTTCCTCGACGCCGCGGCCCCGGCGATGCTGGTCAGCGCGCTGATGGCGATCGCCGCCTTCGCGCTCGTCTTCGTGCTGCCGAAGTCGGTGTCGCGCTGGGGCTGATCCCCGGCGCGACCGCCGACTCCTGCGGGCGCGCTGCCGCCGCGGCCTGCGCGGCGGCCGGCAGCGCGTCGACGATCCGGCCGATCGCCGCGTCGTCGTGCGCGGCCGAGACGAACCACGCCTCGAAGACCGACGGCGGCAGCGAGACGCCCGCGTCGAGCATCGCGTGGAAGAAGGCCGGGTAGCGGTACGACTCCTGCGCCTGGACCTGGGCGTAGTCGCGCACCGGTCCGCCGATGTCGGTGAACATGAAGCTGAAGAGGCTGCCCGCGCTCTGCACCGTGTGCACGACGCCCTCGGCCGAGAGCGCCGCCGAGACCTCGCGCTGCAGCGTCACGGCGGTGCGGTCGAGCGAGGCGTAGACGGCGTCGTCGGCGAGCTGCAGGGTGCGGATGCCGGCGGCCACGGCGACCGGGTTCCCGGAGAGCGTGCCCGCCTGGTACACCGGCCCGAGCGGGGCCAGGTGGTCCATCACGTCCGCGCGGCCGCCGAGCGCCGCGACCGGCATCCCGCCGCCGATGACCTTGCCGAAGGTGTAGAGGTCGGCGACGTAGGGCGCCTCGGCACCATCCGCACCGGCGCCCGCGTTCTCCAGCCCCCACCAGCCGCCGGCGCTCACGCGGAAGCCGGTGAGCACCTCGTCCATGATCAGCAGCGAGCCGTTGGCGTGCACGAGCTCGGCCAGTGCCGCGTTGAAGCCCGGCGCGGGCGGGACGACGCCCATGTTCGCGGCGGCCGCCTCGGTGATCACCGCGGCGATCTCGGAGCCGCGCTCGGCGAGGACCGCGCGCACCGCGTCGAGGTCGTTGTAGGGCAGCACGATCGTCTGCGCGGCGGTGGCCGCGGTGACGCCGGCCGACGCGGGCAGGGCGAGCGTCGCGAGGCCGGAGCCGGCGTCGGCGAGCAGGCCGTCGGAGTGGCCGTGGTAGTGGCCGGAGAACTTGATCAGCAGGTCGCGGCCGGTGACCCCGCGGGCCAGGCGGATCGCGGTCATCGTCGCCTCGGTGCCGGTGGAGACCAGGCGCAGCTTCTCGATCGGCGACACTCCGCCGGCCGTGATCCGCGCCTCCACCAGCTCGGCGAGCTCGGTCTCGGCCGGGGTCGACGCGCCGAAGGAGAGCCCGCGAGCCGCCGCCTCCTGCACGGCGGCGACGACCTCGGGGTGCGCGTGGCCGAGGACGGCCGGACCCCAGGAGCAGACCAGGTCGACGTACTCGCGGCCGTCGGCGTCGGTGATGTACGGGCCGGTCGCCGACACCATGAACCTCGGGGTCCCGCCGACCGAGCGGAAGGCGCGGACCGGCGAGTTCACGCCGCCGGGGATCGCGTGCCGGGCACGCTCGTACAGGGTGTCGTTCGCGGTGGGAGTCACCCGACCACGATACGGCGCGGACCCTTCACGGAGGATGTGCCTACTTCAGCAGATCGTTCGCCAGCTCGACGGCCCAGTAGGTGAGCACGGCGTCGGCGCCGGCGCGGACGATGCCGGTGACCGACTCCACGATCGCGGCCTCGCGGTCGATCCAGCCGTTCGCGGCGGCGGCCTCGATCATCGCGTACTCGCCGGACACCTGGTACGCCCAGACCGGCACGTCGGAGATCGCGGCGACGTCCGAGAGCACGTCGAGGTAGGACATCGCCGGCTTCACCATCACGACGTCCGCGCCCTCGGCGAGGTCGAGCGTCGCCTCGCGCAGCCCCTCGCGGCGGTTCGCCGGGTCCTGCTGGTAGGTGCGGCGGTCGCCCTCGAGCGTCGACTGCACGGCCTCGCGGAAGGGGCCGTAGAAGCTGGAGGCGTACTTCGCGGAGTAGGCGAGGATCGCCGTGTCGAGGTGGCCGGCGCCGTCGAGGGCCGCGCGGATCGCGCGGACCTGGCCGTCCATCATCCCGGAGAGCCCGAGCAGGTGCGAGCCGGCCTCGGCCTGCGCGAGCGCCATCTGCTCGTAGCGGAGCAGCGTCGCGTCGTTGTCGACCCGGCCGTGCGCGTCGAGGACGCCGCAGTGCCCGTGGTCGGTGAACTCGTCGAGGCAGAGATCGGTCTGCACGACGAGCGCGTCGCCGACCTCCTCGACGACGACCCGCGTGGCGGCGTTGAGCACGCCGTCGGGGTCGGTCGCTCCGGAGCCCACCGCGTCGCGGGTGGTCGGCACGCCGAACAGCATGACGCCGCCGAGCCCCGCCTCGGCCGCCTCGGTCACCGCGCGGCGGACGCTGTCCAGCGAGTGGTGCGACACCCCCGGCATCGAGCCGATCGGCTGAGGTTCCGTGATCCCCTCGGCGACGAAGAGCGGGAGGACGAGCTGGGCGGGGTGGACGCGCGTCTCCCGCACGAGCCGGCGGAGGGCCGGGGTCGTGCGGAGGCGCCGCGGGCGGATCGCGGTCATGCCTCCAGCCTAAGCCGGGCTCGCGTCGCGCCCCCTGACCGCAGAACATCAGCTGACAGTCCATCTCGACCGCCATCGCCGGTGACCGTGGTGCACAGCTGATGGTGAGTCCTCACCAAGCGCCCCGCTTGCCGGTCTGTCCCCTGAATCGACTCCGCTGAGCCCCGCACCAGGTCGGCAGCCGCGAGATTTCAGCGCGTGCATTCTCTCCTCTCCTCGCGGCCGGCGGCGGCTTCGCTCCGGCACGCGCCCTCGTCGACGCGGGCATCAACCGCTCGACCCTCGATCGTGCTCTCGACGATGGAACCGTCGTCCGGGTGCGTCGCGGCTGGTACGCCCTCGCCGGAGCGTCGCCCATCGAGGTCGCAGCGATCAGAGCAGGCGGAGTGCTGACCTGCGTGTCCCTCCTCCGTCATCTCGGCGTCTGGACGTCCGAGCGACCGGTCCTCCACGTGGCGCTGGGCGACTCGTCCGTTCACGACTCCCGGCCCGGAGTCGTCGGGCACTGGCGTCGCTGGCCGGGCCAGGGCCGCCGGTCCTTCGCGCGAGACGGGATCGGCGCCGCGATTCTGCATCTCGTGACCTGCGTGAGCGAGGTGGACGCGATCGCCTCGATCGACTCCGCCCTCGACATCGGGCTCCTGGGCGTCGACGACGTGCAGGCACTCCGCACCGTCGCTCCCGCCGGAAAGCGCTCGGTCTTCGACCGCGTCGACGGACGCAGTCAGTCCGGACTCGAGAGCAAGACCCGCGTCTGCACGCGCGCACTCGGCGTGCAGTTCCGTCCCCAGGTGCACATCCCCCGTGTCGGCCGAGTGAGCGGGATCGTCGGCGAGCGGATGGTCGTCGAAAGCGACGGCTACCGCTACCACTCGAGCGCAGAGCAGTTTTACAAGGACCGGCGGCGCGACCTCGAACTCGCCCGCCAGGAGTACCTCTGCATCCGGCTCGACAACCACCAGATCATGGACGATCGGCCGCGGACAGAGGAAGTCCTGCTGACGCTCATCCGAAGACAGAAGCACCTCTGGACGCCGGCACAGCGCCGCCGCAGGAACATCAGCTGAAAGGCCGTCTCATCGCCCGTGGGCGATGAGATCGACTCCTGGCTGATGTTGTGCGCGAAGAGCGTCGGTCAGCGGGGCGCGCGCTCCGCGGCGACGCCGGCGACGGCCTCGATCAGGGAGGAGGCCGAGCGCTCGTCGGCGACGACGTCGACGCGCAGGCCGAACGCGCGGGCGTCCTTGGCGGTCTGCGGGCCGATGGCGGCGACCAGCGTCGACTCGGGCACCGGGCCGAGCTGCTTCTGCACCTGCTCGGCCACGCTCCCGGAGGTGATCAGAATGGCGTGGACGGCGCCGCTCGCGACATCGGCGACGACGCGGTCCTCGACCTGCACGCCGACGGTGCGGTAGGCGACCACCGAGCGGACGTCGTGGCCGATGCGCTTCAGGCCCTCGGTCAGCAGCGGCTTCGCGATCTCGGAGCGCAGCGTGAGCACCCGGAGCGGGTGCTGCCCGCCGGTCGCCTGCTCCCACTCGGCGAGCAGGCCCTTCGCCGAGTTGTCCTCGGACGGGACGAGATCGACGGAGTAGCCGGCCGCCACGAGTGCCGCGGCCGTGGTCTCGCCGACGGCGGCGACCTTCGTCCCCGCCGGCACGGTCGTGCGCAGCAGGGACAGCACGTCGACCGTGGTCGCGCTGGTCACCGTCATCCAGTCGAAGGCGCCGGCCTCGAGGTCGGCCAGGGCCTGCTCGAGCGCCGGGAAGTCGTCGGTCGGCGCGAAGTTGATCATGGGCGCGACGACGGGCGACGCTCCCTTCGCGCGCAGGGCACCGGCGACGCCGTCGCCCCACGGACCTCCGCGGGGGACGAGGACACGCCAGCCCTGCAACGGCTTCTCCCACTGGGAGTAGGCGGCGGGCACGATCACGAAGAGGCTCCCAGAGGTGCGAGTTGGGCGGCACCCGCACCGAGAAGCGCGTCAGCGAGCAGAGAGCCGCAACGGAACGCGGCTTCGACGACGGGCAGTTCGCGACCACCATACTGCGAAACCGCCAGGTGTCGAGGTCCGTCGACCGAACCGTTATCGATCGGCTCCGCCACCTCCCGAGAGAGGGACGCAGAGCCGTCGACCGCGAAGACGACGCCGCGCGTCACCACACGGCCGGCCTCGACCGTCGCGCTCGCGCCGATCGGCGCCGCGCAGCCCGCCTCGAGCACGGCCAGCAGCGCCCGCTCGGCGGTGATCGCCGCCCGGGTGGGGGCGTGCTCGACGGCCGCGAGGGCCGCGCGCAGATCGTCGGACGGCTCCTCGTCCCGGACCTCGATCGCCAGCGCACCCTGACCGGGCGCGTGCGGCGAGACGCTGAAGTCGAGCACCTCGGTGACCGCGTCGGTGCGCCCGAGGCGCCGCAGCCCCGACAGGGCGAGCACGATCGCGTCCAGCGGCGACGAGCTCCCGTCGGCCACCCGGCCGAGCCGGGTGTCGATGTTCCCGCGGATGTCGACGATCTCGAGGTCGGGGCGCGCTGCGAGCAGCGCCGCGCGACGCCGCGGTGAGCCGGTGCCGACCCGCGCACCGCGGGGCAGCGTCGCGAGCGTCGCGCCGTCGCGGGCGCAGAGCGCGTCGCGCGGATCCTCCCGCTCGGGCACCGCGCCGAGGACGAGGCCCTCGACCGGCGCCGTCGGCAGGTCCTTCAGCGAGTGCACGATCGCGTCGCAGCGCCCGGCCAGCAGCGCGTCGCGCAGCGCGCTCACGAAGACCCCGGTGCCGCCGAGCGAGGCGAGCGAGCCGCGCATCCGGTCGCCGTCGGACTCGATGCGCACCAGCTCGACCGGCACGCCGGCGGCCTGTGCCATCCGATCGGCGGTCATCCGGGTCTGCGCCACCGCGAGCGCACTCGCGCGGGTGCCGACTCGGATGCTCACGGGGCGATGCTCCCCGTCACAGGGCGACCCCGCCCGTCACGGCGCGATCCCCGCCAGCGCCGGCTTGAAGCCCGCGCGCACGTTCTCGCAGCAGCCGGGACGGCAGACGTCGTACCAGGGGCCGAGCGCCGTCATCGACGGACGGTCCTCCACGGGCGTGCCGTTGACCCGCTCCATCACCAGGTCGACGAGACCGGAGACGTAGACCGGGTCGGTGCCCGGCGTCGCCACGCGGACGGCGACGAGGCCGTGCTCCTCCGAGGTCTCGAGCGCCTCGTTGTCGAGGTCCCACATGACCTCCATGTGGTCCGAGACGAAGCCGAGCGGAACGATCACCAGCGCCTTGCGGCCCTTGGCGGGCAGCTCGGCGATCGCGTCGTTGATGTCGGGCTCGAGCCACGGCTGGGTGGGCGGGCCGGAGCGCGACTGGTAGACGAGCTGCCACGGCACGTCCTCCGCGCCGGCAGCCGCCATCACGACCTCCGCGACCGCGAGGTGCTGCGCCTCGTAGGCGCCGCCGTCGCCGAAGTGGTGGATGTCGACGACCGTGCCGTCCTCGTGCCGCTCGTGCGGGCCGCTGCGCGCGGCGTCGGTGGAGGGGATCGAGTGCGTCGCGAAGAGCACCTCGACCTCGGTCGCCACGTCCAGCCCGGGCAGGCGCGAGCGCAGCTCGTCGAGCCCGTCGTGGACGGCCTTCACGAACGGCATGACGAAGCCGGGGTGGTCGAAGAACTGGCGGACCTTGTCGATCCGCAGCTCGCCCTCGAGGCCGGTCGCGTCGAGCGCGGCCGCGAAGTCCTCGCGGTACTGCCGGCAGGAGGAGAAGGAGGAGTAGGCGCTGGTGGCGATGGCGATCAGGTTCGAGAAGCCGCGCTCCTTCGCCTCCGTCACCGCCTCGCTCATGTACGGCGCCCAGTTGCGGTTGCCCCAGAGCACCGGCAGGTCGATGCCGCGGTTCGCGAGCTCGGCCTCGAGGGCGGCCTTGAGCGCGCGGTTCTGCGCGTTGATCGGGCTGACGCCGCCGAAGTGGCGGTAGTGGTGGGCGACCTCCTCGAGGCGCTCCTCCGGGATGCCGCGGCCGCGGGTGACGTTGCGCAGGAACGGGATGACGTCGTCCTGGCCCTCGGGGCCGCCGAAGCCGGCGAGCAGGATCGCGTCGTAGGCGACCGGCTCGGTGACGTGCTCGGGGCCCGACGCCGCGGCCGGCGTGGCACCGCGGACGAGGACGCCCTCGGCGACCTCGGGGACGGGTTCGGCGAAGTCGCGCGCCTCGGGGGCGGGGACGGTGCTGCTCATCGGAGGACCTCGGCGATCTGGTCGGCCTCGATGCGCCGACCGGTGTAGAAGGGGACTTCCTCGCGCACGTGGCGGCGGGCCTCGGTGGCTCGCAGATCGCGCATGAGGTCGACCAGGTTGACCAGCTCCTCGTCCTCGAGCGCGAGGATCCACTCGTAGTCGCCGAGCGAGAACGAGGCCACCGTGTTGGTCAGGACGGAGCGGAAGCGCGAGCCCTGACGGCCGTGCTGGGCGAGCATCGTGCGGCGCTCCTCCTCGGGGAGGATGTACCACTCGTAGGAGCGGACGAACGGGTAGACCGTCAGCCAGCGGGCGGGCGCCTTTCCGCGCATGTAGGCGGGGAGGTGGTTCGCGCTGAACTCGGCGTCGCGGTGCACGCCCATCGCGTTCCAGGTGGGCAGCAGCGCGCAGAGCAGCTCGGTGCGGCGGAGATCCCGGTAGGCGCGCTGCAGCTCCTCGGGCGCGGCTCCGGTCAGCCAGAGCATGATGTCGGCGTCGGCTCGCAGGGCCGAGACGTCGTAGGTGCCGCGCACCGTGACGCCCTCGCCCGCGAGCCGCGCGACGGTGTCCTCGTAGCCGGCGGCCGCCTGGGCGGCCTCGTCGGCGGAGAGGGTGAACGGACGTGAGGGATCCCTGCGGAGAACCGCCCAGAGCGTGTATCCCAGGGCCTGATCGGAGTGATCCTGATCGGCGGGGGGCTGCGGCGCCGGAGCGGCGCTCGTGTCGGGGGCGGACTGAACGGGACCCGCCGTGTCGGCGGTCTGATCGGTCATTGATCCATCATCCCTCCGCTCGTGCGGATGCACAAAAGCGGGAGGAGCTCTGGCGCCGAGGGGTCCGGAGCGCTAGCGATCCGGACCCCTCGGCGCAGGAGGTGAGGCGGGTGGGGTCAGTCCTCGACGACGGCGCGGACGATGCCCCAGACGACGAGGCCGACCGCGGCGGCAGCACCGGCGGCCCCGGCGATCAGCGCCTCGGGGTGGTGCTTGCGCACGACGGAGACCTTGCGCTCGAGCGTCCGCTGGACGTTCCGCACCTTGCGCGGGACGTTCACCTTGTACTCGATGGCGTCGAGCGTCGCGGCGAGCTCGGTGCGCGCGCGCTCGATGTCCGCCTTCAGCTGGCTCGGCTGGAGCTCCGCCGGGTCGACGAAGCGGGGCGTGGTGCTGGATACAGCGCGATCAGTTGTCATAGCTGCCGACTCCCTTGAACGCCTGGACGTCCTTCTTGATGCTCTCGATCGAGTCCTGCGGAACGGGCGGGACGGCCTTCTTGATCGACTTGACGCCGACCAGGATCAGCACGACCGCCACGAGCAGGAAGAACACGGTCACGATCAGCGCCGACAGCCAGGCGGGGAGCCAGGAGGCGATGCCGATGATCGCGAAGGTGACGAGGGTCGCCCACGCGGTGAGGAGGAAGAAGGCCGCGACCGCGAACAGCGCGACCGCGAGTCCGGCGCTCTTCGCCTTCCCGGACAGCTCGTTCTTGAGGGACGCGATCTCGGCCTTGACGAGCTCGATCACGAGACCGGGGAGGTCGCTGACCAGCTCGCCCAGCGATCGGGCGTTCTTCGGATTGCGTTCGTTCACCACGGGGGCTCCTCGGAGGGTGGTCGTGCCGGGCCTCGGCCGAACGGACGGCCCGGAGGGATGAGGACTACGCCTTGCTGGTGGAGGACGACGACGTCGATCCTCCGGAGCCGGCCGCGGCGGCGGCCTCGTCGACCTTCGACGCGGCCGAGCGGGCCGCGGCGGTCGCCTCGGCCGAGGAGGCGCCCTGGGCCTTCTTGCCGCCGGAGACCGCCTTCACCACGACGGTGCGGACGAGCTCGTAGGCCTTGTCCGAGACGGTGCTGAGCTGCGTCTTGGCGGCTCCGCCGACGGCGCCCGCGACGTCCTGCACGGGCTGCGTCTGCCAGAACTTGTTCGCCGCCGAGGCGATCTGCTCGTACCGCTTCCGACCGGCACGCGCTCCCAGCACGTAGCCGGCTGCGGCTCCTGCCACGAAAAGAATCTTGCCCTTCACGCCTACTCCTCGTCCTGGGCCGCTCTCGCGGCTCGTTCACGCGGTCGATGACCACTCGTGTCGGGGCACGCCGCAGTCATGCGGGAGCCTCCGACCCAGAGTAGCCGTCGCCGTCATATTCTTCGCGCGGTATGCCGACGCCTTGACGCACCAGTCGGCGGCGGATAAGAGCGGCGGTCTCGGCGGCGTGCGGGAGCACCGAGGCCAGCCCGGTCCCCGCGAGCCAGGTGCCGGTGACGGCGATCCCGGCGACCGGGGCGAGCGCCGCGCGGAAGGCCTCCAGGTGCGCGCGGCGGCCGAGCGCCGCGGCCGGGCGGACGTTCGCCCAGCGCACCCGGGCCGAGTCGACGAGGGTCGCCGGGTCGAGCTCGATCCCCAGCAGGATCGACGCGTCGCGCAGGGCGGTCGCGGCCGCCTCGGCGTCGCTCGCGCCCTCCAGCGGCGGATGCTCGCCCGGGCGCCCGTAGGAGAGGCGGAGGACGTGCCGTCCCGCGGGCAGGCCGGCCGCCAGCCAGGCCCACTTCGCGGTGGCGTGGGTGATCGCCTTCGCCGTGACGTCCCGGGCGGTCGGCGCGACGAGCACGCCGGAGCCGCGCGGGGCGGCGTCCAGGCGGGCGTCGTCGACGACGAGGGTGACCAGCTCGACGGAGTCGTGCAGCACCTCGGCCGCCTCGTCGCGCACGGCGGGGACGATCCCGGCGAGCAGCTCGCGCGCGTCGCGCTCCGGCGTCGCAACGATTACCGCGCGGGCGCTGAGCACCGCGCCGTCGCCGAGGGTGAGCAGGAACGGCTCGCCGTCGCCCTCGAGCCGGGTCACGCCGGTCCGCACCCGGATCTCGCCGGAGAGGTAGTCGATCCGCTCGACGAGCGCGGCGACCAGCCGGTGCATCCCGCCGTCGATCCCGCGGACGGCCACGCCGGCCGGGAGGTTCGCGCGCAGGGCGGCGACCGCGCCGGCGAGCGAGCCCGCCCGGGTGATCGCCCCGTTCAGCCCGGGGGCCGCCGCGTCGACGTCGATGTCCTCGGGGCGGCTGGAGTAGACGCCGGAGACGACGGGCGCCACGAGATCGTCCAGGACCCGCTGCCCCATCCGGGTGCGCACCAGCTCGGCGAGGGAGTGGGCCCGGCCGATCCGCAGCACCGGCATCACGGCGTCGAGCCAGGCGCGCGCGGCGCCGCGGCGGCCGATCGCGCGGACGACGTCGGGTGCGAGCGGGGTGCCGGGGATGCCGAGGATCCCGGCGCGCGGGGAGGGGACGGAGCGCCCGCCCGCGAGGTGCAGCCAGGATCCGCCGGTCCGCGGCTCGACGATCGACTCGGCGAGCGGCCGGCCGTCGAGGGTGAGCGCGGCGAGCGCCTTCTCGACGTGACCGCCGCGGGTGGCGAAGCTCTCGGCGCCGGCGTCGAGGACGGCTCCGGCGATCTCGAGCGGGGCGACCGAGCCGCCGACCGCGTCGCCCGCCTCGAGCACCACCACGCGCAGGCCGATCCGCAGGCACTCGGCGGCGGCGGCGAGCCCCGCCACTCCCCCGCCGACGACCGCGACGTCGTAGTCGGCGCCGGCCCCGGTGCCGTGCCCCTCGGTGCTGTTCCCCTCCGTCATGGCCGCCAGGCGTGCACGTGCGCGACCAGGCGCGTCAGCACGTCGGGGTCGGTCTCGGGCGGCACGCCGTGGCCGAGGTTGAGCACGTGCGCGGGCGCGCTGGTGCCGCGGCGGAGGACGTCGTCGACGTGCCCGGCCAGCACCTCCCACGGGGCGGAGAGCAGCGCCGGGTCGACGTTGCCCTGCACCGGGACGAAGCCGCCGAGCCGGTGGTTCGCCTCGTCGAGCGGGATCCGGTAGTCGACGCCGACGACGTCCGCGCCGATCCCGTGCATCGCGCCGAGCAGCTCGCCGGTGCCGACACCGAAGTGCACGATCGGCACGTTCCGGCGGATCTCGCCGTGGTCGTAGGCCAGGTCGCGCACGTGGGTCAGCGCCCGCGAGGAGGCGGGAGCCACGTGCGCCGTGTAGTCGGCGAGGGACAGCGCGCCGGCCCAGGAGTCGAAGAGCTGCGCGGCGCTCGCCCCGGCCAGCACCTGCGCGCGGAGGAAGCGGCCGGTGACCTCGGCGGTCCACTCCATCAGCCGGGCCCAGGCCTCCGGGTCGGCGTGCATCAGGGTGCGGGCGCGGATGTGGTCCTTGGACGGCCCGCCCTCCACGAGGTAGGCCGCGAGGGTGAAGGGGGCGCCGGCGAAGCCGATCAGCGGCGTCCCGCCCTCGCCGATCTCCCGCAGACCCTCGACCGTGCGGCGGACGCCCTCGCGGATCGGCTCGAGCGTCTCGTCGAGCAGGGCCGGATCGAGCGCGACCAGCTCGTCGACGTCCGCGGCGGTGCGCACCGCCTTCTCGAGAACGGGTCCGCGCCCGGGGACGATGTCGACCGCCACGCCCGCGAGGCGCAGCGGGATGACGATGTCGCTGAAGAAGATCGCCGCGTCCACGCCGTGACGGCGGATCGGCTGCAGGGTGATCTCGCTCGCGAGCGCCGGGTCGAGGCAGGCGTCGAGCATCTGGGTGTCGGTGCGCAGCGCCCGGTACTCGGGCAGGCTGCGACCGGCCTGGCGCATGAACCAGACGGGCGTCGACTCCGGTCGATCGGAGCGGTAGGCCCGCAGGAGGGAGGAGTCGGCCGTGCGCCCGGAGGCGAGCGGGTGCAGCGGATCGAGCAGGCCGGCGATGGGGGAGGTCACCGCGGCATTATTCCAGGCCCCGCTGATCCGGGAGCATTCGTGCAGTCTTCCCCAGGACCGCGGCCGACCCCCGGACGCCCCGGGTAGACTGCCCTGGTGCTTCTGTGTCTGACGGCGTCGCACAAGAACGCCAGCTTCGATCTCCTCGAGAAGCTCTCCGTCGACTCCTCCGCCGTCGCGTCGGCGCTCTCGGACGGCATCGACTTCGTCTCGGGTGCCGTGGTCGTCGCCACCTGCAACCGCTTCGAGGCCTACCTCGACATCGACGAGCCGCTCACCGCCGCGCAGGCCGTGACCGTCGAGGCCGCCACCGCCGCGGTGAGCGCCGCGACCGGCGTCGAGCAGGAGGAGCTGCGCAGTTCGCTCTCCGTCGTCTCGGGCGACCGCGTCGCCGAGCACCTCTTCGCCGTCTCCAGCGGGCTCGAGTCCGTCGTCGTCGGCGAGGGCGAGATCGCCGGCCAGGTCCGCCGCTCGCTCGAGGAGGCCCGCCGCCTCGGCACCACCTCCTCCGAGCTCGAGCGCCTCTTCCAGCGCGCCTCGCAGACCTCGCGCGGGATCAAGAACCGCACCGGCCTCGGCAGCGCCGGCCGCTCGATCGTGCGCCTCGCCCTCGACCTCGCCTCCAGCCGCATCACCGACTGGCGCGCCGCCCGGGTGCTGCTGATCGGCACCGGCAGCTACGCCCGCGCGACCGTCGCCGCGCTGCGGGACCGCGGCGTGCTCGAGATCGCCGTCCACTCCCCCTCCGGCCGCGCCGAGGGCTTCGCGACCCGCCGCGCGCTGCGCCCGATCGACGGCGCCGAGCTGGCGACCGAGGCCGTCGCCGCCGACGTCGTCATCACCTGCACCACCACTCAGGAGCCCGTCCTCGACGCGGCGATCCTCGCGGAGGGACGCCTGCGCGGCTTCTCCCGCGAGCGCCAGCTGATCATCGACCTCGGCCTCCCCCGCAACGTCGCCGCCGACGTCACCACCGTGACCGGCGTCGAGCTGCTCGACCTCGAGACGATCAGCCTGCACGCCCCGCTCGACGTGCTCGACGCGTCGACCCAGGCGCGCGCCCTGGTCGACAAGGCCGTCCGCAAGTTCTCCGACGTCGCCGACGAGAAGAGCCTCACCCCCGCCGTGGTCGCCCTCCGCGCCCACGTCTTCGACGCGCTCGACGCCGAGATCGAGCGCGCCCGCTCCCGCGGCGACGAGGACGGCCGCACCGAGCAGGCGCTGCGGCACCTGGCCGGCGTGCTGCTGCACACCCCGAGCGTCCGCGCCCGGGACTATGCCCGCGCCGGCGAGCAGGAGGCGTACCTCACCGGCCTCGAGGCGCTGTTCGGCATCGAGGTGCCGGCCGAGCGCACCGCCGCCCGCCCGCTCGAGGCCGGCGGCGCGTCCGCGGCCTCGGCGTGACGCCGCTCCGGCTCCCGTACGAGGCGGAGCCGATCGAGACGGAGCGGCTGCTGCTGCGTCCGCTCTCGCTCGACGACGCCGAGGACCACGCCCGCTACCAGGGCGACCCGGAGGCCGTCCGCTATCTGCGCTGGCCGGTGCGGACCCCCGAGGAGTCGCGCGCGCACCTGGCCGTCCGGCTGCCGTCGGACCGGCTCGCGGCCGACGGTGACGTCGTCGTGCTCGCGATCGTGCCGCGCTCCGGGCCGCTCGCCGACCGGGTCGTCGGGGATCTCACGCTGATCGCGACCTCGACGGAGCAGGCCGGCGTCGAGATCGGCTGGGTCCTGCACCCGGAGGCGCAGGGGCAGGGCTTCGCGACGGAGGCCGCCCGCGCCCTGATCGAGCTGTCGTTCGACCGGCTCGGCGCCCACCGGATCGTCGCACAGCTCGACGCGCGCAACACCGCCTCCGCCCGCCTCTGCGAGCGACTCGGCCTGCGCCTCGAGGCGCACCACCTCGACGACGAGTACTGCAAGGGCGAGTGGACCTCGACCCTCGTCTACGCCCTCCTCGCCCGCGAGCGCTGACGCCCTCCGCGAGATGCCACGTGTGCACGCGACACGCCGGGGGAGGCGGGCACAAGTGGCCTCTCGCGAGAAGGGTCAGGCGCCGCGCAGGCCCGTGAAGAGGTGGGTCTCCAGCTGGTCGAGCGGGATGCGCTCCTGCTTCATGGTGTCGCGGTCGCGCACGGTCACCGCGTTGTCCTCGAGCGAGTCGAAGTCGATGGTCACGCAGTAGGGCGTGCCGATCTCGTCCTGGCGGCGGTAGCGTCGGCCGATCGCGCCGGAGTCGTCGAAGTCGACGTTCCAGAGCGCGCGGAGCCGGTCGGCGACCTCGCGGGCGAGCGGCGAGAGCGCCTCGTTGCGCGAGAGCGGCAGCACGGCGACCTTCACCGGCGCGAGACGCGGGTCGAGGTGCAGCACGGTGCGCGTCTCGACCTTGCCCTTCGCGTTCGGCGGCAGCTCCTGCTCCTCGTAGGCGTCGACGAGGAACGCCATCAGCGCGCGGGTCAGGCCGAAGGACGGCTCGATCACGAACGGCACGAAGCGCTCGTTCTTCGTCTGGTCGAAGAAGGAGAGGTCCTTGCCGGAGTGCTCCATGTGCGTCTTGAGGTCGAAGTCGGTGCGGTTCGCGACCCCCATCAGCTCGCCCCACTCGCCCGACGCGAAGCTGAAGCGGTACTCGATGTCGACGGTGCGCTTGGAGTAGTGGGAGAGCTTGTCCTTCGGGTGCTCGAACTGGCGGATGTTCTCCGGCGAGATCCCGAGGTCGACGAACCAGTCCCAGGCCAGCTGCATCCAGGTCTCCTGCCACTCCTCGTCCGTGCCGGGCTCGACGAAGAACTCGAGCTCCATCTGCTCGAACTCGCGGGTGCGGAAGATGAAGTTGCCGGGGGTGATCTCGTTGCGGAACGCCTTGCCGATCTGGCCGATGCCGAACGGCGGCTTCTTGCGCGCGCTCTGCAGCACGTTGGCGAAGTTGGTGAAGATGCCCTGCGCGGTCTCGGGGCGGAGGTAGTGCAGCCCCGACTCGTCGTCGACGACGCCGAGGTAGGTCTTCATCAACCCGGAGAACTGCTTGATCTCGGTCCACTGGCCGATCTTGTCGGGGTGCTCCGGGTCCGGGATGTCGGCGAGGCCGTTCTCGGGGGCGTGCCCGTTGACCTCCTCGTACTTCTCGAAGAGGTGGTCCGCGCGGTAGCGCTTGTGGGTGATCAGCGACTCGGTCAGCGGGTCGGAGAAGACCCCGACGTGACCGGAGGCGCTCCAGATCGCGGTCGGCAGGATCACGGCCGAGTCGAGGCCGACGACGTCGCCGCGGCCCTGCACGAACGCCTTCCACCACTGGCGCTTGATGTTCTCCTTGAGCTCGACGCCGAGGGGGCCGTAGTCCCAGGCGGAGCGGGTGCCCCCGTAGATCTCGCCGGAGGGGAAGACGAACCCCCGGTGCTGGGCGAGGGTGACGACCTTGTCGAGGGTGGTGGGTTCTGCCACGGGGAGCTCCTAGCTGTTCGGGCGCACGGGGCCCTGGCGCGCGCCGGCTGCGCGCGTCCTTCTGGTGTGCGTCCATGGTAGCCGCGGGCCCGGCGGCCGACCGCGGCGGGGTCCGTCCGCGGGCATGATGGCGGGATGAGCAGCCTCCCTCCCCTCGTCGTCTCCGCGGTCGCCGTCCTGCGCGAGCGCCGCGTGCTGATGGTGACGGCCCGCGGACGCGACGTCGTCTACCTCCCGGGCGGCAAGGTCGACCCGGGCGAGACGAGCGCCGAGGCGGCGGCGCGCGAGACGGAGGAGGAGCTCGGCACCGCGCCCACGGCCCTGCGCGAGCTCTTCACCGTCCGCACCCAGGCGCACGGCGAGCCGGAGGGGCGGGAGGTGCACATGACCGTCTTCGCCGCGGAGCTCGCCGGCGAGCCGCGCGCGAGCGGCGAGATCGACGCGCTGCACTGGATCACCGGGGCCGACGCGCACCGCTGCCCGCCCGCCGGGGTCGACACGCTCGAGCGGCTGCGCGCCCTGGACCTCATCGACTGAGCGGGGCCTCATCGACTGAGCGGGGCCTCCTCGACTGAGCGGAGCGGCGTCGGCCGACGCCGCTGGCGAGCGGCCCTCGCGCGGGCGGCTAGCCTCGTGGCGTGGAGACGAGACGACGCGCCAGAGACCATCCGACCGGAGGCGACGTTCCGCGCCTGGAAGCGGTCCGGCTGGAGGCGGCTGTGCCGATCCTGAGGATCTTCTCCGTCGCGAAGGCGGGCGAGTTCTACGTCGACTACCTCGGCTTCACGGTCGACTGGGAGCACCGCGCCTCGCGCGACGCACCGCTCTACCTGCAGGTCTCGAGGTCGGGTCTGCGGCTGCACTTGAGCGAGCACCACCGCGACGGGAGTCCCGGAGCGGCGGTGCACGTGGCCCTCCGCGGGGTGCGCGAGCTGCACGCCGAGCTCGACTCGAAGGAGTACCCGTACCTCAATCCGCGGATCACCCGGTCGCCGTTCGGCTTCGCGCTCGATCTCATCGATCCGTTCGGCAACCAGATCCGCTTCGCCGAGGCCGCGCCGGACTCCGCTAACGCCTGAGAGTCCGCTGGTCAACCGTTCACCGCCTGTCCACCGCTTTCCGATTCGAGTCCCCTAGCGTGGCCGGGATGGTGACTCGGGGGACGACACGACGACCGGACGAAGTCCGGACGCAGGGCATCCGCCTGCGCGCGCCGCTGCTGTCGACGGCGGCGCCCCTGGCGGTCGGGCTGATCGGCTCGCTCGCGATCCTCGCGGGCTCCCTCGCGGTCGGCTACCTGCCGCTCGACTCGCCGATCCGGAGCTGGCCGCTGATCGCGGCACTGCGCGCCTCCGCCGGCGCCACCGAGCTCGGCGTCGTCGCCGTCGTCGGCGGCGGGATCCTGCTGCTCGTCGCCTGGCTGCGCCTGCGCGCGGTCGCGCTGGACGACCGGCCCGGCTCGGTCCGGGCGATCCTGGTCGCCGCGCTGGCCTGGGCCGCTCCCCTGCTGCTCGCCGTCCCGCTGTTCAGCCGCGACATGTTCTCCTACGTCGCGCAGGGCCGGCTGATGACGGCCGGCGTGAACCCGTACTCCAGCGGGGTCGCCACCCTCCCCGGCTGGTTCGCCCTCGGCGTCGATCCGCGCTGGGCCGACACCCCGACGCCCTACGGCCCGCTCTACCTGCTCGCCGAGCAGACCGCCGTGCACGTCGCCGGCTGGACCTTCCCCGAGCTCTCGATCGCGATGCTCCGGGCGCTCTCCGTCGCCGGGGTCGCGGTCAGCGCCGTCTACGCGCTCCGGCTCGCCCGGCTGCGCGGGCTGTCCGTCCCGCTCACCGCCTGGAGCCTCGTCGCCAACCCGCTCACCCTCGTCCTCTTCGTCGTCGCCGGGCACAACGACTCGGTGATGATCGCGCTGATCCTCGCCTCGCTCTACTACGGGCACACCGACCGCCGGGTGGCGGCGGTGCTGCTGATGGGGGCGGCGATCGCGGTCAAGCCGGTGGCGGTCCTCGCACTGCCGGTGCTCGCGCTGCTCTGGCTCCGCCACGACGCGACGCTGCGCGAGCGGATCCGCGCCTGGGCCTGGAGCGGCGCCGGCGCGCTCGCCGTCGTGGTCGCGATCGGCCTCGCCGCGGGCGTGGGCGTGGGCTGGATCGGCGCGATGATCGTGCCCGGCTCGATCCTGCACTGGTACGCGCCGATGTCCGCGGTCGTCGTCGCGGTCTCCACGGCCGTGCAGATGACCGGCCACGACCCGGCGACGGCGATCGCCGTGGTCAAGATGCTCGCCCTGCTCGCCGCCGGGCTGATCGCCGGCGCACTGATGCTGTCGCGACGGGCGATCGACCCGCTCGCCCGCCTGACCGGCGCGCTGCTGGCCTTCGTCACCGCGTCGACCGCCATCCACCCGTGGTACGCGCTGTGGATCCTGCCGATCGCCGCGCTCTCACGGCCCTGGCGCAGCACCCACCGGCACCTGGCGGTCTACGCGACGGTCTTCCTGATGTGCGTCACGCTCGCCGAGCCGGTCGACGGCGGAGGCGGCGCGGTCGACCAGATCCCGGTCCGCGTCGCCACCATCGCCGCGATCGTCGTCGTCGGCGTCTACGTGCTCGTGAGCTACTCCGACGAGGAGCACGTCGACGCGCGCCGTCTCGTCGGCGCTGTGCCCTTCGGCTCCGAGATCCTGCAGCGCCTCAGCGGCGGCCGCCTCGGCGCCCCGGCACCCCTGCGCATCCCGGCCCGCAAGTAGCCGGCGGCCCTCGCCTTCACCTGCTGGTCGAGTAGCCCCGCAGGGGCGTATCGAGACCCACCGGCCCCAGGAGGGTGGTCAGGGCCCGTCGGTCCTGCGCGCGCGGCGCTCGAGCGCCGCCTGCGCGGCGGCCGCGGCGGTGTCCTTCTCGGTGCCGCCGAGGACACCCGAGAGCGAGGAGAGCCAGTCGGAGTCGTTGCGCCGATCGGCGACCGCGTCCGCGAAGAGCGGCAGCTCGCTCCGGGTCGCGTGGATCGCGTAGTCTTCGCGGCTGTAGTCGGAAGTCTCGGCGTCCGGCGTCGCGGCGTCGTCGCCGCGGTCGTCCTGAGTCATGGTGCCCTCTCAGCGGCCCGGTCCGTTCCGAGCACCCCGTCAGGCTAGCCCTGTTCAGGGGGTGTCGGCATCCTCGCCGCCGCCGCGCGGCAGCGGCCGCCAGACCACGAGCTCGGTCCGCCGCTGCGCGCGCGTGCCGTGCCGGAGGGTGACGACGTCGCCCTCGAGGCCCGCGGCGAAGACCCGGCGGCCGGGGCGGTTGAGCAGCTCGTCGGCCAGCGCGGACTCCAGCTCGCGCACCCGCTGCGACAGCGAGAGCACCTGGTTCTCGAGCTGGAGGATGCGGGCTATGCCCTCGAGCGAGACACCCTCGGAGGAGAGCCGGGCGACCTCGCGCAGCTGCACGACGTCGCGCATCGAGTACCGCCGCGACTTGCCGGCCGTCCGGGTCGGCCGCACGAGGCCCAGCCGGTCGTACTGCCGCAGGGTCTGCGGATGCATGCCGGCGAGGTCGGCGGCGACCGCGATCGCGAACACCGGGGTGCTCTCGTCCACGTCTCCTCCTCTCCGGCCGGCCCGCACGGGACCGGGCAGCGCTCCTACCGGACCGCGCTAGTAGCGGGCCTTCTCCAGGATGTCGTCCCGCGGGTTGTCCGACGGCTCGGCGGCCGCGTAGGCCTCGAGGGCGTCGCGCGCCGCGCCGGACAGGTGGTCGGGCACCGCGACCTGGATCTCGGCGAGCAGGTCGCCCGTGCCCTTGCCGGTCGCGACGCCGCGGCCCTTGACCCGCAGCACGCGGCCGCTCGGGGTGCCGGGCGCGACGCGGAGCTTGACCGGGTCGCCGCCGAGGGTCGGCACCTCGATCGTCGCGCCGAAGACGGCCTCGACGAAGGTGACGGGGACGGTGACGCGCAGGTTCAGGCCGTCGCGCTCGAAGACGGGGTGCTTGCGCACCGCGACGGTGAGCACGAGGTCCCCGGGCTCGCCGCCGTCGGGGCTCGGGCGGCCCTTGCCGCGGACGCGGATCTTCTGCTGGTCGGCGACCCCGGCCGGGATCCGGACCGAGAGCGCGCGGCCCTCGCCGGTCTGCAGCTGCACGGTGTCGCCCTGGGTGGCGGTGCGGAAGTCGATGGTGGTGCTGGCGGTGACGTCGGCGCCCTTCTGCGGGCCGCCGAAGCCGCGGAATCCGCCGCTGGGCTGGCCGAAGCGGCCGCCGCCCGCGTTGCCGAACATGCCGCCGAGGATGTCCTCGAAGCCGGCGGGCGGACCCTGCTGAGTGCTGTACGAGGTGCGGCCGCCGCCACCCTGGTTGAAGACGTTGCCGAAGACGTCGTCGAAGCCGCCGGGCTGGCCGCCGGCCGTGAAGCGGGCGCCGGAGCCCATGGCGCGGATCTGGTCGTACTCCTTGCGGTGCTCGGCGTCGGAGAGGACGGTGTACGCCTCGCTGATCTCCTTGAAGCGCGCCTCGGCCTTCGCGTCCCCCGGGTTGGAGTCGGGGTGGAACTGCCGGGCGAGCTTGCGGTAGGTCTTCTTCAGGTCCGCCGCGGAGACGTCCTTCGGGACACCGAGGATCTTGTAGAAGTCCTTGTCGAACCAATCCTGGCTGGCCATGCGCCTCTTTCTTCTCGGTAGTGCGGCCTGTGCCGTCCTGCGGCCCGGGTCGTCGTGGGGCCCGTGCCGTCGTGCGGCCTGCGTCGTGGTGCGCGGCCCCCGCCACCCGGCAGGGGCCGCCCGTGCTCGGGACGGCCCCTGCTCGGGAGCGGAGGCTCCGCAGTGGTGCGGGAGGCGGGTCAGTCGGCGGGGACCGCGACGACCACCTTGGCGGCGCGCAGCAGCGAGCCGCCGAGGTAGTAGCCCGACTCGACGACGTCCGCGACCGTGGAGGTCTCGGCGCCGGGAGTGGGCTGCTGGAAGATCGCCTCGTGGATGTTCGGGTCGAACAGGTCGCCCACGGCGCCCGTCTTCACCAGCCCGAGCTTCTCGATGCCGCCGCGCAGCTTCTGCGCGATGGCGGTGAACGGACCGCCCTCGGCGAGGTCGCCGTGCTTCTCGGCGCGGTCGATGTCGTCGAGCACGGGGAGGATGACCTTCACCGCGTCGCCGATCGCCCGCTCCTTGTCGACCTGGCGGTTCGACTCGGTGCGCTTGCGGTAGTTCGCGTACTCCGCGGTGACCCGCTGGAGGTCGGCGAGGTGCTCGGCCGCGAGCGTCTCGGCGTCGGACTGACCGGAGAGGAACGAGAGGTCGGCGTCGGAGAGCGTCGTCTCGACGTCGGGACCCTCGGCCTCGATCAGGCCCTCGGTGTCCTGGGCGGACTCGGCCGCCTCGGCTCCGCTGGTCGGCTCGTCCTCGGGCACGCCGTTGTCCGGCTCCTGGTTGTGCTTCCCCATCGCTACTTCGTGTCCTTCGGCTCGTCCTCGTCGATGACCTCGGCGTCGACGATGTCCTCGTCGTCCTTCTTCTCGTCCTCGGCCGGCGCGTCCTGCGGGGCGCTCTGCGCGGCCTGGTCCTGCGAGTAGATGGCCTGGCCGATCTTGGTCTGCGAGGCGTTGAGGGCGTCGAACGCGGTCTTGACGGCCGCGTCGTCGTCGCCGGCGAGCGCGGTCTTCAGCGCGTCGACGTCGCCCTGGACCTCGGTCTTGACGTCCTCGGGCAGCTTGTCCTCGTTCTCCTTGATCAGCTTGTCGATCGAGTAGGCGAGGGTCTCGGCGTTGTTGCGGACCTCGGCGGCCTCACGGCGGGCCTTGTCCTCGGAAGCGTGCTCCTCGGCCTCGCGCACCATGCGGTCGATGTCGTCCTTGGGCAGCGACGAGCCGCCGGTGATCGTCATCGACTGCTCCTTGCCGGTGCCCTTGTCCTTGGCGGACACGTGCACGATGCCGTTGGCGTCGATGTCGAAGGTGACCTCGACCTGCGGGATGCCGCGCGGCGCCGGCGCGATGCCGGTCAGCTCGAAGGTGCCCAGGTTCTTGTTGTCGCGGGTGAACTCGCGCTCGCCCTGGAAGACCTGGATCGCGACGGACGGCTGGTTGTCGTCGGCCGTGGTGAAGGTCTCGGACCGCTTGGTCGGGATGGCCGTGTTGCGCTCGATGAGCTTGGTCATGATCCCTCCCTTGGTCTCGATGCCGAGCGAGAGCGGGGTGACGTCGATGAGCAGGACGTCCTTGCGCTCGCCCTTGAGGACGCCGGCCTGCAGAGCGGCGCCGACGGCGACGACCTCGTCCGGGTTGACGCCCTTGTTGGGCTCCTTGCCGCCGGTGAGCTTCTTGACGAGCTCGGCCACGGCGGGCATGCGGGTCGAGCCGCCGACGAGGACGACGTGCGCGATGTCGTCGACCTTGACACCGGCCTCCGCGATGACGTCGGTGAACGGCTTGCGGGTGCGCTCGATCAGGTCGTTCGTGAGCTCCTCGAACTTGGCGCGGGTGAGCGTCTCGTCGAGGTTCGCGGGGCCGTTCTCGGTGAGCGAGAGGTAGGGCAGCTGGATGCTGGTCGAGGTGCTCGAGGAGAGCTCCTTCTTGGCCTGCTCCGCCGCCTCCTTGAGGCGCTGGCGCGCGATCTTGTCCTTCGAGACGTCGACGCCGGTCGAGTCCTTGAAGCGCTTGACCAGGTAGTCGACGACGCGCTGGTCCCAGTCGTCGCCGCCGAGGCGGTTGTCACCCGAGGTCGCGCGGACCTGGATGGTGGAGAAGTCGTCGTCCTTGCCCACCTCGAGGAGGGAGACGTCGAAGGTTCCGCCACCGAGGTCGAAGACGAGGATGAGCTCGTCCTCCTTGCCCTTGTCGAGGCCGTAGGCGAGCGCCGCGGCGGTCGGCTCGTTGATGATGCGGAGCACGTTCAGGCCGGCGATCTCGCCGGCGTCCTTCGTGGCCTGGCGCTCGGCGTCGTTGAAGTAGGCCGGGACGGTGATGACCGCGTCGGTCACCTTCTCGCCCAGGTACTGCTCGGCGTCGCGCTTGAGCTTGCCGAGGATGCGCGCCGAGATCTCCTGCGGCGTGTACTTCTTGTCCTCGACGGCGAAGGTCCAGTCGGTGCCCATGTGGCGCTTGACGGAGGCGAGGGTGCGGTCGACGTTCGTCACGGCCTGGCGCTTCGCGGTCTCGCCGACGAGCACCTCGCCGTCCTTGGTGAACGCGACGACGGACGGGGTGGTGCGGAAGCCCTCGGCGTTGGCGATGACGGTGGGCTCGCCACCTTCGAGGACGGCCACGACCGAGTTGGTGGTTCCCAGGTCGATGCCTACGGCACGGGACATATGCGTGTTTCTCCTTCGCGGGCGGCCGTCGGGCCGCCCCTCACTGGTGGATCTTCTTCGGGAAAGTCGTTCGCGGGAGTTGAGCCCCGCACGCTCAAGTTTACGCATGGGTCGCGGGGAGTCAAGTCGAGAGCTGAAAACCTGAGTCGCTTCGACTCAACTCTCAGGCTGCAGAAAACGTCACGCTACCTCCCGTTCTCCGGCTCCCCCTACGGTGAGTCCATGACCGCCGGAACCGCCCCCCGCCCCCGCACCGGCCGCTGGCCCGTCCTCGCCTGGGGGCTGTGGGACTGGGGCAGCGCCGCCTTCAACGCCGTCGTCACGACCTTCGTCTTCACCGTCTACCTCACCACCGACGGCCTCTTCGGCACGCCGAGCGGTGTCTCGGCCGCGCTCGGCTGGACCCTCGCGGGCGCCGGTGTCGTCGTCGCGGTGATCGCCCCGGTCACCGGTCGCCGCGCCGACCTCGGCGGGAGCCGGCGCCGCTGGCTCGGCCTGCACTCCGCGGTCGTCGTCGCGTGCATCCTGCTGATGTTCCTCGTCCGCCCCGACCCGGCCTACCTCTGGCTCGGGCTCGGCCTGCTCGCCGTCGGCACGGTCTTCTTCGAGTTCGCGAGCGTCAACTACAACGCGATGCTCAGCCAGGTCTCCACCCGGGCGAGCGTCGGTCGCGTGTCCGGCTTCGGCTGGGGCATGGGCTACGTCGGCGGCATCGCGCTCCTGCTGATCCTCTACTTCGGCTTCATCTCCCCCGAGGTCGGGCTCTTCGGCGTCACCGGCGAGGACGGCCTCGACGTCCGCGTCTCGATCCTCCTCGCCGGTGTCTGGTTCGCCGTCTTCGCACTGCCGGTGCTGTTCGCGGTGCCGGAGCTCCCGGGACGGGTCGGCGGCGGGGAGCGGGTGAGCGTCCTCGAGTCCTACCGCGCGCTCTTCCGCCAGATCGGGGCGCTCCGCCGCGAGAGCCCGACGACACTCGCCTTCCTGCTCGCGAGCGCCGTCTTCCGCGACGGCCTGACCGGCGTCTTCACCTTCGGCGGCGTCCTCGCGCAGGGCACCTTCGGCTTCAGCGCCGGCCAGGTCATCCTCTTCGCGATCGCCGCGAACATCGTCGCCGGGGTCGCGACGATCGCCGTCGGCGCCGTCGACGACCGCCTCGGGCCCAAGTCCGTCATCGTCGCCTCGCTGATCGGGCTGATCGTCTGCGGCGGCGCCGTCTTCCTCCTGCACGACGCCGGCGCGACCGCGTTCTGGGTCTTCGGCCTGCTGCTGTGCCTGTTCGTCGGCCCCGCGCAGTCGGCGAGCCGCAGCTACCTCTCCCGGCTGATCCCGGAGGGGCGCGAGGGCGAGATCTTCGGTCTCTACGCCACGACCGGTCGTGCGGCGTCGTTCCTCGCGCCGGCCGCCTTCGCCGCGGCCGTCTCGATCGCCGCGGGCGTCTCGGGCGACGCCGACGTGCAGTACTGGGGCATCCTCGGGCTGGTCGTCGTGCTGGCCGCGGGGCTCGCGCTGCTGCTGCCGGTCAAGACGCCGGCCGCCGCCGCCCGGACGAGCGACTGATCAGCAGCTCCTATCAGGTCGCGAGCCAGAACAGGATCAGCAGCAGCGTCACCAGGAACCCGGTGAGGAAGTTCAGAGCGAGGAAGCGCTTCCAGCCCGCGTTCGCCCGCTCGGCCTGCTCGTCGGTCAGCGAGCGGTACGGCCAGACGCTCAGCGCGTAGGGGATCGCCAGCAGCGCGGCGAGGGTTCCCGGCCAGGGCAGCAGCAGCAGGAGCAGCCCGCTGGCGACGTAGGCGCCGATCGCGAAGCGCACCGTCGCCTTCGCGCCGATCACCGTGGCGATCGAGCCGATGCCGCCGGCCCGGTCGGCGAGGATGTCCTGCACCGCACCGAAGGCGTGGCTGGCGATCCCCCAGAGGAAGAACGCGACCAGGAGGGCCCACAGACCCGGCGTCGCCGTCGTGCCCGCGAGCGCGAGGCCGTAGACCGCGGGGCTGACGAAGTGCGTCGCCGAGGTGAGCGAGTCGACGAACGGCCGCTCCTTGAAGCGCAGCCCGGGCGCGCTGTAGGCGATGACGGCGAAGACGCTGATCGCCAGCACCAGCCAGGAGAGCGGCGAGCCGAGCAGCACGAGCGCGATCAGGAACGGGACGTTCGTCGCCACGGCCGCGACGAGCGTCGCGCGGTGCTCGCTGCGATCGAGGACCGCGCCCTCGACGCCGCCCTTCCGGGGGTTCCGCAGATCGGACTCGTAGTCGAAGACGTCGTTGATCCCGTACATCGCCAGGTTGTAAGGGATCAGGAAGTAGAGGGTGCCGAGCACGAAGGCGAGGTCGATCTCGCGGGTGGTCAGCAGGTAGGCCGCGGCGAACGGGTACGCGGTGTTGACCCAGCTCAGCGGGCGGCTCGAGACGAACAGCGCGCGCAGCCGCTTCACGGGGCGCTCCGGCGCCGGGCGGGCAGGAGGGTCCAGAGCGCCGGCAGCGCGAGCGCGGCGGCGATCGCGTAGGCGAAGTCCTCGATCGGCGCGACGCCGATCCGGATGCCGGAGATCAGGTCGTCGTCGTAGGCGACGAGGAGCCCGACGCCGATCATGATGTTGTCGAAGACGGCGGTCATCACGAGCAGCACGGCGAGGGTGCCGAGCAGCGCGGGCAGCCGGAGCCGGCCGCGGCGGAGCGCGACCACGAGCAGCACCGCGACCGCCGCGAGGAACACCGCATTCAGGAGCAGGTAGGTCACGCGCGCGCCTCCGCCCGCTTCGCGAGGAACCCGTGCACGTCCATGGACAGGTAGCAGAGCAGCGTGAGGAAGAGGACCTCCTCGATCGGCAGCTCCGGCGCGATCTGCAGCCCGGTCATGTACGGCGTCTCACCGCGGAAGAAGACGCCGAGGCCGATCCCGGCGAGGTCCCAGAGCAGGAAGAACGCGACGCCGACCGGGAGCACGATCGCGGCACGGCGGGCGTCCGCCCAGAAGAACAGGCCGAAGCGCCGGTCGAGCACGACCATCCCGGTGATCGAGACGACGAGCGCGAGCAGGTAGAGAACCCCCACGCGCTACTCCCCCGCGACCGCGACCGACTCGGGCACGGGCTCGGGCTCGGCCACGGGCTCGGGAGCCACGCTCGGAGCGACCGGCGCCGAGGGCGCCTCGCGCACCGGCAGCGGCTCGGTCGACACGTCGCCGCGCACGCGCTTGAGCATCACCTCGGCGCTGATCACGCACATCGGCAGGCCGATGCCCGGGATGGTCGAGCTGCCCGCGAAGAGCAGCCCGTCGACGTGCGCGCTGGCGTTGCCGGAGCGGAAGAACGCGCTCTGCGAGAGGATGTGCGCCGGTCCGAGCATCGAGCCGCGCCAGGCGCCGAGGTCGCTCTCGAAGTCGGCCGGGCCGATGGTGCGGCGCACCACGATCCGCTCGGCGAGGTCCTCGGCACCGGTCCAGGTCGCGATCTGGCGGATCGCGGCGTCCGCGATCGCCTCGACCTGCGCGTCGCCGGCGCCGTCGACGCCACCGTGGCCGATCGAGGTGTCGGCCGGGATCGGCACGAGCACGAAGAGGTTCTCGTGACCCTCGGGAGCGACGCCGGGGTCGGTCGCGCTCGGGCGGCAGACGTAGATCGACGCGGGATCGGGGACGGAGGGGTTCTCGCCGAAGATCCGGCCGAAGTTCTCGCGCCAGTCGCTCGTGAACAGCAGCGTGTGGTGCTCGAGCTGCGGCAGCGCGCCGCGGACGCCGAGCAGCACCAGCACGGCGCTCGGGCCGGGCTCGCGGTTCTCCCAGTACTCGGGCGGGTAGCTGCGCAGCTCGTCGGGCAGCAGCGACTGCTCGGTGGTGAAGAGGTCCGAGGCGTTGACGACGAGCTCGGCCGGGAGCCGCCTCGTCCCCTCCGGCCCCTCGTACTCGACGCCGACGACCTCGGCACCGCGCCGGCTGCCGCGCGGGGCGCGGGTCGTGAGGATGCGGGTGGCGGGCGAGGAGGTGCGGACCGTGACGCCCGCCTCCTCCGCCACCTCGGCGACCGCCGCGATCAGGCGGGTGAAGCCGCCCATCGGGTAGAGCACGCCGTCGGCCAGGTCGAGGTGGCTCATCAGGTGGTACATGCTCGGCGCCGCGAACGGCGAGGAGCCGAGGAAGACGGCCGGGTAGCCGAGGATCTGCCGGAGCCGGTTGTCGGTGACCGCCGTCGCCGCGAAGGTGTCGAGCGGGGTGAGCAGGAGGCGGCCGAGCCGGCCGGTGCGGCTGAGCACGTCGCGGCGCAGCAGCGGGAGGAAGGACGCGAAGCTCGTATAGAGGAAGCGGCGCTTGGCGACCTCGTAGGTGTCGCGGGCCGACTCGAGGTAGACCCGCATCCGGGCCCCCGCGCCGGGCTCGATGCTCTCGAACAGGGCGAGGTTCGACTCGAGATCGGCGAGCACGTCGATCGGCTCCTCGATGCCCTGGCTGTAGACCCGGTAGCCCGGGTCGAGGCGCTGGAGGTCGAGGCGCTCGGCGGCGCTCGTGCCCATCAGGCGGAAGAAGTGGTCGAACACCTCGGGCATCAGGTACCAGGAGGGGCCGGTGTCGAAGCGGAAGCCGTCGCGCTCCCAGGAGCCGGCGCGGCCGCCGACGACCTCGCGCTGCTCGAGCAGCGTGACGTCCCAGCCGTCGCGGGCGAGCAGGCCGGCGGAGGCGAGGCCGCCGATGCCACCGCCGATCACGACGGCGCGGTGCGGGCCGCTCGCCGAGCGCGAGGCGCGGGCGGGGCCGGTGCCCAGGCGCGGGCCGATGGTCGAGACCGCTGCCCGGGCGGCGAGCGCCGCCTTCGTCGCGGTCGGCACGCTGACTCGAGCTCGGAGGAGCTCCTCCGCCGGGGTGACGCGGATCCGGTCGGCGAGGGCGGCGAAGAGGGAGTGCGCGAGCAGCACGGCGCGGCGGCTCGAGCGCGGCAGCTCCGGCACGATCGCGCCGGCGGCGGCGAGGTCGTCGTCGAGGTCGGCGAGCAGGGCCGCCTTGTCGGTCTCCGAGAACGCCCGCGGGTCGACGCCCGGGAAGTAGCTGCGGCCGAGGCCGTCGACGTCGGCGGCCAGGTCGCGGAGGAAGTTGACCTTCTGGAACGCGGAGCCCAGGCGACGGGCGCCGGCGACGAGGCGCTCGCGCGCGGCGGGCGAGACGAGGCCCGCGTCGGGTGCGGCGAGGAAGACGTGCAGGCACATCAGCCCGACGACCTCGGCCGAGCCGTAGACGTAGCTCTCGAACGACTCGGGGGTGTGCACCGTCTCGCGGAGGTCCGCGCGCATCGAGGCGAAGAACGGTGCGGTGAGCTCGGTGCCGAAGCCGGTCGCCCGCGCGGTCCGGGCGAAGGCGTGGATCACGAGGTTCGCGCTGTAGCCGCTGACGAGCGCGCGCTCGGTCTCGGCCTCGAAGGCGTCGAGCGACTCCTCGACGGCGGCGCGATCGAGGTGCGCCTCCTCGGCGACCCCGTCCACGATCTCGTCGGCCACGCGCACCAGCGCGTAGACGTCCTCGACGCGCTCGCGGACACCGGGGCCGAGCAGGCGGGTCGCCAGGCCGAAGGAGGTGGAGTAGCGCCGGATCACCTGCGCGGACGCCTCATGGGCGACGCGGTCGTACAGTTCGCTCTGCCGGCTCATCGTGCCACCGTACGGCGCAGGCGGGTGTCGACCGGCATCGGGGCCGAGATCCGCGCGTGGCGGGCGGTCATCGGGTGCGCCCGAGGACGCTGGAGACGAGGGGCCGCATCTCGGTGCGGAACGCCTCCGTGACCGCGGGGGTGTGCAGCGCGTCCCAGGCCCGGTTCGCGAAGTCGCTCGCGAGCGCCTCCGCGTAGCCGCGCGAGCCGCACTCCTCGAGGATGCAGCGCACCCGCTCCGCCGTGTCCGGGTCGAGGTGCTCGTCGCCGATCAGCCCCTCGATCTCCGGCCAGCGGTCGGTGCCGGCCGCGTGCGCGATCAGCACCGTGCGCTTGCCCTCGCGGAGATCGCCGAGCGTGGTCTTGCCGGTCTGCCCCTCGGAGCCGAAGACGCCGAGCAGGTCGTCGACGATCTGGTAGGCGATGCCGATGCCGCGGCCGAACTCGCCGAGCGCCTCGACCGCCGCGTCGTCGGCGCCGGCCAGGATCGCGCCGGCCTGCAGCGGCGCCTCGAACGAGTAGACCGCCGTCTTCATCCGCTCCATCTCGAGCACCTCGTCGACGGAGGGCATGCCGGGCATCAGCGAGAAGTCGACGTCGGCCAGCTCGCCCGCGGCAGAGGCGAAGACGGCCTCGTCGAGCAGGGTGAGCAGGCGGGCGCGGACGCCGTCGGAGGCGCCGACGCCCTCGACCAGGCGGTGCGCGCCGGTGAGCGCGAGGTCGCCCGCGATGACGGCGACGGAGGTGCCGCGGTGCTCGGCGATCGGGATCGAGAGGCCGGCGGTCGTCGCCTCGTCGCGGTAGCTGCCGGAGACGTTGGGGCCGCCGCGGCGGACGAAGTCGCGGTCGATCACGTCGTCGTGCACGATCAGCGCGGTGTGCAGCAGTTCGAAGGCCGCGCCCAGGTGGGCGGACGCCTCCGGGTCCTGGCCGCCGTGCGCCTCGTAGGCCGAGATCACCATCAGCGGGCGGAAGCGCTTGCCGCCGCGGGTGTTCGCCTCGATGGTCTGCCAGAGGGTCAGGTAGCGGGGTCCGAGCCGGGTCGCGCGCGAGCGCGCCAGCGAGAAGAACCGGTCGAGGACAGCATCGACGTGCTCCTGCCGCCTTCGGGAGAGAACCACGGGGTCGCGCGTATCCACGGGGTCGAGGCTAACAAACTCGCTTCTCTAGCAATAAGCCGGCTGAGTTCCGTCGTCGTGCTTGACTTACGGTCATGACTTCGGAAGGAATCGCCGTGCGCACCGACGAGCTCGAGCAGCTGGATCTCCTCGAGGAGGTGGTCCTCCTCGACGAGTCCGGGGCCGCCGTCGGCGTGGCGGACAAGGCGACCGTGCACGACACGCAGACCCGCCTGCACCTCGCGTTCTCCTGCCACGTCTTCGCCCCCGACGGCGCGCTGCTGGTCACCCGGCGCGCGCTCGGCAAGCGCACGTGGCCCGGCGTGTGGACCAACTCGTTCTGCGGGCACCCCGCCCCCGGCGAGCGGATCGAGGACGCGGTGGTGCGCCGCGCGGAGCGCGAGCTCGGTGCCCGCCTCGAGACGCTCGAGGTCGCGCTGCCGGACTTCCGCTACCGCGCGGTCGACGCCTCCGGGATCGTCGAGAACGAGATCTGCCCCGTCTACACCGCGACCGTGTCGAGCCGCGATGCGCTGAACCCGCGCGCCGACGAGGTCATGGACGTCGAGTGGGTCGACCCCGAGGCGACGCTCGCCGCCGTCCGAGCGACCCCCTGGGCCTTCTCCCCCTGGCTCGTGCTGCAGCTCCCCCGCCTGCTCGGCTGACCGCTCCGCTCCCGCGAGATGCCAGTTGTGCACGCCTTTCACGGCGTGTCGCGTGCACAAGTGGCATCTCGCGGAGGGGGTCAGTCGCCGTAGACGTCGGTGCGGTGGAAATTCAGCGACGAGCGGGAGGCGGTGGGGCCGCGCTGGCCCTGGTAGCGCGAGAGGTAGGCCGCCGAGCCGTAGGGCTGCTCGGCGGGCGAGCTCAGGCGGAAGAAGCACATCTGGCCGATCTTCATCCCCGGCCAGAGCATGATCGGCAGCGTCGCGACGTTGCTCAGCTCGAGCGTGACGTGCCCGGTGAAGCCCGGGTCGATGAAGCCCGCCGTCGAGTGCGTGAGCAGCCCCAGCCGCCCCAGCGAGCTCTTGCCCTCCAGCCGCGCGGCGATGTCGTCCGGGAGCGCGACCTCCTCGTAGGTCGAGCCGAGCACGAACTCGCCGGGGTGCAGGATGAACGCCTCGCCCGCCGGGGTCTCGACCAGGCGCGTCAGCTCGGGCTGGTCCTCGGCCGGGTCGATGTAGGGGTAGCGGTGGTTGTCGAACAGCCGGAAGAAGCGGTCGAGCCGCACGTCCACCGACGAGGGCTGGATCATCGCCGGGTCGTGCGGCGAGAGCCCGACGCGGCCGGAGGAGAGTTCGAGCTTGATGTCGCGATCGGAGAGCAGCACGAGGCGAGCTTAGGGCGCGGGGCTTGCTAGCATGGCGTGATGCGCCCGAGCGGCGCCGCGCGAGTGTAGTTCAATGGTAGAACTTCTGCTTCCCAAGCAGATGGCGCGGGTTCGATTCCCGTCACTCGCTCCGACCCCCTCCCCCGCCGGCTCCGTCTCGGCGAACAGCGCGAGGATCTCCACCGCGATGATCGCGTGGCCCCGCCCGTTCGGGTGGTTCACCTGCGACATCAAACCGGCCAGGGGCTCGCCGCCCTCGTGCATCGCGCAGAAGACCCGGAACGGGTCCGCCAGCAGCACACCGTCCCGCTCGGCGAGTCCGCGGATCTGCTCCGCATGCCGCACGAGGTCGTCGGCGGGGTCGGTCAGGTCGGCGGTCAGGTCCGGCGAGGGCGTGACCAGCACGGGGACGACTCCCGACTCGAGCGTCCGGTCGATCATCGACTCCCACGCGCGGCGGGGCCGCTCGAGCCCGATCGCCCGGTCGTTCAGCGCGTAGTCGAGGACCACGACGTCGGGGCGGTGGCCGAGCACCTCGCCCATCCGGAGCGCGCCCGACTCCGAGTGCTCCCCGCCGATGGCGGTGACGATCGCGTTGAGGACGGCGTGCGGGTGGCGCTCGGCCAGCAGGCCGGCGACGACGTGCGGGTAGGAGGCGCGCCGATCGATCAGGGGCGTCGCGAAGTAGCCCGCGGGAACGCTGTGGCCGTGGAAGACGACGTTCACCGCCCGGTTCTCCGGCCAGGTCCGCTCCAGCGCGGCGATCACCGCGGCGAGGCCGGCCACGCCCGACGGCCTAGCGGGTCGCGGGCGGCGCGGTGCTCGCCCGGACGATCAGCGAGGTCGGCACGAGCTCGAGGACGGGGTCGTCGCTGACGCCGTTCGAGAGCTGCTCGAGCAGCAGCTCGACGCACTTCGCCCCGACCGCCCGGTAGTCCTGCCGGACGGTCGTCAGCGGCGGGGAGAAGTCCTGCGCCTCCGGGATGTCGTTGAAGCCCACCACGCTGACGTCCTCGGGGATCCGCAGGCCGTGCTCCGCGAAGGCGCGGTAGACCCCGAGCGCGGCCTCGTCGCTGGAGACCAGCACGGCCGTGCAGTCGCCGGTCTCGGCCAGGGCGGCGCCCTGGAGGTAGCCGCCGTCCGAGCGCCAGTTGCTGTAGCGGGTCGGCGGCACAGGTGCGCCCGCCGCGAGGAGCGCCTCCCGCCACGCCGTCTCCCGGCGCTCCGCGGCGAAGGAGCCGCGCGGGCCCGCGATGTGGTGCACCGTGCGGTGCCCGAGCCCGAGCAGGTGCTCGACCGCGGCCCGGACGCCGCCCGCCTGGTCGGCGTCGACCACGGGCCCCTGGGCGCCGGCGGCCGCGTTGACCAGCACCCGGGGGATCTCGGGGAGGACCAGCTGCGCCGTGTCCCGCAGGTACGTCTCCACGACCACGATGAGGCCGTCCACCGCCAGCTCGCCGAAGCGGGTGAAGGCGCCGTTGAGCCCGGTCTGACTCGGTGCCGAGACCGGCACCAGCGTGATCGCGTAGCCCGCCTCCGCCGCTGCAGTGGCGATCGAGTCCACGGTCCGCATCATCCCGAGGGTGTCCAGGCTGAAGACCGCGACCCCGAGGGTGCGGAACGAGCCGCTCTTCAGGGCGCGCGCGGCGCTGTTCGGCCGGTAGCCGAGGGTGCGCATCGCCTCCAGGACGGCCTGCCGCGTCGCGGGGACGACGTTCGTCTGCCCGTTCGCGACCCGCGAGGCCGTGACGGGCGCGACGCCCGCGAGGCGTGCCACGTCAGCCAGTGAGGGGCGGCGCGGAACGTCGGTCATCTCCCCATAGTGGCTCCTCCGGAGCCTCAGCTCGTCCAGGAGCTCGTCGAGGAAGTCCGGCGGGGGGATCGCCTCGAGCGCGTCATCTGCAGACATGAGGGCATGGTAAGGCAACCATCCTGACCTGGAGTCTCGTAGGATCGGCGACGGCCTCCCCCTTCCGGGACGGCACCACGATCGAGCGAAGGACGACGATGTCTCTCCGGCACCACTCCCGCCCGGCGGCGGCACTCGCCGTCGCCGCCCTCGCGGCCGCGCTCACGGGCTGCGCCGATCGCACGGAGGCCGAGGACGACTCCCTGCTCGTGTGGAGCTGGGACGACCAGCTGCCCGAGGTCGCTGAGCTCTACGAGGAGGCGCACCCCGGGGTCGAGATCGACGTGGTCGACGTGGGCACGGGCGACGAGCAGTACACCGCCCTGCAGAACGTGATCGCGGCCGGATCCGGGAGTCCGGACGTCGCCTTCCTCGACTCGACTGCGCTCCCGCAGTTCGCCCTCTCCGGCGCCCTCGCGGACCTGGGGCCGCTCGGCGCCGACGAGCTCTCCGAGGAGTTCGCGCCGGGGCCGTGGGCGGCGTCCCAGGTGGACGGCACCGTCTACGGACTGCCCTGGGCCTCCGGGCCGATGGTGCTGTTCTACAACCGCGCCGTCTTCGAGCGGCTCGGCGTGGCGGTGCCCGGCACCTGGGAGGAGTACGTCGGCGCCGCGGAGCAGCTGCACGCGGCGGACCCGGAGGTGTACATCCTCAACGACGTCGGCAATCCCGGACTCGCCACCAGCCTCATCCAGCAGGCCGGCGGCCGGCCCTTCTCCGTGGACGGCACCGCCGTCGCCATCGATCTCGCCGACCCCGGCACCGCGCGGTACGCCGAGAACTGGCAGCGCCTGCTCGACGGCGGGCTGCTCGCCCCGGTCGCCGACTGGAGCGACGAGTGGCGGAAGATGCTCGCGGCGGGCCGGATCGCGACGCTCCCGGCCGGCAGCTGGATGGCCTCCGCCCTGACTCAGAGCGCCCCCGACGCCGCCGGGGACTGGCGCGTGGCGCAGCTGCCGCAGTGGGAGCCGGGCGGGAGCGTGACCGCCGAGCACGGCGGCGGCGGCTTCTCGGTGCTCGAGAGCAGCGTCAGCAAGGAGCTCGCCGTCGACTTCCTGACCTACGCCACCGCGGGCGACGGGGTGGACGTCATCCGGGACTCCGGACTCTGGCCCGCCCACCGGGCCGCGACCGAGTCGCCCGCGTTCCTCGACCGGCCGAGCGAGTACTTCGGCGGGCAGGCCGTCAACAGGGAGTACGCGACCGCGTCGGAGAACGCCCCCGACGACGTCCGCTTCCTCCCCTACCAGGTCTACGCGGCCGCGGTGTTCAACGACTCCGTCGGCACGGCCTACACCGGCGAGACGACCCTCCAGGCGGGGCTGCTCGACTGGCAGGCCGAGCTGGAGGAGTACGGCGCCAAGCAGGGTTTCACCGTCGAGCGGTGAGTCCGGATCGCGACACGCCGACGGGATCGGCGCCGACAGGCCGATCGGGCCGTCCCGCGGTGCAGGGTGGAGGGATGAGCGAGCTCGTCCAGATCCCGTCTCCGGGCATCGCCCTCGAGTACGGGCACCCCGGTCGCCCCGTCGTGGTGATCCTGCACGACGTGTTCGGCCGGCTGCCCTGGCTGGAGCCGTTCGCCGAGGCAGTCTCGAAGCACGGCTACCACGTGCTCGTCCCCGACCTCTACGACGGCTGGGCCACGCTCGCAGCCGAGGACGCGCGGGATCTCGCCGCGATGGCCGCGCAGGACCGCGCCCTCGCCTCGGTCGCCGACGCGGTGCGCACCGGATCGGCCGCCGGCGCTGCCCGCTCCGCCCTCATCGGCTTCGGCTTCGGCGGGCGGCTGGCGCTGCTCGTCGCCGCCACCGGTCTCGTCGACGCCGTGGTCGCCTACTACGCGACCCTCGGCCGGGAGGAGCACGCGCTGGTGCCCTGCCCGACGCTGCTGCACTACGCGCAGAGCGACGAGTGGCCCGAGGGCGACGACCCGGAGTCGTTCGTCGGCCGGCTGAAGGAGGCGGGCACGCCCGTCACCGCGCACACCTACCCGGACACCGGGCGGCACTTCGCGAACGCCACCCTGCGGGAGTCGGTCAGCCCGTCCGCCGCCGCGCTCGCCTACGCGCGGACCCTGTCCTTCCTCAACCCGCAGCTGATCGACTGCTGACGCACCGCCCGGCGAGCCGGCTCCGGGTGCTCAGCCCTGGACGTCGTGCAGGTGGTGCTGGACGTCGTGCAGGTAGTACTTCGCGATCGTCTCGACCGTGAAGGACGCGCCGTCGCTGCGGCGACCCGGCCGCTGCCACTGCCGGCCGTCGACCCCCTCGAAGACGTCGCTGATGCGGGCCGCCTCCTCGACGAGCTCGCGGCCGACCGCCGCGGGGTCCTGCTGGTCGTAGCGCTCCTCGACCGCCGCCACATCCTGGTCCCAGTTGGGGAACAGCGGGTCGTCGCCCTCGAGCATCAGCCCGAGGCGCAGCCGGTAGATGCGGTGCACGTCGCGCACGTGCGCGGCGTACTCCAGCGGCGACCAGGTCTCGTCGTCGGGGCGGCCGGCGGCGTCCTCGCGCTCGAGGACGTAGGGCCAGGCGGCGGCGTTCTGGCGGATCAGCGCGGGGACGGCGTCGGACTCCACGAGCGAGGCGTCGAAGCCGCACTCGAGGCAGGGGCGCTCGAGCACCCAGGTCCAGTCCTTGGTATCGGGAGTGATGGGCATGGACCCAGGGTAGGACGGCTCAGCAGCGCGGCTGCGCGCCCTGCACCGCGCCGCGCTCGCCGTCGGCCGTCCAGGGCAGCTGCGGCAGCCCGGCGGCGCCGGTCGCCGCCCCCTGCTCGACCGCGATCGCCGCGAGGGCGCGCGCGGTCGTGGCGGCGAAGCCCTCGCCGGCGGTCGAGCTGTTGAAGGCGACCGCGACCGTCAGCCCCGACTCCGGGTCGGAGTAGGCGGCGGTGAGGAAGCCCGGCGCGATGCCGGAGAAGCCACGGAGCGGGCCGGCCTCGTGGCCGCCGAGACCGGCGAGCAGCCACTCCGCGCGCCCCTGCCCCTGCGGGACGGGATCGGCCCACATCGCGTCGCCCGCGGGCTCGGTCGCGAGTCCCTGCGCGAGGCGGCGCAGATCGTCGAGATCGGTGACGGCGCCGCCGGCCGCGCCGAGCGAGGAGGGCGACGCCGCGGAGAGGTCGCGGCGGACCTCGCACTGGACGGCGCCGGAGCGCGGATCGAGGGCGGCGGAGAAGCCGAGCATCGCCGGGGCGGGCAGCTCGAGCTCCGAGTCGCCGGGGAGGCCGGTGCTGCTCAGGCCGTAGCGGGGCACGACGTACTCGTCGTAGAGCGACTGCATGCTGCGACCGGTGGCCTGCGTCGCCACCACGCCCGCGAGGAGCGGGCCGGTGGAGGACTCGGACCAGGCGGCGCCCGGCTCGGCGATCGGCGCGCTGACCTGCGCGGCCGAGATCAGCTCGAGGGTGGGCCACTCGCGGGCGGGGTTCTGCACGACGGTCGGCCAGAGGACGGAGCGGAAATCGGCGAGGCCGGAGGTGTGCGAGCAGAGCTGGCGGAGGGTCATCCCCTCGATGCCGGGGAGGGAGGTGAGCGCGTCGCCGACGTCCGCGTCGAGGTCGAGGGTGCCCTTCTCGGCGAGCGCGACGACGACGTCGCAGGTCATCGCCTCGGTGCCGCCGGTGCCGAGGCGCACATGCGCGTCGGTGGTCACCGGGGTGTTCGCCTCGTCGCCGATCGTGCCGATCGCCGTCTCCCAGCCGCCGGCCCAGGGCGACCAGACGCCTGCGACCACACCGGAAGCCCCGGCGACGCTCTGCGCCTCGACGAGGAAGCCGGAGAGGGCGATGGCCAGGTCGTCGGGCACGGGCCCGGGCAGCGCATCGGGGACGACGGAGTCGGCACCGCCGGTGCAGCCGGTGAGGGCGAGGACCAGGGCGGGCACGACGAGAGCTCCGACCCGGGTCGGCCTGCGGCCACCGATCATGCCGTTCGACTCCCCCCGAAGACGCGTGCTGGAACTCCTTCACTGTACGGGCGCGGTCTCGCGCAGCACGGGGCGGGGGCCGTGCGCGGGGGCTTTCGTGTCCCGACCGTGACCCGCGACCACGCGGATCCGGATCCGGCCACCCCTTTTCCAAACCGTCTGAGCGGCTGCTACGAAGAAAGAACAAGCGACGCGGAGGCGTTGCCCGGAAGGAGAAGAGGAATCATGCGCACATCACCGAACCGGCTGCTCGCCACGCTCTTCGGCGCGGTCTACGTGGTCGTCGGACTGCTCGGCTTCGTCGTCACCGGCGGCGTCCAGTTCCTCGCGACGGAGGGCGGACTGCTTCTCGGGATCTTCGAGGTCAATCCGCTGCACAACATCGCGCACCTGCTCATCGGCGGCGCACTGCTGATCGCCGGCCTCTCCACCACCTCGGCGGCCAAGACGGTCAACACGACCGTCGGCGCGGTCTACCTGCTGCTCGGAGTCGTCGGCTTCTTCCTGGTCAACACCGCCCTGAACGTGCTCGCGCTGAACACCGCCGATCACTTTCTGCACCTCGCCAGCGCGCTCGTCCTCCTCGGAGTCGGTCTCACCGCCGACAAGGGCGCCCGGGCGCGCACCGCGACCGCCTGACCCGGAGCGGATCCGTCCGCTCCCCCTAGACTCCGTCCGCCGTGGGCCCGCCGTTTTCCGCGGCGGACGGACTGAACGGCCCCGGACGACACGATGCGGTGTGTCGATCCGGGGCCTCTTCCTCTTGCCTCCTCCACCACGATCGGAGACCGCGATGAGCACCGTCGCCCGTGGAAACGCCGCCTTCGCCGGGATCGGCGCGGGTCTCGTGCACCTCTCCCTCGCCGCCGGGCAGCTCGACGCGGGGACCCTCCCGCTCGCCGCCCTCGGCGTCGCTGAGCTGGCCTGGGGCGTCGTCGTCCTCGCCCGCGGCCGGATCGTCCTCCCGCGGACCGCGCTCGCCGTCACCGGCGTCACCGTCGCCGGCTTCGTCCTCGCGATCGCCGCCGGTCTGCTGCGCGATCCCCTGCCGGCTCTCGCGGCGGGTGCCCTGCAGCTCGTGGCCGCGGCCGTCGTCGCCGCCACCCTCCGCTCGCAGCGCACGGTGGAGCGGCCCGTCTCGGCCCCGCGCGCGGTCCTCGGCCTCTTCGCGGGCGCGCTCCTCGTCTCCGCCCTCGCGACGCCGGCGCTGTCCGCCTCCTCCGAGGGCTCGCACGACATGGGCGGGATGATGACGACGGTCACCGACAGCGGGCACTCGCACTGAGACCTGCCCTGGCGACCGCGGTGCCTTCGAGCTAAGGTAAGGGCAACCTAAGACGCCGAAGGAGGCCGCCGTGTCGAACGTCTCGAACGTCATCCCGTTCTCGCAGGCCCTTCACGTGCGCCTCGGTCGGTCCGGCGCCGACGACGAGGTGTCGGCCTTCATGACCGCGCTGATGACCGGGTCCGGCAGCCGGGACGACTACGTCGCGATGATCGCGCAGCACTACTTCGTCTACGAGGCGCTCGAGGCCGTGGCGGAGGCGATGGCGGGCGACCCGGTCGCCGCACCCTTCATCTCGCCCAAGCTCACCCGCCTGCCGGCGATCGCGGAGGACCTGCGCTTCCTGGTCGGCGAGGACTGGCGCTCGCGCATCGCCCCGCTCCCCTCGACGGCGGCCTACGTCGAGCGGATCCGCACCGTCGCGAGCGGCTGGAGCGGCGGCTTCGTCGCCCACCACTACACCCGCTACCTCGGCGACCTGTCCGGCTGCTCGATCGTCCGCACGCTGCTCCAGCGGCGCTTCGGCTTCGAGACCAACGGCGTCGGCTTCTACCTCTACGGCGAGATCGCGACGCCGTCCGCCTTCCGCGCGGTCTACCGCGAGCAGCTCGACGCGGCCGGCTGGGACGAGGACGAGCGCGAGCGCGTCATCGCCGAGGTGGCGGAGGCGTATCGGCTGACCACCGCGGTGTTCCGCGACCTGGCCGGCTCGCGCGCCGCGGCCTGACGTGCCGCTCGGGCGCTCAGGCGCTCAGGAGGACGCGGACTCCGGCTCCGCGACGGCCGCGGGCTCGGCCCGGCGCTCGGACATGAAGCGCAGCACGTCCTTGTCGACGATGATGTCGCTCGGCCGGAGCGGCCGGGTGAGGTAGAGCCCCTCGAGGCTCGTGATGCGGCTGAGCGCGACGTAGGTCTGACCGGGGGCGAACGCGCGCTGCCCGAGGTCGACCACGGCGGAGTCGTAGGTCTTGCCCTGCGACTTGTGGATCGTGACGGCCCAGGCCAGGCGCAGCGGGAACTGCGCGAACTCGGCGACGATCTCGCGGGTCAGCTTCTTGGTCGCGGCGGAGTAGGAGTAGCGGTAGCGCTCCCAGGTCGCGGGCTCGACCTCGTGCACCTCGCCGTCCACCTCGACCCAGACCGTGCCGGCGACCTTGGTCACGCGGCCGATCGTGCCGTTCACCCAGCGCTGCTCGGCGTCGTTGCGCAGGAACATCACGTGCGCCCCGATCTTCAGCTCGAGGTTCTGATCGGCCGGGTAGGCGCGGCCGCCGAAGTCGCCGCTGATCTCGGCCGAGGCCGTCTTGACCGGGCCCTTGAGCCGCGCAAGGGCGGTCTGGTTGATCCGGTTGACGGTGTCGTTGCGGGTCGCGAGGGTGATCGCGTCGTTCTCGGGCGGCGTGCGGGCGCCGGCGGCGTTGAGGACGTCCGCGATCTCCTTGGTCACCATGCCGAAGCGCACGGCGTTGAGCATCCACTTGAAGCGCTCGTCGCTCTGACGGTGGATCCTCCCGAGCTCGATGATCCGCAGCGGCGCCTCCTGCCAGACCAGCGCGTCGAAGAACCAGAGCGAGCGGTAGCGGTCGGCGAAGTAGGCGCGCTCCTCCGGATCGCCCGGGACGGGCGCGAGCTGGAACGGGTCGCCGAAGAGGACGACCTGGACGCCGCCGAACGGCTCGGACCGGCGCTGCCGCGCCTGGCGGAGGCTGCGGTCGATGCCGTCGAGGAGATCGGCGTTGACCATCGAGATCTCGTCGATGACGAGCGTGTCGATGGTGTTCAGCAGCTTGCGCAGCTCGGGCGGCTGATCGAGGTCGGAGTCGGCGATGACCCCGATCGGGAGCCGGAAGAGCGAGTGGATCGTCTGCCCGCCGACGTTCAGCGCGGCGACACCGGTCGGTGCGCAGATGACGATCTGCTTGTCGGTGTTCCAGCTCAGGTGGTTGAGCAGGGTCGACTTGCCGGTGCCGGCGCGGCCCGTCACGAACAGGTGCTCGCGGGTGTTCTCGATGAGGTCGAACACCCGCTGCTGCTCGTCGGAGAGGGTCGGCTGGGTCACCGCTCCACTGTACCCAGCCGACCCCCGCACCCCGGCGCCGCGGTCAGACGTCGCGGACGCGGGTCGCCGTCAGTGCCGGGACCCAGACGGCGAGAAGCCACCCGGCGCTGGCGAGCAGCGCGGACGTCGTGCTGATCTGCTCCACGCCCGAGCCCTCGCTCGGGACGCTCGACAGGGCCAGCCCGAGGTTCGAGAGCAGGTAGGGGCTGACGTCGATGATCCACTGGGCCTGCAGCAGCCCGCCCGCGATGCTCGCGAGCAGCGGCAGCACGAAGAGCACGCCGACCGAGAGGCCGATGGCGGCCGCCGTGCTGCGCAGCAGCGCCGCCACGGCGACCGAGAACGCGCCGATGACCGCCAGGGAGAGGCCGCCGCCGAGCAGGCTGCCGAGCACGCCGTCGTCGAGCAGCGAGGTGGGCGTGCCCTTCGCCGCGAGCATCCCGCCGATGACGGCGAACGAGCCGACGCAGGTGAGCACGCCGACCACGAAGGACGCGACGGCCACGACGACCCCGCGGGCGAGGAGGGACGGGACCCGGCGCGGTACGGCGGTGTAGGTCGAGCGGATCATCCCGGTCGAGTACTCACCGCCGAGCGACAGCGCACCGAGGACGGCGATCACCAGGCCGACGAACTGCAGGTGCAGGGTCGCGCCGCCCGCGACGAATGCGGAGACGGAACCCTCCTTCGGCGGCGCGACGACGGCGCCGAGGGCGAGAGCCAGAGCGAGCGCGAGGAGCACCGAGACGACGATCGACCACCAGGTCGAGCGGACGGTGACGAGCTTGAGCAGCTCGGAGAGGACGACCCCGTCGAGGCGGACCCTCACCCCGCTCGAGGCGTCGCGGACGGGTCTCGGGGCGGTCGCGGTCATCGGGTGGCTCCTTCGAGGGGCTGGGATCCGTGGGGACGGGTGGCGGTGTACTCGACGGCGTCGGCCGTCATCGCGACGTAGGCCTCCTCGAGCGAGCGGGTCAGCGCGGTGAGCGCGTGCAGCACCGCTCCGGCCTCGTGGGCGAGCGCGCCGATCACCGGCGCCTCGAGCCCCTCGATCTCGAGCCCGCCGCCCGTGACTGCGACCGCAGCACCGCGGGCGGCGAGGAGCGCGGCGAGCCGCACCGAGTCCGGGCTCTCGACGCGCACGCGCGGCCGCGCCTCGGCGAGGAAGTCGTCCAGCGGGGCGTCGGCGAGGATCCGGCCCCGGCCGAGGACGATGATGTGGTCGGCGGTCTGCGCCATCTCGCTCATCAGGTGCGAGGAGAGCAGCACGCAGCAGCCCTCCGCCGCCTTCGCGCGGACGAAGTCGCGGACCCAGCGGACCCCCTCCGGATCGAGGCCGTTGACCGGCTCGTCGAGCAGGAGGGTCCGCGGGTCGCCGAGCAGCGCGGTCGCGATGCCCACCCGCTGGCCCATGCCGAGCGAGAAGCCGCCGACGCGCTTGCGCGCGACGCTGCCGAGGCCGACGACCTCGATGACCTCCTCCACGCGCGAGCGCGGGATGCGGTGGGTCGCGGCGATCACGCGCAGGTGGTCGCGGAGGGTCCGGCCGCGGTGCGTCGCCTTGGCGTCGAGCAGGGCGCCGACCTCGGCGAGCGGTGCGGCGTGCTCGCGGTAGGGCCGGCCGTTCACCAGCACCGAACCGGCGGACGGCCGGTCGAGACCGACGATCATCCGCATCGTCGTCGACTTGCCGGCGCCGTTGGGCCCGAGGAACCCGGTCACCCTCCCCGGCGCCACGGTGAAGTCGATCCCGTCGACCGCGGTCTTCGCTCCGTACCTCTTGGTCAGGCCTCGTGCCTCGATCATGCGCTCCCCTTCTCGCAGTGCTGCGCCTCGAGCCCGCGGACGCGGGCGAGGTCGGACAGCAGCGGCCAGCCTAGGAAGGGCCCGCGGAGCCCGCTCGGAGCTGTCGCGGGACGTCCGTCCGGGCGGGGCGCCCCGGGTCAGCCGCGCTTCTGCAGGGCGGCCAGGCGGTCGTTGTACGCGGTGAGCTCGGCCTCGCCGGTGCGGTCGGCCTGGCGGTCGAGCCGCTTGGAGTCGCGCGCGTCCGAGCGGCTCCACATCACCGCGACGATGATCGCGAGGGCGAGCGTGGGGATCTCGCCGATGCTCCAGGCGATGCCGCCGGCCGCCTGCTGGTCGTCGAGGGCGTTCGTGCCCCAGCCCATCGCGCCGTACCAGTCGGCGAGCAGGAGGCCCTCCCCCGTCATCAGCGCCAGGCCGAAGAAGGCGTGGAACGCCATCGTGCCCAGCAGCAGCAGCAGGCGCATCGGGTAGGGCACGCGGTGCACGCTCGGGTCGACGCCGATCAGGACGCTCACGAAGAGGTAGCCGGTGATCAGGAAGTGGACGATCATCCACTCGTGGCCGATGTGGTCGGTCGTCGCCCAGCGGAAGAGCGGCGAGTAGTAGAAGCCCCAGAGCGAGCCGACGAACAGCAGCGCCGCGACGATCGGGTGCGAGATCGCGGTGGCGAAGCGCGAGTGCACGGCGAGCAGGACCCACTCCCGGCCGCCGCGGGAGCCGTCGGTGCGCCGGGCCGCGGCGCGCGCGATCAGCGTGACCGGAGCGGCCGGGACCAGCAGCACCGGGACGGCCATGGTCAGGACCATGTGCGCGAGCATGTGCGCGCTGAACAGGTACTTCTCGTAGGCGTTGACGCCGCCGTTGGTGATGTACGCCAGCAGCAGCATGCCCGCGATCCAGAGCACGGTGCGGTGCACGGGCCAGCGGTCGCCGCGGCGGTGCAGGCGCACGACGCCGGCGACGTAGAACGCGATGCCGAAGCCGCAGACCAGAAGCCAGACCAGGTCGACGTTCCAGAGGGTGAGGAAGTTCAGGGCGGACGGCGCCGGCGGCAGCGGCTCGCCGGTGAGCAGCTCCGCGGGGGTCGGGTTCGTCAGCTCGGTCGCGGCGACCTGGTCGACCGGCGTCGCCGTGCGCGCGAGGGCCGCCGCGACGCCGGAGGCGATGCCCATGAAGGCGATCTCCGCGGCGACGAGCCACCAGAAGCTGCGCCCGCCCGCTCCGCCGGCGCTGCGCATCCGGGCGATCAGGAAGCGGCGCTGGACGAGGCCGAAGACGCCGAGCGCGGTCAGCGCCGCGACCTTCACGAGCACCAGCACGCCGTAGCCGGTGAGCAGGTTGCCGAGCGTCGCGAGCCGCAGCTCGGCGCTGATGTAGCCCGAGGCGGCGACCACGATGAAGCTGACGAGGGCGAGGCTGGAGTAGCGGCCGAGCACGGGCAGCAGGCGCGCGCCGCCGAGCAGCGGCCGCAGCGCGACGATCGTGAGCAGGCCGCCCAGCCAGATCGCGGCGAAGACCAGGTGCAGGCCCAGGGCGGTGACCGCGGCGTCGTGGCCGCTCGCTCCGGCCGCGTGGCCCTGCTGCGCCATCGGCAGCAGCGTCAGGAGCGCGACGGCGGTGACGAAGACGAGGGCGGTCTGGTTGCGCACGGCGAAGCAGAGGACGGTGACGACGGCGGCGAGGAGGGTGGTGATCAGCCAGGCCTGGCCGACCGGGATGCTGCCGATGAAGTAGCTGAGCTTCGTGCCGAAGTCGCGGTCGAGGCTCAGCGGCGTCTGGGTGACGTTGAGGAAGGTGAAGAAGCCGGTCAGCGCGGAGGCGGCGGCGAAGAACGCGGCGCTCGCGGCGGCGACGTCGAGCGCGATCGTGTACTCGGTGCGCGGCTCCGCCTCGGCGGGGGCGCCGGTGCGCTTCGCGATCGCGCGAGGGCTCAGCGCGAACAGCGTCAGGACGAGCGAGCCGATCATGCCGGCGGCACCGAGGTTGACCGCGAGCTTGGCGACCGGGAGGCCGAAGCGGACGACGGGCCCCGGGTCGTTCAGGAGCGGTGCGGCCGAACCGCCGCCGAATGCGAGCGCCGCCAGGAGCGCGACGAGGGCGGCGACCACGAGCAGGAGCGCCGGGCCCGCGATCCGGACGGTTCGATTCACCCGGCAAGCCTACGTTCTCGCGGCTGGGGGGCGGCAGGACGACGAAGACCCCGGCGGAGGGCCGGGGTCTTCGAGTGGAACTGCTGCGCCGTGAGGGCGCGGACCGCGACTACTTGGCGGCGGCCTTGAGCTTGGTGCCGGCCGAGACCTTGACCGAGTGGCCGGCGGCGATCTGGATGGTCTCGCCGGTCTGCGGGTTGCGGCCGGTGCGCGCGGCGCGGGACGTGCGCTCGACGGCGATCCAGCCGGGGATGGTGACCTTCACGTCGTTGGAGACGGAGTCGGCGAGGGTCGAGAAGAGCGAGTCGAGGACGCCGTTGACGGCGGCCTGGCTCTGGCCGGAGTCGGCGGCGATCTTCGCGACGAGCTCGGTGCGGTTGAGCGACTTGTCAGCCATTGGAGTGTCCTCCCAGGACGTTCGCGCTGTTGAGAACAGCTGGTGGTTGTGTGTCGTCCAACGGCCGGGGACGGACCCCGTCGACCGGTCGGACCGTCCGTAACCTACCAGCCCGATCCCGGATCGGCGGCGATTCGCGCGACGGAATCCCCGGAAACACGCCGATCGGCAGCCCGCGGAGCCGTCGGGAGCGGCTGGGAGGCGATGTCAGGGGCCGTCGCTACACTCGCCGACGGCGCGCACCCGAGCCCGCCGGGAGAGGCGGCCGCAGTGGCGGAGACGACGACGGACGGCTGGATCTCGACGGCGATCTGGTGGCAGATCCACCCGCTGGCGTTCCTCGGCGCCGAGGCGACCTCGGCCGACGGGCCGCAGCCCGGGGACGAGCCGCAGCACCGCCTGCGCCGGATCCTGCCCTGGCTCGACGACCTGCTCGCGCTCGGCTGCAACGGCCTGCTGCTCGGGCCGGTGTTCGCCTCGATGACGCACGGCTACGACACCGTCGACCACTTCCGGGTCGACCCGCGCCTGGGCGACGAGCGCGACCTGGACGATCTGATCGCGGCCTGCCGCGAGCGCGGGATCCGCCTGGTCTTCGACGGCGTCTTCAACCACGTCGGCCGCGAGCACCCGTGGTGGCGCGAGGCCGTCGCGGCGGGCGAGGGCTCCCCCGCCGCCGGGCGCTTCCGGCGGACGGGCGCGGCGCGCGAGGTCGACGGCCTGCCGGTCGACGTCTTCGAGGGCCACGAGGCGCTCGTCGAGCTCGACACCGCGAACCCCGAGGTCGCCGCGCACGTCTCCGCCGTGCTGAGCCACTGGCTCGAGCGCGGGATCGACGGCTGGCGGCTCGACGCCGCCTACGCGGTGGACCCCTCCTCCTGGCGCGCCGCGATCGACCCGGTGCGCGAGCGCTTCCCCGAGGCCTGGTTCGTCGGCGAGGTCATCCACGGCGACTACGCCGGCTACGTGCGGGAGTCGGGTCTGGACTCCGTCACGCAGTACGAGCTCTGGAAGTCGGTGCGCAGCTCGATCGAGGAGGGCAACCTCTTCGAGCTGGACTGGACGCTGCAGCGGCACGCGGAGTTCCTGGAGACGTTCGTGCCGCTGACCTTCGTCGGCAATCACGACGTGACCCGGCTCGCCAGCGCGATCAGCGACCCGCGCCACCACGGGCACGCCGTCGCGATCCTCGGCTTCGTCGGCGGTGTGCCGAGCATCTACTCGGGCGACGAGCGCGGGCTCGAGGGCGTCAAGGAGGAGCGCGCGGGCGGCGACGACGCGATCCGGCCGGAGTTCCCGGCGGACCCGGCCGAGTGGCCGCGGAACGACGCCTACCGCGTGCACCAGGAGGTCATCGCCTTCCGCCGCCGGCACCCGTGGCTGGTCGCCGCGCGGACCAGGAGCGTCGACCTGTCGAACACCGCCGTGCTGCTGGTGGCCGAGGGGCCGGCCGGCGAGAGCGCCCGGCTCGCGCTCAACCTCGGCGACGAGGCGGCGACCGTCGGCGGCGTGCGGGTCGAGGCGCACTCCTGGCTGCTGCTCGACTGAGCCGCGATCGGACGCGCCGTGATCTACGCTCGGGGCAGCGGCGGGAGTGCACGGCCCCCAATCGGGACGACGCTGCCGCGAGGAGACGGACGAGGAGCGACGATGCCCCAGGGGTCGGAGTCACAGCACGAGCAGGCGCGGCGGATCGAGCACGAGCCGGAGGCCGGCGTCGAGCGGACGGGACTGGAGGCGGCGCTGGCCGCTCCGGTCGACGAGCTCACCGACCCCGGGCCGGGCGAGCGCAGCGGGCTCTCGAGCCGGATCGCCGAGGATCTGCTCGACGGCGTCTCGGAGATGGTCGGCGGTGACGCGGACCTCGCACCGGGACGCGCCGTCGAGATCGACGACCCGGCGCGCGCGGTCGGCGACGACCCGGCGCACCCGATCCACGGGACGCTCCGCCAGGAGTTCGAGTCGCGCTGATCGGCGGGTCTCGATACGCCCCTGCGGGGCTACTCGACCAGCATGGGCGGGGCGGCGAGGGTCTCGGTGAGGAAGTGCAGGAGCTCGCGCAGCAGCGTCTCCTTCGAGTCGGCGCGGCGGTACTCGTGGCCCTCGCCGTCCAGCTGGAGGTAGCGGACCGGGCGACCGAGCTCCTCGAGCGCCGCGACGATCTGCCGGGCCTCGCCGATCGGGACGTTGGTGTCGAGCTCGCCGTGCACGACGAGCAGCGGCACGTCGATCGCGGCGGCCGCGTTCAGCGGCGACAGCTCCTCGAGCAGCTCCGCGTCGTGCTCGGGGTGGCCGTACTTGGTGACGGCGGCGGAGGCGATCCACGGCTCGGTGTCGCGGTAGAAGGTCTGCAGGTGCGACATCCCGCAGATGTCGACGCCGGCGGCGAAGACGCCGGGCGAGAAGGCGAGCGACGCGAGCGTCAGGTAGCCGCCGTAGGAGCGGCCGGTGACGGCGATCCGCGCCGGGTCGGCGATCCCGGCGTCGACCAGGTGCGCGGCGGCGGCGAGGACGTCGTCGAAGGCGCCGCGGCGCTTCTCCACGTCGTCGGCGTGCACGAAGTCGCGGCCGAAGCCCGAGGAGCCGCGCACGTTCGGCGCGAACACGGTGATCCCCGCGGCGGCGACCGCCTGGTGCTGGGCGGAGAAGGTGGGCCGCTCCTGCGACTCCGGACCGCCGTGCAGGCTGAGCATGGCCGCACCGGGCCCGGTCGACCCGGGCGCGCGGTAGAGCCAGCCGGAGAGCGCGAGACCGTCGCGGCCCGTGAAGCGCTCGAGGGTCGGCACGATCAGCGGCGGCGCATCGAGCGTCGGCACCCCGGTGATCCGCGACCACTCGTGGCTCGCCGTGTCCAGCCGCCACAGCTCGCGGGGGCGCTCCGGGCCCTCGACGCCCAGGATCACGGCGCCGCCGTCGCGGGAGAGCACCGGCGTCGTGGCCACCAGCCCCGGCAGTCCGGCGACCGGGACCCGCTCGCCGGTGGTGGTGTCGAGCAGCTCGATCTCGCTCGAGCCCGCGACGTTCCAGACCAGCATCAGCATCCGGCCGGCGTCGTCGGCGTCCAGGCCCTCGAGCTCGGCGTCGTCGCGGGCGGCGAGGCGGCGGATCCGGCCGCGCCAGCCGTCCGGGCCGAGCGGCATCGCGACGAGCTGGCGCCGCGGCAGGTCGACGTCGGTGGCGAGGTAGGCGACCATCGGGCTCTCGGTGTCGTGCAGCGGCGACGGGCGCAGCAGCGCGACGTCCGTGGATCCGGTGCCGGAGTCGGGCAGGAGCGCGTGGTTCTCGTTGGTCAGCCGGTCGACGACCACGCAGTACTGCTGGCCGCGCTGGCCGTCGCGGACCACGACGAGGCGCTCCTCCACCGAGAGGTCCAGCACCGAGATGAGGTCGCCGTCGACGAGCGGCTTCCGCTCGCCCGTCACCGGGTCGACCAGGAACGAGCGGGTCGGCTGCTCCGGCTCGGCCGACGGGATCGTGACGACGACGTGGTGGCCGCTGCGGGTCCACGGCCCGAGCTCGGCGTGGGCGTCGCGGGAGCCGGCGATGCGGCGGGCGTCCGAGCCGTCGGGGCGGACCACCCAGACCTGGCTGCGCACCCCGCCGTCGGTCGCGACGAGGCAGGCCAGCCAGGCGGAGTCGGCGGACCAGGAGACCTCGAGCACCGGATCCTCGGTGAGGGCGATGCGGCGCGCCTCGCTCGGCTCGGCTCCGACGACGACGTCCTGCACCCAGACCTCCGGCGACCCGCCGCGATCGCTGAGGAAGGCGACGCGGGCGGCGTCCGGGGTCATCGTTGGACCCCAGCTGCCCCAGGCGTGCACGAGTCCGAGCGCGAGCTCCTCGGCAGCGGTCAGGCGGTCGGCCTGCAGCGGATCGGTGAGCGGAAGCGTCATGCCTCCATCCTCCGGCACCGCTCAGCCGACGCCGTGCTCCTGGAGCCACATCTCGAGCAGGGCGAGCTGCCAGAGCTCGTTCGAGCCCAGGCGGGTGCGGGTCGCGTTCGGGTCGGCCAGCAGCGCGTCGACTGTCGCGGGATCGAAGATCCCCCTGCGTCGCGCGGCGGGGTCGGTCAGCGCCGCCCGCACCCGCTCCAGGTAGGGCCCCTCCAGCTGGCGGATCGCGGGCACCGGGAAAGATCCCTTGGTGCGGTCGATCACCTCGTCCGGGACGATGCCGCGCACGGCCCGCTTGAGGATCCCCTTGCCGCCGTCGGCGAGCTTGAGCTCCGGCGGGATCGTGCCGACGAGCTCGACGAACTCGTGGTCGAGGAACGGCACGCGCGCCTCCAGGCCCCAGGCCATGGTCATGTTGTCGACCCGCTTCACGGGGTCGTCGACGAGCATGACCGCGGTGTCGTTGCGCAGCGCCGCGTCCACGGCCGTGTCGGCGCCGGGGCGGGCGAAGCGCTCGGCGAGGAAGGCGGTCGCCGCATCGGGGTCTCCGCGCCAGGCCGGCGCCAGCAGCGCCTGCAGCGCGGAGAAGGGGCGGTCGACGAAGACGTCCGCGTAGGCCTCGACGGCGCGCTCGCGCGGCACCCGCGCCAGGGGCGGGTACCAGTCGTAGCCGCCGAGCACCTCGTCGGCGCCCTGACCCGACTGCACGACCTTCACGTGCTGCGAGACGTCCTCGCTGAGCAGGTGGAAGGCGACGGCGTCGTGCGAGACCATCGGCTCGCTCATCGCGCCGACCGCGGCGTCGATCCCGGGCAGCAGGCGCGCGGAGTCGATCGGCAGGCGGTGGTGGTCGGTGCCGAAGCGCTCCGCGACCAGGCTGGAGTACTCGAACTCGTCGCCGGACTCGCCGCCCGCCGCGTCGAAGCCGATCGAGAAGGTCTGCAGCCCGGTCTGACCGGCCTCGGCCAGCAGCGCCACGATCAGGCTGGAGTCGATGCCGCCGGAGAGCAGCACGCCGACCGGCACGTCCGCGACCATCCGGCGCGACACGGCGGTGCGGAACGACGCGAGCAGCGCCTCCTGCCAGTCGCGCTCGGTCCAGGCGGCGCGGTCGGGATCGCGGGCGAAGACCGGCTCCCAGTAGACGCGCTCGCGGCTCGTGCCCTCGGGCTCGATCACGCGGACGGTCGCCGGCGGCAGCTTGGTGACTCCGGCGAGGATCGTGCGCGGGGCGGGCACGACCGAGTGGAAGCTCAGGTAGAGCATCAGCGCCGTGCGGTCGATCGAGGTGTCCACGCCGCCGGCCGCGAGCAGGGACTGCACGGTCGAGGCGAAGCGGATCCGCTCGCGGGTCTCGTCGAGGTAGAGCGGCTTGATGCCGAGGCGGTCGCGCGCCAGCACCACCCGGCCGGACTCGCGCTCGACGATCGCGAAGGCGAACATGCCGAGCAGGTGGTCGACGCAGTCCTCGCCCCACTGGGCGTAGGCCTTGCCGATCACCTCGGTGTCGGAGTGGGAGAAGAAGCGGTGCCCCTTCCCCTCCAGCTCGGCGCGCAGCTGGCGGTGGTTGTAAATGCAGCCGTTGAAGACGATCGTCAGGCCGAGCGCGGCGTCGACCATCGGCTGGGCGCCGGCCGCGGAGAGGTCGATGATCGCCAGCCGCCGGTGCCCGAGCGCCACGCGGCCCGCCGCCCAGAGCCCGTCGCCGTCCGGGCCGCGGTGCACGAGGCAGCCGGTCATCCGGTCGACGGCGCCGATGTCGGCGCGCGCGCCGTCGAACCGGATCTCGCCCGCGATGCCGCACATCTCAGCCTCCGACGATCCAGGTGTCCTTCGCGCCGCCGCCGCGCGAGGAGTTGACGATCATGCTGCCCTCCGCCGCGACGCGGGTGAGCGCGAGGTCGGCGAGGCGGACGTCGCCGGGACCGGTGCCGGTGACGAAGACGAAGGCGCGGAGGTCGATGTGCCGCGGCTGCAGGTCGGTGCCCGAGAAGGCGGGCAGCGAGGAGAGCCGGACCACCTCCTGAGCGACCCAGGCGCCCGGATCCGCCGCGATCTCGGCGCGCCGCTCGGCGACCCGCGCCGCGGGGGCCGACGGGCCGATCATCACGCCGCGGCCGCCGTAGCCGTCGACCGGCTTGGTGACCAGCTCGCCGACCCGCTCGAGCACGATCCGGCGCTCGGCCTCGTCCTCGGGGCGGTACGTCGGCACGGACTCGAGCAGCGGGCGCTCGTCGAGGTAGTAGCCGATCAGCTCGGGCACCGCGCAGTAGAGGGCCTTGTCGTCCGCGACGCCGTTGCCGGGCGCGTTCGCCAGGTACACGTCGCCGGCCGCCGCGACCTCGAGGATCTCGCGGCCGATCGCGCGGTCGCCGGCGAGGAGGTCGGCCAGCTCGACGTCGAGCCGCAGGTAGAGCGCGTCGACGACCGTGCCGCCGGCCAGGACGCGACCGCCCTCGACGGTGAGGTCGCCCGCCTCGAGCAGCAGGAGCCCCGCGCCCTCGGCCAGCCGGCGGTGCTCGAACCAGGCCGAGCTCGACGCTCCGCTGGAGAGCAGCCCGAGCACCGGGTCGGCGCGCTTCGTCCCGTGGGCGAGCGTCGCGCGCAGTCCGGCGAGCGCCGTCGACGCGTCGAGCAGGCCCGCGGGTCGCGGCAGATCGGGCAGCACGTCGTCGAGCAGCGCGCGGATGCCCAGGGCGTAGGCCAGGCCGCTGGGGTTCCGGAGGTTGTCCTCCAGCACCCGCCAGCCGCCGAACTCGTTGCGGACCAGGTCGAAGCCCATCACGGCACCGCGGACCGTGCCGGCGGGCAGCCGTGCCGCGTCCTCGCTCCAGCCCGGCGCGCCGCGCAGATCGCGGACCACGCCGGCCCGGACCGCCCGGCCCTCGCCGTAGACGTCCTGCAGGAAGCACTCGAGCGCGCGGGCGCGCTGCTCGAGACCGGCGGCGAGCTCGCTCCACTCGTGGGCCTGCAGCACGCGCGGGACGAGGTCGACCGGGAACGGCCGGTCCTCCTCGCCGACGCGGAAGGTGAGCCCGGCCTGCTCGACGAGCCGGTCGCGGGACTCGTGCAGGGTCTCGAGCCGCTCGGGGCCGAGGCCGCGGAAGTGCTCGAGGATCGGCTGGTAGGCGCTCTTCGCGCGGCCGCCGGTCGCGACGGCCTCGTCGCCGGCGCGGACGCGGTAGGTGCGCAGGCTCGGGGCGGGCAGGATCGGGCCGCTCGCCGGGCCGTGCGTCTCGGCGACGACGGCGTCGACCACGGCGTCGAGGGTGCCGCGCTCGGCGAGGACGGCGCGCTGGCGGTCGGCGGAGTTGCCGCGCGCGATCAGCGCCTCGGCGAGCGCGCGCACCTGCTCCAGGTCGCCGAGCTCGTCCAGGGCGGGCTGGAGGCGGGCGATCAGGCTGCGCAGCGCCTCGGCGGCGGGCACGGGCCGGGGGTGCTCGGTGTGGTCGAGCAGCGGCCCCGAGAGACCGCCGCGGGCCGCCTGCCAGGTGGCGGCGCGCTGGATCGGCGGCGGCGTGTGCCGGAACGGGCGGCCCGCCTCGATGTCGAGCTCGGCGGTGCGGACGAGGCCGCGGAAGAGCCCGGCGATCAGCACCGCGTCGTCGACGATCGGCATCGCGTCGCAGACCCGCAACTCGAGGGTCGGCGCGTGCGAGGAGGGCCGGACGTCGAAGTAGGCCATCTTCGAGTCGGCGATGACGCCGGTGGCGATCAGGTCGTCGAGGAGGCGGTCGTACTCGGCCGCGGACTCCAGCGGCCCGGTCGCGCCGGCGCTCGGCCAGCGCTGCCAGATGATCGTGCGGATGCTGGCGTAGCCGGTGTCCTGGCCGTTCCAGTAGGGGCTGCTCGCGCTGGCGGAGAGCAGCACCGGCAGGTCGCGGGCGATCCGCTGCGCGATCTGCACGGCGAGCTCGCGATCGGAGACGCCGACGTGGATCTGAGTGCCGCAGATCAGCTGCTCGTCCACGAGCATCCGGTACTGCTCCTGCATGCGGCCGTAGCGGCCGGTGCTGGTGAGCTCGAAGTCGCCGTGCTCGGAGCGCGGCGCGGTGCCGACGGCCGCGATGCCGATGCCGTCGGGTGCCGCGGCGTCGATCACCGCGCGCCGGAGCGAGATCAGCTGCTCCCGGAGCCCGTCGAGCGAGTCGACCACCGCGGTGTTCGTCTCGACCGTGGTCCGCTGCAGCTCGGCCGAGAAGCTCTCCTTCGGCAGCCGGGCGAGCACCTGGGGGGCGTGGGGGGAGAGCTGCCTCGACTCGAGATCGATGAGGTGGAGCTCCTCCTCTGCACCGAGGGTCAGTTCTGCGCGCATGCGCTCACCGTACGACTCTCATGTTTCGGGCGGCTACCGGGTCGCCCGCGAGCGGCGCGCGGGACCGGGATCAGCGGGCGGTGCGCGCGCGGATCTCGAGGTCGATCTGGGAGGCGTCGAGGGCGGCGAGCACCGAGGCGAGGACGTCGGCGTCGAAGGTGCCGTTGTCGCGGGCGTCCAGGAGGTCGGAACGCTGCGCCGCGATCACGGCGAGCCGGTGCCGCTGGGCCTGGAGGAACGCCTCGGTCCGCGGCGCGTCCGGCGCGGGCGGCGGCTCCTGGACGGCCTCGGCGCTGGTGCGCAGGAGGGCGAAGACGCGGGTGCGCTCCTCCTCGCGGGCCCTCTCCTCGGCCGCCTCGTCGACGTCCGGGGCGATGGCGCGCAGCAGCGGCCCGACCGTGCCGCCCTGCAGCAGCAGCGACAGAGCGGCCACCGCGAAGGCGATCAGCACGAGGACCGAGCGCTGCGGGGTGTCCTCGGGCAGGGTCTGCGCGGCGGCGACCGTGACGGCGCCGCGCATCCCGGCCCAGACCACGGCCGTGCCCTCGCGCCAGCCGAGCGGCGCGCGGACGAAGTACTCCATGTCGGCGAGCATCCGGGTCAGCCGGGTGGCGAAGCGCTCGAGATCGCGGGCGGTCGGCGACCGGCGCCCGCGGCTGATCCGCTTCAGGCTCTCCTCGCGGCCCTCCTCGGTGCCCATCTGCTCCTGCAGGCCCTCGACGCGCGGGCGCATCCGCTCGCGCAGCCGGCCGCGGCTCCTGAGCACGCCGAGCAGCGGGGCGACGTAGGCCGCGCGCACCAGGATCGTCAGCAGGAGCGCGCCCACCGCGATCAGCACGGCCGGGCCGACGCCGGCGTGGTCCTCCTCGACGCTCGTCACGATCGCCCGGACCTGCAGGCCCATCGTGAGGAACACCGTGCCCTCGAGCACCAGCTCGACCGTCCGCCAGTTCTGCGAGTCGGACAGGCGGTTCTGCGGCGAGAGCTCGCGCGGGGCGCGGATGCCCGTGACGACGCCGGCGACGACCGCCGCGACCAGTCCCGAGGCGCCGAGGAGCTCGGCCGGGACGGAGGCGAGGAAGGGCACGGTGAAGGACAGGATCGTGTTGACCGTCGGATCCTGGACCCGGCGGCGCACAGCCAGGTTCAACCAGCCGACCAGACCGCCGACGATCCCCGCGATCAGCACGGAGTAGCCGAACGAGCCCAGCGCGCCCCAGAACGAGAAGCTCGCCGCGGCGGCCGCGATCGCGGTGCGCAGCAGCACCAGGGCCGTCGCGTCGTTGAGCAGGCTCTCGCCGTCGAGCATCGCGACGACCCGGCGCGAGACGGAGGTGCCCTTGACGATCGAGGTCGCCACCGCGTCCGTGGGGCTGACGATCGCGCCGAGAGCGACGCCCCAGGCGAAGCCGAGATCCGGCAGGACCAGCTGGAAGAACAGGCCGAGCACGAGCGAGGTGCCGACGACCAGCAGCACCGAGAGTCCGCTGATCGCACCGAACTCGCGGCGGAAGTTCATCGCCGGCATCGACACCGCGGACGAGTAGAGCAGCGGCGGGAGCACCCCGGCCAGGATCCACTCCGGCTCGATCTCGATCGGGCCGACGACGGGCAGGAAGCTCGCGGCCACGCCGATGCCGACCAGCACGAGCGGCGAGGCGACGCCGAGGCGCGGGCCGACGACGGCGGCGCCGGCGATCACGACCAGCGCGAGGACCAGCACCACCAGGAGCGGGGTCACGCGTGCCCGGCGGCGTCGGAGGCGGGTCCGACCGCGCCGCGGCGGACGTCCTCGAAGAAGTCGGGGCGGAGCACCCGCTTCTCGATCTCGAACGCGCCGCTGCTCCAGCCGTCGCCGAGGGGGTGCTCGGGGTCCAGCAGCACGTGGCCCGGGGTGGCGCCACGACCGAGGGCGGCCGCGATCGACCGGTCGGGGTCGTAGAGCGCGTGCTCGACGAGCGGGGCGAACACCTCGTGGGCGGCGAAGTCGGCGGGGGCGCCGAGGAAGACGGGCATCAGCTCCTCGCCCTCGCGCAGGCCGTTCGGCCACCAGCGGAAGCGCTCGACCAGCTCGTGGCAGGAGATGCAGGACGGCGAGAAGAAGACGAGGTGCGTCGGCGGGTCCGCCCACTCGGCGAGGGCGATCGGCTCGCCGGCGGCGGTGAGGAAGGCGAGGTCGCCGAGGTCGCTCGGGGACACGGGTGCCGGCGCGGGCGTCGACGCGGCGGGTGCTCGCGCGGCGAGCCGGTCGCGCACCGGGACGAGCGCGAGCGCGAGCAGCACGGCGATCAGCGCCGGGACCCCGGGGACGAGCAGCTCCGCCGGTGCCGTGGCCCCGACGAGCCCGGCGAGCGCCAGCGCGAGCAGGACGGCGTTCCGCGCGACCGTGCGGCCGGTCATCCTGGCGTCGCCGAGGCCGCCGAAGCACTCGCACTCGATCGGCTCCGGGGCGCGGACCGCCCGGATCGCGACGACGAGGAAGACGACGTCGACCGCGACCGCGCAGAGCAGCGCGCCGCGATGCAGCGGTGACGGGGCGAGCAGGATCGCGAGGCCGAGCGCGATCTCGACGACGGGGAAGGCGCGGGCGAAGAGCGGGCCGGCTGAGAGGCGGGCGGGCAGACCGAGCGCGGCGAGGCTCGCACGGAACCGCTCCGTCCGCCCGAGCTTCAGCACGCCGCTGACGACGAGGACGGCACCGGCGGCGGCGCCGGCGACCGCGAGCAGGACCTCGAGCGCTGACGCGAGCATCCGTGTCCCTCCCCGCACCCGACGGTGCCCCCGCAGAGCACGCTACCGGGCGGAGGGCGCCGTCAGGAGTCGAAGCCCAGCCCGAGCGCGTCGAGGGTCCGCAGCAGCGGGTTCCGCCGACCGCCGTCGTGGTCGGCGCGGTCGAGAGACCAGCGCGTGGCCTGGATGCCGGCGGTCGCGAACGGCTCGGGCGGGAACGGCAGCGGGCGCTTGCGGACCATCTCCAGCTCGGTCCGCTCGGTCGGCTCGCCGGCCAGGAGGTCGAGGAGCACGTCGGCCGCGAAGGCGGTCGTCCCGACGCCGAGGCCGGTGTAGCCCGCGGCGTAGGCGACGCGACCGGCGAGCGCGGTGCCGTAGAAGGCGGCGAAGCGGGTGCTGGTGTCGATCACCCCGGCCCAGCGATGGCTGAAGCGCAGGCCCTCGAGCTGCGGGAAGGTGGTCAGGAAGTGCGCGGCGAGCGCGCGGTCGGTCTCCGGGCGGTCCTCGTAGGCCGAGCGGATCCGGCCGCCGGGGTGGTAGACGGCGTCGTAGCCGCCCCAGAGGATGCGGTCGTCGGCGGTGCGGCGGTAGTAGTGGAACTGGTTGGCGACGTCGCTGAGGCCCTCGCGGCCGGTCCAGCCGATCGAGGCCAGCTGGGCGGCGTCGAGCGGCTCGGTCATCAGGACGTGGTCGTAGACCGGCACGGTCATCAGCCGGGTGCGCGCGAGCAGCGAGGGGAAGGCGCTGGTGCCGAGGATCGCCTGATCCGCCGCCACGGAGCCGCCCGCGGTGCGGACGAGCACGCCGGCGCCGGCGCGCTCGAGGCCGAGCACGCGGCTGTCCTCGTGGATCTCGACGCCGAGCTCCTCCGCGACCCGCGCGAGCTCGCGGACGAGCTTGCCGGGGTGCACCAGGGCGCACTGCTCGGCGGGCGCGGCCAGGCCGGCCAGGAAGGTCGGCGAGTCGACCAGGGCGCGCACCTCGGCGGTGTCGAGGAAGCGGCCGCCCGCGACGCCGTCGCCGTCCGCGAGCGGGCCGACCTGGTACTCCTCCACCGCCACGGCGAGCGAGCCGGTGCGCTCCAAGTCGCAGTCCATGCCGTAGCGGGCGACGGTCGCCTCGATGTCGTCGAGGTTCCGCACGCCCAGCTCCTCGAGGCGGGCGGCCTCGGCGGGCCAGCGGGCGAGGCCGTTCTCGCGGCCGTGGGTGAGGCTCGACTCGACGAAGCCGCCGTTCCGACCGGAGGCGGCCCAGCCGAGCGAGCGGGCCTCGAGCAGCACCACGCGGCGGCTCGGGTCGCGCTCCTTCGCGCGCAGGGCGCTCCACAGGCCGGTGTAGCCGCCGCCGACGACCACCAGGTCGGCGCGGACGGCGCCGGCGAGGGCCGGATGCGGGGCATCGGGGTCCTCGAGCCAGAACACCCCGCGCCGCGTGCCGGCCAGGGCGGCGTCGACGACGGTGGGATCGGGGGTGGATCGTTCGAAAACCGTGCTCGTGAGGGCCATAGTGCCTCCATTACGTCAGTTCTCCCGCCGTTTCGCAACCGGATCCGTCGTTCCGGCGCAGCGCTCCCGGGCAGGTCGTCCGCCGCGGTCGTACACTGCGAGGGAAATCGGAGGGGACATGCGAGGACGCCGACCGCGCGACGGGGGACGCGACGCGGTGGCGACCCCTGCGGCCCCGACTCCGGCCGCGACTCCCCCGATCCCTGCGGCCGACGAGCAGCACGACGTCTCCCCCGGCATGCGCATCGCCGCCGCCTGGGGCTGGCGGGTGCTGGCCGTCGCGGCGCTGCTCTGGCTCATCGTGAAGCTGGTCGCGCTGGTGCCGGTCGTCGTGGTGCCGGTGCTGATCGCGATCCTGGTCACCGCACTGCTCACTCCGCTGCGGGACCGGCTCGAGCGCTGGCGGCTGCCGCGCCCGCTGGCCGTGCTCGTCTCGATCCTCGCGCTCCTGCTCGCGCTGGTCGGCCTGATCGGGCTCGTCGTCGTCCAGTCCCGCGCAGGCTTCGGCGGCGTCGGGCAGCGAGCGCTCGACGCGGTCGACGACGTGGAGGCCTGGCTGCAGGGCCCGCCGCTCGGCTTCAGCGACGTGCAGCTCGGCGACTGGGCGCAGAAGGCGATCGACTGGGCCGACACCCAGGCGTCGACCATCGCCTCCGGAGCCCTCGCCGTCGGCTCGCAGGTGGCCGAGGTGTTCGCGGGCGCGCTGCTCACCCTGTTCTCGCTGATCTTCCTGCTGCTGGACGGACGGCGGATCTGGACCTGGTTCCTCCGGCTGATGCCGCGCGCCGCGCGCCTGCCGCTCGACACGGGGGCCGCGGCCGGCTGGCGGACGCTCAGCCAGTTCGTGCGGGCGCAGCTCGGAGTCGCGGCGATCAACGCGATCGGCATCGGGATCGGCGCGCTCGCTCTGCAGCTGCCGCTGGTCGTGCCGATCGCGATCGTGGTGTTCCTCGGCTCCTTCGTGCCGTTCCTCGGCGCGATCGTGACGGGGGCGCTCGCGGCGGTCGTCGCGCTGCTGTTCAGCGGACCGGTGGCGGCGCTGATCATGATCGGCGTCGTCGTCGTCGTGCACCTGCTCGAGGGGCACGTGCTGCAGCCGCTCATCCTCGGCTCGGCCGTGAAGGTGCATCCGCTCGCCGTCGTGCTGGGTGTCGCGACCGGGCTCGAGGTGGCGGGACTGGCCGGCGCGCTGTTCGCGGTGCCGGTGATCGCGACGCTGAACTCGGCGATCACGGCCATACGGCACGATCCGGAGCAGCCCGACTCCGTGCCCCGCGATCCGGGGCGCTCCGCGTGAGCCGGCACCCCTTCGACCCGGCGGGCGTCCCCGGGTCGGCGGTCCTGCCCGCGCTCGCCTGCCCGGTCTGCGGGGCTCCGCTGGCGCCGGACGCGCTGCCGCGGCCGACCCTGCTGCGCTGCCCGCTCGGCCACAGCGCGGATCTGGCGCGCCAGGGCTACGTCTCGCTGCTGCGCGGCCGGCACGCGACCTCGGGCGACACCGCGGCGATGGTGCAGGCTCGCGACGTGCTCCTGAGCTCCGGGCACTACCGGCCGATCCAGGACACGGTCGCCGCGGCGGTGCCGGCGGACGCGCGGCTGGTCGTGGACCTCGGCTGCGGGACCGGCGCGTACCTCGCGGCGGTCCTCGAGGCGCGGCTGGAGGCGAGCGGGCTGGGGTTGGACCTGTCGGCGGCGGCGGCGCGCCGGGCTGCGCGCGCGCATCCGCGGGCCGCGGTGGCGACGGCGGACCTGTGGCAGCCGCTGCCGCTCGCCGACGGCTGTGCGGACGCGCTGCTGACCGTCTTCGCGCCGCGGAACGCGCCCGAGATGCGGCGGGTGCTGAGGGCGGGCGGCGTCGCGATCGTGGTGACGCCGCGCGAGCGGCACCTCGGCGAGATCCGCCCGGTGTTCGGGATGCTCGGCATCGACGCGGGCAAGGCGGAGCGGCTCGACGAGCAGCTGCAGGGCTTCGAGCGGGTGGCGCGCGAGGAGCTGGACTACGCGGTCGCGATGACACCCGGCGAGCTGCGGGCGGAGGTGCTGATGGGGCCGAGCGCGCACCACGTCGACGCGGCGGCGGTGGATGCGCTGCTGACGGGGCGCGACGGGACGACGGCGGTGACCGTCGCGGTGACGGTGTCGGTGTACCGCGCGGGCTAGGCGGAGCCGGAGACGCTCGCGTCGCGGGGGCGTTCCGACGGGACCGATCTCGATACGCCCGCTGCGCGGGTCACTCGATCAGCATGCAGTGCGCCCACAGCGCGTCGACGCGGGTCGGCTCATGCTGGTCGAGTAGCCCGCAGGGCGTATCGAGACCCGGCTCCTGCAGGCGTCGGGTCAGTAGCTCTCGCGATGGCGCTCCTGGTCGACGACGGCGGCGCGGTCGGAGAGGGCTCGCAGGCCCGCGAGGGGCTGGGCCATCCGGTGGTTGCCGCGGAGGACGGGCTCGGTGCGGTCGAGGAAGGCCCAGTAGCCGGCGGTGACCGGGCAGGCGTTCTCGCCCAGGCGCACCTTCGGGTTGAAGCGGCAGCCGCCGCAGTAGTCGGACATCTTGTTGATGTAGGCGCCGCCGGAGGAGTACGGCTTGGTCGCGACGATCCCGCCGTCCGCGTGCTGCGACATGCCGATCACGTTCGCGGGCATCACCCACTCCGTACCGTCGACGAAGACGTCGACGAACCAGTCGTTCAGCTCGGCCGGGTCCCAGCCGCGCTGCAGGCCCCAGTTGCCGAGCACCATCAGCCGCTGGATGTGGTGCGCCCAGCCGTGGCGGCGCACGTCGTCGAGGGTCTCGTGCAGGCAGTTCGCCTCGATGCCGGCCGGATCGAGGTCGAGCAGCTGCTGCGGCAGCGAGGCCTTCGCGCCGAGCGCGTTGCTGCGCTCGCGGTAGTCCGGGCCGAGGTGCCAGTAGAGGTGCCAGACGTAGTCGCGCCAGCCGAGGATCTGCCGGACGAAGCCCTCGACGCTCGCGAGCGGTGCGCCGCCGGAGGCGTGCTCGGCCGCGGCGGCGTCGATGACGGCGCGCGGATCGAGCAGGCCGAGGTTGAGCGGGGCGCTCAGCAGCGAGTGCGCCATCGTCCAGTCGCCGGAGAGCATCGCGTCCTCGTAGGTGCCGAAGTCGCCGAGCCGCGACGAGACGAAGTCGGCGAGCGCCGCCTCCGCCTCCGCGGGGGTCGCCGCGAACCGGCGCGGGCCGTCCTCGCCGACGAGGCGGATCGCGCCCTCGCGCTCCCAGCGGGCGAGATCGGCGCGCACCTCCTCGTCGATGTCGTCCTCCTCCGGCCACCACGGATCGGGCAGGCCGAGCCGCGAGGCGCCCTTGGGCGGCGGGTTGCGGTTGTCGTGGTCGTAGTTCCAGCGGCCGCCCTCCGGCTGGTCGCCGCGCATCAGCACCCCGGTGCGCTCGCGGCTCCAGCGGTAGAAGTCCTCCAAGAGGAGTCGCTTGCCGGACTTCGCGAGCGCCCACTCGCGGAAGTCCTCCTCCTCCGTCACGAAGCCGCGGCTGGGCAGCACGCTCATGCCCAGCCGGCGGGCGAGGCGGCGGCCGCCCCGGGTCGGCGGGTCGATCACCTCGAGGTCGTCGCGGCCCGCGAGCCCCTCGGCGAAGGTCTCGGCGCGGACGTACTCGACGCGGTCGCCGAGCTCGCGGCCGCGATGGCGCAGGGCCGACAGCAGCAGCTGCGCCTTCGCGCGGTGCATCGGCCGCCGACCGAAGGCCGAGCGGGCCTCGACGAGCAGCATCGAGCCGCCGTCGTCGAAGAGGGGGCCGAGCTGGCCGATGACGCTCCAGCGGGTGCGTGCAGTCCGTGCAGTCATGCTCGGAGGCTAGGCGGCGGCGGACGGGTCGCGACAGGAGTTGCGCTCGGGGCGGGGAACGGCGAAGCGGCCGGGACACCGATGTGCCGGTGACGCGGACCTGCTCGTGACGCGGACGTGCGCCGGATGTCAAGGTGCGCGGATGTGCAGCCGCGACGGCTTGCACCGGCGGACCGGGTGCAGGATCGTCGACTGCATCCACCCGACGCGATGAGGCGAGGAGCCCCGCCATGGCACACGACGACGAGTTCGAGACCACCACGACCACCGAGAGCGGCGGCACGACCGAGGAGACGACCCGACGCGGCCGCCACCTCGCGGACGGCGACGCGGACGGCCACGGCACGGACGGACACAGCACCGACACCTCCGACGAGGGCGAGTACACCGAGACCGACGGCGTCTCGCACACCGACGGCGAGGAGGAGGGCAGCTACGTCGACACCTCCTCGCACGCGGAGTCGAGCACCGAGAAGGGCAGCTACGTCGACACCGAGGGCTCCGGTCCCGACTCCACCGGCGAGGGCGAGTACACCGACCGCGACGAGTAGTCCGCGGGAGCGGGCCGGCCGTCAGTCCTGAACGGTCGCCCGCTCCGCCGCGATGAACACGGCGATCGCGTCGGCGCCCGGATGGTCGTCGGCGCTGATCGTCACCACCGCGTCGCCCGCGAAGACGAGCAGCTGGCCGTAGGCGCCGTGCAGACGCCAGCTCGCGCCGGGGCCGTCCCAGCCGGCGAGGGCGTAGCGCCGGTAGCCCGGGCCGGTGCCCGCGGCGACCCACCCGGAGTGCATCAGGTCGCTCCACTCGGGCGCGAGGATCCGCTCGCCCCGCCAGACGCCGCGATCGCGGAGGAGGCGGCCGATCCGGGCGGTCTCCTGCGTGCGGAGCGCCAGCCCGCTGCCGGCGACGATGCGGCCGTTCGGGCAGCGCTCCCACTCCGCGCCCTCGATCCCGAGCGGCCGCAGCAGGCGGCGGTCGACGTACTCGCCCACGTCGCCGACCCGCGTCTCCAGGAGCCGCATCGCGGTGTAGCTGCTGGCGTTGGAGTACTGGAAGACGGGCCCGGCGGACGGCCGGCGGAGGAACTCGACGGCGAGGTCCGGCCAGTCCGTCATCAGGGTCGGCGACCACGGCAGGTCGATGCCGCTCGTCATGCTGAGCAGCCGGCGCAGCGTGAGGTCGGCGACTCCCTCGCCGAGATCCGCTGAGACATCCGCGGCCAGGGATCCCAGCGGCTCGTCGAGCGAGATCAGGCCCTCGTCGACGGCCAGCCCCGCGGCCAGCACGCAGACGCCCTTGGCGACGGAGTGCACGTCCTCGCGGACGTCCGGCGTCCAGCGGTGCTCGGCCGTGTCGTCGCCGATCAGCACGTGCAGGCCGTGCGCACCGAAGCCGACGGCGTCGATGTGCTCGACGAGGCGGTCGCGGAAGATCTGCGCTGCGGTCACCGGGACAGTCTGCCCGGCGCGGGCGCTTCCTAAGATCGTGGGCATGGACGAGGACAGCGCACGGGGCACCTGGCGGCGCGAGCCGAGCACCGTCGTCGTCGCGGACACCGGTGCGCCGACGCGCATCGCCGAGCCGTTCGCGATCGCGGCCGGCAGCGTCCGGCTCGAGGCGCCGCACGAGTTCGCGCCGCACCGGCACGCGCTGCACGAGCTGGTCTGGGTCCGCGGCGGCACCATGACGGTCCGGCTCGAGCACCGGATCCTGACCGTGCCGGACGGCTTCGGCGTCTGGATCCCGGCCGGGACGGAGCACGCCGGGCGGACGACCGCGCGCACCGCGCTCTGCGACGCGCTGTTCGATCCGGAGCGCTCGCCCGTGCCGATCACGGCGCCGGTCCTCGTCGAGATCACCCCGGTGCTCGCCGCGCTGCTCACCCGGCTCGCGCGGACCGACCTCGAGGCGGCGGCGCGGCTGCGGGCGGAGGCGGTGGTCTTCGACGTCATCGCGCCGTCGGCGGAGCAGTACTCCGTCACCGTGCCGCAGGGCGAGCGGCTCGCGCCCCTGGTCGCGGCCCTCCTCGACGACCCGACCGACCGGCGGACGCTCGCCGATTGGGCGGAGCACCTCGGTGTCGGCGAGCGGACCCTCTCGCGGGTCCTCCGCGCGCAGACCGGACTGTCTTTCCTGCAGTGGCGCCAGGCGCTGCGGGCGCACCGGGCGCTCGCGCTGCTGGCGGAGGGGCGCAGCGTGCAGGACGTCTCCGAGCTGATGGGCCACACCCACCCGAGCACCTTCATCGCGGCGTTCAAGCGGGTGATGGGGACCACTCCCGGCGCCTTCGCGCAGGATCAGCGCACGGCCGCTTCCTGACCGGTTGCGGCTGCACCTGGCCGGAACGCTCTATCCGGTGTCGTCGGCAGTCGATTGCGGACGGTGGTGCGGCCGCCTAGCCTGAGGAAGGTAAGCCAACCCTTACTCAGCGGATCCCCTCCCGCTTCCCCCTCCGACGCAGGAATCCGCTCCTCCCATGCCTCCCTCCCCCGAGCCCGCGCGCCCGTCCTCGCGCCTCGCCGGCTCCGACCTCGTGCTCGGCTTCGGCCGGCGCACCGTCGTCGACGGCGTCTCGGTGCGGCTCGAGCCCGGCCGGGTGACGGCGCTCGTCGGGCCGAACGGCTCGGGCAAGTCGACGCTGCTGCGCGCGCTCGCGCGGCTGCACGCCCCGAGCGGCGGCGCCGTCACCCTCGACGGCGGCCGCCCCGCGACCGCGCTGAGCAGCCGCGACTTCGCCCGCGAGGTGACCCTCTTCGCGCAGAGCCGCACCGCTCCGCAGGGCCTCAGCGTCCGGGAGGTCGTCGCCTTCGGCCGCCACCCGCACCGCCGGGCCTTCGCCGGGCCGTCCGCCCGCGACCGCGAGGCGGTGGAGCAGGCGATGACCACCACCGGGGTGCTGTCGATGGCGGAGCGCGCGGCCGGCGAGCTCAGCGGCGGCGAGCTGCAGCGGGTCTGGCTCGCGGCCTGCCTCGCGCAGGACACCGGCGTGGTGCTGCTCGACGAGCCGACCAATCACCTCGACCTCCGCTACCAGGTGGAGACGCTCGACCTGATCCGCGATCTCGCCGAGGTGCACGGGGCCGCGATCGGCGTCGTGCTGCACGACCTCGACCACGCCGCGCGCGTCGCCGACCGCCTGCTGCTGCTGAGCGACGGGCGCGTCCTCGCCGAGGGCGACCCGCTCGCCGTGCTCACCGCCGAGCACATCGAGGCGGCCTACGGACTGCGGGTCGAGGTCGCCGTGGACGAGCGGACCGGACACCTGCGCATCGACCCCGTCAGCCGGCACAGCGTCTCGAAGCACAGCGTCCGCCTGCACGACCAGACCCCCGCCCGTTCCCGAGAGGACACCGAAGAATGACCCGAGCCCCCCTCCTCCCCGCCGCCCTGGCCGCGGCCGCCGTCGGAGTGCTCCTGCTCACCGGCTGCGGAACCACCGCCGTCGAGAGCGCCGACGCGGCCGGCACCGTCGACTCCGCCGAGTGCGCCGCCGACGACACCGCGACCGCCACCGGCGCCGTCTCGCTCACCGACAGCCTCGGCCGCACCGTCGAGCTCGACGCGCCCGCCGAGCGGATCGTCGTGCTGGAGTGGCAGCAGACCGAGGACCTGCTGACGCTCTGCGTCGCCCCGGTCGGCGCCGCCTCGACCGAGGACTACGCCACCTACGTCAGCGCCGAGACGCTGCCCGCGAGCACCGCGGACGTGGGCGAGCGCGGCGAGCCGGACCTCGACACCCTCTACGGCCTCGACCCCGACCTGATCGTGATGGAGGCGTACAGCGCCGACGACGAGCTGCTCGCCCAGCTCGAGGAGCGCGACGTGCCCGTGCTCGCCACCATCGGCGCGGACGCGAGCGGCCAGATCGACAACATGAAGGAGGTGTTCTCGCTCCTGGGCGAGGCCACCGGCCGGACCGAGCGCGCCGACGCGGTGCTCGCGGAGTTCGACCAGCACCTCGCCGACGCCAAGACCGAGGTCGCCGAGGCGGCGCTCGCGACGCCGGAGTTCGTGTTCTTCGACGGCTGGATCGAGAGCGGCAACGTCGTCATCCGCCCCTACGGGAAGGGCGCGCTGTTCACCGAGCTCGGCGAGGAGCTGGGCCTCGAGGGCGCCTGGACCGACGAGATCAACGACTCCTACGGCAGCGGCGGCGTCGACCCCTCCTACCGACTCGCGCAGACCGACATCGAGGGACTGACCGCGGTCGGCGAGGCGAACCTCGTCTACTCCAACGACGGCACCCCCGACAGCTACGTCACCGAGCTCGCCAAGAGCCCGGTCTGGTCCGCGCTGCCCGCCGTGCAGCAGGGCCGCGCCTTCGAGTTCCCGCCCGGCGTCTGGGGCGCGGGCGGACCGAAGTCCGGCGAGCAGGCCATCGACGCCTTCGTGGACGTCATCGTCGGCGAGTGACGACGACGCCGACCGCCGCCGAGCGCCGCGCGACCGCCCCCTCCGGGCGGCGCGCGGCGCTCGGCGGCGTCGGCGTGCTCGCGGCCCTCGCCGTCGCGGTCGTGCTCATCGGGCTCTGGCACCTGACCCAGGGCACCTCGGGCATCGGCGCGGACGGGCTGCTGCGCGCCCTGCTCGGCGAGGACGTGGCGGTCGGCGGAGTCTCGGCGGGCGACGTCTTCGCCGGCTCGCGGCTGCCGCGCCTGTCCGCGGGCATCGCCGTGGGCCTCGCCCTCGGCGCGGCCGGCGCGCTGCTGCAGTCGATCTCGCGCAACGCGCTCGCCTCCCCCGACACGCTCGCGGTGACCGCGGGCGCCTACTTCGCCCTGACCGCGGTGGCCGCCTTCTCGCTGACCGTGCCGCTCTGGGCGTCCAGCGGGGTCGCCTTCCTCGGCGGTCTCGCCGCGGCGGCGCTGGTGCTGGTGCTCACCGGGCGGGCCGCGGGCACCTCCAGCACCCGGCTGATCCTGGCCGGCTCGGCCATCGCGATGGCGCTCGACTCCGGCACCGCGATGCTGCTGATCCTCTTCCGGGAGAACACCACCGGGCTCTTCGCCTGGGGCAGCGGCTCGCTCGGGCAGCTCAACATCGACGCGTCGGCGCGCGCCGCTCCGCTGATCGTCGTCGTCCTCGCGCTCGCCCTGCTGCTCTCGCGCCGCCTCGACGTGCTCGGCCTCGGCGAGGACGGCGCCGCCTCGCTGGGCGTCCCGGTCCGCTCGACGCGGGCGCTCGCCGTGCTCTGCGCGGTCCTGCTCACCAGCACCTCGGTGACGCTGGCCGGGCCGATCGCCTTCGTCGGCCTCGGCGCCCCCGTCCTCACCCGGCTCCTGGCCGCGCGGGTGCCGGCGCTGCGCCGCCACGTCTTCCTGGTGCCCGCGTCGGCGCTGATCGGCGCCGCGCTGATCGTGCTCGCCGACGCGCTGCTGCGCGCGATCCTCAGCCCGGAGGGAGCCACGGCCATCCCGACGGGCATTCCGACCGCGGTGCTCGGCGGGCTCGTCATCGTGGTCCTCGCCCTGCGGATGCGCGACGCCGGCGCGGCGCGGTCGGCGCGGACGGTCCGCTCGACGCTGCGGACGGCGCGGCGGTTCCGGGTCGTGCTCGGGGTGGTCGCCGTCCTGCTCGCCGTGACGATCGTGCTCGCCCTGCTCGCGGGGAGCCTGCAGCTGCGGCTCGGCGACGTCGTCCTCTGGCTGCAGAGCGCGGCACCGGACCTCGTCGCCCGCGCCCTCGACGAGCGGGCGCCGCGCATCGCCGCGGCCGTGCTCGCGGGCGGGGCGCTCGCTCTCGCCGGCACCGCCGTGCAGGGCACCGTGCGCAATCCGCTGGCCGAGCCGGGGCTGCTCGGGATCACGGCCGGCGCTGGGCTCGGTGCCGTGATCGTCGTCACCACCGGGCTGGGCGGCGGCGGCCGGCCGGTGCTGATCGCGATGGCGATCGCCGCGGGGCTCGCGACCTTCGGCGCGATCGCGCTGCTCTCCTGGCGCGGCGGGCTGCAGCCGGACCGCTTCGTGCTCGTCGGCATCGGTGCCGGCTACGCGCTGAGCGCCGTGACCGCCTTCCTGCTGCTGAACTCCGACCCGTGGCGGACCCCGCGGATCCTCACCTGGCTCTCCGGCACGACCTACGGCCGCTCGCTGCCGGACGTGCTGCCGGTCGCGCTCGGGATCCTGGTGCTGCTGCCGGTGCTCCTCGGGCTGCGCCGCCGCCTCGACCTGCTGGCGATCGACGAGGACACCCCGCGGATCCTCGGCGTCCGGCCCGAGCGCACCCGCCTGGGCGTGCTCGCCCTCGCCGCCGTGCTCGCCTCGCTGGCCGTCGTCGCCGTCGGCACGGTCGGCTTCGTCGGTCTGGTCGCGCCGCACCTGGCCCGGACGCTGGTCGGCGCGCGGCACGGGCGCATCGTCCCGGTCGCGATGCTGCTCGGCGGCCTGCTCGTCCTCGTCGCGGACACCCTCGGCCGCACGCTCATCGCGCCCTCGCAGCTGCCCGCGGGGCTGATGATCGCGCTGGTCGGCGCGCCCTACTTCGTCTGGCTGCTCCGCCGCACCCGCGACTGAGCGAGGAGGCGGTAGGCCGCGCCCGCGGCGAGCACCGCGACGCCGCCCGCGATCGAGGCGGGCGGGAGGGTCGCCACGAGCAGGAGGCAGCCGGCGACGCCGACGACCGCCAGCGGGCGCGGGTAGCGGCGGTGCGGGGCCTCCTGGGTCAGCGCCGCGACGTTCGCGACCAGGTAGTAGAGCAGCACGCCGAACGAGGAGAAGCCGATCGCCGAGCGCAGGTCGGCGACGAGCACCAGCACGACGACGATCAGGCCGACGGCGATCTCGGCGCGGCGCGGGACGCTGCGGACCGGGTCGATCACGGCGAGCGCCCGCGGCAGGTCGCCGTTCCGCGCCATCGCGAGGCTCGTGCGCCCGATGCCCGCGATCAGCGCGAGCAGCGCACCGAGGCTCGCCGCCGCCGCGCCCACCCGGATCGGCACCGCGGTCCACGGCCAGGCGGCGGCCGCGTCGACGAGCGGCTGCGTCGAGGCGGCGAGCCGCTCCGGGCCGAGCGCCGCGAGCAGCCCGGCGCCGACGACCGTGTAGAGCAGGACCGCGAGCAGGAGCGCGCCGAGGATCGCGCGAGGGATCGTGCGGGCGGGGTCGCGCACCTCCTCCCCCATCGTCGCGAGGCGGGCGTAGCCGGCGAAGGCGAAGAACAGCAGGCCGGCGGACTGCAGCACGCCGTAGGCGTCGAAGGGCCGGTCGGTGCCGGAGACGACCGCCGGTCCGGACGCGGCGGCCGCGGCCATCGCGACGACGAGCACCACGAGCACGATCGAGAGCAGGATCCGCGTCGCGAGCGCCGTGCGGGTCACCCCGAGCACGTTCACCGCGACGAGCGCGACGACCGCGGCGACCGCGACCGGTCGCTCCCAGCCCGCGGGCGCGGCGTAGGCGGCGACGGTCAGCGCCATCGCGGCGCAGCTCGCGGTCTTGCCGACGACGAAGCTCCAGCCGGCCAGGAAGCCGGGCCACTCGCCCAGCCGCTCCCGGCCGGAGAGGTAGGCGCCGCCCGAGCGGGGGTACTGCGCGGCGAGCTGCGCCGTGGAGGAGGCGTTCGCCCAGGCGACGATCGCGGCCAGCGCGAGGCCGACCAGCAGCCACGGCCCGGCCGCCGCGGCAGCGGGGGCGAAGGCCGAGAAGAGCCCGGCGCCGATCATCGAGCCGAGCCCGATCACGACGGCGTCGCGGAGGCCGAGGCGGCGGGCGAGGGAGGCGTCGGCTGTCACCGGACCGTCTTAGCGCACGCGGGGAACGCGCGGGTTAACCTGGGCGTCCGCGCCGAGACCGGGAGGCTCCCATCCGCATCCTCATCGTCGACGACGAGATCAACCTGCTGGGCGCGCTCGAGGCGGGGCTGCAGGGCGAGGGCTTCGCGGTCGACACCGCGACGAACGGCACCGACGCGCTCTGGCTCGCGCGGGAGGCGGAGTACGCGGCGATCGTGCTCGACCTGATGCTCCCCGACATCAGCGGCTTCCGCGTCTGCGAGCGGCTGCGCGCGGCCGAGGACTGGACGCCGATCCTGATGCTCACCGCGAAGGACGGCGACCTCGACCAGGTCGAGGCGCTCGACACCGGCGCGGACGACTACCTCACCAAGCCGTTCTCCTTCCCCGTGCTGGTCGCGCGGCTGCGGGCGCTGATCCGCCGCGGCGCCGCTGAGAGGCCCACCGTGCTGACCGTCGGCGATCTCGTGCTCGATCCGGCCGCGCGCCGGGTGGAGCGGGGCGGGGTCGCGATCCCGCTCACGGCCCGCGAGTTCAGCGTGCTGGAGTACCTCGTCTCGCGGGCGGGCGACATCGTCTCCAAGCGCGATGTGCTCGGCGCGGTCTGGGACTTCGACTTCGACGGCGATCCCAACATCGTCGAGGTCTACATCCGGACGCTCCGCAACAAGATCGACCGGCCGTTCGGCCGCGAGACGATCCGCACTCAGCGCGGCGCGGGCTACACGGTGCTGCCGTGAGGGCCGGGACGACGCGGCGGCGCTCCCTGCACTCCCGGATCACGGTCGCGGCGACCGCCGTGGTCGCCCTCGCGGCGGTGCTCGGCGCGGCCGGCTTCCTGCTGGTGCTCTCCTCGGTGCTCGCGGGCAGTGCCGCGACGGCCGCCGAGACCGAGGCGGAGCGGGTCGCGACCCTGGTCGAGCGCGGCGGTGCGGACGCGGTGCGGGCCTCGGAGGGCGTGGTCCAGCTGATCGTCGACGGGCGCGTGGCCGCCGCGGGCGAGGACGCCGACGACCTGCCGGCGCTCGCGACCGAGGAGCGCGACGAGCCGTTCACGACGACGCCGGCGGACGAGGATCCGCTGGTCGTCGCGACGCAGGAGCTCGACGACGGCTCGCTCGTCGTCGTCGGCGTGCCCGACGAGGGCCGTGCGGAGGCGCTCGCGACGACCGCGGGTCTGCTCGCGGTCGCCGTCCCGCTGCTGGTCGCCTTCGTCGCGATCGTCTGCTGGATCGTCGTCGGCCGCGCCCTGCGGCCGGTGGACCGGATGCGCGCGGAGGCGGACGCCGTCACCGCCGCGGCCCTGGACCGCCGCGTCGCGGAGCCCGGCTCCGGCGACGAGATCGACCGGCTCGCGCAGACCCTGAACCGGATGCTCGGCCGCCTCGAGGACGGCCAGGAACGGCAGCGCCGGTTCGTCTCGGACGCCTCGCACGAGCTGCGCTCGCCGGTCGCGGCCCTGCGGCAGAGCGCCGAGGTCGCACTCGCGCACCCCGACCGGCTCGACGCGGCCCGGCTGGCGACGACGGTCGCCGAGGAGTCGGTGCGGATGGGCGGCCTGATCGAGGGCCTTCTGCTGCTCGCGCGCGCCGACGAGGCGCGGCTGGCCGTGCTCGCGGCGCCGGTCGACCTCGACGACCTGGCGCTGCGCGAGGTGCGGCGGCTGCGCGACTCCGGGATCGCTGTGGACGCCTCGGGCGTCTCGCCGGTGCAGGCGGTGGCGGACGAGGCGCTGCTCGGGCGGGCGCTGCGGAACCTCGTCGACAACGCGGTGCGGCACCGCGCAGCGCGGCTGGCGATCGCGACCCGCGGGGCGGGCGACTCGGCCGTGCTGGTCGTCGACGACGACGGGCCGGGGATCCCGGCGGCCGACCGCGAGCGGGTGCTGGAGCGCTTCGTGCGGCTGGACGAGGGGCGCGCCCGCGACGCCGGCGGCTCGGGTCTCGGGCTCGCGATCGTCGCCGAGATCGCGGCGGCGCACGGCGGGAGCGTCGCGATCGAGGAGTCGCCGTGGGGCGGCGCGCGAGTGACGCTGCGGGTGCCGCTGCGCTGACCGGCGCCGGGTCCGCTCCGCTTCAGGCTGGCTTCAGCGGCGCCGCGGGACAGTGGCTGCGGCGTCGAGGAACGGCGCCGGAGACGGAGCGGATCATGAAGAAGAAGACCGGGATCATCGTCGGAGTCGCGGGCGCGATCGTGCTCGCCGGAGCCGGCACGGGCATCGCCTTCGCCGCGACCGACGGCTTCGAGCGCTCGGACGCGCTGACAGGCGCCGACCTCGACCGCGCCAGCGAGGTCGCGATCGCCGAGATCGGCGGCGGGACCGTCACCTCGGCCGAGCGCGACGACGACGGCACGCCGGGCTACGAGCTCGAGCTGCGCGGCGACGACGGCCTCGAGTACGACGTGCGGCTCGACGACTCCTTCGGCGTGCTGGTCGTCGACCCGGACGACGACGCGATGCGCGGCACCGGCGGCAGCACGAACGACGGCACGGACGGCGGCACGACCGGCTCCACCGAGGACAGCACCACCGGCGTCACCGGCGCGGTCGACCCCGACGACCTCGTCGGCGAGGAGCTGACCCGCGTGAGCGAGGCCGCGATCGCCGCGGTCGGCGGCGGCACGGTCACCGAGGCCGAGCGCAGCGACGACGCCGACCACGCCTTCGACGTCGAGGTCACCCGCGCCGACGGCACGGACGTGGACGTCGACCTCGACGCGTCCTACGCGGTCGTCCGCACGGAGGAGTAGGTCGCGGGAGCGGAGGGGCTCAGCCCTTCCCCGGGCCGTTCCCGTTGCCGGGGTTCTGGCCGCTCTCCGGGCTGCGGCCGTTGCCGTTCCCGCCGCCGTTCCCGCCGGAGTTCCCCGGTCCCTCGACCGGCTCCTCGACCGGAGCCTGCGTCGCCGGCGCCTGCACGGCGGGCGCACCGGCGGCCGGCGTCGTGGCGGCAGGCGCCGGCGACTCCTCCTCGGGCGGCTCGGTCGGCTCGACGGGTTCGGCCGGCTCGGTCTCCTCGGGCGTCGGCGACGGCTCCTCCTCGGGACTCTCGACCGGGGCCGGCGTCTCCTCCTCCGGGGTCTCCTCGGCGGGCGGCTCCTCCTCGACGGGAGTGGTCTCCTCCGGCTCGGGCTCGGTCGACTCCTCGGGCGCCGGCACGGCGGCGATCAGCGCGGCGAGGTCGGCGCGCACGAGGTCGGCCTGCGCCTTGATCGACGTGGCCCGGTCCTCCCGGACGTTCCCGCCGGCGACCGCCGCGTCGAGCGTCGCCTGGAGCGCGTCGAGCGCGGTGAGCGCTCCGGCCCAGTCGTCGGCCGACGCCTTCTCGGCGACCGCCACGACCGCGTCGTCGAGGGCCTGCGCGGTGCCGTCATCGATCGACGGATCCGCGGCGGAGCAGCCCGACAGCACGAGCACGGCGGCGAGCACCGCACCCCCGGCCCGCAGTCGAAGGCCCCGCCGGCTCACGCCCCGTCGGCCCGGCCCCCTCACGAGCGGATGCTCTCGCGCAGCTGACGGAGGTGCTCGCCGAGCTCCCCGTCGACGGCGGGCAGCGGCGACTGCGGACCGTCGAACAGCACGATCACGAGGCCGACCGCCACGGCGACCAGCGCGAGCACCACGACGATCAGCCACGGGCTCGGCCCGGTGCGGCGTCGGGCGACGGCGGCGGGCGGCGTGACCCCTGCGCTCGGCGCGACCTGCGTGGTCGTCGCAGTCGCGGGAGCGGCGCCGGGCAGCAGCTCGGTCGCCCCCACGGGCAGCACCGACGTCGCGTCCAGCAGCTCGGTCGCGGCCGCGGTCGGAGCGAAGCGCTCGGTCGCGGGCATGCGCTCGGTCGGCGGCGGTCCGGCGGGCTCCCGGACCGGCACGTCGGGGACGACGATCGCCGTCGGCGGTCCGTCGCGGCGCGGATCGATCAGCGCGCGCGCCGACTCCGCGACCTCGATCGCCGTGGGCCGCTCGGCCGGCTCGCGCCGCGTCATCGCGTTCAGCAGCGCCGACCAGCCGCCGCCGAGCGAGTCCGACACCTCCGGGTCGCGCAGCAGGCGCGCGAGGGTGACCTCTATCGCCGATCCGGTGAAGGGGCGGCGCCCGGTCAGCGACTCGAGCAGCACCAGGCCGAGGGAGTAGACGTCGCTCGCCGAGGTCAGCACGTCGCCGTGCGCCTGCTCGGGGCTGAGGTAGGCGGCGGTGCCGATCAGCGTGCCCGGCGAGGTGATCCGGGTGGCATCGATCAGGTAGGCGATGCCGAAGTCGGCGAGCTTGGGCCGGAACTCGCGGCTCGTCAGCGGGCTCGGCACGAGCAGCACGTTGGAGGGCTTCACGTCGCGGTGCACCACTCCGGCCGCGTGCACGGTGTGCAGGGCCTCGCCGAGGTCGGCGGCCATCGACGCGACGTCGTTCGGCAGGACGGGCCCGCTGGCCAGCCGCTCCGCGAGACTCGGTCCCTCGGCGAGCTCCATCACCATGTAGGCCTGGCCGCCGGTGTCGTCGCCGCCGTCGTCGGCGTCGTAGAGGGTCACCAGCGCGGGGTGGTTGAGGGCCGCGAGCAGCCGGATCTCCGAGGACTTGCGCTGGAGGTCCTGCGCGTCGTCGATACCCGGCGCGAACATCTTCAGCGCCACCGAGCGGCCGAGGATCCCGTCGCGGGCCCGGTACACGGTGGCCATCCCGCCCCGGCCGATCAGCTCCTCGATCGTGTACCGACCGCCGATCGTCGTGCCGACGACGCGGTTCTCGCCCGTTCGGTGGGATGACACGGTTCCTCCTCGGGCGGATGCTGCGGCAACGCCGCGCCCCCCGGTGCGACCGTCTCCCCAGGGTAGTACGTCCGTCTTCCGAGCCGCAGGGCTCGACGGGGGGCTCACGAGCTGTCAAGCGGGTGCTCGCCCGAGGGGCCGCGCGTAGCGTGGCTGGTCCCGACGAAAGGCAGAGGCACATGGACGAGCACGAGCAGGGATCGACGATCGGCGCGACGGACGGCGCGGCTCCGGCCACGCGGACCAGCAGCGAGCAGGTCGAGAAGGACCGCGCCGAATCCCCCGGCAGCGAGCGCGAGACCGAGGTCCGCCAGAATCAGGACCCCACCACCAGCCGGACGGAGGTCTCCGGCTCGGCCGAGGTCGTCTCCGTCCCCGGCACCGGCGGCGCCGACGACGTCGGCACCGTCGAGGTCGACCCCGACGAGGTCAGCCTGAACGGCAAGCCGTTCCCGGGCCACGCCGGAACCAAGTAACCGCTCCCGCGTCGTAACGAGCGGCTAAGCCGCTTCACATCTCGGTGGTGAGGAGAAGGACGCGCGGCGTCCACTCATGCTGGTCGAGTAGCCCCGCAGGGGCGTATCGAGACCCGCCGTCCCCGACAGGGCGGTCTGCAGACTCGTCTTCCGACGTGAGTGGATCTCGATACGCCCGCTCCGCGGGCTACTCGATCAGCATGGCTTCCCCCACGTATTCGGCGATCGTTCCCAGGTCGCTGATCGTGCATCGTCTCGGAGGAGCTGAGCAGCGGTCGACCGGGCACACCATGATGGTCGAGGCGACCTCGACCCGCGCGTGCGGCCGAAGGCGCGTGCTGTTCGTGCAGGTCGATTCAGGCTCACGCTTCGTCGAGTACGACGCCGAAGCGAGCGGCGACGTCCGACAGCGGCTCGCTCTCCATGCCCCCGCGCTGGCCCATGACTGTGGCGATCTCCTCGTCGTCCAAGCGCGAGAGGAGCCGACGGTGTCGTCGGCCCGGCTGATACCGACCTCCGCCCTGCAGAAGGACCAGCGAGGACAGGCGCGCGAAACACATCCGGCGAGGGTATTCGCGACGGTCACCGACAGACCGGGCGGAGTGCTGCCTGGCGCGCGATGTGGCGACCGACCCCGCTCTCCGGCAAGGCGTGCCTCAGAGGACCGGGTCGAGTAGCCCCGGGTCGTGGCGGTCGACCGTCCGCGCGTTGTTCACGCGGCGGTCGACCGGGTAGGCCGTGATCGTCGACGCGACCGCGACCGACGCGCGGTCGAGGGTCGCGAGCATCTCCTCGCTGGAGGCGAGCGGCTCCGGGCTCAGCCAGGCGTCGCGGACGTCGGGCGTGAGGAAGACGGGCATCCGGTCGTGCACCTCGCCGGACGCGTCCCGGGCCTCGCGGGTGATGATCGTGAAGGAGACCCGCCACTCGTCGCCCTCCTTGCGCGCCGCGTAGAGACCCGCCGCGGCGAGGATCGGCTCCTCCCCGTGCAGGAACCACGGCTGCTTGCCGTCGGCGCGCGCCTCCCACTCGTAGTAGCCGCGCATCGGCACGATGGCGCGCTGCTTGGCGAAGGCCCCGCGGAACAGCCCGTTCGAGGCGACCGTCTCGAGCCGCGCGTTGATCGGCGACGGCCCCTTCCCCTTCGCCCACGACGGCCGGAACCCCCAAGAGGCCAGCTCGATCTCGCGCTCCAGCGACTCCTCGTGCCGGTGCTCGCGCACGATCGGCGCCGCGTCGGTCGGGGCGACGCTGAAGTCGGGCGCCCAGTCGGCCGCCCGGCCGCCCGCCGCGACGAACTCCGCGATCAGAGCGTCGGTCTCGGAATCCATCGCGAAGCGTCCGCACATGCGGGCGACACTACGCCGGACCGCCGACAGCGGCGAGGACGGGATCGCGCCGGCCTCGGCGGATCGTCGCGACCGCGAGCCCCGCGACCATCACCGCGCCGCCGATCAGCACGCCGACCGACGGCACCTCGCCGAGCAGCACCCACGCCGACAGCACGCCGACAACCGGCACCAGCAGCGTGAACGGCACCACCGACGCGGCGGGGTAGCGGGCGAGCAGCGAGTTCCAGATGCCGTAGCCGATCAGCGACGCGAACACCGCCGTGTACAGGGTGCTGAGGACCGCCGCGAGCGAGAGCCCCTGGATCGCCTCGGCGATCGCGGGCCCGCCGTCGACGAGCAGCGAGAGCAGCAGCGCCGGGATCGGCACGACCAGCGCCGACCAGACCACCAGCGAGAGCCCCGAGGCGCCCTTCGCGCGCCGGGTCAGCACGTTGCCGATCGCCCAGGAGAGCGCGCCGCCGAGGCAGACCACGAACGGCAGCCACGGCGCGACGGCCCCGTGCGAGAGGGCGACGACCACGAGCCCGGCGACGCCGACGACCAGGCCGATGCTCTGCCGCCGCGTCGGCCGCTCCTTCAGCAGCACGGCCGCGATCAGCACCGTCAGCACGATCTGCGCCTGCACCACCAGCGACGCGAGCCCCGCGGGCATCCCCAGCGCCAGCGCCAGGTAGAGCAGCGCGAACTGCCCGAGGCTCATGAACGCGCCGATCGTCGCGACCGTCCGCAGCGGCGCCTGCGGCCGCGGCACGAGGAACACGGCCGGCACCGCGACCACCGTGAACCGCATCGCCAGGAACAGCAGCGGCGGCACGTCCGCGAGCCCCACGTCGATCACGACGAAGTTCAGCCCCCAGAGCAGCACGACGAGGAGGGCGAGGAGGCTGTGCCGGCGGGTCACCGCCGACCGCCGACGACGCGGCTCTTCGCCGACCAGAAGCGCATCAGCGCACCGGCCGCGATCGAGCCGGCCGCGCCGGCCGCCAGGTCGCCCAGCGTGTCCTCGTAGCCGACGAAGATCGACGGGTCGACGAAGCGGTGCCCGGCCCACTCGCCCCACTCCCAAACCACGCCCATCGACAGGCCGAAGCAGGCGCAGAGCACGATCGCCGGGGCGAGCGGCCCGCGGTCGCCGGCCACCGTCGGCACCACGCCGGCGCGCGCGGCGACGATGTAGGCGACGGCCGCGACCAGCCCGTTCAGCACGAAGTGCACGACGAGGTCCCACGACGCCCAGGCCTGGTAGAGCCCGAGCACGCTGCTCCAGGACGCGACCAGCAGGGCCAGTCCGAAGGTGGCGTCCAGCGCCGGCCGGATCCCGAGGAACCGCGGCAGCACCAGCCCGATCGCGGCGAGGGCGAGCACGGCGACGTCGACGAGGTCCCAGCCGATCACCGCGGCGACGATGCTCACGGCGCCGACGGCGCGGACCGCGTCGGCGAACCACTCGCCCCGGGTGCGCGGGGGCTCCATGAAGGTCGAGATCAGGACGGGCTCGTTCTCGGGGCGGGCTCTCACGGCGGGTCGGGTCACGGCTTCGTGAAGCGGAGGACGGCCTGGACCGCCTCGTGGTCCGAGCCCGGCGCCGTGCCGTAGCGGGTAGCGTTGATCGCCGCCGAGACGACCTCGAAGGCCCCGGCGCTGACCGTGAGCCAGTCGATGCGGCGGCCGGCCTTCGGCGGGCGGTAGTTGGAGTAGGTGCCCCAGTGCGGGGTGAGGTGCGTGCCGGCGACGACCCAGGAGTCCGCGAGCCCGCCCTCGTCCAGCAGCGCCCGGTACGGCTCGGTGCCGACGTCGGTGTTGGTGTCGCCCATCACGATCGCGGGCCGGCCGAGGTCGGTGATCCGCTCGGCGACCAGCTCGGCCGAGCGCAGTCGCGAGCGCCGCGAGAGGTGGTCGAAGTGCGTCGCGACGACGGTGAACTCGCGGTTCGTCGCGTGGTCGGTCAGCTCGGCGATCACCGCGGTGCGCGGGATCCGGTTGCCCCAGCTGCGCGAGCCGGCGACGTCCGGAGTCGCGGACAGCGCGATCTGCGACCAGTCGCGCACCGCGAAGCGGCTCCGGTCGACGAAGAGCATCACCCGCTCACCGCCGCGGTCGGCGTCGCGGCCGAAGCCCATGCCCTCGAACGAGGCGCCGAGCGACTCGTGCACCCATTGCGCCTGATCGGGCAGCGCCTCCTGCACCGCGAGGATCGACGGGCTCTCCTCCTGCAGCAGCCGGCGCACCAGGGGCTTCCGGCGCTCCCACTGGTCGACCGCGCGGGCGGTCAGGCGGGGCATGCGGCGGCGGATGTTGTACGTCATGACGTGGAGCTCGGGCGCCGGGATCGGACCGATCAGGGGGGACGGGTCGGTCATGCCTCCACCCTACGGCGGCGATCGGAGCTGCCAGGGAGGCTTGCGGAGTCGCTCCCGCGCACCCCTACTCTTCGAGGATGACCCTCTCGCCCGCTCTCGCGGCCCTCTCCGACGCCTCGTTCGTCTCGCTCACGACCTTCCGGAAGACGGGCGTCGGAGTGTCGACGCCGGTGTGGATCGCCCGGGACGGCGCGGACCTGATCGTCACGACTCCCCGCAAGAGCGGCAAGGTCAAGCGCCTGCGCAACGACCCGCGGGTGACCCTCGTCCCCTGCGACCGCCGCGGCCGCGTCGCCGACGGAGCGACCGCACTCGAGGCGGAGGCGCACATCGTCTCCGACACCGACACCGTCGAGCGCCTCGGCCGCGTCTTCCTCCGCAAGTACCGCCTCGAGTACCGCGTCTTCATGGTGATCGAGCGGATCGTCTCCCGCGGCGACCGCACCCGCGTGATGCTCCGCATCGCGGACCGCTGAGCCGGGGGCCGCCGCCGCGCAGAGCGTCGCCGCACCACCGTCAGGCGCCATCCCCCGCACTCCAGCGATCGCCGTTCGAGACTGGAGGGATGACCCAGGTGCTCCCGGACGGCTACGCGCAGACACTCGAGCTTGTCGTCCGTCGAGCGCACGAGGCGCGGTTCGCGGTGCAGCGGACCGCGAACACGGAGGTCGTCGCGCTGTGGTGGTTCATCGGCCACACGCTCGTCGAGCGGCAGCGGGCGGAGCCGTGGGGAAGCGGTGTGCTCGCCCGGCTGGCGGCGGATCTCCGCGCTGAGTTCCCGACGATGAAGGGCTTCTCGGAGTCGAACCTGCGCTACGCGCGGCGGTTCGCAGAGGCGTGGCCGTCCGAGGATCTAATTCGCCAACAGCCTGTTGGCGAATTGCCGTGGGGCCACACGATCCAGCTGCTGGACAAGCTCGACGACCAGCGCCTCCGCGACTGGTACGCCGCGCAGGACGTCGAGCACGGGTGGAGCCGAGCAGTCCTGCAGCACCAGATCGCGACTCGACTGCACGAGCGAACGGGAGCCGCTCCGTCCAACTTCTCGTCCGCGCTGGAGCGCCGTGACTCGGAGCTCGCTCAGCAGCTCACCAAGGACCCGTACGCACTCGACTTCCTCGCGATCGACTCCGACGCCGGCGAGCGCGAACTAGAGGAGCGACTCACCCTCCAGGTGGTCGACACTCTGCGCGAGCTCGGCGCAGGGTTCTCCTTCGTCGGACGTCAGGTTCACTTCGATGTGGACGGCGACGACTTCTTCGTCGACCTGCTGTTCTTCAACTGGCAGCAGGTGCGGTTCGTCGTCGTCGAACTGAAGACCCGCAGATTCGATCCGCGCGATGCCGGCCAGCTCGGCTTCTACGTCGCACTCGTCGACGACACGATGCGCATTCCCGAACTCCATGCGCCCACCGTGGGGATCCTGCTCGTGACGGACAAGAACGAGACTGTGGTCAAGTACTCCCTCGCCGGCTCGACGCAGGCGGTCGCCGTGAGCCGGTATGAGCTGTCGCCGGCCGATCAGGCGACGCTGCCGGCGGAGGAGACGCTCACCCGGATCGCGACGGAAGTCATGGACGAGACGAGATCGAAGGCGCCCTGAGGCGCGCGTCCGGTCTGCAAGAAGACAACCAATGCTGACGAAGGAGGTCGGAATGACGCGTCCGGTCGGGGCGGTCAAGCCGGGTCGAGCCGAAATCGATCGGCATCTGCTGTTCGCTGAAGCCGCTCTCGCGCTGGGAGGCCACGAGGTCGAGGATCCGGCGCTGCGCGCCATCATCGGGCGGGCCGCACGCCGTGAGCTGACGGGGGACGAGGCGATCGCTGCGATACGGCGCCGTGTCCAGGGTTGAAGCCCCGGACGGCGCAGCAGCAGTTTCCCGACGATCGCCCGCCTGGGGTCGGTGGGGAAAGGACGCGGCAGCAGCCCTTCATGCTGGTCGAGTCGCCCCGCAGGGGCGTATCGAGACCCCGGTCCCCAGCAGGGCGGGTCTGCAGACCCAGGTCCTGACACGGGTGGATCTCGATACGCCCGCTCCGCGGGCTACTCGATCAGAATGGGACGTCACCACCGCTGGTCCTCCCCGATTGAGACGCCCGCTCCGCGGGCTGCTCGATCAGCACGGGCGGCCCGCCTACACCCCGGCCGGCGGTGGCGGATAGGGCTTCGGCCGCGGGCCGCCGCGGCACTACGGTGGGGCGTCGCCCGCCGGTGCCCATCGCGCTCCCGCGCACGCCGGCGCACGCAGAAGGAGCACGTATGAGCATCGGAGCAGGGATCTTCCTCCTCGTCGTCGGCGCGGTCCTCGCGTTCGCCGTGGACGTCCAGGTGTCGGGAGTCGACCTCAAGCTGGTCGGCTACATCCTGATGGCCGCCGGAGCCGTGGGCCTCATCCTCGGCCTCGTCCTGATGACCCGCCGCCGCCAGGCCGTCTCGACCACCCGCTCGGCGGTCGACCCCGCCAGCGGCGAGCAGGTCACCCGCCGCACCAGCGAGGGCAACGGCCCCGTCGTCTGACCTCGGAGAACGACGAGAGGGGCGTCACCTGCATCACCGGTGGCGCCCCTCTTCTCGTCGCCGAGCGTGCCGCGGCGACTACTCGTCGTCCGGCTACTCGTCGTCCGGCTCGCCGCCCGAGACGGTGTCCGTGTCGCCGCCGCCGCTGGAGGTGTCGGTGCCGGTGCCGTCGGGGAGGTCCTCGGTCTTCTCGGTCTTCTCGTCCTCGGTGCCGTTGCTGCTGTCGCTGCTCATCGCCGCTCTCCCTTCGCCCGGCGCTCTGCCGGAACGCCCACTCTCCTCCGCGCCGCACGGACCGCGCCAGGGGGTGGCGGCGGGCGGCCCGGGGAGGCCACGATGCCCACGCCCCCGCACAATCCCCAGCGGCGCACCCCGCGCCTCCGGTTGACTGGGGTCGCTCCGCCGACCGACGGCGGCACTCTGGAGGAGACATGGCGAACCACCGATTCGAGCTGCGGTCCGGACGCGGGATGGGCGTCTCGGCCGCCGGCGACCCGATCGCGGACCGGCTGGTCGTGTTCTGCCACCCCACTCCCGGCGCGGGCGGCTTCGACCCCGACCCGCTGGTCACCGGACCGTGGGGCCTGCACCTGCTGATCCTCGACCGCCCCGGCTACGGCGCCTCCGATCCCGTCGACGCGCAGCACGGCCGCGTCCAGGACCGCGCCGACGACCTCGCGGAGTACCTCCGCCGCTCCGAGCGCACCGCCCGCGACGTCGACGGCGCCCGCTTCGGCAGCGTCGGCGTGGTCGGCTGGGGCTCCGGAGGCGCCTTCGCGCTCTCGCTCGCCGCACGGCACCCGGACCTCGTCGACCGCATCGCGATCGTCGGCACCCCCGCTCCCCCGCAGGCCGGCGCTCTCGTGCACCCGACGACGGCGTGGGAGCGGCGGCAGACCCTGCCCGGCGAGGACGCCGCGGGGATCGCCGCGACGCTCCCCGCCGACGTGCCCGGCCTCGACTCGCTCGGCGTCGACCCCGGCGACCCGGTCCTCGAGAGCCACGGCGGGCTGCGCAACCGGCTCGAGCGGATGCTCGGCGAGGGCTGGCGCCAGGGTCCCGGCGGCGCCGCGACCGACCTGGTCGCGCTCCGCGACGGCTCCTGGGCGGACGAGCTCGACCGGGTCACGGCCGAGGTCCTGATCGTGAACGGCGACGCGGACCCGGTCGCCGGCTCGGAGGACGCGCGCTGGTTCCGCTCACGGCTCGCCGACGCGCGCTCCGCGACCGTCGACGGCACCGGGCGGCTGGCGCTGGTGCGCGAGTGGCGCCGGATCCTCGACCACGTCGCTCCGCTCGAGCGCGGGGCGCAGGGACGATGAGCCGCCGCATCCGTCGCCGGAGCGGAATCGGCCTCGGTGCCGGCCCGCTCGCGCTCGTCGGCGCGATGGCGGTGTCCGGAGTGATCCACCTCGTGCGCCCCGCCGTCTTCGAGCGCGCCGTCCCGCGGGCGATGCCCGGCTCCGCCCGAGGCTGGGTTCTCGTCTCGGGCGTCGCGGAGCTCGCCTGCGCCGCGACGACGCTCTGGCCGCCGACCCGCGCTGTCGGCGGTCTCGCCTCCGCCGCCCTGATGGCCGGGGTCTTCCCCGCCAACGTGCAGATGACCCTCGACGCCCGCCGCCCGCGGACCCGGGCGATCACGCTGCTCCGCCTGCCGCTGCAGATCCCGCTGGTGCTCTGGGGGCTGCAGGCCGCCCGCTCGACCCCGCGCTGAGAGCGGCCGCCGAGGCCGACGCAACCCCGAGCGGCGCTCGCGATCGCGCTGCTACCGTCCAGGCATGAGCGACCAGAAGGCGGATGATCGCCGAGACCAGCTGACCAGCGCACCGAAGGCGACGGAGGCCGACGCGGCCCCGCGCATCGACGTGACGACCACCCCCGCGGGCGACACCCGCATCGACATCCGCGACGACGCCGCCGTGCGCCCGGGCCGGGTCGACGCCGACGGGAACGAGCTCGACGAGGACGAGGACGGCGCCGATGTCTGAGCTCCGCCGCGCCGCGATCGTCTACAACCCCGTCAAGGTCGACCTCGAGGCCGTGAAGGCCGCCGTCGCGCGCGCCCAGGAGGCCGCCGGCTGGGACGAGACCCTCTGGTTCGAGACCTCCGTCGAGGACCCGGGAGCCGGCCAGACCAGGGAGGCGCTCGAGCAGGGCGTCGACATGGTGATCGCGGCCGGCGGCGACGGCACCGTGCGCGTGGTGGCCGAGGCGCTGCAGGACTCGAAGGCGTCGCTCGCGCTGCTGCCCTCCGGCACCGGCAACCTGCTCGCCCGCAATCTGAACCTCACGCTCGACGACGTCGACAACGCGCTGACCGTCGCCTTCTCGGGTGAGGACCGCGCCATCGACATCGGCGTGATCGACATCGAGACGTCGAAGGGCCGCGACCGGCGCTCCTACGTCGTGATGGCCGGTCTCGGTATCGACGCGAAGATGCTCGCGAACACCGACGACGACCTGAAGAAGCGGGCCGGCTGGCTCGCCTACGTCGACGCGCTGCGGAAGGCCCTGCTGGACAAGAACCAGCTCGAGTTCCGCTACTCCCTGAACGGCGCGAAGACGCGCAAGGTGCGCGCGCACACGATCATCGTGGGCAACTGCGGCGCCCTGCCGGCGAACATCCTGCTGCTGCCGGACGCCGCGGTCGACGACGGCGAGTTCGACATCGTGCTGCTGCGCCCGGAGGGCTTCTTCGGCTGGGTCCAGATCATCTTCAAGGTGGTCTGGGAGAACGGCGTGCTGCGCCGCAGCGGCGTGGTCGGCACGAAGCTGATGGGCCTCACGAAGGAGGTCTCGGCGCTGCGCTACGTGAAGGGCCACGAGCTCGTGGTGCGCCTGGAGAAGCCGCAGGAGATCGAGCTGGACGGCGACCCGTTCGGGACGACGTCGGCGTTCCGCACCTGGATCGAGCCGGGCGGACTGACCGTCCGAGTCCCCGCCGCGTAGCGCGGCCGTCCTGGACGAGCGCGGACCCGCCGCCTGATCGGCAGGCGGCGGGCACCGGCGAGCGACTGCGGCGCGGGTTCGGGTCCCGCACCCCATGCGCTTGCATGGACACGGCGACCCTAGTGCGCATTCCGTCGTCGAAGCAATGGATTCCGCACCTCTGCGCGCCTTTTCGCCGCAGAACAGGCGTTTCTGCTCAGTGGAGGCGGCCGGACGCAACCGATTCCGCACTCCACGCTCGATCCGGCCGCCGCCCCGCAACCTCCGTCACCGGGGCGACCGCGCGGTCGTCAAGCGGGAGAACCGCGCCCCGTCCCTCCACTACGGTTCCCCCCATGGGCTTCTTCGACCGCACCGTCCCCCCGGCCGCCTCCCCGGCCGCCTCGCCGGCCACTCCCCCCGCCGAGCGGCGGCCGACGGTGTGGACCGACGGACTCGGGCGCTTCGCGCTGCGCTGCCTCCAGGTGCTCGTCGTCCTGGCGCTCGCGGCGGTCCTCGTCCTCGCGATGACCCAGCTGACGCTGGTGCTGATCCCCGTGCTGATCGCGATCATCCTCGCGTCCGCGATCCACCCCGTCCTGGCCTGGATGCGCCGCAAGGGCGTGCCGTCGATCCTCGCCACCTGGATCGCCCTGATCGGACTGCTCGCGATCCTCGGCGCCATCGGCTGGCTGATCACCGTCGCGGTCCGCAACCAGTGGGACGAGCTGGTCAGCAGCGCGTCCGACGGCATCGCCTCGCTGCAGGACTACGTGCAGCACCTGCCGTTCCAGATCGACGAGCAGCAGATCGAGGACGCCCGCCAGAGCGTCGTCGACTTCCTCACCTCGAGCTCCTTCGGCTCCGGCGCCCTCGCCGGCGCGGCCGCCGCGGCGAACTTCGTCACCGGCCTGGTGCTGATGATCGTCGTCCTCTTCTTCTTCATGAAGGACGGCCCGAAGATCTGGGAGTTCCTGCTCCGCCCCTTCACCGGCTCGAGCTACGACCGCGCCAAGCGCGTCGGCGGCAAGACCGTCGACGTCCTCGGCGGCTACATCCGCGGAACGGCGACCGTCGCCGCGGTCGACGCGATCGGCATCGGCGTCGCCCTCGCGATCCTGCAGGTGCCGCTCGCCCTCCCGCTCGCCGTGATCGTCTTCCTCACCGCCTTCATCCCGATCGTCGGAGCGACCGCCGCCGGCATCCTCGCCGCACTCGTCGCCCTCGTCGCGAACGGTCCGCTGGCCGCGTTGATCGTGATCATCGTCGTCATCGCCGTCAACCAGCTCGAGGGCAACTTCCTCCAGCCGGTCGTGATGGCCCGCTCGCTGAAGCTGCACCCGCTGATCGTGCTGATCGCCCTGACCATCGGCACCGTGCTGGCCGGCATCGTCGGCGCCGTGCTCGCCGTGCCGATCGCCGCGGTCGCCTGGGGCATCGTCTCGGTCTGGAACGGCCCCGACCGCCCCGCCGAGCCGGCCCGGCAGAAGCGCGACGAGTCCGTCTGACCCGAGCCGGTCGCCGACCGCGGCGTTGACTTCTGCCGCGCCGCTACGGCGCGCGCCCGATGATCCCGTCGCGCAGGGCCTGGCGGCGCAGCGCGATCTTGGTGCTCACGCCCACGCCCTCGGCGCGGTACTTCGCCCGAGCGTTACGGAGCGAGCTGCGCGCCGCGTCCTGGGTGATGCCGAGCTCGGTCGCGACCTGCTTGAGCGAGAGCCCCTCGACGAAGAGGCCGACGATCCGGCGCTCACGGGCCGTCAGCGGGCCCGTGCCGCCGCCGCCGAGCAGCGCCCGGGTCTGCGGGGTGAGGAAGCACTCCCCGCGCGCCGCGGTGCGGATCGCCTCGAGGATCACCTCCGTCCGCTCGCTCTTCACCAGGTAGCCGCGCGCTCCGGCCTCCAGCGCCCCCGCGACGGTCTCCGCCTGGGAGTGGGTGCTGATGATGACCGGGGCCGCCCCGGCGGCGGTGATCGTGCGGATCTTCATCGCGAGGTCGAGGTCGTCGCCGAGGTCGATGTCGAGCAGCACGACATCGGTGGGGAAGCGCGGATGCGCCAGCAGACCGGTCCAGCTCGAGGCCGTCGCGACGACGCGGATCTCCGCGCCGGAGCGGTTGATCCACTCGGTGAGCGCGCTGAGCAGGATCGGGTGGTCGTCGAGGATCGCGAGAGCGATCCCGGGCTGCTCGCCGGTCGCCGTCCCGACGTCCGCGCTCACGCCGGCCGCCCCGGCGGGCGGTGGTCCAGCTCGATCGTCGTCCCCGTGCCCTCGGGTGACGCCCGGTGCGCGCCGATCTCGCCGAGGATCCCCCAGACCGCCGGGTCGACATCCCGCGGCCGCAGGCCCGGCGCGCGCAGGACGATCCGCACCGGCACCGCCGCGTCCTCGCGCTGCGCGAGCACCAGCTCGAGGGCGGGCCGGCCCGCGGCGGCCTGCGCGGTGAGCAGCCAGAGGACGGAGAGCAGGCGCGAGCGGTCCGGCGGCGCCAGAGCCGCGGCGACCCCCCGCGGGTCGCGGACGAGCACCGCTCCGGAGAGCAGCGCGGACTCCTCCACGGCGATCACGAGCCAGGTGCGGTCGTGGCTGCGCGCCAGCACCTCGCGGAGCCGGTCGCCGAGCACCCGGGCCCGCTCACCGAGGTCGGCGTCGGGCGCGGCGCCCCGGGCGACGACCTCCTCGAGCAGCTCCGCGATCTCCGCGTCGACCCGCGCGAGCTCCACGGCCGCGAGACTGCCCGGACCGGTGCCCGGCCCGTCGACCACACTGTCGGCCAGGGTGCGGTCGAGCCCGCGGTGCACGTGGCGGTCGAGCGCGGTGAGCAGCGAGGCGTAGACCGCCACGGGGGTCGTCGCCAGCAGCACGTTGCCGACCGCGATGCTCGACCCCTCGCCGGAGATCAGCGCGTGGGCGAGCAGCCCGAGCAGGCTCAGCCCGACGAGCACGATGATCGCCGCGGTGCTCCGCGAGGGCGGCTGGAAGCCGAGCAGCGCGATCACCGTCGCGCCGACCCCGATGCAGACCGTCGGATAGTAGAGCGGCGCCGGCGCCGGCAGCGCGTAGTCGGCGAACTCCAGCACCATCGCCACCGCGTCGACGGCGAGCACCCCGGCGAAGACCGGACGGGGCAGCTCGCCGTGCCGCGTCACCACGACGACGATCCCCACCGCGAGCGCGGCGAGCACGAGCGCCCAGGACAGACCGGACAGCCCGGTCGCCGACCGGTCGTTCAGCGCCCAGAGGAAGGACGCCAGCCCGCGGACCACCAGTGCCACGGTGATCGCGAGGAAGCCGGCGCTCAGATAGCTCGCGGTCAGGCGATGGGTGCGGGTGATCCGCTGGCGGACCGAGTCGAGCGTCCTCGGCCCCTCGCCGGCCGCGCGGACCAGCTCGACGAGCGTGCCCTCTCCGGCGCGGTCGGCGCGGTCGGAGCGGTCAGAGCGGTCGGATCCGGCGGAGCGGTCGGCGCGGTCGCCGGCCCCGATCGGCGCGGTCATCGCGGCACGCTCAGCAGGACGGTGGTGCCGGCGCCGACCGCGGAGAAGATCCGCACCGTGCCGCCGACGGCCTCGATCCGCCCGACGACCGACTGCGCGAGGCCGAGCCGCGACCCGGGGACGGCCGCGGGGTCGAAGCCGCGCCCGGCGTCCGAGACGGTCACGCGGACCGCGTCCGCCCCCTCGTCGAGCGTGACGTGGGCCGTCGCCGCACCGGAGTGGCGCCGCACGTTCTCGAGGCACTCCCCCGCCGCGCGCGCGAGGGCGTCGAGCGCCGCGTCGGGCAGGGGCGGCGCGTCGGGCGCGGCCGTGCCGGAGTGCCAGCGCACCTGCACGCCCAGCGCCTCCGCACGGCGGCCGACCTCGGCGAGCACCGAGGGCGCGCTGCCCGCGTCCTCGGCCGGCGCCGGGCTCCCCTCCGTGGAGTCGGCGGGGGCGGGATCGGCGCGGTCGAGCCGGCGCAGCAGCGCGAGGTCCGCCGCCGCCTGCGAGCGCAGCGTCGCGACGGGGACGCCCTCGCCGCGGTGGGCGAGCAGGGTGAGGGTGGCGAGGATGGTGTCGTGCATCAGGCGCGCCTCGCGGCGGCGCTGCGCCTCGCTCTCGCTTGAGCGGCGCTCGGCGGCGTGCGCCGTGCGCAGGCGGGTGGTGCCGGCGTGGGCGCGCTCGACGCTCGAGGCGAGCCAGCGGGCGCCGATGACGGCGACGATCCAGCAGACGACGACCGAGAGTCCGACGAACAGCGCCCGTCCCGAGCCGCTCGTCGCCGCCATCCCGAGGGCCAGCGCGGGGACGCCGCCGAGGACGGCCGCCCAGCCGAGGCACGCGGACGAGCCGATCGCGAGCAGCGGGGCCGGGAGCGCCATCGAGGCGAGCATGGTCACGCAGCTGAGCACGGTGCGGTCGCCGTCCGGGACGCCCGGGCCGAGGAACGCCGCGAGCGCGACGACGCCGAGCACGAGGCCCGCGATCACGGCCCGCGCGCCGCTCGGACCGGCGCGGCGCGAGGAGAGCTGGATCGCGGCGCCGACCACGAGCAGGAGGGCGCTCGGCAGCACGGCGGGCAGCTCGGTCGGCACGAGCATCACCAGGTGGAGCGCGGACGCGCCCGCGAACACTCCCCCGGCCCGGCGCGCGCAGGCGACGCCGACCTCGCTCTGCTCGCGGCGGAGCTCGAGCGCATCCGCGACGGCGGCCTCGGCGCTCGGGAGCCCGGCACTCGTGAGCAGCATCGACACCTCGCCGTGAGGGGTGCGCGAGCCGCACCCGGAGTTGCATCGTGGCACAGGCGCGGGCCGCGCGAGGAGCCGGTCTGGACCCGACGGTCGCGCTCGGGCGCTCCTCTCCCGTAGAGTGGAGACATCTCCTGGGCGATCGCCCGAATTCCACGGCTGAGAAGTCGCACGACGACGAAGAGACTCAGCCCCTGATAGAGACCGCAACGATCGAGTGCATCGCCCTCGATCCGCCGGTTCGAACGCCCGCCTCATCCGCGGGTACCGCCCTTCACAGGACGCCGCGGAAGCCGCGCCGTTCCTCGTTCGACCCCCGCTTCTCCGACACTCTCGGTGAGCGGGACGTTCTCCCCCGCGCAGTCGCACTCCCCACGAGGAGCCGCGCTCTCCGCCCCCAGACGACCCGTATCGACCGGCCGACGCGTGTTTCACCCGCGGCGGACGAGCGGACCGGGTACCGCACAGCTGTGCGAAATCTAACGACGGCCGCTCACGCGGGCGTCACCATCACGTAAGGAAAAGAAATGCCTACTGGCACCGTTAAGTGGTTCAACTCCGAAAAGGGCTTCGGCTTCATCGCTCCCGACGACGGAGGCGCCGACGTGTTCGCGCACTTCTCCGCCATCGCCAAGGAGGGCTACCGCGAGCTCGTCGAGAACCAGCACGTCGAGTACGACGTCGAGCAGGGCCGCAAGGGCCCGCAGGCCGCGAACATCCGCGGCGTCGGCGAGTAATCACCGACCCCAGCGTCACACGGCCTCCGGGTCGCAACGACCTCTGAACGCCCCGTCCACCGCGATCCTCGGATCCGCTGGGCGGGGCGTTCGCCGTTCCCGGTCCGACCCCGCCCGGAGCGCGCCGCGGCGGTATCCTCGCCAGCATGGGACGACTGATCTACGGGCCGCAGTCACTCGAGATCGACTTCGACGATCGACTGCTCGCCCACCTCAAGGTGGCGATGTTCGCGAAGATGCGGCGGAACGAGTCGTTCAGCCTCTCCTGGACCGAGCCGGAGTCGAGCGGCTACGGCCGCAGCTCCGTCTGGATCCACCCGACCACGCCGCTGCACTTCCGCTTCCACGGCGGCCGGCGCCCGGCGCTCAACCGCGCCTGGATCGACGAGCTGATCGCCCACGCCAACAGCACCGGCGAGCTGGTGCTCACCGAGGAGCCCCCGGAGTACGCCTGACTCCCGATCTCGATGCACTGATCCGCGGCCTCATGCTGATCGAGTAGCCCGCGCAGCGGGCGTATCGAGATCCACACCCGCCGGACGACGAGCCTGTTGAGGACGCCGGGTCTCGATACGCCCCTCCGGGGCTACTCGACCAGCATGTCCGCGGGCGTCTCTTCCGCGGGGCTCAGACCACGCGGGGGCGGGCGGTGTGCACGAGCTCGTCGTGGGGCAGGGCGCGCAGGCGGGACGCGATCTCCTCGCGGGCGGTGGTGTCGACCGAGGCCCAGGCGTACTCCTCCGGCCAGAGCGGGGTGACGGTCACCAGCTCGACGTCGCCCGTCGCCAGCTCGAGGCGCTCGGGGAGTCCGCCGCCGCGCAGGCCCAGCAGCACGCCGACCGAGCCGCGCTCGTCCGCCCAGGCGGCCGGTGCGGCCGCGCCCGGCAGAGTGGCCGTGTCGACGCCCGTGCGGCAGCACACGCCCTGCAGCGCTGCGAGCCGGGCGGCCTCGTAGAGGACGCGGAACTGCCAGTGGTTCCAGAGATCGGCCGCGGGGATGCCGCGCAGCGCCGAGGTCTCGAGGCACAGCTCGAGCCCGAGGCCGGTGCCGGGGCGGGCGAGGCGGTCGAAGGGATCGCTGAGGCCGTCGGTGGCCAGCACCACGGAGGGGCCGCGCTCGACGCGGAGGAAGGCCCGGTGATCGGTGGGCCAGCGGGCGCCTCCGCGGACGCCCGGGTCCTCGGTCGAGACGACGACCGTGCGGTCCAGGTCGCCGACGCTGCGCCACAGCTGGGCGCGGTCCTCGGCCACGGCCTCCGCGAGGGCCTTCCGCTCGTCCGGGGTCCAGCGGAGCTCCCGGGTGCGGTTGAACAGCAACGACATGAGACTCTCCGTCCACGCGGCGGGCCTGCCGCGTCCTCCGGAACCGTACGGGGCCCGCCAGGGGGGCTCCTCCGAGCAACCGGAGTAGTTCCTGGACGCGGGGCCCCGCGCGGGAGGGCGTCAGCCGAGCGGATCGACGCCGTTCTGCCGCCAGCGCTCGTCCGCGAGCTGGCCCGAGCCGGCCTCGCCGTCGTGCGCGCCGAGCGGCTCGGCCTCGCGCCGCGCCTCGACCGGGACCGCCCCGAGCGAGGTGCCCGCGCCCTCGGCCGTGCTGCCGGGGGCGAGCAGCCCCTCCTCGTCCTCGCGCGAGCCGACCTCGTCCTCCGGGGCGTTCTCGGTGCCGCTCTCGGCCATCGAGTCGTAGGGGTGGTCGGGGTCGGCGCTCTCCTCGGGAGTCGTGCTCTCCTCGTTGTCGGCGTCGGCCGGCTGCACGTCGTCCGGGTGCTCGACGTTCGCCGAGCCTCCGCTGGTGAATCCGGCGAACTCGGGGCTGTCGTCTGCGCTCATGGCCGCCACGGTAGCACCGGGCGGCCAGCGCCTAGGCTCGGAGGACGACCGCCTCGGCGGCGCGACGACGGGAGCGGGAATTGCGACGACTCGGCTACGAGCGGTTCGGCGGACCGGACGTGCTGTCCTGGCGGGAGGCCCCGGTGCCGATGCCCGGACGCGGCGAGGTGCTGGTGCGCACGCGCGCCGCGAGCATCAACGCGACCGACGAGAAGATCCTCTCCGGTGCCGCCCGGATCATGGCGGTCGGCCGGAAGCGCCCCTACGGCTTCGGACTCGACATCGCCGGCACGGTCGAGGCGCTCGGCCCCGGCGACCACTCCGTCTCGATCGGCGACCGCGTCGTCGGCATGACCCGCGACGGCGACGCCTTCGCCGACGCGGCGATCGTCCGCGGCCGCTCGCTGGTCCCGCTGCCCGACGCCCTCGACGACGTGCAGGGGGTGATGCTGGCGATGTCCGGCGGCACCGCGATCGGCACGGTCGACGCCCTGCGGGTGCGGGCCGGCGAGCAGATCCTGGTGGGCGGCGGCTCCGGGGCGATCGGGAACCTCGTCGTGCAGCTGCTGCTCCGCGCGGGCTGCACCGTCGCGGCGACCGGCTCCGCCGCGTCCGCCGACACCCTCCGCGCGCTCGGCGCCGAGCCGCACGACTACCGCCTGCTCGACCTCGGCGTGCTCGGCGGGCGCTTCGACGCGGTGCTCGACGTCTCCGGGCACCTGCCGGCGAGGGACGCCGCGCTCCTCCTCGCCGACGGCGGCCGCTACGCCACCCTCGTGCCGAGCGGCCCGGACCTCGGCGCCCAGGCGGCGAGCCTCGTCCGGCGCGGCCGCCCGAAGGTGAGCAACCTGATCGTCACGGCGAGCGCCGAGCGCATCGGCCGGGCCGTCTCGCTGGCCGTCTCGGGCGAGCTCGTCCCCACGGCCGGCGCCGTGCATCCGCTCGAGGACGTCATCGCCGTGCTCTCGCGGCGGGCGCAGGGCACCGACCGGACGATCGGCAAGATCGTCTTCACCGCCGACGACGCGGCTCCGCTGAGCTGACCGGACCGGAGCCGACCGGCTCGGCGGACTCGCCCTTCTCCTCGCGCGGCGCCGCGCCGAGGGAGAGGGTCGCCGCGAAGCCGACGGCGAGGAACCCCGCCGCGGCGAAGGCGGCGAAGCGCGTGCCGTCCGACAGCGCCTCCCCGGCCGCGCGGGCGACGTCCGCCGTGCCCGGATCGGCCGCGAGTCCGGCGATGGCCGCTCCCGAGGAGTCGACGACGGCGTCCACCGTGCTGCTGACCTGCGCGGCCGGCAGCCCCTGCTCCTCCAGCGACGAGGTGAGCACGCCCGCGGTCGAGGTGTAGAGGATGGTGCCCAGCACCGCGATGCCGAGCGCTGAGCCGATCTGCCGGGCGGTCGACTGGGTGCCGGAGCCCTGGCCGCTGAGCTCGACGGGCACGTCGCGGAGGACCACCCCGGTCAGCTGCGCGGTGGCGAGGCCGACGCCGAAGCCGTAGACGGCGAGGAAGGGCACGAGCGCCCACCACGGCGTCGTGTCGGAGACGACGGCGCCGATGCCGACGACGCCGAGGATCTCGGCCGCGAGCCCGACCCGGACGATCAGCACGGCGGAGACGCGGTTGCCGAACGCGCCCGCGAAGCCGGAGGCGACGAACGAGCCGAGCGCGAGGGCGATCAGCACCAGCCCGGTCTGCACGGCGGTGTAGCCGAGCACGTTCTGCAGCCAGATCGGCAGGGCGAGGATGATGCCGAACTCGCCGAGCGAGACGATCATCGCGGCGATGCTGCCGTTGCGGAACGAGGCCAGCCGGAAGAGCCTCAGCGAGAGCATCGCCGAGCGGCCCGCGCGCTCGCGGGCCCGGCCCCAGAGCACGAACGCGATCGTCGCGAGGACCGCGACGACGAAGGCGACCGGCACCGGCGAGGGCAGCCACCAGCCCAGGCTCCGGCCCTCGATCAGCCCGAAGACCAGGCCGGCCGAGGCGACGACCGAGAGCAGCGCGCCGACCAGGTCGACGCGGCCCGCGTCCGGCTGCTTCGACTCGTCGACGAAGAGCAGCGCGCCGACGACGATGACGATCCCGAGCGGGATGTTGATCCCGAAGGCCCAGCGCCAGGAGAAGTCGGTGGTGAGCCAGCCGCCGAGCAGCGGGCCGACGGCGGTCATCCCGCCGATGGTCGAGCCCCAGACGGCGAACGCGATCGCGCGCTCCTTGCCGCGGAAGGTCGCGTTGATCAACGAGAGCGTCGACGGCAGCACCATCGCGCCGCCGACGCCCTGCACGACCCGGGACAGGATCAGCAGGTCGCCGGTGGCCGCGAGCGAGGCGGCGACGGACGAGAGCGCGAACAGCGCGATGCCGACGACGAGCATCCGGCGCCGCCCCCAGCGGTCGGCGAGCGTGCCGAAGGCGAGCAGGAGCGCGGCGAAGACGAGCGTGTAGGACTCCTGCACCCACTGCACCTGGGTCGAGGTGATGCCGAGGTCCGCGACGATCGACGGGATCGCCACGTTCACGATCGTCGAGTCGACGATGATCGTCGCCACGCCGAGGCTGATCACGATCAGTCCGATCCAGCGGCGCCGTGCTGCTGCGAGAGCCATGAGGCCGTCCTCCTCCGCCCCGGAACCGGCCCGGAGCTCCATTAGTAAGCCAGCTGACTATATGCCTCGGCGGGCCGCTCGCGCCAGGGTGGCGCGTGGAGAGGGGTCCGGAACAGTACCGGCCCGTGCCCCGCCGGACAAGGGCGAGAACCGCTCAGGGAGCGTTCGTCAGGATGGTCGCATGCCCGCATCTCCCCGTTCCTTCCCCTATCCCCTCGGCGTCTCCCTGCGCGGCGACGCCGGCGCCAACGTCGCCGTCTACTCCGAGACCGCGGACAGCGTCGAGGTCTGCCTCTTCGACTCCTCCGGAGCCGAGACCCGCGTCACCCTCTCCGAGCGCACCGGTCACGTCTTCCACGGCATCGTCCCCGAGATGACGGTCGGCACCCGCTACGGTCTGCGCGTCGACGGCCCCTGGGACCCCGCCAACGGCCTCCGCCACAACGCCGCGAAGCTCCTGCTCGACCCGCACGCCACCGCGATCGAGGGCGGCTACGAGTGGAGCGAAGACGTCTTCGGCCAGTTCTACGAGGACGCCGACACCCGCAACGACGCCGACGACGCGGCCGCCGTGCCGCGCTGCGTCGTGACCGACCCCGACTCCTTCGACTGGACCGGCGACGAGGCCCCGCGCATCCCGCTGGACGAGACCGTCGTCTACGAGGTGCACGTGAAGGGCTTCACCCAGCTGCACCCGGACGTGCCCGAGAACGTCCGCGGCACCTACCGCGGCCTCGCGCACCCCGCGTCGATCAAGCACTTCACCGACCTCGGCGTGACCTCGGTCGAGCTGCTGCCGGTGCACCAGTTCGTGCAGGACTCGCACCTGGTCGAGAAGGGCCTGCGCAACTACTGGGGCTACAACTCGCTCGGCTTCTTCGCGCCGCACAACGAGTACTCGCACGCCGGCGACGACGGCTCGCAGGTCGACGAGTTCAAGGCCATGGTCAAGGCGTTCCACGAGGCCGGCCTCGAGGTCATCCTCGACGTGGTCTACAACCACACCGCCGAGGGCAACGACAAGGGACCGACGCTGTCCTTCAAGGGCATCGACAACGGCTCGTACTACCGCCTCGTCGAGGACGACCGCGCCAACTACTTCGACACCACCGGCACCGGGAACAGCCTCAACGTCGCGCACCCCGCGGCGCTGGGCCTGATCATGGACTCGCTGCGCTACTGGGTGACCGAGATGCACGTCGACGGCTTCCGCTTCGACCTGGCGACCACGCTCACCCGCCAGACCGGCGAGGCCGAGGTGCACAGCGCCTTCCTCGACCTGATCGCGCAGGACCCGGTGCTCGCGCCCGTCAAGATGATCGCCGAGCCGTGGGACACCGCCGGCTACCAGGTGGGCGGCTTCCCCGCCGACTGGTCGGAGTGGAACGGGAAGTTCCGCGACGACGTGCGCGACTTCTGGCACGGTGCCGACTCGGTGCTCGGCACCACCGCGCAGCGGATCCTCGGCTCGCCGGACGTCTACGAGGCCGACAAGCGCTCCCCCGTCTCGAGCGTCAACTTCGTCACCGCGCACGACGGCTTCACCCTCGCGGACCTCACCGCCTACTCGCGCAAGCACAACGCGGCCAACGGCGAGGACAACAACGACGGCGAGAGCGACAACCGCTCCTCGAACAACGGCGCGGAGGGCGCGACCGACAACGGCGCCGTCAACGAGCGCCGCGCCCGGATGCGCCGCAACTTCCTCGCGACGCTGCTGCTCTCGGCCGGCGTGCCGATGATCCTCGGCGGCGACGAGATCGCGCGCACCCAGGGCGGCAACAACAACGCCTACTGCCAGGACGACGAGATCTCGTGGTTCGACTGGGAGAACGCGGACCTCAACCTGCTCGCCTTCACCCGCGAGCTGATCGCGCTGCGGAAGGCCGAGCCGGCCCTGCGGCCGAAGTGGTTCCGCCGTGCCCCCGGCGACGGCCCCGAGACCGTCGACATCCTGCGCTCGGATGCCGCCGGCTTCGCCGACGAGGACTGGGACAACCCGGACGCTCGCTCGATCACGTTCGTCTTCCGCTCCGAGGGCAGCGCCAGCTTCGCGCTGCTGCTGAACTCGGCCGAGAACGGCGTCGAGTTCACGGTGCCGGACGCACCCGGCGCCGAGTGGCAGCTGGCCGCCTCGAGCGACCCGGAGCAGGTCGTCGAGGGCGAGGTCACCACGCTGATCGTGCGCGACGCGTCCTTCACGCTGCTGCGCTCCGCCGCCTCCTGATGACCGGGCCGGGCCGGACCTCGCGGCGCCTGCGCTTCAGCGGGCGCATCGCGGGGTTCGGCACGGCCTCCGGCACCCGGATCGTGCTCGGGCTGTGGGAGAGCACGCCGTTCGGCGCGTTCGCCGACGCCATGGTCGAGCGGGCGGACGGGCACCGGCTCCTGGTCGCGCCGACGGACGAGGTCGCGGACTTCATCGGGTCGACGTACTCGTTCGACGAGGTGCGGCTCGCGCCGGTCGCCTGGCACCGCGCCGACGGCGGGATCGAGGCCACGGCCGGCCCGCTCTCGCTCGCGCTGCGGCTCGGCGGGCTCACTCCGCTGGGCCGCCTGCTGCGGATCGTGCCGCGGCCGCTCGCCGAGCATCCGGCCTGGCTGACCGCGATCTCCCCGGTCGCCTCCGTGCTGGTGCGCGGCGTGAGCACCGCGGGCTCGGCCGGCCAGGGCAGGCGGGAGTACTACGGCGTCCGCGCCATCCGCTCGATTCTCGGGGTCACCGCCTCGCTCGACGGCGCGGACCTCGGCGCGCTCGGCCCGCTGTCGCCGCCGGTCCGCTTCGGCTTCTCGTCGGCACCTGCCACGCCGGCCATCGTCGACGTCACCACCACCATCACGCTGCCCCGGACCCCCGGTGCGGCACGAGAGAGAGGAAGCGCCTCGTGAAGAAGGGCGACAAGATCAGCTGGAACACCTCGCAGGGCGAGACCCACGGCGAGCTGGTCGAGAAGAAGACGAAGGAGTTCCAGTTCGAGGGGCAGAAGTTCAACGCCTCGGACGACGAGCCCTACTGGATCGTGCAGAGCGACAAGACCGACGCGAAGGCCGCGCACAAGGAGTCCTCGCTCACGAAGAAGTAGCGGCGCACACTGGGGAGCATGAGTGACGACGACGACGTGCGCCGGCTGGCGCTCCTGCTCCCCGGCACCGAGGAGCGGACCGCCTACGGCACCCCGGCCTTCTACGCCGGCCCGAGGATGTTCGCCCGCCTGCACCAGCGGCCGGGTGTCCTGCTCCTCTGGCGGGCCGACCTCGGCGAGCGCGAGGCGCTGCTGCAGAGCGACCCGGACACGTACTTCACGACGAGCCACTACGACGGGCATCCGAGCGTGCTCGTGCGGCTGGAGAAGATCGGCGCGGACGAGCTCGGCGAGCTGCTGCGCGAGGCGTGGGCCGCGAGAGCGCCGCGCCGGCTGCTCGACGGCGAGGCCTGACTCCCAGGTCCCCCGGCGACGAGTCACAGCTGTGCGCCGCGGCGACGAGTCACAGCTGTGCGCCGCGGCGCACCAGCTCGTGCACCCAGGCGAGCTTCTCGGCGATCGCGGGCGTGATGACGAAGGGGTAGAGGTCGTCCTTGCCCATCGAGCGGTTCACGCTGTTGAGGGCGAGCGAGAAGCCGTGCCAGCGGGCGAGGATCTCGGGCGTCTCCAGATCGGCGACGCGCTGCGCGCCGGTCGCCTGCACGCTGCCGACCAGCGACTCGGGGAGGCGGCCCCAGGGTCCGGCGACGGTCAGGCCGACCGTCGCGGTCGTCTCCAGCGCGTCGGCGATGTGCAGGTAGTGCGCGAAGGTCTCGGCGAAGTCCTCCCACGGGTGCGTGGTCGCGTACTGCGAGATGTGGTCGCGGGCCCAGTCCTCGGTCGACGCGCCGCCGTAGTGCGCGTCGAGCGCCGCACCGTAGTCGGCCCGCTCGTCGCCGAACAGCGCGCGGAACGCGGGCAGGAGCGGCGAGCCGTCCACGAGCAGCTGCCAGTAGTAGTGGCCGATCTCGTGCCGGAAGTGGCCGAGCATCGTCCGGTACGGCTCGCCGAGCCGCGCCTTCAGCGCCTCGCGGTGCGCGTCGTTCCCCTCGGCGAGATCGACGGTGATCACGCCGTCGGCGTGCCCGGTCGTCACGGAGCCCTGCGCGGAGGAGAGCAGCTCGAAGGACAGCCGCCGACCGCGGTGCACCGGCAGGTCGAGGTGCCGCAGCTGGCGCAGCAGCCGCCGCTTGGCGAACTCGGCGACCGTCAGCTGGCTCAGCGTCGCCGCGTCGTACACCGGCGGCCGGGCGCTCGTCAGCGCGCAGGAGGCGCAGGCTCCGCCGGTGCCCTCCGCCGCGAGCCAGGTGCAGTCGATGGTGCCGCGGTACACGCAGAGCGCGCGCCCCCCCGCCTCGACGAGCTCGTCCGCGTCGACGTCGTAGGCGAGCGCCGTGCCGCAGCGCAGGCACCGCGCGTCCTCGAACTCCACCCGCGCCTCGCAGTGCGGACAGCCGAAGACGCGCATGACGGGCGAGCTTACCCGCCTTCAGGCGGCCACGATGCTTCTCGACCGCCGAGCGGTACGGTTGTGTCATGGACGTCAAGCAGGCCGCCGAGCGACTCGGGGTGACTCCGCGCCGCGTGGTGGCGCTGATCGCTGCCGGCCGGATCGAGGCGACGAAGGTCGGCCGCCGCTGGGAGGTCACGGAGGTGTCCGGCGCACGTTCGCGCCGTCCGCTCTCCGTCAGGTCGCGGCAGTCGCTGGCGCACGCCCTGCACGAGCGGACCCTGTCGGGCCTCGAGGGGCAGGAGCTCGCCAGGACGGCCGCGCGCATCCGTCGGCTCCGCGCGTCGCAGGACCCCGCAGGGTTGCTGGCGGACTGGTGGGGTGGAGAGGTGGAGTCCGGGCTCGTCGACTTCGGCACCAATCTCGTGCAGCACGCGCTCCACGGTGATCCCGACTACGTGCGGGAGGCTCTGCACCGACCGCGACGCGAGTACCTCCGGCGCCCGGAGGATCTGGCGGATGTCGTCGGCTCGGAGCGACGCATCATGGGACTCTCCATCGACGACCTCGCGCGAGCCGCGGAGGTGGACGTCTCCGACGTCCGACGCCTCGAACGCGGGCTGCCGGTGTCGCGGCCCTCGACCGCGCGACGAGTGCTGGACGCCCTGGGCGTCGAGCCGACCGCGCTTCCCGACCTGGTGCTGCGATGACGGAACGACTCGAAGCGTGGCTCGAAGGCAGACATGCCGGGCGGTTCACCCGCGACGCCGACGGCACGATCGGCTTCACCTACTCCGACGACGCACCGTCGACGCCGATCTCCCTGTCGCTGCCGCGCGAGGGCACGACGACGCGCACGGCGGCGGCGAGGTTCCTCGACAACCTGCTGCCCGACCAGGAGCACACGCGACGCCGGATGGCACAGGCGTACGGGGTCGCGAGCACGGGGACGTTCGATCTCCTGCGCACGGTCGGCGGTGACGTCGCCGGCGGCCTGGTGCTCCTCCCGGACGGCGAGGCACCGCCGACGGGACTGGCGCAGCTCAATCCCGCTCTCGATCGGGACGTCGCCGATCGCATCAACAGCATCAAGCTCGATCCGGACGCCTGGGTGCCGAGACAGACTCCCGCGCGCTTCTCCCTCGCGGGAACGCAGGGCAAGTTCGCCCTGGCTCGAGTGGACCGGAACTGGTACTGGTCGAACGCCGCCGTGCCCTCCACGCACATCGTCAAGCCCGCGCGCCCGGAGCATCTCCACCTCGAGAAAGCGGAAGCGGCCGCGCTGACACTGGCCGCGGAGGCCGGCCTCCCGGCTCCCCGAGCGGCCGTCCTGCAGATGACGGATCAGACGGCGTTCGTCGTGGAGCGCTTCGACCGCGTCTTCGACGACACCGTGTTCGCGACACGACTCCACGCCGAGGATCTCGCCCAGGCGCTGGGCGTCGACGTTGCACGGAAGTACTCCGTGACGGCCGCGCAGATCGTGGAGAAGCTCCGGTCGGTCGACGCGACCGGCGCGGTGGTGCGCGCCTTCCTCCGGCAGCTGGCCTTCAACGTCCTCCTCGGGAACGCTGACGCGCATGCCAAGAACTACTCCGTCCTCCTCCGGCCCGACGCCGTCAGCCTCGCCCCGATCTACGACGCGGTTCCGACCGGCCTGTACCCGGCGTTCGATCAGGAGCTGGCGATGCGCATCGCCGGCACGCGGTTCCCGCAGGCGGTGACGCAGAACCACTGGCGGAAGTTCGCGAGGAGCGCGGGGATCGACGAGGAGGAGGTCGTCACTCTCGTGGAAGAGGTGGCGCGCGGCGTCGCCGCGAGGAACGACACCGCGTGGAGAACTCTCGACGACGATCAGGCGACGCTTCTGAAAGAGACCGTGGAGCGCAACGTCGCCGTCGCGCTGGCACGGCCCCGCCGGGCGACGACCTAGGCGATGCGGATCAGCTTCTTGTTGACGAACTCCTCGAGGGCGCTGCGGCCCATCTCGCGGCCGGTGCCGGAGCGCTTGACGCCGCCGAAGGGGAGCTCGGCCGCGTCGCCGAGGACGAGGTTGATCCAGACCATGCCGGCGTCGATGCGGTCGGCCAGGCGGAGGGCCTGCTCCGAGTCGGTCGTGTAGAGGTAGGAGCCCAGGCCGTAGGGGGTGTCGTTGGCGAGGGTGATCGCCTCGTCCTCGTCGTGCACGCGGTAGAGCGCGGCGACGGGGCCGAAGAACTCCTCGCGGTAGGCGTTCATCTCGGGGGTGACGTCCTCGAGGACGGCCGGCGGGAAGAAGTTGCCGGTGACCTCGCCGCTGGCGCGGACGGTCGCGCCCTGCTCGCGGGCGACGGCGAGCTGCTGCTCGAGGCGCTCGGTCGCGGCGGCGGAGGAGAGCGGGCCGAGGAGGGTCCCCTCGGCGAAGGGATCCGCGGGCCGGGCGGCGGTGAAGGCCGCGGTGAACTTCTCCGCGAACGCGTCGTAGAGCGCGTCGATCACGATGAAGCGCTTGGCGGCGTTGCAGGACTGGCCGTTGTTGTCCAGGCGCGCGGCGACCGCGTCCTCGACGGCCTTGTCGAGGTCGTCGGTGGAGAGCAGCACGAACGGGTCCGAGCCGCCCAGCTCGAGGACGACCTTCTTGAGGTTGCGGCCGGCGATCTCGGCGACGGCCGCTCCCGCGCGCTCGGAGCCGGTGACGGAGACGCCCTGCACCCGCGGGTCGGCGATGACGGTCGCCGCCTGGTCGTTGCTCGCGTAGAGGTTCACGTAGACACCGGCGGGGGCGCCGAGCTCCTCGGCGGCCGTGCGGAAGATATCGGCGATCGCGGCGGCCGACTCCGGGCACTGCGGCGCGTGCTTGAGCAGGATCGTGTTGCCGTTCACCACGTTCGGGCCGGCGAAGCGGGCGACCTGGTAGTAGGGGAAGTTCCAGGGCATGATCCCCAGCAGCACGCCCAGGCCCGAGCGGCGGACGAACGCCGAGCCGGTGCCGTCGGCCAGCGCGATCGGCTCGTCCTTCAGGAACTCCTCGCCGTTCTCCGCGTAGTAGCGGTAGATGTCGGCCGCGAAGCCGACCTCGCCCTGCGCCTGGTCGAGCGGCTTGCCCATCTCGCGGACGATGATCTCGGCGAGGGCGTCGGCGCGCTCGACGTGCAGCTCGGCGACGCGGGCGATCAGCGCGGCGCGGGTGGCGACGGGCACGGTGCGCGACCAGGTGGAGTACGCGTCGTGGGCCGAGGCGATCGCGTCGGCGAGCTCGGCGTCGGTGATGCCGGGGTACTCGCTCAGCGTCTCGCCCGAGGCCGGGTCGATGACGGCGTAGCTGCTGCTGCTCATGCGGGGAGTGCTCCTTCACGGTCGCGGGCCGGCGCGGTCGCGTCGGCGGTGTCGTGCTGTGTCTCGGCGTCAGCGGAGTCCTCGTCGAGGATCTCCTGCGCCAGGCGCCGGCCGACGCGGATCGCGCCGTCGACGTGCTGGTAGCCCTCGGCCGCGAGGTCGCTCGAGCCGAAGCGGAGCGGGCCCACCGGCTCGAGCTGCAGCGCGCCGTAGCGGGTCAGTCCGCCGAGGTCGAAGCTCGCGGCGTACGCGCCCTGCGTCCACTCCTCCGACGCCCAGTCGCTCTCGTAGTAGACGACGGGGTCGAGCGCGGCCGGGCCGTAGTAGGCGGCGAGCGAGTCGAGGATCGCGGCCTTCCGCTCGGCCTCGGGCAGCGCGAGCACGCGGTCGGCCTTCTCGTCCGAGACGAAGCCGACGAGGGTGCCGCGCTCCTCCCCCGCGTTGGAGTTGTCGTAGGCCTCGTGCACGAGGGCGTGCGGGCTGAACGCGGTGCCGGAGAGGCCGTCGGCGCGCCAGAACGGGGTCGCGTAGGTCGCGTGGACCTTGATCACGAGGCCGAGGGACTGGTGCTGGAGGGCCTGCTGGCGGAGCCGGGGCAGCGGCGGGTCGAAGGTGATCCGGTTGACGAGGTTCGGCGGCACGGCGACGATCGCGCGGCGGGCCCGCACGGTGACGCCGTCGGCGCGGACGGTCACGCCGTCGTCGCCGTACTCGACGGAGCGGACCGGCCGGCCGAGCAGCACGCGCTCGGCGCCCACGCGCTCGGCGAGCCGCTCCGGGACCTGCTGGAGCCCGCCGAGGACGCGCTTGTCGAGGATGAAGTCGGCGTCGACGAGGTTGCCGAAGCTGCCCGCACTCGCCGCCATCAGCAGGGCCTGCAGCAGCGAGAAGGAGTGCGCGGGCTTGGTGAGCATGGCGTCGGCGATGAAGAGCGCGATGTTCGCGCGGGCCTCGGCGTCGTCGCTCTGCGCCTCCAGCCAGGCGCTGAAGCTGATCCGGTCGTAGTCGTGCGCCCGCGGGTGCGACCACGGCGCGGACGGGTCGGTCTCGGCGACGAGGCCGTCGAGGATCCCGATCAGGCGCTCGATCTCGGCCTCGGTGCTCGCGCCGCCGGGGAAGATGTCGCCGGTGAAGCGCCGGGCGCCGCCGTCTGCGCCGATGTAGACGCTCTCGCCCTCGCGGTAGCGGGAGTAGGTGTCGAGGCCGAGCTCGTCGAGCGTCTCGAGCAGGGCGGTCTGATCCGGCGAGACCCACTGGCCGCCGAGCTCGAGCATCTGGCCGTCGACCACGCGGGTCTCGAGGCGGCCGCCGACGCGCTCGCGCGCCTCGAGGACGACGACGCGGCGGCCCTGCTCCTGCAACCGGAGGGCGGCGGTCAGGCCGGTGGCGCCGGCGCCGATCACGACCACGTCGCAGTCGAGATCGGATTCGAGGGCGGTCGCACTGGACTCCACCACGCTGTGCATGACAACTCTTTCCGTCGGTGATCCCCGCTTTCGACGAGGGATTACGAACAATTCTGGCACATCAACGGTGGAGAAGGGCAGTCCGGGACACGACGGATCGGTCCTTACCGCAATACATAGGCGTGCTATGTTTAAGCACGTGCTCGAACCCTCCGCCCCCGTCCGCCTCGCCTCCGCCGCCACCGCGCTCGCGCGGTACGCCGGCCGCTCCAGCGGCGCCACCGGGCTCGGCGCGCAGTCCGGCGCCGTCTGGTCGACGCTCGCCGAGCTGCGCACCGCCTCCCCGATCCGCCTCGGCGAGCTCGCCGAGCGCGTCCGGGTCACCCAGCCGACGATGACCGGCATCATCGCGCGCCTCGACGAGGCCGGCTGGATCCGCCGCGTGCACGACGAGAGCGACGGTCGCGCCTGGCTGATCGAGGGCACCGAGGCGGGAGCCGCGGCGCTCACCGAGCACCGCCTCCGCCTCGACACCGCCCTCGCCCCGCTGTTCGACGACCTCGACGACGACGACCGCCGCGCCCTCGAGCGCGCCGCGGCCCTCGTCGAGGAGCGCGTCCTGCGCGTCGCCGGCGGCCCCGCCTCCTGACTCCCCTTCCCCGCACGACCCCTCCCCCGAAAGGCCCCTCCGTGTCCACTCCCCACTCCCCCGCCGCGGGCGGCTCGATCCTCCGGCAGCCGCTCGCCGTCTGGGCCGTCGCCTTCGCCGCCGTCATCGCCTTCATGGGCATCGGCCTCGTCGACCCGATCCTCCCGGCCATCGCCGAGAGCCTCGAGGCGACGCCGACCGAGACCTCGCTGCTGTTCACCAGCTACCTCGTGATCACCGGCGTCGTGATGTTCTTCACCAGCTGGCTCTCCAGCCGCATCGGCGCGAAGAAGACGCTGATGATCGGCCTGGTGCTGATCGTGGTCTTCGCCGCGCTCGCCGGCACGGCCGGCAGCGTCGAGGGCGTCATCGGCTTCCGCGCCGGCTGGGGCTTCGGCAACGCGCTCTTCATCTCGACCGCGCTCTCGACGATCGTCGGCGCGGCCAGCGGAGGCTCCTCCGCGGCGATCGTGCTCTACGAGGCCGCGCTCGGCGTCGGCATCGCGATCGGCCCACTGCTCGGCGGCCTGCTCGGGTCCGTCTCCTGGCGCGGACCGTTCTTCGGCACGGCCGTCCTGATGGCAGTCGGCTTCATCGCCATCGCGACGCTGCTGCGCGAAGACGGCCCGCGGCCGACCCCCACGCCGCTCTCCGCGCCGTTCAAGGCGCTCGCCGTGCCCGCGATCCGCACCCTGGCCGGTGCCGCACTGTTCTACAACATCGGCTTCTTCGTGCTGCTGGCCTACACGCCGTACCCGCTCGGGCTGGACGAGATGGGCCTCGGCTTCACCTTCTTCGGCTGGGGCCTCGGCGTCGCGATCACCTCGGTCTTCGTCGCTCCGCTGCTGACCGCGCGGCTGCCGCGCACCGTCGTGCTCCGCTCGGTGCTGGTGCTGCTGGCGCTCGACCTCGTCGCCGGCGGACTGCTGATCTCCTCGCGGGTCGGCCTGATCGTCTGCATCATCGTCGGCGGCCTGCTGCTGGGCGTCGTCAACACCGTGCTGACCGAGTGCGTGATGGAGGCGACCGACCTGCCGCGCTCCGTCGCCTCATCCTCCTACTCGGGCGTCCGCTTCCTCGGCGGCGCGATCGCCCCGCCGGCCGCCTCGGCGCTGGCCGCGGCGATCTCGCCGGCCTTCCCGATGTACGCGGCGGCGGGCGCGGTGCTGATCGCCTCGCTGATCGTGTTCCTCGGTCGCCGGACGCTGGCGCGCGCGGACGCGCACGGCCAGGAGTCGGAGGCCGTCGAGGCCCAGTCGATCGCCATCGGCGAGAGCCTCTGAGTGCGTCGGTCTCGATACGCCCCTCCGGGGCTACTCGACCAGCATGAAGCGTCCGTCCGGCGCCATCCATGCTGATCGAGTAGCCCGCGCAGCGGGCGTATCGAGATCCACCACCGTCCGAGCCTGAGCCGTCTGCGGGTGGGTCTCGATACGCCCCTCCGGGGCTACTCGACCAGCATGCAGCGACGGCCCCTGCATGCCGATCCGCCGGGCCGTGCAGCCCCGTTCATGCTGATCGAGCAGGCCGCGCAGCGGGCGAACCGGGATCCACCGTCGTCCGGGCTCGGGCCGTCAGGGCGCGACCTCGAAGAGGCGGGGGCGCAGCGGCGCCGTGCGCGGGTCCGCGGCGCAGGCCGCGAGGGCGGCGGCCAGGACACCGGCGGCCGGGCGCGCCTCGCGGACGTACACGTCGACGCCCGCCGGGGTGAACGGCGTGCGGGCGAAGCGGGTCAGCGCCCAGCCGGCCTCGGCGTCGGCCGCGACGAAGGACCAGCGGCTGCGGGCCAGCAGCGTCAGCGGCTCGACGCCCCGCCAGCGGAAGCCGTCGGGATCCGCGGGGTCGGGGGCGTCGATCCCGACCACGTAGCGCGTCGAGCGGCGGCCGCGCCAGCTGACCACGTCGCCGACCTCGCCGCCGGGCAGGGGCGCGTAGGTGATCGCCACCCCCTCGCGCCCCCGCCACAGCGGCAGGCTCGAGCCGCGCACGAACCAGGTGCCGGTCGCCAGCGCGGCGCGGTCGATCGCGGGAGCGTCGATCACGGCAGCGCGTGCTTCACGTTCGAGCGGGCCAGCGCGATCGCCTCGCCCGCGCCGCCGTTCATCACCATCTTCGACATCGCCAGTGCGAAGCCCTTCACCTGGGCGCCGGTGACCGTCGGCGGCAGCGACAGGGCGAGCGGATCGGTGACCACGTCGACGAGCACGGGCCCCGGGTCGGCGAGCGCCTCGCGCAGCGCGGACTCCACCTCGCGCGGGTCCTCGACCCGGATCCCCCGGATGCCGACCGCCGTCGCGACCTGCGCGTAGTCGACCATCGGCACGTCCACCGCGAAGTCCGGGAAGCCGTCGACGAGCATCTCGACCTTCACCAGCCCGAGCGTCGAGTTGTTGAACACGACGATGGTCACCGGCAGCTTGTAGGCCGCGACCGTCACCAGCTCGCCCATCAGCATCGAGAGCCCGCCGTCGCCGCTCAGCGAGACGACCTGGCGGCCGGGCTGCGCCATCTGGGCGCCCACGGCGTGCGGCAGCGCGTTCGCCATCGAGCCGTGCGAGTACGAGCCGAGCAGGCGCCGGCGCCCGTTCGGCGTGATGTAGCGCGCCTGCCAGACGTTGCCCATGCCGGTGTCGGCGGTCACGATCGCGTCGTCGGCGAGCAGCGCGTCCAGCGTCGACGCGACCAGCTCGGGGTGGATCGGCTGCTTGGTGGCGACCTCGGTGTACTTGCCGACCACGCCGGTGACGAGCTTCTCGTGCTTCTTCAGCATCCGGTCGAGGAAGCGGTGGTCCTTCCGCTTCACCAGCGGGGTCAGCGCGTCCAGGGTCGTGGCGACGTCGCCGTGCACGGGATGCGCCACGCTCACCCGGCGGCCGAGCTTGGAGGCGTCGCTGTCGACCTGCGCGATGACGACCTTCGACGCGTCCGGCAGGAACTGCTCGTAGGGGAAGTCGGTGCCCAGCAGGATCAGGAGGTCGGCGTCGTGCATGCCCGCGTGGGCGGCGCCGTAGCCGAGCAGCCCGGTCATGCCGACGTCGTAGGGGTTGTCGTACTGGATCCACTCCTTGCCGCGTAGGCTGTGCCCGATCGGCGCTCCGACGAGCTCGGCGAAGGCGACGACCTCGTCGTGCGCGTCCCGCACGCCGGCGCCGGCGAAGATCGCGACCGTCTTCGCCTCGTCGATCGCCTGCGCGAGAGCGCGGACGTCGGCCGAGGCGGGCACCAGGGCCGGCCGCTCCGGCAGCACGAAGGACGGGAAGTCGCCCTCCGCCTCGAACTCGGCGACGTCGCCCGGGAGGGTCACCACGGCCACGCCGCGGAGGGCGACGGCACTGCGCATCGCCGCGTTGACGACCCGCGGGGCCTGCGCCGCTGTCGAGACCAGCTCGCGGTAGTGCGAGCACTCGACGAAGAGGCGGTCGGGGTGCGTCTCCTGGAAGTAGCCGGAGCCGATCTCGCCGCTCGGGATGTGGCTCGCGATGGCGAGCACGGGCGCACCCGAGCGGTGCGCGTCGTACAGGCCGTTGATCAGATGCAGGTTGCCGGGGCCGCAGCTCCCGGCGCAGACCGCCAGCTTCCCGGTGATCTGCGCCTCCGCGCCGGCCGCGAAAGCGGCGGCCTCCTCGTTGCGGACGTGGATCCAGTCGATCCCGCCCTTCGCCGAGCCGCCGCTGCGGCGCACCGCGTCGACGATCGGATTGAGCGAGTCCCCGACGATCCCGTAGATCCGGGCGACCCCGGCGTCGATGAGCTGGGCGATGAGCTGGTCTGCGACGGTCTTCTGAGCCATGCCCCCATTCGACTCCACCCGGCTGGACTTCGCCTGCCCCTCGCGGGGCCTTGCCGGGCGGCGACGATCGGAGTAGCGGACCGCACCGCACAGGGGGTGCCCCGGCGGGCCCCGCCACCCCTACCCTGGAGCCGACCCCGTCACCGCCGTCTGGAGCCTCCGATGAACCGCCGCCGTTCCGCCCTCGTCCTCGCCGCCGCCGCGGCCCTCGCCCTCGGCCTCACCGGCTGCTCGGGGATCAACAGCATGATGGGCGGCGAGACCCGGGACGACACCTCGGGTGAGATCGTCGACGGCGGCACGACCGACGTCTTCCAGCTCCGCGTCGGCGACTGCCTGAACGACGAGCTGAGCGAGACCGCGACCGAGGTCACCGACGTCCCGACCGTGCCGTGCTCCGACGCGCACAGCTACGAGGTCTTCCAGAACATCACGATGGCCGACGCCGACGAGTACCCCGGCGAGACGGCGACCACCGAGCAGGCCGACTCCGAGTGCCAGGCCGCGTTCGAGGGCTTCGTCGGCCTCAGCTACGAGGAGTCGCAGTACGACTTCAGCTACTACTACCCCACCCAGGAGAGCTGGGACGGCGGCGACCGCGTCATCAACTGCCTGATCACCGACCCCGCGGGCCCCAGCACCGGCACCCTCTCGGGCGCCGCCGCCTGACCCTCCCCGCGAGATGCCACTTGTGCACGCCTTTCACGGCGTGTCGCGTACCCAAGTGGCATCTCGCGGCGGGGATCAGCTCTCGCGGGCCGGCAGGGGGCGGGGGAAGAGGGTCAGGAGCAGGCCCGAGGCGATCCAGACGGTGGCGATGCCGAGGATGAGCCAGCCGGCGTCGAGGCCGGAGGCGGCGCCCGCGAGGGCGGCACCGACCGCGGCGGCGGCGGCGCGCAGGCCCGCGCCGATGGTGAAGACCTGGGAGCGGACGGCGGCCGGGCTCTCCTGATCGCGCAGCAGCAGCATCGCGGCGTTCGCGGGCGCGGTGAAGACTCCGGCGACGGCGAACGCGACGAGGGCCACGACGATCCCGAGGTCGGGCGCGGCGGCGAGCAGGGCGACGCCGGTCGCGGCGAAGCCCGCCCCCATCGCCCAGGCCGGCGGGCGGTGCGTCCAGCGCCGCACGGCGACCGCGATCGCACCGAGCAGCCCGCCGACGGCGAACGCGGTGAGCAGCCCGGCCGCCGCCGCGGTGCTGCCCACCCGCTCGAGCGACAGGCCGATCGCGGCGACGCCGGCCGCACCGCCGCCGATCTGGCTGATCGTCCCGGAGAGGGTGACGATCGCGATCGGCCGGTGCCGCACGAGGTGGGTGACACCGGCCGCGATGGTGCGCCGGACGCCGACGGTGGGGGTCGGCCGCGCCTCCATCCGCAGGGCGAGCGAGCCGAGGACGCCGACGAGCGCGAGGGCGGCCATCGCGAGCATGGCGAAGCGGGCCGAGGCGACGGCGATCACCAGCCCGGCGATCGCGGGGCCGCCGATCGAGGCGACGGTGTAGGACAGCGAGTCCTGGGCGTAGGCGCGGCGCGGGTCGGCGATCGCGCTGGTCACGAAGCTCGACATGCCGCCCATGTAGACCGGGGTCGCCAGGCCCGCGATCACCAGGAGCAGCGCGATCAGCGCCGTCAGCACGTCGCTGAGGAAGGACGCGAGCGCGAAGGAGGCGGCGGTGGCGAGCGCCGCGCCGACCAGCAGCCGCCGCGGCGAGCGCACCCGGTCGAGCACGGTGCCGACCAGCGGAGCGGCGATCACGCTCGGGAACAGGGCGGCGCCGGTCAGCAGCCCGCCGAGCGCGACGTCGTCGAGGCGCTCGACGGCCAGGACGGGCAGGGCGACGACCATGCCCGCGCTCGCGAGGCGCAGGGGGATCGAGGCGGTCAGGTAGGTGGCGGCGCTCATGCGGCTCGGGAGGACATCGCCTCCCATTTTTCCACGCTCTCGAGGGCCGACTGCCCGGCCGCGGCGATCAGGGCAGCAGGATCACCTTGCCGTCGAGCGTCCGCGACTCCGCGAGCTCCATCGCCGCCACGATCTCCGTGAGCGGGAAGCGCGCCGCGATGTTGGCGGTGAGCGAGCCGTCCGCGAGCAGCGCGAGCACGCGGCCCAGGTCCTCCTCGAGCCGCGCGCGGAACCGGGCGGGACGGAGCGAGTGCCCGGACCAGAGGTCGTAGAAGACGGCGCGCTTCCCGTTCGGCGCCAGCTGGTACGCCTGCACGCGGGCGAGCTGCTTCAGGAACGGCGGCCAGATGCTGCCGGTGCTCGCGCTGACGATCGCGTAGGCGACGAGGGTGCCGCCGGGCGCGAGCAGCGACCAGGCCAGGCGGGTGGTCTCCCCGCCGATGTTGTCGAAGACGGCGTCCACGCCGCCCGGTGCGAGCTCGCGGACGCGGGCGGCGAGCTCCGGGTCGGCGTAGTCGACCGGCTCGACGCCCGCCGCGCGGAGGGCGTCGTGGTGCCGCGGCGAGGCGGCGCCGATCACCCGGATGCCCTCGAGTGAGGCCAGCCGGTGCACGAGGCCGCCGACGCCGCCGTTCGCCCCGAATAAAAGGATCGTGTCGCCGCGGGAGAGCCGGGCCGAGCGGTGCAGCATCTGCCAGGCTGTCACTCCGTTCACCACCACGGCCTCGGCGTCCTCCGGCGCGACGCCCTCGGGGACGAGGACGCAGTCGCGCGCGGCGACCCGGGCGTGGCCGGTCCAGCCGCCGGTCTTGGTGAGGGCGGCGACACGGCGGCCCTCGAGCGAGGCGTCGCCGCCGGGGCCGACCGCGAGCACCCGGCCGACGAGGTCGTAGCCGGGCGTGAACGGGAAGGCGGGCTGGGCGAAGTAGCGGCCGCGGCGCATGGACTGCTCGGCGAAGGAGATGCCGGTGGCCTCGACGGCGACGAGCAGCTCGCCGGCCGCGGGCGGCTCGACCGGCGCCTGCTCGAGGAGCAGTCCGGACGGCTCGACGAGCCCGGGGAGGACGACGCGGGTGGTGGTGAGCGGGAGGGCGGTGGTCATGGGGTGCTCCTTGGGGTAGGTGTGAGTGACTGGACAGTCACTTCTTTTGATTCGAGAAAGGAAGTCCATGCTGATCGAGTAGCCCGCGCCGCGGGCGTATCGAGATCCACCAGCGTCAGAGGCCGAGTCTGCAGGTCCGCCCTGCTGACGACCGTGGGTCTCGATACGCCCCTGCGGGGCTACTCGACCAGCATGGGTCGACCAGCATGTGGCTGCTCGCCGGCGCTCAGTCGTGGTGCCGGATGCCTGCGGAGACGATGCGCGCCCACTCGGAGTCGACGCCGCCGAGGTCGGTCTGCACGATCAGGTGGCAGAGCTGGCCGTAGGCGACGAAGCGCTGCACGGCCGGGCCGTCGGCGCCCGAGACGACGCTCACCGTGCGGACGACCGTCGAGATCCCGCGGCGCACCGCCTCGCGGATCTCCGGCACCCCGCTCGCGCTCTGCGCCTGCGACTGCAGCATGATCAAATCGCGGTCGGCGATCAGGTCGATGTAGGCGAGGGTCATCGCCTCGAGCCGGTCGGCCGGGTCCGACGAGACCGAGGCCTCCCCCGCTGCGGCGAGCGTCGATGCCACCAGCTCGTAGCAGCGGTCGACCGCGGCGACGAAGACGCCGAGCTTGCCCGGGAAGAGCCGGAAGACGTAGGCCGGCGAGACCCCCGCCTCCGACGCGACCTCGGTGATCGGGGTCGCGGAGTAGCCGGTGCGGGCGAAGACGTGCACGGCGGCCGCGGTGATCCGCTCGCGCTGGGCTTCTGCGGTGGAGCGAGGGGTCGTGGTCGGCATGTGACTGATCAAACACTTACAACGGGGCGGTGTCAAGAGGCGTCCGGAGCGGATCCCGGATCAGGACCGCTTCCGTCGCCCCTTCAGCGCGAGCTGCAGCGCCGCGAGGAGCAGCAGCGCGGCGAACAGCACGCCCGAGATCCGCGCGGGCAGGAGGAACGACAGCGCCACCCCGGCGAAGGAGAACCCCGTCGCGCAGAGCCCGACCACGAGCCCGGCCCGGACATCGAGCAGCCCGCGGCGCGCGTTCGCGATCGAGCCGCTGATCGCCGTCGGGATCATCGCGGCGAGCGAGGTGCCCTTGGCGAGCAGATCGGCGAGGCCGAACGCGCCGACGAGAACGGGCACGGCGATCGCGCCGCCGCCGATCCCGAAGAGCCCCGAGGCCACTCCCATCGCCAGGCCCAGCCCGCCGAAGCCGGGCCAGACGCCCCAGCCCTCGGCGACGTCGCCGGTCTCGTTCGAGCCGAACACCGCCATCCGCGCGGCCGCCGCGACCAGCAGGGCGACGAACAGCCAGCGGAGCACGCCGAGCGGCAGCCTCGCGAGCAGCCAGGAGCCGAGGATCGCGCCGATCATCGCGGCCGCGGCGATCACCGCGGCGGGGACCCAGGCGACCTGACCGCCCAGCGCGTAGCCGAAGGCACCGGCCACCGCGGTCGGCGCTATCGCGAGCAGCGAGGTCGCAGAGGCCCGGCGCTGGTCCATCCCGGCCCAGGCGATCAGCATCGGCACCATCACGATGCCGCCGCCGACGCCGAACGCGCCCGAGAGCACCCCGCCGATCGCGCCGATCAGCGCCAGCACGAGCATCGCCCTCGCGCCGAGGGCCTTCGGGCGGGTCGCCGGTGCGCTCGCCGCCGTCTCCGGGGCGGCCTGCGCGCTCGTCTCGTCCGTCACCCGCCCAGCCTGCCACCTGCGCCGTCGCACGGCGGAAACATGCGGTGCGTACCCTTCGTGATGCGTCGCCGGTGGGGGCCGGGCGATCGACGCGAGGAGGGGGCACCGTGCGTGCGACGCCGATCCGGGCCGCGTCCTGGCCGGCCGCGCTGGCGGTCCGTGCGGTCTTCGAGCGCGAGGCGCGGCGGACGGCCGCGGCGATGCTGCCGTTCGCTCCGGAGGGGATCCAGCGGGTCGCCGAGCCGATCCCGGCGCGTCCGGACGCTCCGGCCACGACGGCCGACGTCCTCCGCTCCGCGGGAGCCGGCTCGCGCCCGACCGTGGTCTGGATCCACGGCGGCGGCTGGGTCTCCGGCCACCGGCGCGACGTGGACCCCTACCTTCGCCTGCTCGCCGAAGCCGGCTACACCGTCGTCTCGCTCGACTACAGCCGCGGGCCAGAGGCGGTGCACCCGACCGCGCCGCGGCAGCTCCTCGCCGCACTCGAGCACCTGCGCCGCAGCGCCGGCCGCCTCGGGATCGCCCGCGACCGCCTCGTCCTGGCCGGCGACTCCGCGGGCGCGCAGCTCGCGAGCCAGCTCGCCACCGCGATCACGAACCCCTCCTACGCCCGCGCGGCCGGGCTCACGACGACCCTGCCCGTCGACGCCGTGCGGGCGGTGATCCTGCACTGCGGGATCTTCGACCTCGCCGCCCTCGCCCGCGCCACCGGTCTCGCCGGCCGCGGGCTACGCGCCGCCCTCTGGGCATACACCGGCCGGCGGGCCTGGTGGACCTCCGACGCCGCCCGGTGGATGTCGACGATCGAGCACGTCACGCCGCGGTTCCCGCCGACGTTCCTCAGCGGCGGCAACGCCGACCCGCTCACCGCGCAGCAGTCGCGCCCGTTCGCGGCGCAGCTGCGCTCGCTCGGCGTCCCGGTCACGGCGCTGCTCTGGGGCGACGGGCACGAGAGCGAGCTCGGCCACGAGTACCAGTTCCACCTCGAGCTGCCGGAGGCGCGCGAGGCGCTGGAGCGGACCCTCGCGTTCCTGGCGCAGCAGACGGCGCGATGAGGCCCACCTCCCTCCCGACCCTGGCAGTCCCCTGGGCAGCGGGGACTCCACCGTGACGTTCGCCGTGCACGCTCCGTCCTACCTCTGAACCGCCCGATCGACCGACCGGGCACCGAGACGAAAGAGGAGATCATGGCCGAGAGCACCGCGAACACCACGACGACGAACGGGACCGGACGCACGGTCATCGACGACGGCGTCATCGCGAAGGTGGCCGGCATCGCGGCCCGCGAGGTGCCCGGCGTGCACGCCCTCGGCAACGGCGCCGCCCGCGCCCTCGGCGCCATCCGCGGCGCGCTCGGCAACGACGACCGCGCCCAGGGCGTCAAGGTCGAGGTCGGCGAGCGCCAGGTCGCCGCCGACGTCACGATCGTCGCCGAGTACCCGGCCGCGCTCCAGGACGTGGCGGAGGGCGTGCGCTCCGCCGTCGGCCGTGCGATCCGCGAGATCGTCGGCATGGACGTCGCCGAGATCAACGTCACCGTGCAGGACGTCCACATCCCCGAGGACGACGCCCCCGAGGCCGAGCCGCGCGTCGCCTGATCACCCCGCACCACCCCTGACGCCCCGCGGTCGATCCGGCCGCGGGGCGTCTCGGTGCGTCCGGCCCCGAAGCCGGCAGCGCCCCCTCACCCGCCCCACCCGCCCCCGACCGCGTCCCCCGCGCGGCACCGAACCCCTGGAGATGCGCATGGAGAACAACTGCGCCCGACCCCTCGACGTCGACGACGCCGTCGCGCTCATCGGAGTCCTCACCACCCTCGAGGTGCTCACCTCCGCCGGTCGCCTCGGCACCCCCGAGCTCGACTCCCTCCGGCACAGCCTCGCGCAGGGCGGCGCGGTCCTGCCCGGCGCCGACGAGTCCGAGATCGCCGCCGCCCTCGCGGCCCTGAACGCGCGACTTCGCGACAGCATCTCCTAGCCGCCGACATCGGCTCTCCGCAAGAGCGTGTTTGTGACAGGCTTGTCATCGCGCGCCACTGCGCGACGATGAAGGAGCAGCCATGAGCGTCGGTCACTACGTGCTCTCGACCACCGGGCCGTTCGCGGACGAGACCGAGATCCTCGGCGTCTACTCCACCGAGTCCTGGGCACGCGAAGCGGCCGCCAGCTGGCTCGACGCCCTCGACCTCGAGGCCTTCCCGCAGTGCGTGATCGAGAACTGGAACGGGTCGCACCTGCTCCACCGCGAGGTCCTCGGCGGCCTCGGCCTCGACGACGACGGCTCGGCCGCCGGCACCGTCGAGGGCTGACCCTCAGCGTCCGCTGCTCGCCGCCCAGTGCGACGGGCGCTCGAAGTCCGGCGGCAGCGCCGTCCGCGTGTCGCCGCGCGTGCTGCTGACCTGCGCTTGTGTGAGGTAGATGGCCGTCGAGAGATCGGCCCCCGCCACGTCGGCGTCCCGCAGATCGGCGCCGAGGACGTCGCAGCCGCGGAGATCCGCGCCCCGGAGGTCCGCGGCGATCAGCAGGGAGCCGCGCAGGTCGGCACCCCGCAGATCGGCGCCCGCGAGGGCGGCCGCCACGAGGTCGGCACCGGGCTGCAGGCGCAGCCGGCCGTGCCGGCGCCGCCGTGGGCCGTCGCTCCGCGCGGCCGCGCTCGCCGCGATCAGCAGCGGACGGGCGGCGCCGTACTCCGCGTCGACGTCGGCCGCGAGGATCGCGTCGGCGTCGGCGAGCGTCAGGGCGTGCACCGCCTCGAAGCGGACGCGCACCGCGTCCCGCAGGGCGGCGTCGACCCCGCGCAGGCCGAGTGCCACGTCGAGGTACCAGAGCAGCTCGTGCAGGCGGCGCATCAGCGGGAAGACCGCGAACATCCGCGCGCGCACCTCCGCGTCGCTGCGCCAGGAGACGCCGCCGAACGTCTGCATCGACACCTTCTGGCCCGCGCCGAAGCAGTCGAAGACGGTGCAGCCGGCGAAGCCCTCGGGGCGCAGCCGCCGGTGGATCGTGCAGGCGTCCTCGGTGTCGAGGTTCGTGCACGGCTCGCCGGCCGGCTTGTCGACGGGGAAGTCGGCGGAGCGGGTGAACGCGAGGGCCACGCAGCAGAGGCCGAAGCAGTTGGCGCAGTCGGCGCCGAGATCCTCCCGGCGGCCGAGCTCGACGCGGGTGCGGGTGCCGGTCACGATCGTCGGCCCCTCAGTGCGACAGGGCGAGCACGCCGACGACGGCGGCTCCCAGTCCGACGAGGCCGAGCAGGCCGATGATGCTCTGCCCGACACCGAGGCCGGCCCGGACGACCGCGATCAGGGCGATGCCGGCGAGGGTCGCGACGTAGACGCCGACGCCGATCCGCAGCGCGACCACGTCGTCGATCCAGCCGAGGGCCGAGGCGATGAGCACCAGGACGGGGAGCGAGGCGGAGGCGAGGGCGCCGCCCGCGATCCGGAGCATGACCCGCGCCTCGGCCGCGGTCGGGGTCGCGGCGTGGGCGACCTGGTGGGCGATGACGTCGGCGACGAAGCCGGCGGCTGAGATGCCGACGATCGCGATGACGAGGCTGCGCAGGGCGTGCGCGGAGTCGGCCTGCTCGTCGACGGCGTAGATCATCACGACGGCGAGCCCGGTGAAGGCGGCGTAGACCCGCTCCTTCAGCGCCTTGGCGACGACGTCGAGGGACCCGCCCTCCGCCGCCGCGCGCCGACCGGACGGCCCTCCCCCGCGCACGGCGCTCAGTACGACGCGGTGTCGACGCGGGCGGCGGAGGCGTCGCCTGCCTGGCGCGCGGTCAGGTCGCCGAGGATCGTCGCCGAGCCGCTGGTGCCGAAGCGGGTGACGCCGAGCTCGCGGAAGGCGAGGAGCGTGTCGAGGTCGCGGACGCCTCCCGAGGCCTTGACCTGGACGGCGTCGGAGACGGCGCCGCGCATCAGGCGCAGGTCGTGCTCGTTCGCGCCGCCGCCGCCGAAGCCGGTCGCGGTCTTGACGAAGTCGGCGCCCGCACGCTCGGCGGCCTCGCTGCCGGCGACGATCTGCTCGTCGTCGAGGTAGCTGGTCTCGAGGATGACCTTGACGACGTGGCCCTCGGCGGCGCCGACGACCGCGCGGACGTCGGCCTCGACGTCGTCGAGCAGTCCACTGCGCAGGCGGCCGATGTTGACGACCATGTCGAGCTCGACGGCGCCGTCGGCGAGGGCCTGCGTCGACTCCGCGACCTTCGCCGCGGTGGAGGTCGTGCCGTGCGGGAAGCCGATGACCGTCCCGACGAGGACGCCGGAGCCCTCGAGCCGGCGGACGGCGTGCGCGATGTCGGAGGGGCGCACGCAGACGCTGAAGACGCCGGCCGCGCGGGCCTCGTCGAGCTGCGCGTCGACCTCGGTGCGGGTCAGCTCGGGCTTGAGGATCGCGTGGTCGATGAGCGCCGCGATCTCGGCGACGGTCGGAAGGCTGCTTGTCATGCCCGCCATTTTACGCGGCGCCACGCGGCCGGATCTCGAAGCTTCTATTTGTCAAGGTCGGCAGAGGAGGGGGAAGAGTTCGCGGCAGAGGGCTCGTTTGAGGAGGC
>NZ_JALGRT010000010.1:0-1631 GCF_022815525.1 Rathayibacter sp. VKM Ac-2927
TCGTGTCTTTGCGAACACGACCCGCGGTATGGAGCCCGTATTCTGGGAACCACAAAGTGGACGCAAGCAATCTCTGACCACTCCTACCAGCCTTTACAACGGTATGAGTGTAGTGATTATCAAGTTATCGGCTTATTAGTACCGGTCAGCTCCGACAGTCTTTAGTCCTGTCTTCCACATCCGGCCTATCAACCCAGTCGTCTGGCTGGGAGCCTCTCCCCCGAAGGGATGGAAATCTCATCTCGAAGCCGGCTTCCCGCTTAGATGCTTTCAGCGGTTATCCGTTCCGAACGTAGCTAATCAGCGGTGCTCCTGGCGGAACAACTGACACACCAGAGGTTCGTCCATCCCGGTCCTCTCGTACTAGGGATAGATCTTCTCAAATTTCCTGCGCGCGCAGCGGATAGGGACCGAACTGTCTCACGACGTTCTAAACCCAGCTCGCGTACCGCTTTAATGGGCGAACAGCCCAACCCTTGGGACCTACTCCAGCCCCAGGATGCGACGAGCCGACATCGAGGTGCCAAACCATGCCGTCGATATGGACTCTTGGGCAAGATCAGCCTGTTATCCCCGAGGTACCTTTTATCCGTTGAGCGACAGCGCTTCCACAAGCCACTGCCGGATCACTAGTCCCGACTTTCGTCCCTGCTCGACTTGTCAGTCTCACAGTCAAGCTCCCTTGTGCACTTACACTCGACACCTGATTGCCAACCAGGTTGAGGGAACCTTTGGGCGCCTCCGTTACTCTTTAGGAGGCAACCGCCCCAGTTAAACTACCCATCAGGCACTGTCCCTGAACCCGATTAGGGTCCGAAGTTAGATATCCAGAGTGACCAGAGTGGTATTTCAACAATGACTCCACGAACACTAGCGTGCCCGCTTCACAGTCTCCCACCTATCCTACACAAGCCACACCGAACACCAATACCAAACTATAGTAAAGGTCACGGGGTCTTTCCGTCCTGCTGCGCGTAACGAGCATCTTTACTCGTAATGCAATTTCGCCGAGTTCGCGGTTGAGACAGCTGGGAAGTCGTTACGCCATTCGTGCAGGTCGGAACTTACCCGACAAGGAATTTCGCTACCTTAGGATGGTTATAGTTACCACCGCCGTTTACTGGGGCTTAAATTCTCAGCTTCGCCTTGCGGCTAACCGTTCCTCTTAACCTTCCAGCACCGGGCAGGCGTCAGTCCGTATACATCGTCTTGCGACTTAGCACGGACCTGTGTTTTTAGTAAACAGTCGCTTCCCACTGGTCTCTGCGGCCATCGAACGCTCCCGGAGCAAGTCCGTTCACGCCTCAGGCCCCCCTTCTCCCGAAGTTACGGGGGCATTTTGCCGAGTTCCTTAACCACGATTCTCTCGATCTCCTTAGTATTCTCTACCTGACCACCTGAGTCGGTTTGGGGTACGGGCAGCTAGAACCTCGCGTCGATGCTTTTCTTGGCAGCATAGGATCACCGATTTCGACTTGCGTCTACCCATCAGATCTCAGGCTATATGAACGACGGATTTGCCTATCGTTCGCCCTACATCCTTAGACCGGGACAACCATCGCCCGGCTCGGCTACCTTCCTGCGTCACACCTGTTAATACGCTAAACGCACCAGCACGGGGTCGTACGCTA
>NZ_JALGRT010000010.1:1731-5445 GCF_022815525.1 Rathayibacter sp. VKM Ac-2927
GGGAATATCAACCCGTTGTCCATCGACTACGCCTGTCGGCCTCGCCTTAGGTCCCGACTTACCCAGGGAAGATTAGCTTGACCCTGGAACCCTTGGTCTTCCGGAGGACGGGTTTCTCACCCGTCTTTCGCTACTCATGCCTGCATTCTCACTCGTGTGGCGTCCACGGCTGGTTCACACCGCCGCTTCACTCGCCACACGACGCTCTCCTACCCATCAACACGGCTGGACCACGAAGGCCTACCACTAATGTCAATGCCACAACTTCGGTGGCGTGCTTGAGCCCCGTTACATTGTCGGCGCGGAATCACTTGACCAGTGAGCTATTACGCACTCTTTCAAGGGTGGCTGCTTCTAAGCCAACCTCCTGGTTGTCTGTGCAACTCCACATCCTTTCCCACTTAGCACGCGCTTAGGGACCTTAGTTGGTGGTCTGGGTTGTTTCCCTCTCGACTATGAAGCTTATCCCCCACAGTCTCACTGCTGCGCTCTCACTTACCGGCATTCGGAGTTTGGCTGACGTCAGTAAGCTTTTGGGCCCCATCGGCCATCCAGTAGCTCTACCTCCGGCAAGAAACACGCAACGCTGCACCTAAATGCATTTCGGAGAGAACCAGCTATCACGAAGTTTGATTGGCCTTTCACCCCTATCCACAGCTCATCCCCTCCATTTTCAACTGAAGTGGGTTCGGTCCTCCACGACGTCTTACCGTCGCTTCAACCTGGCCATGGATAGATCACTTCGCTTCGGGTCTAGACCCTGCGACTGAATCGCCCTATTCGGACTCGCTTTCGCTACGGCTGCCCCACACGGGTTAACCTCGCCACAGAGCACTAACTCGCAGGCTCATTCTTCAAAAGGCACGCCGTCACCCCAACATGGGAGCTCCGACGGTTTGTAAGCAAACGGTTTCAGGTACTATTTCACTCCCCTCCCGGGGTACTTTTCACCTTTCCCTCACGGTACTTGTCCGCTATCGGTCATCTGGGAGTATTTAGGCTTATCAGGTGGTCCTGACAGATTCACACGGGATTTCTCGGGCCCCGTGCTACTTGGGATACTCTTCACGCCATAACACCATTTCGACTACGGGGCTCGCACCCGCTCTGGCCAGGCATTCAAACCTGTTCGTCTATGATGCGCTGTAACGTTCAGTGCTCGGCAGAACACAACGAAAAGTCCCACAACCCCGACCATGCAACCCCTGCCGGGTATCACACATGATTCGGTTTAGCCTCTTCCGCGTTCGCTCGCCACTACTGACGGAATCACTGTTGTTTTCTCTTCCTGTGGGTACTGAGATGTTTCACTTCCCCACGTTCCCTCTACCCGCCCTATATATTCAGGCGGGAGTCACCAGGTCACCACAAGGGGCCTGGCGGGGTTTCCCCATTCGGAAATCCTCGGATCACAGCTCGTTTATCAGCTCCCCGAGGCTTATCGCAGATTACGACGTCCTTCTTCGGCTCCAGATGCCAAGGCATTCACCGTTTGCTCTTAAAAACTTGAAAATCACATGAGTTTAAGAAACCACAACTCGAAAAGTTGCAGATCCAATGATTGGCAAGAACACAACCCGAAGGCTGCTCCTTGCGAATCTTGTCGACCCGAACAACCCGCAAAGGCTGCCCGAGTCTAAGATGCTCGCGTCCACTGTGTAGTTCTCAAAATACGGGCGGTATCCCTCCCCCACACACCCAGGCGTGGAAAAAGGATCCAGGAGAGTCGAGATCCAGCCACCCCCGAAGGAGCAGCCGGCCCGGTCCCTCAGGACCCAACAGCGTGCATGTGCAGTAGCCCACCCGCTCGTGCGTTCCCAACCCGAAGGCTGTACTGACACGAGACGAATCTCTTCCTGCACCCAGTTCAATGTTCCACCCATGAGCTACCAGCAAAGACATTCGCTTTGATCTGGTGCCTGGAACAACCTCTACGCCGAAACGCATGGTGTCCAGATGCTCCTTAGAAAGGAGGTGATCCAGCCGCACCTTCCGGTACGGCTACCTTGTTACGACTTAGTCCTAATCACCGATCCCACCTTCGACAGCTCCCTCCTTGCGGTTAGGCCACTGGCTTCGGGTGTTACCGACTTTCATGACTTGACGGGCGGTGTGTACAAGGCCCGGGAACGTATTCACCGCAGCGTTGCTGATCTGCGATTACTAGCGACTCCGACTTCATGAGGTCGAGTTGCAGACCTCAATCCGAACTGAGACCGGCTTTTTGGGATTCGCTCCACCTTACGGTATCGCAGCCCTTTGTACCGGCCATTGTAGCATGCGTGAAGCCCAAGACATAAGGGGCATGATGATTTGACGTCATCCCCACCTTCCTCCGAGTTGACCCCGGCAGTCTCCTATGAGTTCCCACCATGACGTGCTGGCAACATAGAACGAGGGTTGCGCTCGTTGCGGGACTTAACCCAACATCTCACGACACGAGCTGACGACAACCATGCACCACCTGTATACCGACCTTGCGGGGCAACCATTTCTGGAAGTTTCCGGTATATGTCAAGCCTTGGTAAGGTTCTTCGCGTTGCATCGAATTAATCCGCATGCTCCGCCGCTTGTGCGGGCCCCCGTCAATTCCTTTGAGTTTTAGCCTTGCGGCCGTACTCCCCAGGCGGGGAACTTAATGCGTTAGCTGCGACACGGAGACCGTGGAAAGGTCCCCACATCTAGTTCCCAACGTTTACGGCGTGGACTACCAGGGTATCTAATCCTGTTCGCTCCCCACGCTTTCGCTCCTCAGCGTCAGTAACGGCCCAGAGAACTGCCTTCGCCATCGGTGTTCCTCCTGATATCTGCGCATTCCACCGCTACACCAGGAATTCCATTCTCCCCTACCGCACTCTAGTCTGCCCGTACCCACTGCAGGCCCGAGGTTGAGCCTCGGGTTTTCACAGCAGACGCGACAAACCGCCTACGAGCTCTTTACGCCCAATAATTCCGGACAACGCTTGCACCCTACGTATTACCGCGGCTGCTGGCACGTAGTTAGCCGGTGCTTTTTCTGCAGGTACCGTCAAGCCGAAGCCCTTCTTCCCTACTAAAAGAGGTTTACAACCCGAAGGCCGTCATCCCCCACGCGGCGTTGCTGCATCAGGCTTTCGCCCATTGTGCAATATTCCCCACTGCTGCCTCCCGTAGGAGTCTGGGCCGTGTCTCAGTCCCAGTGTGGCCGGTCACCCTCTCAGGCCGGCTACCCGTCGTCGGCTTGGTGAGCCATTACCTCACCAACTACCTGATAGGCCGCGAGTCCATCCTTGACCGAAAAACTTTCCACCCGCACCCGATGCCGGGGCAGGTCGTATCCGGTATTAGACGCCGTTTCCAGCGCTTATCCCAGAGTCAAGGGCAGGTTACTCACGTGTTACTCACCCGTTCGCCACTAATCCACCCAGCAAGCTGGGCTTCATCGTTCGACTTGCATGTGTTAAGCACGCCGCCAGCGTTCGTCCTGAGCCAGGATCAAACTCTCCGTAAAAAAATTACGAACACCAACCCCGAAAGGAAGGCACTCAAGTTTGACCTCTAGCAAATAAGACATCATTACTGACATCAATTTCCAAAGGAACCCAACCGGATCACAAGACCCGGACGGGGTTATAAATTTGGCATTGAACATAGTGCACGCTGTTGAGTTCTCAAGAATCGGACACATCCCGCCTCCACACCTGAAGAGGTGCTTCACAACGGAAGTGATCGAAG
>NZ_JALGRT010000011.1:0-1294 GCF_022815525.1 Rathayibacter sp. VKM Ac-2927
GGATCTCGAAGCTTCTATTTGTCAAGGTCGGCAGAGGAGGGGGAAGAGTTCGCGGCAGAGGGCTCGTTTGAGGAGGCGGAGGATGTCTTTCTTGGTTTTGCCGTCGGCGAGGTGGGTGTCTCGGTAGTCGCGGGTTCGTTGTTCGTGGCAGAGGCGGGCGATGGAGATCTGGTGGAGGGCGCAGTTCGCTTGCCGGTTGCCGCCTCGGGAGAGGCGGTGGCGGTTGGTTTTGCCGGAGGAGACGGGTTGGGGTGCTGCGCCGAAGAGTTTCGCGAGGGCTGCTTCGGAGTGGATGCGGTGTCCGTTCTCGCCGACGGCGACGAGGAGTTGCGCGGCGGTGACGGCGGCGACGCAGTAGACCTCGAGGAGTTTCGGGGCGCGTTGCTCGATGAGGATGCGCAGTTGCTTCTCGATCGAGGTCGCGTCGGCGTCGAGGGTGAGCCAGCGGGTCGCGTGCTGGCGCAGCAGCCGGGTGAGGGTGTCGGTGACGATGTCGCCGGTGGCGGTCTCGGGAAGTTCGGCGAGGCGGCGCATGCGCGTCTTCCGGGTGCCCTCGCGGGAGAGCTCGCGGAGGGTGTCGGGGGCGGTGATCAGGAACTGATCGATCTGCCCGGCGATCTCCTTCTGCTGCTTGACCAGCAGATTCCGGGTGTTGGTGAGCAGGCGCAGCGCTTCAACGGACGAGGTCGTGTCCTTCGGGATCCTCGGTGAGGTCTCCGCGAGAGCGCGGCGCGCGGCGGCCTCGGCGTCGAACGCGTCGGTCTTGCCTCGCCGGCGGCGCTGCGCTTTATCTCCCGGCGGGACCTCGATGACGGCCACGTTCTCGGCGAGCAGATACCGGGTCAGGGCCGCTCCGTAGGAGCTGGTGCCCTCGACTGCGACGCGCACCAGCATCCCGAAGACGCCGACCCAGGACAGCAGCTCGATGAAACCGGCGCTCGTCGCGGGGAACGCCTCATCGCCCAGGAAGCGGCCCGCGGAGTCCAGGACAGCCACGTGGTGGCTGTTCTCGTGGGTGTCGATGCCCGCGACGATCTCCCGGTCGGGCTGGGCTTGGACCGTGTTCGTTGTCATGCTGGATGCATCCCTTCATCGGGTGACGCATCCGGCCAGTGGGCAGACAAATCGGTGATGAGACCACAGGACGGTCAGGCTTCTATCAAGTCATGACCAGCCGACCGGATGCTTACGGTGTCGCGGGGTTCGACAGTTCGAGATCCAGACAGCCCTGCCAGGCGTCAGATACGCAGACGAGTCAGAACCCCGCGACACACCAAGGCAATCACCGATACGC
>NZ_JALGRT010000012.1:0-262 GCF_022815525.1 Rathayibacter sp. VKM Ac-2927
TCAGAGATTGCTTGCGTCCACTTTGTGGTTCCCAGAATACGGGCTCCATACCGCGGGTCGTGTTCGCAAAGACACGACCTGCACGCCGCACCCGACACTGCTCGGGGCGGACAACAGAACACACGCATGACGTGTGACCCAGATTTGACCACCACCACGCCGTAAGGCTGGCGGTTGCGTCTAGAAGGGTTACGGCGGCCATAGCGAGAGGGAAACGCCCGGTCACATTCCGAACCCGGAAGCTAAGACTCTCAGCGCCGAT
>NZ_JALGRT010000013.1:0-242 GCF_022815525.1 Rathayibacter sp. VKM Ac-2927
GCTAATCTTCCCTGGGTAAGTCGGGACCTAAGGCGAGGCCGACAGGCGTAGTCGATGGACAACGGGTTGATATTCCCCTACCGGCGAAGAACCGCCCAAGACAATCCAGTAGTGCTAAGTATCTGAATCCCTTTGATGGATCCCTTCGGGGTGAAGCGTTGGGCCTAGCGTACGACCCCGTGCTGGTGCGTTTAGCGTATTAACAGGTGTGACGCAGGAAGGTAGCCGAGCCGGGCGATGGT